>JAIDQQ010000024.1 GCA_029062165.1 Ruminococcus sp.
TTTTAATAATTTATAATATAAAACGGGCTTACTGTACAGTAAGCCGTGTTTTTTGGGTGATTTTTTGGTAATTTTGTATAAAAAAAAAAAAAAACGATAGCGAATTTTGTTAAAATGCTATTGACAAAAAGTTTCAGTTGTGATATAATGATGTAAACATAAAAATATTGGGCGGAGGTTAGTTTCTTTCCGAAAGATTTCCGTTACCACGAAAAAAGAGGGAATAAAAAGACGTACTTATGTACGCCTTTTTATTTTGATTCATTACGGATTATTTTTCCGTCAATCATTACGAAAAACGGTTCAGAAAGTAAATCAAGAGGATTTTCGCCTTTTCTGTAAATCTGTAAATCAGCGTCCATACCTTCGGCGATAGTACCGACACGGTCACCTATACCAAGAATTTCTGCCGGATTTATAGTCAGATTTTTAATAGCCTTGTCGAAAGTGAGACCACCTTTAATAGTTGCCTGTGCGGAAAGAGGTAAATATTGTATCGGTATAACAGTATGGTCAGTGCATATAGCGGTTTTTACACCGTTTCTGTTGAGTTCGGAAGTATTTTTTAGGTCAAGACCACGCATTTCAGGTTTACAACGGTCACATATTACAGGACCACATATTACAGGTATTTCCTCTTCTGCGAGAATATCGGCAATTTTGTAAGCCTCCGTACCGTGTATGATTACTATATCAAGTGAAAATTCCTTAGCTATTCTGATAGCTGTACAGATGTCGTCAGCACGGTGACAGTGGAAAAATGCTTTTTGTTTGCGGTCAAGTAACGGCATAAGAGCCTCGCATTTTATATCGTATTCCGGAGGGTCATAATTATCGCTGTCGGAATAGTAACTGTCCATATCGTGTACGTATCTTTTCGACTTATGCAGACCCTCACGGATTATAGCGGTAATAGCCATACGTGTTATGGGAGTTTCGGAACGGTCATTGTAGACATTTTTCGGATTCTCACCCAGTGCGAATTTTATTCCGACGTTCTTTATTAACATATTGTCTATGCATTTTCCGTAAGTCTTTATGGCACATATTTCACCACCGCAGGCATTGGCACTACCAGGGCTTGACGCTACTGTAGTTATACCACGCATACGGGCTTCCTCGAAACAACGGTCAAAAGGATTAATGCCGTCGATAGCACGCATATGAGGTGTGAAAGGGTCTGTAGATTCGTTACAGTCATCGCCCTCGAAGTCCAGACCGTCTTCAATTATACCCATATGTGTATGAGCATCTATGAAACCGGCATAGACCGTACCACCATTAGCATTGATGTCTGTTTTTTCGTCGTGAACCGGCGTACCTGCTCCGACTGCTGATATTTTATTATCTGTAATTTCAATCCAGCCCAGCGGAATAATTTCCCTGCCGGTATAGATTTCAGCGTTATAAATTAACATATTATCTCCGTTCTTATCTGATAACATCAATAATGCCTGAAACTATTTCAGCCGGACTTCCGACAGCTTCAATCATTATCGTTGAATTTTTCATATATATATCGTGACGGTTATTATAGATTTCCTCTAACTGTTCCTTGGTATTGTTCATGACAATAGGTCTGTTGGAATCGTTTTTTATTCTGTTGTAACAGACGTCGAAAGGAACGTTAAGAAAAATTATTGTACCGCCGTTTTTCCGTACGGTTTCGGCAGTATCGGTATTCTGCATAGCACCACCACCACAGGCAACTACCGTACTTTTTCCGCAGAGTGATTTGACAGTTTCCGCTTCAACCTGTCTGAAATAAGGTTCACCTTTCTGTGAGAATATTTCCGGAATAGTCATGCCCTGATTTTTAACAATAAGTTCGTCAGTATCGCAGAATCCGCAACCGAGTTTTTTAGAAAGAATCTGTCCTATAGTAGATTTCCCGCAACCCATGAATCCGCATAGAAATATAGTCATTTTAAAACCTCCTCTTTGTATTCAATAAGCATATCGAAAATTTCGTGACATTCTTTTTCGTCGGCAATTTTAATGTAAGTTTTAATGTTACGTTTTGATATGAATTTTCCGGATTTTATAAGTTTTTCCATAATTTCAAGGGCAGTTTCAACAGATATATAGTCTTTATATGAATAATCCTGATAAATAACCGCATGTACAAGAAATATAAAAAACTTTCTGAAATTCTTTTTTATATATGCCGTTGTAACGTCGTCGCCGTCATTGAAATAAATCTGAAAAATAACCGGATATTTCAAAAAATGTTCCAATGAGTGCGAATAATTTTTACTGGCTATCATGTCAATAACTTCAGGAATTTGTTGTGAATTACCCGACGGATTAAAAGTAATGCCACGATATTTTGCCTTTGAATATTTAAAGCAACTCCAGAATGCCCACCTATCGATATTTTCAAGACTGTCAGGAAATACGACAGAATAAATTTTACCGTATTCACTGAAAACATGACGTTCAATAAATTTTACACCTTCAGGGATAATTATTTCTGTTACGTCCTTGTTATCGTTGTGGTACGCCGTAAGAGTACCATTTTCATTTATTTCAAACTTTTCCATTACTTATTCATTTCGTTGACGGAATCTTCAACAGCTTTAATAATTGGGTCAATGTCTTCCGTTGCGAACTTTCCTCCGTACCATATTTCATGTGCCTTTACAGCCTGATACACGAGCATTGAAGCCCCTCCGACTGCTGTTTTACCTTGTGAACGTACTTTTTTCATGAGGAGCGTTTCAGTAGGATTATATATAGCATCGAAAACACTTCCGCACTTTTCAATGAGACTGTCGGAAATTGCACAGTTATTAACTTTCGGGTACATACCTACCGGAGTAGCATTTATTATCAGGTCAAAATTTTCGTCAAGAGTAGCAATATCGGCGATTCTTACAGATGCTTCACTGCATTTTGAGAGTATTTCCGCCATAAGAATCTGTGCGTTTTTGATATCCTGTGGGATTACTGCCAATGTGAGTTTACCACCATGTAAAGCAGTTTCAATAGCCATCATTCTGCCAACTCCGCCACAACCTAATACCGCAACATTTTCGCCTATCGGGAGTTTTTCGGCTGACATCAGAAAACCGTCGCAGTCTGTATTATAGCCTGTAAGTTTGCCGTCCTTGTTGTCTATGCAGTTCACGGAATTGTAACGTTCAGCACTTGCTCCGAGTTCGTTCATGAACGGAATGACGTTCTGTTTGTGTGGTATCGTAACATTAAGTCCGGCGAAACTTTCTATAAGTTCCTTGCTTGCGGAAAGATTTTCGGGGGCAATGTCAACGAGTTCATAGGAAAAATCAGATATTCCGCTAAGTGCGAAAAGTCTTTCATGGATAAGCGGTGACATTGAATGTCCTAACGGGTGTCCGATTAAAGCATATTTTTTCATTTTTTAGAATCTCCTTTATATTATAAGTTTGCGAGACCGTCCATATTTTCGATATTGAACGCTGTAACGCCTTTGAGAGTTTTCTTTACGAGACCGGTTAAAGTTTTGCCTGCTCCGAACTCAACGAATTTATTCGCACCTGCCTGATACATTGCATTTAGTTCAGAAGTAAATCTGACAGGTGATACGATATGTTTCGCAAGAAGTTCCGGCATATTTGAAAAGTCAGTGAGTTCACCGCCGGTAACGTTTGAATAGTATTTAACTTCCGGTTTTCTGAAAGTTATAGTTTTGGCGGTCTCATAGAATTTATCGGCAGCGGACTGCATTAATTTTGAGTGGAACGCTCCGGCAACGCTAAGCGGTACTACTCTTGCTTTCATTTCCGTGAAGATTGCAGATACTTCGGCGACACCTTCCGGCGTACCGGCGATTACCGTCTGTACCGGTGAATTGAAGTTCACAGCGGAAACGTAATTTACTGCCTTGTCACAGACTTCCGCAACAGTTTCGGGTGCTATTTTCATTATAGCCGACATTGTACCCTTATTGTTGCGTGAAGCTTCGTCCATAGCTTCGGAACGTGCCTTTATAAGTCGGAAAGCGTCTTCAAGAGTTATCATGCCTGATGCCTGCATACCGGCGTATTCGCCCAGTGAATGACCTGCTACACCGTCGAAAGTAAAGCCTTTCTGTACAGCGGTGCGGAGTGCCATAAGTGAAACTGTCATGATAGCCGGTTGTGCGTTGATAGTGAGGTTAAGTTCTTCCTGTGGTGTTTCTGTGAGGATTTCAATAAGGTCACGTCCGAGAATTTCAGAACCTGTTTCGGCGATACTTCTTACTACAGGGTCTGCAAGAAAATCATTTCCCATGCCGACGTACTGTGAACCCTGTCCGGAAAAAAGTGCAATTGTCATAATAGATAAACTTCCTTTCATTGTTGATTAAAATATATTGGTAAAAATGACCGGTTTTGAACCTGATAATTTGTAACAAATTACAATATTTTGTTTCAGATTAAGCAAATTATAAAAATATCATTGCAAAAAAACCGGAAATGATTTAAAATATATATTATACACTGAAACTGTGTACAATAATACTATAACATAAATTTCAGAATTTTACAACCATTTTTGAATTTATTTTTTTATGAGAGGAGTTTTGATTTATGGGTATCAATATTATGAGTTTTGGTTATTATGTTCCGGAACAGACATTGACCAATAATGACTTCACCCGTTTTGTCGAGACAAATGACGAATGGATTCGTACAAGAACAGGCATTGTTGAACGTCGTATGGCTGGCTGGGAGCCTACATGGTATATGGGAGCTCAGGCAAGTCTTAAGGCTATCGAAAAAGCCGGTATATCTCCGGAGGATATAGGACTGATAATTACTACTACTGTAACTTCAGACTTCCTTACACCAAGTATGGCGAGTGTAATACAGGATAAAATAGGTGCAGTAAATTCCGCCGCCTTTGACTTAAATGCAGCGTGTACCGGATTCATTTATGCACTCGATACCGCAAGGCGTTTTCTTGCTACTGACGACAATCTGAAATATGTACTTGTCGTTGCGACGGAAGCACTTTCAAGATTTGTCGACTTCAAAGACAGAGGGTCTTGCATACTTTTCGGAGATGGTGCGGCAGCGGTTGTTGTAGAAAAAAGCGATAAACTTTATGCGTCACATCTTGCCTCCGACGGTAGCGGAGCAAGCTATCTGTGTGCGAGGTCTCTGAATATCGCTCCGGAAGTAAAGATTGAAAACGGTTTCGACGACGGTTTCACGGATAATCCGTTACATAAACTCTATCAGAACGGCAAGGAAGTATATAAATTCGCAACGAATGTACTTCCCAAATCATTTAATATTATATCCTCAAAAATCGGTATAACCAAAGATGATGTTGACTGGTTCATACCACATCAGGCGAATGTAAGAATCATTGAGACCGCCGCCAAAAAATTAGGTGTATCTATGGATAAATTCATAGTTACTCTTGACCATTACGGAAATACTTCCAGTGCTTCAATACCGCTTGCATTTGCGGAGGCTATAGATGACGGCAGAATAAAACGTGGTGACAAACTTGCTTTAATAGGTTTCGGAGCAGGTCTCACATATGGCGGAATAGTACTGGAATATTAAAAATCAATAAAAAGGAGAAAACAAAATCATGAAAACAAGAATAACTGAACTTCTCGGCTGTGAGTACCCGATTATTCAGGGTGGTATGGCATGGATTGCAGAAAATAAACTTGCTTCTGCCGTATCGAATGCCGGAGGTGTAGGACTTATCGCCGGAGGTAACGCACCTATTGACTACCTCCGTGAACAGATAAGACTTTGCAAGGAAAAGACTGATAAACCGTTTGGTGTGAACATCATGCTTATGAGTGACAATGCCGACGACCTCGCACAGCTTGTAATCGACGAGGGTGTGAAAGTAGTCACAACCGGAGCAGGCAATCCAGGAAAATATATATCCGCATGGAAGTCAGCCGGAGTGAAAGTAATACCGGTTGTAGCGTCTGTAGCACTCGCTAAGCGTATGGAAAAAGCCGGTGTAGATGCGGTAGTTGCAGAGGGTACGGAATCCGGCGGACATATCGGCGAAAATACTACAATGTGTCTCGTACCGCAGGTAGTGGACGCTGTTTCAATACCGGTAATCGCCGCTGGTGGTATCGCTGACGGAAGAGGTATGGCAGCTTCATTTATGTTAGGTGCGGAAGGTGTACAGATTGGTACACGTTTTCTTGCTTCCGAAGAATGTCAGATACACCAGACTTTCAAAGACCTTGTAATAAAAGCCAAGGACACCGACAGCGTAGTTACCGGACGTTATACTGGACACCCTTGCAGAAACGTCAGGACAAAATTCGCTAAACAACTCGCAAACGGTGAGAAAGACGGTACACTTACACCCGACAAGTTTGAAAAACTTACAGTAGGAGCGTTAAGGCGTGCGGTAGTAGACGGTGACCTTGAAAGCGGTTCTTTCCTGTGCGGAGCAATTGCCGGTATGGTAAACGAAGTTAAACCTTGTGAAGCTATTGTAAAGGAAATCATTGAACAGGCTGAAAAGTTACTGAAAATATGAGTAAATTAAGTTTTTTAGGTTTTAAATATTGTCCTATATGCAATGGTGAACTTGAAATCGGAAAAATAGAATTAAGGTCACATTCTGGGGTTTATTATTCTGATAAAATTACAGAAGAAATTAAAGGACATCCCGTTAAAAAATTTTTAAGAAAACCCGACAAGACTTTTATTGTAGGATACAAGGCAGGTTACTGTCAGAGATGTGGCAGAATTTTTCCGAAATGTTACATAATCTAATTGATGATGAAACGCTCCCTATGTATGATACGGATTATTATGACGAAGAAAGTTATGACTGAAAATATAATACAATCGACGGATATGAAATTCTTACGGATAATAAAAAATTTATGAAAACGGAGGATTAATTAAAATATGGCTACAGCAATTATAACAGGTGCATCACAGGGAATAGGTGCGTGCATAGCAAAGAGACTCGCTAAGGACGGTTTCGACGTTGTTATAAATCACTATCCCAGTGACAGCGACAGGGAAAAGGCTATAGCAGTCGCCGAGGAGTGCAGGGCATTCGGGGTAAAAGCTGAATGCTATTCCGCAGATGTTTCAAAGTATGCGGATTGCGAAAACATGGTAAAACAGGTAAAGGCTGATTTCGGTACTATTGACGCCCTTGTAAATAACGCCGGTATCACTAAAGACAGTCTTCTTGCGAGAATGTCGGAAGATGCTTATGACGCTGTAATAGCAGTAAATCAGAAGAGTGTCTATAATATGATGAAGAACGTATGTCCGGTTATGATGAAGCAGAAACACGGAAGTATAGTAAATGTTTCGTCGGTAGCCGGTCTTTACGGAAACGCCGGACAGGTAAATTATTCCGCTTCAAAGGCTGCCATTATCGGTATGACAAAGACAGTCGCCAAGGAATACGGCAGAAAGAACATAACCTGTAATGCCGTTGCCCCTGGTCTTATCCGTACACCTATGACAGATGTACTTTCCGATGAAATAAAAGCCAGAATGCTGGAGGCTGTCGCATTAAGGAGATACGGCGAACCGGAAGAAATAGCTTCTGTAGTATCGTTCCTTGTTTCCGAAAACGCTTCATATATCACCGGACAGGTAATTGAAATTTCCGGCGGACTTTCAATGTAATATTAAATTTAAAAATTAAAGAAAGGACTTTACTATATTATGAGTAAAAGAGTAGTTATTACCGGTATGGGTGCTGTCACTCCGCTCGGAACTGGTGTGGAAAAGTTCTGGACAGGCATTAAGGAAAACCGGATAGGTTTTTCATATATAGATATGTTCGATACGGAAAATACAGGCGTTAAAATAGCCGGTATTGTCCGTGATTTCGACGAATCGGAATATTACGATAAAAAAGGTTGTTTCGATAAAAAAGAATCAAAGCGTCTGGATTTATTCACAAAATACGCAGTTATCGCCACATACGAAGCACTTCAGGACGCCGGTACGGATTTTTCCGATATTGACCCATACAGAGCAGGTGTTATAGTCGGCTCAGGTATCGGCGGTATTGACCTTACAGTAAGCGAACATAATAAATACCTCAATAAAGGCGTAAACAGAGTTTCTGTTTTTTACGTACCCATGATGATAAGCAACATGGCAGCCGGTACTATCTCCATGAAAACAGGATTCCGAGGTGCAAATTTTGATGTTTCGACAGCGTGTGCGTCTGCAACACATTCAATCGGTGAGGCGTTCCGTAAAATCAAAGACGGCTATCTTGATGTATGTCTTGCCGGTGGTACGGAAAGCACACACGAAGAATTTACTTTCGGTGGATTCAATAACATGAAAGCTCTGACAAGGTCTGATAATCTGGAGCGTGCTTCAATACCGTTCGATAAGGAAAGAAATGGTTTCGTACTCGGTGAAGGCAGTGGTATACTCGTTCTTGAGGAATACGAACACGCCAAGGCAAGAGGTGCTAAAATCTATGCGGAAGTAGCCGGATACGGTGCGACTTGTGATGGCTATCATATGACATCTCCAATGCCTACCGGTGAGGCTGCCGGAATGGGTATGTCTTTAGCTATGCAGGAAGCCGGATTAAAGCCGTCGGATATAGACTATATCAACGCACACGGAACATCTACAGGACTTAACGACAAGTACGAGACAAGGGCTATTAAACTTGCATTCGGTAACGAGGCTTACAATGTGAAGATAAATTCCACAAAGTCCATGATAGGACATCTTTTAGGTGCAGCGGGTGCGGTAGAAGCCATTGTAGTTGCGAAGTCTATTCAGGAGGGCTTTATACACAGGACAGTCGGTTATAAAGTTCCCGACGAAGAGTGTGACCTTAACTACTGTACAGACGGTAACATTGAACAGGAAGTAAAATCAGCACTTTCAAACTCTCTCGGATTCGGCGGACATAATGCGACAATCTGCTTTAAAAAAGTTGAGGAGTGAAATTCCATGAGTGAAATATATAAAATAGATATTGAAACTATTGAAAAACTCGCCGGAATCGTAAGCAGTAATGAACTTTCTGAAATTACTGTCCGTGACGGTGATAAATCAATAACCATAAAAGGCAAGAAAATTCCGTCCGCACCGCCGGTAATGCCTATGCCTGTAGGTATGTCTGTACCTGCTCCGGTGGTGAACGCTCCGGAAGTACCGGTAAAAGCAGAAACTGAAACATTCAGCGGTAATGTAGTAAAGTCTCCCATTGTGGGAACTTTCTACGCTGCACCTTCACCGGAAAAACCGGCATTTGTAAAAGTCGGCGATACGGTAAAAAAAGGCGACGTTATCATGATTATAGAATCCATGAAACTTATGAATGAAATACAGTCGGATTATGACGGCGTTGTAGATAAGATTCTTGTTTCAGACGGTCAGGCGGTTGAATATGACCAGCCAATTATGATTATAAAATAATGAGGGTTTTATCATCTCTCAAAGGTTTTACGGCTGAATACAAGGAAAAAGATGATGTTATTTCTGTTAATATTGCGGATTCCCAGAATGGCAGGCGTTTTGAAATATGGTATTACGGACAATTTCATGAAATCAAGGAACTGAAATATCCGCTTATTGTAGATACAGAATTTTCAGTATGTAAGTTTGTAGCAAAATCGGTGAAAACAGGAGAAGAAATTCTTCTGTTTGACCGTGCTTTTCACGGCTATGACGCATTATTCTGTGACATCTTTACAGAAGAACAGATTAAAAACCGTCCGTTGAAAAAGCTGGATATACCGCCTGCAAAAATCAGAATAAAAATGTCTTACAGTATCGACGATTGTGACAAGGAAGACTATGATTTTGACGAAAACGGCAGATGTATACTTCTTGACGGAAAAACTATGTCATGGGAAGAAGTAAAGGCAAATGGAATGTACAGTATCCAACTGTATTATAAATCAGAAAAAGGCAGATGGATTCAGTTTGCCGTATATGATTTGGACTGAAATAAATGGAGGAAAAAATGTCAGAAATACTTATGAATAAAGAACAGATTATGGAAATAATCCCACACCGTGACCCTTTTCTGTTAATCGACGAGATTATTGAAATGGAAGTCGGTGTCAGCGTAAAGGCAAGAAAATATATCAAGGAAGATGATTTCTGGTTTAAGGGGCATTTTCCGGATTATCCGGTAACACCTGGTGTGCTTATGGTTGAAATGCTTGCACAGGCTGGTGCGGTATGTATGCTTTCAAAACCGGAATTTAAGGGAAAAATAGGACTTTTTGGCGGTATCGACAAGGCAAAGTTCAGAAGACAGGTAGTACCTGGTGACGTTCTTGACCTTGAAGTAGAAATAGTACGTCAGAGAGGTCCCGTTGCAACGTGCAAGGGTCTTGCTTCCGTTGACGGTGAAAGGGCTGTTTCATGCGAGATAACTTGTATTATAGCTGACGGTGATAAGTAATGAGTAAAATGTTTAAGAAAATTCTTATCGCAAACCGTGGTGAAATAGCCGTCCGGATAATAAGAGCGTGTCGGGAAGTCGGAGTACGTTGTGTTGCGGTATACTCCACAGCCGACAGAAATTCACTTCATGCACAGATTGCCGACGAGGCTATATGTATCGGCGAACCACCTACAAAAGACAGCTATCTTAATATGAACGCTATCATACAGGCGGCACTTAACTGTGGTGCGGAAGCTATTCACCCAGGATTCGGATTTCTTTCGGAAAATGCAGAATTTGCACGACTTTGTGAGAAGTTCGGGATAGTATTCATAGGACCGTCATATAACTCGATAGAGATGTTAGGCGATAAAGCCACCGCAAAGGAGACTATGAAAAATGCCGGAGTGCCTGTAATACCAGGTTCAGACGGTGCTGTATCGTCATTAGAGGAAGCAAGGGAAGTCGCCGAAAAAGCAGGATATCCGGTACTTGTAAAGGCATCTGCCGGAGGTGGCGGAAGAGGTATCAGACGTGTTGACAGTCCGGAAGAACTGGAATCGCAAATGGAATCCGCACGCCGTGAAGCTAAAAATTATTTCGGTGACGATTCTGTATATATAGAAAAATTCCTTATAAATCCGCACCATGTTGAAATACAGATACTTGCGGACAAACACGGAAATTATGTCTATCTGAATGAACGTGACTGTTCCATGCAACGACGCAATCAGAAAGTACTTGAAGAGTGTCCAAGCCCTATAGTAAGTGCGGAACTCCGTAAGAAAATGGGTCAATCAGCGGTAACGGTAGCCAAGCAATGCGGTTACTATAATGCCGGTACTATTGAATTTCTTGTTGACGAAAACCGAGACTTCTATTTCATGGAAATGAATACTCGCATTCAGGTTGAACACCCTATCACAGAAGAAGTAACCGGTATAGACCTTGTAAAAGCACAGATTGAAATAGCTTCCGGAATGCCATTGAAAATAACTCAAAACGACGTAAAAATAAACGGTCATGCGATTGAGTGCAGAATAAACGCAGAAAATCCGGAATTAGATTTCAGACCCTCACCAGGAACTATTACGGCATTGTATATGCCTGGTGGTCCTGGAATAAGGATAGACGGTGCAGTATATCAGGGCTATACTATAACGCCTTATTACGATTCCATGATTAGTAAACTTATCGCACACGGTTCGGACAGGGACGACGCCATACGTAAAATGAAATGGGCTTTAGCAGAGTTCATAGTCGATGGCGTAGACACTAATATAGATTTTCAGCTTGAAATAATCAGACACCCTGATTTCATAGACGGTAATTATGATATAGGATTCCTTGGCAGATACATGGAAAATCACAAAAAGAAGTAACAGGGGGTGTATCTGAAAATGTTTGAAGATTTTTTCAACGTTGTAAAAAAACGTTTCAACGGTGACGAGGACGAAAAATCAAAGGAAAAAGAAACTTTCAGGTGTCCGAGATGTCAGACAAATATTCTGCTCGGACGTTATGAGGAATTACACAGAGTTTGTCCGAACTGTAACTATCATGGCAGACTGTCCGCACAGGAAAGAATATCAATAACGGTTGATAAGGAAAGTTTCAGGGAATTTGATTCCGGTCTGATAAGCGGAAATCCTCTTGATTTTCCGGATTATCCCGAAAAACAGGCTGAAATCCGTGAAAAGACAGGTTTAAAAGATTCTGTTATCACCGGAACGGCTACAATAAAAGGCTCTCCGGTAGTGATAGGCGTAATGGATTCACGCTATATGATGGGTTCTATGGGAAGTGTCGCCGGTGAAAAAATAACACGTGCATTTGAGTACGCTACAGAAAATAATTTACCGGTAGTAATGTTTACTGCTTCGGGTGGTGCGAGAATGCAGGAAGGTATAGTTTCGCTTATGCAGATGGCTAAGACTTCCGGAGCGGTAAAGTTACACAGCGAAAGCGGTGGACTTTACATAACGGTAATGACTGACCCGACAACAGGCGGAGTTACAGCGAGTTTCGCATCATTAGGCGATATTATCATTGCCGAACCAAAAGTTTTAATAGGATTCGCCGGAAGACGTGTCATAGAAAGTACGATAAAACAGAAACTTCCGGCAGATTTTCAGCTTGCGGAGTTTCAGCACGAAAAGGGTTTTGTTGATATGATAGTTGAACGTCGTAAAATGCGTAGTACACTTTCACATCTGCTGAAACTACATGGCTATTATCCGGCAGAAAAGGAGGTCTGACTTTATGGACAACAATAAATCTGCGTGGGAAAGAATACAGCTTGTTCACGCAAAGGGCAGACCGACTATACATGACTATCTGCCATTGATATTCAATGACTTCTATGAAATGCACGGTGACAGGCTTTTCGGTGACGACAGGGCTATTTTAGGTGGTATCGCACGGCTTGAGAATACACCTGTAACGATAATCGCACAGGTAAAGGGACGTGACATAAACGAAAATAAAAACTGTAATTTTGCTATGCCACACCCTGAAGGTTATCGAAAGGCTTTAAGACTTGCAAGACAGGCGGAAAAATTCCACAGACCTATAATATGTTTTATTGATACACCAGGAGCATCATGTGGAGTACCCGACGAAGAAAGAGGTCAGGGCGAGGCGATAGCGAAAAATATAGCGGAGTTCATGACTATCCGCACACCGATAATATCGGTAATTCTCGGTGAAGCCGGTAGCGGTGGTGCGTTGGCACTGGGTGTATGCGACGAACTTGCAATGTTGGAAAACGCACAGTATTCCGTACTGTCGCCGAGAGGTTTTGCAAGTATTCTGTGGAAAGACGCTACAAGAGAGCAGGAAGCAAGCGAAATTATGATGATTACCGCCGAAGATATGGCTCGTTTAGGAGTAGCCGAAACTGTCATTGAAGAGCCACTCGGGGGCGCACATAACGATTTATACAAAATTTCAGAAAATATCAAGGAATATTTGTCACATAAAATTCAGGAAAAATGCAAAAAAGATATTGACGTTTTGTTAAAAGAACGCTATACTAAGTTTAGGAAAATCGGAGACTTCATTGAATGACCCGTTTTCAGTCCGGTACATACCGGATATAAAATCTATACAGGAGGAAAAAGAACATGATTTTTGACAAACTCAAGAACATTATTGTTGAACAGCTCAGCGTTGAAGAAGATGATGTTACACTTGAAGCCAACATTCAGGATGACCTCGGTGCTGATTCACTCGATATTGTTGACCTTATATCAACTATCGAAGACGAATTTGAAGTATCAATTCCGGACGAAGCTGTTGAAGAAATCAAGACTGTAGGCGACCTTGCTGCTTACATTGAAAAAAATTCTGACGCAGAATAATCACACCTAAGAAAAATCCTCTGGCTGAAAAGTCGGAGGGTTTTTTTGTGAATCTGCATAAATATCTTGCAATTGTCCGGATAATATGATATAATATTATTTACAGACTTTTTTCTTTGCCGGAATTTCCGGCAGAAAGGATTTCAATGAAAAAAATTACTATTATTACCGGTCATTACGGTAGCGGAAAAACAAATCTCGCTGTCAACTTTGCAGTAAGTGCAAGCCGTATGGGTAAAGCCGTAGCGGTTGTTGATTTGGATATTGTCAATCCGTATTTCCGTACAGCTGATTTCAGGGAATTATTTTCCGAAAAAAATATAAAACTTATCGCCCCCGATTTCGCAAACAGTAATCTTGATATACCGTCTATACAGTTTGACCTTGAACAGATTGCAAAAAGTGAAGACTGTCTTATTATAGACGTCGGCGGAGATGACGCCGGTGCAGTAGCTCTCGGAAGATATGCGGAAGCACTTTCGGCATACGGTAATGACGTTGATATGTTCTATGTGATAAATCAGCGACGTTATCTGACATCTACACCCGACGAAGCAGTTAAACTCATGTATGAGATTGAAAACGCCTCACGAATGAGACATACGGCGATAGTCAACAATACGAATCTCGGCAGGGAAACGACTGTTGAAATCGTGGAAAATTCCGCTGAATTTGCTAAGGAAATATCCATACGGACAGGACTTCCGGTTAAATTTACCACGTATCCGGAAGAATGTGCTGAAATTACTGATAATCCCTGTGCTTATCCGATAAAAATTTATGTGAAGCCGTTATGGGAAATATAAAAACCGAAAGGAGTTGAGTTAATGGCTAAGATGTCCGTTATAAGTGAACGCTGTAAGGGTTGCGGTCTGTGTGTGACCGCCTGTCCGAAGAAGATAGTTTCACTTCAGAAAGAAAAACGTAACAAAAAAGGATATTTTTATGCTGTCTGTACAGATGATAACGCTTGTATCGGTTGTGCAATGTGCGGTATAATGTGTCCGGATTGTGCTATTATAGTTGAAAAATAATCGAAAGGAGTTTTTTTGCTTTGGAAAGAAAATTAATGAAAGGCAACGAGGCACTCGCTGAAGCTGCTATAAGAGCAGGTTGTAAATGCTTTTTTGGTTATCCGATAACCCCACAGACTGAACTTTCTGCGTACATGGCAAAGCGTATGCACAAGGCAGGCGGAGTTTTTTTACAGGCTGAATCCGAAATAGCCGCTATAAATATGGTACTCGGTGCGGCGTCAACGGGTGTAAGAGCCATGACATCATCATCATCACCGGGTATATCGCTGAAAAGTGAAGGTATATCGTATCTTGCCGGTTCGGATTTACCGGCGGTTATAATAAACGTTCAGCGAGGTGGTCCAGGTCTGGGAGGTATTCAGCCGTCACAGGCGGATTACTGGCAGGCTACTAAGGCACTCGGACATGGTGATTTCCATTTACTCGTATATGCACCGGCATCTGTACAGGAAATGGTTGATATGGTTGTTACCGCTTTTGACCGTTCCGACAGGTACAGAATACCGGCTATGATTCTTGCGGATGGTCTTTTAGGTCAGATGATGGAACCTGTATCGTTTCCGGAAATAACGGTCAATGACTACGATAAATCTTCATGGTGTGCGAACGGTCACGGCAATAAGCGAGAACATCATATAATAAACTCTCTGTATCTCAAACCCGACGAGTTACAGACTTCTGTATATAACAGATTCGAGAGATATGAAAAAGTCAAGGCAGAAGAAACTGACGCTGAACTTTATCTCACGGAAGACTGTGATATACTTCTTTGTGCATACGGTGCGACGGCTCGTGTTGTGAAATCCGCTGTAAATTCCGCCCGTGAAATCGGTATAAAAGCCGGTATGTTCAGACCTAAGACTTTATGGCCTTTCCCTGTGAAAGAAATAAATAAGGCTTGCGAATCTGCAAAATGTCTTCTTGATGTTGAAATGTCAATGGGTCAGATGATTGACGATGTCAGACTTGCTATAAACTGTTCAAAACCTGTACACTTCTTCGGACGTACCGGCGGTATCATACCTACACCGGCGGAGATTCTGGAGGAAATTAAGAAAATCGGAGGTGTTGAATAATGGCTGTTGTATTTGAAAAACCTAAGTCACTTATTGACGTCCCTACACATTACTGCCCAGGCTGTACGCATGGTATAGTACACAGACTGATATGCGAGGTCATAGACGAAATGGGCATTGAGGGCGATACAATCGGAATATGTCCGGTAGGGTGTTCGGTAATGGCATACGATTACTTCAACTGCGATATGATTGAAGCACCACACGGAAGAGCTCCGGCGGTTGCTACCGGTGTAAAGCGAACAAATCCGGATAAGTTTGTATTTACGTATCAAGGCGACGGTGACCTCGCCGCAATCGGTACGGCAGAAACCGTACACGTTGCAACACGTGGTGAGAATATAGTTATTATATTTATCAACAATACCATATACGGCATGACCGGCGGTCAGATGGCACCTACTACCATTCCAGGACAGGTTACACAGACTACGCCATACGGCAGAGACCCACAACTTGCCGGATATCCTGTAAGAGTATGTGAAATGCTTTCTACTCTTACAGGTACGGCACTTGCACAGCGTGTATCAGTAGATACTGTACCGCATATCCGTGAGACAAAAAAAGCTATCCGAAAAGCGTTTGAGAATCAAAAAGAAAAACGTGGACTTTCAATAGTTGAAGTTCTTTCGACGTGTCCTACTAACTGGGGTATGTCACCGGTAGAGGCGATAAAACGACTTCAGGAAGAAATGATACCTTATTATCCGCTCGGAGTGTATAAGGACGTCACAGCGGAAGGGGGTAACAAGTAATGACTACTGAAATAGTACTCGCCGGATTTGGTGGACAAGGTGTACTGTTTGCCGGTAAGATACTCGCATACTGCGGACTTATGGACAATAAGGAATTATCATGGTTGCCCTCTTATGGTCCGGAAATGCGAGGTGGTACGGCAAATTGTTCCGTATGTATTTCCGACGAGCCAATAGGTTCACCACTTGTACTTACTCCGGATATCCTCATAGCTATGAATCAGCCGTCATTTGACAAGTTCGTTGACGCTGTAAAGCCAAACGGTAAAATATTTGTCGACAGTACTTTAATTGATTCAAAATGTGAGCGTTCAGACGTGGAATGTTATTACATACCGTCATCACAGCTTGCGGAAGATAATAATTTAAAAGGTGGGTCAAATATAATTCTCCTCGGAAAACTCATCAAAGAGACTAATATTTTCACACTCGATACCATGAAAAAAGCTATAGAAAAAGTAGTACCACCTACAAAATCGCATCTTATAGAAAATAACTTCAAGGCTATTGAAATCGGTATGAATAACTGATTATATATAAAAAAATTTCCGTTCCAGAATAATGGAACGGAATTTTTATTTTCTAACGGTAAAATGTCGGATTGTCTGTGCGTTCGAGCAGGTAATCTATCGAAACATTAAAGTAATCCGCTAATGCAATAAGAGTTTGATAGTCTGCCTGACGTTCACCTCGTTCGTATCTGCTTATCATTTTCTGCGTAAGATTTAGTTCTATTGCAAGTCGTTGCTGTGTAATTCGTTTTGCTTTCCTTAATTCCTTTAATCTTTTTAATCCCATAAAAATAAACCTCTAAACTTCTGAAAAATACTTGACAATATTATACCATTGTGATATAATTAAATTACGCCAATTAGGACATTACGCCTATTTGGACTGAATAAAAGTAAAGGAGGAAAACTATGAAGACTACAAAATTAATTCTCGGAATACTTACAATAGTTATATCATGCTTTGTATTATTTCAATCCTGTTCAGCCGGTGTGGCAAACTCTTTATCGGAGAACGGCGAATCAAGCGGTAGTGGTGGTGCATTAGTATCTTTTCTTATGCTTGCTGGTGGAATCACCATGATAGCAAGTAGGAAAAATAGTACAAAAGGCGGTTCAATTGCCGGAGTTATTATTTTCGGACTTTCCGCTTTAATCGGTTTTGCGACTGCCGGTACTGTATTCAAGGATTTGAAAGTATGGGCGGGATTATGCGTAATTCTCGCAATCGTAAATATTATTGCGGTTGTTCGCTGTAAGAAAAATAAAGACGATAATGAACAAAAATGAGTAAAAAAAAGAGGCTTCATTTCCGAAGTCTCTTTTTCATTGCGTGTTAAATTACCATACTGAATAAATATCATCAAACGTAAAATTTCCGGAATCTACATAGAAATGACAGCCTGTTTCAATGCGACACAGTATCATATCAAATCTTTCGTCGTCAAAAGAAAAATTGCCATTATTCAGAAAAGCATTCTCGTCAATTATACGCCTGTTGTCGCAAACATAATTCCTTAATATATCTTCGTTACAAGACATAGGCTCTTCCAATTCAGTTACAAGTATGTTGTTTTCTTCAAGAGTATGTTTAATTATTTCCGGACAGTTTTCTTTAATCAGTGCTAAAGGATAATTCTTTGACAAATAGCCGTATATATCTGTAATCATATTATCCGGTGTCAATTCACACAGAAGACGCCAGAAATATACACCCCATTCGCCGTCTTCTTCGCAACCATAGTTATCACCGATTGAATTTATTATTTCAGATATTTTTTTAATGTCATATCCTGTTGATAAATTTATTGCCTTTGAAAATATTTCCGTATAATCTTTCATTGCTACCTCCTTTATTATCTGTGGTGACTTCCACCGCCATGACCTCCGCCACTACTATGACTACTACTACCACTGCCGGAACGTCCGCTACTACTGCCGGAACTTGTTTCGATTTTGTGTTTCGTGGTATATGTACGGATAAAATCATCTGATTTTCTGCGGAATACAGTATTTTCATTACGTGCATATATGACAGGATTCTGACTTTTCTTGAATTTATAGTTACTTGCTATGACAAAATACGTAATCAATGCCACAACTGCTCCGACGGCAAGAAATACTATCATGAGAATTACATTATATATCAGAGGTTTGTTCCTCGATACGACAAATTCGCCGTTTTTCATAAACATATATTTTCCGGAAGATTCATCATAATAATATGTCATTGAATTTGAACCTGGTGCTGTTTTGCCGTAAGTCGTTATTGCACTTAAAAATTCCTTTACAGCATTTTCAATGTGTTCAGCCTTTACGGGTTCTGTAGAAGCCGGAAGATAATTGTCAAGACGTGTGAAAATATTTTCAATACAATTCTGATACAGAAGTACAGCCTTACCACTTGTGGAAATGCGGTCACAAGCCGGTGAACGTCCGGAAACGTCCATATAATAGAAAACTCCGTCTGTGTCCTCGCCGTAAATCTCATCATAGAAGTCATCGGCGAAACGTTCTATTTCATAGTCCGTGCGGTTAATATCATTTTTTCCGGCGGAATATATGAAGATATTCATTTCAAGTTTCTGTGCGGTCTGCTGTACGAGGGTAGTTAATTCGTCGGGATTCTTGACAAGTCCGGTATTGTCAAGGAAACCGCTGTTTAAATAATTTCCGTCGAAACCTTTTGCAATATCTGTCTTTGCAGATGACTGTACAATAAAAATTCCTATGACTGCTATTACAAGTATCATATTTACTATAATAAGTACCGGTTTTTTCATTACATTAATGCACCTCCGAACAGAAAACCTATTACAGCTACTGCTAATCCGATAGCTGAACAGAAAAGTCTTAATTTTGACTTGTCAAGAGGTGGTGTACCGGCGAGTTTACCTGTCTGACCGTTCAGGGCAAATTCATATATTTTATCGTTGTAGTTGTATGTCATGAACCATACCGGCAACATCACATACTGCCATTTTGTATTCATGATGTTATAGGATTCGCTATGTACAGATACCGACGTATAACCGCCTATACTGTCGTGTACTATCTTCCTACCGGCTTGCGACGCTCTTTCCCTTATACGTGGAAATACTTCCGGTTTATCGACGTCGAATTTATCGGCGAAAAATCCGCTGAAATACGACATTGAAAAATCTTTGAGGTCTTTATAGTCGAAAGGCTCTATAGCTTCCATAAGTGCATCTTCAATCTTGCTTGCACCGTCTGCCGGAATGCCTTCCGCTGAAATATCCGCCTGACGTATTATACTGTATTCTTTTGTTTCCGTATAGCGATATTCGCCGGAAGTCCATGTCCTTATATTCTTACCGATAGCACTTAAATCGGCTTTCATTTTGCAGTCGGCAACCCAGAACGGTACATAAAGACCGGTCATTTTTTCAATCTGCTCCTGTGACTTGAAATCCTCCGGAACGAACCATTTGTTTTTAATCCAGTCCTTGAAATTATTCACAGCATTTTCCCTTGTATATCTGAATCCTATTACTTTATCGGGTTTATATTTTCCGGTAAGTTTTCCGGCAAGGATTATCGGATTATGACAGTAGTAACAGAAAAGTGCGGTCTGTTCGTCGTCAGCCATGATGTCCGCACCACAACTCGCACAATGGTACAGATTAGTATGTTCTTCAAATTCCTGCTGTTCGTGTAATTCCGCTTCAGTAGGCGATGTTTCGGGATTTTCGGCATTTATTTCCTGCATTTCCTCCAGTGTGAACTCACTGCCACAGTATTCACAACCGAATTTTTGAGTTTCCGGCATGAAAGTAAGTCCGGCGTTACAGTTCGGACATTTATATTCTGTAGATTCCATAAAAAAAATCACTCCTTATATACAAAATATTATTATTAAATATATCATATTATTAAACATTTTGCAATAGCTGATACGCTTTTTGGGAAAATTGCTTTTTACTTTCGCCAAATGCTTGACAAGTTTGTTGAAATATGTTATAATTATAAAGTATCTATAAAAAGTTTTAAGAAAAAGAAAGGAATGACAATATATATGAATTATAAATTTTCCTCTGTTACTCCGGAAATCCGGAAACTTGCAGATAAGTCTATGGACGGTTACAAAATCAATCCGGAACTCTATATGCAGTACGATGTTAAACGTGGTCTGCGTGACCTCGACGGTAACGGAGTAGTTGCAGGTCTGACAAATATCAGTACCATAAAGGTACTTAATACTGGTGAGGGTATGCCTAATCACGGTGACGGAAAACTTTACTACAGGGGTATAGACGTTGAAGACATTGTTTCCGGCTTCATAAAGGAAAAACGTTTCGGCTTTGAGGAAACTATTTACCTGCTCCTGTTCGGTGATATGCCGTCAGAACACGAACTCATGGAATTTAAACAGATTCTCGCCGATTTCCGTGAACTGCCTACTACTTTCACAAGAGATGTAATAATGAAAGCTCCCAGCGATAACATGATGAATACCCTCGCAAAAAGTGTACTCGCCCTCTACTCTTATGACGACGACGCCAATAATATTGCCATTCCTAACGTAATGAGGCAGTGTATCGAACTTATAACTTTATTCCCTGTACTTGCAGTGTATGGTTACAATGCCTACAAATATTACAACAGTGGCGGAAGTCTCTTCTTCCATGACCCTGACCCGAAACTCTCTATAGCAGAAAATTTACTTTATATGCTCCGTCCGAACAAGAAATATACTGAACTTGAAGCACGTATTCTTGACCTCGCACTTGTTCTCCACGCCGAACACGGTGGCGGTAACAACTCCACATTTACAGTACACGTCGTATCTTCTTCCGGTACTGATACATATTCCGCAATAGCAGCGGCACTCGGTTCGCTGAAAGGTCCTAAACATGGTGGTGCGAATATAAAGGTTGCTATGATGTTCGACGATATGAAAGAAAACGTAAAAGACTGGACGGACGAAGACGAAGTAAGAGCATATCTTAAAAAATTACTCCATAAGGAAGCGTTTGACAGAGCAGGTTTAATTTACGGTATGGGACACGCTGTATATTCACAGTCTGACCCTCGTGCAAAAGTTTTCAAGGGATTTGTTGAAAAACTTTCCGCAGAAAAGAACAGACATGAAGAATTTGCTTTATACTCCCTTGTTGAAAAACTTGCTCCAGATGTTATCGCCAGTGAAAGACGTATGTTTAAAGGTGTCTGTGCTAACGTCGATTTCTATAGCGGATTTGTCTACAGAATGTTAGGTATACCGGATGAACTTTTCACACCTCTTTTTGCGGTTTCGAGAATTGCGGGCTGGTCTGCACACCGTATAGAAGAACTTATAAACTCAAATAAAATTATACGTCCGGCATATAAGGCAATCTCGCCTATGCACGAGTACACCGATATGGAAAACCGCATGGACTGATTATTATGGCTGATTTTGAAATAAAAAACGGTATTCTTGTAAAATATACCGGCAAGGATAAAAATATCATAATTCCCGACAGTGTTGAAAAAATAGGCGAAAATGCTTTACAGTGGTGTAACAGTATCGAAAGTGTGACGATACCTGAAAGTGTGAAATCCATAGGCGACAGGGCATTCAAAGATTGTAAGAGACTTAAAAATATTGAAATTCCCGACAGCGTGACAAGAATAGGTGACAATACATTTACAGGTTGCGAAAGTCTTGAAAGTATAAAAATACCTTATAGTGTCGTTGATATTGGTACAAGTATATTCGGTTTCTGTACAAATCTTGTATCTGTTGAAGTAGATAAATACAATCAGTGTTATTGCAGTGAAAATGATGTACTTTTCAGTAAGTCAAAATTTGAGTTGATTTCCTACCCTGCCGGTAAAAAAGATACAATTTATGAAATTCCCGAAAACGTCATGAAAATATCGGAGGGGGCATTTCTGTATTGCAGAAATCTTACAAGTGTGACATTACCTGTCAGCGTTATGGAAATAGATAAAAATGCTTTCTTTTTCTGTATAAACCTTGAAAGTATAAAAATATCCGGAAGATTACCGGAAATAAAAAGTCTGGCGTTTTATGGTTGCGTAAACCTGAAAATAGTTTCGCTATCGGAAAAAACTGCTTTATTCAGATTCAATGACAATTTTGACGAAGTAAAAAAACTCTTTAACGAAAGGAAAGGTTTAAAATGAATAATTCTACACAACTTTTTAACTTCAATGGTCTTACTTGCGTGAGACTTATTGCCGGTGGTTACGAGGCACTTATTGCCTATGAAGTAGGTTCTAATGTAATCCGCCTGCGTGATACTAAAAATAACATGGAATTTTTCCGTTTCAATCCGGATAATACCGCCGACGATATAAAACAGTCCGCTGAAGTATGGGGACTTCCTACCCTGTACTTACCTAACCGTTTTGCCGACGGTGTACTGAAAACTTCCGACGCTGTATATCATCTTCCGGTAAACGAAAAAGCACCCTATAACAATCATATCCACGGATTCTTACATAAGCGTGAACATGAAATAGTAGAATATAATTCAGATGCTAACTGTGCATGGCTCGTGACACGTTACGTTTACGACGAAAGAGACGAGTTTTTCCAGTATATGCCGGTGAAGTTCACAGCGGAATATACTTTCACACTGTCCGCAAACGGTCTCGAACAGAACATTAAGTTTACAAATAATTCCGACGTCGTACTTCCTATGTCGCTTGCATCTCATACGACTATAAACGCACCATTCGTTGACGGTGCTAAGGAAAGCGATATAAGACTTACTGTACCGGTTGGCAAGAAATGCGAACTTAATGAACGCTGTCTGCCTACAGAGGTACTCCGCTCCCCTGAGGCTTATGACCTCGAATACAAAAACGGTACAAAATGTCCGGTTCTTCAGGTAGTCGACAATGATATGTATTTCGGTGAGTGTACTACTCTTGACGGTCAGCAGTTCCACGGCGTAATAGCGGAGGACGTCGCAAGCGGTAAGAAATTATGCTATGAAGTATCTGACGAGTATAAGTTCTGGATTATATGGAACGACAGGGGATTCAATCACTATTTCTGCCCCGAACCGATGACAGCTATGATTGACGCACCTAACCTTACACTTCCGGCAGATATGACCGGCTATCTTGAAATAAAGCCGAATTGTACATACAAGACACATCAAAGATTTTTCAGCCGTTGAGGAGGAAATATTTAATGGGTTTTGAAATAAAAGACGGCGTACTTGTAAAGTATACTGGCAATGAACCTGATGTTATTATACCGTCAGATGTAACGGCAATAGGTGAAGAAGCATTTGAAGATAATCGTAATATAAAATCAGTTATAATTACAGGAAATGTAACATCTATCGGTAACTGTGCTTTTTATGGTTGTCAAAATCTCGAAGAAATAGTAATTCCAGAGGGTGTAACTACAATAGGTGACTTGGCTTTTTGTGACTGCTATAATCTTGAAAAAATAGTAATTCCGGAGAGTGTAACTGAAATAGGTGGTAGTGCATTTGCATGTACAGAATGGCTTGAAAATAAAACAGCTACTGAAAAAAATTTTGTTGCCGTAAACGGTATAGTTATTCAAGCAGCAGACGAAGATAATATTGAAGAATCCGTAAACCTTGAGGGCATAAAGGAAATAAAAGGATACATTTTCTGGGGTTTCGCACAGATTAAAGAGTTTGTAATTCCCGACGGTCTGAAAATAGGTGACAGTGCATTTGTGACGGAAAATGATTTCAATATATGCCTTAAACATGATGATTTTTCTGTAAATATTCAAATTAATAAAAGTGAAATGATAAAAGACAAAGTGAAATTCACTGAAAGAACTGAAAGTTTATTTAAGTTTATCGGAGCAGGTCACGAAAGAAAAGAAATTCTGTTTGATGATTTGGAAATACCGCAATACAGATACCCTATAGCCTTATTTATGGCAAATGCTTATGATTCGGAGTTTTTCAAGGCATTTGTTGATATGCATTTTGAAAAGATACTGGAATACGCAAAAAACAATGACCCTGATTTACTGAAATTTATCGGCAGATAATAAGCATTAAAATATTAACTATTGTATCGCTTTTTGTTGAAATTGCACAAAAATAAGTCGAAAAATAATACATAGGAATTTTTCAATAAACTATTGTAATAAAATGAAAAGTGTGATATAATGTTAGAAAATGCGGTGTACAATCGCTTTTTCAGGAACTGAAATATCGTTCACAATGAAATAAAAAGGAGTAAAATTATGCAGAAGTTCGGTTTTTTTGATGACGCTAACAAGGAATATGTCATCAATACCCCTAAGACACCTTATCCGTGGATTAACTACCTCGGTACACAGGATTTCTTTTCACTCATCTCAAACACAGCCGGTGGCTATTCTTTCTATAAAGATGCACGTCTCAGAAGAATAACTCGTTACCGCTATAACAACGTGCCTATCGACATGGGCGGACGTTACTTCTATATCAACGAAAACGGCACAATCTGGAATCCGGGCTGGTCACCGGTAAAAACGGAACTCGATTCTTACGAGTGCCGTCACGGTATGGGCTATACAATCATAACCGGTAAGAAAAACAACCTCAAAGCTGAAGTAACTTTCTTCGTACCGCAGAATTATGCAGGAGAAGTTCAGCAGGTTGTACTTACTAACGAGGGTACAGAAGAAAAAACATTTTCATTCTTCTCATTCGCTGAATGGTGTCTGTGGGACGCTCAGGACGACTGTACAAACTTCCAGCGTAACTTCTCTACAGGACGTGTTGAAGTTGTAGGCTCTACTATCTACCACAAGACAGAATACCGTGACAGACGTGACCATTTTGCATTCTACACAGTCAACGACGACATAGACGGTTACGACACCGACAGGGATTCCTTTATAGGTCTCTATAACGGTTTCAATAATCCGCAGGCTGTAGTTGCCGGAGTTGCTAATAACTCTTTCGCTGACGGTTGGTCACCTGTTGCATCACACTATAAGAAAATAACTCTTGCCCCGAATGAGACAAAAACCCTTATTTTCGTACTCGGTTACGTTGAAATGCCTGTAGATAAGAAGTTTGAAGCAGACGGCGTTACAATCAACAAGGAAAAAGCCCTCGCTATGATTGAACAGTACAACACACCTGAAAAGGTTGCTACTGGTCTCGCTGAACTCAAGGCTACATGGGATAAGCTCCTTGGAATCATAAACGTAAATACACCTAATGACAAAGTCGACAGAATGGTTAATATATGGAATCAGTATCAGTGTATGGTTACATTTAACCTCTCACGTTCCGCATCATACTTTGAAAGCGGTATCGGCAGAGGTATGGGCTTCCGTGATTCCAATCAGGATATACTCGGTTTTGTACACCAGATTCCCGACAGAGCAAGACAGCGTATTATTGATATTGCTTCTACACAGCTTGAAGATGGTGGTTGTTATCACCAGTATCAGCCACTTACTAAGAAAGGTAACTCCGATATCGGCGGTGACTTCTCCGATGACCCGTTATGGATGATTCTTTCAGTTTCCGCATACATAAAGGAAACTGGTGACTGGTCAATCCTCGACGAGTTAGTACCTTACGACAATGACGAATCAAAAGCTAAACCAATGCTTGACCACATCAAAGTATCGTTCTATAAGATTATAAATAATCTTGGTCCACATAACCTCCCACTCGCAATGCGTGCCGACTGGAATGACTGTATCAACCTTTCATGCTATTCCGATACACCTGGTGAGAGTTTCCAGACATACACTAATCCGAAGTTCGCCGAAGAAGGTGGATATTCAAAGGTTGCAGAATCAGTAATGGTTGCTACACTCTTTACATATGCCGGTCCTAACTACGTTGCTATTCTGAAACATCTCGGCAAGGACGAAGAAGCTGAACAGGCTCAGGCAGAAATCGACAAGATGAAGAAGAGCGTTATGGAATCTGCTTTCGACGGCGACTGGTTCATACGTGCTTACGATTCAGAGGGTAACAAAATGGGTTCAAAGGAATGCGAAGAGGGTAAAATCTTCATTGAACCGCAGGGATTTGCTGTTATGTCTGAAATCGGTAAGGAAGAGGGTGCAGACATCAAGACACTTGATTCCATTGACAAGTATCTCAATACAAAGTATGGTCTTGTACTTAATAATCCTGCATTCACAAAGTACTATATCCAGTACGGCGAAATTTCCACATACCCAGGCGGTTACAAGGAAAATGCCGGTATCTTCACACATAACAATGCATGGATTATCTGTGCCGAGGCTTATGCCGGACGTGGTGACAAGGCATTTGAATACTACTCAAAGATTGCCCCTGCATTCAATGAGGAAATTTCAGACCTCCACAAAACTGAACCTTATGTATATGGTCAGATGATAGCCGGTAAGGACGCAAGCAGATTCGGTGAGGGTAAAAACTCATGGCTGACCGGTACTGCTGCTTGGAATATGGTTGCTATATCGCAGTATATACTTGGTCTTTCTGCTGACTGGAATGGTCTTAAAGTTGACCCGTCCATACCACACGAGTGGGACGGCTTTACAGCTACAAGAAAGTTCCGTGGTGCAGAGTACAATATAACTGTAAAGAATCCTGACCACGTATGCAAGGGTGTAAAGTCCATGACAGTAGACGGCAATGCAGTAGACGGAAATGTTATTCCTGCACTCGCTGATGGCGTTCACGAAGTTGAAGTTATTATGGGTTAATTCCGTATCGTAAATAAAATAAAAGACTGTTTCGTTTCACGACGGGACAGTCTTTTTTTATGCAAAAATAACAGGCGGATTCCGAAGAATCCGCCCTTTTGATTTAGGAGTTTATTTTTCTGTATTTTGATACAATACCACTTTTGGATATAAGTATTACCTCAGGAATTTTGTTATTTAATACATCTTCTTTAAATCGCTTTCCGAATTTTATTTTGTCGCCTGCTTCAAGTGTTTCCCATCCTGAAGAACATAATAATTTTGACAATGTGAATGTACCACCACAATTTAATGAGTCAATGGATTTTTTTGCTTTTGTAAACCATTCATAATAATTCATTAATTACCCTCCATATCGGCACTTGTGAATATACAGTCTTATTTTTACCCTCCCATAAGTATTTATAAAAAGACAGGTTTTTAAGTCCGCCTATTTACACTATGATTATAATCCTAATAGCTGTTTTTTCATTTTATCAAATTCTTCCTGCGTAAGTACACCGGCATCAAGAAGCTGTTTTAATTTCAGAAGTTCATCTGCCGTCATGGAAGTTTTTTTTAATGTATTTTCAGGTCTGACTATTGGTCTTGAAACAGGCTCATTATTTGATTTTGAAGTTCCGCATGTGCAGGTAGTCAGATATCTTGGATTGACCTGACCGCAATTGTTGCATTTCCAGTTATCGTCCGCAAGAAGTCTCTTTTTTTCCTCTTCTTGTGCATACACTGAAGAACCATTGTAGATATTATAATTGCTTATGTAATTTTCCGGTTTGCACGCCACAACAATAAGCCCTATAATTGACAGCCAGAAACCCCACCAGAATCCGCTGTAGTCGTCATATCCTTTGTTATTGTATATTTTTTGTGCTATCAATCCCCATATAACGCCACCTATAAGCGAACCTATCAAATAGAGTATAAAATCATCCGAGTACATATATTTTAACCTCTTTTCTTATTTATTTATAAAACATATATTTTTAATTACGCAAAATAAAAAACTTCTTCTATCTATCTTCCATATTATTCACCTCCTTATATTTGAATTAAAGTTTTTTATTATTTATCGCCCTCCTTTTCCTTACAAATATAGTATATCATATCAGATGTTCAGAATTTATATAACTGAGAAATTTTTTATGGATATTTTTTAGTACTAAAAAGTACTAATATGGACATTATATCATAAAAATGTGCTAAAGTCAATATATCAGTTGATTTTTTCTGAAAAATCTGTATATTCTACAAGTAAAGGTGATATTTTATGTATTTTCAACGGCTTAGGGATTTGCGTGAAGACATGGACATGAGTCAGACACAAATTGCGGAAATCCTTAATACAAAACAGACTGTTTATTCACGTTATGAGCGTGGTTTTCAGACAATTCCGGTTGAACATCTTATCACATTGGCGGACTTTTATGGTGTTTCTACTGATTACATTCTCGGACGTACTAATGTAAAGGCGGTAAACAAATAATTTTCCACAACAAAAAGGACGTACTATAAAAAGTACGCCCTTTGTTTTACGGTTTTAGAATCAGCCCATTATTGCATCGTCGGCTGTATAGCTTTCAAGGGAATCTGCTTTCACCTGTATGCAGATATACTTTATACCGCTGTCGGCAGACGCTGAAAACTGTCTCATTGCGGAGGGTGCAACTCTTAACCAGTCGCCTGCCGTGAGTGCGATTTCTTCGCCGTCTATGACTGCTTTTCCGTTGCCTTCGAGGATTGCATATATTTCCTCGTTCTGCTTGTGTGCGTGGAAAAACGGTACGCCTACGCCTGCCGGAAGTGCATTGATACTTACCTCTGCACCAGTGAGATTAAGTGCGTCATGAAGTTCTGTTCTTGCGTCGTCTGCAACGCTGATTTTTGTGTAGTTAGCCATTGTTATTTACTCCTTTTAAAGTTTTTCTGTAGTTATATAATATCACGGATTTCAAAATTTTACAAGTACGCACTTTCAGGTAACATAGTTACTTTATGGTGACTATTGTGTATTTTCGGGACAAATTAAATTGTAAACAAATTATGAACAAAAAAACTGTTGACATTTTCCGGATAATACATTATAATTTTATGTAACATCATATTTTAATGTAACGGAGGTTTTTTTTATATGACAAAGCAATGTTGTGACTATATGTGGTACAAAAATGAAAAATTCGTACTCATTGACTGCGAAAAAGATAAAGATATTATTAATTCGGCGGATTTCGGACTGAAAAATTTTTCCGCTATGACGTGCTGTTACAGAGGTTATACCGCTGAATACTTTATTGAAGATAATTTTTTATACGGAAAGAAAACAGTTGAAGATTATACGGAAATAACAGATTCCAGTATAAACATCAATTTTAAAGTATCTCCGAAAATGAAAATGAATTATACCGGAAGTGCTATCATTGCGATAAATGACAGTGAAAAATATTGCGGAGCTGATTTTTTTGAAAATTTTCTGTTTTTTGACAGGGCTTACGAATTATACTTCATTGACGGTGAACTCTGTGAACTAACTGACCTTTCACCTGCCATTCAGGAGTATAAAGAATTAAAAGACAGTCTCATACATACAAAAAATTATTATGAGATTCTTTTTGAAAAAAGCAGAGAAATTGCCGTAAAACATCTCCAATATGAATACGGTATTAATTATAAATAGAGGTGAAAACCATGACTAAAACAAAAGTATTACCAGCCTGTCCAGTAGAGACTACTCTTTCACTAATCGGGAGCAAGTGGAAAATTATGATTATAAGAAATTTATTGATTCGTCCGTGGAGATTCAACGAGTTACAGCGTTCACTGACTGGCATTTCGCAGAAAGTCCTGACCGATAACTTACGGGCTATGGAATCCGACGGTATTATTAACCGTGCTGTATTTGCCGAAGTACCGCCAAGAGTTGAATACTCTCTTACGGAACTGGGCTTTTCTATGAAACCTATTCTTGACTCTCTCGAATTATGGGGTACGAATTACAAGAAAATGTTTGAAAATAACTGATTTATTTCTGTAAGTTACATACCATAATGTATTCCTCGTCATTTTCGCTGACGACTTCAAAACCGGCTTTAAGATACATTCTGCAGGCGTAATTTTCTTTCTGTACGGATAACGAAACTTTTTCATAGTTTTCAGATTTCAGCAGTAACAACATATTTTCAAGTAAAGCTGTTCCTGTTCCCTGACCTCTGAAATCGCTGTAAAGTGATATTGCAAGTGACGGTGTATTATTATCAATATGTCCGTAATCGTCCATTATACGCACCCATACCGCACCTATTATTTTATTTTCGGTTTCGGCGACAAGACAATAATCATCTTTTCTGCCGAAATTTTCAATATATACCTGTAATTCCGGTTTTTCGATAATGGAAAACGGAGGTTTTTCCATACCTTGCGGAATGAAAATCGCTTCATAAAGAAATCTGTCAAGTATTTTGTATTCGTCATTTTTTATGGGACGTATAATATAATTATTCATTTTATGCAAGTCCTATCATAATTTTCTGTATCTGTAAAGCGTCCATAGCGGTTACACCGTCGCCGTCACCGTATATATCCGCATTTGCTTTACCTTGTGGGGTAAGCTGAAATGTATCAGGATTTGAAAGCGACTGCATTATTAATACGGCGTCTGATAAAGATAATTCACCGTCTTCATTGGCATCTCCGAGAAGAGTAGGTTGAAGAGAGCCGATATTATCCGGCGACGTATAAAGATTTATTTTTTCTTCGGCAATAACAGGAGGTTCTTCCGTAGTGGAAACGATTTGTAATTCATATTCTATATTGTTATCGTGCATTTTTTTCATAAATTCAAAGCGTTCCGCCTGTGATTTGAAAAATATATATTTCTTGTCGTCGGCAGTATCAATTAATTGATATTCCGAAAGTGTATCCTTATTTTCTTCGCTGTATTTTACCCACGCACCACCAAGCATAATACCGTCGGGGTCTCCATGGACGGTATATACTTTATCGACGGATAAAACATCTTCACATTCCGAAAGAAATCCTATGATTTTATTTTCGTCTGCATAATTGTTATACATGACTGTATAACCTGCCAGCGTTTCATTTATATGAACGTTTTCAACAGGAATTTCCGGTACTGGCTGACCGTCTTTTATATCTACATACAGATTTACATATTGGTGCAGTAAATGATATTCATTTTCCTGTGCGATAAAAATTTCCTGTGAACGTGGGAAATCATATATTTCATACGTAACATATGGTTCTTCATAAGATTTTATTATACGGTCAAGCGGTGAGCCGGTTTCGACTGCATACACACTGAAATTAACTATAGTCAATGCACACATGACTACTGCCGAGACAGTAGCTGAAATTTTTCTGAAAATTTTTCTCATTAAAATACCTCCTTGTTAAAAATTAATATTTTTTATGATGTTTTCAGTATAGCATAAACGTACAGAAATGTCAATGATTTTAGGAAAATATTGTACAATAATTATTCTGAATCTTCTGTGATAGTTTCTGTTTCCTCGAATCTTGTCACACGACAAAGTTCAATTCTGTGATGTTTTATTTCAAGGATTTCAATATGAAGCCCTTCGGAATCAACGGAAATTTTTTCGCTGTTTTTCGGGATATTTCCTAATTCAGCTATTACGTATCCGCCGAAAGTTTCATTTCTGTCGCTGTCGAGAGTTATTCCGAGAGTATCGCATACTTCGCCGACGGTTGCATTTCCCTGAACAGTCCACGTATTCAGACCGGTCTTCATGATTTTTTCAAAAGTTTCTACTTCGTCGTCATCAAATTCGCCGACGAGTTTTTCAACGAGGTCAGTAATAGTAATAATACCGCTCATACCGCCGTATTCGTCGACTACCACCGCAAAATGATTATCCTTGTTTTTCTTCATGTGTGCGAAAAGTTTATCAGCTTTCATATTTTCGTGTACAAAATACGGCACACGGACGGCGTTTATCATAATGTTTTCGTGATTTTTTTTGTCAGTACGGAAATAGTCCTTAGCGTCCAGAACGCCTATAACATTGTCGATACTTTCGCTACATACCGGAAATACGGAATGCCTTGTCCGGTGAATGATTTCTTCCCATATTTCTATACTGTCGTCAGCCCATAAGACAGAAACTTCCGTCCTGTGCGTACAAATCTGACCGGCGGTCATATCGTCGAAAGCGAAAATATTCTTGATAATACGATTTTCGTCCTCGTCGATAGCACCGGTTTCCGCACCGGCATCTGACATCATTAAGATTTCCTCTTCCGTAATAGTTTCGGCAATTTTTTCGGGATTCACTCCGATAATTTTCAGTATACTACATGAAAGAATATTCATTAACGAAACAAATGGTCTGAAAACTACAGAAACAATTGTAAGTAATCCGGAAAATCTAAGTGCAGATTTTTCGGGATTATTCGCCGAAAGACGTTTAGGAATAAATTCCCCGAAAGTCGTCATAAGAAAAGTTGTTACCAGTAAAATGACAGTCACTGAAACGAATCCGGCAATATTTTCCGGTATTTTTTTTTCAAGGATTTCTGTAAATTTTCCGGAAAAATTCAGAACAGCTATTCCGACGGAAACAAATTCGGAAAATTTTACGGCTGTCTGTGAGGACTGTAGAAAATAATCGGGACTATCAGCGAGTTTTTTAAGTCTCTGTGCCTTTTTACTACCGTTTTCAGCGAGTTTTTCAAGTCTTGAATCGTTCAGGGAAATAAGTGACGTTTCGGCAATCGTGATGACCGCACATATAATAATAAATAAAATTTGCAGAATTATCTGCCATGACATAATTAAAAACCTCCGTTATAAAAATTTAAAAATAGATTACCGATTTTATTTAACGGAGCATATTTAATTATCGGGAATACTGCCGTCGGGGGCATTTTCCATGTATTTTTCACCTCCGGAAAAAATAAGTTTAATATATTATATACTATATAGCATTAAATGTCAAGCAAAGGCTCTTACCGAAAATAATAAAAAAGTTCAATCCCCGAAACAATTATTGATAACTGCTTCGGGGATTATTTTTAACATTCAATTACTTCTATGAATATAATCGGAATATCTTTTATAAATTTTTCTTAGATATAAATTTGCCTGCTCTTTATAAGTTGAATCCTTGTCTGCAAGATATGTTTCAGATGTTTTTTTCAGATAGTTTAAAAACTCCTGCATTGGTACAAACAAATCCGGTGGGTCATAGTCATTGTAGAAACCAACACAGTCAGAATATTTTTTCTTATAGCAATCCTCTCTGTCAGGATTATCAGGAAATTCAATCATTATTTCACCATGCTGTAAACCAATTCCTTCTGAAAACAGTTTAAGACCATATAAGAAATTACGTTTACTTCTCATACATAAAAGGGATAAATAATGGTGCATTTTATTATACATATTTATGCTCCTTCGATTTCATTTCATTTTACGGATATGTCTGTTACGACTGAACAAAAAACAAATCACTACTCCCACAATTTTTTAATATTCAATTACTTTCATAAATCAAAATTCAGCTGACTAATTGACAGGAATCCAAGCTTCATAATTTACAGAATTGTCATATACTGTTAAAAATAAAATTTTCACTTTTGTTTCAATACTGTAATTTACAACGGCAATGTTTTCATTAACAGTATGTGGTTGTTTAGTGCCTGACAGCAATCGTTCGTATGAAAAAAGAATTGACAAATATCTAAATGTATCATCTGTTTTAGAGTAAGAGAAATGAAAAGGGCAAAGCAAGATAATTATTATAATCAGCAAAGCTATTTTTGCTTTCTTTGTTTTTATTAATTTCATATCTTTATCATTTGTCCTTTCTAAATTCCAATTTATCTTAGCAATAATTATAAATAAAATCCGTTACATTGTAAATATAAATTTTTTATTATTTGATTTTATGAATATGTCTGTTTTGACTGAAAACAAAACAAATCACTACTCCCACAATTTTTTAATATTCAATTACTTGCATAAATCATAATTTACATTCCTTCTATAAACTCTATCTCATAATCAGAGCCTAATTCCTCACAAAGACGAAAAAAAGTTTTTTTGGAAACATTTAAAAATTCGTCTATCTGCTTTTCATTCCACAGCAAATCACTGTTTGGTTCTTCCCAATTGAGTGCCTCATCATGCCACTCGATTAAATGTTCCAGTTTTTCTTTTAAATCATTAGAAACTGGCAATTGTGAGGTAAAAATCGGATAATTATTAAACTTTGCTTTAGACGCTTGATTTGTACTCCATAAGCAAACACCACTACCCCAATCATACATAAATTTCATTGTATATGTTGCCATTATGATTCACCTCTAAATTCTAATTTATCAGTAATAATTATACATAAAAGCCATTACATTGTCAACAGAAATTTTTTATTATTTAATTTTATGAATATGCCTGTTGCGACTGAAAACAAAACAAATCACTACACCGACAATTCCTATTACAAAGAAAAGCAAAGACGCTCCATCACCCTTTTCAGTACCGGCAAAACCTGATACAAACGGTTCAAAAACATTGTCAAGCAGAAATCCGCCTGTAAAATATCCCAATGGTATGGTAAAAAACTGGAGTGTATTTCGTAATGAATATATTCTGCCCTGAATATCTGTCGGGATATGTGTACGGAAAATAACATCCATATTGGCGTTCATGAGCGGTATGCATACCCAACCACAAAATGCTCCGATACACCATATTACAGGACTTTCACCCAGTGCCAGCATGAAATTTTCCGTACTCATTGAAATAAACAGACAATTACATATTAATTTTACTCTGTTTTCCGGTTCGGGCATGAACGTAACAATAATACTCCCGATAAGTGTAGCGATTCCTACACAACTATTTACCGCTCCTAATACTTTTTCGCTGGATTTTGAAAGAATCATTACAGGTAGTGCGGATTCGTAAATTGATGCAATAAAATTTATCGCCGAAAGAAAAAGCATAAGCCACAGAATACCTTTATTCCTGTTCAGCCATAAAAATCCGTTTCTTACAGACTGTGAAATACTTTCTGTTTTTGTACTTTCTTTTTTTATTTCGGGAATTTCTATAAAAAACAAAAGTACTACAAATGCTATCGAAAAAGTTACGAGGTCAGAAATAATTACAGCTTCTATTCCGGCAAATGCCATTATTGCAGACGCAAAAACCGGTGTTAAAACATTCACAAGGGAATTTGATAAAGAACGTAATCCGCTTGTTTTCTGATAGTACTTTTCAGATACAAGAAGTGTCAACGCAACATCTGATGCCGGTTGCTGTACGGTATTCATAAGACCATTAAGAGAGTTTATAATATACAAGTGCCATACCTGAAGACAGTCATTTTTCAGCAGTATCATTATTATAACAGTACATATTCCGGCGAAACTGTCACAGACAAGCATTATTGTTTTTTTATTCCATTTATCGCTTACCGCTCCGGCAAAGATACTCATAATAACATACGGTGCATACGAACATACCGCAAGCATAGCGGTAGTAAGTGCTGAACCGCTTTTCTGATATATCCATATCACGAGTGCAAAATTAGTCATGGCACTGCCGAGGGCGGAAAATGATTGCGTAATCCATAAAATAAGAAATGATTTCAAATCATGAAAAATATTTTTCATAAATACCCTGCTCCTTGAATTTATTAATTATAATCCGGTAATGCAAGGTACGACGGATTTTTTTTATAACTCCATGCAGTCCGTCACGCCTTGCATGGAGATGTTACAATACAGAGTATCATTTTATGTATTCCTTTCGTGTAATTGATTTTATTATATCACGTATATCAGAAAAAGTCAAGAAAAAAGCCGATACATTTTTCATGTATCAGCTTTCAGGAATTATAATTTTTATCTGTGATGTATCTTCCGTACGGATTGCAATTACAGTACCTCTTATCATGTACGCCGAAATACCTTTATTCCTGTACAGACATTCTATATACGTTCCCTTAATAAGTCCCAAATCGTTCAGACGGTTACGTATTTTGCCGTCAAGCAGAATTTTTTCTACCTGTCCGGTCTGATTTTCTTTAAGGTTATCCATTCCGACAATATTTTTCATATAAATCTCCTGACTATATTTTAAATGTGTCGGTTATATTATATGTCAGGAAAAATATTCACGTGAAAAATTTATCGTTATAGACCGCTGTTTCCGTAATAATTCCGGAACTGTTACCGGTTACTGTAACGGAATTTATACGTTTTTTTACGACGTCTCCGAAAGTTATAATATCCGATAAATCTTCACCGTTATAACCGCTGTATGTACAGAAAAATTTCTTTCTGCCTCTCGACGAGTATGCGGAACGGTATTCGAGAGCCTGTTTCGGATTATACAGAAACTGTCTGTCGAGTTCAAAGAAACGGTGTCTTATGATGTTATGTGAAATTATATCATTGTCGGAAAATTCATATTCTCCGAAGTCACCGTTTAAATCGGACATATGAAAGTGACTTGTAAGTTTGCGTCCTGTTGTGGAAATACCTCTTGAAATGATGTCATTGTCATTGTACTCAAATACAGACGGATTTTCAACAGGGGTCATGCGTATATAGTTTGTATCACGGATATACGGATATGTTCCATGAATTTTATACGAAAGATTTACAATACCGTCCCACATATTAGAGTTGCTTTTTACGAAAATATAACTTTTTTGAGAACTGTCCTCGTGTGTGACGTATGGCAGATTATAGTAACTGTTCATGAGGGAATTTATTGAAATATCTGATTTAAGACCGGTTTCAATCTGATTCTGTATAAGTAATGACGTGAAACTTCTTGACGATACGGAAATAACAGAATTTCCGCCGGAAAATTCAACGGAAATGTTATCGGCAAGTCCGTGATGTACTGTTTTGTCGTCAATTCTGAAAATAATTTCCGAAACATTTTCCGGTACTGAAAGATTTCCGGAAAATTTTGCCCCTAAACTCGTATAGGACTGGTAGGAATCCTTATGAAAATTGAACGACAATATTTTATCATAAATCATTTCTGAATTGTCCGTATTTTTCAGAATTATATCCACATTCATGAAGTTTCAACGCCTTTCAATGAAATTTCCGTGGCTATCAGTGTTACAGTCGCTGAAATATATCCGTTGTTTTCGTCGTTGACTATAAATGACTGTAAATGACATTTTCCGAAAACTGTTTCTTTATATTCGATACTGAAACTTTCCGTACTATACATCATCTGATTTATTTTAACAAGAAATTCAAGCGGATTTTTATTACATATACGTCCGCTGAATGTGATTCTGACTGCTTTTTTTCCGGAATTGGTGATTATTTCATTTCCCGATACTGTATTCTGTTCGGAAAAATTCTTCACACCGGAAGACTTGAATTTTTCGCAGTATACTGTAAAATCGCCTATATTTACCGGAACGGATTCTTTTTTATTTATACAGTTCATGTTTAGGTGTTCCTTTCGTAATTTTCTATACCGGTCACGGAAATTTTAGCAGTCAGAACCAGTCGACTTATCTGCGTATCGTGTTTCATGGAAACCTTTTTTATATAAAAGTCAATGCCGGTATTTTCCATAATTACCGGCTTTATGTTTCCGGAAAAATATTCGTATAATTTCTTCATTGAATAACTTTCGGGTGCGGTGACGTTGATAAATATTTCCGCCTTGTAAGGTATGAAAACTGTTTCCGGAGAGTATACAGGCTGTTGAGATTCAAATGAATCAAGTCCGATTATTGTATAGAAACTTCTGCTTTTTCTTTCTACCGGTACGGCGTCATATGCACTGTAGACCTCTTTCAGACCGCTTGCCGAAAGTTTTTCAATAATTTCGTTTATAATTTTTATCATGGATTATTCCTCCTTAACATCAGAAAAGCCCATAAATACGAAAGTTTTTTCCTTGATTAGTTCCGCACATAAATTCATGTGGTCATGCAACAGGTTTTCAGCGAATTTCAGGGTGGTATTCTTTGAGGTTGTAAGTAATTTTCCGGCGGAAGTATATTCTGAACGTTCACGGGCGGAATTTACCTGTTGTAATTTATGATTCGCAAAAGATGCACATAAAAAATCAAGTCTTATGTCCGAAGGGTCAGCTTCCGGAAGTAACATCTTTTCCACCTCTATGACCGAAAGCGTTATGAGTGGCATATATTTTTCGGAAGCCTCTTCGCCGGAAAAAAGTTCAAAAAGCGTTTTTATTGATTCTATATTCATAAAACTACCTCTTATTTCATTGAAAATTCGTCTGTTGAAAAATCGTCCTTGTTATCCGGAATAAGCTGTACTTCAGTTTTTCCGGAATAAGAACATCTTTCAAACGATTTCTTTAACTCTATAAGCTGACCTGTATTCATACATTCTGCGGAAATCATAGCATTTTCTACAGCAGATTTTCCACCGCTGAAAAATGCAAGCCGACGTATATCACGACGGATTTCGTCATCAGCATTTTTAATATCAACGTCGGAATATGTGGAAATATTTCCGTAATTCGCTGAACGTTTCGTAACACCGGCGTTAATCTGAGCAGGTACGGCAACAAAACTCCATTCATAAGAATCGGTTATATTGTCGAGAATTACGTGACACATCTTGTTATTGTAAAATTTTCCCTTTACGTGTACGCAACCGCTTACAGCTTTATCAGTACCGCATATCGAACACTTTCTTCTTGACGCACTGCATGAAATACTTACTTCTTTTTTGATACCGCCTTCGATTTCCGCAATCATATCGGCATTTTCGCCGGTACGTATCATATATGCATTAGCTTTCAGATATTTATAAGGTTCACCGTTTTTTGTAAGCCGTGTGTTATCCGTAATTATTTCCGTATCAAATATGCGTGCGTTCTGATTTGTGACTGTAGGGTTGTGGTCAGATATACCGGTTTTGCCGATAAAACTTTCCGCAAGCGTTTCAAGTGCGGAATCCGAAAAGCGTTCAAAATCACGGTCAATATCGTTATCGCACAGGATTACCGGAAATGTATATACTTCTTCTTCCGTGAACGGTCTGCGAGTGAAACTGTTAATTTTTTCAAGAACAGATTTATCCATAAAAAAACTTCCTTTCATGAAATTCAAGGGAACGTATAAATTCATATACATTCCCCTGATATAATTATTTATTCAGCGACTTTAAGAATCTTTACAGCATCGGGAGTTATTTTTCTGAAACCGCAAGTAATTGATACTGTTATCTGGTCAAGCTGTCTGTCAATGAGTTTGTCAGTTTCCATTACGAGATTTGAGCTTGTAATAAATTCAAGGGCAAAATTTCTGTCAATGCCTATGAGTGTATTGTCACCTACTGCAACGGTCTTGACTAATTCCGCACCGAACGGAAGTATAAGTTTACCGTCTGTATCTACTGATGTATCGGACAGCTGTTCCATAGCGACTATTTCGGAAGCAATTTCTGGTGAAGTGATGACGGCGTTCATGTTGAAACAGTCGAAACTGCCGTAAAGTTTCGCCAGTGAACTATATGTAAGTGCCGGAACTGTTATGACTTCCGCACCTGTTTCGAGTACGGAAACTGCATCTTTTACTACTGCTACAGCGAGTTTAACGCCGATACTTCTAAGCATTACGCCGAAAACATCAAGTCTCTGCTGACGTACAGCCTCATATGAGGCATTAATAAGTCTGCCGTACTTTGAAAGTTTTATAGCAGAGGAACTTTCCTTTACAACGGTAGCCGGAAGAGCGTTACTTTGTGCAGAGGTCGTATATTCTGCGGAATCGTCCATTACACAACCGAGATACTGTGAACTTCCGCAAACTGTCTGTGTGGCACATACAGAAGAAAGTATAGTTTCCTCAAAACCTTTTCTGATACAGCGTGTGACAAATTCCGGAAAAAGTACAGCAGTTTCGGTAGAAGAAAAGAATTTTTCAACACGGTCACAACCTTGTCCGGCTACTCTTATATTGAAACGCTTTAACTGTCTCTCGAAAGCGTCTAACTTTTCCATAGGCGTACCACAGTAAGCAGAAGTCGGGTCAAGTTCTTCAAGTGCGTTTGTGAAAGATTTTTCGCTAAGATTGTAAAGACCTTTTTCAAGTTTAATATCGTTATACATAATTAATGTACCTCCATAATAAATTTAATCCATATTTTCAAGACGTTTTTCGATTTCCATAGCCTGTGCGTTATGCAGACGTGCTACGGCAAGTTCGGATTCGTCCTGTAAGTTGATGTTATCCCATTCGACACGGCACATAGCACTGTTACCGGTTGAATATATGAACGCTTCCGCCACCTGACATATCACCGGTGTAAGAAGTCGTCTGTAGTATTCGAGTTCAGAAGTAAGTATATCCGCCTGTTGTGAAGACATTCTTTCTGTGGAACTCCAGTTAAGACCAAGAAGAAACGGTGGTATTGATAATTTTGAAATAATCTGCTCCAGTAGCTGACGTACCGGTACATTTGTATCAAAAAGCTGATTTTCCGCACCGATTACTTTTATATCGACGTCGCCGACTGAAACAAAATCCTTTACCTGACCATATGAAGAAGATTTCATAGCATCTGACCATTCACGAGCAATCTGTACAGCACGTTCACGGGCGTATGTATAATCATTTTCATTAGACGGTCTGTAAGTAACGGCATAGCGGACATTGCCTGCTCTGTCGAAATTCTGACCTATACATTCGTAGATTCTCATAAGAATACCAGCAAGTGCAGGAACTCCTCGCAGAATGGGACGTCTGCCGGTGAGTTCGGTATAGATTATTCTTTCAGGGTGCGTGACTGTCTTTTCCTTATCGTCGTAATTAATTACGATATATTTCCGGCTGAAAGGGTCATTTCCGGCAGAAATGCGTACTCTTGAAATATCGCCGTTCCACAGACCTGCTATTGATTTTCCTGTTACGTCGGGAACAATTTCACCGACTGCACTTCCGTAAGTAAGAATGCTGTCAAGGAAATTGTCAACGAATACATTGACTGACTTTCCGCCGAGACCTACCGGAACATTTTCAAGAAAATAATCAAGTTCCGACTGTAGATTTTCGTCTGAACATATGACCTTAAAACCACCTGTCAGACGGATAATTTTCATTATACCGGCATCTACTACAGGGACTACATTTCTTATACGGTCATAGAGTTCCTTTTCGACAGGCTCTATGACATCCGGAAATTTCATATCAAATGTTGAGTTTCTCTGTGTCGTGACTATTTCCGGCGAAGTTTCCGGCACAGATTTTTTTTTAAAGAATTTCATTTTTCCTCCTTTAAAAATTTCTGAACGGTGATAGATTCAGATTTTATCTTGCTACGGACAATGCAAAAATATCGTCATTGTTTCCAGCGATTGCTACATTCATTACAAAATAACGCATATCGTCCATAGCGTGGTCATTTTCCTTAACAGGCGTATCACTGACCGATTTTTCACTCCAGCGGTATAAAGAAAACTCTCTTATAATATCTGTACATGATTCATGGAACATTAACTTATTTTGTTTAAGCAAAGTACTTACATTACGTATACCAGTGATTACATCGTTGTTGGCTTTCACTACCCTGAATTTGCCGTGTCTGCGGATACACTCAATAAAACTTGCGGATGACGGGTCAACGATAACCCGATTTATATTAAAGTCACCGGCAAGATTTTCAAGGGCGGTATAGTGTTCTTCGTCGGTACGGGAAACGCCTGTTTTTTTAGAGGAATAATAATATTCCCTTAATCTGTACCAGACGTCATCATGTAAACCCCATAGACCAAATGAAGACGGATTCACAGTGCCGTAATCGCACGATATAAAATAACGTTCACATTGCACATTGCCTTTATAGACGTGTTTTTCAGGATTGAATACAGGATATACAATATCTTTTGAGGCTGTCCACTTACCGAGTACAAAACGGTCATAGAAAGTACCGGAATAAAGTTTCTTGTAACGGTTTCTTAGTTTCTGCGAAAGTGCCGGATTATCATTCATAGTGAAGTGTACGTAAAGAGCGTTTTTTTCGACTGATTTTTTAATCCATTCATTGTAAAACCAGTGGTACGGATTATCCGGATTGCAGTTAAACCATATTTTAGACTTTTCAACAGAACATCTTGCAAGAGCCTGCTCCACAAAAGAGCGTGGCATAAGTACAACTTCGTCAAGAAAAATTCCGGCAAGGGTCATACCCTGTATGAGTGATGCGGAACTGTTATCCCTGCCACCGAAAAGATAGAAACGGTTAGTCTTTCCAAGAAATGTGATGTCGATATAATTTCTGCTTATCTTTTCGAGACAGACAAAACCGTAATTTTTCAGTAACGGCAGTAACGGTGTTATTACGTTCCGGCGGACAGAATTTATAGTTTTTCCGCATATGGCGAAAGAGTTACCATTAAATTCACAGGAAGCCCACAGAACGAATCCGAGAGACATGGAAAGAGTTTTACCGCTTCTTACTGCACCGTCACAGATAATAGCATCATGACCGGCGAGAGCAGGATTTTTCCACCAGTTTACTACAAGTTTCTGTTTCCGTGAAAATTTTTCAATTTTCAAACTCCTCACCGTCCGTAGACGTATCGGCGAGAGCCTTTATTAAGTCGGTAGCTTTATTCGTGTCGGAAAAAGTATTTTCCAGTTCAAAGAGTTTTTCAAGAGCTTTCAGCCTATCGAAAAATTTAATTTCAACGCCACCGCCTTTTATGCGTTTTATTTCGGAGACGTTGAAAAGGTCAAGACGTGAAATTACGTCAGGTGGTGGGAGTTCGTCAGCGAATACAAGATAAACTGCATCCGTACAGTTTCCGAAAGCAAGCCTTTTAAGACCGGTGGAAACGTCATTATTTCCGGCGACTGCATTTCTGATACGTGAGATAATGTTTCTGCATTTTTCAGATTCAAGAAGTTTTATACCATTTTTAAGAGCGTTTTTTCTGTCGAAACCGGCTTTTACTGCTGATTCGGTAACGTCGCCGAGCATGACATAGTAACAGCAGAAATCATACAATTGATTATTCACAAAAATAAAAATCCTCCTTTCAGTCGTGAACGTTATCACCGTTCATAAGGAACACTGAAAAACAGACTTTTTAAATCATAACCCGTTGTATAAGAAAAATTAATACTGGAAATTTGTAGATATGCACAAAAAAACTTCCGGAAAACTGTATTATTTCAACAGATTTCCGGAAGATAAAATTATAGGTATCTGAGCATTTTATTAAAACCCTCCATAGCGGTACGTCCGTACTCTTCAATATCCCCCTCAAAATTAATTATCATCAGACCATTTTCAGTAAGCAGAATTTCATCACCCCAATCACCATAACCACCAACACAGACAGTATTTTCACCGTATTTTTCTGCAATTTCTAAAATATCTTCGTCGGTTAAATCTCTGATTTTATCATGAAAAATATTGATAAAAAAAACAGGTTCATCTTTTTTACGGCGTTTAGAAGTTCTTTTATCGCTTATATGAAACCAATAATTACTATTCTTATCCTTAAAAAAATTATCCAGACCGCCAAATTCTTCAATAAAACGCTTTTGTTGTTCAGTAAGGAAAACGCCGTCTTTTTCGCACTCCTTAACCAGTCCGGAAATATCAATTTTTCTGCCCTCGTACCAGCCAACTTCTTTTAATCTGCGATAGGTATTTTCTGAAATCGGTGCATGATAGTCATATTCAACAGTAGTTATATAGTCAAGAAAATCCGGTGTATTGTCTGCAATTTTTTTCCGGTGGTAATTATAGAAAGAACCGTCTTCCAACATATAGAAACGTTCAATATCTCCGCTTGAATTTTCAAAATATCCGATATGAAAAGCAATCTGTTTAAGGTCTTTCCAGTAGTCGCACCATTCTAAAGTTCTACAGTAAAACGTTATGACATCACATGAAATTTTTTCCATACGTCTGAAATAAAAACTTCCGTAATCCCTGAAGAACTCAATAATTTTATCCATATCCGCCTTTTTAAACTGTCTTTTGAAGTTATTACTGATTGATGCTTCTTCACAACGTTTTAAACATTTGTCTAAGTCTGTATTAAATTCATAAAGTAAATGACTTTCTTTAAATTTTTCAAATTCTTCTCTTGTCATAATAATAAACTCCTTTCATATTTCATTTAAATAATTATCAGTCACCAAGCAGAACATTAAAACCTTCCATTACAGTTCTACCTAAAGGTTTTATACCTATACAAGTATAAGTACCATAAAGTAACATCTGACCGTTTTCTGTAAGAAGTATATCATCAGACCAGTCACTGCTTCCTCCAACAATAACAGTTCCTTCGCCATATTCATTAAGAATTTCATATTTATTTTTTTCATTAACAGGATTGTTATTAAAATGTTCAACAAGATTCAAATCCTTAAAAAATACACTTGATTTTTTATCTTCTATATAAAACCAATAATCACTATCTTCACGTGAACCCTCTAAACCACCAAATTCCTCAATAAAACGCTTTTGAGGTTCAGTAAGGAAAACACCGTCTTTTTCGCACTCTTTAACCAGTCCGGAAATATCAATTTTTCTTCCCGCATACCAACCAGCTTCCTGAAGTCTTCTGTATGTACCTTCAAGAATCGGAGCATGGTAGTCATATTCAACCGTCATAACATAGTCCCAGAAAGTTTCTGAATTGTCTGCTATTTTTTTCTTGTCCTGATTATAAAAAGCTCCGTCTGAAAGCATATAGAATCTTTCAATGGCACTTGTTGTGTATGTATCCCCACAGCTTATATTTCTGAAACTTCCTATATAAACTGCTACTTCCTGAAATTCTTCCCAAAAAGGACAGTAATTATCAACGGGACTGCAATTAAATGTTATAGTATCTCCTGAAATTTTTTCAATACGTTCAGAATAAAATTTTCCATAGGTTTTAATAAATTCAAGAACTTTATCTCCACATTTTATATTTTTTTCAATCATTTTGGCTTCTGCTTTTTCAAGTACTTTTTCCAATGGTTTAGCCATAAGAAAAGTATGATATGCCGAACTTTTTTTAAAATCATTAAATTCTTTTATTTTCATAATAAACTCCTTTCAGATTTCAGTTAAATTATTACCAGTCATTAAGCATAATGTGGAAAGCCTCCATAGCATCAAGACCTAATGGCTTACCCATAAAATGAAATAATCTTCCATCGCTTGAAAGATATATTCTTAATACAGTTTTATAATAACCGACGCTTACTGTATCAGCGGGAAAATCTCCGTAAAAATGTTCTGGCTCATAACAACCATTATCTTTTTCAATTTCTATAGAGACTTCCCCAACATGAATATCTCCGAATTCTGATATAAATTCTTTCTGCTTGTCTGTCAGAAATACACCGTCTTTTTCGCAATCTGCGATAAGTTCGCTGATATCTATACGCCTTCCTTCATACCAGCCTGCTTCTCTGAGCATCTGATATGTATTTTCAGAAGGCGGTTCATGATAATTGCATGGGACGTTTAAGAAATATTCCAGAAAATCATCTATATTATCAGCTATTTTTTCATGCTTTTCAGTATAGAAATTACCTTTTTCTGACATAAAAAAATTTATTTCTTTATGTGAAGTATTCATCATATCCGCAACTTTTATGACCCATATTTTGACATCTTCCCAATATTCACTTTTAAACTTCCCGATTCCTGTAAACTTATATACTTTATCATATTTATCTGTACTTTTTTCAAACAAACCAAGCCGTGAGAATTCGTCTACAAATTTTTCTATTTTAGTAATATCCTCAACAACACAGTTTTTATTAATATTTCTTAAAAGAAAATCATGTTCAGAACCATCTGATTTATAATCAATGACTCTATATTTCTTCTTGGCTTTTTCTAAAAATTCTGCTCTTGTCATAATAATAAACTCCTTTCAGATTAAAACAATCTGGTAATGTACGCCATAGCGGTTGCAGATAATGCCACTAAAATAAGCGGTAAATTGAAATAAGATAGTACAAACGCCGTAACAGTACCGGCTATAGCGGTTATAATGTTTCCGGTACTGTAGAAAATTGCCGGAATAGTCATCGCAGAGAGTACCGCATAAGGTATGTAATATAAGAAACTCCTGAAAAATCGGGATTTTATTTTTTTCCGGAAAAATACAAACGGAATCATTCGTATCAGATAGGTTACGACTGCCATTACAATGACGTATAAAGCAATATTCATTCTTCTTCCTCCCCGATAGGAAATATTATCGCACCTACTACCGAGGCGATAACTGCACTTATTATCACCGCAAAACCTGATGATACCGCAGTAAATAAGTACTTAAACAGAATGCTTGTCAGAGCGGATAAAATAACTACTATCAGTACGCTTTTATGTCGGCGAGCAGGCGGAATTATTATCGCTATGAACATACCATATAAAACTATTCCTAAGGCATTGGAAACACTTTCCGGTAAAAGCTGTCCGGCAGTAGCTCCGAGAGCCGTTCCCATGACCCACCCTATCGCTGATATTAAGATAATCCCGTACATATACGCCGGTGTGAGTTTCTGTTTCTGTGCGGAACATACCCCGAAAATTTCGTCTGTAATGCCGTATGATGCAATAAGTCTGTGTGGTATGGTGAATTTACTGTCGAGTTTCTGCGATAAAGATATTGCCATAAGAGAATATCTTATATTTATTGTAAGCTGTACGAGTATCATTTCAATTATAGTACCGCCGACCGCTATTATATCAACTCCGGCTGTCTGTCCGGCAGATGTAAGATTAGTCGCCGATATAAGCGAAGCCCATAATACAGAAATTCCGGCACTTACCGCCTTTATCCCGAACCCGAATGATACCGATAAATACCCTAATGCTATCGGTATTCCGTGGGAAATTCCCTTTAAAAAATCCTTCAAAACAATTCTCCTTTTCTTTAAACTGATACTGAAAATTATAACATATTATTCAGATTCAGTCAATATAAACAAAAACATATTAACATTTTTTACGTTTATTTTTCTGGAATATATTGACATTTCCGTACATTTGTGCTATACTGATAATAACAGGAACATATTTTCTGTTCCATGGAATATTATTAAAGGAGGAGTTTTTTATGAAACTCAAAAAAAGATTAGCGTCTTTTGCGGTTGCCGGAATTATGGCGGTTATTTCATGCGTTTCTTTAGCATCTTCAGCAGTTCCACAACATTTAAAATATGATGCTAACGGTGATGGAACAGTCGATATAGCAGATGCTGTGTATGTGCTACAGTATCTTAACGGTGTTTTCGAGCCGTCAAATCCGGAGTATTGTGATGTTGACGGAAACGGAATTGTAAGCTACATGGATGCATATAAAATACAGTGCCATTGCATTGGACTATTGGAGGTGAATGACGTTGAATAAAATAAAATCTCTTAAATACAGAAAGTGTGTAGCCACATTTATGGCGACGATTATAACAACTTTATCAGTTTCCTATACACAGAACATTCAGACTGACGCTGTATTATCAACACCGGAGATAGTACATTATTGGAGACATGATTATAATGACAGCGATTACACCACATATGATAAGTACAGTTTAATAGTAGATGGTCGGTCTAATGCAAAAACTTCAAAAACAGTTTCTAATGATATGGTCAGAGATACAGATACTGCTGTAGTAAGACTTGACGATGGTAAAGACCCTTGTGGCGGAAGTGGTTTTATTGTTGGTGACCATGAAATTGCTACTGTCGCACATTGTGTATATAATCGAACTATTAATAAATTTTTAGATTTCAAAATATCAGTTATAGATGAAAATAATAAAGTCATAGAAACAATATCACCTCATTATGTGCATATAAACGAAGATTATGAAACAGCCAGAGGAGATGCTTCCCCATATGATTATGCAATGATTTATGTAGATGAAGATTTAAGTCCGTATGGAAAATTTAATATAGGTATTGCACTTGATAGCTATGCTGATAAAAACGGTTCTGTTATTGTTTCGGGATTTCCACAGAAATATCCAGATGGTTATGACAATAAAAATTGGGGAATAAGATTTAAAGCAAAGGGCAATATTATAGGTAAAACTGTTGATGCTTTTCAATATGATGCTGATGTAGCAAGTGGTGACAGCGGAGGTCCTGTGTATATCGAAGAAGGCATAGTTGTCAATGGTGAATTATATGAATACAAAACAGTAATTGCAATTCATAAAGCTTCTGGAAATTGGGGTGCTAAAATCACACCAAAATTAGCAAAACTTTATGGAGATAATCCACATAAAACAAAGTAAGGGGGTTATTTTAATGAATAAAAAACTTAGAAAAATGTTAGCTACAGTTTCGGCGGTAGCTATGTGTGCTACCTCTCTTGTTTCAATGGGTGTGGGTGCAATAGCTACATTTCCGGACAAAGAATTAGGAGATAAAACAGTTTCTTTTTCTGCAAGAATGGTTGAGGGAGATGTTAAATTTCATTTATTGCCAGAATCAGCAGATTACTTTGACGGTACAGGAAGAATATATGTTTCTGATAAAATGGCAAATAATTCCGGTGAAGAATATATTAAAATGTTAATGTCTTATCATGTTCAATATGGTACAAAGGATTTTTGGGATGCCGGATTACTTGCGGGTTTTTATTATGATTTTGGTGAAGACGAAGATACCACAGATTTTGAAACATATCTGTCAGATAATAATATATCATATAAAAAATATTCGGAGAGTGTAATTTTTGTTGATTACGGCAGTGTAGATTATGGTGTAGATTTTGAACTCTTACAGAAAATAAAGGAAGATACCGGACGTATAGTTTTTGGTTCGTGTCTTGACAATCCAGTATTTATAGGAGAAACAGAAAACACTCTCCCAGCCCCCACGCTCCTCGGCGACGCCAACGAAGACGGCGAAGTATCTTTAGCAGATGCAGTATTTATAATGCAGGTGCTGTCCAATCCTGACGATTTTCAGCTTACACCGCAGGGTATGGCAAATGCTGATACAGACGGCGACGGCATAACCGTTATGGACGCACTCAGGATACAGGAAATACAGATAGGTTTATAATAAAAATGAGGGGGTATTTTAATGAATAAAAAATTTAAGAAGCTGTTAGCTTCTCTTTCTGCTATAGCGGTATGTGCAGTTTCAGCAACTTCAATTTTTGCTAATGCAAGGGCGGTTTTAGTTAATGGCTATTCTAATACTGATGGTATTCTTCCGCATTATGTTGAAGATGATATAGTTTGTTATTATAGCTTTCCAATAGATACAAAAGTTATTTATTCTGGAGATGATAAATTCGTTCTTAATGAAGCAGCTACTGAATATATGAAAAGAGATACTACTGTTTCCGATATTCGGATTTACATTTCAGAAGAAAAATTCTTTCAGGGTGAACATAGAATATTAGCATATAGAAAAAGCTTGCCATATAATAAAAGTTGCTTATGGAATATAGGTCTTGCTGACCCCTTTTTAATAGACCATAATGAAGAAGAAACAAATATTATTACAGAATTTTTAGACAGCAAAAATATAAAATATTCGTTATATTCGACAGAAGAAGATACATTTTCTATACTCTTAGAAGAAGATGAAGATAAATATTTTCCTATATGCCTTGACATATTCCAAAATACCGGTTTTCCAATTATTGGTTTTGTAAATCCGGAAGTTGCGGTTTCAGTAGACAGTATAGAAATTGAACTTCCAGCCCCCACGCTCCTCGGAGACGCCAACGAAGACGGCGAAGTATCTTTAGCAGATGCAGTATTTATAATGCAGGTGCTGTCCAATCCTGACGAGTTTCAGCTTACACCGCAGGGTATGGCAAATGCTGATACAGACGGCGACGGAGTGACTGTTATGGACGCTTTCAGAATACAGGAAATGATGATAGAATAATAAGGAGATATTTTTATGAGAAAAAAATACAAAAAAATTTTAGCTACCATTTCAGCAGTGGCTATGTGTGCAGTATCAGCTACAACTATTTCAGCTTCTGCAATACTTATGGTTGCTGAAGGTAGAGTTAATGAGTATACTACTTCTTTTAATGCAATTGGAAATCATGGAAAAATAAAGTATAATTTCTGGCAGGCAGGAACGGATTTTCTCGGTTGGTCGGGTACCAGGGTTTTCATTTCAGAACCAATAAAATATACAGACTATGAAACCGGTGAAGAAAAATCGTACTATGGTACTATGTTATGTTATAACGAGGGCGGTGTCGACCCATTTTGGCGTGCAGATATATATAAATGCTTTTCTGCCGAAAAAGGCGGAGTAAATGAGGAAAAAATTGAGTTAATAGCGGAATACCTTACAGAAAAATCTATACCATATACTATCGATGAAAGTACTTACTTTACACATATCACTTTTGATGATGAAAATATGGATTTAGACGAATCAATGGAATTAGCTACTGAAATAAGAAAGCACGTAGACTGGAGTTTTGCCGACATAGAAATACCGGATTCTGTAGGTGTAGAAGTAACAGATATAGAAAACACCCTGCCAGCCCCAACGCTCCTCGGCGACGCCAACGAAGACGGCGAAGTATCTTTAGCAGATGCCGTATTTATAATGCAGGTGCTGTCCAATCCTGACGAGTTTCAGCTTACACCGCAAGGCATGGCAAATGCTGATACAGACGGCGACGGAGTAACTGTTATGGACGCTTTCAGAATACAGGAAATGATGATAGAATAATAAGGAGGTGTTTTTATGAGAGAAAATTTTAAAAAGATAATAGCTACTGTTTTAACTGTAGCAACGTGTGCGGTTTCAATGACTGCAATCACTTCAAATGCAGTGTCTACTTATAAGTCTGACAGCCTTAGTGTTGATACTGTTTCTTTTACGCTTGGTGGTAATAAATATGTTTTAAGACAGGACGTAACAGATTACTTCGATGTTGAAGACTGGAGGTTTTTTAAATCTGAAGACGATGAACGAGAACTGTTTCTGAACAGCGGTTCACTTGGTTTATGGAGCTTTAGTGTATACCACTTGAAATCAGAAGAAGATTTAGTTGCTTTTACAGAATATTTATCAGATAACAATATACCATATGAAGAAACTAATATGAAAGAATATACTGAAATTCATATTATAAGAGATAGTTATACAGACGACGAATATTTTCAGCTTTTACAGAAAATAAAAGAAGATACCGGTCATGTAATAGGAACTTTTCAACCTGATTTAGGAATAAGACTGAATAGTCTCACCGATATAGAAAACGTACTGCCTGAACCCACACTTTCCGGCGACGCCAACGAAGACAGCGAAGTATCTTTAGCAGACGCAGTATTTATAATGCAGGTGCTGTCCAATCCGGACGATTTTCAGCTTACACCGCAGGGTATGGCAAATGCTGATACAGACGGCGACGGCATAACCGTTATGGACGCTTTCAGAATACAGGAAATGGAAATAGGATTATAATTTAAATTATAAAAAAAGCGTCCGATATATACTTTCGGACGCTTTTCTTGACCTTATAATATTTTTAAAGAATTATCTGAAAGGAAGATAATATAATGAACACAATCGAAGCAATAAACAAAAGGCATAGTTACCGTGGAAAATACAGACAGGTTAGCGTACCGAAAAAAGACATTATAACTATTATGGAATGTGGTTTGAATGCCCCATCCGGTTGTAACAAGCAGACCACAAGTCTTATTGCCGTTGATGACCGTGAAATTCTTGACAAGCTGTTTAGCGTCATAGACCCACATGTTGCCGAAACTGCTCCGGCAATAATATGTGTCCTTACTCAAAGAATAAACGCTTACAGAGACAAATGTTTTGCGGTTCAGGATTATTCTGCTGTTATCGAAAATATGCTACTTGCTATAACGGAACTTGGTTATAGTAGTTGTTGGTATGAGGGACATATTACAGACAATGACAGAATATGTGACAAAATGGCAAAGATTTTAAATGTTCCGGATAATTATGAACTTGTTTGTTTTCTGCCTGTAGGCATAGCCGAAGAAAAAACAACTGTTCCGCAAAAGAAACCGTTTGACGAAAGAGCATGGTTTAATTCTTTTCCGTTGGAATAATAAGTATACAGGAGAATTTTTATGTTTGAGGGATATAAATTTGAAGAGAACGGCAAAAAACTTATTCAGATAGAAATGTGTTTTTCTTTTGGCAGAAGTATATTTTTTCAGATTTGCGAAAATGTAAGCGATTATATCGTTTACTGGCGTTCGGAACTTTCAAGAACTGAATATTTTGATAAATTTCTTGCTGAAGTGCATAATGAAATAAACCATTTTATGACATTAAGTGAACTTGAAGAAACAAAGGAATATAAAGAAATACTGAATAAATACAGTCCGGTTTATTCTGCTGTACTGAATGAAAAGCAGAAAAATATAATTGATACATTTCTGAAAAACGGCATAGACGAAAATGTACATAAACCACACGGGCGTGACGGACATAGTTATGTTATTGAAGTTTACAGTCCGGAATTAAAAAAATATCATTGTTGGTGTATGTTGCCGGAAGAATGGAGTATATTAGCCGATGTTATAAATATGTTTGTTGATATTTCACAGGCTGACTTTCAGAAATATGGTGCAAAAATTTATAAGGAAAAATTTTACTTTACCCCTTGACAAAGGAGAAAAACATGAAAAATATAAATAAAATATATTCGATTTTAGAAAATGGAACTACATATCCACCTGTATCTATAGAATACATAGAAAATATTGAAAAACAATTAAATATAATCTTCCCTAAGGAATTTAAAATATTTTATACTCAAATTTCTAATGGATTTTGTCTTGATGATTACACATTGTATAATATTGATGAAATTGTATATAAGGCAAAAGAAAAATATCTCAATAAAAAATTTCAATTAACAAATACTTTATTTTGGGGGGATGAAAATTTACCACCTATAGAAGTGGAATATGGTAATATTGAAGTATCGGATATGGGAGATGGTATGACATGGTGCTTGATTGTTAATAGTAATTTATCATATGGTACTATGTGGTTCTTTACAGAGTGGGGAATACAAAAATGCAAAAATGATTTTGACTTTTTAGAATGGTTTGAATTATGGAGTCAAAGAAAAGACAACGAATTATTTGATTGATACAAAATTTATAAGAAAAATTTTAGTTTACCCCTTGACAAATCAGAAATAATGTAGTATAATGTGTAAAGTGATTTTGGATTACACCTGAACAGGAGTTTTATTCTATGGCAAAAGAACTTAAATTCGTGTTGTTGCTTGACTGTTATGGCGATTTGCTCACCGAACATCAGAAAAACATAATGGAACTCTATTACTGTGAAGATTTATCCCTTGCGGAAATCGGTAATCCGTTAGGAATCACCCGTCAGGCAGTCCGTGACATCATAAAGCGTACCGAAAATATTTTACTCAATTATGAGGAAAAATTAGGTTTCGCTGAACGTCTCGGCAAAATGCGTGAATGTTTCACAGATATTCTCGAAACTGCCCGATTCATTGATAACGAAAATATCAGAAATATTATAACTGAAAAAGTAAATAAAGGTCTTGAATTATTGTAAAATGGAGGGAATCGCATGGCATTTGAAGGACTTTCAGAAAAACTGAATAACGTCTTTAAAAAGCTGAAGTCAAGAGGTAAACTGACCGAAAGCGACGTAAAGGAGGCTATGCGTGAAGTCCGTCTTGCACTCCTTGAGGCTGATGTAAGTTATAAGGTTGTAAAGGATTTTGTCAAAGGCGTTACAGAACGTGCTGTAGGTGAAGAGGTACTTGCAAGTCTCACACCGGCACAGCAGGTTATAAAGATAGTAAACGAGGAATTATGTTCGCTTATGGGCGACAGTAATGCACGTATAAATTTTGCGTCCAAGCCCCCGACGGTCATTATGATGTGTGGCTTACAGGGTTCAGGTAAAACGACACACTCCGCAAAACTCGCAAAATTACTGAAAAAAGAGGGTCACAGACCATTACTGGCGGCGTGTGATATATACCGTCCGGCAGCTATAAATCAGTTGCAGGTAGTCGGAAAAAAAGCAGATGTAAAAGTTTTCGAGATGGGACAGATTGACCCTGTTATAATCGCTAAACAGGCACTTTCCTATGCCAAGGATTACGGACACGACGTACTTATTATAGATACCGCCGGAAGACTTCACATTGACGAACAACTTATGCAGGAACTCGTAAATATAAAGGAAGTCACAAAACCGAACGAAATTATGCTTGTTGTTGACGCTATGACCGGTCAGGACGCTGTAAACGTCGCAAAAACTTTTGACGAATCTGTAGGAATTACAAGTGTTCTGATGTCAAAACTCGATTCAGATACAAGAGGTGGTGCGGCATTATCCGTACTTGCTGTCACAGGTAAGCCGATTAAGTTTGTAGGTATGGGTGAAAAACTCGACGATTTTGAACAGTTCCACCCCGAAAGAATGGCATCTCGTATACTCGGTATGGGCGATGTACTGACACTTATCGAAAAAGCTGAAAATGTAATGTCACAGAAAGAGGCCGAAAGACTTACAAAAAAATTCAAGGAAAATACTTTCGATATGGACGATTTACTTGAACAGATGAAACAAATCAAACGTCTTGGCTCTATGAAGTCTATCCTCGGAATGTTACCAGGTCTGAACGGCAAAATAAGTGAAGATGATATAGACGAACACCAGTTTGACCGCATAGAAGCTATCATTAATTCCATGACAAAAGCTGAACGTGCTAAACCGTCGATAATAAATCCGTCACGTAAAAAGCGTATCGCCGCCGGTTCGGGTACTAAGGTTGAGGAGGTCAACAGATTGTTAAGACAGTTTGACCAGATGCAATCCATGATGAAAAAATTAACCGGTACTAATAATAAAATGGCTCTCAAGAAAGCAAGAAAGAGACTTGCCGGAATGAATTTCGATAAAATAACCGGTCAGGGTGGTGGAAACTTACCGCCCTTGCCCTAAGATAATACGGTGATATTTTATGGAAAATATTACATCTATACTTTTTATTCTTTACGGAGTATTGTCAATTTTTGTTTCGATAAAAAATTATGACTGGTATTTCGCTGAAAGGACTTGGCTTGGTGGAAGAACATTTAGAAGAGTTGTTTATGTTTTTATGGGCATAATCATGACGGGCGTAGGAATTATACGCCTGATAAAAAATTAGCTTTCATGCGGAAAAATCCGCCTGATATATACAAGAATTTGTGGAGGTGAATATAAAATGGCAGTTAAAATCAGACTCAGAAGAATGGGTGCTAAAAAAGCTCCGTTCTACCGTATAGTCGTAGCTGATTCAAGATACCCAAGAGACGGCAGATTTGTTGAAGAAATCGGTTATTATGACCCTACTAAAAATCCGTCTGTTGTAAAGGTTGACGCTGATAAGGCTAAGGACTGGATAAAGAAAGGTGCACAGCCTACTGATACAGTAAAGGTTATCCTCAAAAACGAGGGTGTACTCTGATTAGAGACTTTTTGCGGAAGAGGGCAGACTTTTAACGTCTTTTCCCTCTGTTCCGGAAGTCGTGGAGGTATTTATGAAAGATTTACTTTATGCAATTACAGCAGGACTTGTTGAAGACAAATCTGCTATAAAGATTACCGAAGACGAACCCGACGAAGAAGGCGTTATTGTATTTCACCTTACAGTCGCCCCCGACGATATGGGTAGAGTAATCGGCAAACAGGGCAGAATTGCCAAGGCACTCCGTACTATTATGCGTGCCGGTGCAGCTAAGAAAAATCTTAAAGTTTCTGTTACTATTGAATAATTTTAAAACCCGCCGGATTTTTCTGACGGGTTTTGTTTTTTTATTTTTCAAATCTTTTTTTAAGTTTATCGAAGAAACTCTGACGTTTTGCATAATTTCTTTCAGTCAGTGACGCTTCAAACTCACGGAGCAGGTCTTTCTGTTTCTTTGTGAGGTTTTTAGGTACTTCAACATATATGGTAACAAGTTGATTACCACGTTCATTACGGTTTATTTTCTTTACGCCTTTTCCTTTAAGACGGAACACTGTACCGGTCTGTGTCCCCTCGCTTATGGTGTATTTCACATCGCCGTCGATAGTCGGGACGGTTATTTCAGCACCAAGGACGGCTTCCGTATAAGTTACAGGAATATCGCAGTGAATGTCGAGACCGTCTCTTTTGAAAATCGGGTGAGACTGTACAGAAACATTTATCATAAGGTCACCGCTTGAACCACCATTAGAACCGCAATCACCCTGACCACTAAGACGTATAGTCTGTCTGTTGTCGATACCTGCCGGAATGTCAACGGAAACAGTTTTCTGTACTCTAAGTCTACCATTACCACGGCATTTAGGACACGGATTCTTGATAATTTTTCCTCTTCCTGAACAGCGTGAACAGGTTTTGCTTGACTGCACAGCACCTAAGAAAGTATTTTGAGTTACTCTTATAGTGCCACGTCCTTTACAATCCGGACATACTTCAGTATTGGAAGAGCCGTCCGCACCTGTACCCTTACAGGCTTCACAGGTAGACATTTTATTTATGTTGATTTCTTTCTTGACACCCTCACAGGCTTCCATGAAACTTATAGTCACAGATGACTGTATATCCGAACCACGTCGGGGGGCATTGGCATTTGTCCGTGAAGTGCCTCCGCCACCGAAACCGAATCCGAAAATATTTTCAAATATATCACCCATATCGGAAAATCCGCCCATACCGCCGGAAAATCCACCGGAAAATCCACCAGCACCACCACCATAACTAGGGTCTACACCAGCGTGTCCGAACTGGTCATAGCGTGATTTCTTATCAGGGTCAGAAAGAACTTCATAAGCCTCATTTACTTCCTGCATTTTTTCAACATAAGCGTCCGGATTATCGGGGTGCATATCAGGGTGTAGTTCTCTTGCCTTATGCCGATACGCCTTTTTTATTTCGCTGTCTGTAGCACCTTTTTGTAATCCCAGTACTTCATAATAATCTCTTTTTTCAGCCATAAATACTTCTCCTATATAAATACCACAAGGGCGAAAGAAATTTTCCGCCCTGCGATATATAATTATTCTCTTAAATCAGACTTCTGTGAAATCAGCGTCAACAACACCGTCGTCACCGGTACTGTTATTGTCGTTACTGTTTTTGGCGAATTGTGACGGGTCAATACCGCCCATATCAGCGTTACCGTCAGGGTTAGCCTGCTGATAGATTTTAGCGGAAAGGTCATAGAATGCTTTCTGGAGTTCTTCCTTAAGTGACTTGATTTCAGCAAAATTATTTGCGGAAATTGCAGACTTAAGTGCAGAACATTTGCTTTCAATGTTTGCCTTTTCGTCAGCGGAAACCTTGTCACCGAAATCAGAAAGAGCTTTTTCGCACTGGAATACGAGATTTTCAGCTTCATTCTTTGTATCTACTTCTTCACGACGTTTTTTGTCTTCTTCTGCATACTGTTCAGCTTCCTGTACAGCCTTGTTTATGTCTTCCTTGGACATATTTGCAGATGCTGTGATAGAAATATTCTGTTCCTTGCCTGTACCTAAATCCTTGGCAGAAACGTGTACAATACCGTTCTGGTCAATATTGAAAGTAACTTCAATTTGTGGGATTCCTCTCGGAGCAGGTGCGATACCGTCAAGACGGAATGTACCAAGCTGTTTGTTATCCTTAGCAAATTCACGTTCACCCTGAAGTACATTTATGTCAACTGCGGGTTGATTGTCAGCATATGTTGAGAATACCTGTGATTTCTTTGTAGGAATTGTGGTATTTCTTTCAATCATTCTTGTACATACACCACCGGCAGTTTCGATACCGAGTGAAAGTGGTGTAACGTCGAGAAGAAGAAGACCACCACCGACATCACCACCCATGATGCCACCTTGATAACCTGCACCAAGTGCAACACATTCGTCAGGGTTAATGCCCTTGAATGGTTCTTTACCGAGAACTTTCTTTACAGCTTCCTGAACAGCCGGTATTCTTGAAGAGCCACCTACCATAAGCACTTTACTTATTTCAGAAATACTAAGTCCGCTGTCTTTGAGAGCCTGCCTTACAGGTGACATAGTAGCTTCAACAAGGTCTGCTGTGAGTTCATTGAACTTTGCACGTGTAAGAGTTAAGTCAAGATGTTTAGGAGTACCGGAAGCATCTACAGTAATGAATGGTATATTTATATTTGAAGTTGTTGTTGCAGAAAGTTCAATCTTAGCTTTTTCGGCAGCGTCCTTGAGTCTCTGACCAGCCATCTTATCTGTTGAGAGGTCAACGCCTTCAGTCTTTTTAAATTCTTCGATAATCCAGTTTATAATACGCTGGTCAAAATCGTCACCGCCGAGACGGTTATTACCGGCTGTAGCAAGTACCTGTTGAACATCTGTACCCATTTCGATAATGGAAACATCGAAAGTACCACCACCGAGGTCATAAACCATAATATTCTGTTCTTCTTCCTTGTCGATACCGTAGGAAAGTGCGGCTGCTGTAGGTTCGTTTATGATACGTCTTACGTTAAGACCGGCAATCTGACCGGCATCTTTAGTAGCCTGTCTCTGTGAGTCCGTGAAGTAAGCCGGTACAGTGATAACGGCTTCTGTAACTTTTTCGCCGAGATATGCTTCAGCGTCTGCCTTAAGTTTCTGGAGAACCATTGCGGAAATTTCCTGTGGTGTATAATTTTTGCCGTCGATTTCAACCTTGTAATCTGAACCCATATGTCTCTTTATAGAAGAAACTGTTCTGTCGTGGTTAGTGATTGCCTGTCTTTTTGCTACCTGTCCTACAAGTCTTTCACCGCTGTTTGTGAAAGCAACTACTGACGGAGTAGTTCTTGCACCTTCGCTGTTCGGGATAACTACAGCGTTACCACCTTCCATAACTGCAACACATGAGTTTGTTGTACCTAAGTCAATACCTATAATTTTTCCCATAATAAAATCTTCCTTTCTATAATAAAGCCTGTGGGCTTTTTTAAGTTTATGAAATTTCGGTGAATATACCGTCATGAATACAGAATTTCCAATTCTCATCATTTATAGATTTTATTAAAATGCGAGCATTGTTATTATCTTCTGAAACTTCTGCTTTTATTTCAAGATTATACATACCGAATATATTATCACATTTACTAAAATGACTGATTATATCATGATGTTTAACAGATAAATAATCCTGAATAACGGGATAATTTCCGTTTTCATCTGGTGAAGTATCATCATAATATATCGGATTTGATATATTATCTTTATTTATTTCAGTACTTTCAGAAAAAAATATTTCTTTTGCCTTTGAAAATGGTTTTATACCATTTTTTGACTGTTCTGCTAATTCATTTATTATACTGATAAAAATTATCATTGCAATTGGTATCATAAAATAACCTGTTATACTGCCACCGCAACCATTGCCGGACGTATAAGTTTATCGCCTATTTTGTAGCCTTTCTGAAATACGGTACAAACATGATTGCTTGCATAGTCCGTACCGTCCTGCTGACTGATTGCATTATGGATATTCGGGTTAAATTCCGCACCGAGAGCATCTATAGCGGTTACGTTCATTTTTTCGAGGAAAGTTTTAAGCTGTCCGAAAATCATTGACATACCGTTTTTGAAATTCTCGTCAGTACATTCGACATCTAAAGAGCGTTCAAAGCTGTCAATAACCGGAAGTAATTCCTCAATGCACTTTGCGGAGGCGTTTGAATAAGTTTCGGATTTTTCCTTAGCTGTACGCTTACGGTAGTTATCGTATTCAGCGAAAAGCCTTATATATTTGTTGTTTGCCTCGTTGAGAGCGTCTTCAAGGTTGGCGATTTCCGTTGCAGTATCGTTATATTCTGCAACTTCGTCTTCCTCTTCGGAAGTTTCGGGGATATTTTCCTCATTTACAATTTCTTCTGTTTCTTCCGGAGTATTTTTATTTTTTCCCATCTGATTCTCCTTTCATGACTGAGAGTTATTTTCGTCAGCCGGATTGTTTATAATAACGTCGTCATCTTCACCGGACATCAGACATGAAATCTGTTGTGTCAGGTATTCGATATAGGGGATAATCTTCTTGTAATTCACCCTCATAGGACCTATTATCCCGAGTGAACCGGCTTCCTTGTCACCACGGTGGTATTTTGATAAAATCAGACTTGAATTTCCTATAGCGAAATTGTTTTCAGAACCGAATTTAACCTGAATACCGCTGAAAGTTTCGTCGAGTAAATCCGAAAGACTGTTTTTATGTTCAATGAATTTTACTACTTCCATTTTGTCGAGTTCGTCGCATGAAAGAAGTTTTTCGCTACCACTTACTGTCAGTTCCTGTTGCCTTAGGTCTTCGGAGAGTTCGCACAGACCTTTTACGAGTGGTGAAAGCGATACCATATAGGCACTAAGTGCGGATACCATATTATTGAACATTTCTTCGGAAAGTTCCTCAACAGATACACCACTTAAATTTTCTTCCATGTATCGTGTGAAAAATTCAAGTTGTTCGTTGCTAAGGTCAAATTCAAGCCGACACGCCTTGTTTTTGATACTTCCGTTTGAAGTTATAAGCAGTATTACGTATAATCTTCTGCCGGTGGGAATAACTTCAACTTTCGAGATTACCGAAAATTTAGGCACTGAATTTGTGACGACTACCGCACATTGTGTAAGTTCCGCAAGAGCTGTAGTAGCATTCTGTATAATCAGTTCTTCGGGAGTATCTTTATCGCCTAACATTTTATCGAGGTAATTTTTTTCTTCTTCGGAGAGTGCCGAGGGATTCATAAGCTCATCAATATATAGCCTGTACCCTGCAAACGTCGGTATTCTTCCGGAAGATGTATGTGGCTGTTCGAGGTAGCCGAGCTGTTCGAGTACCGCCATATCATTACGGATAGTTGCGGGTGAAACGTTAATATTATCAAGCTTAGAGATTGCTTTTGAACCGACTGGTTCGCCGGTTCTTATATACTCATCAACCACAGCAGCGAGTATTTTCAGCTTTCTGCTGTTCACGATTAACACAACCTTTCGCTTATTTAGCACTCTGCTTCTTTGAGTGCTAAATATAATTTAACACTATTATGACGTTTTGTCAAGTGTTTTATGCAAATTTGTGTGAATTACCAAAAAATACAGATTTATGTTAAATAATATAGTTAAGATACCTACAGAAAAACGGCTCTCTTACGATAAGAAAGCCGTTTTTCCCATTAGAAAGGAGGTTTATATATTAAAATCTAGATAGCGTAAAATTAAGCCTGTTCACCGAGGAGAATAGAAACACGGTTCTGAATCATATCGCAAGCCTGTTGAGAAGTAGCCTCCCCCTTGAAGTATTTCTGTACTTCTGTCATAATTATTTCGTTTATATCGTCACCTGCACCGTCAGTAAAAATTTTGTCGGCTTTTTTGATGTAGTCAACAATGAAGTCTTTTTCTTCTTTGGTGAGGGGGTCAATTTTTATTTCCTTGTTGTTTATCCAGTATGAATTATCATATTCGACTTTGTTTCCGTCGTCGTCAAGATAGTACGGTTTATGCATGGAGGCTTCGGCTTTTTTCTCGAAAGCAGATACAAGGGTAGGAAGTCCCCACATATAATGGTTTGTATCGCTTGCCTGATAGTCTTCCGTGAAAAATACCTTTATAAATTCCCAGCAGGCGTCCTTAGACGGTGAACTGTCCAGAATAGCGAAAGTGTCCTGCATATTTATACCTGCTCCATTGCCGTCAGTAGATGGTATTCCGACAAGTGTTATATCTTCACCACCAAAGTAGGCATTTTTTTCCGTATTATATTCCGTGAGTTCGGAGAATGTGATACTGTCAAGTAAAGCCTTATCCTCCATTAATAAAGTATCCTGTTCATTCCAGTATGCTTCCATTTCGTCCTCTGTAGCGGTTTCCCAGTTTATTTCTTCGGATTCGTCCGGAAATTTGTTACAGAATTCTAAAAGCTTCTTGAAATCGTCGTTATTGAAATCGCATTCCGCCTTATCGAAATCAATGAAACTGGTGATAGTCGGAACCAGCATCGAAAAAGCGGTCTCTTTTGAATTTCCGTATCGCATTATTTTCATATCCTTGTTATCGTTCATGGTATCTATGAAATCTTCAACAGACCAGTTTTCCTTGTCGAAGAATTTTGATTTACAAACCATAGTTTCGACGGTAAAAGTCGGAGCTAATGAATAGAGTTTACCGTTTATGGTACTTGCCTTTATTACGTTAGGCATAATATCATCTTCGGATAAGTCATCATCTTTTTCAAGATAAGTTGATAAATCGGCGTAAGTGCCTTTTGGTGCGAGTTCGGCAATAAGACTGTAGTCATATGTTACAATCATATCCGGAGCGTTTCCGGAAACTATATCCATTTTCAACTGTTTCTGTGCGGAGTTTGTCATTTTCTGTTCTTCTTCGTTGTACTCATTGTATTTACTGTAATCTGCGATTTTTATTCTGTAGTCTGTATTCGATTTGTTAAACTCCGTAATCTTTGAGGTAATAGCCTGGTCACTGTAAAGCATACCGACTGTAATAACAGTCTGATTAGCAAGTTCGTCGGCGTTACGTTTTGTGAGACGTACAAAACCGGCAGAATCATTATTATCGTAGTCCTCGACGTATGCTATAAAATCGCCGTCTTCAAGGGATATAATATTGCGTACACTGTAAGAATTTATATCGGAATCAAGCCAGTTTATTATTTCAACGGCTTTATTGTCATCTTTCATACCGTAAAGACCGTTACTGGTAACGAAGAATAATTTATAGTCGCCTGCTCCGGTGTATATATCATTTATACCTCTGTTGAATTCGTCCGATTCGGTTTCAATGGTCTTGAAAGTCTTTGAATTCATATCGATGTTAAATACATTGCCACCGTTTTTACCGTAACCACAGGCGAAAATATTTCCCTCGGCATCGGTTGTGAAGTCGTTTATGTAGTGTATATCATTTCCGGTACTAATTTTACCGTTGATACGTCCGTTTTCGTCGGCAATAAGGTATATATCTTCTTCACCGCTCATAGCCATGATTATATTACCCTTGTTATCGGCGACTATGTTATTTATGTGTATACCGTCGTATATGGAATCGCTACTGTAATCGTTTATATTGGAAAGTTCATTTTCCGCAAGTACCTGACCATCCGGACTTAATTTATAGAGTATACACGAATATTCAGCAGCCTCGTACATAGCATCAAAATCGAAACTTTCGTAATCGAAGTTAGGGTCATCATAGTTAGGGAGTTTGAAGTCGCCGTAATCTATGAGTGTCAGAAGTGCATATATAAAGCCGTCGGGCGATACAGTTGTTCTTAAATATGACTGTGAATTTTTCGGTTTCGGGAAATCAAGGGATATTTCATTGAATCCGCTGAAATCCATATCAGTGAGGTATAATTTGTTTTCCTCATTGCTTACACCCATGATAAGTACCTGTGAAGTGTCTTTGATATAGTATACACTGTCAATGTAGTCAGCCGGAATATCAATATCTATATCGACTGAACTGTAAGAATTTTTAATTACGTTGTTAGCGGTCTGTGCTGTCTGGGAGTCACCGCCATTACCGTCGGAATTTTTACTGTTTTTATCTCCGCATGAATATGCGGAAAATACCATTGCTACAGTAAGCACACCGCTTACTGTACGTTTAATCATTGAAGTTTTCATTATACATTTACCTTTCTGTTTGGATTTTATTTATACTTTCTCTTGTTTCTTGAATATTTTTTCTTTTATATTTTTTCTTTGTCTGCTGATAAATACCGATATATTACGCATTACTACCGGTTTTTTTCTTTTCACGAATCTGACAGCGAGTATCACGAGCCATAACATAGTAAGAGCAGGTACTATAATTAATATTGTACGTGAAAAATATATAAATGTCAACTTAAATTCTACAATTCGTGAAGCATTTTCCCAGTACGGATAATTTATGTTGTTTTTTATTACAGCATAGTCTGCTATTTTTTTGAAAGCCTTTGAACGCACTGACGGTTTAAAGCGTGTACTGTTTTTTACTATGGAATATTTATCTGTATATTTTTCCTCAAACTGTTTTTTTACCGCATTGTAAGCAAAATTTTCAACAGGATTCGGGAAGACAGTTTCGTAACAGGTTATCTTACTGAATTTTTCTGAAATATCAGTTGAATTTTCAGTATTTCCGGAAAGTTTAATAATATCCGCCATACCGTCATATGATACATATATCCGTGGTAGTTTGCCGATACAGTTTTTTTCCGGTTCAGATTCCGGATTTTCAATAACTCCCGATATATAGAATTTAACTCCGTCTATATAGAGGTACATTCCGGCAACGTCGCATGAACCGTATAATTCCCATGCAAGATTCCTGTCGATTACTGCACCATCGTGCATTAAGTCGCCGTCACCGAAAAATGAACCGTTTACTAACCTGAAATTACGGAACATGAAGAAATCTCCACCGACTGCGGTAAGAACAGCATCAGTTTTTCCGGTTAAGTCACCACGTATTGTAAAAGTTCCTGCCGGTGTACTGTATGCCTCGGCATACGGAAGATTTTTCCCGTCAGTTTCTATGGATATGTTCTGTAATTCCTTGACGAGTTCCGCACGGACTGCATTTAATGAATCCGTCGAGAAGCCTGAATCTTCCGAAAGAAATACACTCGTCTGTGCGAAACTGTCGGGACTGTTGTTTTTCCAGATGTCAGCGGTATAATTATATTTCTGTGATACCGCCATAGAATTTCCGGTTACTGAAAGTATAATTATCGCTGTTATTACGACAATATTCAGTACCGAAACAGTTATATATTTTATATTGCGTTTCACCCGAAACACCGCCTTTAATTGTCTTTCATACGAACCTGGTCTTTTGGATTTACCGGTTTACTTGCGGTAGTGATTATGTAATTTCCGGAAGTTATTCCGCCCTGTACGGCACTTGAAACTTCGTCGGAAGCAAGTACTTCAACATCTACCCTGTCGGCAAAATATCTGTTGCCGAGTGGTGAGCTTTTTGAATTTACAACCAGTACGAATGAACCCTTACTATCTTTATAGACCGCACTTTTCGGTACTATTGTATCGTATGTGCCACTTCCGCACGGTATGGATAAATCTATCATAGTACCTGTACTTACATCACCTGTTACGGAAAATTTAAGTATTCTGTTTTTTGAACCTGCTTTTGTATCGTTCTTAATTTCAGTGAGTATCGCTGTTACGTCGCCATTCCAGTTGTTTACTACGTCTGCTTCGATACCTTTTTTTATTTTCTTAGCTTTTTCGGCATCTACAGTTAATTCTACAGTGTAACCTTCGTCGGCAATGTCGATTACCGCAAGTGGCATATCGGGTACGGTTTCTTCACCGACTTTTATATTTATCGCACTTACAATACCGTTATATTTTGATTTTATTTCAGTTATTTCGCTTTCTGCTTTAAGTTTTTCTATTTTTTCTTTCATTTTGTCTACTTCTTTTTTCTTTGCGTCGATTTCAAGCATATTAGTCTTGTTAGCTAAATCGTTTTCATTTTTTGACTTGTTTAGTTCAGCTATAAGAGTTTCAAGAGCCTGTTGTTTCTGACGTATCTGTTCGTCGTAATCCTCTACTGACATGGAATCACCACCGGTTGTCTGTGATGATTCGTAATTGGTAATCTGTACATTAAGATTATCAATTTCACTTTCGACGCTGTAAAGCTGATTCATTAAATTGTTTCTTATACTGTACTTTGTATTGTTGTATTCATTGAGGGCATTATTACGGACTTCTTCTTTATATTCCATATCGGCTTTAAGTTCTTCAATGTCGTAATCGTATGAATCGTTATATTGAACAGGTTCGGAAAAATTTCCGTTATTATCTGATACTTCATTTTCAGAAATTCTTGCATTATCGGATATATCATTGTCATTATTTTCATTGTTTTCCAGAAATTCGTTATTTTCTGTAATTTCTTCTGTCGGGAAATCTGACGGCATACCGGTAAGCATAGCTGTATAAAGCTGATATGCGGAATTATAATCAGATTCTGCTGTAGTGTATTCATTGTAAAGAAATACAAGATTACCGGTATATTCAACCGCCGCACCTGAATATGAATCTGAATCTATTGCGATTATCGTTGACTGTAATTTATCAAGAATTTTTGATTTTCTTGCAAGTTCGTTTTTGTTGCTGTTGTAGTTGTAAAGTGCCTGTTGGGAAGTTCCGGAATTTGCAGCGGCATTGTTACGTTTAGCAATAGCGGTGTTGAGGTCATCACGGGCATTACTGATAGCCTGATTTTCGGCGGAATAGTCTTCCGGTGCTACAAGTAAGGCTTTCTGATATTCTAATTCAAGGGTATTCAATGCGGTTTCAGCTTCTTCAAGTTCCTTGCTTTCTTCCGTACCTATCGTGAAAAGAACGTCATCTTTTTTTACTTCCTGACCGGTTTTAATCATAATGGTATCAATGACTTTGTTTCCGTCCACTTTCACGTCGTATGACTGATTGGACTCAACAAGACCGCTACCCCTTATGCGTTCAGTAAGTTTTCCGGAAGTTGCAGTTTCAGTAGTTATTTCCGCAAGAGATTTGTTCATTATCGTATTTGAACAGAATGTAAGTATAAGCATTATTATAAGAAAAACTATAAGGACATTCTTTATTATTTCCCGTTTTCTGTTAGGGGTATATATTTCTGTATTATTTTCACTCATTTTGTAATCTCCTTTTATATTAACCTTTTATTCCTCCTGCGGTGATACCCTCTACAAGATAGTCTTCACCGTAAAGGAACATAAGTATAGTCGGTATCATATAGACAGTTCCTACCGCAAACGCAAGCCCTATATCTCCGGAATTTATCTGTGAAAGAAATACGGACAGCGGATGTAATGCCGATACTGCATCAGGGTCAGTAATAAGTATAATAGGCTGTTCAACCATATTCCAGTAATCTATAAATACAAGCATACCTATTGAAATCAATGCACTTTTGCACATAGGAACATATATCTGTGTCATAATCTGCCATTCGTTTGCACCGTCGAGTTTCGCCGCCTCAACGTATGATATTGGTATTCTCTGCATTACTTTTGTGAGAAGAAACACACTGAACGGTGAGAATATACCTGGTAATATTATAGCCCACCTTGTATCGAGTATATCAAAACTTTTCGCAACAAGATAATTCGGTACAAGCGTCACCTGATACGGCATAAGCATAAGTATTATGTACGCAAAAAATATAAGATTCTTTACTTTGTTGTTGTAGCGTGAAAAGCCATACGACGTCAGCACGGCGACTGCAAGCTGAAAAAGTGTTATCGGTACTGTAAGTATTACAGAATTCCAGAATTTGAAAAGATATTCCGGATTCTTGAAAAGTACGCTTTTGTACTGCGAAAGTGTTGCCTTGTCGGGAATGAATTTCAGATTTACATTTTCAGAAATGAATACTTTTTTTCCCTCGCCCGACATATTACCCATCATTGCACCGTAGTTGGCGGAAATTTCATTAGCAGTCATGAAAGAGTTAGCAAGTGTAAGGACGGTAGGCAATATGAACATCACGGCAACAAGCCCGACGAATACTGCAATCATGATATTGAAAATACGTGTTTTTTTTCTTGATACCATTAATTTTCCACGTCCTTTCCGAAAAAGTGTTCAGTAATAAGCAGTATTGCAATTACGACTATCATTACAAGCGAAAACAGCACCGCAGCTGTGGAAAGTTTCTGATAGTTGAATTTTTCAAACGTGTTGTTCATGAAGTGCTGTAACATATAAAGCCTGTCAATAGGATAGTTTCCGACTAAAAGATATATTTCACGGAAAATTTTAAACGAACTTATCAGCGAAAGTATAAGAACAAATAATATAGTCGGTGAAAGATACCGTAATTTTATGTGAAAAAACTGATATGCTTTACTTGCACCCTCAAGTTCGGCTACTTCGAGAATATCTTTCGGAATACCGCCTATCGCCGACATGAAAAGAATCATATTATAACCTATGTTCTTCCACAGGAACATCAGTATTATGACATAGAAGCCGTATTTTGAACTTAACCAGTCTACCGGATTACCGCCGAATTTTTCGATTATCTGATTGACCGTACCGTGATTATGAAACATTACCTGCCATACGAGTACAACAGATGCCGTCGGTGTCATAAGCGGACTAAGAAAGAAAGTCCGGAATATGCTTTTACAAGGTATGTTTCTTTCAAGGAGTATGGCGAGCCATAGCGGAATTATTATCGCAAGGGGTATGGCGATTACCGAAAACAATGCGGTATTTTTCGAGGCTATCCGGAATGATGTATTATGGAGAATTGCTTTATAATTTTCCAGTCCTACAAAATCGCTCTGTGCCGGTACGGAATTATTTACGAAAGAATAATAGATTACTATTCCGAAAGGTATCAGAAAGAATATAAGTACGCCTGCCAGACTGGGTATTATACATATATTACTGAAAATTTTTTCACCTCGTCTTCCGCATTGATTTCCTGATTTTTTTTTCATATTTTATCACAACCTTTGAAAAAAATATATATTTTTCCTTTTTATATAACATTCCGGCGATATCGTAAGTGACAGTTTGCCGAAATATTTTTTTATTTTTACAATTTTATTCCCTCCCCGATTATTACTTCATATATAAGTGACTTTAAAGGACAAAAAAGTTTACGGAAAAATATATTTTTTTATTTTAACTTAATGTTTTTTCACACATACATTATATTATAATTTTCTTTATAATGCAAGTGGAAAACCTTATAAATTTCTTAAATTATATTTTACTATGCTTTTGTGACGTCTGAATGACTTTAATATTACAAAAATGTTACATTTTAATATGATAAATAAGTACAGAAAAAAACACTATCCGACATTTTTCGATACTTATAGTATACATCATGACAAAATAAAAGTCAATAGTCTGTTTAAAATAAAATAAAATGATTATATACTTTAATTAAAAAAAGGAGGTTTTATTTAATGAGTAAAATAACTATCGAGACCGGCAGACGCATAAGGAGTTACCGGACAAATCAGCATATGAGTCAGGAAGCACTCGCCGAAAAATGTGGTCTGCACCCGACGTATATCGGACAGCTTGAAAGAGGTGAAAAAAATGCTACTCTTGAAAGTATCGGGAAAATAGCCGACGGACTTTCCGTATCACTAAGCAGACTTCTTGAAAATATCGATTCCGATAACGACGGCGAAAATATACCACTGGAAGCCTACAGAATTTTACAGGAGCGTTCCGAAACTGACCAGAAAAAACTTTTTCAGATACTTAAACTTTCCGCCGATTTGTTGAAATAATTTTATATTATCAAATATCTATAAATCATAGTTTTATTTACAGAAAATTTTGTATAAAATGACGTTTTTTACATTTTGCTATTGACTTTTTCCGCATTATGTGATAAAATAATTTCTGTTGAAACACAGACACCGATGCGGGTGTAGTTCAATGGTAGAATTCCAGCCTTCCAAGCTGGTTACGTGGGTTCGATTCCCATCACCCGCTCCATTTTTTATGCGCCTTTAACTCAGCTGGATAGAGTAACTGCCTTCTAAGCAGTAAGCCGCTGGTTCGAATCCAGCAAGGCGCGTCCTTTATATTTATGGTGGGTGTAGCTTAGCTGGTTAAAGCGTCGGATTGTGGTCCCGAAGAGCGTGGGTTCGAATCCCATCTCCCACCCTGATATAAAATTATCTCCCTGATTTATGAATCAGGGAGTTTTTTTATAATATTAATCATATCTCAATATACTATTCATACCTTCCAAAAAATTGTTGCCAACTAAGGTTCCATCTTCACAAACTACTTTTTCATCTTCAGTAATATAATATTCAAAACGGTCATCAATAAATTCTACCATGCATATAGGAAAAGCCGATTGTAGGTAAGGGTAGTAAGAAAGTTCATTTAAATAACTTTCATAATTTCCATAATATTCTAATATATCATTTTCATTGAGTATTTTCCACTCACAATTTTCAAATTTTCCTTGCAAATTATAATATTCGCTATAAAATTTAATTACTGAATCAGAAATTATATAATTATTTTTCTTTAAAGTGTTGATAAAATGTGAAATATCAACTTTTCTACCTGGATACCAACCGGCATTTTTCATTTTCTCAAAAAATTCTTCAGAAAATTCCAATGATAAATCTAAAGAATCAGAAAACATTTTATAGAAAAATTCTTCTATGCTGTCAGCGACTTTTCGGTTATAGTCTAAAATATAAAAAGTTTCATTTTCTGACATACATAATATTACTCTTCCTAATATTCCACTATGTATATCTCCAACTGTATATGATACAGAATTATCAATTATAGTTTTAGAAATATTTTTGAAAAAACCAAAGCAAACATGATTTTGATTAAAATACTCTAAACCGCCGAAATTTTCAGCAAACATTCTTATTTTTAATGGCACATTAATGTTATTATATTCATCAAGTTTAATTTTTATGTCCGAAACCCAGCAACTTAACTCAATTTTTCTATCTGGATACCAGCCTATTTTTTTTAATTCATTTGAAATGTTCATGTTTAATCACCGCCTTCAAAGGTTATGTCAATTTGGAATTTATATTAAAATTATATCATGACCGAAAATTTCTGTCAATAATAACTTGAAAAATATTCCGGATTATGCTATAATTAATTAAAATCAAATCAAAAAGAATTGAACCTCTTAAACAGGGAATATTTTTATTGAAAAGATTCATTAAAAAAAGGAGTAAAAAGCTATGAAAAATACTGTTGCTACGATACTGAAACAGAAGCAATCCGGCGAAAAAATAACGATGCTTACTGCTTACGATTACACAACAGCACGTATTATCGACGAATGCGGTATTAATTCCATACTTGTCGGCGATTCCCTCGGTATGACTATGTTAGGTTATGATACTACACTTCCGGTCACTATGGAAGACATGATACATCATACAAAAGCGGTCACACGGGGGGCGAAAAATGCTTTTGTGGTTGCGGATATGCCTTTCATGTCATATCAGACAAGCACTTATGATGCTGTAGTAAATGCCGGACGTCTCATAAAAGAGGGCGGAGCATCTGCCGTCAAACTCGAAGGCGGTGCAGAAGTCTGCGAACAAATCAGGGCTATTGTAGATTCTTCAATACCAGTTGTGGCACATCTCGGACTTACACCACAGTCTGTGAACGCTTTCGGCGGATTCAAGGTACAGGGAAAAACTCTCGTAAGGGCAAAGCAGATTATCGAAGACGCCCTTAAAATTCAGGAAGCCGGAGCGTGTGCGGTAGTTCTGGAGTGCGTACCGGCTGAACTTGCAAAAATAATTACTGAAAAACTCGATATTACGGCTACTATCGGAATCGGTGCAGGTAACGGTTGTGACGGTCAGGTGCTTGTTTATCAGGATATGTTAGGACTTACGACAGGACACACACCAAAATTTGCGAAGATGTTCGCAGATGCCGGTGAAACTTTCAGAAATGGTATAAACGCATATATCGAGGAAACAAAAAACGGTAATTTTCCTGCTCCGGAACACACTTTCAGTATTGACGACGATATAATAGCTGAAATCAGGGAGGATTTGAAATGAAAACTGTAAAAACTATTTCAGAAGTCCGTGAACAGATTAAAAAATGGCGTTCAGAGGGGCTGACAGTCGGATTTGTAGCGACTATGGGTTATCTGCATGAAGGTCATGCAAGTCTGATTGATTCCTCTCACCGTGACAATGACCGTACTGTAGTATCAGTTTTTGTGAATCCTATGCAGTTTTCGCCTAATGAGGATTTAGAAAGCTACCCCCGAGACCTCGAACACGATAAGGCTTTAGCGGAAGAACACGGTTGCGATATGATTTTCAATCCCGAACCGTCAGAAATGTATCATGAAAATTTTTCGTCATTCGTCGATATGACCGTTCTTACAGAAGAACTCTGCGGACTTAGTCGCCCTATACATTTCAGGGGAGTTTGTACAGTAGTTTCAAAGCTGTTCAATATAGTAAAACCCGATAAGGCATATTTCGGTAAAAAAGATGCCCAGCAGTTAGCGGTTATACGTCACATGGTGGACGATTTGAACATGGATATTGAAATAATAGGCTGTCCTATCGTCAGGGAAAATGACGGTCTCGCAAAGAGTTCACGGAACACATATTTAAGTACGGAAGAAAGACAGTCAGCATTGATACTGTCACGCTCTCTTGAAAGAGGTAAGGAACTTATAAAATCCGGAGTTAAAGACTGTCGGGAAATAATTTCTGAAATAAAGTCGGTTATTGATACTGAACCTCTTGCAAGAATAGATTATGTAAAGATAGTCGACGCCGAAACTATGCAACAGATTGAAATTCTTGACAAACCGGCATTATGTGCTATGGCTGTATATATCGGAAAAACAAGGCTTATTGATAATTTTTTTACAGAGGATATTTAAATGAAGATTTCAGTATTGAAAAGTAAGATTCACCGTGCTGTGATTACACAGGCGGAACTTGATTACATCGGCAGTATAACCATTGACGAAGATTTAATGGATTCCGCCGGTATCTGTGAATATGAACACGTCCATATTGTGAACGTAAACAGCGGAAGCCGTATAGAAACATACGTTATAGCCGGTGAACGTGGAAGCGGTGTTATCTGTCTGAACGGTGCGGCAGCCCGAAGCGGTCAGAAAGGTGACCGTATTATAATAATGTCGTATGCGGATATGTCGCCGGAAGAAATTAAGGATAATCCGCCGAAAGTCGTATTTGTAGACGATAATAATAAGATAATCCGTACGGCACGTTACGAGAAGCACGGCAGACTTGAAGATAATAAAGAAGAAGTATTGGAAACCGGCAGAAATTTATTATGTAAAAATCCGGTTGAGGATAAAAGGGAAATTTTAGGAAATCCTGAAAACTGGAAAATGTTTACTACAGAAGGTGCGTCGGCAGTATTCAATCATTCCAGAAACAGTACAACAATATTTATTGAAAGAACTGGTAAATTACCTGCATATTTTTTTCGTATTCAGGGACGGTATACAGGAATTAAGTTAAAGGCGAATAAGAGGTATCGTATAGAATTTGATTACCGGTCATCTGCTAATATGTATTTTCAGTTTGCCGTTCTGAATGATTACTATTCATATAGATGTTACTATACAGCTACACTCGAAAGTTACAAGGAAAAACAGCATTATTCCGGCGATTTTACGATGTTCGGCTCTGACGATAATGTTTCTGTAACATTTGCGTGTTGTAATGGTTTGATAAAAAAACCGTATTCCATTACATTTGAGAATATTTCCCTGACAGAATATGAATAAAAAATTTTAAAATAAAGGAGTTTTTTTAATGAACACAAACAGTTATGAGAGCCCATTCTGTACCCGTTACGCAAGTGAGGAAATGCAGTATATTTTTTCCGCAGACAAGAAATTCACCACATGGCGTAAACTGTGGGTAGCACTCGCAAGGGCTGAAATGAAACTTGGACTTCCGGTCACAGCGGAGCAGGTTAAACAACTCGAAGAGCATATCAGCGATATTGATTACGATATGGCTTCTGAACGTGAAAAGGTATGCCGTCATGACGTAATGTCACACGTTTACACATACGGTCAGGCTTGTCCGGAATCTGCCGGAATTATCCACCTCGGAGCGACTTCCTGTTACGTCGGCGACAATACGGACGTTATAATTATGCGTGATGCCTTACAGGTAGTAAAGCGTAAACTTATTAACGTCATGAATAATCTTGCAAAATTCGCCAACGAATACAAGGATATGCCATGTCTTGCGTATACACATCTCCAACCGGCACAGCTTACGACGGTCGGCAAACGTGCTACACTCTGGCTGAATGAACTTCTCATGGACTTTGAAGACCTTGAATACAGAATATCAACACTGAAATTACTCGGCTCTAAAGGTACTACCGGCACACAGGCATCATTTATGGAACTGTTTGAGGGTGATACCGATAAAATAAAACAGCTTGAAAAGATGATAGCCGAAGAAATGGGCTTTGATTCTGTAGTACCGGTTTCCGGACAGACTTATTCAAGGAAAATGGATTCACAGGTACTTGCGGTATTGAGTGGTATTGCACAATCATGCAGTAAATTTTCAAACGATATGCGTATTTTACAGAGTTTCAAGGAAATGGAAGAACCCCGTGAAAAGAAACAAATCGGTTCTTCTGCAATGGCTTACAAGCGTAATCCTATGCGTTGTGAGAGAATAACATCTCTTGCAAGATATGTAATGATAGACAGTCTTAATCCGGCGTTTACTGCTGGTACACAGTGGTTTGAAAGAACTCTCGACGATTCCGCAAACAAGAGAATTTCCGTTGCAGAGGCATTTTTAGGTGTCGACGCTATACTCAACATAATGATGAACGTTACAGACGGACTTGTTGTATATCCGGAAATTATCCGCCGTCGTGTAATGGCTGAACTGCCGTTCATGGCAAGCGAGAATGTCATGATGGACGCCGTCAAGAAAGGCGGAAACCGTCAGGAACTCCATGACAGAATTATGGATTATTCAATGATTGCCGGTGAGCAGGTAAAAGTTTACGGAAAAGACAACAATCTGTGCGAACTCATTTTAGCTGACTCTATGTTTATGGTCACGAAAGAAGAACTCGACGCTGTACTTAAACCGGAAAGCTATACCGGAAGAAGTTCACAGCAGGTTGAAGAGTTTTTGAATAATTGTATAAATCCTATTCTTGAAGCGAATAAAGATGTACTCGGCGAAAACTTTGAAATGAAAAACTGAATAAATAATAAAAAACCCTCCATTTTTCAGGTGGAGGGTTGAATTATATAAGCGAGGAAAATTCATGAAAATATTTTTTATAGCAGATACGCATTTCGGGGACGGAAATATATTGATTTATGAAAACAGACCATTTAAAAGCGTTGAGGAAATGGACAACACTATTATTAATAACTGGAATAATATTGTTTCGGAAAATGATAAAGTTTTTTTGGTAGGGGATTTTTCTTTTTATGATATGGAAAAAAATAAAGAAATATGTCAGAAGCTGAACGGTGAAAAATTTCTTGTAATGGGAAATCACGATACGGAAAGTGAAGATTATTACTATAAATGCGGATTTTCCGGAGTAAGTCGTTATCCGATAATTTATGAAAATTTCTGGTTTGTCTCACACGAACCGTTATATATAAATAAAAATATGCCGTATGCGAATATTTTCGGACACGTTCACGGAAATCCGATATATACCGATGTTTCGGAAAGAAGTTTCTGTGTTTGTGCGGAACGTATAAATTATTTTCCTGTTGAGATGTCCGAAATAAAAAGACGTATCATGGAAAAAGGAGTGTAAAATATGAAGATACTGAATATTCACGGATATAAGGGAAGTGCGGAAAATTCCGCCTGTATGGCTTTAAAGAAACTCGGTCATGAGGTAATTTCACCGCAGATTGACTATGATTTAAAAAATCCTCGCCAAATTCTTAGTGATTTAAGAAAAATATCTGACGAAAACAAACCCGATTATATAGTAGGAACGAGTTTAGGCGGATTCTTTGCCATGCTTATTGCAAGAAGAAATACTGATATTCCTGTTGTGCTTGTCAGTCCCTGTCTTAATCCGTGTGTTACTCTGCCTGAACTTGGCTACAAAGTGGATAGAATAAGAAAAATGACATTTGTAGAGTATGCAGACATGATTGAAAAAATGAACCGTCAGAATGTAACCGCTATAATCGGTGGGCAGGACGAAGTTATAAATTATCATAGTTTCACTACGAAATCTTTAATAAAAAACTGCTATGTTGTTCCGGAGGGAAAACATTCCGGTGCTACGCTAAATCTGGATTACTGGTTTAAGGAGTTGATAAAATGAAAAAAGAATATTTAGAGGCTGGAAAAATAGTCAATACGCACGGCATAAGAGGTGAAGTAAAAATTATGCCATATACCGACGTTCCGGAGCTTTTATGCGAATTTGACAGGCTTTTCCTTAATAAACAGGAAATTTTTATAGAACGTTCAAGGGTTGCGAAAAATATGGTAATAGCGAAGTTTGAGGGCGTCGACACACCGGAGCAGGCGGAAAAACTTCGCAATAAAATTTTATATATGCACCGTGATGACCTTAAACTTGATGACGACACATATTTCATACAGGACTTAATCGGAATTGAGGTAAAAGACGTTGAAACCGGCGTTATTTACGGAAAAATAGTCGCTGTCATGCAGACCGGTGCAAATGATGTATACGTAATAAAGGGAAGTGACAGAGAATATCTTGTACCGGCTATTGCAGATGTCGTTGTTTCAACCGATATTGACAACAATGTCATGACTATAAAAGTTCTTGACGGACTTTTTGATTAAAGGAGGATAAATTTATGAATGACAATGAAAAATATGACCCTGAAGAATTTGACATAAAAGACGGCGTTTTAAGAACATACTACGGCAACAGCGAAGAGGTTACTATACCTTATGGCGTAACAAAAATAGGACAAGAGGCTTTTTATAATAATGAGACAATAAAAAAAGTAAATTTTCCAGATACTGTGACAGAAATCGACGATTATGCATTTTTTGAATGTGAAAATCTTGTTGAAGTGAATAATTCTAAAAATGTTGAAAAACTATATGATAGTGCTTTTATGTTTTGTTTTAAACTTGAAAAAATAGATGTTGATAATGTTATAGAAGTAAAAGCTTGTGGTTTGTTGGATTGTAAAAATCTTAAAAAACTGAGATTTTCCAAGAATATAAAAAAAATAGGAGACAATGCTTTTTATGGCTGTGAAAATCTGAATATTTCTATTCCGGAGACCTGTAAATATGTTGATAGTGGTGAAGATTATTCTTTTGAGGGCTGTAAAAGCGTTGTAATAAGAGAAGTAAAGAATTAAAAGGAGAATAATTTCATGAACGATAATAAAATTCTTTCGCAAATAGAAAATATCGAAAAAGCTTTAAAAGAACTCAAAAATATAATTGAAGTCTCTTCAGAAGATTCTGAATGTGTATCGGTAAAGGAACAGACTGTTTCCGGAACGATAACCGAAGAAGTTTTCGATAATTTACCGGCAAGGTATATCGCTGAAGAATCCGTCGAAGAATCTGACGAAGAAGATTTTGACCCTGACGAATTTGATATAGAAGACGAGGTCTTATATGACTATCTCGGCAAAAGAGAAGAAGTTAATATCCCTTATGGTATCAGAAAAATAGGTAAATCTGCTTTTCAGAATAATCAGACACTTAAAAAAGTAAATTTTCCTGAAACTTTAAGGGAAATCGGTGAGAATGCATTTTTACAATGCAGTAATCTTGTTGAGGTGAATAATTCGGAAAAAGTCCGGAAAATAGGTGCATGGGCTTTTGAAAGATGTTACAGGCTTGAAAAAATTGATATTGACAGCGTAAAATGCGTATGTTTCTGTGCTTTTGAAAACTGTACGTCCCTTGAAATGCTGACGTTTTCCGAAAATACCGAAATGATTGAAGATTACGCTTTCTGTAACTGTAAAAATCTCGTAGTTTCGATACCGCAGACCTGTGAATGTGGTGAAGACGCTTTCAAGGACTGCAAAAGCGTTGAAGTAAGAGACATAACGGAATGAATATAAAAAAGGAGGTCAGAAACATGAACGATAATGAACTTCTTGCAAGAATAGAAAATCTTGAAAATGAAGTAGAAACGCTGAAAGTTATTATTAAAATGCTTAAAAAAGATGCTGACTTTTCAGCACTTAAAAAAACACCGGAAGAATCATATGACCCGAACGAATTTGACATAGAAAACGGAATCTTATATAAATATCTTGGTAAAAGTGAAGAAGTAACTATACCTTATGGTGTGAAAATAATCAGCGAAAATGCATTCGCAGGAAATAATATAATAAAAAAAGTAAATTTTCCTGATACTGTAACCGAAATAGAAGAATATGCATTTTGCGGTTGTGAAAATCTTGTTGAAGTAAATAATACTGAAAATATTACAAAAATAAGGAGCAATACATTTTATAGATGTATTAAACTTGAAAAAATAAATATTAATAATGTTATAAAAATAGGAAACTATGCATTTTATGAATGTGAAAGTCTTAAAAGGATTAGATGTTCTGACAATTTAGAATTAATAGGCAGTAATGCTTTTAAGGACTGTAAAATTTTAAATGTTTCTATTCCTGATACCTGTATAATTGAAGTATTTGCTCTTAGTAACTGTAAAAACGTTAAAATAAGGAAGTGAATAAAGTGAAAATAGAGATAGCAACATTATTTCCGGAAATGTGCGAAGCCGTACTTGGTGAAAGCATAGTAGGACGTGCAAGAAGAGCAGGTAAATTACACATAAACTGCCGACAAATCCGTGACTACACAAACGATAAACACCGCCGTGTCGATGATACGCCATACGGTGGGGGTATGGGTATGGTCATGCAGTGCGAACCGATTTATAACTGTTATCAGGCTGTATGTAACGAAACCGGTACTAAACCGCATACAATATATATGTCGCCGAAAGGAAAAGTTTTCACACAACAGCGTGCCATTGAACTCTCTAAAATGGAAAATATTTTAATTATATGCGGTCGCTATGAGGGCGTTGACCAGCGTATTATAGACAAAATTGTTGACGAGGAAATTTCCATAGGCGATTACGTCCTGACCGGCGGTGAAATTCCGGCAATGGCTGTTGTAGATGCCGTAGCAAGAATGTGTGATGGTGTACTTTCCGATGAGTTATGTTTCAAGGACGAAAGTATTTACAGCGGTCTGCTTGAATACCCACAGTATACGAGACCGGAAGTATGGGACGGTGAAAATGTTCCGGCGGTACTTCTTTCCGGACATCACAAAAATATAGAAAAATGGCGTCTCGAAAAAAGCATTGAAATTACTGCTGAACGCCGTCCGGATTTACTGGAAAGTTATAATAAATCTGAACATTAAATATATTAAAAAATCTGTTTAGAGATAATCCACATAATAGTATGTTGAAAATTGTGTCATTTAAACAAATTCTGTTAAATCTTTTTATGGTGAATATCAACAACCAAATCGAAAAAATAACTCACACATTTAAACTAAATGTAGAATTTCTTGAAAAACTGGCGTTTAAAGAAAAAAAGCCTTGACTATAAGAAATTTTGTATGTATAATTAATATCAGCAATTGAAATACATTTGCGATAAGTACCCGACTTTGCGGGTGCAATATATAGAATAGGAGAGTTGTATATGTTTGTCAGAGAAGTAATGGTTAAAAATCAGGTTGGACTTCATGCAAGACCGGCTACTTTCTTCATTCAGAAGGCTAACGAATTCAAGTCATCTATCTGGATTGAAAAGGAAGAACGCAGAGTTAATGCCAAGAGCCTGCTCGGTATTCTCTCACTCGGTATCGTAGGCGGTACTAACGTAAAAGTTATCGCTGACGGTGCTGACGAAAGAGCCGCTGTTGATGCACTCATTGACCTCGTGGACAGCGGTTTCAGTGAGGAAAACAGATAATCTGAATCCTATTTTTCTTTTCGGGCGTTACTTATTGTAACGCCCATTTTTATTTCACCCTTTAAGATATTCCGCCATATTTTCGGCAAAAATAGCGTAACCTTTAGTCGGGTCTGAAACAAATACGTGTGTGACCGCTCCTATAATTTTATCGTTCTGTATGACAGGGCTTCCGCTCATACCCTGTACGATACCGCCGGTTATGTCAAGTAATTCCTCGTCGGTAATGCGGATAATCATATTTTTGGTACTTTCCGGACTGTTATAATCTATTTTTTCTATCTCGACTTTGTATTTCTTCGGAGTATCGCCGGAAACTGTCGTCAGTATTTCCGCCTCACCGGTTTTTACTTCCTGTCGATAGCCCATTTTATATTCACGTGAATTTTCGTACAGAGTTTTTACAGCTTCTTCCGAAAGTAAACCATATACACCACACGAATTATTTTTATTCAGTATGCCGAAACTTCCGCCGTACATGAATTGCCCATGTAGTTCACCTGGTATGCCCTTTGAACCTTTTTTTGTATCGGTAATTTCTACCTGTACCGCTTCACCGCTGTAAATCGGTACAAGTTCGCCTGTATCCGAATCGCATACAGGGTGTCCGAGACCGGCAAATTCTCCTGTAGTCTTGTTGAAAAATGTTATCGTACCTATACCGGCTATACTGTCCCGTACCCACATACCACCACGCCATTTTTCCGAAGTCGGTGAGTATTCGGCTTTAAGGAATACAGGGAAATCCTTGCCGTTACGTGATATTACTATTTTAATTTTTCTGCCCTCGCTGTTGTTGATTACTTCCTGTATCTCGTCATTAGACGTTATGTTCTTTCCGTCGGCAGATTTTATTATGTCTCCTATCTGTATTCCGGCAACTTCCGCCGGACATATTTTTTCACCGTTCTGAGTTTCCACCTCACCGAGTTCAGTGACCATTACGCCATCCATAAGAAGTTTTATTCCGAATGGATTTCCACCGGCAACGAGTACAGGGGCTTGTTCTTCATGGACTTCTATATTTTTAACCGGTATAGCTCCGAAAAGTGTAAGTGTTGCTTGTGAAGTACCGCCTGAATTTCCCGATACCGCTATAGTATCGTCTGAACTGCTGAAACAGGAAATTTCCGGATATTGTGCAATTTTTATCTCCTGACCGTATGGTGTCGTAAGTCTTGATGGCAGATGTACAGAATAATATCCGGCAGTACCGAATAATCCGACAAGTGCAACAGATAATACTACTGCTGTACCTTTTATGATTTTTCTTCTGAAACGCATTTAATATAAATCCTTTCTTTTATCTTTCAGCTTGTGAACGCTTTTATTATATGTTTACAGAACGCTTTTATAATTGAGAAATTACCGCATTTTTTACTGATTATTCCATAAAAATACAGGGAATTACTAAAAATGTCAGAAAAATCAAAAAAGAACATTGTTTTTTGTGTTTTGCCTGTTAAATTTCACGGAAACTTATTTTTTATACTATGTAAATATTTCATAATTATATTATAACCAAAAAAGGACGTGAAAACCGTCCTTTTTTGCGAATATAAAAAATTTTTTTATTTTGCTTTTAAATTATTCAATCACCCGACACAGATTGGCTTCACCGGAACTTAAATGCCTTATAGTACCGTCGGGGAGTTTTATTATAAGATTAGCATTATCGTCGATACCCTCGGCAAATGCGATTATAGTATTTCCGTTGACGTTTGCGGTTATAGTATTTCCGGTAAGAATTTCCCTGCTCCTGTACTCACGTATATATGAACGGCTACCTATACCGGAAATATATTTTTCAAGACTGTTCAGGACTTCTGCACAAAGTCTGTTTCTGTCAAGTCTCAGACCTGTTTCTTCTTCTATGGAAGTAGCGTTTACTCTTAAATCACGGCTGAAACTACCCTCTGAACTCCGGATATTTATTCCGATACCTACGACGGCGTAATCAAGTGACCGCATTTCCATACCTAATGAAGCCTCCGTAAGTATACCGCAAATTTTTCTGCCGTTCATGTACAGGTCATTGACCCATTTTATTTTGACGTCATGATTACATAGGTTTTCTATAGCGTCTGCAACCGCACAGGCAGTAGCCGAGGTTATAAGTGAGGCGGTTTTTATATCGAAGTCCGGACGCATTATAACACTCATATACAACCCTTTGCCCTTAGGTGAGACAAAATTTCTGCCCAGTCTGCCTTTACCTGAATTTTGAGTATCGGCTATTATGACAGTACCGGCAGAAATTCCGGCAGATGCCATTTCCTTGGCACAGGTATTAGTAGAGTTTATCTCATCATAAATTATAATCTGTTTGCCGAAATTTTCGGTTTTAAGATATGCCTGTATAAGTTTTTCGGAAAGCCGATTGTTTTCGGCGGAAAGTCTGTAACCTTTGGAAGTTACTGCTTCTATGGAATAACCTTCCGTTTCGAGTGATTTGACAGCTTTCCAGACGGCGTTACGACTTACACCGAGTTTTTCGGCGAGCATAGCACCTGAAATGTATTCTCCGCCGGATTCCGCAAGAGTTCCGAGAAGTGTTTCTTTAACGTTCATGAAAAAAATTCTCCTTATGTTTGATTTGAAATATTTCTGAAAAAATCAATATATTTTTCGGTGACAGTTTTTCTGTCAAAATTGTTCTTTACGTATTCGCAACCGTTAAGACCCATTATTTCAGAAACTTCTTTATTTTTGAGCAGGTAATCAGTACAGGCTTTAAACTCCGGATAATTACTGAAATAAAGTCCGCCGTTTGATTCTGAAACAAAATTTTTAGTTACATTGCATTTTTCGTGTACGAGTACCGGACGTCCGCACAACCAGTTTTCCATTATGACAAGCGAAAAACTTTCATTGACTGACGGTTGACATAAAAACTCACAGGCGGACATAGCATTAAATTTATCCTGTTCCGAGATGTAACCTAAATCAATTATATTTTTTACGTATATATATTTTCCGCCACCGGTGAGGACGAGTTTCAGATTGTTATTTTTTGAGTATTGATTAAAATATCTGATAAGAGTATCGATGTTTTTTCCGGAATCCTTTCTGCCGGAGTAGAGTATGAACGGCTGGTTTATTCTGAATTTTTTCCGGAAATGTTTGGGATTTGGTTTAATATCGGTATTCATACCGATACCGGCGACAAGAGTTTCAGTATTATCGAGATTATATAATTTTTCCGCAAGTAATTTTTCCGGCAGAGAGTTGAAGACCATTCCGGCGACTTTCGGGAAAGTTTTCCGAAAGTGTTTCATATAGGCATATGATTCGTCATGCAGACACGGTATAATTACCGATTTTTCCGGAAAAAGTTTCGCACCATAATAAGTAGTACCGAACATATACGGCGTAAATACAAACAGTGAATAATTACCGGAATTTTCACGCATATAGCGGTAAAGACTGTTACTGTTAATCATTTCACGGAGGAAAATTTTTTCCTGTGCGTAACTGACCGGAATATTATTAATAAATCTGAAATTTATGTCATCGAAAGCATGAGTATCACGTTTCCGGACACAGAAACGTCTTACGGGAATATAGTTTTTATTGAAATAGATTCCCTCATTGTAGTAATTTTTATTCCAGTCGGAACTGAAAGATTCGGCACACGTCGTAAGGATTTCAAGCGGAACAGTTCTTTTATGAAGTTCAGCAGTGAGGTCACGGAGCATATTTTCAGCACCACCGGAAATATTATCGCTGTACCACGGAATTACAAAACCTAATTTTTTCATATATTTTCATCCTTTATGAAGTCTGTGAGTATTTTTTTCAGCATACCGGAAGTTTTTCTGTACGAAAAATCACGTAGTCTGTTTCGTTGAGAGTTTATAATATTCTGACGTAAATTTTCGTCGGTTAAGATTTCGTGGATTATACCGGCAGTACGTAATGGGTCATTATCGGGAATAATTATACCGCTGTCGCCGAGAGTTTCCGGCACTGCACCGGCATCAAGGGCGATTATGGGTACATTAAAAAACATAGCTTCGACAAGCGGTACACAGAAACCTTCGTGTTCGCTCATACACAGAAAAATATCCGCCACACGATAATATGAAATTATTTCGCTGAAATCGACGTGACCTGTAAATATTACGTCCTTAAGATTCAGCATTTCAACGTATTTTTTAAGACGTTCGTAATAAATTTCAGTACCAGCCCACGAACCTACGAGAATAAGTCTGGATTCAGGATTTATTTTCTTATAGAAGTAAAAAGTTTTAATAATATCCTCGTGTTTTTTGTTGGGAGCGATTCTGCCGACGAAAATAATATTAGTCTTGTTATCGGAATATCTTTCAAAAACAGATATATCCGGAGACGATTTATATTTTCTGAACGGTATCAGTACAGGACATACTTTTATATTACATTTATATCCGTATTCAATAAGCTGTGTTTTATTATATTCTGAATCCGCAATACACAGACTGAAAGTATTATTTAAATATTCAAGACCTTTATAACCATAATTTATCAGTGTAAATAATTCACGACTATAAGGTCTGAAAAATTCAGGCGGTGTTATATTATGATATATCATAATTTTATTATATGGAAATTTATTTATTGAAAAATTAATATCTGAACCAGTAGACATATGATATATTAAAATATCATTTCTAGATATATTATGATTATATAATATCTTGTCTGAAAGTATATTGTTGTCATTGATTGTATTATATCCAGTCATATTGAATAATATATTTTTCGATATATCTGAATTTGATAAAAATTCCATTTCAGATATATTCCGGACAGGCATATTTTTTCCCGATATTTCAGCATAAATTTCGGTATCAATGCCCATTTTTTCAATGACTTTCTTAATAGCAAATGCATAATTGCTTATGGCGTCGCCGTAAGAGACAGTCGGGAGTAATTGTATAATTTTCATGTCATTCACCGTATAAATCTTCCATAAGACGTTTATTTTCCTGCTCCAGTTTTTCAATACGCTGTATCAGTTTTTTTTGAGTATTCCGCATAGAAGTAAGTGCGGTTTCCGTTGAGGCGTTGAAGTTGTTCTGTTCATTGACGAGTGGTTCAATATAGAATTTAATCATCTTCCTTACAGACTTTTTCATGAAAATTTTCAGCTTATTGCCGGTAAAATTCATATAAGAATGTATATAGGAATATGCACGTAAATTTTCTATAGCCTTGTCTGGATTTTCAGGAATTTCCGCACCTGACGGTTTGTTATACGGAACGTCTTTGAAATCGGGTATATTTTTTTCTTTTATATCACTTTTGAGTTGTGACATTATTTTTTCTGTATTTACGGAATTATTCATGTTTATCATCTCCGGATATTATTTTTATTATTATAACATAATTGACATAAAGTGTCAAGGTAATGCACTTTCTTATTCTTAAAACAACAAACTTTTTAATAAAATTTCACATATCTATTGACAAAATCAAAAAAATGTGATATAATTGTGAAAATTAAAAAATAAAGGAGTACAATATGAAACTTAAATATAAGAAAATTCTTGCACAGATTTTATCTGTAGCAGTGGCAGGCAGTAATTTTGCAGTGCCGGTAGTCTGTACGAATAATCCCATTATAAGTGTAAACGCCGAGGAATCCGAACAGGATACACATGACGATAATGAAGAGGAAGTAACTGACGAAGATTACAGTGAAGAGGACTATTCCGAAGAAGAATATTCCGACGAGGAATATTTTGAAGAAGAGTATTCTGACGAGGAATACTTTGAAGAAGATTATTTCGACGACGAGTATTCTGAAGAAGATGATATTTATGATGTTGAAGAGACAACTCCGCAGGAATCCGAACAGATGTATGAAGTATATGAAATACTTGAAAGTCTTCAGGCTGAAATGGCTATATTAGATGAAATGCCACAGGACGACGGTTGGAAAAAGGCTTATGCTGATTTCCTCAAAGAAAAACACGAAGAAGATAAGAATATGCGTTTTGCATTGGCTTATATTGATAATGATGATATGCCGGAACTTATATTAGAAAGTGGTTTTCAACATTATGCTACCGGCGGTGCATATGTATATAATAACGGAAGTGTTGTTGAATTAGGTGGCAATTCAACTAACGGACAATTTTATTATTCTGAAAAAAACAATATAATTTGTTCAACGTGGTATACAAATGGTATTGGTGGAATTGGTACAAGTCTTAGCTATATAACTGATGGTCACCATAAAGCAATAGTATCTTTTTATAGTTATTATGATGATAGTAAAGCTCAGGAAGTTTATCAGGTAAATAGTAAGGACGTTACCAAAGAAGAATATGATGCTAAATTAAAAGAATATCAGATAGACTTATCAAATAATTCTGCAATGGGAAAACCGTTGACTATTATCAATTATGCTGATATGTATGAAATAACAGATGAAAATATTGATGAATACATAGGTACTATTGAAGAAGATACATCTTCCGGCGAAAATTCGGGAACTTCCACAACAATTTCTACCGCAACCACTACCGGAACAACTACAGAAACTACTACAACAACCACAACAAAAGAACCTGCTATCACTTATGAATGGTATGTTGAACCCTCGGTAGAAGCAGACGATATAAATTCAGTAGGTATATTCATGGAATCTATCTCTTATGACAAAGATGATTATGAATATAATTACGGACAGTTTGCAGATACCGGATATGCCATAGTAAAAGACGGCGATTTTTACGGCGTTATTGATATGAACGGAAATGTAGTCATTGAAACTGATTATGTCCTGATACGTGGTGCAATAAATGACCACTTCCGGTTATATGACGAAGAAGGCAAATATACATATTTCTGTTGTGAAACAGGCGAGTACTTAGACCCACAAGAACCTTATTGTGCATGGTGCGAAAGAACTTTATTATCAGATGTATGTTCAAGTTACTACTGTTATGACCCCGACAGAGATTTACTGGCTTATATCGGAGTAATGCCAAAGAGTAATAATGAAGAAGAGTCCATAACATTGAACGGTCAGAACAGCAGTGGTACAACCATTGATTTTCCGGAGGGAAAAACTATTCCGGTAAGAATGGTTTCAATTGAATCAGATGACGAAGTTATACTTTATGACAGTTACGGTATAATGCGTGACGGTGAAATTATTGTCGATTTTAATTACGATAATGCACTTTCATATAAGGACGGCATAACGGCTGTCGAACAGGACGGCGAATGGTATTATTATGACGAAGACGGTTATCAGATTATAGAAGATTCCTGTGAAGGCTCATATTACTTCAACGTCAATAACGAAGATTATATACCGTATCTTCCGTCAGAAGAGTATATAGCATTCAATACTGCATGGGGTGGCGGATACTATTCAACAGACGGCGGTGTAGTAATCCCTGTAGGAGAGTTCGCAGAAGCAAGACCTGTATTTAATGGTCTTGCATGGGTAAAAGACCATGCAACAGGCTTATGGGGAGTAATCCAGCTTACAGGCGAAAGGGCAGACGCTCCGGAAAATAATGACGATAACAGCGATTCCGAAGAAGACGGCGACGAAAATAACAGTTCAAATAGCAGTTCAAATAACAGTTCTTCTTCTTCCGGAAGTAACGGAAAAGCCGCCCCTAAAACCGGCGACGATTTCGGAAATGTTTTCGCATTGCTTGCACTTTCTTTAGGTGTAATGGTTGTTTCAATGAAACGCAGGGAAAAATAATTTAAATATAAAACAGAACTCTCCGGAGTTCTGTTTTTTTTGAAATATATAAATTATCTATTGACCCTTGACAAAATCCGGTTGTATAGTATATAATATTATAAGCAATATTTAATAAAAGCGTAGCAGTCAGAGTAATTTTTATCTTGTTTTTCAGAGAGTATCGGGTTGGTGCGACGATATAAACCATAAAAATGAAGTGCGACTGTCAGCTCCGCAGAGGAAATAACAGTATTCTGTGGCGTAGGTCTCACGTTACGGGAAATGCTATAAACGGAGTGGAACAGCGTTTATATACGTCTCCGGAGGGTATTTTTCTGTGTGCCTCCGGAGACTGAATTTTTTTAAGAGGAGGAAATATTTTGTTTGAATATATAAAAAGAGATATAAGGCTCATACGAGAACGTGACCCAGCTGTACACAGTACGCTTGAAATACTGCTGACATATCCCAGTCTGACGGCAGTAAGAAGTTATCGTATAGCCCACTGGTTTTATAAAAGAAATATGTTTACCGTTGCAAGAATGATTTCACAGCATTCGAGACGGAAGACCGGTATAGAAATACACCCTGGTGCAGAGATAGGAAAGGGACTTTTCATTGACCACGGTATGGGCGTTGTAATAGGTGAAACTGCCGTGATAGGCGATAACTGTCTGTTGTATCAGGGCGTGACACTTGGCGGTACTGGTAAGGATAAAGGTAAAAGACACCCCACACTTGGACATAACGTACTTGTCGGAGCAGGTGCGAAAGTATTAGGTCCTTTTAAAGTCGGAAACAATGTAAAAATCGCCGCCAATGCAGTTGTACTGAATGAAATTCCCGATAACTGTACGGCAGTAGGCGTACCGGCAAGAGTAGTAAAAAGAAACGGAAAGAAAATCTGTAAGGATGTTTGCAGTGAAATTGACCAGATACACATTCCTGACCCTGTATCACAGGAATTATGTCGGCTTAGTACGGAATTTGAAAGACTTAGGAAAGAAGTTTCAGATATGAAAAAATAAGTCTGTAATATGCCGGTGTTCGTGACGGATACCGGCAATGAAAAAATTCCGTACCAACAAAAATAAAAAGGAGTTTTTAAGAATGTCTGTATATTTTAATTTCGGACTTGAATATGTACGTTTCCGTGAATATCAGATTGAAAATATTATAAGTTATATGCATAACGATTTGAATATGAATAAGGACGATATTTCAGTACCGCCGGAGCGATTGACTATAAGTTATGGTGTCGCCGATAAAACCGGAAGAATAAGAGCATCTGTTCTTGAATGGAGCAGTTTTCAGAGCAGAGTTTTTTTCGACGATACCACGGAATACAACAGTATAGAAATAATCATATCTGTAGATACTAATTATTTCACCGCAAAGGGCGTAAAGAGTTGCGAAACCGGTACTATATCGGAGATAGAGTTTCCGCACGGTCTGCCCGATGACCGTTATTCATGGGACTGGTATGAACAACTTGCATATCAGGCTTGTGTTCTTCTCACCGACAGCAGAAGACTTACTGAATTTGCGGTCAGTGAAAATCAGAAAGACAAAACTTTCAATCTTTTTGAGAACGAAAAGGAAATACTTTCGGAATATCAGAATACATAATTATAAAAAAGGAGTATTTATAATGCAGTTATATAATTCACTTACACATAAAAAACAGGAATTTATTCCGCACGAACAGGGCAAGGCAAGTATATATACCTGCGGACCTACCGTGTATCACTATGCACATATAGGAAATCTCCGCACTTATATCATGGAAGACGTCCTTGAAAAGTATCTGCGTTTCACAGGTCTTGACGTCACAAGAGTAATGAACATAACAGACGTAGGACATCTTACAAGCGACGGCGACACCGGTGACGACAAAATGTTAAAAGGTGCAAAGCGTGAACATAAAACAGTCATGGAGATAGCACAGTTTTATACGGACGCATTTTTCAGCGACTGTAAGAAACTCAATATAAAAACACCTGATGTTGTAGTACCGGCGACATCATATATAGACGAGTTCATAAGAGTTATACAGGTGCTTATCGATAAAGGTTATGCATACGAATCCGGCGGAAACATTTATTTTGATACGTCAAAACTTGAAAAGTACTATGTTTTCAACGATTTCAGGGAAGAAGATTTAGCAGTTGGAGTGCGTGAGGGTGTAGAAGAAGATTCCAATAAGCGAAACAAAGCGGATTTTGTATTATGGTTTACGAAGTCAAAATTTGACTCACAGGAACTTAAATGGGAAAGTCCGTTCGGTATAGGCTATCCGGGGTGGCATATAGAGTGTTCGTGTATAAGCATGAAGAATTTAGGCGAATATCTGGATATACACTGTGGTGGCATAGACAATGCATTTCCGCACCATACCAACGAAATCGCACAGAGTGAGGCATATTTAGGTCATGAATGGTGTAACTACTGGTTTCACGTACACCATCTGAATACGAACAGCGGAAAAATGAGTAAATCAAAAGGCGAATTTCTTACGGTATCGCTACTTGAGGAAAAGGGCTATAATCCGATTGTATACAGATATTTCTGTTTACTGTCGCATTACAGGAAGTCTCTTGTATTCGACTGGGATAATCTCAACAATGCAGTGACCTCATATAATAAGATTATCGAAAAGACAGCACTTCTTCTGAATGACACTTCCGGAAATATTGACAGTACAGAATACGACAGACTTATGAAGAATTTCACAGACGCCCTCGACAATGACCTTAATACATCACTTGCGATAACGGCATTATATGATGTTCTGAAATCCGGAACAAATTCCGTAACAAAAACTGCATTGATTAAGGAATTTGATAAAGTTTTAGGTCTCGACATAATAGAAAATGCCATGAAAGCGAATCAGGGCGAGGAGATACCGGCAGAAATTCTTGAACTCGTCGAGGAAAGAAAGTCTGCCCGTAAGGAAAAGAATTTTGTACTTGCCGACGAGATACGGAATAAAATAACCGCACTCGGCTATGAAGTCCGTGAAACAAGGCAAGGAGTTGAAATAAGAAAAATATGAATTTCAGAAAGGCGAAACAAGAAGATATTGATATTGTTTCCGGAATTTACAGAAACGTTATAGGCGTTAATTATTCGCTTTGGACTGAAGACTATCCTACACGTGAAAATGCTGTGTGGGATTTCAGAAATGGAAATCTGTATATATTTGAGAATAACAATAAAATAATAGGTGCGTGTTCTGTTGAAACAGATAGCGTTTTTGAAAATAATGACTTCTGGAAAATAAATGACGGTACACAGTGTGAAATTTCAAGAATAGTTATTGCACCTGAATATCAGGGAAACGGTTATGCAAAAATAATGTTGAAAAAACTTATTGAAACACTTGTTGAAAAGGGCTGTAAATCCGTGCATTTATTTGTAGTGAAAAGCAATATTCCGGCTTTGGAGACATATAAAAGTCTTGAATTTGATTTTGCCGAAGAGTGCAATATGTTCGGACATGAATATTTTGCTATGGAGTACATTGAAGATGGGAAAGAGGGATAAAATGGCAAGAATATATCCGCTTTTCAGTTCCAGTAAAGGAAATTCCTACTTTATCGGGACTGAAAAGTGTGGAATACTTATTGACTGTGGTGTGAGTTTCAGGAGACTTTCAACAGCACTTACTGCAAACAGGATACCGGTTACAGCAATACAGGGAGTATTCATAACTCACGAACACAGCGACCATGTTTCCGGATTAAAAGTCCTTACGAATAAAACAGGTATAACAGTTTACGGTACGAAAAAAACGCTCCGGAAGTTATGCGATGATGATAAAATTTCCCCGAAGTCGAGAGTAATAGAGGTGAAGAAAAGTATAGTCTGTGCGGATATGGAAATAAATTCGTTCAGAATATCCCACGATGCTATAGACCCATGCGGTTACAGGGTACATACTTCCGACGATAAATATTGTGCAGTATGTACCGATACAGGCGTAATAACTCCGGAAGCGGAAAAGGCACTGAAAGGCTGTAAAATGGTACTTCTCGAATCGAATTACGACGAGAATATGTTACGACAGGGAAATTATCCGTTTCACCTGAAACAGCGTATACTTTCGGAAACCGGACATCTTTCAAATGAAGCCTGTACCACACAGATAGGAAGACTGATAGAAAAAGGTACAACGTATATAGTATTAGGGCATTTAAGTCAGGAAAACAATACCCCACAGACAGCATTTGCGACGGCAAGGAAATTTCTTGACAAAAAATATAAATTCAATAAGGATTACATAATGGGCGTAGCACCAGTCGAGACAAATGGAGGGGCGGTTATTTTTTGATTACGATAAATTTAATAGTCATAGGAAAACTTAAAGAGGAATATCTTCGGAGTGCCTGTGCGGAATATATAAAAAGACTTTCGAGATACTGTAATTTTGAAATCCACGAACTTGACGAGTGCCGACTAAGTGAAAATCCGTCAGAAAAGGAAATAAATTCGGCATTACAGAAAGAGGCGGTACAGATAAAAAAGTATCTGAAAGGTATGATAATACCATTGTGCATAGAGGGAAAACAACTCACGAGTGTAAAGTTTTCTGAAAAAATAACGTCAGCCGGTGTGAACGGTTTCAGTGCGGTGACTTTCATAATCGGAAGTTCTTTCGGACTTGCACCGGAAATAAAGTCTATGGGAAATTTAAAACTTTCGATGTCGGATATGACTTTTCCGCACCAGTTGGCGAGGGTCATGTTACTGGAGCAGGTTTACAGGGCTTTTCAGATTGCAGAGGGCGGAAAATATCATAAATAGGTGATAATATGGCAGTGGATTTATTAAGATTTGATGGCGATTGCAACGACAAAAAAAGTGAAATAATTTATAGTTATCCGGTTGCACCTGAAAAATATTTCAGAAGTGTATGGGAAGTCGGCATTTCTGAAACTGGCTTGAAATTATTCAGGGACGAAGGAAGTTTCACGCCTAATCAGAAAGATGAAGTAATTGACGAACTTAATAAACTGATGAAATGGTGCGATAAAAATAATCATTTAAGAATGCACAGCCGGATTGAAGAATTAATTGAAGTCATTCAGAAAGAGTCAATGAAAGGCAATGAACCTTTTTATATTTTTTAAAGTTATATAATAAATAAGCACAAACCTGAAAGGAGGAACATATATGAACGAAGAATACTACAGAGCGGAAATATCTTTACTTAACAATGAGATATACAGACTTAACAGGAAGATTGCGGAAGAACAGAAAAATAAATCTCCTGATAAAATGAATCCGTTTGACAATCCGACAGAATATCCGGAATTCAGTGGTGACTATTCCGACATAATGCCGGAACTTGATGCACCTGACTGTAAAATACCGCTTGAACCTGAACTCGCTGAACGTCGTAAAATAAGACGTTTTTATTCGGTAGGCGGTTGGTGCGTACTCGGACAGTTTTTTATCAGTAATCTTCTTACATATGCAATAATATATATATTGCGTATGATAATAGGTTCGATTAACAATGACGTTGATGCGGAAACAATATTTTCATATATAGAAGGCTCTTCGATATTTGCCGGAATAAATACAATTGCCTTTATTATTTCAAATATAGGTTTTGCGTTTATGGGAATGAAAATGGCACATATTCCGAAAAATCAGCTTGTCCGGACACGTAATTTCAGTTTCGGGAAAGCCTTACAGTATTGTCTGATAGCGTTTTTTCTATGGGAATTTTCTGCGATAGTTGCAGGGGCAATAGACAGTATTTTTGTAAAGTATGGCTATACAACGGATGTCATGGAAATGGACGGCATAGCGGTTACGGGTACGGGCTGGGCGATAATGACAGTTTATACCTGTATAATAGCACCGATTACCGAGGAAATGTTTTTCAGAGGTATGCTTTTAAGGACTTTTTCACGGAGTAATCAGCGTTTTGCGGTATTTGCGACGGCGTTTTTTTTCGGAATATCGCACCATAATATACCACAGTTTACACTGGCATTCATAATGGGAGTTTTCCTTGCACATATCACACTGAAACATAATTCAATACTTCCGGCAGTAATCGTACACATTTTTGTCAATACGTCGTCTACACTTATGGCGTATATAGAAGAGTTTGCCGGATATATATTTACGTCAATGCTTATACTTGTGATTGCCGTCATGGGATTTTTTCTGTTATTTATATTCCGTGAAAATAACAAGATACCGGCAACAACTCCGGCACAGTCGAGACGAGGTATTACAGTAGCGAGAAGTTCAGTTATGTTTATGCTTTCAGTATTCATACAGGTTATATATACAGTATTATTGATATTTATGTAATTTAAAGGCGGTCAGTATTTTATTGACCGCCTTGTTTTTCAGTCGGAACGGTGATATATGACAGGTCTTGACTGTATGCCATTCAGGGCGGAGGAAATAGTTTCCGGTATCATGGAAAATTCTGCAACAAGTGAGGCTGGTTTGTTTTTACAGTCGTCCTGTAGCATAGGTACAAAATAGTAATTTTTTCTGTTGAAGAGTTCGCCTATATTTTTCGCTGACCCTGAAAGAGAATCATTGGAGGCTATCGCAAGAACTACAGGTTTACCGCTCCTCAAATGCGACTTGACAGCCATTGTAACTGCTGTATCGGTTATACTGTTTGCGAGTTTTGAAGCGGTATTCGATGTGCAAGGTGCTACTATCATGATGTCGGTCATATTTTTAGGTCCTATAGGTTCGGCGTCTGTTATGGACATAATTACATCTCTTCCGGCTATTTCAGACAGTTTTTTAATATTTTCGTCTGCCGTACCGAAACGTGTAGATGTTCCGGAAGCGTTTTCCGACATTATGGGTATTATTTCCGCACCCATATTTTTCAGAATTTCCGCCTGCTCAAAACATTTTGCGAAAGTACAGAATGAACCGGTCATAGCGAATCCTATTTTAAGACCGCTGAAAATTTCACTCATTTATAAAAACCCCTTTCTTCGATAATTCCGGCTATAGTTTCGGCTATAAATTCTCCGGAAGTAACCGGAGCTGTTTTCCCTGGTATACCTAAAGCCCATATTACTTTTTTACCGAGTATTGTCGCCGACTTGAAATCTATTCCGCCTGGTTTAGATGCAAGGTCAATGAAAAGTGTATCATCACTGAAACGTTTCAATAATTCGTTATCGAAAATCATTTCAGGTACTGTATTGAATACAAGTTTGTAATCAGTCGTCATATTTTCCGTGAAAACCGGTCTGATACCTGCCATACGTGCTTTTGCAGAGCCTTTTTCATTGTGTACGGCAACAGTTATGTTACTTCCGAACCCTTTCAGAATTTCCGCTAATGATGTTCCTATTCTGCCCATACCTACTATGAGAACGTCCAGACCGTTCAATGTAACCGGCAGTTCACTAAGGGCAATTTCAACAGCACCCTCGGCGGTAGGTATGGCGTTTTTAAGACTTAAATCTTCGCATTTCATGTAGTCAATTATTTCGTGTTCCGGAAAAACATCCGATAATCTTTTATCGTATTTTCCGACGAATACAACACCGTCAGGTTTAAGAAGTCTCCGTATTTCTTCGGGATTTATTTCCGTATCGCTGAACGGTGCTTTAATACTGCCGTTTTCGTCGAGAGGTGGCACAGGCAGTACCACAAAATCATAAAAGCCGTTTGTATCGGTTACGGCTTGTTTGAGATTGTTTTTTTCGTTTATCGAATCGGCGGAAAATCCCATGACATAAGTATTATATACCGCTGAAAGTTTTCCGGCACAATATATCTGACGCATATCGCCACCGGAAACGAGTATTCTTATTTTATCTTTCATATAATTCTCCATTCTGCCGTATGAACGGCTTACAGAAAAAATTTTTTCTGCTGTATTATATGAAATTCCCATACAATAGTGTGCATAAAAAGAGCGTGTCCGCTCGTAAGTGGACACGTTATAAATATTTATATCCTGTTTTTTCTTTCCAGCCGTCGCCTATGAATATCTGACAGATTTCTTCAAGCCTTTCGACTTTGGAGTTAAGTTTTTTTGATTCTCCGGAAAGTTTTTCGTTCTGTTCTTTGAGACCTGCAATTTGTTCTTTAAGATTTACAATACTATCCGTCAGATTTTTTTTCCATTCTTTAACGTCGTCCGCCGTGACAGTCGGATTTTCTTTTATAATATCGTCGTCGGATTTTCCGTTTATAGATTCAATAGCAATCTTTTCTTTGAAATCATCTGTATAAACCATGCCTTCGGGTTTAGGTTTTGATTCAGGTTTTTCAGGTTCGGGAGGCTTTTCGGATTCAGGTTCAGACGGTGGGTCTTTCGGTTTTAATTTGTTGACAATCATGAAAAAAATTCCCATTATCAACAGCCATATGATAAAATCACCCATTTTTGCGGATTACTTTTCAAGTGTACCGTGTGACAGCGATTTCAGATAGGCATTTATAAATCCGTCAATATCGCCGTCCATGACCGCCTGAATGTTACCGTTCTCGAAGCCTGTGCGGTGGTCTTTTGCGAGTGTGTAAGGCATGAATACATAAGAACGTATCTGCGAACCCCATGCGATTTCACGCTGTACGCCTTTTATGTCCTCTATTTTTTCGAGGTGTTCACGTTCCTTTATCTCGACGAGTTTTGAACGTAACATTTTCATAGCGTAGTCTTTATTCTGATACTGACTTCTTTGTGTCTGACAAGAAACTACTATACCTGTCGGCTTATGGATAAGACGTACTGCGGAGCTGGTCTTGTTTACTTTCTGACCACCCGCACCGCTTGACCGGTAAACTTCCATTTCAATATCTTCCGGACGTATATCGACTTCTATAGAGTCGTCGATTTCCGGCATTACTTCGAGTGCCGCAAATGATGTATGTCTTCTTCCGGAAGCGTCAAAAGGTGAAATTCTTACAAGACGGTGTACACCGGATTCAGATTTCATATAACCGTATGCGTTATCGCCCTCAATGAGTATTGATGCCGATTTCATACCGGCATCGTCGCCGTCGAGATAGTCCATGAGAGTTACTTTGTAGTTATGACGTTCTGCCCAGTGATTGTACATTCTGTAAAGCATTTCCGCCCAGTCTTGAGCCTCTGTGCCACCTGCTCCGGCATGGAACGTAAGTATAGCGTTTGCACTGTCGTATTCACCTGTGAGAAGTGTGGAAAGTTTTTCTTCTTCGAGTTTACGCTTGAATGTTTCGGAATCTGCTTTTATTTCCTCAACAGAACTATCATCATCTTCTTCAATTGATAACTCAATGAGAGTTATTAAATCTTCGAGACTGTCATTAAGTTTATTGAATTTTTCTATTTTTCTTTCGAGAGCCTTTGTTTCACGAAGTACTTTCTGTGAGTTTTCGAGGTCATCCCAGAAACCGTCCGTAGCAGTTTCCGCATTGAGTTCCGCAATACGTTCCTTAGCTTTCTGTATGTTGAGAACGTCAGCGAGTTCGGTCATTTCTTTTCTGTAACCGGTCATTTCAACCCTTAAATCATCAAGTATAATCATAAAAATATAACCTTTCTTTAATTATTTTCCGTAAATAAGTGATGCAACATCAACTGTCTGTTTGGCATCTTTTGCATAGAAATCGGCTTTAATCTGTTCGGCGTAAGAGGCAGTAAGTACCGCACCGCCTACTACAGTCTTGCATTCAGGATAATCCCTGTTCAGAAGTCTGATAGTTTCTTCCATAGCGGACAATGTAGTAGTCATGAGTGCGGAAAGTCCTACGAGTTTGACTTTATACTTCAAAGCGGTATCAACTATCAATTGTGGCGGAACGTCTTTTCCTAAGTCTATGACTTCAAAGCCGTAACTGTCAAGAAGTACTTTGACGATATTTTTTCCTATGTCGTGTATATCGCCCTTTACAGTCGCAAGGACTACTTTTCCTTTCGATACGCTTTCAACGTTATTATTGGACAGCTTTTCTTTCAGTACCTCGAAACAAGCCTGTGCCGAACCGGCAGTTAAAATAAGTTGTGGCAGGAAAATTTTACCCTTTTCAAACTTATCACCGGCGGAATCGAGTGCCGGAATAAGATAATTATTTATAATTTCCATAGGGTCAGTAGTTTTTACAAGTTCCGTGACAGCTTTTAACGCCTCGTTTTTAAGACCGTTTTCTACAGCATATACCAAATCCGGAGAATTTTTTTCCGTGTTATTTACCGGTACTTTCGGAGCAGGTGTGTTATTTGCGTATACGCTTATGAAATCGGCGGAATTTCTGTCGATACCGGCAAGAAGTCTGTAAGCACGTACAGCACCTATTATAGAATCTACATTAGGATTTATAATAGGCAAATCAAGTCCGCTATGAAGTGCCATTGTAAGAAATGTACGTGTGATGAGTTCCCTGTTCGGAAGTCCGAAAGAAATATTAGATACACCTAATACAGTCCGTAAACCTAATTCATTTTTTACACGATTCAAGGCGTTAAGAGTTTCTATAACGCCGTCCTGTTCAGCGGAGGCGGTAAGCGTCAGACAGTCTATGAAAACGTCTTCTTTAGGTATTCCGTAAGATAACGCACGGTCAAGAATTTTTTCGGCTATTGAAAAACGTCCGTCAGCAGTTTTCGGAATGCCGTTTTTGTCAAGAGTAAGTCCTACTACCGACGCACCATATTTTTTTACCAACGGCAGAATCTTTTCAAGTGATTCGTCTTCACCGTTTACCGAATTGACAATAGGTTTTCCGTTATAGATACGTAAACCGGCTTCAAGTACTTCCGGTATAGTTGAATCTAACTGTAAGGGTGTATCGCATACACTCTGTATAGCCTTTACAGCAGTAATCATCATTTCCTTTTCGTTTATATCCGGTAATCCTACATTTACATCAAGAATTTCCGCACCGGCGTGTACCTGCTCCACCGCCTGACTTAAAATGTAGTCAATATCGTGATTTATGAGGGCTTCCTTGAAACGTTTTTTTCCGGTAGGGTTTATTCGCTCACCTATAACCCGTGGCTGATTTATTGTCACGCAGTTTACCGCAGAACACGCTACACTTATACGCTTTACTGGTCTTTTTATATTCTCGACGTTTTCAAGACGTTCAATCATTTGCCGGATATGTTCCGGAGTAGTTCCGCAACAGCCACCGAAAATTTTAACACCTGCTCCGGCAAGTCTGACATTACTTTCTGCGAAACTTTCCGGACTTAAATTGAAACGATTCGTCACAGGGTCAGGAAGTCCGGCGTTTGCCTTTGCGATTACCGGTAGCGACGTAAGCGAACATATTTTATCGAGTACAGGGAAAAGTTCGTCTGCACCGAGTGAACAGTTTACACCTATGGCATCTGCTCCGAGACCCTCTAAAACTGCTACCATACATTCCGGCGATACTCCGGTAAATGTACGCATATTTTCCTCGAAAGTCATTGTAACAAGTACCGGCTTGTCGGAATTTTCCTTGACTGCCAGTAATGCGGATTTAACTTCATATAAATCGGTCATAGTTTCTATAACTATAACATCTGCTTCACTTCCGGCAAGGACTATTTCCTTGTATACGTCGTAAGCCTCTTCAAATGAGAGAGTTCCGGACGGCTCAAGCATCTGACCCAGTGAACCCATATCGAGTGCAACAAGTGACTTTCCGTCAACTGCCTGTTTGGCGTTACGTATACCGGCTTTCACTACATCTTCCACGCTGTAACCTGTATTTTCGAGTTTGAAACGATTCGCCCCGAAAGTGTTCGCATAGACTATATCAGAACCGGCTTCCATATACATACGATGTATTTTCATTATGGCTTCCGGATTGGTTATGTTAAGTAATTCCGGAACGTGTTCGGTCTGTATACCGTGTGCCTGTAACATAGTTCCCATAGCACCGTCAAGAAAAACGAATTTTCTTTCAAGCAACGAACTAAATTTATCAGACATATTTAAATCACTCCTTTCACTCGTTACGGAAAGTACCGAGACAACGGAAATATTCCATATTTTCGGATAAGTCATTCATTAACGCCCTTACAGCAGGGTCATTAAGTTTTCCGCTGAAATCGAGATAAAACATAACATCAAAACTGCCGTCACGGATAGGACGGTTTTCGATTCTGATAAGATTCATGCCATTGACGTAGAATTTAGTCAGAAGACGATATAAACTGCCCTCTGTATGCGGAATCTGTATCATTATTGAAATAGTATCTGATACTGGTGATACCTGTAAATCACGTGCAATGCATACGAACTGTGTACGGTTTACGGAACAGTCTGCAATATCTTTGGCGAGAATATCCAGTCCGAGACGTTCAGCACAGTCTACAGAACATATTGAAGCTATTTTTTCGTCGCTGTTGCTGACCATTTCCGCAGATGTCGCCGTATTGCTGTATGGTGCAGTATTCAGACCTTTTTCAGTAATAAAAGCGTTACACTGTGCTAATGCCTGTGGGTGAGAGTATACGCATTTTATCTCGTTCATTGAAGTACCTTTCCTTACCGCAAGACAGTGATTTATTTCAACACATACCTGTCTGACAATATATACACTGTATTTTGCCATAAGGTCATATGCACTGTCAATCATACCGGCAGTGGAATTTTTCAGCGGTATTACACCGTAATCCATTTCACCGGACTGTACAGCCCTGAAAACGTCTTCAAAAGAGTTATAGAAAACCGGTTCTTTATCGCCGAAAATCATTTTTACAGCGGTTTCAGAATTTGCACCGGAAGTTCCCTGACAGCCTATTTTTTCAGCGTTACTGAAATCCGGTTCAGTGAAAGTATATTCATTCGTATCGGGAAGTAGTTTTCTGTTCTGAAGTAATTTACTTATATCCATGATGGTCGTGAACAATGCTGCCGTACCGTTTTCAAGAGCTGGGTCATTGGTGAGATTTTTTATTCTGTCGATTACCTGTTGTTCCCTACCGCCCTGAAAAACCGGCATATTGTTCTTTTTTTTATAGTCGGCAACACCTTTACAGAGTTCCATACGCTCCATGAAAAGCGATAATATTTTTTCGTCTGTGATGTCAATATTTTTTCTTAATTCCTGTAAGTCCATAATTTTTTACCTCCTGAAAATTCAGTATTATAGCATACAATTCATTATAGCAGATTTTTTTGTAAAAATCAATAAAAAAGATACAAATATATTGCAAAAAACCTTTTCCGTATGGTATAATAATAAGGTATCAGGGCAGACATATACAATCGTACAGACTTTTTAAACTTAAAGGGTATAATAATGTGGAAAAGATAAGAATATTAGGAATTGACCCAGGTTACGCAATAGTCGGATTCGGCATACTCGATTATGACGGTATTAATTTCCGTCCGGTACAGTATGGTGCGATAACTACAGATGCCGGAACTGATTTTACTGAACGTCTAAGGGCGATAAGTGAAGATATGGATTATATTTTTGAAAAATTCAAACCGGATTGCATGGCAGTCGAAAAACTTTATTTCACGACAAATCAGAAGACCGCTATCGACGTAGCACAGGCAAGAGGTGTTATAATTTTGTCAGCTTCAAAAAGATTCGTTCCGGTGGCGGAGTATACACCGTTACAGGTAAAAGTTTCGGTTACAGGTTACGGAAAAGCCGAAAAACGTCAGATGATGGAAATGACACGTAATATTCTTGGACTGAAACGCATTCCGAAACCTGACGATACTGCCGACGCTCTGGCGGTTGCGATATGTCACGGACACACAATCCGGTGGGGATAATTTTTTATATAAAGGAAGTTTTTTTATGATATATAGTCTTAAAGGAATACTTACAGTAAAAGACATGAATTTTATTGTAGTAGAATGTAATGGTGTGGGTTATGGTTGCCGGACGTCATATAATACCGTCACACAACTCGGTGAAATCGGCAGTGAAGTTAAAATCTATACGCATATGACCGTAAGGGACGACAATATAGAGCTTTTCGGGTTTGCGACACAACAGGAACTGAATTGTTTCCGGTTGCTTATATCGGTATCAGGTGTCGGCGGAAAAGCTGGTACTGCTATACTTTCCGATATAACACCGGAAAATTTTGCTTTTATTGTAGCTTCCGGCGACAGTAAGGCGTTCACAAGGATAAAAGGTATCGGCACTAAAACAGCACAGCGTATTGTACTGGAGTTAAAGGACAAAATTTCAGCGGAATCTTTTTCCGGAAAAAATATCTCCGTACCGGTCAGTGTTGCAGATGTTTCAGTGTCGGCGGTGTCGGAGGCTATGGAAGCCCTTATGGTACTCGGTTACTCACAAGGCGAAATAGCACCGTTGTTAAGAAAATGCGATACTAATGCAAGTACACAGGAAATCATAAGAGAAGTACTTCGTCTTATGAATTCAAAAAAATGATAGTTAAAAAATTTTTACATAATATGGAGGTGCTGAATTGATACAGGCAGATGATATGGAATTTTCTCCAAGAATGATTTCTCCGGAAAATACTTCCGATGATAACGATATTGAAATAACACTCCGTCCGCAGACTCTTCACGAATATATCGGACAGGATAAAGTAAAGGAAAATCTTGCAATATATATAAAAGCTACAAAACTCCGTGGAGAACCTCTTGACCACGTACTTTTATACGGTCCGCCAGGGCTGGGCAAGACTACACTTTCAGCGATAATAGCACACGAATTAGGCGTGAATTTACGAGTTACTACAGGTCCGGCAATAGAAAAACCTGGTGACCTTGTATCATTACTGACAAGTCTTTCCGATAACGACGTACTTTTCATTGACGAGATACACAGACTTTCAAGGGCAGTAGAGGAAATATTATATCCTGCTCTCGAAGACAGGGTTATTGATATTATAATAGGTAAAGGACCTTCCGCACGTTCAATAAGAATGGATTTAAAACCGTTCACGCTTATCGGAGCGACTACACGAGCCGGACAGTTATCCGCACCATTGAGAGACCGTTTCGGAGTTATACAGCGTCTCGAATTGTACTCAAAGAAACAGTTGACAGATATAGTTCGCCGTAGTGCCATGATACTCGATATACCGTGTACCGCCGACGGAGCAGGTGAAATAGCAAGCCGGTCAAGAGGTACACCACGTATAGCGAACAGACTTCTGAAACGTGTCCGTGATTTTGCCGACGTTATGGGAAACGGTGAAATAAATAGGGATATAGCTTCAATGGCACTTACACGCCTTGAAATAGATGCACTCGGTCTCGACAGTCTTGACAGGCGTATGTTGGAAATGATTATAAAAGGTTACGGCGGTGGACCTGTAGGACTTGAAACGCTTGCGTCGGCGATAGGTGAAGAAGCCGTTACAATTGAAGATGTCTGCGAACCGTATCTCATGCAGTTAGGATTTTTAGGGCGTACACCTCGTGGACGTTGTGCCACTAAACTGGCATATGAACATCTCGGTTTCAGTTTTCAGGACGAAGAATAATTTATGATTACGGAAAACAATTACAGATATAATTTAAATCTTTATAAAAAATCTTTTTATGGCAGAATGATAAACGGTCAGGGAGTGGACTATGTTTCCGGAATGCGTTACGGTATATGTAATATGAGTTTCAACGGTTGCGAGGTAATAGCGGTACACAACGCACTTGTATATATGAAAAAAGCACGTCCGGTATATGAAATCGCACGTTATATGGAAAAGTTCAGAATGCTTGCCGGATTTTTCGGTTGTAATCCGTATAAAATCGGCGAGGCACTCGGACATTTCGGGATAAAGTATAAAAAATCACGTCAGATAGGAAATTCAGAAATTTTTATAGTTTCGTTCTGGACAGGACGGCGTTTTCTTTCGACTATTCATACAGTTTTCTGTGTCCGGAATAACAACGGAATACTTGTATATAACATATATAATAACTGTCCTGATGTGAGATTCTGCCGGAATAATCCGGCAATTGCAAATCACAAAAAAATTATAGTGGTATATACTATAAAAGGAGTATAACTATATGGGAAATTTTAACGGCGGATATATGAAAATTGATTCTTCAGACCATATTTCAGCCGAAAAAATCGGACGGACTGTAGCTTGTATATTTTCACCTAAAAACAATAAAAATCCGCTTGTCGTGGTGGGTCATGACGGCGGAGCTTCTGCCGGAAGTATATATGATTCAGTATGTCGGGGTGTAAGTTCTGCCGGAGTTGTTGCAGAGAAGTCGGGATTACTTATACCACCGGCTGTTTCATATCTCACGGGTATGCACAATGCCGATTCCGGAATAATGATTACGTCCACAGCAGACGGAAATTTCTGTGAAATACGTCTTTATTCCGGAGGGGGTTATAAGCTAAGTCACGAAATATGCGAGGAAATAAAAAGAATAGTTTCCGGTTCACCGGAGGAATTTTCAAAGCGTATCAGAACCGGCAAGGGTGGTGTGATAATATGCGAAAACGCCATTGAAGAGTATATCGGATTTATAAAGAAATCCGTTCCGTACAGTTTTCAGGGAATGAAAATAGCCGTAAGATGTCCGGACGGTAACGAAGATATAGCTATGAAAATTTTCCGTGAACTCGGTGCGGAAGTAAACATCATGCCGGAAGATAATATATATTCAGGGTGTCAGTGTGGGTTTATTTTCGGAAATCACTGTGAATGCTGTACGGTCATTGACGAAAATAATGTCACTTTCGACAATGACAGGCTATCCGCAGTATTTGCGAAATTTTTCAAGGAAAACAATTTACTTAAAAATAATACTTTTGTCGTCACTTATGGAGCAGGTTACGGATTCATGAAATTTGCGGAAGAAAATAATATATCCGTCGTGACCGCCGGTTTCGACGAAAAAAGCGTCATAACAAAAATGCTTGCGGATGGTTTCAATGTTGGTACGGATAATATGGGCAGAATTATTTTTCCTGACGAAATACTCACCGGCGACGGATTTCTGACGGCTGTTAAACTTCTTTCGATAATGAGAAGTAAAAACATTCCGCTGAGCAGACTGGCAGATATGAAACATTATTATCAGATGTCACTTGATGTGGATATTCCGCCGGAGTTTCGGGAAATATGGAAAAATGACTGTGTCATAACCGAACGCATAGCGGATTATATACATCTTTTCGGGAACAGGGCAAAATTATTTGTACATGAAAATCCCGAAAAACCCTCTATAAGCATAACTGCCGAGGGTATGGATTACGATGATATTAACGAGGCTGTCAACAGTATAGCCGGAAAAATAAGGGAAAGAATCCCGAAAGGAGCTTGATTATTTATGAGAACTGCTGAAAACTGGAAAGATTACAGAATTATTGATACTTCAGACGGTGAAAAACTCGAATCATGGGGAGGTATAAGCCTTGTACGCCCCGACCCACAGATAATATGGAAAACTGACAGGAAAAATCCGCTCTGGAATACTGCGGATGGTCATTATTACAGGTCAAATTCCGGAGGTGGTCAGTGGACTTTCAGACGGAAACTTCCGGATGTATGGAATATAAATTACGGAAACCTTAAATTCAATATAAAACCTACCGGCTTCAAACATACCGGACTGTTTCCGGAACAGGCTGTAAACTGGGATTTCATGTCAGAAAAAATAAAAAATGCCGGACGTGAAATAAATGTGCTTAATCTTTTTGCATATACCGGCGGTGCTACTCTTGCGTGTGCAGATGCCGGAGCTTCTGTGTGTCACGTGGACGCCTCGAAAGGTATGGTGCAGTGGGCAAGGGAAAACGCCGGTATTTCGGGACTTTCCGAAAAGCCAATACGTTGGATTGTAGACGACTGCGAAAAATTCATAGCCCGTGAAATACGTCGGGGCAGACGTTACGACGCTGTCATAATGGACCCTCCCAGTTATGGCAGAGGTCCTTCCGGTGAAATATGGAAACTTGAAAATTCAATATATGACCTCGTGAAATTATGTTCCGGTGTACTTTCGGATAATCCGTTATTTTTCCTGATAAACAGCTATACAACAGGATTATCGCCGTCGGTAATGGGATACATAGCAGGAACTGTACTTTCTGAAAAATTCGGCGGTGAGGTATCATTTGACGAGATAGGACTTCCGGTAGAATCCACCGGCATGACACTCCCATGTGGTTCTACGGCTATATGGCAGAGGTGATTTTATGTCTGATATGATAGGAAAACTTGTCGGAAATTTTGTCGAAATATATAACGTACAGGAAAGATTTTTAGGTAGCGGAACAGTCGTTGAAGTCGACGACAAATGGATTAAAATGGACTGTGTCACCGAAAACGGCTATTCAGTCACGAGGATTATTAAAATAGATGTAATCGGGAGAATATCATATTGTGATGATGAAATTTAAAAAAATCTTATTTATAATTACTGTACTTTTTTCACTTACCGGTTGTTTTCATGAAAAATCTGGTACATACCGGTCAGAAGAACCGAAAAGGGTTGATTTGCCACATTATGACGGTGTTAATCTTACTGCCGATGATGTGATAAGGCTTTCTGAAAAGGGAAATTCTCTCCGTTGGTCTGATTTTGACGAATATTCATATTATGAAACCGGTTGCGGATTATGTATCCGTGTTTATGAAATAAATGAAAAACTTTCCGTGCGGATTGGTGGCGGTGGGACTTATGATAATGGTCTGATTGCATTTTATTTTCACCTTGAGGCAGACGACGGAAATTATATTGACATTCGCACCGATGACGTGAAAAATTTTATAAATAAATATTCCTGATATTTTGAGAGAGGTATAAATGAATAATATCATTGAAATAAGAAATCTGCATTTCCGTTATGACGCAGACGGTGAAAATCCCTCGCCGGAGATATTAAAGGGTATAAACCTTGACATAAAAAAAAGCGAATTTGTTGCGGTATTAGGTCATAATGGTTCAGGGAAATCCACACTTGCGAAACATCTTAACGGCATACTTACGGCAACTTCGGGGACTGTCAGAGTTGGCGGTATAGATACTTCTGACGAATCTAAACTTTTTGACTTACGACAGCGTGCCGGTATGGTCTTTCAGAATCCGGATAATCAGATTGTTTCTTCAATAGTGGAGGAAGATGTTGCATTTGCCCTCGAAAATTTAGGCGTTCCGTATCCGGAAATGCGTAAGCGAGTTGACGAGGCTTTAAAAGCGGTAAATATGTACGATTACAGACTTCATTCACCGGCACAGCTGTCGGGTGGTCAGAAACAAAGGGTAGCTATCGCCGGAATAATTGCAATGCGTCCGGAGTGTATCATACTTGACGAACCTACCGCCATGCTTGACCCGCAAGGTAGAAAAGAAGTAATTTCGGCTATACGGAAACTCAATCGGGAATACGGTATAACAATAGTCCTGATAACTCACTACATGGACGAGGCTTCACTTTGTGACCGTATTGTAGTAATGGACAAGGGTAGAGTTGTTTTGGATGATATACCTGTAAAAGTTTTTTCGCAGGTGGAACTTTTACGGACAATCGGTCTTGACGTTCCGCAGGTAACGGAATTATGCTGGATTCTTAAAAAATCCGGTCTTGACATCTCACCTGAAATAATATCCGAAGAAGAATGCGTAAAAGCATTATTAAAATTATTTAATTGAAAAGGAGTTTTTAAAATGAAAGTAAACAGAATAATTGCCGGTATTATGGCAGTATGCGTAATGGGTTTTGGTGTACCGTATGTCAATGCGGTAACGGAAAATAAATCCGTAATGACAGCCGGTGCGGATTACGAAGAAGACTATGACGACAATGAAGACTACGAAGAAGCATACTACACAGAGGGTACATATAACAAAGTAATCAGATACAGAAATTACGGTGATTATATCGAAATTTCAAGATGTTATGAATACGAAAAAGAGGTTGTTATACCGGCAGAAATTGACGGCGTACCGGTAACAAGTATCGGAGACGATGCATTTTATAAATGTGATGTTTTAACATCATTAACGCTTCCGGACAGTATAACACATATCGGAGACCATGCATTTAATGAATGCATTAGTTTAACATCAATAAAAATTCCTGCCGGTGTAACCAGTATAGGAGAATGGGCATTTCATAGATGTAAAAGTTTAACATCATTAACTATTCCGGACGGTGTAAAGACTATCGGAAGCTATGCATTTTATTCTTGTCATGGTTTAACATCAGTGGAAATTCCGGAAAGTGTAACCAGTATAGGAGAATGGGCGTTTGCTGATTGCAAAGGTTTGACATCAATAGACCTTCCTGCCGGTATAACATCTATTGACGGTTTATTTAATGGTTGTACTGGTTTGACATCAATAGAAATTCCCGACAATGTAACAAGTATCGGAGATAATGCATTTTCTGGTTGCAGTGGTCTGACATCAATAGAAATTCCCGACAATGTAACAAGTATCGGAGATAGTGCATTTGGTGGTTGTACTTCTTTAACATCAATAGAAATTCCTGACAGTGTAACAAGTATCGAAGATAGTGCATTTGGTGGTTGTACTTCTTTAACATCAATAGAAATTCCTGACAATGTAACAAGTATCGAATCATTTGCATTCAGGGGTTGCAGTAGTCTGACATCAATAAATATTCCGGACAGCGTAACAAGTATCGGAGATAGTGCATTTTCTGATTGCAGTGGGTTGACATCAATAAAAATGTCAGGCAGTCTGACAAGTATCGGATACAGTGCATTTGAAAATTGCATTAGTTTAAAATCAATAGAAATTCCGGATGGTGTAATAAGTATCGGAGAAAATGTATTTTATGATTGCAGTAATCTTACATCTATAAAAATTCCTGCCAGTGTAACAAGTATCGGCGAAAGTGCATTTTTTGGTTGCAGTAGTCTGACATCTATAGACATTCCCGACGGTATAACAAATATCGGAAAAAATACATTTAATGGTTGTAGTGGTCTAAAATCAATAGAAATTCATGACGGTGTAAAAAGTATCGGCGAAAGTGCATTTAATGGTTGCAGTAGTTTAATATCGGTAGAAATTCCGGACAGTGTAACAGATATTGACTGGTATGCATTTTCCGGTTGCAGTGGGTTGACATCATTAAAAATTTCAGACAGTGTAATAAATATCGGATTCAATGTATTTTCTGATTGTAGTAGTCTGAAATCAATAGAAATTCCGGACAGTGTAATAAATATCGGAGTACAGGCATTCAGTGGGTGCAGTAATCTGACATCAGTAGAAATTCCGGAAAGTGTAAAAAGTTTAAGGCTATATGCATTTGATAAATGCAGTAATTTAAAGGAAATGACTTTTTTAAATCCTGAATGTGATATTTATGACGCTTCTGCTACAATAAGCGATACAATAACAATATACGGCTATGAAAATTCCACGGCACAGAAATACGCCGAAAAATACAACAGAAAATTTGTCTCAATCGGAAAAGCTCCCGAAAAAGAAATCATAACAGGCGATATGAACGGCGACAGTAAAGTAAGTATAGCCGACGCTGTACTTCTTCAGTCGTATATTTTAGGTAGGAAGAATCTTACAGAAGAACAGTTTAAGAGTGCTGACCTCACCGGCGACGGCGTTGTAGATGCTTTTGATATGATTCTTTTAAGACGTATGATTATTGAAAAATAAAATTATTTAATGAAAAGAAGTATTTATTATGAAAGTAAACAGAATTTTTTCCGGTATTGTATTATCATTATGTCTGATTAGTTGTGTTGTCAGAGTTGTAAATAAGATTGACCTGAATAATTATCTGATAACTGAATTTGAAGACGAATCAGACTATACAGAGGGTAAATACGAACCGTTCACATATAGAAATTACGGGGATTATATAGAGATTTCCGGCTATTATAAACCGAAAACAGATTTTGTTATTCCGGCAGAAATTGACGGTCTGCCGGTAACAAGTATCGGAAAAGAAGCATTTCGCTGGAGCAGTTTGACATCAGTAAAAATTCCTGATAGCGTGACAAATATAGGAGAAATGGCATTTTACAGTTGCGACGGTTTAACATCAATAGAAATTCCGGATAGTGTAACAACTATCGGGGGCAGTGCATTCAGTAATTGCAGAAATTTAACATCATTAAAGATTCCGAACAGTGTAACAAATATCGGGAGTCTGGCATTTTCTGATTGCAAAAGTTTAAAATCTATAATAATTCCGAACAGTGTAACAAGTATCGGGAGTATGGCATTTAATGATTGTGAAAGTTTAAAATCTGCAATAATTCCGAACAGTATAACAAGTATAGAGGATTGGACATTTTCCGGTTGTGAAAGTTTAACATCAGTAGAAATGTCCGATAGTATAACATATATCGGAAGTGATGCTTTTGATAAAACATTATGGCTTGAAAAAAAGCGAGAAGAAAACCCGCTTGTTATTGTAAATAATCTTCTTATTGACGGTCAGAACTGTGCCGGTGATGTTGTTATTCCGGACGGTGTAACAAGTATATGTGACTGTTCATTTTCGGGAAGTAGTTTGACATCAATAGAAATTCCCGACAGCGTTACAAGTATCGGAAACAGTGCGTTTTCTCGTTGTAAAAAATTAAAATCAGTAGAAATTCCGGATAGTGTAACAAGTATAGGAGTGTGGGCATTTTTTGGTTGTAAGGCTTTAACATCAGTAGAAATTCCGGACAGTGTAACAACTATCGGAGATAGGGCATTTGGTTCTACACCGTGGCTTGAATCAAAACAGAAAGAAAATCCGCTTGTTATTGTAAATAATCTTCTTATCGACGGTCAGACCTGCTCCGGTAATGTTATTATTCCGGATGGTGTAACAAGTATCGTAGGTGATGCATTCTGGGATTGTACCGGTTTAAAATCAATAAAAATTCCCGATAGTGTAACAAGTATCGGCTGTCAGGCATTTTTTGGTTGTACCGGTTTAAAATCAGTGGAAATTCCGGCAAGTGTAACAAGTATCGAAAACATGGCATTTCAGAATTGTAAAAAATTGAAAAAAGTAACTGTTTTAAATCCGGAATGTGATTTTAACATAGCATTTTCTAACGGTGACAAAGACTATCAGTATTATTTTAATGGTACTATATACGGCTATGAAAATTCCACGGCTCAGGATGTCCAAAAGTATGGCTATAAATTTGAATCACTGGGAAAAGCTCCCGAAAGAAACACTGGTGAGATTAATAAAGAAGGTGGTATTGATTAGTCTGATATGTTTAAGATTGTCTATGAAGAATAATAAAACTATTTAATGAAAAGGAGTAAAAGAAATGAAAGTAAACAGAATTTTAGCAGGTATCATGGCAGTATGCGTAATGGGCTGTGGTGTTCCGTATGTGAATACCGTTCCGGAGAATAATTCCGTAATTACAGCCGGTGCGGTAGACGAAGCAGACTACACAGAGGGTACATACGAACAGCTGATGTATAGAAATTACGGAGATTATATAGAAATTTCCGGTTGTGACGAAACAGCAGAAACAGTTGTTATTCCGGCGGAGATTGACAGCGTGCCGGTAAAAGTTATCGGAGATGAAGCATTTTCTCATTGTTTTGATTTAATATCAGTAGAAATTCCGGATAGTATAAAAAATATCGGAAATATGGCATTTTATTATTGTATTAGTATAACATCAATAGAAATTCCTTATGGTGTAATAAGTATCGGAGACGATGTATTTCTTTGGTGTGATAGTTTAATCACAATAGAAATTCCGACCAGTGTAACAAATATCGGTGACAATGCTTTTAATGGTACATTATGGTTTGAAGAAAAAAGAAAAGAAAATCCTCTTGTTATTGTAAACAATATTATTATTGATGGTCATTACTGCTTTGGTGATGTAATTGTTCCGGACGGTGTAACACAAATCTTAGGTAGAGCTTTTAATTTAAGTAAATTGACTTCAATAAAACTTCCAGACAGTATAACAAGTATCAAATATAATGCATTTATAGAATGCTATAGTTTAACAGAAATAACTATTTTAAATCCTGAATGTGATATTTATGATGATAATAGTACAATTTCAAATGATTTAAAAAATTCAGAATGGTATTTTAATGGCACTATATACGGCTATGAAAACTCAACCGCACAGGCATACGCTGAAAAATACGGCTATAAATTTGAATCGCTTGGAACAGCTCCCGAAAAAGAAACCGCAACAGGCGATATTAACGGCGACAATAAATTAAGTATAGCCGACGCTGTACTTCTTCAGAATTGCATTTTAGGTAAACAGGAACTCACAGAAGAACAGTTTAAGAGGGCAGACCTCACCGGCGACGGCTTTGTTGATTCTTTTGATATGGTTCTTTTAAGACGTATGATTATTGAGAATAACAAATAAAAAGGAGTGATAAAATGGCAGTCCTGAAAACCGAAGAACTTACTTATATATACAGTCAGGGTACACCTTTTGAAAAAACTGCCGTTGACCACGTAAATCTTGAAATAAACGAGGGCGAAATAATTGGTATAATGGGTCATACAGGTTCGGGGAAGTCAACACTGATACAGCATTTCAACGGATTACTGAAAGGAACTTCCGGAAAAATCTATCTTGACGGCAAGGACATATGGGCGGACAAGTCCGGCATACGTTCAGTACGTTTCAGGGTAGGACTTGTCTTTCAGTATCCGGAGTATCAGATTTTTGAAGAGACTGTATATAAAGATATAGCATTCGGGTGTCGGAATATGGGTCTTGACGATAAGGAAATAAAACGTCGTGTAGTCGAGACCGCCCATGATATAGGACTTCCGGAAGAAATACTGAAAAAATCGCCGTTTGAACTTTCCGGCGGTCAGAAACGGCGTGTAGCTATAGCCGGAGTAATGGCAATGAATCCACGAGTACTTATTCTTGACGAACCCACAGCCGGTCTTGACCCTATGGGACGTGACAGGATTTTTGAATATATAAAAGCGTATCATAAAAAGACAGGAAATACTATACTGATAGTCTCGCACAGTATGGAGGATATAGCCCGATTTGCCGACAGAATACTTGTAATGAATAATGGTAGAGTGTTCTGTTTCGACGAGACAGAAAAAGTTTTTTCACGGGCGGAAGAAATTTCACATATAGGTCTCGACGTTCCGCAGATAACTAAAGTCTTTATGGAACTTAAAAAACATGGTCTTGATTTTGGTACGGAAGTATATACAGTTGACTATGCAAAGGAAGTAATTTTAAAAAAACTAAAGGAGAGAGGCATTATATGCTGAAAGATATTACAATAGGACAGTATTTCCCGATAGACAGTATAATACATCGCCTTGACCCTCGGTTTAAGATAGTCATGACGCTTATATTTATAATAATGCTTTTTACCGGCGAATCTTTCGTATGTATGGGAATAAGTGCGGTATATACATTGATAGCAGTATTTCTTTCGAGAATAAAATTAAGAATGTTCTGGAAAAGCATTAAACCTTTAATGCCGTTTCTGCTTGTGACGGCAGTATTGAATCTGCTTTTTGTCAGTGACGGAGATGTTTATTTTCACTGGAAATTCATTAAAATAACTTCCGACGGAATAAATGTCAGTGTATTCATGATAATAAGAATTGTACTTCTTATAATCGGAAGTTCCCTGCTCACGTATACAACTTCTCCGATAACCCTTACTGATGCCGTGGAAAAACTTCTTTCACCACTGAAGAGATTTAAATTTCCGGTACACGAGCTTGCTATGATGATGTCAATTGCATTGAGATTCATTCCTACACTTATTGAGGAAACTGACAGGATAATTTCCGCACAGAAAGCACGAGGGGCGGAAATTGATACCGGAAATCTTACAGACAGGGCGAAAAATATGGTATCAATATTAATACCACTTTTTATATCGGCGTTCCGGAGAGCCGACGAACTCGCCACCGCTATGGAGTGCAGATGTTATAACGGCGGTGAAGGGCGTACACGTTTGAGACAGTTGAAATCCGCACTAAGAGACTATACAGCACTTGCGGTTACGATACTTTTTTTTGTATGCGTAATTCTTTTAAATATATTTATTTGAGGTCAACAGAAATGGAAGATAATAAAACTATTAAACAGAACGGTCTGAATGAAATAATTCAGATTATCGGAAAAAACAGATTTATAAGATTTATTTACGACAAGGGAATATTATGTTTTCTGTTGTCGTTCATGATACCGTCGGCGATAATGCTTTATGCGTTTTCCTACAGTAAGATACACCCGTTCGGTGACAGACAGATGTTAGTAGTAGACTTATGGCATCAGTACTATCCGTTTTTCCGTGTGGAACGTGAAAAATTAATGAACGGCGATTCTTTTCTGTATTCGTGGCAGAACGGTATGGGAACTAATTTTCTTTCGCTTATTTCCTACTATGCGTCCAGCCCGCTGAACTGGATTTCAGTATTTTTCAGCGACGACAATACAAGAGATGCCCTTACATACATACTTATAGCAAAGATAGGTTTCAGCGGAGCGTTTTTCAGTTGTTTTCTGCGATATACCTACAGACAGAAAAATTTTTCCGTATGTATGTTCTCGACAATGTTTGCGTTATGCAGTTATATGTTAGGTTACTACTGGAATGTAATGTGGTTCGATACAATAGCATTATTTCCGCTTGTAATGACCGGTATCATAGCAATATGTCGTGAGGGTAAATGGAAATTATTTACAGTATCGTTGGCACTGTCGCTTGTATCGAGTTACTATATAGGATATTTTACCTGTATATTCTGTGTATTCATGTTCGCCGGAGCAGGAATAATCGAACCTAAAGGAATCAAGGATTTTTTTGTAAAGTTATTAATTATGGTGCGTTCTTCGATACTGGGAATAGCACTGTCGGCATTTATGACATTACCGGCATATTTCGGACTGAAACTTACGCACAGTGCGGATAACAGTTTTCCGAAAGATACAGTATTCTATGAAAAATGGACAGATATTTTCAGGAATCTTCTTTCATTCAGCGAACCGGCAAAAGTTGAAGGATTTCCGAATTTTGCGTGTGGTATGTTAGCGATATTACTTTTCGGAGTGTTTTTGTTCTCGAATGGTATAAAAATACGTGAAAAAATTTCCGTACTCGTAATGCTTGCGTTAATCGTGGTAAGCTGTAACATTAACAAACTTAATTATATATGGCACGGATTTCATTTTACTAACCAGATACCTTACAGATTTGCATTTATATTCAGTGCTGTACTGGTTGCGTCGGCGTTCAGGGCATACGACGTTATCATGAAAAAGGGTATAACGATATATCAGTTTATTCTGCTTGCTATAGCCCCGACTGCATTTTTCTATCTGCATTACTATAAATTACCGAAAGGATTTCCGTTAAATTCCACGAACAGAATAATTTTACTTGTAGTTTCCGGTGTGACCCTCGCATTGATAATACTTTCCGCCATACTTAAAAACAGAAAATATAATATTATTTTCGTACCCGTTTTTGCGATAGCGTGGGGTATTTTCTTCATGATGTACGCCGATTCCGAAGAACGCATAAATCTTGAAGATATTTTCGATACCGAAAAAACAAATGCTTTATTGGCGTCGCTACTGGTTACGATTTTATTCTTCATGATATTTGCACTTGTAAAAATCGTTAATATAAAGAATCCGGCTTTAAGAAATGCCATCACCGGTGTTGCCGTATCGTGTGTATTAGGTTTTGAACTCGTTGTAAATTCCGTAATAGGTGTACAGACCGTCAGTACATCGAGTTATACAGGCTATCCGGATAAGAATACACAGGTACAGTCACTTCTTGACAGCATACGTCAGAACGACGACGGACTTTTCTACAGAACCGAAATGACTACTCCTTATACTCTTAATGACAGTGCATTATACGGTTATTACGGATTATCACAGTTTTCTTCGTCGGCGAATGTTTCGGTTACACGTCTTATGAAACGAATGGGTCTTTATGCCTCGGAAGCAGGTAACAGATATTATTACAGAATTTCCACACCGGTAGTAAATTCGATTTTCGGAATAAAGTATATTATTTCAAAAGGTGGTGTAATGCGTAGTGGTGAGATGTCAAATGAAATGCTGAAATCCGTTGAGGGTGTATATTCGTATAAGAATAAATATCCGCTGTCACTGGGCTATATGATGAGTGAAGATATTCTTGACCTTGAGGACAAAAATGGTGCGAATCCGTTTGAATTTCAGAATACTGTCATGAAACTCGCAACAGGTGTTGAAAATCCATGCTTTACCGCACAACCAGTAGCACTCGTCGACTACAAAAACATAAACGTAAAGAAAAGCGGTTACGGAAATTACTCATTCAAAAAAGATAATGAAAATCTTGCTTCCAGTGCTATATACAGTTACGACGGTGTGGACGGTGCTTATCTTTACGGATATGCAACAAACGGCGGTTGTGACAAAATAACTGTAAGGTCTGAAGGAAGTATTATCGACAGCGATATTGAAATTGAAGATTACCCGATAGTGTTTCCTATGGGTAACGGTCAGGCAGGTACTACAGTTGATGTTGAAATTTCCGCAAAGAAAGACGATAAATCAGGACATTATAATTTAATGGTATATGCTCTTAAACAATCGGTTTTCGAGGAAGTTTATAACAAACTCGCTGACGAACAGTTGAATATAACATCATTCAGTGATGATAAAATATCCGGTGAAATAGATGTTATTCAGGACGGTATATTATTCATGTCAATGCCGTATGAAAAGGGCTGGACGGTTTACGTTGACGGCGAAAAATCCGAAACTATGCCGGTACTTCACGCAATGACAGGTGTAAGAGTTTCCGCCGGACATCATACTATAACCCTCGAATATATGCCGGAAGGTCTTGTTACAGGCGTTATAGTTTCCGGAGTGGCTGTTATACTTTTTGTTGTGATAGCTTTTCTTGATTTCAGAAAACGTCGTAACAGAAAAGCAGTTCCGGATATTACAGAGGGAATCTTAAAGAAAATGATTACGGAAAATAACGAATCAATACAGGAGGTTGAAAATGAGGAATCTGAAAGTAATGACGGCTTACAGGGGAACGAATTACCACGGCTACCAGATACAGAACAATGCCCTGACGATACAGGCAGTACTTGAAAAATGCGTCTCGAAAGTCCTGAATCACCCTGTAAGTATAACGGGATGTTCCCGTACAGATACCGGCGTACACGCTAATCAGTTCTTTTTTAACGTCCATACAGACAGTAAAATAAAAACGCTTGGTTTTGTACGTGGTGTCAACGGTGAACTTCCTGACGATATATCAATTTTATCCTGTGAGGACGTACCGCCGGAATTTCATGCAAGATTCGATTGCAAAGGCAAGGAATATATCTATAAAATACATTGTAGCGAATCAAAAAACCCTTTCGCTACTGATTTGATGTTCCATTACAGACGGAAACTTAATCTTGATGTCATAAAAAAAGCATCATGTCATTTTGTAGGTACGCATGACTTCTCATCCTTTTGTGCAGACTGTACTAATGTTTCAACAACTGTACGCACAATTTATTCGCTTGAAATAGAAAATTGTGGTGATACGGTGATAATACTTGTAAAAGGCGACGGTTTTCTGTATAATATGATTAGGATTATTGTCGGGACGCTTCTTGACGTAAGTGAGGGAAGAATTTCCCCCGACGATATTCCGGAAATCATTTCGGCACATGACCGTCTTAGAGCAGGCAGAACAGCTATGGCACATGGTCTGTATCTGAACAGGGTCTTTTATGACGAAAAAAATTTATTGTTGTAGAAACAGAAGATTTTCCAAAGGGGTGATACCGAGTGTCGCTTTATGACGAGAATGACATTGTAGAAGTAAAGAATCATGAAAAAAGAAAGAAAAAACTTACTAAATTTTTAATATTTATTGTTATATCCGGAATATTTGCAGGATTGTATTTCACAAAGGATATGTGGTATGATAAAATACGTGGTATAGGCAGACAGTACAAGACTATAGAAAATACCGGTATTCTTGCAGAGGGTAATTTCCCGATTGAAATAAACGGTGAATACAATTACCAGCTCCGTCAGACACAGAATAATTTCATTATTTTAAGCGATATACATATTTTTTTCTATAATACTAACGGTACATTAATAAGAAAACGTCAGCATACGTATACTAATGCAGTACTTCAGGCGGAAAACGGTAAGGCACTTATATACGAAAACGGCGGTGACGACATCTGCATTGAGGACGAAGACGGTATTATATATCAGAATACTTTCAGTAATAATATAAGATTTGCACGTATCAGCCATGAGGGTTATACGGCAGTCGTGACGACATCTGAAAATTACGACTGTGAAATTATTGTATTCGATAATAAGGGAAGTATTATCTATGAAAGAAAATGTATGGAACACGTAGATGATATAAGTTTTATAAATCAGAGTGGTGGGTGTGTGGTCAGCTACATGATGGCGGAAAACGGTTCACTTACAACGGTGGTACAGAAAATAGATTTTTCAGAAAGCGTCGAAAACTGGACTTCACCAGGGCTTGATACTGCCGGTCTTGATGTCTATGGCTATAATGACGGTGCTTTTGTACTCGGTATTGATGCCTGTGGCTACATAAATGAAAATGGTCAGATAAGTTCATACTACCGTTATGACGGTGACCTCGCCGGAGGTGCAAGTGTGGACGGTATGTCAGCCGTTATCATAAACAACGATGACAGACGTAAATATATTATGGTACTTTTCAGCGGAAACAGTTCCGAACCTCTTATTATTGACTTAGGTCAGGAGGCTGTCGACGTTACAGTATATGACAATCTTGCTTACGTAATGTGCAAAGGGGAAATAAGGGCTTATGACTTCGACGGCGAAATACGTTCAAAGGCTTCAATAAGCGATTCCTATTCCGGTTTTGCAAGAAGCAAGGATTATATTTTTCTGAAAGGCTATAATAAAATCGACAGAATTGACTATGAAAGCTGATATTTATTTTTTCAGAAAGGAGGAAGTACATAAGTATATAAATACTTTATGTACAATAAAATGAAAGAAGAATTATGGTGGCTATATGATATTATAGCTCTGGTGGCAGTAGTGTTGTGTTGCTGGCTGTCGGCAAGAAAGGGAATATTCAGGGGTGCAATAGTCCTTATCGGCTGTATACTTGGTGTTGCACTTGCATTTCCTGTAAGTTCGTCCGTTTCAGAAAGCATATACAAGACAGTAGTACGTGACAATAATGTTAAAACCCTTGATAAGTCGCTTGGTGAGGTTGAAGTTTCTGAATACCTCGTAAAAGCACTTGAAAATATGGGTTATAACGTAATTGTAAGCGGTGAAAAGCTTAATGCTATTCTTGATTCCGATAAGGATATTGACGAACAGATTTATAAATATCTGAATAACATAAACGGAAAAAAAGTCGACAATGAAGAAAATTTCCGTGTAAATCTTTATGGTGCGTATGCGGAGGCAATAAGCGATATATTTTCAGATGATATAGGCGTTTATGCCATGAAAACCGCTGAAAATAAGATACGTACCGGAAAAACTGATGCCGGAAATATTCTGAAAATGATGCGTGTCGGCGAAAACCGCAGGGATATTGCTGAAATAATCGCAGATGACTACATAAATGACGCTTATATTACTGTAATAAAACTTGTTGCATTTATGATATTATTTGCAGTAATGCTTGTTATCGGTATTCTTACGGCAAATTCACTTTCAGGAGGTATTCGTGATGTTGATTTAAGTACAGGTGCAAAAATCGGCGGTGGTATATGCGGACTTTTCACAGGTGTGATGGTTATACTTTTTATAGCTGTCCTTGTGAAGCTATGTATTGTCATGGGAAGCAATCAGGAATTATTTTTTAATAACAATGCTATTGACAAAACTTATATTTTCAGGTATGCTTATAATATCGCAGATAAACTGTAATGATATGTTACATATTTCCGTATAATATCTTACGGAAAAATCAAAAACTAATAACGGGGAGAAATGCCTTATATGATGATGTGCAGTAAATGTAAAAAAAGACCGGCGGTTGTATTTATTACTTCCGTACAGGGAACTGAAAAAAAGAATGAGGGACTTTGTCTTTCGTGTGCAAATGAAATGAAAATACCACAGATTTCGGAGTACATGGACAGATTCAATATATCACAGGACGAAATTGACCAGATTTCTGACCAGATGATGAGTATGCTTGACGGTGACAGTTTTGAAATGGGTGGGTCAGGACTTATGCCAGATTTTATATCCAATATGTTCGGTATGAACAATGATTCAAAAAACAAGCCTTTCGGTGAAATTGAACGCAAAAATTCCGACGAAAACAAACCCGAAAAGGAAAAACGTAGTCTTTTCGGCAACAGACGTGAAAAAAAATCAAAAGAACTGAAATTCCTCGGCACTTATTGTACCAATCTTTCAAAGAAAGCCTCCGACGGTGAACTTGATAATATTATCGGACGTGACAAGGAAATTGCAAGAGTAGTGCAGATTCTTTCAAGACGTACTAAAAATAATCCGTGTCTTATCGGTGAACCAGGTGTCGGAAAAACCGCTATTGCAGAGGGTATCGCACAACGCATAAATGAAGGCAATGTACCGTTTAATCTCGCCGACAAGAAAGTTTATCTGCTTGACCTTACTGCACTTGTTGCCGGAACACAGTTCAGAGGACAGTTTGAAAGCCGTGTGAAAGGTCTCGTTGACGAGGTCAAGAAAGAGGGAAATATTATTCTCTTTATTGACGAAGTTCATAATCTCGTAGGTGCAGGCGATTCCGAAGGCTCAATGAACGCCGCCAATATTCTTAAACCTGCTCTTTCAAGAGGTGAAATTCAGGTAATTGGTGCTACTACTTTCAGCGAATACAGAAAGTATATCGAAAAGGATTCCGCACTTGAAAGACGTTTCCAGCCGGTGACAGTCGCTGAACCTACTGTTGAAGAAACTGTTGATGTACTTCTCGGCATAAAGAAGTACTATGAAAATTATCACAGAGTGCATATTTCTGATTATCTCGTAAGGGTATGTGCAGTATTGTCGGAAAGATATATAACAGACCGTTTCTTACCGGATAAGGCTATTGACTTACTCGACGAAGGTTGTGCAAGGGCTTGCATACGTTCACCCGAAATTGCTGAATATGACAAGGTAAAAAAAGAAATTGCAGTCCTTGAGGGTATGGAAAAAAATATTTCCGAGCAGACAGAACCTGATTATCAGGCACTCGCCGAAGTAAAGGGTAAACTTATACGCACTCGTGAAAAAGAATCCGAACTTAAGGAAAAAGCCGAAAGTGTTCAGGTTGCCGAAGAGGATATAACCAAAGTAGTAGAGTTATGGACCGGTATTCCGGCAAGCAAGATTGCAGAGACAGAATTTCTTAAAATAGCACGTCTCGAAGGTGCATTAAAAAAACGTGTTCTCGGTCAGGACGAAGCCGTTGAAACTCTCTCGAAAGCTATAAAGCGTACACGTGTAAGACTGAATAAACGTCGCAGACCGGCATCATTTATATTTGTAGGTCCTACAGGTGTCGGAAAAACTGAACTCGTAAAGGCTCTTGCAGAAGAAATGTTCGATTCTACAGAACCGCTTATAAGACTTGATATGACGGAATATATGGAAAAACATTCCGTTGCAAGAATGATAGGCTCACCTCCTGGATACGTCGGTTACGACGAGGCAGGACAGCTTACCGAAAAAGTCCGTCGCCGTCCGTATTCGGTTATACTTTTCGACGAGATTGAAAAGGCACACCCCGATGTAATGAATATTCTTATGCAGATTCTCGACGAGGGTAAAGTTGACGACGCACACGGAAGAACTATCAATTTTGAAAATACAATAATCTGTATGACTTCCAACGCCGGTTCTACTGATAAGTCTGTAGGTGTGGGATTCAACAGGACTGAAAATGAAATCTCACGTGACAAGGCTATGAAAGGTCTGCGTGAGTTCTTACGTCCGGAATTTATAAGCCGTATTGACGAAGTTGTAGTATTCAGACAGCTTGATAAAAAGGATTTTGCAAGTATTGCTTCGCTTATGCTTGACGAGATGATAGAACCTCTTGCAGAAAAGAATCTTAGTATCAGTTACGACAGTAAAGCACTTTCGCTTATAGCTGAAAAGTCCTATGGCAAGCCATACGGTGCAAGGGATATACGCCGTGTAATCCGTCAGGAAGTTGAAGACAGGATTTCTGAAATAATTATCGAAAATGTTTCAGGAATAAAGGGTATTGATGTATCGGCAGACGGTGAAAATATAACCGTTACCGAAAGAAAAAAAGGAGCGTCAGAAAATGAAGTTTAAAACATTGGCAGTTGTTGCCGTATTGTGTCTTAGTGTATTTTCATGCAGTGAAAAGAATAATTCCGCACCGGAAGTAAATTCGGGAATCGTTATGAATACCGGCAATTATGACAGCGATACAATACACCTACCAGAAAGTCAAAAAGCTATGGAACAGAATTTCAAAGATGTTCCCGATGCTGAACAAGGACCGGTAATAAGTGTTGGAAATGTTACCGTAAAAGCCGGTGAAATTGCGGAAGTTAAAGTGTACGTTGAGGGAGCTGACCTCAACTGGAGCAGTTGCGGTATACATCTGACATATCCCGATATTCTGCAATGTGTCTATCGTGAAGATGATAATATGTTTCTTAAATATAAAGCAGGTGTGGCTTCGGAATTTAATACCGGTATAGTCGCTATGGAGTGGAAAAAAGAAAGTACTCCTCCGGCTGAACTTACTGAAAACGGTATGGGTACTATGTTCTTTACCGTAATGTTCAGCGGTAACGAAGGTCAGGACGGCGAAATTTTAACACTTTATCTCAAAGTGCCGGAAGATGCAGAATCCGGTACAGTTTATCCGGTAGGATTCTATTATCTTGCTACCGATATGTTCAGAAATACCAACAATGATTCTTCATTTGAAAAATATGCCTTTGAACATATGAAAGCCGGTACTATAACAGTCGAATAAAAAAAGGGACAGGAATTTAAATTCCTGTCCTGCTTTTTTACTGCATATTCTGTAAAGCCACATCGACAGCTTGTGTGTCGAATCCTATAACCGTCGTATCGCCTATGACAGTTACCGGAAGCGAGGATTGTCCAGTAAGTTTCATGACGTGTCTTGAATTGTACGGTTCACGGGCGTTAATAGTCCGGAAATTAACGCCTTTTTCGTCAAGATAGCGTCGCATACGTCTGCACCATATGCAGTTTTCGGAAAAATATACTTCAATCATTTTTTAACAGCTCCTTTCCTGATTTCCTGTACGGTTTTCTGTAATCATATTATCGGAGTTTTATTCCGGATTATTCAGAAAAATCATTTATTTTTCTATTTTGCAGTCCGGATAGTAATGAGTAAGAATTTCCCTCCATGATTTGCCCTCTTCTGCCATAGCATTCGCACCGTGCTGGCTCATACCGACACCATGTCCGAAACCTTTCGTTGTGATTACTGCTGTTTCGCCGTCGTAGGTTATATCGAAACACGCTGAACGCAAGCCGAGTATTTCCCTTATGTCGTTACCGCTTACCTTGAAATCTCCTACCATAGCCGATAATACCGTACCGGAATCCGATACTGAATTTATTGTTATCCATGATGTGAAGTCATCACTTAAACTTATTCCGGAAAATTTTTCGCATAAAATCTGTCGGAGTTGTTCCTTTTCGTATCGTACTTCTTTAAGATATTCCGGTTCTGAAATGTCGTAACTGCTATCGACAGGCACGAGGTATTCAACGCTTGTACCCCATGCATTTTCAGCACTTTCGGTTTTTCCAGATGACATTGAATGAAATGCCGATATAATAGGTTCGTCGTTGTAAGTTATTATGTACGGTAATACTTCACTTACGGCATTATCTATTTTTTCGTAATATTCTGCAAAATTGTCGCCGTAATATTCAAGTGCCTGATTTTTCGTGAAATATCCCTGATACTTGTTGGTATCGTTGGAAAAATCCGCACCACATAGTTCCGGAGTAGGCGAATTACGTTCCATAATTCGCTGACGTTCCGCATATGTATGTGCCGATACCGCCTGTGCTTTCAGGGCTTCTTCATTGAAAGTTGCAGGCATTTCCGCACATACCGCTCCGACTACGTAAGTTTTTTCGTCGACTTCCATTACTTCGCCGGTTGAGACGTCCAGTACTTTATACGGTTCGCCGGTATATGATACAGTTTCTGGTTTTTCCTTTTCCGTGACCGCTCCGGCATTTCCGGAAAAAATTACCGGTACTGCCGGAAGTACCGCTATCGAAACAGTTAAAAAAATTAATCCTGAAAAATATCTTTTCATTTTCACAGTTACCTCACACTAAAGTATTTGACATAACGCTCCGTTTGGTGTATAATTATAATATGGAAAATATTTAAGGAGTGTTTTTGATATGCCAATAAATTCGGGTTTCAATATTAAAAATTTATGCAGTGAACTGGTAGAAAATACCAGTATATCACCGTCACTGTATGACAAGTATCACGTTAAAAGAGGTCTGCGTAACAGCGACGGTACAGGTGTTGTAGCCGGTATCACAAATATATGTAACGTTCATGGATACGTACTTAATGAGGGCGAAGTTGAAGCTATCCCTGGTGAACTCATCTACAGAGGTTATAACATAAATGACCTCGTGGACAGCGTTGAGGAAGAAAACCGTTTCGGTTATGAGGAAACTGTTTTCCTGCTCCTTTTCGGACATCTCCCGACTGAAAAAGAACTTTCACAATTTAATGCCTACATCTCTTTAAGACGTGACCTTCCAAGCGGTTTCGTTGAAGATATGATACTTAAAGCACCGTCAAAAAATATAATGAACAAACTTTCACGTTCTGTACTCGCTCTGTACTCTTATGACGACGAATGCGAAGATAAAAGTCTTGAAACAGAAATGCGTACAGCTATCGGACTTATGGCGAAACTTCCGGTAATAATGGCGGCAGCGTATCAGGTAAAAAGACGTGTTTTTGATAATCAGAGCATGATTATGCACCCTATCAACTACGAGGAAAACACCGCACAATGTATATTATCGCTTTTACGTCCGGACAGGCAGTACACCGACGACGAGGCGAAAATGTTAGACCGCTTACTTATGTTACAGGCTGAACACGGTGGCGGTAACAATTCTACTTTTACCTGTCGTGTACTTACTTCTTCTGGTACTGACCCTTATTCCGCATACTCTTCCGCTATAAGTGCCTTGAAAGGTTTCCGACATGGTGGTGCGAATATACAGGTTATAAATATGCTTGACAATTTCAAGGCAAACATTAAAAACTGGAATGATGAGGGTGAAGTCGCCGATTATATGCGTAAGACTATCCGCAAGGAAACTAATGACGGTTCGGGACTTATTTACGGTATGGGTCATGCAGTATATACCATTTCTGACCCTCGTGCATTGATTCTCAAGAAAAAAGCCTTTGAACTCGCTAAAGGTAAGGAAATTGAAGCTGAATTTCGTCTGCTTGAAACTATCGAAAGACTTACTCCGGAAATTTTCGCCGAAATGAAAGGTAATACAAAAGCTATGTGTGCTAACGTCGATATGTATTCCGGTCTCGTATACAGAATGTTAGGTATACCCGACGAACTCTTCACACCACTCTTTGCGGTTGCAAGAATGGCTGGCTGGTCTGCACACCGTATGGAAGAAATCATTACCGGTAAAAGAATTATCCGTCCGGCATATAAGGCTATCGCTAAAGAAAAAAGTTACGTAAAATTATCTGAAAGGGCTTCCGCATATAAACGGGAAATATGAAAATTCTTGAATTATTTGTTATTCCTCTTGTACTTCTTCTTACTGGTTGTGTGTTCAGTTCGAGTATAGACAGTCTGATGTCACCGCCTAAACTAAGCGTCGAACAGGAACAGATTTACAAGGCTCTTACCGATGCTACAGGTACTTCAATAAGCCTGAAATATCCTAAATCCGGAAAATATCTGTCGGCTTTCATAGTAGAGGACATTGACGGTGACGACGAATCCGAAGCGGTTGTTTTCTATGAAAAAAACAGTATCGCTCTTGAAGAAAATTCGTTGAGAATAAATATTCTTGACCGTTCTGACGGTAAATGGCGGTCTGTATGCGATACCCCCGCAAAAGGTGCGGAAATCGAAAAAGTAATGATTTCAAAATTAGGCTCTAATGAACGTACTAATCTTATCATAGGAAGCAGTCTGATAAACCGTTCGGAAAAAAACGTCTCTATATATAATTATTCCGACGGTAACATTGAAGAAACTTTTTCTGAATCTTATTCCTTTATAGATGTTACGGACTTCGACGGCGACGAGGAAAACGAATTACTGTTATTATCGGGGGCGACTTTCGGGAATACCGCCAGAGCTGAAACTTTCCGGCTGAAAGAAGATGGTCTTTATTACAGATACAGTTGTAATCTTAGCGGAAATTTTACCGAATTTGATAACCTTAGTTATGGTAAAATAGACGACGAACACACCGGACTTTATATAGATGCCGTCACCGGTACTGGACTTATTCAGACAGATATTGTCTATATGGATAATACAAGTCTCCGGAAAGTTTTTTCTACGGCGGACGAATCTTCTTTTACGGTCAGACCGTCAGGGTGTAACTCTTTCGATATTGACGGCGACGGTGTGCCGGAAATACCTGTACAGAAAATTTCGTCAGGTTATGAAAACGTCTCCGAAAGCGAACAGATTAAAATTACAGAATGGTTTTTTGTCGGGAAAAACAACAAACTCGAAAAGAAATATACTTCATATTACGATATAAATGATGGTTATATATTTGTGTTTCCGGAAAAATGGGAAAATAACGTCACCATAAAACACGATTTCATAAATGATGAAATAGTTTTCTGTGCCTACGACGACGGCAAAACCGGCAGGGAATTGTTAAGGATTTATTTTTCTGCTGATACACCATCACTGGAAGACAGAATTTCAAACGGATATATGTTACTGCATACCAAAGGCGATTCCGAATATCTTGCCTACATACCGTTTCAGGACGGTAACGACGACGGTCTTTCAGTCAGTGAGGGAGATGTTGCAGTAGGTTTCAGGTGCAGAGAGTAATTTATTTAAAGGAGTTGAAATTTTTTTGAAACGTATACTTATATGCGAAGATGAAGCGACTATCCGTGAATTTGTCGTGATAAATCTTCAGAGAGCAGGCTATGAAGTAGTCGATGTCGATTGCGGTGAATCGGCTCTCAAAACTTTTGAAATGGAACACGGTAATTTTGATATAGTTCTTCTTGATATAATGATGCCTGGTATTGACGGCTTTACGGTATGCAAGAAAATCCGTGAAAAAAGTTCCACGGTGGGTATTATCATGCTTACCGCACGTACTCAGGAAATGGATAAAGTCAGTGGTCTTATGATTGGTGCAGATGACTATATTACAAAACCTTTTTCACCGTCGGAACTCACCGCAAGAGTTGACGCTATTTACAGACGTGTCTGTATGAGTTTCATTAAAAATGAAAAACAATCCGTTATTGAATCCGGTCCGTTTTCGCTGAATCTCAAAAGCCGTACCGTAACCAAAAACGGAAAACAAATTGAACTCACACAGGTGGAATATCAGATACTTGAATTTTTTATGAATAACAAAAATACCGCCCTTGACCGTGCAAGCATACTCAATCACATATGGGGCGAAAGTTATTACGGCGACGACAAAATAGTTGACGTCAATATAAGAAGAATCCGTATGAAAATAGAGGAAGAACCGTCAAGCCCTAAATATATTATTACTATATGGGGTTATGGCTATAAATGGAATGATACACAGTAATGGCTAAAAAAAGTATAACTAAACGCTGGATTATAAATAATTTAGGCGTTGTGGTACTGGTTATGTTTGTACTTGACCTTGCTTTTATATATGCAATACAGAGTTATTTCTATAGTTCGGCAAAACAGTATCTTATATCTAAAATAAACGCCGTTACAAGCGTACTAAGTGTGTATTCACAGGACAATGCCGCAAATTTTTCCGCTGAAATGCGTAATATGCTTGAAACTTTCAACGAAAAGGACAAAATAGAACTTATGGCGATAAATTCCAAAGGACGTGTTGTTTTAACGTCTTCGGGATTCTCACCGGACGGTAATTTACTCATGCCCGATTACGAACAGGCTATGGCATCCGGTGAGGGCTATTACGTCGGGAAAATGCCAAGCGGTGAAAAAATTATGGCTGTCTCCGTACCGGTAAATTCTTTCAGCAGTGAATACAGTTCCGTGCGTATGGTCACATCTCTTACCGATATTGACCTGAATATAAAAACAAGTGGTATCGCTGTAACAATAGTCTGTTTTGCGATTATACTTGTAGTTGTTATAACAGGTCTTTATTTTACAAATTCCATAGTCAGACCCATACAACAAATAAGTTCTATAGCCCGAAAAATTGCTATCGGTGATTTTTCCGTGAGAATAAACAATAACAACAGTAACGACGAAATCGGCGATTTATGTACAGCTATAAACAATATGGCAGATGAGCTTCTTAATGCGGAGGGTATGAAAAATGAATTTATCTCTTCAGTTTCGCACGAATTAAGAACACCTCTCACGGCTATAAAGGGCTGGGCAGAAACTCTCATGATTGACGAAAATGCTAATCCCGAAACTGTCCGCAGGGGTGTAGGCGTTATTGTCAACGAAACTGAAAGACTTTCGCAGATGGTAGAGGAATTACTTGACTTTTCACGTATGCAGAGCGGTCATTTTACTTTACAGAAAGAAAATATGGACATACTCGCTGAACTCGGTGACGCTGTATGGATTTACGGTGAAAAAGCACGTCGGGAAAATATGAAGATTATCTACAATGACCCTGAAATGTTACCGTTTGTTTTCGGCGATAAAAACCGTATACGACAGGTTTTTATAAATATCATAGACAATGCTGTGAAATATTCTTCTGCCGGTGATACAATTACTATAAATGCTTCCGAATCGGACGGGAAAATTATAGTAACCGTATCCGATACCGGTTGCGGTATAAAGGAATCTGATTTATCGAAGGTCAAGACAAAGTTCTATAAAGCTAACCATACAAGACGTGGTTCAGGGATAGGGCTTGCGGTTGCAGATGAGATTATCACCATGCACAGCGGAACTATGGATATTTCAAGTGCCGGTGAGGGTATGGGTACTACTGTTACTATTGTACTTCCGGCAAAAACACAATAGGAGATAGATATTTATGGGAAAAAATCAATCCAATGAAAAATTCAAGTCCAAAATAGGCGGACAGGCTCTTATAGAGGGCATAATGATGTTAGGTCCGAATAAGGGTGCTATGGCGTGCCGGTTGCCTGACGGTTCTATTGACCTTGAAACATGGGACGAAAACAATGGTAAAAATGCTCCGTGGTACAGGAAAACGCCTCTTGTAAGAGGTTGCGTAAATTTTGTGGAATCCATGATAAGAGGCTACAAATATATGATGAAATCCGCTGAAAAACAACTCACCGAAGAGGAAAAGGCAGAAGAAGAAAATTCTAATATATTCGATATAGTAATGTATATCGGAATGTTTATCGGTATAGTTATGGCAGTAGGTCTTTTTATGTTTCTTCCGAAGTGGATAGTCGGCTTGTTTTCGGGTATCGCCGAAAAAAGAATAATACGCTCCGTACTGGAAGGAATCGTTAAAATAGTGATATTCGTCGGATATATGGCACTCGTAAGCCTTATGAAAGACATCAGGCGACAATACGAATATCATGGTGCGGAACACAAAACTATAGCGTGTCATGAAGCTGAATTACCTCTTACTGTCGAAAACGTCCGGAAACAGTCACGATTTCATAAGAGGTGCGGTACAAGTTTTATATTTATCGTACTCATAATAAGCATACTGGTAATGTGTCTCGTACCATTTACTGTCACATGGCAGAGAGTAGTTGCTTCATTGGTATTGTTGCCGTTCATAGTGGGTATATCGTATGAGTGTATCAGACTTGCCGGAAATCATGACAATATTTTTACAAGGATATTATCTGCTCCCGGACTGGCTATGCAACGCATAACTACTCGTGAACCCGACGACAGTATGATTGAAATTGCTATAACCGCTCTTAAAGAATGTATTCCGGAAGACAAATCGGAGGACAAATGGTAAATAATAAATTTTTCCGTGAATGCGTTTCTATTATGGCGGAAAATGGTATAGAATCCGCATATTTTGATACAAAATGCATATTTGAAGATTTTCCACACGCTGACCGTAAAGAAATTCTCGGTATGGTGGAAAAACGTTCCGCCGGATATCCGTTACAGTATATTCTCGGTACGTGGGAATTTTACGGCTATAAAATGACTGTCAATGAAAATGTACTGATACCACGTCCGGAAACTGAACTACTTATTGAAAATGTAATAAGTCTGTGCAGAAAAAATAATATAATCCGTCCGGTTATAGTCGATTTGTGTTCCGGAAGCGGTTGTATAGCAGTTGCTTTAAGTAAGGAAATAACCGGTTCACAGGTAAGTGCGGTGGAGATTTCTGAAAAGGCAGTAGAGGTAATCCGGAAAAATGCTGAATTAAATAACGCCGATATTACGGTACTATGTGCGGATGTTCTCAAAAAAGAAACCGCTGAAATGTTTTCCGGTATTGATATAATAGTTTCAAATCCGCCGTATCTCACCACAGAGGAAATGAACGTCCTACAGAAAGAAGTCACTTTTGAGCCGGTGATGGCTCTTTACGGTGGTGCGGACGGTCTCGATTTCTACAGGGAAATGATTCCGTTATGGAAAAAATCGCTTAAAAACGGTGGTTACATAATGTTTGAATTTGGTGACGGTCAACACGAAGAAGTCGGGAATATTCTTGAACATAATGATTTTCATAATATAACATTCAGCCGTGACCTACAGAAAATTATAAGGTCTGTTACGGCTCAGAAACAGGAGGTTTTATAATGGCTAAAAAGGAACTCGCTAAAAAAACACCGGTTGTACGCAATACAACCAAGGACGACAAGAAACTTGCTCTTGAAAATGCTTTAAAGCAGATTGAAAAGAAATACGGAGCAGGAGCGGTAATGCGTCTCGGACAGACCGAAACTCTTAACGTCGACGCTATCCCGACAGGCTCTATGCGTCTTGATATGGCACTCGGTATAGGTGGTGTACCTAAGGGACGTATCGTTGAAATATATGGTCCGGAAAGTTCCGGTAAAACTACCGTTGCATTGTCCGTAATATCGCAGGCACAGAAACTCGGCGGAGATGCTGCATTCATTGACGTCGAACACGCTCTTGACCCTAATTACGCTAAGGCACTCGGAGTAAATACCGACGATTTACTTGTTTCGCAACCCGACAGCGGTGAACAGGCTCTTGAAATCGCAGAAGCTCTTATACGTTCCGGTGCGATTGACGTTATTGTTATTGACTCCATAGCCGCTATGACTACCCGTGCGGAAATTGATGGCGATATGGGCGATTTACACGTAGGACAGCTTGCAAGGCTTATGTCACAGGCTATGCGGAAACTTACCGGTGCTATTTCCAAATCAAATTGTGTAGCTATTTTCATAAATCAGATTCGTGAAAAAATAGGCGTTATGTATGGTAATCCCGAAACTACCCCCGGCGGACGAGCCTTGAAATTCTATGCATCTGTCCGTATCGAAGTAAGAAAAGGCGAGGTTATCAAGAATAACGGCGAAATTATCGGAGCTTCCACAAGATGTAAGGTTGTAAAGAATAAAGTCGCTCCGCCGTTCAAAGAAGCTACTTTCGATATGATGTATGGTCAGGGAATTTCACGTGTAGGAGAAGTCCTCGATATAGCCGTTGAACTCGACATTATTAAAAAAGGCGGTTCGTGGTTCAGCTATGAAGAACAGAAACTCGGTCAGGGTAGGGACAATGTTAAGGAATTACTTAAAAATAATCCGGAACTTATGAAAGAAATCGAAGGAAAAATACTCACCCATATGGAAGAACTTAAAAATTCCGCAAATTCCGACGAAAATCCCGAAGATGTTTCCGCCGATACAGAGGAAATTATTGACGATATTGAAGAGGATTTTGAAGAATTTACACCCGCTGAAGAATAATGAAAATAATTTCTGTAAAAGTCTACAAGGGTACTACCTTTGAAGTAGAAACGGACAATGATAAAAAAATCTATCTTCATGCAGATATAATAGCGGATTTTGGTGTGCGTGAGGGTATGGAACTCTCACGCCCTGAACTCCGTAAAATAATATACGCCTCAAATTTCCGCCGTGCCTATCAGTATTCGCTTTACTGTCTCGATTACAGAGACTATTCCGCTAAAGAAATGTACGATAAACTGGTTAAAACGTATAAAAATCAGAATTTATGTCAGGCAGTCGTGCAGAAACTCGAAGAAGCCGGAATTATCAACGACGAACGTTATGCCGAAAAACTGGCGTTCCGGTACGTCGAGGGCAGAAAATACGGTTATCGTCGTGCAAAACGTGAAATTATACTGAAAGGTATCGGCGAATACATTGCGGAAGATGCTTTACAGATTTATTCGGAAAAATTTCCGGAAAATCTTAATTATTTACTGAAAACAAAATACGTCCGTTTTCTTGCGGACAGAAATGACAGAAAATCTATAGAAAAAGTAAGGAACTCACTTGTAAGATATGGTTACAGTTATGAGGAAATAAATAATTCCGTAAGTGATTACCTTGATTGTCAGGAGGATTAATAATTATGCCGGTTAAAGTCGGAATGGTATCGTTAGGCTGTTCAAAAAATTTAGTTGATTCAGAACGTATGTTATATAAACTTAAAAGTCATGGTTATAAACTTGTAACAGAACCAGGGCTTTCGGATATTGCAGTTGTGAATACCTGCGGATTTATACAGTCCGCAAAAGAGGAGGCTATCGAGACTATTCTCGAACTGGCTAAACTCAAAGAAGAGGGTACTATCAAAAAAATTGTAATTACAGGCTGTCTCACGGAGCGTTACAAGGAAGAAACCGCTGAACTGTTTCCGGAAGCAGACGCTGTCATAGGAATGGGCAACAACAAGGATATTGTTGATGTCCTTGACCACGTCATGAAAGGCGAAAGATACATTAATTTTGCCCCGAAACTCGATGCGGAACTCACAGGCGAAAGACTTATTTCTACATTACCGTTTTTTGCGTATCTCAAAGTTGCTGAGGGCTGTTCAAACTGCTGTACTTATTGTGCTATTCCGCAAATCAGAGGAAAATTCCGTAGCGTACCTATGGAAGACGTTATAAAAGAAGCCGAATGGTTAGCGGAAAATGGTGTCACGGAATTGGTAGTAATCGCACAGGATACATCACGTTACGGCGAGGACTTATATGGCGAATCAAAATTACCGGAACTTCTCCGCCGTCTGTGCAGAATTGACGGTATTCACTGGATACGTACATTATATTGCTATCCGGAAAGAATAACAGACGAATTACTTGATACCATAGCAAGCGAAGAAAAACTTGTAAAATATCTTGAAATCCCGATACAACACTGTAACGGTGATATTCTCGGTAAAATGAATCGGTGGGGAAATCGTGAAAATCTTGAAAATCTTTTCGCACACATAAGAAACAAAGTTCCGGATGTTATTCTGCGTACTACTCTTATAACCGGTTTCCCGTCGGAAACTGAAGAACAGTTTACAGAACTGTCGGAATTTGTACAGAAAATCAGATTTGACAGATTAGGTTGTTTTGCGTACTCACAGGAAGAGGGTACGAAAGCATCTGAATTTGAAAACCAGATTGAAGAAGAAGTTAAAAATCATCGTGCAGATGTCATTATGGAACAACAGTTATTGATAAGTGCCGAAAATAATCAGAAATTTATGGGTAAAATTTTTGAAACAGTCGTCGAAGGTTTTGACCGTCTCGCTGAATGCTGGTTCGGACGCACTGCTATGGACGCTCCCGACATTGACGGTAAAATTTTCTTTACATCTGAAAAACCTGTTTCTGTTGGTGAGTACGTGAATGTGAAAATTACTGATACACTTGATTATGACTTAATCGGAGAGGTGATAAGTTAATGAATCTTCCAAACAGGCTTACATTACTGAGAGTTTTTCTTATACCATTTTTTTTGCTTTTCATGTACTGGAATATACCGTTTCATTATCTTATAGCACTGGTTATTTTTGCCGGAGCGTCCATAACTGACGCTCTCGACGGAAAAATAGCAAGAAAACATAATCTTGTAACCAATTTCGGAAAATTTCTTGACCCTCTCGCAGATAAGGTACTTGTTATATCTGCGCTGACGGTTTTTGTTGAAATTCCGGAAATAAAAATGGGTGCAGTACCGCTTATTATAATAAGTGCAAGGGAATTTATGGTTTCCGGACTTAGACTTCTTGCGGCGGACAGCGGAATAGTAGTCGCCGCTGGTATATGGGGAAAACTCAAGACGGCATTTACTATGGTGTCTGTAGTGGTGGCACTGGTATGGTTGAGTGTATGTAATGATTTTGATTTCAGCATTTCTGACGGCTTGCAGAATGCAGTAGACAGTATAATTATTCCGGTGCTGATATGGATTTCGACGGCATTGACTGTTATTTCAGGTGGTATTTATCTTAAAGGTTACTGGCACCTTATTGATTCCGACAAATAAAGGAGGGTTTAAATGAAACACTGTGCAGGACATATAAAATATCTTATCGCTATTAAAGAACTTTCCGAAGTTGACGAATATGTACGGAGCGTGAGTATTGCGAGACATTTAGGTGTATCACGTCCGAGTGTGAGCAAGATGTTACGCTGTATGGCTAACTGCGGACTTGTCTATGAAGATTTCTGTAACAGCGTTGTACTTACGGCGGACGGCGAAAAAGCTGTCAGGGAAATATTTTCAAATTTCAATGAAGTATATATGTTTTTCCATAATTTTCTTAAACTTCCGCAGGAAGAAGCACACGCACACGCCGTAAGATTCGTGACGGAGTTTCCGCATGATACCTGTGAACGCCTTAAAGGTATCGTTAAAAGGACTATCAAGAAAAAAGTATGATTTCAGAAGCCGGATTTCTTCCGGCTTTTTTTGTATCCGGCGTGTTAAATTTCCGGCGATAAACCGGTATGCAAAGAATATTTGCGGACGTGTAAAAGGTTTATTGCTTTACTTTTCAGGGATTCCGGCTTATAATAATCTCACAAGGAGGTGAATTTTTATGAACATAGGTAAATCAATACGGCAGATACGGATTGAAAACAATATGTCACAGGAAGATTTTGCGGAAATATTTTTCGTTACAAGACAGACTGTCTCAAACTGGGAAAACAGTAAAAGTTATCCGGATTTGAATACTATCGTAAAAATAAGTGACCGTTTCGGCGTATCGCTGGACAGGCTTTTAAGAGAAGATACGGAAATGGTAAATGAAATTTCTGAAAAAACAGCAGTCGGCATAAAATGGAGCAGGTTAAGACGCACTGTATTTATAATTATTTCCGTAATAATTATATGTTTGCTTATAACTCTTTCTGTATACGGTATCATATGGGTATCACGGAAAAACAGTCTTGAAAAAAATTTCAGTCAGAACATATATTCGCTTGGTTTTTCCGAAAGTAATGAACGTTATTATATTTTACGGAAAAATAACATAACATACGTACTGCCACATCAGGAAATGCCGTCATTCTGGGATTTTTCAACAGATTTCCATGCAAAGTTCCTTGATTGCAGTTATCGGGAAAATGAATGTACTTTCAGTGTGAGGTTTTCCGATAGTGAAAACTGTTCGCTTACGGTTACAGACCGAAACGGTGAGGATTATTACAGCAATATTGACGGTTCGGGACTGCCGGAAAATATCCGTAATGAATATAATCCGGAAATGATTGAAAAAATTATCAGGGACGGCAAAAATATATATAATCGTGTATACTGAAAAAGGACGGCTTAAACCGTCCTTTTTTTACATATCGTTTCTGTTTTCGAGTGCCTTATATAAAGTTACTTCGTCGGCGTATTCGAGATTAGCTCCCACCGGTAAGCCAAATGCAAGCCTTGTTACTTTCACGCCTAAAGGCTTGAGAAGTCCGGCTATATACATAGCAGTTGTATCGCCCTCGACAGTCGGATTTGTTGCCATTATTACTTCCTTGGTTTTTCCGTCTGAAATTCTTGCAATGAGTTCCTTTATGTGTATCTTGTCGGGGGTTATATTGTCTAATGGTGAAATGAGTCCGTGAAGTACATGATACACACCATGATATTCCCTTGTACGCTCGAAAGCCGTCACATCTCTCGGGGCTTCCACGACACATATTATATTTTTGTCACGTCCGTCGGAAGAGCATATAGGACATATTTCACGTTCCGTAAGATTCATACAGCATTTACATCTGTGTACGTTTTTTTTGGCACTTACGAGAGCCGTCGCAAAATCCTCAACATCTTTTTCGGTCATTGACATAACGTAATATGCCAGTCGATGAGCGGTTTTCATGCCTATCCCTGGGAGTGAGGCGAACTTTTCGGCAAGTATTATCAGCGGTAAAGCATTATGGTCAGCCATCAGAAAAGACCAGGTATTGAAACACCACCGGTAATCTTGCTCATTTCAGCTTCGGTAGTTGTTTCGACGTTGTTTACAGCCTCATTTACTGCACTGATAATTAAATCCTGTAACATATCAATGTCTTCAGGGTCAACGACTTCCGGACTTATATGCAGTGATTTTATAGTTTTCTTGCCGGTGATAACGACTTCAACAGCACCGCCACCTACTACAGCAGAAAATTCTCTTTCTTCAATGTCTTCCTGTAATACTGTAATCTGGTCCTGCATTTTCTGAGCCTGTTTAATCATCTGATTCATGTTCTGAGCGTTTCCGCCTGCATTTTTCGGGATTCTTGCTTTCATTTCTTTTACTCCTTTGATAAAAAATTATTGATTATTGTCAGCAACAGTTTCAATGTGTAATTCATTGGCTTTTTGCAGAATCATTTCTGCCATATTTTTCTGTTGTTCTATAGTTGTTGTACATTTTGCCCTTATGGCGTATCGCTGACCGAGAATTTTATTTATGACGTTTCCGAGAACCACAGCATTTTCCTTTTTATTTCTGAAAAGTGTTATAAAGAGACGGTTTACGGCATCTATAAATATAACATTACCGGCGGTCATAGCGGAAGAGCCGTCGAGTGCGCCAGCGAGGTCAGGTTTTGCTTTTTTGAGTTCCTCAACAACTTCGTCCCAGCGTGAACACGGTATCATATCTTCGGGTTTTAATTTTTTTATATCCACATTTGCGACAGGTTCGGATTCACGTAAAGGACTGTCAGCGGTAAGGACTTCCGGCGGAGCAGGTACAGAACGCTGAAAATTTCCGGCAGAAACAGAATTAAGTTTATTCTCCAACTGTTTTATTTTATCATAAATTTCAGAATTGTCAATAGTTTCCGGAGAATTATTTTTATTTCCGCATAATTTTATTAAAGTCATTTCAAATTCAACACGCCTGTTCATTACATGGGACATATTTTCCCGACATTTCTGTAATGCCGAAAGCTGATACATTATATCCTCTGTAGTGGAATTTCCGGCAAGCGATTTGAGTTTTTCGAGTTCTTCGGGCATACATACAATAAGGGCGTCTGCGGTCTGTGGCGATACCTGAATAAGCATAATATTTCTTAACTGTGTTATGAGTTCTTCGCACAGGCGCATGAGGTCTTTGGACATATCGTAAAGACTTCCTGTTACAGAAAGTGCTTTTGCGGTATCTTTTACTGATAATGCGTCAAGAATTTCATATAGATACTCACGTCCGGCGATACCGGCAGTATTGGAAACGGTTTCGGCGTTGATTACTTCCGCACATACTGAACACTGGTCAAGAAGTGATACAGCGTCACGCATACCACCGTCAGCGAGTTTCGCAATAAGTGAAGCACCGTCGGGAGTGAGGTTAAGTTCTTCCTGTCCGGCTATATATTCGAGACGTGTGGCTATATCCTGTGGACGTATTCTTCTGAAATCGTACCGCTGACAGCGTGAGGCAATAGTTGCCGGTACTTTGTGGATTTCCGTTGTAGCAAGTATGAACATCACATATGCCGGAGGCTCTTCCATTATCTTGAGAAGTGCATTGAACGCACTTGTTGATAACATATGAACTTCGTCAATGATATATATTTTATACGAACAGCGTTCCGGAGTATATACAGCACCGTCACGGAGGTCTCGAATGTCGTCGACACCATTATTTGAAGCGGCATCTATTTCTACAATATCGGTCAGAGAACCGTTATCGGCATCATGGCATATATCGCATACAAGACAAGGTTTACCGTCTTTCTGATTCGGACAGTTTACGGCTTTTGCGAGGATTCTTGCACAGGTAGTCTTACCAGTACCACGAGAACCTGTAAAAAGATAAGCGTGTGCTGTTTTACCGCTTGTAATCTGATTTTTAAGGGTATCAGTGATATGTTGCTGTGAAATTACGTCATCAAAAGTCATAGGTCGCCACTTGCGGTAAAGTGTCTTATACACCGGAAACACTTCCTTTCTTCTGCAAAAAATTCCGGAGCATAGATGTGCAGGCTTGCTGCGGCACACAAAACAATCCGCTTAATGCTGCTCGGTCTCCCGCCTGACATGGTTCACGGGGTCTTGTTGCACAGGGCCCACACATCTATATTCCGGAATCAATCCCTGAATCAAAGCAATTACAATGCTCTGTATGATATTATATCACAAAGTTACGGATTTGTCAAGAGTTATTTTATATTTTTTCAGATTAAAAATTAAAATTATATTTCAGGATAAATTTTCCGGTTTTTAAACTTTATATTGACAGCCGGTCTGTTATGTGCTATAATTGTATAAATAAAAAAAGAAAGGGTTATAAAAAACATGGATAAACCAGAAATTCTATATATGGTAGTTCCGTGCTACAATGAACAGGAAGTATTGCACGAAACCGCCAGACAGCTTAAAGAAAAATACACAACTCTGATACAGCAGAAACTTATCTCCCCGAAAAGCCGTGTTGTTTTTGTAAACGACGGCTCTAAAGATACAACGTGGCAGATTATTCAGGAACTACACGCAGAAAGTCCGGAATTTTTTTCCGGAATAAACCTCGCACATAACAGCGGACATCAGAATGCCGTACTCGCCGGATTAATGACAGTCAAGGATATTTGTGATATGGCTATCACTATGGATGCCGATTTACAGGACGATATAAACACTATCGATGCTATGGTAAAGGAATACTATAACGGCAATCAGGTTGTATACGGCGTTAGAAGTGCAAGAAAAACAGATACTTTTTTCAAGAGATTCACGGCGGAAAGTTTTTATAAATTCATGAAGGTCATGGGTGCGGACGTCGTATATAATCACGCCGATTTCCGTCTTATGAGTAAACGAGTATTACAGGAACTCGGAAATTTCCGTGAAGTAAATCTGTTTCTGCGTGGTATGATTCCCACAATAGGATTCCAGAGTTGCAATGTTTACTATGAACGTCATGAACGTTTCGCCGGTGAAAGTAAGTACCCACTGAAAAAAATGCTTGCATTTGCGATAAACGGAATAACTTCATTCAGTACGAAACCCCTTAAAATGATAACGTCATTAGGATTTATAATGTTTGTCATAAGTATAGTTGCGTTCATATGGAGCTTTATTGTAAAAGTTGCCGGATTGTCTATAGACGGCTGGTCAAGTACCATGTGTTCGGTATGGCTGATAGGCGGTTTACAACTTTTGTGTCTCGGAATAATAGGCGAATACGTCGGCAAGATTTATGCCGAAGTAAAACAACGTCCACGCTTTATAGTCGCTGACTTCATAAACGATACCGAAAAAATTTAACATACGAAACAAAAAACCGGACATTCATTTCTGAACGTCCGGTTTGTAAGTATAATTATCTCATATATGATTGTGGCTGACCGTTTTTCATTCTTTCAAGACAAAGATTATAGCGTTCGTCATAAGTTTCTACTACATAACGGTCTTCGTCGTAAAAATATTCAGTCGGATATGCCCTGTAAAACTTTGGTTTTGTGGCGTACTGTCCCGATACACAAGCAAGTTCACCGTCATTTATCATTATGAAATAATCAAAGCCGTCCTTTTTCTGATAACAGCCGTCAAGTGCATTGTCAAATGTATTTAAAAATTCGTCGGTAACGTTGTAATTTCTACTGCTGTCTGAACAGATAATGAAGTTTTCCGGAATTTCCGTGCCTGTTTCTTCAAGTTCGGAAAGTACTGTTTCAGACGCACTATACAGACTTCTTAGTTCGTCCAATACCATTGTTCTTTCTGCCTCATATAGATGTCCCATTGTAATAAAATCATCTTTCCAGCCCTCGCCGTCAATGTAATACAGGGTATCTTCTGTATCTATAATTTTGTCATATTTGTCTTCTGTAAGGTAATGGAAATCACGTGATATTGTATAGTGGACAGTTACAGCTTTTTCAATATTGAAATATGTCTCAGGTATTTCAGATATGGGTATGGGAGCCATAAGTTCAGAAAGTTTATCTATATCGGGATTTTCCGTGCCGTTTTCTTCGATATATTCGTATACAGGCTGATAACAACCGTAATATATGTTAAAATATGGCATATATTCCTCTGATACCGGTTCTACTGAATCAATGCTTATAAGTTCAAAGTCAATTGAACCGTCCCCTATAATGTCATCTAAGGACAAAAGGTTATTGTTATGAAGTGTTTTTATTGTATCAAAATATTTGTCCGGATAGCATAACTTTATTACAGTATCAACGTCATTGCTTTTGCATTCAAGTAACTTTTTAATAACTTCCGCATATTCTTCCGAACCCTCCACGGAAGTTTTAGATATTTCTTCTGTAGTTTCTTCTTCAATTTCTTCCGTTTCGGGTTCAGTAGTTTCTTCTGTAGGTTCTTCCTCAACTTCCTCCGTTTCGGATTCGGAACTTTCTTCTGTTGTTTCCTCTTCAGAATCTTCTGCAACTGATGTCATTGAAGATTCGTCAGTAACTTCGTCTGCCGTCTCATGTCCGCACGATACGGACGTACACAACATAGCGGTCATAACAAGAATGGCTGTAAACTTTTTCATAATGTCAACCTCATTAATCATCAGCGGATTTTTTTGACTTCTTATATTTTGATTTCTGACCGAAATTAAGCGATATTGTAAGGATTTTGTCTGAATTGAAAAGTCGGAGTGCAAAGAACATACATATTGCAAATACAATCAACTGATATACAATGCCGATATAGAACATTGTCATATTTCCGAACATGATATTTGATATTCCGGAAAATGTATGTGTGAACGGTATGGCGTAAACCAGTATTTTAAGTGCTGTCGGAAGTGTATTTATATCGGTAAGCATTGATATCATATACGGAATCATAGCAAGCATTACTATCGGCATTATAACCATCTGTGAAGATTTTGTATCATTTACCAATGCACCAAGCATTATCGATACAGAAAGACATATCATTACCGTTAAGAATAACTGTATTCCCACAAGTACATAATCACCGCCGGAAAGCGAAAGCCCTAACTGTTTTATAGCCTCGTCCGCCGAAAGCATATTGCCTGTCATATCAGTAATAATATTTTCTTCCTGTCCAGAGGCATTTTTTATGAATCCTGAAAATCCTAACATATATACACCGGCGTTTATAAGTGCTACCACAGCAGCCGCAAGCATTTTTGCAGTAATTATTGAAGTACGTGATACAGGTGCGGAAAGAAGAGTTTCAAGGGTCTTGTCTAACTTTTCATTGGATATCGAACTGATAAGTGACTGTGATGTCATCATGATAAGTATGAATACTATGATAGGCAGTAACATATTCTGCATCGTTACTTTATTAATTATCGCTTCTGAAGAAACATGGGCTGATTTATCTGCTACTACTGTATTTTCGTTAAGTATTATCGGATTTTCCATAAGTTCAAAGTCTTCCGTTGACATACCATATTCAGAAGCTATTTTGTTTGCTATGATATTGTTGATAATTGTCAACGCACCAGTAGGACCTGTAGATATATTCGATATTGCAGAAGCGGAAGTCATTCGTGAAGCTGTAATTATTTCCGGTTTCTGACCGCTTTCTATGGTAGCCGTGAAACCAGCCGGAATAATTACGATATTTTTTATATCGTTTTCTTCGAGAATGGAAGCATAATCGTCACCGGAAACTTCAAATTCAGTAACTTTCGCACCTGAATTTTTAAGAAGTTCGATAAAACTTTTTGTGAAATCTGTGTTATCCTGGTCACTTATGCTTATTGTAGGATTTGTACTGTCTTCAATAGCGTCATCTATGGCGACTTTACTTGCCATACCGGTTACGTACAGTATAGCGAGTATGGCGACAAGTCCTAAAATCATCTGTGCGTTTATGAGTTCTTTAAGTTCTTTCTGGAGCAGGTTAATGAATTTCATTCTCAATTACCACCCTTTCAAATACTTCTTCGAGGTTTTCTGCATTATAACGTTGTTTTAGTTCCTCACCTGTACCGGTCACCATAAGATGTCCTTTTGCGATAATGCCTACACGGTCAGAGACAAACTCTATTTCAAGCATATTATGCGACGACAGCAGAAACGACATACCTTCTTCACGGGCGAGTTTCTTAATCATCTTGCGGATTTCTATAGCGTTTATAACATCAAGTCCGCTGGTTGGTTCGTCGAGTATTGCAAGTTTCGGATGTGTCATTACTGCCCTTGAAAGAAGAAGTTTTCTAATCATGCCACGACTATAACTTCCTATCTTGTCATTAAGTCTGTCACCGAGACCGCATATATTTTTTGCACGGTTTACGCAGTCTATAATCTGTTTCGGGTCTGTGAAGAAAAGTCCAGCCATGAATTTAAGATAATTTATGCCGGTCATATTCTTGTAAGCACCTGCCTCGTCGGGGAGATACGTTATACATTCACGGACTTTTTCGGGGTCTTTGTTAATGCTGTAACCTCCCACAATGGCGTCACCGGAGGTAGCCTTAAGAAGAGTTGAAATCATTCTTATTGTAGTAGTTTTTCCTGCTCCGTTAGGACCTATAAGTGCGAATATTTCACCTTTGCCGATTTCAAAGGAAACATTATCCGCTGCGAGTACTTTAGTGTACTGTTTTGTAAGTCCGTTTACTTCAAGGACTTTTTCCATAAATTGTTACTCCTTTTAGAAAATATTCTCACAATGTGATATTAAAATTATATCATAAAGGTTTCATTTTGTCAATAGCTGTATTAAATTCAACAATTTGTCAGTATAGGGTTTAAAGAATGTAATGTAACTTGTCTATAATGCATAATTAGTAATATTCCGGAAATATTACTGTCATATAATTAGTTAAAACATTATATTAATATCGGACTGAAAACTTTATTTTATACTGAAACTTTGTCAGAAATATCTGAAAAAATTTGTTTATCGGTTGTATAACTGTAGCTATGCACAAATCCTATATAACAAAAAACAACCATCACGAATAATTCATGACAGTCGTCTTTTTGTTATAAAGGTTTTTGGATTAGCCTAAAAAAGCTAATATTGTTGCACCTACTCCGCAAGCAGTACCGATAGCAATAAGTATTCCCATTTTTTATGGTCTCCTTTCATATAAATTTTATAAACACGCCCATAAGGCGTATTTTATTTAATCATTGACGGCACATAAAATGCCATTAAGGGCATAGCAAAAATCAGTAATTTTATCATTTTATAAACTCCTGTTTTGAAAAAAATATACATCTTTTACATTATTCTACAAATTTCGACAAATTTCTTGCAGAAATGCCGGATTTATGCTATAATATATAGTTAAGCTGTAATATTTTTTTGTTTTCTGTCTATAATTATATTATACTCATTTTTATGAATTTGTCAAGAGAAAATGATTCATTTTCATAAGTTTGTGGAATATTTACAAAATGTGGAGGGGATATTTATGAATTTTTACGAAAGATTACGTGGAATTTGTAAGGAAAACGGAACAACCGTAACCAATATGTTGAGCAGGTTAGGTATCGCCACCGGAAGTACTGGTAACTGGAAAAAAGGAAGTCTGCCGAATGGTGACGTTCTTATTAAAATTGCCGACTATCTGAATACTTCGATTGATTATATACTTCTCGGCGAATATCGTAGCGACATAAGCAAGGACGAAAAAAAACTTGTGGAACTTTACAGACTTACTCCGGAAAGGGCTAAATATAAGGTCTTGTGCGATATGGAAAATATCGTACAGGAAGAAATAAAAAAATTTTCAGCTGAATAATCTCACGGACGGTTTTTTAATAAACCGTCTTTTTTTCTTGACAGTCTGTTAAAAAGTTGATATAATTATTTTATTAAAAAAATATCAGGTGATTATATCTTGAAAAATAAATTTCTGTCGAGAGTTATAATATTTGTCTTAATTGTTTTTTGCGTCCGGACTGAATTTCCGGTATATTCCGCCGGATTGTTATATAATAAATACTATCCCATTGAGGAAAATAACACTGAAATTTCATACAGCAGATATTACGATACTTACTGTGGTGAAAATCGTCCGGAATGTGTCATTGAAGTTTCCGGCAATGACTACATTTCAGCGGAAAACGGTAAATTTTCGGTACGTGAAAATATTCTTGTATGGGAAAGTTCTTCCGGTGAGGTATCGTATAACATAGACGTTCAGGAAACCGGCATTTATTGTATGAATATTACATATTTTCCGTTGCAGTCGGAAACATCTTCAATTGAATTTTCGCTGTCAATAGATGGTGAAATCCCATATGATACGGCATCACGGATAACCTTGAATAAAATATGGGTCAGTGAAAAGGAAATTTCCACGGATTCGCACGGAAATCAAATAAGAAGTACACAGATTCAGAAAGAAATGTGGAAAAATTCCTATATTATGGACGTTGACGGACTTTTCAGCGAACCCCTTATATTTTATCTTGAAAATGGTCATCATGAAATAAAATTCTCTTCGGAAAATGCCTGTTTCGAGATTGAAAAATTCAGTTTCTGTAATCCGGAAAAACTTCCGACTTACAAGGAATATATTTCCGGAGCTGATATTAATACCACACCGGAAAATATTTTCCGGATTGAAGCGGAAAATGCCGTCTGTAAATCTGACCGCACTTTATATCCGACGTGTGACAATTCGCATTATAACGTCTCACCGGCTGACCCTGTTAAAATTCTGTACAATACTTTTGGTGACGGCAACTGGAAAAAACCTCTCCAGTCGGCAACATGGACTATCCCGAAAGAAGACATTCAAAATAATGGCTGGTATAAAATCGGCATAAAGTACCGTCAGAACGAAATGCGGGGGTTTACGTCAAATCGCCGTCTGTATATCGACGATAAAGTACCATGTCAGGAACTGAATGACATTAAATTTAATTACGGTAAAAAGTGGGAAATTCTTTCGCCGGAAGCCGATAACGAAAACATTTATATATATCTCACAGCAGACCATGACCACACTATAACTCTTGAATGTACTACCGGTGAAATCGGTGAATATATCCGGTATCTGAATGATATTATTTCTGAAATAAATGACTGTTACAGAAAAATCCTCATGATTACTGGTACTTCTCCGGACAGATACACGGATTATTACGTACATGAAAAAATTCCCGATTTACTGGAAAATTTTCAGCGAATATCTTCGGAACTTAAAGAAATTCAGTCCGGAATCGAAAAAATTTCCGACAGTACCGGTTCAGAAGCATACATTATAGAAAATATGACCGTAATTCTTGACAAATGCATAGAAAAACCGCTTAAAATTCCGGAATACCTCACACAGATAAAGTCAAGTATAATATCACTTTCGGGGTGGTCACTTGAATGCAGAAATCAGCCACTTGAAATTGATTACATAGAGTTTGCTACATATGGCGTTGAATTTCCGTCCTGTAAGGAAAATTTCTTCAAAAAGATATGGTTTGCAATACGTTCATTTTTCGGGTCATTTTCGGAGGATTATTCCGTATTATCCGACATTTCCGGCGAAGATGTAGTTGAAGTATGGGTAAATTCCGGACGTGAACAGGCTGAAATCGTCATGGAACTTTCGGAAAATTTCACTGAAAAAACCGGAATACCGGTATCAGTAAATCTCGTGACCGGAGGAATAATAGAAGCGTCACTTGCCGGAGAATCTCCGGATATAGCCTTATTTACCGGCGGTGAATATCCTGTGAATCTTGCCATGCGTGGACTTCTTGCGGACGTATCGCAATTTGACGACTATCAGGAAATTACCGGACGTTTTCAGGAAAACGCAATGACACATTACCAATACAACAGCGGAGTTTATGGAATCCCGATAACACAGAATTTTCCGTTGCTTTTCTACCGTACCGATATTTTAAAGGAACTCGGTTATACCACACCGCCGGAAACGTGGGACAATTTAATTGATATGTTACCGGCACTTCAACGGAAATATATGTCAGCCGGACTTGTTCTTCCGTCAACAGATGTTTCGCCCTCCACGGAAACCGGAAACACATTCGCATTGTTGATGTTGCAGAGGGGTATTAATTATTATAATCCGAATCTTGACAAGTCGAATTTTGATACAGTCGGGGCAACCGAAGCTTTTGAAATGTGGACTGATTTCTATACAGAATACAGTTTTGAACAGTCATATGATGTGTTTAACAGATTCCGTACCGGTGAATATCCGCTTGTAATAGCCGACTGTTCATTTTACGGTCAGCTTACGGACATTGCACCGGAATTAAAAAATTCGTGGAATTTCTGTCCTGTACCGGCGACTGTCATAAAAGGTGAAGTCAGACATACTGCTAATTCCAACGTATCGGGAGCGGTTATTTTCAGCGATACGGAAAATTTAAACTCTGCATGGGAATATGTGAAATGGTTTACGGAAACGGAAACTCAGATTGATTTATGCAGTCAGACAGAAAATTTATTCGGTACTATGGGAAGACTTTATACCGCTAATACAGAAGCGTTTAAAAAATTATCGTGGTCAGCCGACGAACTTTCAAGGATTTCCGTACAGCGTGACGAACTGGAGGAAATTCCGATAATACCGGCTTCCTATTCCGTGACAAGAAATATAATGTACGCATTCCGTGAAGTCGTCAATAATAACGCAAATCCACATGATACGATTTTATGGTACAATAATGACATCAATGACGAGATTTTACGGAAAAATACTCGTGAATGAGGTGATTTATTTTGTTTAAGAAAGTCCGGAAAGAATTTAAGAAAAATATGGATTGTTATTTAATGCTTATGCCGTTCATGATATTGTTTGTAATGTTCACGGTCATACCGGTTATAATGTCCGTACCGGTCAGCTTTACGGATTTCAACATGATTCAGACACCGAAATTTACAGGACTTTCAAATTATACGGCATTGTTTTTATCGGATAAAATTTTCATGAAGTCTGTCCGGATAACACTTGTATTTGCGTTTTTCAGCGGACTTGTCAGTTACGTGATATGTTTTATAATCGCATGGCTTATAGACAGTATGCCACACAGAATCGGGAATTTTTTCACGGTAATATTTTACATACCGTCAATGGCGAACGTATACAGCGTATGGAGAATTATTTTCAGCGGTGACATGAACGGTTATATAAATTCTCTTTTAATAAGTATCGGATTTATTACATCTCCGATACAGTGGCTTACGGACGGACGATATATTCTGTTTACTGCGGTTATAGTACAGATGTGGCTTTCACTGGGAGCAGGTTTTCTGGCAATGCGTGCAGGTCTGCGAGGCATAGACCGTTCAATGTACGAAGTCGGGGCAGTAGAGGGAATAAGTAACAGATTTCAGGAGTTAATATATATAACAATACCGTCCATGAAACCGCATCTTATGTTTGCCGGAGTTATGCAGATAGTCAGTTCATTTACTGCCGGAACGGTCATACAGAATATAGTAGGCTTTCCGAGTACCGACTATAACGCCCATACGGTCATGACACACGCTTATGATTATGGGTGGGTACGCTATGAAATGGGTTATGCGTCGGCGATATGCATGATATTATTTTCGGTCATGTATTTTGTCAACCGGATTATCGAAAAAATTTCAGGAAAAAATACGGATTGAGGTGGAAAAGATGTCCGGAACAGTCGGAAGAAAAAAGTCCGGAGATATTATTATATTTATATTTCTTGCGGTATCGGGAGTGTTTATGTTTTTTCCGGTATATCTTACAATTGTGATGTCGGTAAAGCCACCGGAAGAACTTTTTATATTTCCGCCGGAAGTATATACGTCAAGACCGACGCTGAATAATTTTACGGAAATGTTTGAGGCTATCCGACAGAATCGTGTACCGTTTTCGAGATATGTTTTCAATAGTCTGACGGTCACGGTTTCGGTGACTTTTTTGCAGACCGTCATAATATCAATGGCGGGATTCGTACTGGCAAAATGTCAGTTTGCCGGAAGAAATCTGATAAATAAAATAATTGTAATATCTTTACTGTATCAAAGTAACGTTATCTACATAATGCAGTACGTGATAATAAATAAACTCGGACTTATTGACAGTTTATCCGCATTGATTCTGCCATCGATAGCCTCACCGGTAGGACTTTTTTTAATGAAACAGTCAATAAGTCAGATACCGGATTCCATAATAGATTCCGCAAAAACCGACGGAGCAGGTTTGTTCCGGATATGCTGGCAGATAGTCATTCCAAATCAGAAACCGGCATTGATGACTTTAATTATATTTGCGTTTCAGACGTCGTGGAATATGCAGTCAGGAGCGTTCATATTTCACGAGGAATACAAAACGCTTCCGACTGTCATAAATCAGATTTCAGTGACAGGTCTTGCACGTGCCGGAATTTCTATGGCTGGAGCGGTTTTCATGTTAGTACCACCGGCGATAATATTCACACTTGCACAAAGTCAGATAATAGAAACAATGACTTATTCCGGTATAAAAAATTAGGTGAGTTTATGAAAAAATTTCTTGTAATATTTCTGTGTATTATTTTCGCCGTACCGTTTAAAGCGTATTCGGCATATAATTACGACTACATGGGCAATGCGATACCATCGCAAGCCGGATACGACGTTGAAAACGTACTTTATTTTGACATGGACGAACCACAGGATATTTTTTACAGCAGTGAGAATTTCTATATAGCCGATACTGGTAATAACAGAATTTTAGTTCTTGACAGTAATCTTGAAAATATAGTTAAAATTTATGACGGTTTTGTTTTTCCCGACGGCACAGAAACTTACCTGAATAATCCGGAGGGAGTTTATATTTTCGGCGAAAAAATTTATATTGCCGATACTGGAAATTCAAGAGTAATAGTTTCCGGTTTAGATTCCGGAATTATCACGGAAATTGAAAAACCTGTTTCCGAAATCTATGACCAGAACAAGACTTTTCTTCCGGAAAAAATTCTTGTCGACAAATCGGGAAATATTTACGTGATTTCCGGAAATGTAACAACCGGTTGTATGATGTTCAGTAATCAGGGAGATTTTATCGGATTTTTCGGTGCAAACCGTTCCCGATGTACAGCCGGAAATATCCGGAATCATTTTGTTTCCGATAAGAAAAAATCACGTCGGAAAAGAAATATTCCCACCGGAATAACCAGTTTTGATATTTCACAGGATTTTATATATACCTGTACTGAAAATTCCGGAAAGACTTCCGATATTATAAAGAAACTCAATTCTGCCGGAAAAAATATATTTTCAGAAAAAAATATACATTTCGGTGACTATCAGCCGGAATACAGCAATTCAGGTTACAGACCGCCGGAAATATCTGATATTGATATTTCTGAAAACGGAAATATAAATTTTATCGATTCTGCAACCGGACACATTTTCCAGTATGATAAAAACTGCCGACTGCTTTTTATTATGGGCAGAATTTCCGGACAGTCAGGCGGATTCGATAAGCCTTCAGCGATTGAGACCGTCGAGGAAAAAATATACGTACTCGATTCCGGAAAAAATAATCTGACTGTTTTTTCAGAAACACAATTCGGTAAAAAAGTACATAATGCGGTTGAATTGTATAATTCCGGATATTATGCCGAAACACTCGGTTTATGGCGTGAAATCCTTAAATATGACAGTAATTATACATACGCTTATACCGGTCTTGCGTATGCTTTTTTAAGAAACGGTGAGTATAAAAATTCCATGAAATACGCACGTTTCGCCGGTGATTCCGAATTATATAACAAGGCATTTCAGGAATACCGGAGAATTTTTCTGAAAGAACATTCCGGAAAAATTCTGATAATAATTTTACTTATTTCCGGAATTATCATAATAAAAAAACGAGGTAAAAATAATTGAAAAATTTAACACAGATTCAATGGCTTAAGTATACACTGACAAATATTCCGGACGGTTTCGGCGATATGTACTGGAAAAAATCGGGTTCACTGAAAATTTCATTTGTAATATTGATTCTGTTTTTTTTCGGAATCATAGCGGAAGACAGACTGTATGGCTTTCAGTTTTCAGCGGATTACGACAGGAATTTCAATATAATTCCGTATCTCATGAAAAGTATAATTCTTTTCATGGCGTGGACTGTCGGGAACTGGTCAGTATGTACCCTGCTTGACGGCGTAGGAACTATAAAGAATATTTTCATATACAGTGCCTATGCGATTTCACCATATGTCATGCAGATATATATTAATCTGATTCTTTCGCATATTCTTGTCAGGGATGAATATATTTTCATGCAGTTGACCGAAATCGTCGGGACGGTCTGGAGCGTTATTCTTATATTTTCGGCAGTAAAGGCGGTACATCAGTATACGCTGAAAAAAACCTTTACGGCAATAATTCTTACATTAGTCATGATGCTGATAATGTTTGTAATATTGATACTTTTCATGCTTCTGATACAGCAGATTCTTATATTTATTGCAGAAATTTCCACGGAAATAATTTACAGGTCAAGGGCTTGAAATCATGTACAGGATAAAAATATTTTTTATAATTATACTTTCGTTTTTTTCAATGACTTTTTCGGAAATTCATACAGATATTATAAATATTTCCGATTACGTACCACCGGAATTTTCATATAATCCTGAACTCCGTACAGCTACAGAAAACGAAAACTACAGACTTCTTGTATACGATAATACAGGTATTTTCGGCTTACAGGACAGGAAAACCGGTTATATATGGTGGTCATCACCGATTGAGGAGTTAAACGACGATATTAAACCGGTAGTCGCTGAAAATCTGAAATCTTCCGTTATTCTGAAATACGGAGACCTTGAAAAACATACTGAAAATAATTATCTTCGTTCCGGAAGTCCGGACTGTATGACAGGTATTTCAGATATTCCCGACGGTATAAGAATCGACTATAATTCCGGAAGTTTTCATTTTTATGTGGATTACATTCTTGAAAAAAACTGTCTGAAAGCTGTTTTTAAACCGTCCGGACTTGTGGAAAAAAATAATTTTGAAATAGCAACTGAAATTACAATAGCCGGAAATTTCGGGGCTTCTGACGATACCGAAAATGGTTACTTCATAGTCCCCGACGGTTGCGGAACACTGATAAATTTCAATAACGGGAAAATTAATACCACTCCATACAGACAGAAAATTTACGGCGAAAATATTACAGCAGTTCCGGAAAAAATTTCAGATACGGAGCAGGCTTATTTACCGATATATAGTATAGTCCGTGAAAATAATGCACTGTTGGCGATTGCCTCACAGGGTGATGCCGACGCTTATATTTCTGCAAATGTTTCCGGACAGTCCGGCAGTAATTATAATACCTGTAATTTTACATTCATATTGCGGAATACCGATAATTATTATATGGGCGATAATACGGAAAAATTTACTGTTTTTGAAAACGGCGATATAGATTCCGGAAATATTGAAATAATTTATTATCCGGTTGTAAAGGAAAATGTTAATTATATCGACGTGGCGGAATGTTACCGGAATTACCTGATTAATAAATGCGGTTTAGTACGGTCTGTATCGGAAAATTATTCGCCGTTATACGTTAAGTTTTATGGCGGTACGGAGAAGAAAAAATCATTTTTCGGAATACCGGTAATGCGGAAACAGAAAATAACTTCCTACAGTGAGGCACTTGAAATACTCGGAAAACTGGAAAATATTGATGATATGGTTGTTGCTTATGAAAATTGTACGGATTTCGGAATTGAAAACAAAATTGATACAGATTTCAGACCATCCGGAATTTTAGGCGGAAAAAAAGATTTCAGTAAATTACAGAATTTCATTGAGGAAAATAATTTTGAATTTTATCCGGTTGCAGATACTGAATATCTTTCCGGAAACGGTTTCAGTATTTTTTCCGGAACTATGAGAATTTCCGGAACTTATACACAGATTCCGGTTTATAATCCGGCGTTCAGTACACCTGATAATTCATACAGAAAAAAATATCTGTTATCGCCGGAAAATTTCAGTAAAATTGATAATTTTTCCGGAAAAATAACGTCCGTACTGTATGGCGATTACGGTAAAAATAAAATAACACGTTATCGGGCTATGGAAGTCATAAAGGAAAATATTTCAGAAAATATTTTCGCCGACGGTGCAAACGCCTATATACTGCCATATGCAAGCCATATTATAAATATTCCTGTACATTCAAGTAGTTTTGATATATCCGATACGGACGTACCATTTTATCAGACTGTACTTCACGGAATAATTCCCTATACGTCGACGGCAGTTAATTCCAGTGCTGATATTGACAATATGTTGTTGATGTCGGCAGTAACCGGTAGCAATTTATATTACGATATTATAAATTCTTCCGATGAGATAAGAAATACTGAATCTGATTACTTATTCTATGCGGATTCTTCATACTGGACGGAAACTATTTCCGGACAGTACAGTATTATTTCACCTGTGCTGAAATCTGTAAGCAATGCGACAATTACCGGATATACCGTTGAAAATTCCGGTCAGAAAATAATTACCGGTTTTTCTTCCGGAGACGTCATAAAAGCTGATTTTTCTGAAAAAACTTTGGAATTTAATGATAAAATAATCTATACTGGAGTGAGTGAATGAAAAATAAAAGAAATATTCCGTATTCCGTAAGAAAATCGCTTTACGGATACGGATTCATAGGGTTATGGCTTTTCGGGACGGTCATATTTTTTCTGATACCGCTTGTCAAATCGCTGATTTATTCGTTCAGCGAAGTGACTATAGATTCCGGAAAAACTATTACAGAATACGTCGGCTTTGAAAAATATATAAAAGTCCTCACAGAAGACGAAAAATTTACTGAATATCTTACGGATATGCTTATTGAAACTCTTTGGAAAACTCCGGTTATAATAATATTTTCGTTGTTTATTGCCGTTATACTCAATCAGAAATTCAGGGGGCGGACTTTCGCAAGAGCTGTATTTTTTCTGCCGGTAATAATAGTAACCGGTTCGGCTTACAGAATTATTACCGGTAATATAAATTCTTCCGGAAATAATGATATTTCAGATTTTTCAACAGTCCTGTCAACCGATTTCATGGGAGATTTTCTTGAATTTATAGGCATTTACGGTGTAAGCGACAAGGTAAATGATTTTATTTCAGCGGTGGCGGATAATATTTACGGTATTGTATGGAACAGCGGTATACAGATATTATTATTTCTGTCGGCGTTACAGAATATACCTGTTTCAGTGCGTGAAGCATCACTTATCGACGGTGCGACGGCATGGGAATTTTTCTGGAAAATAACAGTACCGTATATAAAGCCATTTATCGTAGCAAATATAGTATTCACCGTAATAGATACTTTTACTAATCCTCTTAATAAAGTAATGGAAAGAATATCGGTAATGCGTAATCAATGGGCATTCGGTGAGGCTTCCGCTATGGCGTGGTTTTATTTTGTGGTCATCATGCTTATAACTGTAGTAACAGTTATTATATTCAGTAAAAGAAGTGATTGATATGTACAGATTTAAAAAATATATATGGAATTTTTTCCGGACAGTCATTCTTATATGTACGGAATTTATAGTAATATATCCTGTTATATACATGATTAGCTGTGCATTCCGTAAAAGTTCCGATATGAATGACCCGTCAGTGATATGGATTCCGAAACATTTCACACTTGATGTAATAAAAGATACAATACAGGCTATGGATTTCGGAAACGCTCTGAAAAATACCTTGTTTCTGAATATCGGTTGTGCGGTGGTACAGGTCATTTCATGTGCGGTGACCGGTTACGGCTTTGCGAGATTCGATTTCATAGGGAAAAATTTTCTTTTCGGGATAGTCATAATGATGATATTAGTACCACCACAGATTATTTCATTACCGTTATATACACAGTTTATGAACTTCGGAGCGGGTAATTTCCGGATAAATCTTATTGACAGTATGTTTACTATGTATCTTCCGGCAATATCGGCAAACGGTCTGAAATCAGGTCTCATGATTCTTATTTTCAGACAGTTTTTCAGAGGATTTCCGAAAGAACTTGAGGAATCAGCTTACATAGACGGCTGTACACCTTTCAGAACTTTTATATCAGTCATAATGCCTAACGCCTTACCGGCTGTACTGACAGTCTTTCTTTTATCGGTAGTCATTTACTGGAATGATTTCTATACAGGTTCTGTATTTTTCCGGAATACTGAAACACTCGGACTTGCTCTTGAAAATCTCGACAGTAAACTTAAAATGCATCTTTTCGGAGAGAATACACAGATAAGTCCGCATGAACAGATTGTCTGGCAGGAAGCAGGGTGTTTTCTTGTGTTGTCTCCGTTGCTGATTATGTATGTATTTTTACAGAAGCATTTCACAGAGGGCATAGAACGTTCCGGACTCATTATGTGACGTTTGTTACAGTTTTGTAATATGTTTTTTGTGCATATTGTATAATAAAATCTTTGAATTTATCGTAAAAGTTTTCTGAAAAATCCATTTACTTTAGTTTCCATTCGTGGTATAATATATAGCATACAGGAAATCCCGCTTTATTTTCCGGAGGAATGTATATGAAAAAATCAATCATTCTGTTTGCAATGGTTTTAAGTATTGTATGTGCTTCATGCAGACAAAACAGTAAAGCAGAAAAAATTTCACAGTTCGTCGGAAAGTGGCAGGGTCTGAAAATTGTCGCCTACGGTGAAGAATGTGAAGAACTTTCTGATATACCTTTAAATACTTTATATCAGTTTGAACTTTGTGAAAATGGTTCGGTAATATTCAGTGAAACTTCCAGAGAACTTATTGACAATGATGTTACATGGAACTGGCGTGAAATTTCAGACGGTACAGAAATTGAACTTTACAACAGTGATGATGATACTGATGTTTGTACGCTTGACAGCGACGGGCTTTTATGTTTTTCGGAAAAGGATACAATACTTTATCTTGAAAAAGTCAGTGAGTTTTCACCTTATGTTGAAATTCCGGAAGAAACTACAGAAAGTACTACCCATGAATATACAGATTCTGACCCCACTGCTTTTATCGGCGAATGGGAAAGTACTAAAATTTCTGTCCGGAATAAAAAACAGTATCTGATTACTGACTATTCACTGGAAGATATTTTCCGGCTTACGATAAACAGTGACAATACAGCAGTTGTTTCAGGTATTGAAATAAGCGGTTCTGAAAATCCTGTAAATTATACGTGGGGAATGGTCAGCGATACTGAAATAGAACTTTTCAGCAGTAACGGAAGTATTATTTTACTTTCACTTGACAATAAAGGATTACTTGTATATGATAATTCTGATATGACTGTATATTTGAAGAAATTATAAAAATGCAGTTTCCGGTATTAATACCGATACTATAAAAAAACAAAAAGGAGATAACAATTTATGAAAAAATTACTTGCACTTTTAATGGCTTGTGCTACTATGACCTGTGCTTTTGCATCATGCGGTGATGAGGGTGATGACGGTGCTGGCGGTTCTGTATCAACATCAGATGAGAGTTCCGTTTCTGAATCCGGTGCAGATAAAGTCGAAAGCGATAATGCAGACAAATCTGACGAAGACGAAACTTCAGAAGAAAGTTCTGAAGAAGAATCCGAAGATGATTCCGTAGCAGACGACGAAACTACAGATGATGATACAGAAAAAACAACACTTCAGTTCCTTGATGATGTTGATTCCTCTGCTTTTGTCGGTAAGTGGGAATGCGAAAAACTCGTTGTTGAGGGCGAGGAAATGACTGACTTTATGGGTATGCCTCTTTATGCCGTTTATCAGCTTGACATAAAGGAAGACGGTACTGCTGTTATGGGTGAATCATTCAATGAACTTAGTGACGCAGAAGTTTCCATGACTTATGAATGGGGCGTTATAAGCGATACTGAAATAGCTATCGTAAATGATACCGGCGATACTATGCGTTTCAGCTATGACGGAACATATATTATAGGTACAGAAGAAGGTTTCGACGAACAGATTTATTTTGCTAAGGTTGACGAGTTCACACCGTTTGACTTCGAGGCTTTCATGAATGAATTCCAGGAGGGTCTTGACGATATCGAAATTGATGACTCCGTTTTTGACAGCTCATCCGGTGAAAATTCTGACGAAGTTGTTGACGGTGAAGTTTCTGATACAGGCGAATCTGTTGATACAGTCGACGAGGAAAACGTTGAAACACCTGAAGAATCTGTAGCAGAATAATTTCAGGTGAACACCATGAAAAAATTACTTGTATTTCTGACAGCCTGTGCTATGATGTCTGTTATGTTTTCTTGCGGTGAAAAGGAAGAAAGTTCCGCCGGTGACAGTTCTGTAGTCCAGCCGGTAACTCATGAATATGACGAAAGTGTTGATAAAAGTATTTTTGTCGGAAAATGGGAATGTTGCAGACTTGTTGTGAACGGTAATGAAACGACTTCCTACAGAGGTATTCCTATTTATGCTGTTTTTCAGTATAATGTACTTGAAGACGGTACAGTTACTCTTCCTGATTCCCTTATGGAAGTTGCAGACCCTAACAATCCTGTAAATTATACATGGGGAGCAATCAGCGATACTGAAATGGAGATAGTCGGCTCTAACGGAAGTGTTGTAGCATATAAACTCAATGACGGAAAACTTGAAAATACAGACAAAAACAGTCAAGAAATCTATCTTGAAAAAGTTGACGAATTTCAATATTTTGACTTCAAATCATTCTATGAAGAAATGGTAGACCAGTTTGTTATAACACCTGTGGAGACTGACGCAGCCGGAAATATTATCGGTGAGGGCGAACCGATTACGATAGGCGGAGATTAAATAATCAGACGGCGTACTTTATTATAAAAAGTCCGTTGTTTTTCAGATTATAAGGAGGTGTATTTATGTCATTCAGATTAAATGATGTAGTACCGTGGGGAAGAAATTTCAGTGAATACGTTAATATGTTCAATCTGACTGAAAGCGATTTATCAAAGAAAATTGCCGGTTTCGGAGATGGTCCGGCAAGTTTCAACTATGAAGCAACCGCAAAGGGTTATGATGTCGTTTCTTTTGACCCTGTTTATCAGTTTTCAAAGGAAGAAATCAGTAAACGTATTGAGGAAGTACGTATTATAGTCATGCAACAGATGAAAGAAAACATGGATAATTACGTATGGGAAAATATACGGAATTTAAATGAACTTGAAAATCTGCGTATGTCAGCTATGCGGTTGTTTTTATCGGATTATGATTGCGGAAAAGCTGAAAATCGTTATATTTTCCATGCACTCCCTGAAAAGCTACCGTATAATGACAATACTTTTGATATTGGTTTGAGTTCACATTTTCTTATGATGTATACTTCATTGGGATATGATTTTCATATTAAAGCAATATCCGAAATGTTAAGAGTTTGTCGGGAAATACGTATCTTTCCGATAGTTGACCTTGATGCTAATAAAACATCGCTTATAAATGATGTTTTAAGTTACTTCAATAATCATTATACTACTGAAATCGTAACGACAAATTATGAATTTCAGAAAGGTGAAAATAAACTGCTTATTATAACTAAATAAATAAAAAACGGACTTTCTTATAAAAAAAGTCCGTTTTTTTGTGTTTTGCGTGTTAAATTATTTCCTTGCCGTAATGCCATGAATAGTCAAGCATTTCCACTGTATAGCCGTCAAGTTTTTCAAGCAGTGGGAGTACATCTTTTTTGGCTGATTCTAAATCATGTTCAAGATAATTTCCGCACTCCACAGCGGAACAACCCATTATTTCGCCGTCGTATTCCGATATGTACTTATATGCATCTCTTACAAGTTTTATGGCGTTTTCGTGTGGAAGTCCACGGGTGAGCAGGTAAAAACCAGTCCGGCAACCCATTGGACCTACATATATTATATTCTTTCCGTATTCGGAATTTCTTGCGTATGTTGCGAAAATGTGTTCAATGGTATGCAGTGACGGATTAGAAATATATTTCCCACCGTTAGGGCGTACCATTCTTACATCATATGTAACAATATCGTCGTCGGTACGTGATATGTACATACCTACACCGAATTTAGTGTGGTCAACCTGAAAACTTGCTATTTTTTCCATATTAAAAAACTCCGTTCATTAGATTTTTCATATCGTCGGGTATATCCGACTTTATAGTTATAACTTCGTCCGTGAGTGGATTTCTGAAAGACATCATACCACAGTGAAGAGCCTGTCTTGAAATATCCTGACGACTTCCGCCGTATAAGTCATCACCGGCGAGGGCGTGACCGATATGCGAAAAATGTACTCTTATCTGGTGAGTTCGTCCGGTTTCAAGATGTATTTCAAGAAGTGAATATTTTTCGTTATGTGCGATACGTCTGTAGTGTGTAAATGCCGTCTGACCGTCCGGACGAACACACCGTACTATTATTGATTCGCATTCACGTGCGATAGGTGCGTTGACAGTACCGGAAATATCTGTTATTCCGTGGACTATCGCATAATATGTTTTTGTACATGATTTCTGTAAAATATTTGCGGAAAAAGGATTCTTTGCAATTACTACAAGTCCGGAAGTATCTTTGTCAAGACGGTTTACCGGTCTGAAAGTAAGTTCCGGATATAGATATGCAAAATAATTACCGACTGTATCTCCCTGATGTTTTATGGATGGGTGTACAGGTATTCCGGCAGGTTTATCGAAAATAACGAGATTTTCATTTTCAAAAGCTACCGGAATATCAAGTGCCGGATTAGGTTCAAGAAATTTACTGTCATTTATTTTCAGTATAATTATATCGCCGTCATAAACAGTATCAATCGTGCGTATAGTCGTACCGTTACGTGTAATGCCGTTTTCCTCACGTTTCAGTCTGGTGAGTAAACGCCGTGAAACGTCTTTTTTTTCCGTAAGAAATTTTTGCAGGGTCATCGGATTTTTTGAATTTACGGTTAATTTTAATTCTTTCAGAATAGTCGTCCTCCCTAACGTAAATGGAAATGCTTAAAGAAAAAGCTGTCATAAGTTCCGGCAGAAAGTAAAGAGATGTCAGGGGTATGATTACAGGGAAAAAATACGTGATAAACAGTTTAATCATACCTGAATGCCGTCCACGCATGAACCGGAATGAATATCTTACTGACCGGAATACGCTTTTCTGTGGGAAGTGTGCCATAAGAAACGGTACTACAAACAGCGTCAGACGGACATTCAGCCAGAAATACAGCGATAATATCGTAAATACAACAGCCTGTACCACTATGAATAAATCATCTGTATGCATGATAAGATAGTAAGTTATAAGTCCGCATATACCGGCAGGAACAAGTGCGAGTATACCTATAAATTTTGTCCATAACGACAATGCAAGACTTCTTCCGAAATTCCTGCCGTTCACGAATATATCCGACAATGGCGTGAAATGGTCATTATCGTAACATATTTCACATAACCGATATGCCGATACATATACAAGGGGTGCGGTAGTCAGCCACCGGAGTATCATAGTAAATATGGCAATAGTAACCTGTAAAGGATTTTCACCGCTGAAAAGTTCAACAGGTTGTATTTCCCCGACGTAAATCAACAGGCTATAGACAGTCGCCTCTACAGACCGGAAAAATATTTCCGGAAGAAGCGGAAGTAAACATATTATAACAGTACTTATGCGTTTATGTTTAAGTAAAGCCTTTGAATATTTAATCAGTTCCCATAGCTTCATAGAATATACCTCCGGAATTTTTAGATATATTATGTCACAGAAACTGTAAAAATATTCAATTACAGAAATTCTTCCGGTACTTTATTATACGGACAGTATCCTAAAATCTCGAAAGCCTGCGAGTTCAGCCACATTTGAGCAGTAACAAGAATGTCGAAACCCTCGCCGAACGGTGCTGTAAGAACATCGGGATTATATTTAGGTAATCCGAAACACAACAGCATATTCGAGATTATTCCACCATGTGTTATTATCGCACTGTTAGTAATGCCGTCGTTCATCATGTCGATTATTATATTATGAATCGCCTTGTAAGTCCGTGCGGTCATCTGCTGTAGGCTCTCACCGTTAGGGGCGTGGGAATCTGTACCGCCTTTTAACCATTTCAGATAATCCGGATTTTTTATTAACTCGTCGACGCTTTTATTTTCAAAGTCTCCGAAGTCTATTTCACGTAAGTCATCTACCGTAATAAGTTGAGTTTCCGGAAAAAGTATATCAGCAGTTTCTGTACATCTTTTCAGCGGTGAACTGTATACCCTGTGTACTATCGGATAGTCAAACTCGTCCATTTTGGAAGCTATTTCCGCCGCCCCCTTATCTGACAGCGGAACATCTGTTTTTCCTATGTAGATACCGTTTTCATTGGCGACGGTCATACCGTGCCGGATAACACTTATTCTGTAACCTTTAATATTAATCAATCCTTTCAAGACCGTATAATTAATTATAGTATTCCGGAAGTTTTTTGTCAAGTGAAATGTATAGTCAAAATGCATAAAAAACAGATGTTTTTTTTTAACTTCCGGCAAATATAATGAAAAGTTTGTCAGAAATCCGGAAATTATTTCATATTTCACCATATTTACATATTATACAAAATGTATTATAATATATATTAGATTACATTATTTCAGGAGGTTTATTGAAATGAATTCAGATTTTGCAAGAATAATCACATTACAGCGTAAGGAACGTCATATCAGTCAGAAACAGGCGGCAAATGATTTAGGTATATCACAGGCATTACTTTCGCACTATGAAAAGGGAATCCGTGAATGTGGACTTAGTTTTCTTGTCAAGATAGCGGATTACTATAACGTATCGTGTGACTATCTTCTCGGACGTACTCCCGAACCTGACGGGAAAAATATTACTATTGAGGACATTCCCGACGACGACGGCAATAATAAACTTGAAATGCCTTCCCCGAAGATTATAAACTTCAACAGACGTATTGTAAATAATTCAATCAGTCTGCTGTTCAGTTTCGCACAGAAAGCCAACAGTATAACTCTTATAAAAGAGGTATCAACATATTTGATGTTGACGGTCTATAAACTTTTCCGGATAGTCTATAATGCCAATCCGCATAATGACCAGAAATTATTCCGTATTCCGAAAGTAATCGCAAATGACAGTGCAGACGCAATCATAGCTATGAGTGAGGCAAATATAAAAGCCGCTTCAAGTGGTATATCCCTTGACGGTAACGACAGTGTAAAAGATTTTGAGACTCTTTACGTAACTACCGCAACCCTACAGAAAGATTACGCACAGTATTCTTCGTCATTACTTAACCTCATAAAGCGTAGTGAGGAAAAAATAGCCCGTACCCGTGAAAAATACTGAAAATAACCGCACCGGCTTATAAAAGTCAGTGCGGATTTTTTTGTTATTTTTTCCGGATAAATATTCTTTTGTATTTGCGTTCACCATGTATAAGGGGCTGAGCAACTTTGCTGTCTTCTATCCATAAACCGTTTGAGAATCCTTTTCCTTCGCTTTCGGTTGCTCCGATTATCTCAAACTGTTCCGGATTGAATTTATCCATAAAAGTTATCGGTACGCCCATAACGCCGTTATAGTCGCAAGGTATATCGGCTACTTTACTTACTTCGATAGCGTCGTAATTATCATAATGCGGATAGTCTTCGGAGTTGTAGAATCTGAAAAGTATAATATCTTCGTGTCTTTTCTGAATATCAAGGTTTGTATACCAACAGATATTACCTAAACTTCGCCATTTCTGACCGTTTTCATCTACCCAGAATCTTGTGGCTCTTTCTTCGTAATTTTCAGGAACTGTAAAAGACATATCCCCCGATTTATAACCAATCCACATTTTATTGTCTTTCATTAACGGAAATATTTCTTTATAAGTTATAGCGTTCTGATTACCTACTATAATAAACTTTTTGTCATATTCGATAAGCTGTGCTACATACTCACGGAACAAGCTGAACGGTGGATTAGTCACGACAATATCGGCTTCTTTCAGAAACTCTATACACTCTGCTGACCTGAAATCTCCATCACCTTTAAGAATACGTGGTGGATTTTTCTTCAGTATCAGTTCAAAGTCCTGTAAATCTATAGCACCGTCACCGTTTTCGTCGGTAATTTCTGAAATCTCAATCACGTAAGGTTTTTTTGAATTGTCTACAGTCTCGACATCATCGCCGAAAAATGACAGTTGTGTATACATTACCGGAGACGTTGCATAACATGTGGCGATAAGTTTTTTAAGTCCGAAACTGTTAAAATGCATTGCAAAATATTTTACAAAATTACTTTCAAAAGGGTCGTCACAGTTACAGAATATTGTTTTTCCGCAGAAATGCTGTCTGTAATGCTTTAATTCGTTCTCGATATCCGTAAGCTGAGTATAAAACTCATCTTTTTTTGCCTTACTGGCATTTGCAAGAGCTTTGTTATTATTAGCCATAATCAGTCAATTTTCGGGAGTGTGTCGAAAGATTTCTGAAGTTCTTCGTCAGTCGGGATATAGTCACTCATTCTGCCGTCGTTGTAAGCTCCGTAAGCGTACATATCAAAGTAACCAGTTCCGGTAAGTCCGAATAAGATTGTTTTTTCCTCGCCGGTTTCCTTGCACTTCATAGCCTCGTCGATAGCACATTTTATAGCGTGACTGCTTTCGGGAGCTGGTAAAATTCCCTCAACCCTTGCAAACTGCTGTGCGGCTTCAAAAACTGCTGTCTGTTCAACTGATACGGCTTCCATAAGTCCCTGGTCATAGAGTTCGGAGAGTACCGCACTCATACCGTGATAACGCAGACCTCCGGCATGATTTGCGGACGGCATAAATCCGCTACCGAGTGTGTACATTTTCTGTAACGGACATACTTTTCCGGTATCGCAGAAATCGTAAGCGTATACACCTCTTGTAAGGCTCGGACAGGAAGCAGGTTCAACAGCTATGAATCTGTAATCCTTTTCACCTCGTAACTTCTCACCCATGAATGGCGAAATAAGTCCGCCGAGATTTGAACCACCTCCGGCACAACCTATTATTATATCCGGTGTTATACCGTACTTGTCCATAGCAATTTTAGATTCCATACCTATTACAGACTGGTGCAACAGTACCTGTGACAGAACACTTCCGAGTACATAACGGTAACCGTCTTGTGTAGTAGCTTTTTCTACTGCTTCCGATATAGCACAGCCGAGGCTTCCGTTAGTATCGGGAAATTCAGCGAGTATTTTTCTGCCTACTTCGGTAGTAGTCGACGGTGAGGGTGTTACATTTGCACCATAAGTACGCATTACTTCACGGCGGAAGGGTTTCTGTTCATATGAACACTTTACCATATATACCTGACAGTCTAAATCAAAATACGAACACGCCATTGAAAGTGCCGTACCCCACTGACCTGCTCCGGTTTCGGTGGTTACGCCTTTAAGACCTTGTTGTTTAGCGTAGTATGCCTGTGCGATTGCGGAGTTGAGTTTATGACTTCCGCTGGTGTTGTTGCCCTCGAATTTGTAGTAGATTTTTGCCGGAGTATCAAGTTTCTTTTCAAGACAGTATGCCCTTACAAGCGGTGACGGACGATACATTTTGTAAAATTCCTGAATTTCTTCCGGAATATCAATGTATCTGTCTGTTTCATTGAGTTCCTGTTTAACAAGTTCGTCACAGAAAACATTGCCGAGTTCTTCAGCGGTACACGGTTGGAGCGTTGCCGGATTGAGAAGCGGAGCAGGTTTTTTCTGCATATCCGCACGGACGTTATACCACTGTTTAGGCATTTCGTGTTCTTCGAGATATATTTTGTACGGGATTTTTTCTGACATAATAGGAAATTCTCCTTTTCTGAGATTTTATACAAAAAAATTTTATCACGAATACCGGATAATGTCAAGTGTCCGGAAAATATTATACTATGCTTTGTTTATTGTCAACAAATTATTGACTGTTTTTTTGTACATAATCACGTTTTTAAAAAATTCTTTAAAAAAATGTGAGATTATCTTATTTATGAAACGTCTATATTTATGAAAGGGGCTTTTATCGGGGTATATTTTTGACGGTAAGCAACTGATTATATAGATTCGATTTTTCTTTTTTAAATAAAAAAATATGCCCTGATAAATGTATTGACATCATTCTTTTTTCAGTGTATAATTTAATTGGTCATTGTTGACACATTAAATTATCAGGAGTGGTGAAGTTGATTGAAGAAAGAAATCTGAATCCCGAAACAGAAACAAATATTTCCGGAGCAGGTACGGCAGTAGCGGAAGAAACTGTCGTTACTAAAGAAGTACCGGAAAAACCACCGAAACCGGTCAAACCGTATTATGCCGGAATTGACATTGTTAAAATTCTTGCTATGTTCATGGTTATATGCATTCATACATATCTGCATGACGGTATGTACGGCGAACCCATTACGGATTCTAAATTTATAATTCCCATAGCGTGCCGGTGGCTTGCGTATACGTGCGTACCGCTTTTCATGATATGTACCGGCTATCTTATGAAAAACAAAAAACTGACCGGTAAATATTATCTTGGTATCGTGAAGATAATAGTCATATATATTATAATAAGTATAATCTGTATGAAGTTCAATCACGATAAATATGATGCTGATTTCAGTGACAAATGGACGGTCTTAAAAGGATTTCTTCAGTACAGTAACGCAAATTATGCATGGTATGTATGCTATTATATTTCCATTTTTTTGTGTATACCGTTTCTTAACCTTGCGTTCAACGGTCTGGAGACGAAAAGACAAAAATTCATACTTGTTGTAACGTCAGCTATGTTGACAGTTTTTGCAAGAAGTCTGTTTATCGGATTTGAACGTGAAAATCAGATAAAACTTCTGCCGGATTATCTCAATGGTGCATGGCCTTTCGCCTACTATTTTGCCGGTGCGTTTATCCGTGAATATCCCCCGAAATGTAATATAAAAAATAAACTTCTTATCTTTGCCGGATATTCTGCAACTTTATTTTTCATAACTACTAGTACATATGCACAGTCGCTGGCAGATGTCGATAACAATAACAGATTGACTTCATGGCACTTCAATGACTATGGTACTTATCCGGTATATCTGCTTGCGGTATTCACATTTATGCTTTTGTTCGATATAACTACAAAAAATAAAGTAGTTATATTCATACTCAGACAGCTTTCGGGCGTTACTTTCGGAACGTATCTTATTTCATATATTTTCGACGCCAAAAATTACGGCGATTTCAATGAAAAATATCCGGTTGTATACGACAGGTGGACACACGCTATCGAGATAATAGGAAAAAATTTCCTGCTGTCGCTTGTATGCGGACTTGTTATACATAATCTGTATAATCTCTGTGAGTTCCTTATAAAGAAACTCATTGAAAAAATAAAGTCCGGAAAAGCTGTTGTTACGGAAGAATAATTTTCAGAACCTCTTTCTTATGAAAGAGGTTTTATTTTATGGAAATATAATTAAATTATTTTTTTTGTTAATAAAAAATTTACAGTATTTGCGGCATTTTTTTTAAAAAAGGTTGCGTTTTTCAAAAAAATATGATATACTAATAAACATCAGATTAATATCTGATTAATATTGCAAGAAAGGAGGATTCGTTATGGCACATCGAATGACAGAAAAACAAAAGTTGGCATCATATTTATTACAGAACGACCCAGAATTAAATCCAGAAAGAGAAGATAACACAGAAGAAATAGCTCGCTTATTTAAAAAAAATAAACAAACAATAACAAGAAATATTGAAAAAATTGAAAACAAATTATTGAAAGATGAATTAAATCGTTTAAAGAACGAATATGGTATAAAATCTCAATTACCTTATAATAAAGATGACCGATGGAAATAATCATTTTTTATGATATAATTTTAAATATTATTTTTAGGAGGTATTGCGTGAAACCAAAGATGACAGATAAGCATAAGCTTATGGCATATGTTTTGAGTACAGACGAAGACTTAAACAAAAATAAGAAAATTACTCAAAAAGAAATTGCAGATGTATTTGGGGTGGGTCAATCTACAATTTCTTCTGGGATAAAAGATGCTAAAAACAGGATAAAAATACAAAGTTTGGAAAATGAACTTTCGCAATTAAAAAAAGAACTTCTACAATTACAAGAGGTAGAAATTTTACAACTTCCTGACGATGTGAACTGTGAATATAAGAGAATGCTTTAATGAAAAAATTTCCCCTTGTATTATACAAGGGGATTTTTACTGTCTCTGTATAATTAAAACATTATTTTTATTAATAAAAAATTTACAGTATTTATGACATTTTTTTGAAAAAAGGGTTGCATTATCCGGAAAAGTGTGATATAATAGCTTACGTTGAGTACACAGTGTGTACCAGACTGTCAGAAGATATGCGAGGAAACAGAAGGTTGCCGACGGTATGTCGGGTAATTTCTGTGGAGTATGTCCGATTTCAAACCGGGCGATTGGGATAGCAAACACAGTAAGTGCTTTTTTCAGAATCATATATTTTTATATATGGTGCTGTTGTATTCTGCACTTTTAATCCTGATTACCGGAAAACATATGTTGTTTTTCGGTTTTTTTGTCAGATGATGCATGAAACACACGGTAGCGTGTGTAATCCCATAAGAGAGAGTTTCTCTGCCCCCAGTAATTTAGTTAAGGAGGCGAAATAAATGGCAGTAAATGAAAAAATCAGATTCAAGATTAAGGGCTATGACCACGCAACTGTTGATATTGCAGCAGCTAAAATCGTGGAGGCAGCTAAGAAAAGCGGTGCAAGAGTTTCAGGACCTATCCCGCTCCCTACTGATAAGGAAGTTGTTACTATTCTCCGTGCCGTTCATAAGTACAAGGACAGCCGTGAGCAGTTCGAGATGAGAACACACAAGAGACTTGTAGATGTTATCCGTCCTACAGAAAAAACAACCGCTGCTCTTGATAAGCTTGAAATCCCTGCAGGCGTAGACGTTGTTATGGAAGTTAAGTAATTCCGTACAGCCTGTGAAATACCGTTCGGGAAACGGAATGGCGGTAAACCGCCGGTCAAGTTGATTCATTCAACCAATAACCATTCAGGAGGAATTGAAATGCAGAAAGGCATTATCGGAAAGAAAATCGGTATGACCCAGATTTTCGACGAAGCAGGAAAAGTTATTCCTGTAACAGTAGTAGAAGCCGGTCCTTGCGTTGTTGTTCAGAAGAAAACCGTTGAAAATGACGGATATTCAGCACTTCAGCTCGGTTATGGCGATGTTAAGGTTTCAAGAGTAAACAAGCCTATGAAAGGTCATTTTAACAAGGCTGATGTTGCCTGCAAGAAAACTCTTAAAGAGTTCAGACTTGATGACTGTGATACACTCAATGTCGGCGATATCGTAAAGGTTGATACTTTTGCAGTAGGTGATGCTGTAGACGTTGTAGGCGTAAGCAAGGGTAAAGGTTTTGCCGGTGCTATCAAGCGTCACAACCAGCACAGACTTAAGGAAACTCACGGTACTGGTCCTGTACACAGACAGGCTGGTTCAATGGGTGCTTGTTCTTCACCGTCAAGAATATACAAGGGCAAAGGTATGGCAGGTCACATGGGTGCAGAACAGGTTACAGTACAGAATCTTGAAATCGTCAAGGTAGATGTAGAAAATAATCTTATCGCTATCAAAGGTGCTATTCCTGGTGCTAAGGGCGGTATTGTCTATATCGTGGACAGCGTTAAGGCTTAAGGAAGGAGGAAACAGATATGTCAACAGTTTCAGTATTTGATATGACAGGCAAGCAGGTTTCCGAAACAGAGCTTTCAGACGCAGTTTTCGGAATTGAACCGAATCAGGCAGTTATGCATGCTATGGTTGTAAACTACCTCGCTAATCAGAGACAGGGTACACAGTCCACTCTTACAAGAACAGAAGTAAGCGGTGGTGGTAGAAAACCCTGGAGACAGAAAGGTACAGGTCACGCAAGACAGGGTTCAACAAGAGCTCCGCAGTGGACACACGGTGGTGTGGCTCTCGGACCTAAGCCAAGAGATTACAGCTACTCCCTTAACAAGAAAGTAAAGAGACTCGCTATGAAGTCCGCACTTTCCACAAAGGTTCTTGACAATAATCTCATTGTTCTTGATTCCCTTACACTCGACAGCTACAAGACTAAAACTGTCGTTGAAATGCTTAAGGCACTCGGCGTTGAGGGCAAGGCTCTTATCGTTACAGCTGAAGCAGATTCAAAGGTAATCAAGAGTGCAGCTAATATCCCTGGCGTAAAGACTGCTGCCGTAAACACTCTTAATGTATACGACATTCTCAATTACGACAAGTTCATTGTTGTAAAGAATGCTGTAGGAAAAATCGAGGAGGTGTACGCATAATGAACACACCACAGGATATTATTTTAAAACCCGTTATCACTGAAAGAAGTATGGATAATCTTCAGGTAGGAAAGTACACCTTTAAGGTAGCTAAAAACGCTACAAAGCCGGAAATCAAAAAGGCTGTTGAAAAGCTTTTCGGAGTTCAGGTTGAAAAGGTTACAACTATCAATGTAAAGGGCAAACTCAAGAGAGTAGGCAGATATCAGGGCATGACACCGTCATGGAAGAAAGCTATCGTTACTCTTACAGAGGGTTCAAAGGCTATCGAGTTCTTCGAGGGCATGGTTTAATTAAACCAAAGGTATGGGAGTGATGCTCCCGCAAAAAACGCATTTTTTTAAGGAGTGAAACAAATGGCTATAAAAAGCTATAAGCCTACGACACCGTCGAGACGTCAGATGACTGTAACTGATTACTCGGTATTGTCAAAGGTTGAGCCGGAGAAGAGCCTTCTCGAACCTATGAAGAAAAAGTCGGGAAGAAACAGCTACGGCAGAATAACAGTACGTCACAGAGGTGGCGGAAACAGAAGAAAGTACCGTGTTATCGACTTCAAGCGTGATAAGGATAACATGATTGCTACAGTTCTTACACTTGAATATGACCCGAACAGAAGTGCTTTTATCGCACTCGTTCAGTACGAGGACGGCGAAAAGAGATACATTCTTGCTCCTAACGGTCTCAAAGTTGGCGACAAGATTGAATCCGGTTCTGAAGCTGATATCAAACCCGGTAACGCTCTTAAACTCGCTGATATTCCGGTTGGTACATTCATACACGCTATCGAACTTTATCCAGGTAAAGGCGCACAGCTCGTAAGAAGTGCAGGAAATCAGGCACAGCTTATGGGTAAGGAAGACGTTTACGCACTTGTAAGACTTCCTTCGGGCGAAATGAGAAAAGTTCCGATAAACTGTAAGGCTGCTATCGGTCAGGTATCTAACATTGACCACGAAAACGTTAATTACGGTAAAGCCGGTAGAGTTCGTAACATGGGCTGGAGACCTACTGTAAGAGGTTCTGTAATGAACCCTTGTGACCACCCACACGGCGGTGGTGAAGGTAAATCACCTGTAGGACGTCCCGGACCTGTGACACCTTGGGGTAAACCGGCACTCGGTTACAAGACCCGTAAGGCTCACCACAGAACTGATAAATTTATTGTAAGACGTCGTAACGGCAAGTAATCTGAAAGGAGGAACTTATTCATGAGTAGAAGTATTAAAAAAGGTCCTTATGTGCAGGAAGTTCTCCTTAAGAGAGTTATGGCTATGAACGAGGCAGGAGAGAAGAAAGTTCTTAAAACATGGAGCAGGTCTTCAACAATTTTCCCTGATTTCGTAGGTCATACATTCGCTGTTCATGACGGACACAAACACGTACCTGTATATGTTACGGAAGATATGGTAGGTCACAAACTCGGTGAGTTCGCACCTACAAGAACATATAAAGGTCACGCCGGTTCAAAGACATCTAACAACGGCAAGAAATAAGCGGAAGGAGGAGTTAAGATGGAAGCAAGAGCTTATTTAAAAAATGCTCGTATATCACCCAGAAAAGTGCAGATTGTTCTTGACCTTATCAGAAACAAGCCTGTAGACATCGCACTGGCTACACTGGATTTGACTCCGAAGGCTGCAAGTCCTATCGTTGCAAAGCTTGTAAAGTCCGCTCAGGCAAACGCTGAAAATAATTTCAGCATGGACAGGGATAATCTCGTGGTTTCCGAGTGTTTCGTTACTCCCGGACCTATCATGAAGAGAATCATGCCGAGAGCTCAGGGCAGAGCATACAGAATTTTAAAGAGAACATCACACATAACAGTTGTTCTTAAAGAAAAAGAATAATCCCAAGGAGGTCTGATTAATGGGACAGAAAGTTAATCCGCACGGTCTTCGTGTCGGCGTTATTAAGGATTGGGATTCACGCTGGTATGCCAATAAGGCAGAGTTCGGAAATAATCTCGTTGAAGATTACAATGTCCGCAACTTCATAAAGAAGAACTTATATGCTGCTGGTGTTCCCAGAATCGAAATTGAACGTTTCGCAGACAAGGTAAGAATACACATTCACTGTGCTAAGCCTGGTATCGTTATCGGCAGAGGCGGTACAGAGATTGAAAAACTTAGAGTTAAACTCGAAAAGATGATGAAGAAACAGGTTTTCATAAACATCATCGAAGTAAAACAGCCTGATATGGATGCACAGCTTGTTGCTGAAAAGATTGCTCTCGACCTCGAGAACAGAGTTTCTTTCAGACGTGCTATGAAACAGTCTATCGGCAGAACTATGAGACTTGGTGCTAAGGGTATCAAGGTTAAGGTTTCCGGAAGACTTGCCGGTGCTGAAATCGCAAGAAGTGAAAGCTATCACGAGGGTACAATTCCGCTCCAGACAATCCGTGCTGATATTGATTACGGTTTCGCAGAAGCTGATACAACATACGGTAAAATCGGCGTAAAGGTATGGGTTTACAAGGGCGAAGTCCTCAAGGGCGACGCTGCTAAGGCTGCTGAAAAGCGTGAAAAGGTTGAAAGAAAATCCGACAACAGAAACAATGACCGCAGACGTCGTGACGACAGACGTGACGGTAACAGACGTGGCGGAAGAAATTTCAACCGTGATTCAAGAAGAGAAGGAGGTAACCAGTAATGCTTCTTCCGAAGAGAGTTAAATACCGCAGAGTCCACAGAGGACGTTTAAAGGGTAAGGCTTACAGAGGCAACAAGGTGACATATGGTGATTACGGTCTTCAGGCACTCGAACCGTCTTGGATTACTTCCAATCAGATTGAGTCCGCCCGTATCGCTATGACACGTTATATCAAGAGAGGCGGTCAGGTATGGATAAAGATTTTCCCTGACAAGCCAATCACTGAAAAGCCTGCTGAAACCCGAATGGGTTCAGGTAAAGGTTCACCGGAATACTGGGTTGCAGTAGTTAAACCAGGCAGAGTGCTTTTTGAAATAAAGGGCGTTCCGGAAGAAACCGCAAGAGAAGCTATGCGTCTTGCTATGCATAAGCTTCCTATCAAGTGCAAGTTCGTTACTAAAGCAGAGCAGGAGGTGGAGCAGTAATGAAGGCATCAGAAATCAGAGAAATGTCTGTTGACGAGTTAAATGAAAAACTCACCAGTCTGAAAGAGGAACTTTTTGCTCTCCGCTTTCAGCACGCTATCAACCAGCTTGACAATACAGCACGTTTAAAGGCTGTAAAGAAAGATATTGCACGTGTAAAGACACAGCTTAACGCCGTGCAGTAAGAAAGGGAGGATTTAGCTAATGTCTACTGAGAGAAACCTTAGAAAAACAAGAGTAGGTAAGGTTGTAAGCGATAAGATGGATAAAACCGTTGTAGTTGCTATCGTTGATAACGTTAAACACCCGCTTTATAAGAAAATCATCAAGCGTACCGTCAAGCTCAAGGCTCATGACGAAAACAATGAGTGCAGAATCGGTGACCGTGTTGAAGTTATGGAAACACGCCCGCTTTCCAAAGACAAGAGATGGCGTGTTACAACCATCATTGAAAAGGCTAAGTAATTTTATAGAAGCTTTTAAGCTTGAAAGGAGGAACTCGCTGTGATACAGATGCAGACTTATTTAAAAGTCGCTGATAACACAGGTGCTAAGGAACTTATGTGTATCAGAGTTCTGGGAGGTACACGCAGAAGATATGCTAATATCGGCGATGTAGTAGTTGCTTCCGTTAAGAAAGCAACACCCGGAGGCGTTGTTAAAAAGGGCGATGTTGTAAAGGCAGTTATCGTTCGTTCAGCAAAGGGTCTCAGACGTGAAGACGGTACTTATATCCGTTTCGATGAGAACGCTGCTGTTATTATCAAGGAAGACAAGAACCCGAAAGGCACACGTATATTCGGACCAGTTGCCAAGGAATTACGTGAAAAGGAATATACAAAAATCCTTAGTCTTGCTCCGGAAGTTCTTTAATGGAGGTGTCATTCGATTATGAGCAAAGTACACGTTAAAACCGGTGACACTGTTATCCTTCTTACTGGTAAGTATGAGGATAAGTTCAACGGTAAGGGCGACAGAAAAACCGGTAAGGTTGTTGAAGTAAGCCCGAAGGAAGGCAAGGTAATTGTTGAGGGTATCAACATGATTACCAAGCACATAAAGCCTACAAGAATGGGCGAAAAGGGCGGTATCGTAAAGACTGAAGCACCTGTTTACGCTTCAAAGGTACAGCTTGTATGCCCTGAATGCGGTAAGCCCACAAGGGTTGGTCACGTTATCGAGGACGGCAAAAAGCTCCGTGCTTGCAAGAAGTGCGGTAAGTCTTTTGAATAATATAAAGGAGAAACGACAATGGCAAGATTAAAGGATTATTACGTTAGCGACGTTGCTCCTGCACTCATGAAGAAGTTCGGCTACAAGAGCGTTATGCAGATTCCGAAGCTTGAAAAGGTTGTTATCAACGTCGGAGCAGGCGAAGCTAAGGACAATGCTAAGGTTATCGACGCTATCATGACTGACCTTTCTGCTATAACAGGTCAGAAGCCGATAGTTTGCAGAGCCAAGAAGTCTGTAGCTAACTTCAAACTCCGTGAGGGTATGCCGATAGGCGTCAAGGTTACACTCAGAAGTGAAAAAATGTACGAATTTGTGGATAAGCTTTTCAATGTAGCATTCCCACGTGTTCGTGACTTCAGAGGTATAAACGGTAACTCTTTCGACGGTAAGGGCAACTACTCAACAGGTATCAAGGAACAGCTTATCTTCCCTGAAATCGAATACGATAAAATCGATAAGGTAAGAGGCATGGACATCAACTTCATCACTACAGCTAACACTGATGAAGAGGCTAAAGAGTTGCTTACACTTTTAGGCGCTCCGTTCATCAAGTAATCAGGGAGGTTTTGAAATGGCTAAAAAGGCAATGATTAACAAGCAGCAGAGAACTCCCAAGTATTCCACAAGAGCATACAACAGATGCAAGATTTGTGGCAGACCGCACGCATATCTCAGAAAATTCGGCATCTGCCGTATCTGTTTCAGAGAACTTGCTCACGACGGTCAGATACCGGGTGTTAAAAAGGCAAGCTGGTAAAATACAAGAAGGAGGTCATTCGGCATGCAAATCACTGATACAATAGCAGATTTATTAACACGAATCCGCAATGCGAATACTGCAAAGCACGCCACAGTTGACGTTCCCGCTTCAAGAGTTAAGAAGGACATCACACAGATTCTCGTTGACGAGGGCTATGTGAAGGACTTCAAACTCATTGAGGACGGTAAGCAGGGTGTTATCAGAATCACGCTTAAATACGGCGACAACAAGTCACCTGTAATAACTGGTCTCAGAAGAGTTTCCAAGCCTGGTCTGCGTATCTACTCAAGCTGTGCAGATATGCCAAAGGTTAGAAAAGGTCTGGGAATCGCAATCGTTTCAACTTCAAAGGGAATCGTTACCGACAAGAAGGCAAGAGAGCTTAATGTCGGCGGTGAAGTTCTCGCATACATCTGGTAAGGAGGAACTAAAATGTCAAGAATAGGCAAAATGCCCGTTGCAGTTCCGGCAGGTGTTGAGGTTGCTATCAACGACAACTGCGTTACAGTCAAGGGAGCTAAGGGCGAACTTACAACACAGTTCAGCAAGGAACTCGGCATTGAGTACGCTGACGGTGTTATAACAGTAACAAGACCAAGTGACGACAAAAAACATCGTTCACTTCACGGTCTCACAAGAACACTCATTGCCAACATGGTTGAGGGTGTAACAAACGGATATTCAAAAACTCTTGAAATAGAGGGTGTCGGCTACCGTGCAGCTAAACAGGGAAATGCGGTTAAAATCAACCTCGGTTTCTCACACGATGTTATAATTGAGGAAACAGCTTCTATCAAGCTTGATGTTCCCCAGCCTAACAGAATCGTGGTAAGCGGTATCGACAAACAGGCTGTAGGTCAGTTTGCAGCTGAAATACGTGAAAAGCGTCCGCCTGAACCGTACAAGGGCAAGGGTATAAGATACGCCGGTGAACGTATTATCCGTAAGGAAGGTAAGTCCGGTAAGGGCAAGAAGTAATTAAAAGGAGCAAATTGCTATGATTAAGAAATTCGACAGCAATAAGGCAAGATTAAAGAGACACCGCAGAGTTCGTGCTAAAATCTCCGGTACTGCTGAACGCCCACGTCTCAATGTGTTCCGTTCGTCCAAGCACATCTATGCTCAGCTTATTGACGACGTGAACGGTGTTACTCTTGCTTCTGCATCAAGCATGGACAAAGGTTTTGAGGGCAACGGCGGTAACATCGAGGCAGCACGCAAAGTCGGCGAGATGATTGCTAAAAATGCCATTGAAAAAGGCATTACAGAAGTTGTTTTCGACAGAGGTGGTTACCTTTATCACGGACGTGTCAAGGAACTCGCTGACGGTGCTCGTGAAAACGGATTAAAGTTCTAAGAGGGAGGTAAAACAATGGCAAATATTGAAACACAGGCTCCTGAACTCGTTGAAAAGGTTGTTTCCATCAACCGTGTATCAAAGACTGTCAAGGGCGGTCGTATCATGAAATTCTCCGCACTCGTTGTAGTCGGCGACGGCAATGGTACTGTAGGTTTCGGTCTCGGCAAATCCGGTGAAGTTCCGGACGCTATCCGCAAGGGTATCGAAGATGCCAAGAAGAATCTTGTAAAAATTCCGCTTAAGGGAACAACAATCCCTCACGAAATCGTCGGAGCTTTCGGAGCTGGCAGAGTTCTTATGAAACCTGCTGCACCTGGTACCGGTGTTATCGCCGGTGGTCCTGTACGTGCTGTAATTGAAGTTGCAGGTATCAAGGATATAAGAACAAAGTCACTTCGTTCAAACAATCCTTGCAACGTGGTAAGGGCTACTATCAATGGTCTTACATCATGCACTTCTGCAAAGGAAGTAGCTGAAAAGAGAGGCAAGACTGTTAAGGAAATTTTAGGCTAAGGAGGAGCAAATATGGCTAAGAAAATCACACTCACAAAGAGCCTTATCGGCAGAAAGAAAGACCAGATTGCTACTGCTGAGTCTCTCGGTCTCAGAAAAATCGGCGACGTAACTGTTCAGCCTGATAACGCACAGACCGCAGGAAAAATCAACAAGATTTCACACCTCATTGAGGTTACAGAAGCGTAAAACACAAGGAGGTGCAATAAAGCATGAAAATTCACGAGTTAACACCCGCTCCTGATTCCAACAAGGCTGTAAAGCGTATCGGCAGAGGTCATGGTTCAGGAAACGGCAAAACAGCCGGTAAAGGTCATAAAGGTCAGAACGCACGTTCAGGCGGTGGCGTAAGAATCGGTTTTGAAGGCGGTCAGATGCCTCTTGCAAGACGTATTCCTAAGAGAGGTTTTAACAATATCTTCGCAACAAAGTACGCTGTAGTAAATGTATCAGACCTTAACAAATTCACTGATGATACAGTTGTTGATACAGAATTACTCGTTGCTTCAGGACTTGTAAAGAAAGTCAATGACGGCGTTAAAATTCTCGGCAACGGTGAACTCACTGCAAAATTAACTGTAAAGGCTGCTAAATTCTCACAGAGTGCTATCGAAAAAATCGAAAAGGCTGGCGGGAAAGCAGAGGTGATGTAATGTGTTTCAGACACTGAAACGTGCCTGGAGTGTTCCGGAAATCCGTAAAAAGCTCCTTTATACATTACTCATGATTGTAATATTCAGATTCGGAAGTGCTGTAACCGTTCCTTTTCTTAATCAGGAAGTCGTTGCTTCATGGGTTAAGATGAATACAGAGGGTACAGGTAACTTCCTTGAATATCTGAATACAATGACAGGTGGTGGTCTCTCCAAGGCTACTATATTTTCACTGTCGATAACACCATTCATTAACGCATCTATTATCATGCAACTATTAACCTATGCACTACCACCTCTTGAACGTCTGCGAGACGAGGGTGAAGAGGGGCGTAAGAAAATTGAAAAGATAACGCAGTTTGTGTCTATGGCACTGGCAATATTTATGTCATTTGCGTATTATCTGACACTTAAACGAATGGAAGTAAACGGGCAGTACGCCGTTAAATATTCTTCCGGCTGGGAAATGTATTTTTCCGGAGCAGTAATAATAGCGTGTTTCGTTGCCGGTGCTTTACTGGTTGTATGGATGGGCAACCGTGTAAGCGAAAACGGTATAGGAAACGGAATTTCAATTGTACTCTTTGCAGGTATAGCGGCAAGATTCCCGACAGATGCAGGACTTCTTGTAAGACTTACAATGCAGGAACCAAGCAAATATTTATTTGTATCACTGGGCTATCTTGTATTCATAATTTTTGAAATCGGTTTCGTTGTATTCATGAACGAGGCTGAAAGAAGAATCCCGATACAGTATGCAAAACGAGTTGTCGGCAGAAAACAGTACGGCGGACAGAAAACACATATTCCGATAAAGGTTTGCATGAGCGGTGTAATGCCTATCATCTTTGCAATGTCGTTTATGTCTCTTCCGGCTACAATACAGCTTTTCAAGCCGGTTACAAAAACAAGTGGTTTTTACTATCACTTCTGTCACTTCTTCAGTACAAGAAGTGCTTCATATGCAGTAATATACTTCCTGCTTATAATCGCATTCAACTACTTCTATGTATCAATACAGTATAATCCGGTAGAAATGGCAAACAACCTCCGACAGAGCAACGGCGGTATTCCTGGTATCAGACCTGGTAAACCTACTGCCGATTACATTCAGAGAGTACTTTCTAAGATTACACTTGTAGGTGCATTTTTCCTTGGAATTATTGCAGTAATTCCGATATTCATTTCAATAGCTGATTCACAGCTTGCATCGCTTTCAATGGGTGGTACTACAATTCTTATCGCCGTAAGCGTTGCACTTGAAACAACACGTACACTTGAATCCCATATGATGATGAGACATCACCACGGATTCTTAAAGTAAGGAGGGGCAGAATATATGAATCTTATCTTTTTAGGCGCACCTGGTGCAGGTAAGGGTACACAGGCGGAAGTCGTTTCCGAAGCTCTTAATATCCCGCAGATTTCAACAGGTAACATTCTCCGTGAAGCTGTGAAGAACGGTACTGAATACGGTCTTAAGGCTAAGGAGGCTATGGACGCCGGTGCACTCGTTTCTGACGATATTGTAATAGGTATTCTTAAGGACAGAATCGCCGAAGACGACTGTAAAAACGGTTTTATTCTCGACGGTTTCCCGAGAACAGTTCCACAGGCAGAAGCACTCGACGCAATGGGTATCCAGATTGACAAGGTAATTGAAATCCACGTACCCGACGAGACAATAAAACAGAGAGTTTCCGGCAGAAGAGTATGTCAGGGTTGCGGAGCATCTTATCATATCGAGTATAAGCCGTCAAAGGTTGAGGGCGTATGCGATAAGTGCGGTGACAATACAGTTATCCGTAAAGATGACCAGCCGGAAGTCGTTCTTGACAGACTTGCAACATATCATGAAAAAACTGCTCCTCTCAAGGACTATTACGAGAAGCAGGGCAAACTTCAGACTGTTATCGGACAGGAAGAAGTTGCTGATACTTCAAAGCTTACTCTTGCTGCTGTGGGAGTTGCTGAATGAGTATAACAATAAAATCAAAGTCCGAACTCGCCATAATGCGTGAAGCAGGTAAAATTACCTGCAACGCAATATGGTATGCGGGCGAAAGATTAAAGGCAGGTATGTCCACGCTTGACGTTGATAAACTTATCGGCAGTTATTTTGCAAAGCATGGCTGTAAATCCTGTTTCAAGGGTTTGTACGGTTTTCCTGCAAACGCCTGTATTTCGGTAAATGATGAAGTTATTCACGGTATACCGAAAGCAAACCGCAGACTTGAGGAAGGCGATATTGTAAGCATTGATACCGGTGCGGCTTATAAAGGTTTCAACGGTGACAGTTGCTGGACTTTCCCGGTCGGCAAAATTTCTGATGAGGCAAAGGCATTACTTGAGGTTACGGAGCAGTCACTTTATGAGGGTATTGCTCAGGCTCAGGTTGGCGCAAGAGTCGGAGATATTTCTCATGCTGTAGAAGTCTATTGTGCTTCACGAGGCTACGGAATCGTAAGAAATTACTGCGGTCACGGTATCGGGAAAGATGTTCACGAATCTCCCGAAATTCCTAACTGGGGACGTGCCGGACACGGTTCAAGACTGGTTGCCGGTATGACTATCTGTATCGAACCTATGATTAACGTCAGGGGTGATGATGTCAAGGTCATGAAAGACGGCTGGACGGTCAAGACAACAAGTGGTTCATTGTCAGCACATTTTGAACACGCTATCGCAATAACTCCTGACGGTCCCGTTATTCTCACACAACCGTGACGGAGGAAACTTGTTGTGAAGTTATGCATAGGCTCAGTTGTAAGAGCGGTCGCCGGTAGGGACAGCGGAAAATTATTCGTTGTGACCGGCGTTCAGAACCGATATTGCTTTATAGTCGACGGTAAAAGCCGTAAATTGAACTCGTACAAGAGGAAGAACATAAAGCACGTATATCCCACAGGCAGTATGATAGATATAAACGATAATATAACTGATAAAAAACTCCGGACGTTGCTCAGACAGCTTGCAACGGAAGAGTAAAGGAGGTTATGAAAGTGTCAAAAGAAGATGTAATCGAAGTCGAGGGCGTTGTTACAGATGCTCTGCCGAATGCTATGTTTAAGGTTCAGCTTGAAAACGGTCACGAGGTACTCGCACACGTTTCCGGCAAGCTCAGAATGAATTATATCAGAATTGTGCCAGGTGACAAGGTTAAACTTGAGATGTCACCATATGACCTTTCAAAAGGTCGTATAACATGGCGTGTTAAGTAAATAAAGGATTATTAAAAATCCGCTATCCGCTAAAGGAGGTATTTTCAATGAAAGTCAGACCTTCAGTAAAACCTATTTGCGAAAAGTGCAAGGTTATAAAACGTAAAGGCAGAATTATGGTAATCTGCGAAAACCCTAAGCATAAACAGCGTCAGGGTTAATCCGTAACGCATTATTTGGAGGTGCAAATAACATATGGCAAGAATAGCTGGTGTTGACCTTCCCAAGAATAAGAGAATCGAAATCGGTTTGACTTATATCTACGGAATCGGTCGTCAGACTGCAACAGATATACTCAGCAACACAGGTATTAATCCGGATATCCGAGTTAAAGACCTCGCTGAAACAGATGTTGCTAAACTTCGTGACTATATCGACGCTAACTACACTGTTGAGGGTGACCTCAGACGTGAAGTGGCACTCAACATCAAACGACTTGTTGAGATTGGTTGTTACAGAGGCGTTCGTCACAGAAAGGGTCTCCCTGTAAGAGGTCAGAGAACCAAGACTAACGCAAGAACCCGTAAAGGTCCTGTAAAGACAATCGCTAACAAGAAGAAGTAAGGAGGTTATGAGCTTTGGCACAGCAGAAAGGTAAAAAGGTTTCTACAATAAGAAGACGTAGAGAGCGTAAGAATATCGAAAGTGGTGCAGTTCATATCCAGTCCACTTTCAATAACACAATCGTAACAATCACCGATACAGCAGGCAATGCTATTTCATGGGCAAGTGCCGGTGAACTCGGTTTCAGAGGTTCTAAGAAGTCCACACCTTTCGCAGCACAGACAGCTGCCGAAACAGCCGCAAAGGCTGCTATGGAACACGGTCTTAAGAACGTAGAAGTATACGTTAAAGGACCAGGTGCAGGTCGTGAGGCTGCAATCAGAGCACTTCAGACAGTAGGTCTTGAAGTCAAGATGATTAAGGACGTCACACCTATTCCGCATAATGGTTGCCGTCCGCCTAAGAGACGTCGTGTCTGATTTAACAGGAGGTGTTTTAAAATGGCAGTACAGAAAGAACCAATTCTCAAAAGATGCAGATATCTGGGTATCAGTCCGGCAGTAATGGGTGTTTCCAAGAAGGAATCAATCCGTTTCAAGAATGCCAATAACAGAAAGAAGATTTCTGAATACGGACTCCAGCTTAAAGAAAAGCAGAAGTTAAAGTTTATCTATGGTGTAGAGGAAAAACCTTTCGCACACTATTATGAAATCGCTTCAAAGATGGACGGCAAGACCGGTGACAACCTTATTACTTGTCTTGAATCAAGACTTGACAGTGTTGTTTACAGAATGGGTCTCGCACTCACAAGACGTGAGGCAAGACAGTTAGTAGTACACAGTCACTATACAGTAAACGGAAAGAAAGTAAATATCCCGTCATATAGAGTAAAAGTCGGCGACGTTATTGCTCTCCGTGAAAAAGACAGAACTTCCGAAAAGTTCAAGGCAACAGTTGAAGAAACCAAGGACAGACTCGTTCCGATATGGCTTGACGCTAAAAAGGACGATTTTTCCGCAACTGTAAACCGTCTTCCCTCAGCAGAGGATATTGACTACGAGGTTGCTACACACCTCATCGTCGAGTTGTATTCAAAGTAATATTCATAGTGCTTGAATTATCTGAACTCGAAATAAACAGTTATTGCGAAATAGGAGGGTTTTTATGCTGGAGAAAATCAATAAGCCTGATATAGAAATTGTCGAGCTTAAAAGTGACGGCAAATACGGCAAATTCGTTTTAGCACCGCTGGAGCGTGGATACGGTATAACACTGGGAAACAGTCTAAGGCGAGTGCTGCTCTCCTCACTTCCGGGTGTGGCTGTAACTTCCGTAAAGCTTTCGGGCAAAAACGGTACAGTTCACCATGAATTGTCAACAATTCCGGGCGTCAAGGAAGACGTCACGGAAATTATCCTCAGTATTAAGGGTCTTACTGCAAAACTACAGGGTGAAGGACCTAAGACGGCGTACATTGAGGCAGAAGGTGAATGTGAAATAACTGCCGGTGATATAAAATGCGATTCCGAGGTTGTCATTCTTGACCCTGGTATGCATATTGCCACTCTCGGCAAGGACGCTAAACTTTACATGGAAATTACTATCGACAAGGGCAGAGGTTATGTTTCTGCTGAACGTAACAAGAAACAGGTAAATCTTCCTGTTGACGTCATTGCGGTTGACAGTATTTATACACCTGTTCTCAAAGTAAACTATACTGTAGAAGATACACGTCTTGGTCAGGTTACAGACTACGACAAACTTACTATAGAAGTATGGACAGACGGTACAATTTCCGCTAAGGAAGCGTTATCACAGGCGGCAAATCTTCTTAATGAACATCTCAAACTGTTCATTGACCTTTCAGAAGAATCATTGATAGACCCTGTTCTTGTTGAACCTAATGACAAGGGCAAGGAAAAAATCCTTGAGATGACCATTGAAGACCTTGATTTGTCTGTACGTTCGTTCAATTGTCTGAAACGTGCCGGAATAAATACAGTAGATGACCTTATAAATAAATCTGAGGAAGAAATGATGAAGGTTAGAAACCTTGGAAAAAAATCTTTCGATGAGGTTAAGGAGAAGTTACAGTCACTTGGCTTTGACCTTTCCTCCGAAGAAGAATAAACCCATAAATCGTGCTTTTACGCACTGTATGAAAAGGAGTGAATTACATGCCGGGTACAAGAAAGCTGGGCAGAACATCTGACCATAGAAAAGCAATGCTCAGAGGCATGGTAACTTTCCTTCTTGAAAACGGTCAGATTGAAACAACCGTTACAAGAGCTAAGGAAGTTCGTGCTGTAGCAGAAAAGATGATTACTATCGGTAAAAATAATAATCTGCACTCCAAGCGTCAGGTATTGTCATACGTAACTAAGGAATCCGTTGCAAAGAAACTTTTCGACGAGATTGCACCTAAGTATGCCGATAAAAACGGTGGTTATACACAGATTATAAAAATCGGTCCTCGCCGTGGTGACGCTGCTGAAATGGCTATTATCAAGCTGGTTTGATTGGCAGATTCTATATAAAAACAAGCCGTTCTCTTTCGGGAGAACGGTTTTTTTGTATCTGGCGTGTTAAATTTTAGTGACGTTTAATTTTTTCGGGATAAAGTTTTTCAATGAATCTGTATAACTGCATAAGTTTAATATCATCTGTAGAACCGTCTATACTGTTATCAATATCTTCTAACTTAAGAGTATCATTAAGCCTTAATGTTGTACCGTTTTTAAGGCGGAAGACTATTTCAAAGCGGTGATTATAGCCGTAACGTGTCCGCTCGTGGATTACATTATAGTGTACAGATTTAACATCACTGAAATTAACTGTATTATCATACCATAACCATTTCCAGTGTATTTTTTCCGCACCATATTCGACAGTTGTTTGTCTGCTTGCGATATAACAGCCGATAACTAAAATAACCACTAAAATTCCTCTGGAAATAAAAGCGGTCTGCTTACTCACTATCACCTTAATAACAGGACATAATAACAAAAAGGCTATAGCCCATAACACTGTAAAAGTTTTAAATATTAAACTGAAAAAAGCGGATTCGTTATTTACTTTAAATTTTTTCATTTCCGTAACCTCCGTCAGTATGTATTATTTTTAATAAATCCGGTACATTTTTCCGGATAAACATTTTCAATAAACCTGTATAACTGCATGAGTTTTATATCGTCAGTGATACCATTTATACCGTTGTCAATATCTTCTAATTCAAGACGGTCACTTAATCTTAATTCTTCACCGTTTTTAAGGCAGAAGACTATTTCAAAGCGGTGGTTATAGCCGTAACGTGTACGTTGAATTATAGTATAATTAACGGATTTAATGTCACTGAAATTAGCTGTATATTCAATCCGTAACCATTTCCATTTTATTTTGTCTGTATCGTATTCAACAGTTGTTTGTATACTTTCAAAGCACTTAAATATAAAAATAATAATCATCAAAATTGCGACCGGAAGAAAAACAGCTATTAATTCCATATCCTTATCATTTCTCGATATAGATAAATCCGCACATATTGTAGCAATTACAAACCAAGATATAAACCATAATACAACAACTACTGTATATATTACATAACAAATAGGCGGTAGATAGTTTACTTCAAATTTTTTCATTTCCGTAACCTCCGTCAGTATGTATCATTTTTTACAAATCCGGTACATTTTTCCGGATAAACATTTTCAATAAATCTGTATAACTGCATAAGTCTGATATTATCGGTGATACCGTTTATGCAGTCATCAATATCATCTGATTCAAGACGGTCATTCAGGCGTAATTCCGTACTGTCTGTGAGTTGGAAGACTATTTCAAACCGACGGTTATAGCCGTAACGTGTCCGCTCGTGGACTATGGTATAATGTACGGAATCAACGTCACAGAAATCGGCAGTATATTCAAGCCATAACCACTTCCATTTTACTTTGTCAGTATCGTATTTAACAGTGGTTTTTCTGCTCTCAATATAACACCCTATACCAATAATAATCAACAGAATTACGATTGAAAGAAACACAGCGATTAATTTAGCCATAACAGAACATATTATAAACATTAATATTAACCATAAAACTGAAAGAGCTATAGCTATATCACGTAAAAATTCAGGTGTATGATTTACTTCAAGTTTTTTCATGCTGATACCTCCATACCTAAAAACACTCCGGTGAGACATAATATTATACTTAAGAAAATGTATATCGTTGCAGATATAATATGATGATTTTCAATCAGATTAAAAGTTTCCAGTGAGAACGTCGAAAAAGTAGTAAATCCGCCACACAGACCTGTTTTCAGGAACAAAAGAGCATTTCCGGACAGTCTTTTTTTTATAGCGAATCCGTTAATCAGACCTATAAGAAAAGCACCGATAAAATTGGTAAACAGGGTCAGAAACGGAAAATCGCTTTTAAATGGTATCAGACTTATGCAGTATCTTAAAACAGCCCCGAGACCTCCGCCGAGTATTACAGACAGATAATTCATTAAATCGCCTCCATGAATAAATTATATCATTAAATTTAAAAAAAGTCAATAAAAAAAGCAGTTTCCGGAATACAGAAACTGCTTTCGTAACGGATTTTATTGATTAATACATACCACCGGCAGGCATTGCAGGAGCAGGCGGAACATCTTCCTTGATGTCTGCAACGAGACTTTCAGTAGTGAGTACCATTCCGGCAACTGATGCGGCGTTCTGAAGTGCTGAACGTGTAACTTTGGTCGGGTCAACGATACCGGCAGGAATCATATCACAGTAAGTTTCGTTGTAAGCGTCGAAACCGTAGCCGACTTTGCGAGAACGTCTTATCTTGTCGACAATTACGCTACCTTCGAGACCGGCATTTTCTGCAATCTGACGTACAGGAGCTTCAAGAGCCTTGAGAATGATTTTAGCACCGGTTTTTTCGTCGCCGTCGAGTGACGGGAGAAGTTTTTCTACAGCAGGAATAGCATTGATATAAGCCGTACCACCACCGGCAACGATACCCTCTTCAACAGCGGCTTTAGTAGCTGCAAGAGCGTCTTCAATGCGAAGTTTCTTTTCTTTCATTTCGATTTCAGTAGCTGCACCAACTTTTATTACGGCTACACCACCGGCGAGTTTAGCAAGTCTTTCCTGAAGTTTTTCCCTGTCGAAATCGGAAGTAGTAGTTTCGATAGCTGAACGAATCTGATTTACTCTTGACTTTATATCTTCCTTATCGCCTGCACCGTCGACGATAATAGTATTTTCTTTCTGAATAACAACCTGTTTAGCCTGACCAAGCTGACTGATTTGTGTATCAGTGAGTTCGAGACCGAGTTCAGAAGTGATTACCTCACCACCGGTAAGGATAGCAATATCTTTAAGCATTTCCTTACGTCTGTCGCCGAAGCCGGGGGCTTTTACGCCTGCAACCTTGAATGTACCACGGAGGTTATTAAGAATAATAGTTGTAAGAGCCTCGCCCTCTATATCATCTGCGATTATGACAAGTTTTCTGCCCATTTTTACAATCTGTTCGAGAAGCGGAAGAATTTCCTGAATTGAAGAAATTTTCTTGTCGGTAATGAGGATAAATGCATCATCATAGACAGCTTCCATTTTGTCGGTATCGGTTACCATGTAAGGTGAAATGTAACCTCTGTCGAACTGCATACCCTCTACAACTTCGCTGTAAGTATCAGCGGTCTTACTTTCTTCGAGAGTAATAACGCCGTCAGCGGTAACTTTTTCCATAGCTTCGGCAATAAGTTTTCCTACAGCCTCGTCAGCGGAAGAAACCGTACCAACTCTTGCGATGTCCTCACTGCCTGAAACTTCCTTTGAGTTGTCAGTGATTGACTTTACAGCGGTATCTACTGCCTTAGCGATACCCTTTTTAAGAATCATAGGATTAGCACCGGCAGCGATATTTTTCATACCCTCACGCACGATAGTCTGTGCTAGAAGTGTAGCGGTTGTAGTACCGTCACCGGCAGCGTCATTAGTTTTTGTAGCGACTTCCTTTACAAGCTGTGCGCCCATGTTCTCGAAAGCGTCTTCAAGTTCTATGTCCTTGGCGATTGTAACACCGTCGTTAGTAATGAGTGGTGCGCCGAATTTCTTATCAAGAACGACGTTTCTTCCCTTAGGACCCATAGTTATTCTTACGGTATCAGCGAGCTTGTCAATACCGGACTGAAGAGCCTTTCTTGCGTCCTCGCCGTATTTAATATCTTTAGCCATTATAAATCAATCTCCTTTTTTTAAGATAAAACGGAATTATTCCACAACAGCGAGAATGTCTTCCATTTTCACGATGATGTATTCTTCACCGTCGAGTTTAACGTTAGTACCGGAGTACTTTGAAATAAGAACCTTGTCACCTTTAGCGACTTCCATTTTGACATCAGCAGTGCCGACACCTACTTCAATGACCTCGGCAACTTCGGGTTTTTCCTTGGCGGAGCTTGTAAGGATAATACCGCCCTTGGTAGTTTCTTCAGCCTCCGTCATCTTGAGGACAACTCTGTCCTGTAATGGTCTGATAGACATAACATATACCTCCTGTAAAATCATGGTTTAGCACTCTGTCTGTTTGAGTGCTAATTATATTTTACCACCTTTTTCGCAGAAATCAAGAGTATTTGCAAAATTTTCACAAAAATCTTCCATATGCACAAATAGATATTTACTATGTGGAAAAAACTGTAATAAGTAATCAAAAATAACATCTTTAAGAAGTTTAAGTAAAAATTTCCTGTAATGACTTGAAATTTACGGAAAAATATGTTATAATAACCAGTATATTCAAAAGAATGGAGAGTTTAACTTATGAAAAAGAAATTGACTGGTATTATTACAGCATTGTCTGCTGTGACGTATTCTGCCATAATGTCGGGTATGACGGCATTTGCCGAGGGTGAGGAATCCTCTGTAGTAACAACCGTTGCCGGTACTGCCACACCAACTGAAACAGGTTCAGTATTCTGGACGCTTATTTTTCCGCTGATAATAATGTTCGCACTGTTGTATTTCATGGTGATAAGACCACAGAAAAAACGTGACGGCGAATTAAAAGCTATGCAGGAAAGTCTTGAAGTTGGCGACGAGATAGTAACAGGTGGCGGAATAGTCGGAATAGTAGTATCTACCGGAGAAGATACCGTTGTTATCGAGACCGGCGGAGCAAGACACAAACTCCGTATAAAGACATGGGCTATTACCGAAAACGTCACGGCACAGGAACGTGTAAAGGCTATGCAGTCTGCCGATAAGAAGAAAAAGGAATCCGCCCTTGCATCTGCCGGAATTGTTTCCGACGAACCCGAAAAGAAACCTAAAAAACTCAAGAAAATTGAAGAAAATACCGGAAAAGACAAAGACAAGGAATAATATTTCAGACCTCTGCATAGAATGATAGTAAATTCTTATGCGGAGGTTTTTTTTATGCGTCGACATCGTAAAAGCGTGTGGACAAACAGTATAACAAGTCTGACAATATCGGTACTTGCCGGAATATTCCTTATATTCATTACAGCGTTATTATTGGCAGTAGTCATGTATTGTATACTCGGCGATATGAAAGTATCAACAATTTTTTCAATAATATCAATGGTAATCGGAACTTATTCAAGTACATATTTTTGTGGGAAATTCAGACGTAAACACGGACTTGCGGAGGGTATAATATGTGGCGTGATAATATATACCCTCATAGCGATATGCGGAGTGATTTTTTTAGGAGAGTTCACCGGAGTAAAAAAGCTCCTACTGCTGACCATTTCCGGAGCAGTAGGAGGAGTTACAGGAGTAAACTCGAAACGTCCGAAGAATTTCACGGAATAGATAATTAATTATGAATTAATAATTATGAATTATGAATTAATATTTAAAAGTCTCCGGAAGTATCTTCCATTAATTTAAATTCGATATTGTAATAAGTTACTTTGCCGTTTTTCTTTACATTCGCACATTTTGCCGGTACTTTATCGCCTGCCTTGAAAGACGCACTTATAGTATTGTAAAGTTCGTCGTAAGTCTTTATGGGTACGCCGTTTATTTCGGTTATGAAGTCACCGGCTTTAAGTTTGGTATTAGCTATGTCGCAGTCTTCACTGATTGAATCAATATATACACCCTCGAAATCTTCAGGGAGTTCAAAACCTAATTCATTTTCAATCATGAGTATTTTTTCTTCGGAATCCATATCGATAAGCTGAATACCTATTCTGAAACGTCCGGACACATAACCGGTGTCAATAAGTTCTTCAATAATAGGCATAGCGTCATTTATGGTTATGGCGAATCCGAGACCCTCAAAACTGGAGCTTACATATTTTGAAGAAGTTATCCCTATAACCTGACCATACATATTAACCAACGCTCCGCCGGAATTACCAGGGCTTATATCGGCATTAGTCTGTATGCAGTTCATTTCAAAACCGGTAGAATCGCTACGGATTTTACGGTTTACAGCGGAAATTATACCGTCTGTGACAGTATTTGAAAGTCCTGCCGGATTTCCCACCGCTATGACCTGTTCACCGACTATTGCTTCATCGGAATCGCCGAATACTGCCGGAGTAAGTCCGGAGTAATCCACTTTTATAACGGCAATATCTGTTTTGGAGTCTCTGCCGATAATTTTAGCGTTATAGATTTTGTCGTCGGTAGTATGGACAGTATGGAAACCATCAGATTTCAGAACGTGTGCATTAGTGACAATATAGCCGTCCTTTGAGATTACAACACCGGAGCCGGTACCTTCAAGACGTGTTTTTTTGGAATCGGAATACATATATATTTCCACGATTGAATCCTGTACCGCAGCGGCAGCACCTTCAACAGTATATCTGCCGTTTTCGTCGATAAAGTCTCTTAAATCTTTAGCACCTTCGGGTTTTCTCTCCTGATACATAACAATATGCTGTTGTTTTTTGAGTTCTTCCATAACTGAACGGCTTCTGTATACGTCATTGGCGATACCGTATACTGAAAGACCTGTCGCAAGAATTATTATCAGAACAAACAGAAAAATTATAAATTTTTCACCTGTTGTATTTTTTCGTTTGCGGATATTATCCGGAAATTCCGCATATTGCTGAAATTCGTCCGGTAATGCATCATAGACGAATCCGGTATATGCAAAAGCATTACTTTCATGACCGGAATTATTTCCGCTGACAGTTTCAATATTATTTATATTTTCCTGCTCCGGAACGCTTTCAACGTTACCGGAAGTATAATTTTCTAAATCGTCCATAGTTTCTCCTTTCTGAATGCCATTATAAATTTTTCTGTTTTTCCGGAAGCTGTATCTGAAATTCAGTGTATTCACCGTAAACGCTCTTGACGACTATCTGACCATTATTTATATGTACAATTCTTCTTGAAATAGAAAGTCCGAGACCGAGACCGGTAGTATCTTTACCACGTGAGGAATCCGTTTTATAGAATCTGTCAAAAACCTGTGAAATTTCGCTGTCTTTCAGACCTTCGCCGGTGTTTCTTATACCGATAATACACATATTGCCGTCCTTTTCAAACCTGAAAGAGAGTTTGCCGCCTGTATTGACGAATTTCACAGCATTTTCTATTATGTTGTATATTACCTGTTGAATCAAATCGGGGTCAATTTCAGCGAAAAGATTTTCAGTGTCGAAATCCTCGACTTCAACATTTTTGGCTTCTATTTTCTTTTCAAACATAAAGGCAGTTTTCATGACAAGGTCAGTAAGGTTTGTATACTGAAAATGAGGTTTCAGCGTACCGGATTCAAAACGGCTCATGTTAAGCATTGAACTTATAAGAATTTTAAGTCTCTGTATTTCATTTGAAACGAGTACGAGATATTCATTGCGACGGTTTTTAGGTATAGTACCGTCAAGAATACCGTCGACAAAACCGCCTATAGTAGTAATTGGTGTCCGGAGTTCGTGCGAAACATTAGCTATAAAAGTTTTGCTTGTTTCTTCGCTTGTCTCTATGTCCGAAGCGAGTTTGTTTATATATTCTGCTTTTTCGTCAGGGAAAGATATATTATCCGATTTTATTTTTTCAGAAAAATCACCCTGCGAATATTTTTTCAGTATTCTTATTATGTCGTTGTTGTAATCGGTATATATTTTAGTTTTCTTTTTCATAAGGATAAACGAAACAATCATCATAATCACCGATGCAAGAAGATATACAAGAAAAATATTCATTGTGAACATACTTATATTATGTGTATCGCTGTATGCAAGAATATACATTTTCTGTGAGGAATCATTTGTTTTTACGCTGAATTTGTCGCCGTATATGAGATAAGGTTCTTCACTTGAAATGCCGTCGGAACTTAATTCAAGATACATTCCGCTGTCCATGACCGATTTTATATTGTCGGAGATTACCGGCAGTTTACAGTTTTTATCAGAATACGGAATTATACAGTTTCCGTCATTGTCGTATATATAGATGTCAACGTTGTGTTCGTCCATGAAGAGCCGGTGAAGTTTCTGTATATTATCGTTATCCGGAATATTATTGTTATTATATTCTTCCCTCACGTAGCTTATGAAGATACTTCCGGTACTTTCAAGGCGTTTGAGTTCAGTTTTCTTGTATACGGAAGAACTTATACCGATAATTGCAATACCGAGTATGATAATAACCGACATCATAAGAATTATTGAATATTTCAGCAGTTTGTTATATGAATTGTTATTGTGCAATATAGTCACCTCTGCTTAATAAGACAGGGGACGAAACCAGTCCCCTGAAATTTTATATTTTCCGGATTATTCTTCCTCATCTTCCTGAACTTCAAATTTATAACCTCTTCCCCATATGGTTTTAAGAAGCCACTTGTCCGAAACACCCTCAAGTTTTTCACGGAGGCGTTTTATATGGACGTCAATAGTTCTTGAATCGCCGTAATATTCAAAACCCCATACTTCGTCAAGAAGCTGGTCACGGGTATAAACTCTGTTCGGATTAGAAGCGAGGTAGTAAAGTAATTCAAGTTCCTTAGGTGGTGTATCGACTGTCTTTCCGTCAACTTTGAGTTCATAACGTGTCATATTTACTGAAAGTTTATCGTAATGTACTTCTTTAACTTCGGGTTCTTTGTTCATACTGCTGACACGTCTTGTAACAGCGTTTATACGTGCTATAACTTCCTTAGCGTCGAAAGGTTTTACAATATAGTCATCTGCACCGAGGTCAAGACCTATTATTTTATCGATAGTTTCACCTTTGGCAGTAATCATGATAATAGGTACGCCTGAAGTTTTGCGTATTTCACGGCATACCTGCCAGCCGTCCATAGATGGTAACATAATATCAAGAAGAACAATATCGGGTTTCAGAGCATTGAATTTAACGACAGCTTCCGCACCGTCATGACATAGAATAACACCGTAACCGTCTTTTTCGAGATACAGCCTGAGCAGGTCACATATATTTTTATCGTCGTCCACTATAAGAACTTTCATACTTTTTTCATTTGCCATAAAAAATAGTCCTCCCTGTTTTTTTGTAAAGAAAAGTATCACTTATATTATACTTCAAAATTATGGGAATGTCAATCAGTTTCTGAAATTAAAATTTCCTGAAACACTTGATTTTACATATTATAACGTGTTATAATATAATTCATGGGATATAAGGAAAAATAACGGAGGTATGATGTTATGAAATTCACAGGTGAAAAATGTGTACTTTGTGGCGAGGTCTTTTCAGAAACTGACGACGTTGTTGTATGTCCGGAATGTGGTACACCGCACCACAGGGAATGCTACAGAAATCACGGCAGATGTGGCAATATCTATATGCACGGTACAGGGCAGAAATGGGAAAGTACAGTAAAAATTCCGGAAGAAAAATCGGTAGTTGTCATATCGCCGGAAGATGAGGAAACCGGCATGGATTCTGAAAGAATGCAGTATGAATACATGGACAGAAATACATTTAACGCCAATGTAATAAGCGAGATAGGCTTCAATCTTAACGAGGACATGGGTGGCGTGACCTTAAACGAGATAAATATGTTTGTAAGAACAAATGTACTTTATTATATTCCGAAATTCAAGAAAATGAAAGATTCCGGTACTAAAACATCTTTTAATCTTTCGTGTTTTCTGTTTCCGTCATTGTACTTTGCAAACCGTAAGATGTGGTTATGGGCGATTATATCGGCTGTAATAAGCGTTATACTTAATATACCGACATTAGTTATTCTTATGGCACAATCGGGTGTATTTACCGAAAATATAATGAACGTGATATATGAAAATCAGGACTTCATACAGAATATGGAATTTATATGTTCAGCCGGTTCATTTGTCGCAAACATTCTTATGTGTCTTTTTGCGAACTGGATTTATTTTAAATTCGCACTTAAAAAAATCCGGTATATAAAGAAAAACACTCCGGATGGCAAACTGAATAAATATACGGCAATGGCATTCGGCGGAGTGAGACCGATAAATATTATCGTGATAACTCTTATAACAATGTTTCTTTCACTTGCTTCAATGGTAGGCGTGACAATGTTTCTTACCGTAATATAAAATATTTAAAAATAATCGTTGACAAAACACCTCGTTTAAGGTAAAATTATTATATACCATAAGCGGAGGTGTTTTTTTTGAATAAACCTGAAATGTTTGAAGAATCGGGAGAATCCCTTACTTCTCCGAAACTTATTGTACAGATATTTTCATTTCTTATAGTATTTCTTATAATATACGTCCTTGAAGCTGTTATACCGTCGATAGTGTCAATCAAGCCAATGTTAGAGGAAATGGAATCACAGAATATGCTTGACGGAAACAAAATAGAATTAAGTCAGTCAATGGCGGTAGCGACTATGATTTCCGCATCACCGGAAATAATGATACCGTCATTGCTTTCTACGGTTTTCGGGACGATAACAAGTATAATATACTGTCGTAACATAGAGGTCAGACCGGTAACTTCAATGGGTGTACGGAAACAGAAACTGATACCGCATTATCTTACAGGACTTCTGACAGGTATCTTAATGATGACAGCTATTACATTATTGAGTGTATGTTTCGGAGCGAACAGAATTTCATTATGTATTGGTATAAACTTCGGTGTGATAATGTTTTATTTTTTCGGATTTTTCGTACAGGGTATGAGTGAGGAATTTATTTTCCGTGGTTATCTTATGACGACAGTAGGGGGTTATCATTCAGTATGGATAGCGGTTGCAGTAAATTCAGTGGCATTTGCATTGGCACACGTATTTAACCCTGGTTTTGACGTACTGCCTTGTATAAATCTGATACTTTTCGGAATTTTTGCATCATTTTACATGATATGTACCGGCGATATATGGGGTGTATGCGGTATTCACTCTATATGGAACTTCATGCAGGGAAATTTTTACGGCATAAGCGTAAGCGGTACTGGTGACACTGAATCAGTTTTCCGTACCACTGCAAATACTCCGCACGCATGGTTAAGCGGTGGAGAGTTCGGCATTGAGGGAAGTATTTTCACAACGTTAGTACTTACTGCCGGAATAGTCATTGTTTTTCTGAAAATAAAAAAACACGCCACTAAAAAAGAACTGTAAAAAAACAGTTCTTTTTTATCCGGAATAAAATTAAATTATTTTATTTCAAGTCTTCGTGATACTGGTTCTTCATGCTGTTTTTTGGGGAGGTCAATTTTAAGAATACCGTTTTTGTATTCGGCATTAATGTTATCAGTGTTTACGTCGGAAATATCAAAACTTCGCTTGTAAGAACTGTAAGAACGTTCACGGCGGATATATTTTCCGTTGTCGTTTTTGTCGTCAGAAGTTTTTTTGTGTTCAGCGGAAATTACAAGATAAGAGTCTTTAATATCAATGTTGATGTCTTCCCTGTTGAAACCGGCTAATTCAGCTTCCATAACGTACTTTTCGCCGGTATCTCTTATATCGGTTCTGCACGAGTTTGTCTGCATGGTATCGTTGAAGAAGTCGTCATTGAAGAAGTTGAAAAGGCTTGTATGCCCGAATGGTGTTAATCCGTACATGAAAAAATACCTCCGATAAATTTTATGGGAACTGCCACATATATTATATGCTACCGGTGAATTTTAATACACAGGAAAAAAACCGGAATTTTTTTAAAAAAATTCCGGTTGTGAGATTCATTCTTCAAAGAAAGTGCTTCGGTATGTCGTGACGGTTGCTTTATCGCCGTAACAGTCAATTTCAATAGTTTCACGTTTCAGCATGAATTTTATCGAGCCAAAAAGTATCGTAAATGCAATGGAATTTGTGAATATACTGAAATAAATCCGTATGCCCATGACGTTTCCGAGCATACCGCCGAGAATTATTCCTATACATATTATGACTATTATTTCATAGGCTTTTTTATCGGGGTCAAGGGTCAGAAACGCAAAACATATTACCGCCGAAAATACAGAATGTAGTATAGCTAAAAGCAGTGAATACGGCTTATAGAAGTCTATTCTGTAAGAATTTAATTCAAGTGTCATCATGACAGCCTCGACGACTATATATATCGAAAATCCGATTTTTAACCAGTCACGCATACGGGCTGTTTTAATAATAAGTATATCGGATAAAATTAACACACCGAATCCGGAAAATTCACATACGTAAGCTGTGATTTCCAGTACTTTGGAAAAAACACTTTCAGGGTTGAATACAAGATAGTATATGAAACATACGGCACTGAAAACTATAAACAGTGCATTTCCGATAAGTCCGAGATTAAGCCCATAATTGAGCTTTTTATGCATATCTTCCATTATTCAAGAGCCTTTAACGCTCTTTGTCCGATGTCTTTTCTGTAGTGTGCGTTTTCAAAGCTGATTTCTGAAACGCCGTTGTATGCTTTATCAAGAGCCTGCTGTAAATTCTTACCTTTTGCGGTAACGCCTATAACACGTCCGCCGTTAGTAAGGAATTTACCGTCTTCAGAAAGTTTAGTACCTGCATGATATACAAAACAACCCTCAATCTGACCTTTATCGTCGAAACCGTTCATTTCAATGCCTTTCAGATAACTTTCGGGATAACCACCGCTTGCCATTACTACACAGGCACAGCTACCGGAATGCCATTTAATGTCTACCTTGTCGAGTTCGTGATTATAGATTGCCTCGAAAATTTCATATAAATCAGCGTCAAGCATAGGGAGTACTACTTGTGTTTCAGGGTCACCGAAACGGCAGTTATATTCAATGACTTTAGCACCGTTCGGAGTAATCATAAGTCCGAAATATAAACAGCCCTCGAAAGTTCTTCCCTCGGCGTTCATGGCGTTCATGGTAGGTATGAATATTTTTTCCATACATTCCTTAGCGACTTCTTCGGTATAGTACGGATTAGGCGAAAGCGTACCCATACCGCCAGTATTAAGACCTTTATCGCCGTCTAAAGCCCTTTTGTGGTCCATAGAGGAAATCATAGGTACAATGGTTTTGCCGTCGGTGAAAGAAAGTACGGAAACTTCCGGACCTGTTAAAAATTCCTCGATAACTATTCTTGCGGAACTTTTTCCGAATTTAAGATTATCAATCATTTCATGTACAGCTTGTATGGCTTCTTCCTCGTTCTGTGCGATTATGACACCCTTTCCGAGTGCGAGACCGTCAGCCTTTATTACTGCCGGATAAGTATTCTGTTTTTTAAGATATTCAATAGCCTTGTCGCTTTCGGTGAAGACCTCATAGAAAGCAGTCGGAATATTATATTTTTTCATAAGTTCCTTTGAGAATACTTTTGAACCCTCTATGATAGCGGAATTGGCTTTAGGTCCGAAAGTCATGAAACCTTCTGCCTGAAGAGCATCTACCATACCCATTACAAGAGGGTCATCGGGTGCGACTACTACCATATCGGGTTTGAGTTCCTTAGCGAGTGAAACAACGCCGTCAATATCGGTTGCGGAAACGTTGAAACATTCCGCATACTTTAAGATACCGGCGTTACCTGGTGTACAGTACAGCTTATCAACGTGTTTACTTTCGGCGAGTTTCATTATGATAGCGTGTTCACGACCGCCACCGCCGACTACTAAAACATTCTTCATTTTTATCACCTCATAATTATTTTATTTCACAGTTTGAGAAGATTATTAACACAAAAAATTAGTATAAATTTTAAAATAACAGAAATGCTGAACATATTCCGGAAAATATATTTGCTATTGCGTGTATACACCAACCAGACAGAATAGAACCGTTCGATTTCTTTTCATTTACATATCCGATACACCATGCAATTCCTCCTGTAAATACAATAATGAGAATGGCTTTAAGTATGCCTGTCAATGAAAAAAACATAACACCATGCATTAAGCCGAATAAAATACTTTGCATTGTATTTCCGGTTACAAAACCAAATTTGTTAGAAAGTCTTTTCAATAAAAATCCTCTGAACAGAATTTCTTCCGGAAACGAAGTATTGAAAATCGCATAAACTAGAATTGCAGGTAATGCTTTAATTCCTAAACCTGAAAATACGGACGTTGATGTTTCGATATTTCTTATAGTATAGAGCATGAAAGCCGATACAGCTAAGAAAATAATTGATGTTCCCACAATCCAAAGGGCTGTTTTATTTTCCTTTGAAGAAGAAATATGCTTTAATCCAATCCATTTAAAAAAGCAGTTTTTTTTCCTTGCTGTTATACACCACCATATGAACGGAATCAATGTGAATAATAAAATTTGTATTATACTACTTAATATTTTTTGCGTCAATAGATTCATTTTTTTGTACTCCTGTCATAAATTTTTTTATTTATTTCTTTTTGCCATACGCATTTCAATAAAAGCCGTACAGAATACAAGTAGAAATGATACTATGTTAAGTAACATAAGAATATTCTGCAATTTTGAAACAAGACCAATCATCATAAAATCATCAGAACAAGTTTCTTGATAAATTTCGTCCATTTGTATGTAATTGATAAACAGAAATATCAGAAAACTAATTACAGAATATTTGAGTTTCTTTTTGCCTTTCAGTTTTTCAGAAAAAATACTGATAATGCACACTATAATATATGGTACAATAAATATTATTGAATAGATATAACTTTCAATAATATCAGGGGAGAAGTGTTCAAAATATGTTGTGTCTTTCCAAAATTCATAGGCGTCTTTAAAAATCGCTGTAGATATATTTACATTATAAATATTTATCAGACTGAGAATTATATAAATTACAGGAAGTACTGTTGCAACAACTGTAATTTTTATAATTGCAGATTGTCGGTTTTTAGATATAGAATTGTTTTCTGACATAATATTATCCTTTTTTATATAAATCTTTACCGAAAACTGAAAAACGTCGGGAATCAGGTTTTTCCTTGTCATATTTCCATGAACTGTTGCCAATGTCAAGGATATAACCATAGTCAAAACTATAACCGATACCACATTCACTGCGTGACGCACCACACTTGCAAGCCATGTGTGTAACAGTTATAAGTGGTTCAATATATCCATCAGATGTTGCAAACCTTATAAAGTCTGTTACAGCAAGCAAAATCCATGTCAAGAGAACTGCAATAATAATTCTTAATGCAATTCTCTTTCCGGATTTTTTTATTTTTTCCGTTTTCATGGATTAGTGGTGGAAAAGTCTTATTCCTGTGAACGCCATAGCGATATTATACTTGTTACAAGTCTCAATAACGTTATCGTCACGGATAGAGCCACCAGGTTCAGCGATATATTCAACGCCCGATTTCTTGGCACGTTCGATGTTGTCGCCGAACGGGAAAAATGCATCTGAACCCAGACAAACTCCGGTATTTTTGGAGAGCCATTCTTTCTTCTCCTCGACTGTAAAGACTTCCGGTTTGGTCTTGAAAATTTTCTGCCACTCACCGTCACGGAGAACATCTTCGTATTCGTCGCCTATATAGACATCAATAGCGTTGTCACGGTCTGCACGACGGATACCGTCAACAAATTCAAGACCCATAACTTTCGGAGACTGTCTCAACCACCAGTTATCAGCTTTCTGACCGGCAAGGCGTGTACAGTGTATTCTAGACTGCTGACCTGCTCCGATACCAATAGCCTGACCGTCCTTTACATAGCATACGGAATTTGATTGTGTATATTTAAGAGTAATCAGCGAAATCATTAAATCGTCGAGTTTATCAGCCGGAATGTCCTTGTTTTCGGTTACCACGTTTGCAAGGAGTTCCTTGTTAATGTCGAGTTCGTTTCTGCCCTGCTCGAAAGATACGCCGTAAACCTGTTTAGTTTCAATCGGAGCAGGTATATAATTTTCGTCGATTTTCAGAATACAGTATGTACCTTTTCTTTTTGATTTGAGGATTTCAAGAGCTTCTTCGTCGTAATCGGGTGCGATTATACCGTCAGAAACTTCTCTCTGAATCATTTTAGCGGTGCAGACGTCCACCTTGTCGGAAAGTGCTATAAAATCGCCGTATGATGACATTCTGTCAGCACCTCTTGCCCTTGCGTATGCACTCGCAAGCGGTGTGAGTTCGCCGAGGTCATCAACCCAGTAGATTTTTTTGAGGTCATCAGTGAGTGGTCTTCCGATTGCCGCACCAGCCGGTGAAACGTGTTTGAAAGATGTGGCGGAACATACGCCGGTAGCCTTTTTGAGTTCCTTGACTAATTGCCAGCCGTTGAGAGCGTCGAGGAGGTTTATATAACCTGGTCTGCCACAGAGAACCTCTATCGGAAGTTCTGAACCGTCAGCCATGTACACCCTTGACGGTTTCTGATTCGGATTACAGCCGTATTTTAATTGCATTTCATTTGACATAATAAATGTCCTCCTTATATTTTTAATTTTTTTATACGTAAAATTTCCGTTCTTATATTGTCTGTCCAGTCATCATCATTTTCTTTTAGAAGATACACCCGAAAACCGTAAGAAATACCATTCTGATATACTGAAATTTCGTCGTCAACGTGCAGGTCAATGTGATACTTTGAGGGATATTTTGACGGCAATATTTCAGTGTTATTTTTCTGAACTTCTTCCGCATGGTGTTTGCCGTTTATTATGTTGTCAATTTTAACACCGTAATGTCTGAAAATATTTTTTATATATCTTTTTGAACGGTATGACGTTGTATAAATCCACAGCTTTATGCCGGAATTATTTATCCATTGCAGGAGTTCCGGAGTACCTTTTCTGAGCCTGTCCCTGTAAATCCTGTCCAGCGGAAATTTAAGACCGTCTTCCGCCGGAACTTTTTCGGGATTTATAAAAAGTGTTTCGTCCAAATCAAAAGAAATAATCATATAAAATTTGAGCTTTATGGGTTTATACTGAGGATAATTGCCATTAGTATCATACCACCCCAGAAAGCTCCCACAAATGCCGGATACATCTTTATAAAGTCGATTAATTTGCTTTTCTGTACGTATGGCAGAAGCGGTTTTTCATTTGAAAGAAGTATCGGTAATTTGAAAGAAGTATCGGTAATTTGAAAGAGTATATAGTTGCGATAAGAAACATAATTATTCCTAACTCTTCGGCATCTGTTTCCATGAGAAGTCCGAAAATCGCCGTAAGTACAGCCTGTATTATCAGCTTTTTATGAAATTTTTTCTTCCATTTTTGCATTTCTTCCGGATAGTTTTCGGTATTGACATAATTTACTGAACCGATATAATTTCCTGTACTGACATAATTATTCACTGGTGGGGCAGTTCTCTGAATATTGTTATCTATAATTATTTCTGAATCACAATATTCACATCTGATAATTTTATTATCCGGTACTGCATGGAGTTGTGCGTTACAGTTCGGACATTTCAGAAATTCTGTCATAAAATGGTCATCTCCTTTTTTTGACTTTGCCTACATTTCAAGAAGTATCATAATAAGTATCATACCACCCCAGAACGCTCCCATAAATGCCGGATACATCTTTAGAAAATCAAGTAATCTGCTTTTCTGTACGTACGGAAGAAGCGGTTTTTCATGTGAAAGTTTTATCGGAAACCTGAATGACTGGATAGTTGCGATAAGAAACATAATAATTCCTAAACCTTCTGCATCTGTTTCCATGAGAAGTCCGAAAACTGCCGTAAGTACAGCCTGTATTATCAGCTTTTTATGAAATTTTTTCTTCCATTTTTGCAAGTCTTCCGGATAATTTCCGATATTGACGTAATGTACTGTACCGCTGTAATTTCCGGTAATTACAGGATTTTCCGGATTTATATAATTATTTACCGGTGGGGAAGTCCTCTGAATATTGTTGTCTATGATTATTTCTGAATCACAATATTCACATCTGATAATTTTATTGTCCGGTTCTGCATGGAGTTGTGCGTTACAGTTCGGACATTTCAGAAATTCTGTCATAATATCTTACCTCCTTTTTATACGCTGTCATAAAATTCAGGCGAGGCAACAAAATCGATAAACAAAATAATCACTGTTATTATTCCGTACAAAATCCACTTTATAATCTGTTTTCTGCCGTTTTTTATACTGAAAACTATGTCCGCAATCATCATGAGTATAAGCACTATTGATATTTTGTCATTGTAGTACATTGACAGTGTCATCCCTATATTGTCAAACCACAAAAAATAATCTGATATATCGTGACCATCACAAAAATGCCATATTTTACGATAAAGAGTAGGATAAAAAAGTGGTTCATAGTTTAAAATCGTCATGACATTTATAATTATATACGTTATGCATAACGGGAAAATCAGCAGTTTATTGAATGAAAGAAGAAGTTTTTTTATCATTTGTTTTTGTTTACTATTCTTGTTTCTTCAGAACCGTCTTCAAGATTTGTATAGCGTACAAAAAGTGATACCTTGTTATCCTCGTTCAGACTGTTCCATAAAGTTTCTGTAAATTCGTCTATACCGCCTTTTATTTCAATGAGTTTAGGTTCACCCTCGAAACTCGGAAGCGGATTACCGTCGCCCATGTATGTGTGTATGAAATGTCCCTCACCGGCGATAGGATTACTGTATGTGAAAGTATGTCTTAGACAGGAATCGGGATTACCGTTAGCACTTTTCAGTATCGACATTGCATAATTGAAGCCACCGTCCTCAAAGTGCAGTATACCGGAAATTCTCGGTGTATAGTTTGGTGCGTCGTCCTCAAACTCTCTTGTACGGAGCGATTGTTCAAAGGTAAACTGTTTGTCCATGAGTTCGTAAATTGTGTCGGTCTGGTCACCGTTTGTGACGATGAGTTTGTTTCCGAGAACACGTACAGGAGCGTATATAATAAGATGTGGGTCTGTGAGTTTTGAGGGGTCAAAAGCCTCTGTGCGTATGCCTCTGCCCTCCTCGACGAAAACACGGTTACGACTGTTTTCGCTTCTGCCCATGATAAAGTATGCTGTAACTGCATATTTACCGCACTCACACTTGCCTATGATGATACCTCTTCCGGGATATGCGTTTGAACTTAATTCCTGTGCAATATCAAGTTTCTTCATGATAAATCATTCTCCTTTATATTTTATTTATATAATTTGATTCGTCGTCGTCTTCGTATTCATACCACGGCGAATAGCCATTGCATGAACTTAAATATAAACTTTATCGTCAAGTATGTCAATTTCCATGCCGTGTTCGATTTCCCAGTCACACTCACATTCAAGCTGATAGCCGATTTTGTTTTCGTCTTCGGGTTCTTCGATTACAAGCATTTGCGGTCTGAAACATTTCAGCATTTCAAGTGGCGGAGTTTCAGAATTTACAGGTATTGTCAATTCCTCGTCCCAGTCACCGTATGCAAGCTCCATGAAGTCAAGACAGTAGGATTTTGCACCTTTGCAGATAGTCTCAACCATTTCACCACTCAGATTATTGAAGTGTTCCGCACATTTTTGTGCATATTCGATACTACATTCCTCGTCAATTATGACTTCCATTTCAGTACCGAATATTTCAGAGTATATTTTTCCCTCAATGCCGTATCTGCCTTTTTTTATATCTGTAATCATAAAATCACTCCTTTCCGGAATATCTGTAGATGTCAAGAATGTACTGATTGTCATATCCGCAGTTGTCAAATATATCAATAATTTCCTGCTCCGATATGTTTTCATGCAGAAATCCGGCAGTTTTTCTGATTGTTTCCTGTTCATATTCAGCGTTAAATTTATCCATATCTATACATAAGGAATTATTACGTTCCATACAATCCGGAACATTTTCGCCGTCGTAAACAATTGTACACATAGGTTTATATACAAAGGTCCTTCCATACGATGACGGGGTATTATTCTGAATATAATATACATCTCCGCCGTCATATTCAAATAAATAAACTATTTTTTCAGGCAAAGTTACACAAGTATTCCAAACAGAAATATCTTCAGGAATATCTATAGGTCCGTCCCAGTCCGAGCTGTATTTATATATGACATCATAAGATTTTTGTATTTCAACATCAACGTTCATATCAGGAAAACCTGTTCTCAACTTATAGACAACAGTATATTTTCCGTCAACAATGTTTTCAATTTCATATGTTACAACAGGATAATCAGTATGAGTTTCTTCAAGAAATTTTTCAGTAGTTTCAAGAATCATTTCAATTTTTCCGCATGAAGTAAGCGTAAACAGACAGATTATTGATATAAGTAATTTTTTAATAAAAATCAGTCCTTTCCGGAATATCTGTAGATGTCAAGAATGTACTGGTTGTCATATCCGCACTTGTCGAATATATCAATAATTTCCTGCTCCGATATGTTTTCCTGTAAAAATTCATAAATATATGAAAGTTCTTCCTGTTTGTGTTCTGAATCGGAATCGCTTATATTTATGCTTACGGGGGCATTATCAACACAGCGTGAAAGCCAACAAGATGATTTATCTTCTTCACGAGGATAATTCTGTATATAATAGACTTTTTCGCCGTCATAGTCGAAAAGACAGGCGATTTTTTCGGGTAGTCTGTACTGTCCTTTTGCATCTGTCCGGAATGTAAATATAACATCATCATCTTTTTTTACCTTGATGTCAAGTAAATTGTCGGGAATAGCTGATGTTTCTGTATATATAACTGTATACTTGCCGTCAACAGTATTTTCAATGTCGTATTTCTTTTTTTCAACAGAATCATGACGTGTAACATTATTTCCGCACGAAGTAAGCGTAAACAGACAGATTATTGATATAATTAATTTTTTCATTCTTTAACGTATGCCTTTCCGTCAATGATTTCTATTTTATCCTGACAGAAAAGCGAAACAGCTTCCGGAAGTAATTTCCATTCGACGTTCTCCATAATACGACGTTGCAGAATTTCCGGTGTATCGTCGTTTTCAACGTCAACCACACCTTGTAATATTATCGCACCGGCATCTGCTTTTTCGTTGACAAAATGTATTGTCGCACCCGATACCTTTACACCGTATTCAAGGGCTTTTTCGTGTACTTTCAGTCCGTAGAAACCCTCACCACAGAATGACGGTATCAGTGCCGGATGTACGTTTATTATCTTATAGGCGTACTCTTTGGTAACGCATTCGTCAAGAATGGTCATGAATCCGGCGAGTACTACCAAATCCGCTTTCAGTTCGTTGAGGGTCTTTAAAATTTCCTGACTATATGTCACACTGTCGGGATAGTTTTTGCGTGGGATAACTTTTGTCGGAATATCGTTGTTTCTTGCCCTTTCGAGTGCATAGACATCAGGTTTCGACGAGATGACACAGGTAATTTTTCCGTTCTTTATGATACCGGATTTCTGTGCGTCAATGAGTGCCTGTAAATTCGTACCGCCACCCGAAACGAGTACTATAATATTTTTCATGAATTTCCCTCCGGTAGAAGTTTTAATTGATTGCTGTCTTTGAAGCCGTTGGTAAGAAGCAGGAGCAGGTCTATAAGAGTACCGATTCCACCGAGACCGGCGGTACATATCCATAGTATACCTGACAAAATATGTCCGGTATAAAAACGATGAAGTCCGCTTACACCAAAGAATCCTATTATACACAGTACTATTGCGAGGGTCTTATTTTTTGGCGATTTAAGTGGATTGACTTGTTGTTGTGGCTGTGGATTCTGTCCTATTATTATGTTCTGTACAAACTGTGGCTGTGCGTTACCCATGTTCTGATAGTTGTTAGGATAGTTATTGGGCATATTAGGGTTATTATTAGGGAAGTTACCTGCTCTGGTGTTGTTGAAGTTGTTAGGTATGTTGTTTATGTTGTTGGCGATACTCTGACCGATATTATTTATTGCTCCCGAAACAGCACCGCCGATAGTACCGTTATTCATGTATTGTTCGCTGAGGTCTGAATTACAGTATTCGCATTTGCGATTTGTAGTTTCTGCTCCGCAATATGGACATTTCATATATATTCACTCCTTATTACATGAAATATTTCTTTACCATTTTCTGATAAGTTTTTCCTCATTGTCATCGAACTTGTTTATTATAAGTGATACCAAATCCATGACAGTACCTATTCCGAAACAGCCAAGTGTACATAACCATATTATGCCCGTACCTACTTTTCCGGCATAGAAACGGTGTATTCCACCAAGTCCGAAAAATCCCAGACAGCATAATGTTATAGCTGTAGACTTGCTTTTCTTTGAAATGCTGATATTAGTATCAGGATTTATAGTTATATTCTGTACTATATTCTGTGTTACGTTACGTGTTACGTCATGAATCATTTCATTGACCGTTTCACCGGCAGACTGTTCTATGACTGAACCACAGAATTCACATTTTGCATAACGTGTTTCGCCACCGCAATATGGACATTTCATATAAAAAATCACTCCTTTATAAGATTACTGACAATATCAGCAGAATAACTGAAATTATCCCACCGATTATTATAAACCGGTAATATGTGGAAGTAAGTTCTTCTTCCCGACCCGCAAAATAAAATGACATGGGATTCTGTGGGTCATAACATATCATAGTTTCCGTACCGGTTTCATAATGAGGTTTTCTTTCAACGACGGTATATATTGAAGTTATTTCCCTGCCGTCCTCTGTAGTGTACTGTACTACCGGACAGAATCCTTTACCGGTTTTTTCCTTGTGGTACTCGGTTATCTTCCCGAATACCGCAACACTTTTTTCCATATATGCACGTATTCTGAATATATGTCCGAAAAATATTACAGTCATCATTGCATATATAATCAGAAGCCCATATATCAGATGTCCCATTCTGAACGATACCGCAAGTACTATCATTGAAACTACAGCCCATATTATATCTATTATACTTGTTTTCATAGTTATTTATATGATTTCATACGGAATTATTTTACATTATGCCGGAAGTCGTATTATACTACCGGCATAACGTCTTTTAACTTAGCAGATAATAACACCGTCTTCACTCTCGACGAGTTCGCCGAGTACGTATGCATCTTCACCGGCAGACTTAAGAGTTTCAATAGCCTTGTCAGCGTCGTTCTTATCGACTGATACAATCATTCCGACACCCATATTGAACGTATTGAACATATCTCTTTCCGGAATATCGCCGGAACGCTTTATGAGGTCAAATATCGGAAGTACCTGTACAGCATTTCTTTCTATCTTTGCAGAAATACCAGCCGGAAGTACACGAGGGATATTTTCATAGAATCCACCGCCGGTTATATGCGATATAGCCTTGACGTTTACTGTCTCAATAAGTTTTGAAACTGCTTTTACGTAAATTCTCGTAGGTGTGAGCAGGCATTCACCGAGAGTAGTTCCTAAATCGTCGAAGTGTACAGCGAGATTTTTTTCATTTACTTCAAAAACTTTCCTTACGAGTGAAAAACCGTTTGAGTGTACACCGCTTGACTTTATTGCTATAAGAACGTCTCCGGCTTTCTGTGTTTCAGGCTTTAAAATTTTGTCTTTATCAACAACGCCTACTGAAAATCCGGCGAGGTCATATTCGTCAAGGGGCATAAGTCCGGGGTGTTCGGCGGTCTCACCACCGATTAACGCACATTCAGCCTGTACGCAACCTTCTGCAACTCCCGAAACTATTTCAGCTATTTTTTCCGGATAGTTCTTCCCACAGGCGATATAGTCAAGGAAAAACTGCGGTTTTGCACCACAACAGATAATATCGTTCACACACATGGCTACACAGTCTATGCCGACTGTATCGTGTTTGTCCATGATAAAGGCGAGTTTTATTTTAGTTCCGACACCGTCAGTACCGGAAACAAGTACAGGTTTTGAAATGCCTGTCATATCTAATTCAAACAGACCTCCGAAACCACCTATTCCCGATATTGCACCGGCTGTCATAGTACGGGCTATGTGTTTTTTCATGAGTTCTACTGCTTTATATCCGGCTGTTACGTCGACACCGGCTTTTTCGTAACTTTTTGAAAAACTGTTATTCATTGGAAAAATTTCCTCCTGTTCCAATTTAATTCATGAGATAATTATAATAAATTATCATTAATATAATATATTATAATGAAATATATTTATATTTGCATTATATTTTCTTCTTCTGAAAGTAATGGTGTGGTTTATCTGAGGAGTAGCAAATGGGTAGCCATACCAGAAACTTTCTATAATAACTTCTTCAGTAATTTTTAAATTACTCTTATAATAATCAGCTTATTACAGGGAAACATTATACTTATACCCATGATATAATGTTTCCGTAATAAAACTATTTTCTTTTTTCCGACGTAATTCAGCCGGAAATTAAATAATAATTTCTGAAATATATTTTTCAGAACCTGCTTCCGCAAACTGAAAACAGGTTCTGAAATCTTTTATATTATTCGTTTCCGCTCCAGCAGTAAGTACAGAGTTTACATGCAGGCAGTCCCACGGCTTTTATCTTGCCTTCGAGTGACTGAAATTCAAGAGAAGTCAGTTTAAGACGACGGCATATCTCATCACGGAGACGTTTTCCACGTTCCGTATTTGTATCGCTGTATTCTGCAATATATTTTACACCCTCTGCACCCTCAAATTCGTCAATAATCTGTCTTGCGATTAATTCAAGTTCCGAATGACTACGTGAGAAGTTAAGATATTTACAACCGTACATAATCGGCGGACACGCTGAACGCATATGAACTTCCTTTGCACCGTTTTCGTACAGAAATTCTACAGTTTCACGCATCTGTGTACCACGTACTATACTGTCGTCCACAAAAAGTAATCTCTTACCCTCTATGAGTTCGTGTACAGGTATGAGTTTCATTTTTGCTACCTGATTACGCATACTTTGATTGGTAGGCATGAAACTACGAGGCCATGTAGGCGTATATTTGATAAACGGTCTCGCAAACGGAATACCGCTTCTGTTGGCGTATCCGATAGCGTGAGGAGTTCCTGAATCCGGTATACCACAGACATAATCGACATCCGGAAGTTTTCCGGCTTTTATATCGTTTTCCGCCATGATTTCACCGTTTCGGGTACGCATTACTTCGACATTTACGCCCTCATATACGGCAGTAGGATAGCCGTAATAAGTCCACATGAAAGTACATATTTTCATTTTAGAGGGGTCTCCCTCACTTAGTACTTCGCAATCGTCGGCAGTTATCTTCACGATTTCACCGGCAGTAAGTTCCTTATAAGTCTTATAACCCAGTTTCTGAAACGCAAATGATTCTGTAGAAAGACAGAAACCGTCACTTCTTTTGCCTATTATTATCGGAAGTCTTCCGTACTGGTCTCTTGCACATATAATACAGTCTTTCGTGAGGATTGTAAGCGACATTGTACCCTCTATTTTCTGCTGTGCGTAGCGTATACCCTCAATAAACGAATCTTTCTGTGCGATTAATGCACCTATCAAATCGCCGGAGTTGATATTTCCGCTACTCATTGTCTCAAAATTCGCACAACCATTTTCAAGGAGTTCCTCAACGAGAGCCTCGGAATTTCTTATTATTCCTACGGAGCATACCGCATAGAGACCGAGTTTAGAGCGTACAAGAATAGGTTGCGGGTCGGTATCGCTTATGCTTCCTATACAGAGTTTACCACGCATTTTTACGACATCATCTTCAAATTTTGTACGGAACGGTGAGTTTTCTATACTATGGATATTACGCTGAAATCCCAGCTCCTCGGAATAAGATGTCATACCACCACGGCGTGTTCCAAGATGTGAATGATAATCTGTACCGAAAAATACATCTGTCACGCAATCATTTTTTGATACTGCACCAAAAAATCCACCCATAGAATTATTCTCCCATTAATCTCTTCATGATTTCCTGATATGCTTCTTCAACACCACCCATGTCACGACGGAAACGGTCTTTGTCGAGTTTTTCGTGTGTAGTGCTGTCCCAGAAACGACAGGTATCAGGTGAAATTTCGTCAGCGAGTATAATAGTACCGTCGGAAGTCTTGCCGAACTCTATCTTGAAGTCGATAAGGTCAATGTTGAGACCTTTGAAGAATTTCAGCATAAATTCGTTGACTTTGAATGCATATTTTGCGATTGTGTCAATTTCTTCCCTTGTAGCGAGACCGAGTGCAAGTGCATAATAGTCATTTATGAACGGGTCGCCGAGGTCGTCGTTTTTGTAGCTGAACTCAAGTATAGGTGTAAGAAGCTGTCTGCCCTCTTCGACACCCATTCTCTTCGAGAACGAACCGGCAGCGACGTTTCTTACAATAACTTCAAGCGGTACTATTGAAACTTTCTTTACGATTGTTTCACGTTCGCTGATTTCCTCAACGAGATGTGTCGGAACACCTTCCTTTTCGAGCATTCTGAACATGAAGTTAGTCATTCTGTTGTTGACTACTCCCTTACCAGAAATTGTGCCTTTCTTTTCGCCGTTGAAAGCGGTTGCGTCGTCCTTGTAATCAACGATTACGAGGTCGGGGTCGTTGGTGGCATAGACTTTCTTAGCCTTGCCCTCATAGAGCTGTTCCTGTTTAACGATATTTTCCATTGTTTTTTCCTCCTGTGAAATATATATACAAGTTCACGTCATTGTGAACGAGTAAAGCATTTTAGTGTAAGTCGATTACGATATTTCCCTTGTCATCGAGCAGGGGGTAATGCCGTTACCATCACCCATAATATGTATATAGTTGACACCTGTAACAGTATCAACAATAATCTGTATTGCGGAAAAATCCATACTCTGTTTTTCCTTTACAATGAAACGTTTCTGTTTCTTTTCTTTCTTATCGAACATTGTTTTAATTCTCCTGTGATTATTTTTCCTGTAACTTGCTTACGTCGTCGACAATTATTTTGTCGTTGGCGTCACGCATTATTGTAAGACCGTCTGAACCGCTTCCGGTAGTGTTAAGATAGTTTACGCCGGTGACGGTATCAACAATAATACGTACACCACTCAGACCGATATTCTGTTCATACTTTACAATAAAGCGTTTTTCTTTCTTCTCAAACATTTTTCAGTTCCTCCTGTAATTCAATATCTTTCTGTCGTACTCCGTCAGCCATTTTAACTTTTTCTTCTGCTAACTTCTGTGAAAGTTCTTCGTCAGAAATCGCTAACATCTGTACAGCAAGTATACCGGCATTCTTAGCACCATTTATACCGACTGTCGCAACCGGTACACCAGGGGGCATCATTACGGACGATAAAAGAGCGTCCATACCCTCTAAGACAGATGACTTCATTGGAATCGCAATGACCGGCAATGTAGTATGTCCGGCTACTACTCCGGCGAGGTGGGCAGCCATACCGGCGGCACAGATTATTACGCCGAAACCGTTTTCCTTAGCGTTACCGGCAAATTCGCAAGCCTCTGTAGGTGTACGGTGTGCCGACATTACACGGCATTCAACTTCAACGCCGTATTTTTTCAGTTCAGCGACTGCCGACTTTACAACAGGGAAATCGCTGTTACTACCCATTATAACTGCAACTTTCTTTGACATTTTTTTATAACTCCTTTTTGAAAAATTTTCTGAAAATTAATTTATGTCAGTATTTTCTGTATCGTCAGGTTGCGGATATTCAGGTTCTTCCGGCGTGAAGTTTCCGGATACTGCCATGAGGTCATTAACGGAATATCCACTGAACTCTATCACCGCTGTATACTCACCACGGAGCGTATTTTTTCCGCTTGTTTCGTCGGAATACTCTATTTCAGTATCTGCCGTGACCGATACCGCATAATGTGGTGTATCGTCGTCGGAACGCACTGAATACATGAATATATCGGAAATATTAATGAGTTTCTTGGATAAGATTCTGTGGTCTTCCGGAAAAAGCTGTGTAAACCCTGAACGTCCGCCGTTTGTGATGTCGTCTAATATAACGTCATTACCAGTATATGCGTATTCAATATATTTTCCGGTAATGTCAGTTATTTTTTCAAGCATGGAAACACTTAACTTTGATAATAATATCCGGCTGTAAATGCTTAGTACATAGCTTCTGCCGAGAGTTTTCCCGACTATTTCTGCCGATTTAAGTCTGAAACCGTTTTCGTTTATGGCATAACCGTATGTTGTACTGTCGGTCTTGAAAGATATTTCGTCATTTTCTTCCGAAAGTGTATAGTTTTTCCATGATTTCCGGAAACATGGCATGAAATTCCGGTCATATACCACACAGGAATTATCACCGGAAACGGCTATATAAAATATAAAACCGTCCTTTTCGTATCTGTCCATGCTGTTATATATGAAAGGTACTTTTATATTACCCTCATAATCTATACAACCTGTAAGAAGTCTGTCGTCAATACGCTGACGTGCTGTACAGATATTGTTTCCGGTGAATTTTATCTCGTTCCATTCCGGAGCGACAATAATTCTGTTATTGCGGTCTGCAATGCCGGAAAGTCCGCTGTTATCGGTGAAAATTATGTTACCGTTTTCGTCTGTTTCGAGAGTTTTTATAATATCCGTCTGGAAGTTATTGTTTCCGGTACTTTGTGTAGTATCAGAGTAGAAACTTCTGATAGCAATTGCAAGCGATATTATCACTACAAAAAGAATAGAAACTATAAATCTTGTCTGCTTGTTCAGAAGTCTGCACCTCCCCGATTACTTTTCAGACGAATCTTTTTTCTTGTTCTGCTTTCTTTTTCTGTACATCTCGTCCGTTTCCTTTGCAATGTATATAGGACGGTGTTTGGTTTCGAGATAGGTTTTTGACAGATACTGTCCGAGTATGCCAGTACAGAATAACTGTAATCCGCTTAACATGAAGATGACACATATAGTAGTAGGATAACCGCTGACTTCCTCACCAAAAACGAGAGTTTTAATAACGGTAATTATTATCAGTATGAATGATATTATACAGCTTAAAATACCTAACAGTGAAGATATTGCAAGCGGTGCGGTAGAAAATGCCATTATTCCCTCAAGCGAATACTTGAAAAGTCCCCAGAATGACCATGATGTAGTACCTATTGAACGTTCTACATTTTCGTATGGCAGATATTTCACATTGAATCCTACCCAGCTGAATATACCCTTTGAAAATCTGTTATATTCTGACATTTCAAGAATGGAATCAACCATCTGCCTTGTCATGAAGCGGAAATCCTGAGCACCATCAACTATTTCCGTCTGTGAAATCTTGTTCATTATCTTATAGAACTGCATTGCAAACCATGAACGTATTTTTGATTCGCCTTTACGGTTTATACGGCGTGTTGTGGCACAGTCGTATTCGCCGTCCTTGACATAGCTGTACATCTCCGGAAGAAATTTAGGTGGATGCTGTAAATCGGCGTCCATTACAACCACGTAATCGCCTTTAGCGTTTTTAAGTCCGGCGTACATACCGGATTCCTTACCGAAATTTCTTGAAAAAGAAATATATCTTACCCGTTTGTCCATATCGGCAAGCTGTCGGAATACTTCAAGTGTCTTGTCCTTTGAACCGTCATTTATGAAAAGATATTCAAATTCAAGTTCCGGATAGTCTTCTGACATCTGATTTGTGACTTTTGTTATTTCCTTATAGAATACAGGCAATACTTCTTCTTCGTTGTAGCAAGGTACTACTACTGAAACGAGTTTCATTTAATTCCCCCTGACTTTTTTTTAATTAATAATACACTATAATAATACACCAAAACGCCGGATAATGCAAGAGTAATTTTCGATATTTTATAATTTTTTGCTTTTATATAAAATATTTAATGATTTTTCCGGAAATATTATCGTCATTTTAAGGAAAAATTTTAAATCTTATATGTTGTTTCTGACGAAAATGTCAATAACATTTTGTTGTTTTTACCGAAAATTTTCTTTAAAGTATAATTATTAGTGCAAAATTTTCAGAAAGTGTTGATTTTTTGTGCTTTGTATTGTATAATGTATATGTATTATGTGGCACGTCTGAAACGTGTTCCGGAAAAATCGGTGTTCACTGCCTTAAAGTGAAAAATGTACAGAAATTGTACGGAAAGGAAAGTTTTTTATATGGATATTACTCTTGTAACCTCTATTATGAATGATGATGTTCATGGTACGGACAATGACAAAAAAACCGGCTGTGGTATAAATCTGCAAAAAGGCGATAACATAAATAAATATCGTCGTGGTGGGAAAACTTCTGACCTTAAGGACATTACCTGCGAAAGATGTAAAAACGCTTTCGCAAAAAAAATGATTAAAGCCGATAAAAAAGAAATGGCACGTCTTCTAAAGGAAGAAAAACAACGTGAAAAAATGGGTCTCGCTGATGAGGGTATAATACCACTCGGTGGTACTACCGCAAAAATAACTTCTGCACCTAATGCCAAAGCACCGGCTTCAGAACCTGAACCTGCTCCTGTACCGTTTGAAAGAAATCCTAATCCTAAAAAGCGTCCGGAAAAAACTATAGTCGGTACAGGTGTTGCACTCGACAGCACTCTTGCACAGTTCAATATAAAACCTGCTCCCGAACCTGAAAAACCTGCTCCGTCTCCTGCACCTGAACCGCCTAAGCCGAAAAATAATTTACAGGACGATTTTCTTTCACAGTTTGCGATTAACATTCCTGCCAACAATGATTACGAATCACAGACTATAACTCCGGACGCACCCGAAGAATCAATTGACTTTTCTACTATCAATCCACCGCCTTACGAAGAAAATCTCGATTTGCCACCCGCTGAAAATGAAGTACCAGTTGGCATTATCGACGATGACGACGTTATGAAGATGTTCGCTTACGGAAATGTAAAGGCTTCTGAAAGTCAGTCACCGGCAGTTGATAGCTCCGATTATTATGAAGAATCTGATTATAATTACGAAACGGATTATACTTCTGAATCTGAATCCATACAGGAAACTTCTTCCGGTACAGACTGGGATTCCGTTGCAAATAAACTTTTCGGCATAGAGAATCCACAGCCCGAAGAACTCGAAGAACCGGAAGAAATGTCAGATATTGAACTGCCCTCACTGGACGAACTTTCACAGGAACTTGAGCCTGTACAGGAATACAGTACACCGGAAATTGAAAATATAGAACTGCCATCACTTGACGACATGACACCTGCATCTGAATCTGTTCCGGAATATACCACACCGGAAATTGAAGATATTGAACTGCCATCCCTTGACGATGTTACACCGGCATCTGAATCTGTTCAGGAATATTCTGCACCGGAACTTGACGACATAGAATTACCCAACATTGAAACTGAAACACAGGAATATAATTATGAATATGAATCTGAATATAATACACCTGTCCTTGACGATATAGACGTTCCGGAAGTTGAAGAAGCTGAAACTTATGAAGAAGAATACGAAGAAGAGGTTACGGAAATTCCCGATTATGAGGAAGCTGAAACTGTTCCGGAAAATATAACACTTCCGTCCCTTGACGATATGGCGGAACTCATGGAGCAGGAAGAGCCTGTTGAGGAGGAAATCTATGAATCAGGCGATTTCTATGAAGAAGATGTTGAAGAACCTGTACAGCCGGTACAGCAGACACCACCACCGCCGATACAGTCGCCTTATCCGCAACAACCAATATATCCGCAACAACCTGTATATCCACAGCAACAGGCATATCCGCAACAACCTATGTATCAGCAACAAAATATGATAGGTCAGGTTATGAACGTACCACAGTTTAACGGTTATGACCAGAATAATCAGCCAATATATACATACGTACCCATGCAGTTGACAGGCTATGGTCCTAACGGTCAGCCTATATATATGCCTTTGAATATGCAACAGCCATACGGACAGCCGTTCCCACAACCTGTTCAGCCTGTACAGCCGAATGTAGCACCAGTAACACCTGTTACACCGGCTACTCCGAAAACCGATAACAGACCTCTTACACCTGGTCAGAAAATTGCCGCCGCTGCTGCCGCTAAAGGTGGTATGCCTGCAACATCTGCCAATGTATCGAAAATTTCCGTACATGAACACAGTAAATCAACTTCACAGGTGTTCATAAATGCTATTGCGGAATCCAAAGAATACGCTAACAAAAGTCTTACGGAAACACAGGGAAATTCCGCAAGAAATATGCCTGTACTTAATTCTATTGAAGATATGCTTTCCGCTATGGGTGACAACTCCGAAAAGGAAAAACGTATGCAAAAGGAAAAAATGCAGAAAAATGTTCCTGTATATCAGGAGTATAAAGCATCTTCAAATAATAAAGTCCGTACACAGCCTAAGTCCACTAAACCTGCTGAACCTGCGAGACCTCTCACCAAGGCGGAGTTAAGGGAAAAGAAAAAACAGGAAAAAATTGACGCTAAATTCAAGAAAGACCTCGCCAAGAAAGGATTTTAATAAATAATGACCCGTGACGAACTTTATAAAGAACTCCGGCGGATTATCAGTGAAGAAACTAAGAAATCTGCTGATATAATCACCGAAAGATGTATGGAACTTATAACGGACTATACAACGGAATCTGTACCGGAATTTCTGCCTGACGACTATGAACCACCTTGTACTATGCCGGTACTTGATTCTGTTGAGGATATTATTTCAGCTATGTCGGGGAACTTTGAAAAAGTCCGTCAGGAAGTAAACAACAAAAATAATAATTCGTGAAATGAGGAAATAAAAATGTCATATGATGAAATACTTGCCGACCTTAAGGCGAAACTTACTGACGATATTCAGGGTAATGACAGATTTTTAAGACAGGAAGCCGAAAGATTCGCAAGGTTAGGAAACATGGACGGCGTTAAGGCTGTCGGTGAATTACTGGTTGAAAATATGCCGGAAGAAGAAATCGAGGAAATAAAACGTATAACACATCTTGACGGTGTAAGCCTTGATACCGTACACAAACAGATTGTTGAAATGATAAACAAACACAACGTCGTTGAAGCAAAGCCACTCGCCGAAAGACTTTACAAGAAAATAACCGTCGAATTTAAGGAAACAGATAAAGCTAAATTTGTTTCCACAAGAAATCCGTTTGAAGATAATCTGTTGCAGATTTTATTCAAACAGGATAAAACATTGAACCGTTCGCCGTTTGACCTCGCTGTATATCTTACGACTTATGCGTATATACTCACTGAAACCGGTTCACCGTATGATGCCATACCTGTTCTGCGACGTGCCATTGAATTTAATCCGGTAGACTGTGCGCCAATGTTTGAACTCGCTGAAGTATATAAACTTCTCGGCAACAGAAAACGACTTCTTGAAATAACACGTGATACTATAAATGTAGCTTCTTCGCCGGTTGCACTTGCAAGATGTTACGCCAATATGGGTTATATGCTGACCGATTCCGGCGATTTCGACGATGCTTCCGGATTCTATCAGGCAAGTACAATGATGTATCCACACAAGATGATTCCGTATGAAATGAGCCACCTCGCACAGCTTAAAGGTTCACCGCTTAGACAGTATACAAATGAGGAAATAACAAAAATTTTCGCAAAATATGATATGAAATTCGGATTTAATCCGGAAGTAGTAAGAGTAGCCTCGGAACTGGCTGCTTATTACCTCGGCGAAAGAAATATACCTAACGCCCTCAACGCTCTCAAGATGACTTACAACATGACCAGAGACGAAAATATAAAGAATATAATCCTCAAATATGAACCCGATGCTGAAAAACACCCTCTTGTACCGGATGACAATAATAATTAAATGATATTTCCGGAGTGTCTCTCTTTTTCAGACATTCCGGAAATTTTTTCAGAAAAATTTAACAATAACACTTGACAAATGAAAATTTTTTTGATATAATAGATATGTAATGAAAAGTTCTTATGTTTTCATAAAAAATAATTACTTATTTTTCATGAAGTTTTTAATTTTTGCTTGTTCCAACTCTTTTTTTCATAAAATTTTCCTTTTATCTTTTTTGAACTTTTTGTTAATTTTCAGCCTTATTCAACGGTTTTCCGCTGAATAGGGCGTTTTTTTTGACCTCTTATGAAGGCAGATACTGCGGAACTGCTTTTATTATATTTTTTTAAGGAGCTGGTTTTTTTGGATATTTTTGCAAGAGGGAAGAATATTCCTACGTATTCTTTCGGGAATCTTTTTGTAGAGGGTGAAAAATTTGCCGATACGATAAATATTTTACTCGAACGCTTTTATAACAATACCGATATAAGCGGTTATAAGTTTATGATAGTCGGACTTACAGAAGACAATTACGAAGCAAATCAGGTTATAATTCCGGAAATCACTGACGATAATTCAGTACGTATCAAATGGAACGTATCGGAAGATTTTACCGCACGTGCCGGAAAACTTCGTCTTGAACTCCGTGCATTCGAGGAAACGGACGGCGTTATAAATACCGTAATAAAATACGATATGTCACCGGTAAACGTCAAGCCTACACTTAACGGTAAAAATGAACCTCTTCCAGATACGAACGAACAGTTTATAAACCATATGGCAGTAGTTACCGGTGAATGTCTCGGACAGTTACAGGACAGTGTTAATTCCGCAAACGTAGGACTTCAGGACGTTGTAAATAATTTCAATGTATGGGTACAAGGTCAGCTTAATTCTTTCAATATCGAGGAAACAAAAAAACGTCTCGACGATATGGAAGCCGATACTGCTGTATACCTTGCAAGACCTGAAGTTATTCCCGTGACACGTTCTGAATACGATTCAATCGGACATAAGAAAAATGCACTTTATGTCATAACAGAGGAGGACTGATTTTTTTATGAAAGGTAAAGGAACTTCTGAAAATCCGTATATCATAATGACCGCTGATGATTTATTTTCCATGTCGGAAACAGGCGGTAATGATACTTATTTTTCACTCGGTACAGATATAGATTTCAATAATACGCCTTATGCCGAAAATTTCATGCCGATACCTCTTAACTGTAAGAAACTTTCCGGAAACAGTCACGTAATAAGGAATGTAAATTACGTTACACCCGACGGTAATGCGAGTATGTTTGTTTTAACAGGCGAAACACAAAATATAACAATCGAAAACCTTTATATCGAAAATATAAGACTCTCCGGAAAAAATGTTTTTCTTTTCGGAAATTCCGGAAAAAACAACAGTATTTCACTTAAACACTGTACAGTAGTAATGAATGATATGATAATACTTGATGCAACGTCAGCAGACGAAAATTACAGACACTGTATAGTACATGATGACGGTATTGCAGTTTCGGCGGATTACTGTACATTTGTAATAAAAGCACAGTCCTACAGGATATATCCGTTTTTTTCCGGAGACAGAATTTCACATACACAGCTTAATCTTGAAATATATGCCAATGCCTTTGCCGGTACTACAGGCGGATATAATTCAATGATAACTGATTCAGTAGTTTCTGATTCGTATTTCTTCGTAAACATTGCAAGTAATAAAACTTCCGGTCTTGTGGCTGTTGATTTTTCTTCACATACGTGTAAGTTCAGCGGTTGTTATCTCGTATGTGATGTATGTTCAGTAGTACTTAATGTCTACTGGTACGGCGAAATACAAAGTACATGTTTCTATGATATTGACGTATTACGGAAAAATAATCAGATTGCACTGGTTGACGGCGATAATCTGAAAAATATCCGCAGGCTTACAACTCAACAGTGTAAAGATGCTGAATATCTTCGTTCAATAGGATTCAGTTGTATGGGGGCATAAGTATGAGTTTCTGTATTGATTCTGAAAAAAATAATGGTTATCCCTGTATTGAGGGCTTACCGGAAATGCCGTCAGCAGATATGAAAAAAAAATATCCTTATGGCTATATGGTCTGTACGGACGGCAAAAACAATGGCTATCCTTATATACGTGAACTTAACAGTATATCCGTAGAAAAATTTTCAGTGCTTTATTTCGGCGGAAAACTTATCAGTGAAATGTATTATGACGGTAATTTCATTTCATGTGCATACTTCAATGAAAAAGAAGTATTCAGTATAAAATATATAAGAAGTTGATTTAACAAAAAACGGTACTTTTTTTATGAAAGTACCGTTTTGTCTTTACATATTTTCGTCATTGTTCTTGAAAGTCGTGGAGGCTTTAAGATTTGCCCCTATTCTTGCCTTTACGGCTTTTATGTTCTGGAGATTCTTTGTGTAGTGATTTTCAGCTTCGTTCAGCATTTTTGCGACTGCAAGGGCGGCATTCTGCTGAACAACTTTGGAAGAATTTTGTGATTTGGTGAGAATTTCAATAGCTTTTTTTCGTGCTTCAACGACAATTTTTTCATGTTCCACAAGCTGTGCAGCCCTGTCTTCTGCACGACGGACTATATCTTCCGCACTTGCCTTGGCGTTACTTAGGATACGTTGGCTTTCACGTTCAATTTCCTTGGCTTCCTTGAGTTCCTGTGTCATATTAAGACGTACATCATTTACGAGTTCACGGAGACGTTCACCGTCAATTATTTTCTTATGCTGGACAAACGGTATAGAAGTTGAATTGTCAAGCAGTTCGTCTATTTCGTCGAGTATTTCTTCAATATTCATGTTATAAAATCTACCTTTCTTTAACAAGTCTCTGTTGTATATTTTCAAGAATCACTTCCGGTACAAAATGACTTATATCACCGCCGAAATAAGCAATCTGCTTTACAACGCTTGAACTTAGATACATATTTTCCGAAGCAGTCGTGAGGAAAACTGTTTCTGCCTCCGGATAAAGTTTTTTGTTAGCAAGAGCCATCTGAAATTCGTATTCAAAATCGCTTACGGCACGCAGACCTTTTACAATGGCTACCGCCCCGACGTTCCGGACGTAATCGGCGAGAAGACCGTCGAGAATGTCAATTACTACATTATCGAGATTATGTGTGACAGCTTCAATCATCAACATTCTTTCGGTTGCCGTGAAACTCGGTTCAGATTTTCCGGCATTTCGGGAAATAAGCACTATAACTTTATCGAAAAGTTTGGATGCTCTTGTAATTATATCAAGATGTCCTAAAGTCACAGGGTCAAAACTTCCTGGGCATACGGCTATTCTACGCATTTTCGGACACCTCCGGAAAAGATTTGCATATTATGGAAATATTTATTTTTCCGTAATGATATGTTTTTCTTAAAGTACAGTTTTCCGGCATGACAGGTTCACCGGCTTCGGCTTCGTATTCGCATATAATAATACCGCCGTCCCTGACCTTTTCCGCAACAAACGGCAGAATATTATCAACATGGTTGTGCCGGTAAGGTGGGTCAAGAATTACAATATCGAAAATATTTCCTGTAAGCTTTATATAGTCGTAACTGTCACGGCTGATAACTTCCGACTGTCTTTCAAAACCGACGGCACGTATATTATTATTTATACACCGTATGGCTCTTTGTGAACTGTCCACGAAAACAGCCCTTGACGCACCACGGCTGATAGCCTCAATGCCCATCTGACCGCTACCGGCGAAGAGGTCAAGGACATAAGTTCCGGCGATTTCAAACTGTATAGCTGAAAAAACAGCTTCCTTGACTTTATCTGTAGTAGGTCTCACGTCGAGACCTTCAGGGGCTGTTAATTTTCTGCCCCTTGCAGTACCTGTAATAACTCTCATTTACACACTCCGCAACCACACAGTAAAAAAAGTGCGGTTTTCCGCATTTACGGCATACGGTTGCCGATGTTTATATAAGACTTATTATACCTTATTTTGCGGTGTTTGTCTATATTATTTTATAAAGATAGGTAAAACTTCACAAAAAAACATTTTTCTGTTTGTAAAAAATGACATAGATTACTGTCTGTTGAAGTAATCAATTTTTCCGGAGGGTCTGAAATAAGTTCTTATATAGCCGTCAGTGGAGAGTATGACAAATTCGTTTGAATCTTCAATATAGTAAACGCCGTCACCGTCTTCGGCTTCGTACTTGAAGAGTGCATCAGGATTATTTATAACATCACTTGCACCTTTTTCGTAATCTTTAGCGTTGAAATAATTAAAATCGTTTTCAAATTCGCTTCCATGTTTTTCAAAATGCTGATTAAGTAATTTTTCATTCCGGAAATGATATTCAACATAACTGTTGCCGTCGGAAAAAATTTCCTCCGGATTTCCGGAAATAATTTCAGTAACATCTTCCGTAACTGTTTCAACAGCAGTTTCAGAAATATTTTCAGAAACATTTTCCGGAGCAGATTCGGAATAACTTTCTGAATAACTTTCGCTTACGGAAATATCTGTCTTTTCATTTTCGGTATCTATATTTGCGACAGCTACACCTGAACCGGCAAGAATTACGATAATTCCGGAAATAATACTTGCAATTTTTTTGTTCATAATATAATATCCTCAAATTTTGCGTTGATAGTTTCCGCAAGCCTTACAGGTGAAAGATGTATCTGTAAACCGATTCTTCCACCGCTTATGTAGAATAACGGAAGATTTTCCGCACTTTTATGTATGACTGTCGGAAACTGTTTCTTCATGCCTATGGGAGTACACCCACCACGGACGTATCCGGTAATTTTGTTGATATCCTTTACGTGTATTAACTCTACTGATTTTTCCCCTACGCTTTTTGCCGATTTTTTTAAATCGAGTTCTTCGGCAACCGGTAGCAGAAAACAGTAATATCCGCCGGATTTTCCGTGTGCAACCAGTGTCTTGAAAGTTTCTTCCGGAGATTGTCCGAGAGCTTCCGCACAGGTTATACCGTCAATAAATTCCTCGCATTCATAGGACTGTGTTGTATATTCGACTTTGTTTTTTTCCAGAAAACGCATAGCATTTGTTTTGTTTTCTTTTGACATGAAATCACCTTTTTTCTGAATTTATTTTACTGTAGATACAGCCACAGTAATTCTGCCGGTAGAGATTATATTTCCGTGAAAGTTCTATCGAGTGTTTATAACCGTCATGTTTCTTGAAATCGGAAAAAAGATAATCCACACCATATTTACCGGAAATTTCCGCACCGCACTGATTAATGAAAGTACAGTCTTTATGCGGACTTATTGTCAGGGTAGTAGTGAAATAGTCGCAGTTCAGTGACTTTGCTTTCTGTGCGGACATTTCAAGCCGGTGCGATATGCATTTCTGACAGCGTTCACTTCTTTCGGGGAGAGTTTCTAGACCTTTTGCGAGTTGATAGAAAATTTCCGGATTATATTCTTCTTCGATAATTTCAATATCGAGATTCATTTCATGGACAAGTCTTTTCAGTTCGTCGAGACGGTATATAAATTCACTTTCCGGCGATATGTTCGGATTACAGAAATAAAGCGTTATATTGAAATATTCTTCAAGTACGCACAGTGTATGACTACTGCACGGCGCACAGCATACGTGCAGTAAAAGTGACGGTTTATCACCGGATTTTTTTAATTGATTTAATTTGTCGTCGAGTAGTTTACCATAGTTTATTTTGTTCATTATTTGTCCTCGAGATTTTTAAGAGCTTTTATTTCGTCACGATTGAGTTTTATTTCAGCATCTTTCAGTAACTTTACTTCGCTTCTGTCGAGGACTACCGGTACTTCCGACTTATCGGTTTTTATACGGAGTTTTCCGGTAATAATATTAGCGTCTTCAACTCTGCCCTTTATGCCGTCGGGAGTTACTACCAATGCACCTACTTTAGGAGTTATTTTCAGAAGTTCTTCGTAAGCATTCTGTTCATTTTTCAGACAACACATAAGTCTACCGCACGTACCGGAAATTTTTGACGGATTAAGTGAAAGTCCCTGCTCCTTAGCCATTTTTATTGATACCGGCTGGAAATCATCTATATAACTTTTACAACAAAATTCACGTCCGCATATGCCCAGACCACCTAAAATTTTAGCCTCATCACGTACACCAATCTGTCTTAACTCTATACGTGTACGGAAAATTCCAGCCAAATCCTTGACGAGTTCACGGAAATCAACACGGTTTTCAGCGGTAAAGTAGAAAAGCAGTTTGCTGTTATCGAAAGCACATTCAACATCAACGAGATTCATTTTCAGATTACGTAATTTTATTTTTTCCTCGCATATCCTGAAAGCGTCTTTTTCTTTCTGCTGTTTTCTGTAGAGTATTTTCAAATCGTATTCGTTGGCGTGCCTTAGGACAGGTTTAAGCGGTGACGTAAAAAAATTATCGTCAATCATTCTGTTAGCTATGACTATTTCACCGCATTCAGTACCACCGGCGGTTTCTACTATGACCATATCGCCGATATTGGTACTTATTCCCTCCGGTGCAAAATAATATATTTTACCCGCCTTTTTAAATCGGATTCCTACAATTTCTTTCATAAAAATTCCTCCGGTATTTTATATTAATGTTTCGGTAATTTCCGCACATAATGCCGACAGTGCAAGGTTTATATTGACATTGCATTCTATCGTATGCCATGCACGTTCTATAGAGTTATGAATTTTTTCTGCCTGTCGGGATGTCAGAATATACGATAATCTGACAGCACCCTCACGATAACAGCCTATATTATCGGCTTCGGGATTCTGAATAAGTACGGCAGAATCTCTTATTATATTATCAAGCATAGAGAGTACCGTTTTAACAACAGGTCTTTCCTTGCCGAGTGTGTATAACGTCGTATCAAGTGAATATTCGTCTTTTCTAATTATACTATCAGTGAGCATTTTTGTCAAATCAATATGCTGACGTAAATCTTCATTCCGGATATATTCCGTACACATTCCGATATTACCGTGAAAACATTCTATAGATTTTCTTATTTCCTGTTTACCGTAACCGCTTTCAGTAAGGGAATTTTCCGCCTGTTCTTCGGTACAGGGTGATACTCCGAAACATACACATCTTGAAATGATAGTCGGCAGGAAATCGGCTTTTGTTTCCGACGTGAATATAAAATATACATAGTCGGGTGGTTCTTCGATTATTTTCAGTAACGTATTCTGTGTGCGGACGTCCATGTTGTGACAGTCACGGAATATATATACTTTACAGTCTGTATCGTTGTTAGGCTTTATGAATGCATCTGTACATATTTTCCGTGCGGTATCGACTGAATAGCCCCCCGATTTTCCGGAAGTCCCGACGTATTTCACATCAGGGTGCGTATCAGCTTGGATATTCCTACAGGTACTACATACGCCACATGGCATATTGTCGACAGGATTCGGACACATTAAAAGACCTGTATATAATTCCGCCATTAGTTTTTTACCCGTACCATTTTCGCCGTAAAAAAGTACCGTATGGGCAAAACGTCCGGATTTTTTCATATTGCATAGATTTGAAATCAATAAATTATTTCCGTAAATTTTTTTCATAAATAAACCTCGTTTATTCTGTGATAATATTATTTTACCACAATTACTTCCGAAATGCCATACTTCCGGAAAATATTTACAGAATTTTTGTCAATGCGTTCACCGCTTGCAACAATAGGTATCGCTGGCGGACATGGTACTTTTACAGACGCACATATTCTGTCGACTGCTTCTTCAACAGATATAGTTTCACATTCAGAGAATACCGCATCATGTACAGACATTACACGCTCCGGAAGTTCCGGTCTGAAGTCCATAGTATACGGCGGTATCCTGTTACAGATTTCAAGGGCTTCCGAAAGAGCATTATATAATATATCGTAATCGCAACCAGTACATACCGGCGACATAAGAAGTACTATTATTGTACTGTCCGAATATTCGCATTCTACACCGTACCGACGGAGCAGGTCTGCAAGTTCGTTACCGTTGTAACCGCTTTCGCTTGCCTTTATCGTAATATGAAACGGTTCACTTTCTGAAAATATAAGTCTGTCGGAAAAATCCCACCGAAAACTTTCTATATATCTTATATTTGATTCTATATCCGATTTTATTGAATCTTCTATATATTTATTGCATAAGTCAAGGGACATCATAATTAGATACGACGGACTTGTTGACCCGAACATACTCATTGCCTGTTTGAGTATCGGGACATATTCTGGTACGGACGTATGAAGCATTGCCGAACCTGTAAGAGCAGGTAACATTTTATGGGCGGAATCGCAACACAAATCCGCTCCGAGTGTTATCGGGTGTATATCGTCTTTCATAAATTTCAAGTGCGCTCCGTGTGCGTTATCGACAATAAGGCGTGCGTTATATTTATGACATATTTCAGCCAGTACCGATATATCAGCAGTTTTTCCGGTATAGTCCGGTGACGTGACGTACAGTGCAGACGGTACGCCGGAATTTTTCAGTAAGTTTTCAACAGTATTTATGTTTATGTTTCCGGAAAGTATTCCGGTTTTGTATTCCGGTAAAATCCATTCAACGTCAAGGTCAAGCAAGGCGACGGCATTTAAGAAAGCCCTGTGTACGTTACGTATGGCGAAAATTTTTCTGTTTTCCGACTTCATGATATAAAGCATAGTCTGTATGCACAGTGTAGAACCTCCGGCAGAATATACCGTACCGGCTGTGCCGTAAAGTTCCGACATATTTTTTTCACTCTGTGCGATAATCCCACCGGCTTCAAAAAGACTGTCCGCACCGGATATTTCCGTTATATCGAAAGAGTACATTTCCGAAAATGCTGGTACAGGTGCTATGCCCTTATGAGCAGGCATATGACACCGTAGTGTTCCGGATTGTGCGTATTTCTTAAGAAAATCATATACAGGTGTATTCATATAAAAAAACTCCTTAAAGATTCTGTATTACTTCCCATAGTTCATGGGCTGTATCGAGATTTACTCCTACAGTGTCGGCGAGTTCTTCCGGTGTAGCTTTTTTGAGATTGTCTTTAGTCTTGTACTTAATCATAAGTTTTTCAGACTTCTTTTCACCGATACCCTTTACTGTAGTGAGTTCTGAAAGATATGTCTTTTTCTTATGTTTCGAGTGCATATAGTTTACGGCATAACGGTGTACTTCGTCCTGTATGCGTGTCACGATATTGAACGCAGACTGTAAATTATTTATCTGTATTTCATGTCCGCCGGAAGTAATCGCACGGGTACGGTGTCTGTTATCCTTTACCATACCGAAAATTTTTATATCAATATTCAAATCCCTGACGAGTTCAGTTATTATATTTACGTGACCTTTTCCGCCGTCGAGAAGAATAAGGTCAGGTTTACGCCGGAAGTATTCGTCACCGTCCTGATTTATTATGTGCATAAGTCGGCGTTCAAGTACCTCGTACATACTTTCGTAATCGTTCTGTGTCCGTATTTGCTTTACGTTAAAACGCCTGTATGCCTTTTTAAAGGGTCTGCCGTTGACGAATACAACCATTCCGGCAACTATAGACTCGTCAGCGAGATTTGAAATGTCGTAAGCCTCTATATACTTCGGTGGCTTATCAAGTCCGAGGACTTTTGCAAGCTGTTCCAGTGCGATTACTTCCTTGCCAGTACGATTATTTTTCATAGCGACGTATTCCGCACTGTTGCTTTTCGCAAGCCTTAACAGTTCCGACTGATTCCCACGTTTTGCGGTATTTATAGTTATTTTCCGTCCGGACTGTTCAGAAAGCATTTTCTGTATGAGTTCGTGGTCTTCCGGAAGAGTTTCAGTAATAATCAGTTCCGGAATATCATTTCTGTTATAATAGTACTGCATTATGAAAGATGTCAGTATATCATCATCACTGTTATATTGAAATTCAATTACTGTTTTGTCATAAAGCCTGTTGTTACGATACATTAAAACAGAAATATAAATGCCGTCATAAAATTGTGCAATACCTATAATATCAGCATTTTCCACTGTATTATTTATGATTTTCTGTTTTTCATACGATTTTTTTATATAGTCTATCCTGTCACGGAGTACAATAGCCTTTTCAAAGTCGAGATTTTCAGATGCCTTGTTCATTTCTTCTTCCATATGCCTTAGTGCTTCTTTACTGCCTTTTTTCATGAAATTTTCCGCCTGTTTTATGATTCCGACGTATTCTTCATGTGAAATTTTTCCGGTACATACACCCATACAGTTTTTTATATGATAGTTCAGACACGGACGGTTTTTACCAAAATCCTGCGGAAATTTTCTGTTACAAGTCGGCAGTCTGAAAATACGGTTTACTTCGTCGACAGTTTCCTTTGCGACGAATCCGCTTGTATAAGGGTCTGAATACTTTCCGGATTGCAGAGTATTTTTTTCAGCGGTAATGCGTGGGTATTCGTCATCTGAAATGCGGATATAGTGATAACCTTTGTCATCTTTCAGGAGTATGTTATATTTAGGCTTATGCTGTTTTATCAGACTGCATTCAAGTAATAACGCTTCGTATTCGCTGTCGGTGACTATGAAATCATAGTCACTGACATTCGATACCATAGCCGAAACTTTCGGTGTATGGTCAGCATTTTCCCTGAAGTAACTGCTTACACGTCGGTGAAGATTCTTTGCTTTTCCGATATATATAATATTTCCGTCGTGGTCTTTCATGATGTATACACCGGAAGATTCCGTAAGTCTGGAAGTCTTTTCACGCAGATATTGTAATCTTGGATTCATATTTATTTACCTCTTTAAAGACAGTATTTCATTATTCTGTACATTCTTTTTCTTGCTCGGGACATCATAGCCGATACCGCCTGCGGAGTTACTCCGTACATTTTTGCGATAGTCACTGTATCAAGCCCCTTGAAATAGTATAACATAATAATTTCCTTTTGTCTCGGTGTAAGTTCATTATTAATAACATTTAACAAAATTCTTTTCAGTCTGGCTACTGAACTTTCATTGCTTCGGGTTTCTATTATGGCACGGATATTTTCGTCAATTGCACCTATGGTTTTATCGTAATATCTTTTACGCCTTGTCACGTTTTTCAACCCTTTCCACGTACTTTTCAAGGTGTTCTGTAATTTCTTCAAGTTCAGATTTTTCAGTGTACAGTAGTTTTATACGTTGTGCAATATTTTCCTCGTCGGGTAAATTTTTTGTGTTTTTAAGTTTTGTAAGAAACTTTATACGCTCCATTATAAGTATATGACTTTTTCTGTAATTTTCTATCAGTGTACGGATAAATATTCCTCCAGTTTTTTTATAGTATATACATTATATAATATGTATGGTTTGGTGTCTACAGATAAAATATTAAAATTTTTAATTAAAAATTCTCCGGTATAAATTCAGGAAAAATATTTCAATAAGTAGTGACATTATGAAAATTTTGTGATATAATATTTAAGTACCATATTTTTTTAAAAGGACGTGCTGAAACATGAATTTTAATTATGATGTAATCATAGCCGGTTGTGGTGCGGCTGGTCTCTATTCGGCAATAAATCTGCCGTCGTCATTACGTGTGCTTATCGTATGCAAGCGTGAACTTAGTCTCTGTAACTCTTCGCTTGCACAGGGCGGTATCGCCGGAGTTTACAACTCACCTACCGATAATATCCAGTATCACCAGAATGATACTCTCATAGCCGGAGGCTTCAAAAATAATGTAGATGCTGTTCATACCCTCGTGAGTGAGGCTTCACAGGATTTACAGCATATTATTGACCTCGGTGTTGATTTCGACAAAAACCCCGACGGCACATATCACCGTACACTTGAGGGCGGACACAGTCATCACCGTATCTTCCACCATGCCGACGCTACCGGCAAGGAAATAACTTCCACATTACTGAAAAATGTTCAGAAACTCGAAAATGTTACGATACTTGAAAATACTATCATATGCGGTACTAAAAAAACTTCCACAGGCTATTCCGCATTCATGAAAAATGATGACGGTTATCACACTTATAACTGTCACTTCATGATACTCGCTACCGGTGGTATCGGACGTGTTTACGAATTTACAACCAATTCCGCTATTGCTACCGGTGATGGTATAACATTCGCCTACGAAATGGGTGCGAAAATCAAGAACTTAAGTTATGTACAGTTTCACCCGACAGCTTTCAACAACAGGGCAACTCGTGAATGTTTCCTTATTTCCGAAGCTGTACGTGGTGAGGGTGCGTATCTCCTGAACTGCCATAAGGAACGTTTCATGCAGAATTACGACGAAAGACTTGAATTAGCTCCGAGAGATGTTGTTTCGCACGCTATAGTACTCGAATCAAGAAAACAGAACTCTACGGAATTTTTCCTTGACATAAGCTACAAGGACAGCGAATTTCTTAAAAAGAGATTCCCCATGATTTACGAAAACTTGTTAAAACAAGGTTTTGACCTCACTAAAGAACCTGTGCCGATTTTCCCGTGTCAGCATTACTTAATGGGTGGTATCGACGTTGACAATAATGCTGAAACAAGTTTACGTAATCTTTTCGCCTGCGGTGAGTGTTCGCATACCGGCGTACACGGTAGTAACCGTCTCGCAAGTAATTCACTTTTGGAAGCTCTTGTATTTTCACGTCACGCCACGGAGTGCATAAAATCACGTCTTGACAGTGTTCCGGAAGACTTTGAAACCGCTGAATTTGACGCACATCTTGACGGTAAACATATGCCTAAAGGTTTCCGTACTGAAACACGTCGTATAATGCAGAGAAGTCATTTTGTAATCCCCGACAAGAAAGAGGCTACAGAGGGCTTTAAACGCATAAAGGAAATGCGTGATGACCTGCTCAACTCCGGATATGTTGTTGATACTGATTATATCCTTGCAAAGTCGATAGTTACAGTAGCATATATAATCCTCGGCGAAGTGATGCAGTAAAATATTTTCACGATATATATATTATCCTCATATATTGGTATGAGGTGATATATATGCGTATATGTAATATAAACGGCGTTACTTATGTAAATAATATTCTCGTCGTGAATAAAAGTTATCCGTTACCGGAAACCTATAACCCGAAAGGTCTGACTGCCGATACTCTGAAAGCATTCCGGAAGATGTCCTGTTGTGCAAGGAAAAACGGTATATGTCTTTGTATATATTCCGGATTCCGTTCATATGAGTATCAGAACAATTTGTATAATGATTATGTTTCGGTGTATGGTCAGGAAGTAGCGGATATTTTTTCCGCAAGAGCAGGTTTTTCGGAACATCAATCCGGTATGGCTATGGATGTCAATACTGCTGACGATTCTTTTGACGGTACTCCCGAAGCTGTATGGCTTGCGGAAAATTCATGGAAATTCGGTTTTATAATACGCTATCCGAAAGATAAACAACATATTACAGGTTATAAATACGAACCGTGGCATATACGATACGTCGGTACGGACGTTGCAAGGAAATTATACTGTTCCGGACTTACTCTTGAAGAATATCTTGAAATTGATTCGTTATACAAATAAATGAAAGGACTTTAAACAATGAAATTATTACAGTGTTATGTTGATAATATAATTACAACTGCTCTCATGGAAGACATAAATTATATCGATGCTTCCGCAGATAATCTGATACCCGAAGACCATAGGAGTTCCGCTTATTACGTCGCAAAGGATTCCGGCGTTGTATGCGGAATAGAAGTCGCCAGACGTGTTTTTGACCTCGCAGGCGGTGACGTTGATTTTCAGATTCTCATTAAAGACGGTACTAAAGTAAATAAAGGCGATATTATCGCACGTATGAATGGCAGTACGCTTACACTTTTAAAAGGTGAGAGAACTGCTCTGAATCTTTTACAACATATGTCAGGTATCGCAACCGCTACTAATAAGTGTGTGGAGCTGGTAGCCGGTACGAAAGCATCTGTTACCGATACACGAAAAACTCTCCCTGGCTTACGTGCTTTACAGAAGTACGCCGTTACGGTAGGTGGCGGAAAAAATCACCGCTTTAACCTTTCCGACTGTGCCATGCTGAAAGACAATCACATAGACGCATACGGCGGTATAACTCCGGCTGTTACCGCACTTCGTGAAAAGATAGGTCATACGGTAAAGATTGAAGTAGAAGTCCGTACACTCGACGAATTAAAAGAGGCTCTCGACAATAAAGTAGAGATAATCATGCTTGACAATATGTCATATGACGATATGAAACAGGCTGTCGATATTACCGCCGGACGTGCTTTACTGGAGGCTTCCGGAAATGTTACCGCTGAAAATATCCGTACAGTAGCGGAAACCGGTGTTGATATAATTTCCCTCGGTGCGTTGACACATTCTGTCAAGTGCTTTGATATTTCCATGAAAATAAACAAGTAATCTGAAAAATAAAGCAGTTTTTGTAACCGGAAACTGCTTTTTTCGGATTTGGTATGTTAAATTTATATAAGGAGCAGGAAAATGTATATTAAAAATAAAAATATAGACGGCGGAAAATCTTTCGATTTCGGGAGAACTTCAGAAGATTACGCTAAATTCCGTGATATTTACCCACAGAAATTTTATGACAGTATACTTGAAAGAAATTTATGTATAAAAGGTCAGAAAGTACTTGATTTAGGTACGGGAACGGGTGTACTTCCAAGAAATATGTATCGTTATGGTGCTGAATGGACTGGTATAGATATTTCTGAAAATCAGATAGAACAGGCGGAAATACTTTCGGCAGACATGGATATTAAATATTACGCACAGGCAGTAGAAGATATAAAATTCCCTTGTGATTCGTTTGATGTTATTACAGCGTGTCAGTGTTTCTGGTATTTTGACCACTCAAAAATTATGCCGGAACTTTATAATATCCTTAAACCAGACGGAAGTATTCTGATATTATATATGGCGTGGTTGCCGTATGAGGACAGAATCGCCGGAGCAAGTGAAAAACTTGTACTTAAATACAATCCCACATGGAGCGGAGCAGGTGAAAAAATTCACCCTGTATTCATACCGGATTGCTATAATGAAAAATTCCAGCTTGTCTATCATGAAGAATATTGTCTGAACGTACCGTTTACTCGTGAAAGCTGGCACGGCAGAATGAAATCATGTCGGGGAATTGGTGCTTCTCTTACGGAAAGTGAAATTTCTGCATGGGAATCGGAACATATGAATTTGCTTTCTGAAATTGCTCCCGATAGTTTTGAAATCAAACATTATGTTGCATTGGCAGAGTTAAAGAAAATAAAATAGTATCATACCGACGATTTACCGCATATAATATACAAACCACAAAAGGAGGTTGTTTTTTTATGTGCGGAATCGCCGGAGCTATCAGCTTTAAGGAAGATATGCGTGAAGATATGAAAATCTACGAGAATATGCAACACGCACTTCTCCGCAGAGGTCCTGACCAGAGGGGCATTGTACTTACTAAAGAATCCGCCCTTATCCATACGCGACTTGCGGTCATAGACGTTCTGAACGGCAGACAGCCGATGTCATACGGAAAATATACGATAGTCTATAACGGTGAACTCTATAACACCGCTGAAATCCGTAAGGAGTTGGAAAAAGACTTTGAATTTGATACGCATTCCGATACGGAAGTAGTGTTGAAAAGTTTCGTAAAATGGGGTGAAAAGTGTCTCGATAGGTTTAATGGTATATATGCCTTTGCGGTATACGACGAAAACAAACACAGACTTTTTATGGCTCGTGACAGAATAGGTGTAAAGCCTTTTTTCTACTACATGAACGACAATAAATTTATTTTTGCCTCGGAGATACCGGCACTTCTGCAACACCCCGATGTACCACACGAAATAGATTCACAGGGAGTATCGGAATTAATTTTAATGGCTCCTGGACGTACAGCGTCGTGTGGCGTGATAAGAGGTATCAAAGAAGTAAAAGCAGGTTGGTGCGGATACTATACGGCGGACGGACTGCAACTTCACCAGTACTGGAGACTTAAAGCATACGAACTACACGAAACGTTTGAACAGACTGCTGAACACGTCCGTGAACTTGTTCTCGATTCGATTCGCAGACAGCTTGTTTCAGATGTTCCTGTATGTACTTTTCTTTCCGGCGGACTTGATTCAAGTTTAATATCGTCGGTAGCGAGTACGGAAATGAAAAAACACGGAAAAATTCTCGATACATTTTCAATAGACTACCGTGACAATGACAAATATTTTCAGAAAAGCCATTTCCAACCGAACAGTGACCCTGAATACATTCAATGTATGGCGGAATATCTCGGTACAAACCATCACTGGACAGTTGTAGATACTCCGGAGCTGGTAAACGCCTTGTACGATGCTACGGAAGCGAGAGGACTTCCGGGAATGGCAGATGTTGACGCATCATTACTTATATTCTGTCGGGAGATAAAGAAATACGGTACTGTAGCATTATCAGGTGAGTGTGCCGACGAAATTTTCGGAGGTTATCCGTGGTACAGGGATAAGGATATCAGAATGACAGACGGTTTCCCGTGGGCACAGAGTACCGCATACAGAAAGAATTTTCTTAGTGAATATTATTCGGAAAAAATAAATGCTGAAGAATATGTCTATAGTGCGTACCGGAAAACAGCCGACTATGCTATGAAATTACCGTCAGACAGTCCGCTTGAATACCGTATGCGTGAAATGACACAGTTAAATTTTGACTGGTTTATGCAGACACTTCTTGACCGTAAGGACAGAATGAGTATGTACAGCGGTCTTGAAGTCCGTGTACCGTTCTGTGATTACAGAATAGCGGAATATTTATATAATGTACCGTGGGAGTACAAGGACTATCAGGGCAGGGAAAAAGGTTTACTCCGTGAGGCTATGAAAGAATGGTTGCCGGATAAAGTCTTATGGCGTAAGAAGTCACCGTACCCGAAAACACATAATCCGGCGTTCCTCGACGCTGTGACCGAAAAATTAAAAGCCGTCCTCGAAGAAAAGAATAACATACTGTTTGAACTCGTAAAGCGTGAGGAACTCGAAAAACTGACACGTCATGAAGACTATGTACAATGGTACGGTCAGTTAATGAATCTCCCACAGACTATAGCATTTTTCCTGCAACTTGACCACTGGTTGAAATGCTATAATATAAAACTTGTTTAATCAGAAAAAATTTTCACAGTCAGACTGTAAAAAAATAACAATAATCTATTGACAAATTAAATTATTAATGGTATAATTTGATAAGTGCCGACTATCCGGTACATGATTAATACGATTATTTTAAAAGAAAGGAGCAGGCTGACTGTGAGCAATTCCATCAATCCCGAATTTAAGATAAGAGAGGTAGCACAACGTATTAAAGCCGTTCGTGAGTCAGTAGGTCTGACTTCCGAAGAAATGGCTGAAAAAACAGGTGTTTCCGTATATGAGTACCTCGCCTATGAGGGTGGTGCTAAAGATTTCAGCTTCACATTTATCTATAAATTCGCTAACGCTACAGGCGTTGAAATCACTGACCTTATGGAAGGTGAAAGCCCGAAAATTTACAGTTACGACATAACACGTAAGGGGGGCGGTCTGCCGATTATACGCCGTAAAGGTCTTTCATATATGCGACTTGCCCCTAATTTCAGAAACAAAATCGGCGAACCGTTTCTTGTTACTATCCCATACGTTGACGAACAGTACAGAGTACCGCACCCACATACACATGAAGGTCAGGAACTCGATATTGTCGTAAGCGGTCAACTGAAAGTAAGAATAGGTGACAATGAAGAAATTCTTAACGAAGGCGATTCCATTTACTACGACAGCGGTGAGCCTCACGACGAATGGGCAGTAGGTGGTAAAGACTGTAAATTCTATGCGGTAGTATTCGGAGTAAATCAGCCACATAATGCTTTACAGAATCTTGACCCTGTTATACTCCCTGGAGTTACTAATTTTGACCTCGCAAATGTTCAGAATCCTGTTATTGATAAATTCGTACAGACCGAAACAGACGAAAACGGTGCGTTAAGTAAGATAACGTTCACCAATGAGGAGACTTTCAATTTTGGTTTCGATATTGTGGACAAACTCGCTGAAAAAACTCCGGACAAAACAGCATTGATATATGTTTCCGACGATATGGAAGAAAAAAGATTCACATTTGCGGAAATGAAAAAGTATTCCAATATGACAGCTAATTACTTCCTGTCGAAAGGCATAAAGAAAGGCGATACTGTAATGTTGGTACTGAAAAGACATTATCAGTTCTGGTTTTCGATAATAGCACTTCATAAAATCGGAGCTATTGTAATTCCGGCTACACACCAGCTTGTACAGCATGATTTCACATATCGTTTCAAGGCTGCCGACGTTAAAGCAATAGTATGTACCGCCGAAAATGATGCCACATATCAGGCTGAACTCGCTATAGAAGAATGTGGTATGGATATATTGAAAATTGTCGCCAACGGTGACCGTGACGGCTGGGCTTCTTTCGACAAGGAAATGTATTCGTTCAGTGATGTCTTTGAACGTCCTACAGACCCTGAATTACTTTCCTGTGGTAGCGAACCTATGCTTATGTTCTTTACTTCCGGTACTACTGGTTATCCGAAAATTGCTATGCATAGTCATAAGTACGCACTCGGACATTTCATTACTGCACGTTACTGGCATAACGTTGACCCTGACGGTATACATCTTACAATTTCCGATACCGGCTGGGGTAAGGCTCTGTGGGGTAAGCTGTACGGTCAGTGGATGAGCGAAACTTGTATATTCGTTTACGATTTCAATAAATTTGACGCAAATAAAATACTTCCGCTTTTCAAGAAGTATAATATAACTACTTTCTGCGCACCGCCTACAATGTACAGATTCTTCATAAAAGAAGACCTGTCTAAATTTGACCTGTCGTCAGTAAAGTATGCTACAGTCGCCGGTGAGGCACTCAATCCGGAAGTATATAACCAGTTCTTAAAGGCTACCGGTATAAAACTTATGGAGGGCTTCGGACAGACTGAAACAACTTTAGCTATCGGAAATTTTGTCGGCATGACCGCTAAACCTGGTTCAATGGGTAAACCGAGTGTACTCTATGATATCGACATTGTTGACCCTGACGGTAACAGCGTAAAGACCGGTGAGACTGGTGAAATCGTCATAAAAGTCGGCGAAAAAGCTCCGTGCGGACTGTTCATGGAATACTACCGTGACGAAGAAAAAACGAAAGAAGTATGGTATGATGGTATGTATCACACAGGCGATACTGCATGGCGTGACGAAGACGGTTATTTCTGGTACGTAGGACGTGTCGACGATGTTATAAAATCTTCCGGCTACAGAATAGGACCGTTTGAAATAGAAAGCGTTATCATGGAATTACCATACGTCGTTGAAGTAGGCGTAAGTGCCGCACCCGACCCAGTACGTGGACAGGTTGTAAAGGCTTCAATAGTACTTACGAAAGGAACTGTCGGAACGGACGAACTTAAAAAGGAAATTCAGAATTACGTAAAGAAACATACTGCTCCTTATAAGTACCCTCGTATAGTCGAGTTCAGAGACGAACTCCCGAAAACTATCAGCGGAAAAATAAGACGTGTTGAGTTGAAAGGCTAAATATATTCCGGACAGTTTTAAAAGGGCTGTCCGGATTTTTTATTGATTTCATGCGGAATTTTTATAAAATATCGGATAAGACAAAATATATTATACTATCTGTATTTTTTTATTTGTGCAAAATGCTGAAATTACTTGTCAAAAATTACCAAACTTCAAAAAAAGTACTTTACTTTTCAGTGAAAACACAGTATAATATAGACAACTTAAAAAACAGTTTCGGAGGTGCGTTTTATGAAAGCTAAATTAAATTATACTAAAAGAATAATTTCAACATTCGTTGCAATGATGGTATCGGCTGTATGTGCAAGCGTGCCGGTTACGTCTTCGGGAAGTATTGAACCAGATTATAAAGAAATGGCTAATGAACTTATGATACTCGTAAACAATGCCAGAACAGATGCTGGTCTCAAACCGTTGCTTACAATCAGTTTTTTGAATGATTCCTCACAGATACGTGCAAGGGAATCAATATTCAGTTTCAGTCATAAAAGACCGTCATGGGACGGTAATGAAGAAAATTTTGATACTGTAATTGATGATAATATGATTCCGTGGGAATTTGCCTATGAAAATCTCGCTAACGGTATGGATACTGTGGAAGCTACTTTCATGCAGTGGCAGAACTCTCCGAAACACTGGGCTGCTATGATGAATCCTGATATGCAGTACATGAGTGCCGGTGTTGCTTATGACCCGAACAGTGACCACGGCTGGTACTGGGAACAGATGTTTATAAGACTTCCTGACGATATATACGAGGGTATTCAGAACAATGACCCGAAAATTATGGAAGAGTTCCCTGTTTTCAGAGATACTAACCTTGTTTATGACCCTGCCGGTCTTCATATAACACCAGTATCGAACGGCGATATCAATGGCGACGGTGCAGTTGATATATTTGACGTTGTTCTTCTTGAAAGATACCTCAATGGTGATGAGAGACTTAATACAGACCAGGTTGCAAGTGCTGATATAGTCGTTGATGGTGCGGTAACTGCTATGGACGTTGAATTTCTTAGAATGTATGTTCTCGGTGAAATTCCGGTACTTCAGCTTGATGTCGGTGTTGCACTCCGTACAATTCTCGGAAAGCAGTAATATATTTTCAAACAAAATAAGCGACTGTTTTTTTAAAACAGTCGTTTTTGTTTTGTGATAAATTTATGAATTTTTATATTGATTTTTATTAATAAATATGATATAATTAAGAAGTATTAATTTTTTCATAACGAAAGGAGAATAAATATGCCTGAAATATGTCTTGCCGGTACAGGCGGTATGCTACCATTAAAGAACAGATTTCTTACAAGTCTTTATGCGGAATACAACGGAAAAGCTATACTTATAGATTGCGGTGAGTGTACACAGGTTGCACTCGCACAGCACGGAATCAAAATCAGCCGTATAGAAGTTATCCTGATAACTCATAGTCACGCAGACCACATAACCGGACTTCCTGGCTTACTTCTGTCAATAGGAAACTGTTCACGTACAGAACCTCTTGATATATACGTTCCGGAGAGTGCCGTGAATATGATAAAAAATCTTATATCCGTATGCGGTATGTTACCGTATGAAGTTAATATACATATTCTTCCGGACAAAACCCCGACGGATTTCACGGCGGATAAAATAGATTCAATGCTTATGATTTCTACTATACCGCTTGCACATAGCGTAAACTGTATAGGCTATCGGCTTACACTTTCAAGAAAACCTGTATTCGCACCCGATAAGGCAAAAAGTCTTGATATTCCGGTTAAGTACTGGAAAATACTTCACAGTGGTACGTCGGTTACTCTCGACGACGGACGGACTTTCACACCGGAAGATGTCGTAAGGGAAAACAGACCGCCTGTTACTGTAACATATATTACCGATACATTACCCATACCGGAAATAACGGATTTCGCAAGAAATTCTGACCTGTTCATATGTGAGGGTATGTACGGCGATATGACAAAAAAACAGTCTATGAACGATAAGGGACATATGCTTATGCAGGATGCCTGTAATATAGCTTCGGTGGCGGACGTAAAAAAACTATGGCTTACACATTACAGTCCGGCGGAATCTGAACCGGAAATATATTATGATACGCTCCGTGAAATTTTTCCGGAAGTTACTGTTTCACACGACGGCGAAAAAATAACTCTCTGATATATGCGGTTTGATGTTTAATAAACGTCATTATGACAAATAAATAATAAAAAAATTTGTCGTAATTAACAAATATATAAAAATTTCTGCAAATTCGATATAAAATATTGCAATTCTCTAATCAACGTGTTATAATATTTGTATAAGTTTAACAATGCGGAGTGTATGCCTGTAAGCACTTCACATTTTGCTTATCTGTGTTACCTTTATTTATTGATTTTTTGTAGAATAATTATTTTTTTATATAATATATATTACTGTAAGTATAAAATTGTTGAATATTAATAAAAAATGAATGATTATTTATGTCAAAAAAACGATTGAAAAATAACTTTTAAGATGTTATAATTGTTATTATTAAGGTGGCATATTATCCATAACCTATAAAATTTATCTACGGAGGTGGTTCTATGAAGAGTTTTTCCTATGTCGCACAGGACGCACGTGGCAGACAGCAGAAAGGCGTTATGAACGCTGAAAATGAACAGGAATTTCTTGAAAAGGCTAAAGAAAGAGGTCTCTACGTAAAAGACTTTAAGGAAAGCGATTCAACCAACACAAAATCTATTTACAAGTTCAATACCAAAGAGCTTACATTCAACTGTCGTCAGCTGAGTGCTATGCTTACTTCCGGTCTTACACTTGTAAAGGCAATCGACATTCTCACCAAAGAACAGGAAAACGAAAAAGGTAAAGCTATCTGGCAGGACATCTATGAAAACGTCCAGAAAGGTGAATCTTTTTCTTCCGCTCTCGAAATGCACGCAGGCTCATTTCCGGACTTCCTGATTTCAATGGTAGGAGCAGGTGAAAGCAGTGGTTCACTTGACGTAATCATGACCCGTATGGCAGACCATTACAACAAGGAAGGCAAACTGAAAAATACTGTCAAAAGTGCTATGATGTATCCTATGATACTTCTTATACTTTGTGTAGTTATTGTTATCTTCCTGTTTGCCTTTATCATGCCTACATTTATAGCCATGTATGAAGACCCCGACGATATGCCCGCACTTACAAAATTTGTTGCCGGTATTTCAGATGTTATCATCAACAGGTGGTATATAATCATTGCAGTTGTGGCAGTACTCTTCTTCGGTATACAGTACGCACTGAAAGTACCGCATTTAAGGGTAAAAGTAGACCGACTACTTATTAAAGGTCCGGGGTTCGGTCCTCTTATGACAAAAATCTATACCGGACGTTTTGCACGTACACTTTCTTCACTCTATTCAAGCGGTATTCCTATGGTTGAATGTCTTGAAAGAGCGTCGGCAGTTCTCGGAAACTCCTACATTGACGAAAAGTTCCTTGAAGTAGTCGACGAGGTAAAACAGGGCGAAACACTTTCAAATGCTATCACAAGGTCTGAAATTTTTGAAAATATGTTCTGTTCTATTCTTTACGTCGGCGAAGAATCAGGTGCGCTTGACTCTATTCTTGAGAAGACTTCTGACTACTATGAAGAAGAATCTGATGCCGCTGTACAACGTCTTGTAAGTATGGTAGAGCCTTTACTGCTTATATTCATGGCTGTAATTATCGGTCTTGTTGTATGTGGTATATATCCTGCTCTCTACGGTTCATTCGATTCTATCGAAAACGAATAATTCACGAAAGGTGGAAAATAAATGCTTTCATTTGATATTACTGACAGAAATATACGAATAGTCAAAGCTTCGGAATCAGGCAACAAAATCAGAATCACCAAAGCCGCATCTCTCGACGTTGAAGAAGAACTTATTGTCAACGGTCATATCAAGGATATTCCGAATGTTGCTACTCTTATAAACGGCGTTATCAAAAAGAACGGAATGCCCGACAAAGAGGCTATTGTAAGTATTTCCTCAAACCTCAACATTTTCAAGGAACTCAATGTTCCTAAGGTGAAACTCACCGAAATGCAGAAAACTGTTAAACAACAGTTACTTGCCGAATTAAGTCTTGACGATATATACAGTGTTTCATATACTATAGTAGGAGACGGCGAAAGCGACGACACATATAAGGTACTCGCCACAGCCTGCCCCTATGAAATCGTGAACAGTTACAGGGAAGTGTTTAAATACCTTGGTATTTCCCTTAAATCTGTTATGATAGGCTGTAACTGTATAACAAAAGTACTTCTTGCCGATACAAACATACAGTCAAAAATGCCGTTGCTTGCAGTACAGATTGACAATAACTTCGTTTCGCTCAACCTGTATGAAGCAAATCAGCTTTCATTCTCACGTTTCGCTTCGATAGACCCTGCTGATTATGATTATTCGGAAGACTATGTTTTTGAAGCTGTAAATGAAAATATCTTCCGTATGTTGCAGTTCCACAGAAGCCGTAACACCGGTGAGACTATTGAAAATATCGTATTCTATGGCGATACTCACGACTATGTAAGACTTACTGACGAACTTGAAAAACTTGACCTTAAAACAAGTCTTATAAAAGTACCTGGTATGATATATGGTTCAGAAAGTCTTGAATTTTCATGGTATGCAAATGCTATCGGTGCTATGTTCAGACGTGATAAGGACATGGAAAAAATCAACCTCCTTGAAGGTGATTTCAGTTCCGTTGTAAGAAGTAAAGGTGGCGGAAACGAAAAAGCCGGTGATATTGTAATGCTTATTGCTATTGCCGTGGCTGCTGTAGCCGTACTCGGTATATGGGGTATTCTCACAGTAAAGGATAACGGTATTCAGGACGATATTCAGGTATGTCAGGACTTTATAGACAATCCCGACACAGCAAATAAAATCAAATATCTTACAAGGCTTGAAGAAATCAAGGAAAAAGTCGACGCATATAACACAATGATGTTAAATGCCCATGACGCTTTCTATTCACAGCCTGTCATAGACGGCGAAAAATATGACCTCGTTGAGCAGGTTCTTTCTGATACAGCAGAAGAACTCGGCGTATCAGGTGCAAAAGTAAAATCTCCCGATTATTCCGACGGTACATTTTCTTTCAGTGTTGAATATATAGCAAATGACGGTGCTTATGAAGAACTTCCGGTTGAATTCCTTAACAGATTACTTTCGGAGGGCGTTTTTGAAAATGCCGGATACAGTGGTTACCGTCTTACAGTACGTGCTGAAAGTCAGGAAGCTGAACCGGTAACTTATGTTGAATTTGACGTAACTTTAAGAGTAGCCGGTGAACAAAGTGCTTATCACCCTGAAGAAGAAACTGAATCCGAAGAAGTAACAGCAGAATAAGGAGGCTGATTTAAAATGAAATTGAATTACAGAGACAAGGTAATACTTGGTATTCTGCTTGCGGTTGTCATTGCAATTGCCGGTTTCGTCGGTCTTATCAAACCTAAGAACGAGGAAATAAAGGAAGACGAGGCTTTACTTATTGAAAAACAGGAAGAACAGGCAGACCTTGAAGCAAGAATTGCAAGAATTGAACCTCTTAAAAACAACATTGACGATACATACGAAGAAACAAGCAAACTCATTGAAGATTTTATCCCGCTTTCAGAAATTGATACAGCTATGGAAGTTGACCAGTATATGCAACACTATGCAGAAGAATGCGGAGTACGTATTGATAATCTTGAAATATCCGCAAACAAGGAATCGACAATTGATTATTACTATCTTGAATCAGACGGAATGCCCTCACAAAGTATGCGTGATTTGGCAGACCTTAACGGCGATTACGCTGAACAGGACGCCAAAGACAATGCTGAAAGTAATTCTCTTTCACAGCGTAATGTTGAAACAATTATACAATCACAGTACGGCGTGAAAGTTACAGGTACAAGAGAAGCTCTCTGGAATTACCTTAAAGCTATTGAAGACCTTAAAAAGACAGTTATAGTAAATCAGGTAAGAATTGAAGATTATTCATTCGGTGCAGATAAACTCGAAAAAGAAGGCGGAAGTGTACAGACACCAGTTGAAGAAGAAACAACTCCAGACGAAAATACTGACCAGCCTGAAACAAATCCGGACGAAAATGCAGACCAGCCGGAAGAAGAAACTACTCCGGACGAAAATGCAGGTACAGAAACCGAAACTCCTGAACCGGCACAGGCTCCCGAAGCACTCACTATAGACGACGCAAATACATCATCAATACAACTTGTAATCAGCTTATATTCAGTTTACGATATGCCTAAGCCGAATACCGAAGAATAATTCACGCTTGGTTATTTGAAAGGCGGTAAATTTATGAAAACTGATAAAAAACGAAGTTTCAGGGGTGCGGTACTTCTTACTGTTGTATCGGTAATGTCCCTCCTGATAATATTTCTTACGAGTACCCTCGCACTTGCGACGGCTGCAAACAACAGGGCGCATAAATCATACTCATCATCTCAGGCAAGCTATACCGCAAGAGCTGCTATTGACAGTATTCTGAAAGCTGCAAAAGATGACGAAAGTTTCAGAACAGCTATGGCTGGTCTTACAGCCGGAAACGGTTTTGATGTTGATGTTGATATGGAAGCATCAGTAGCCGGTATAGGAAAAGTAGACAAGGCAAGAGTTGAATATGCCGGAAAAAAACAGTTCTATAATACAAAGTCTCAGGAATGGGAAGAAAGAGATTTATTATTGATTTCTGCCGATGTTACTTCCGGCGGTGAGACAAAAACCGTAAATGCCTATGCTGTCAAGAACCCACCACAGCCAAGTGGTGGCGGTGGTGGTGGCGGTGGTTTCGTAACCGTCGGCACAGCTTCCACACCTGTAGGTACTGCCTCATATGGTGGTACATATCTTGGTATCGGTATGCATAAAGGTAACAGATATTATTATGGCGATTATAGTCTGCCAACCGGTCAGATAGTAAGCCTTGACGACAAACTTTATCTCAATCTTAAGGACACAGACCAGGCAGGTTATCAGGATGTAGACGGAAACTATATTCCTAATAATCCGGAAAATGCAGATATTCTTGTAAAATTTGCATTCCCGAACCCGACTGTTATTGAAGCTCCGTCTGTTATAAACGGTAGCCTTGACGTAACAACAAAGACAGAACTTTATTTTCCTACAAAGGGTTCAGGTATGTCAGTATGGGGAAATATGGTATTCACAAACAGCGATTTCAGAGTATATTCCGAAACAGTAAACAATAATACTTCTGCTGAATATAAACAGGAAATCGCAAAATTCAGTGATATTCCGTATATTTATGTTGATTCACTTATGGACTTTACTGTAGGATTTCCGGTTGGTTCGGCTGACCTTCCACTTAATATTTTCTGTGGTTCAATCAGCGGACCACCTAACGGAGACCTTGCTTTATATGCTGATATTTATTGTCAGGATAAAAACAAGACGTCATATCTTGGTTCAAGCGGTTCTACACCTGTTCTCCACGCATGGAGCAGTTCTGTTGTTAATGGTACTGAAACATATCTTAGTTCAGTTACTTCCGGTAACTTCTATACAAAAGGTAATCTTGTAATAAACGGCGGAAACGGTCGTGGTGCAGATATTGACGGTGACCTCGTTGTAGAAGGTGACCTTACTGTAAACGGAAGACTTAACGTAGGCGGAAGTGTTGTAGTCGGCGGTACTCTTATTGCAAATGAAGACATAAATGTAGGAGCAGGTCACAGCATATGTGCCGACAATGCAACAGGTGCAAAAATCGAAATAAATTCAACAAAGAAAATGGCATCGAACGGCATTGACGAACTCTATGAGGAAAAACAAAGACCGGCAGGTTATTGTGTACTTGGTAAAAACATAAAAGTTAAGGAAAACGAATGGTATAGTTATTCTGTTTCTTATGCATGGCTTAAACCGGAGGCAATAACTAATTTTGGACTTACAGACACCGATGGTGATGGAATTATTGATGGTAATTTCCATGATTTCGGTGGTGCAGAAGTTGATAAATCCTTTGTATTAGAAGAAATACATGATAGTAGTAGTATAGGTGATGAAAGTACTGCAACAAAAGAATATCTTGAAACCTACTGGGAAAACAGAGACGACGGAACAACAACAACAAATGAGGCTGATACTTATGATTCAGCTGGCTTTAAACATAACGGTGTAAATATAGCCGGTACTGATTTCTATAAGACCACTCATAACAACGAACTTTTCCCACGTGAAGCAGAAAAAGTTGTAATTCTCGGATTTGAGGACGTTGACGGCGGTCATGACAGTGCAAAAATAGCAGATTCAAAAGTTCTTAAAACCGTTGATGAAATCGAACTTGACTATAATTTTAAAGAAGCTGTAAAGAATATTCCGGCTGACGGTAACTATCTTGCAGACGTAAACACAAATGTCTATACATCAAGTAATCTTCCGGCAGAAATAACACAAAGCTGTACATTACAGGGTTCATTCAGTAAGGATATTGTTATCAAGGGAAGTACAAATGATATGTGGGTAAAACTTGATAACTTTACACTTACAGGCAGTGGATATAATTTGATTTATGATGATTCTGCTGCCGGTTGTGGTACTCTCAATGTTTTTGTTGAAAACACTGCAAATTTCCTCACTGGATGCAGTATGATTACAAAGACATATAAGGATTATTTCGATAGCAATACAACATTCCAGATAGTTACAAATGATGACCTTATCCGTGCAGACGGCGGAGTAGTTGCACAGTGTCCGAAAATAAATGTCTATTCACCTGAAGCAGTATATAATCCGGACGGTACTATACAATCGCAATCGCATTTTAATGTTGCTAACTCCGGTACTATTATTACCGCTGCTATTGAAGCTCCCGGAATGGAATTCAATATCTGTAATGCAACAAATGTAAGCAATACGATTTACTATGACGGTATACCGGTACATAATGCACAGGGTGGTCAGAGAACTGTCGGTGTAATCGGTATTCTTAATGTTGAAAACGGTTCTATGCAGAATGACTGGATATTCCTTTATACACCTAAGAGTGGTAGTTCTTCAAGCAGTAGCAGTAGTTCTTCAACGAGTACAGAATATACTGTAATGTACTATGACGGTTTTTAAGGAGGTGCTTTAATGAATAACGAAAATAATAAAAAAGCACGTCATAAAAAACGTGGTATGACCCTTGTTGAAGTTATAATTTCAATTGCCGTAATGGCGGTACTGGCACTTCTTCTGACTACTATCGGCGTTACTATTGACACCTATCGCAAGGACACCAAGGCAAGAACAGACAAAATAGCTGTTGAAGGTCCGGCGGCTGAAAGTCGTGACAAGGATAAGAACAACGGCAGAGGTAAACTTATTGACGAAGATTTTAAAATAACCGTAAGAAGAGCAGGCGGAACTTCCGTAGACGTTTCCGGTAAACTCTATTCCACAAGTGACGAACTTACTGATACAGGCACAATGGATTCAGACAACGAAAAAATTTATTCAGGAAATACCAGAGGACATTTCAAATTTATTGATGTTCCTAATTAAAGGAGGCGTGAGCGTGAAAAACAAAAAAAATCCAAAGGGTTTTACACTCGTTGAACTGGTAGTTGTTATGGCAGTTTTCGGAATAATCATGCTCGGTGCTATGCAGTTTCTGAATCCTGTGAACCGTATGATGAAAGGTGCGTCGCTTCAGGAATCCAACTCCGCTACTGTCGATAACATAAAACGTTATTTTGAAAGTACTTTGCGTTATGCAAGTTCCGTATACGTATATAATGGTGACCTCAAGGAAACAGATTTAAGCGGTAATCCTTTTGTACTCGCCGGTACAGAAGAATCACGTCAGAAAGAAGCTGTTACAAATTTTGTAGACTACTATTTCAGGGATAAGGCTGACAGCAGTAATAATCCTATAAAAGGTGAAGTTCGCCTTATGAAAATTGATAACGACAATGGTGGCAAGATTACTGAAAGCCTTTTCAATTTTGAAGCTGGCTATACTTATTATGACTGGAATCCAAGTACTAATTTATGGGATATTCCTGTTGTTGTACCACCGGCAAGTGTTACTATGACGAGCTTTGACCAGCCTGTTATAAACGACGTATATTACAAGGACTATTCAGTATTTGCGACACTCGGCTATAATACTGTAAATGCCATTGGAGCAGGAGATGTTTCAGCACTTCCGGCTAAGGTAAGGGATGACCAGTATTTCGGCAGAATAAATCCTGTTGAACATGACGACGGAGCAGGTAATCTTGTACCTTATCAATTTAATGACAATATGTTTTCATTCAGTTTTGTTACCTATAAAAATGATACAGACGTATCAGGAAATTCACTGTATCACCATATTGTCGACGGAGACCATGTTTTTGGTTCACCATATTCGTCATCTAATGCAACTCTTGCACTCGTAAACATGAAAAGCGGTTTCTGTGACGGCTATAATACAAGTTTAAATAACCGCCCTGTAAGACGTAATGGTATAGGTAACGGCACTATTAATTATACACCTACAACTCCGGTTGACGAAAAGGACGCAACAGGTGCTGCAGTCAAAGATACTAAATGGGATTATGAACCAATTGTTAAACCAAACTCATACAGAATTTATGACCCAGGCAACTTAGCAGGCGGAAACAATATATATATAATATATACACTTCCGAACTGATTCAGGAAATAAAAAACAGGCAGTAGTTTTCAATACTGCTGCCTGTAATTATTTCTGATTTTATTTTATTGTACTGGTGCTGTGAGAAGTCCTATGTACCATTGTGCAATGTCGTTACCCCATAAAGCTCCGATTGCTATTCCGATTGACAGAAACGGTCCGAACGCAAATTTGGATTCGCCTGAAATCATTTTGTTTATAAGTCCCGCAACGGCAGCTATTACAATACCGAATAATGCTGAAACGATAACAGCCTTTGTTCCGAGATAAGCACCGGCAGAAATCATAAGCAGAGTATCACCTAATTCAATAGCACGGAAGTCTTCGCCGAATTTCTTTTTTATGAAACTACGGCTTACTTCCCCGATAATGAAAAATGGTACGCTTATTATCAATGCCCCGATTATTCTCTCTTCTATTGAAGACTGGTCAGTAAACAGATACGACGGTACAGAAAGTAAGGCTATAAGAGCTAATATTCTTTCGTCTATTTCCATAGTGTCCCAGTCCATGAACCCTACTACAACAAGCAGTGACATAAGAACACAGGTTATTATGGATTCAGCATTGGCATCGAGTACCCAGAACGTAAGTACAAAAAGAATACCATTAAGGCTTTCGACAACCGGATATCTTGGTGAAATCTTCTCGCCACAGCTATGACATTTTCCTTTAAGTGCAAGCCAGCTGAATACCGGTACTAAATCCCTTGCCCTTATTTTCGTACCGCAGGTCATGCAGTGCGAGGAGCGTTTTATAAGCGATTCTCCGAGTGGCAGTCTTATAATTACTACGTTCAGGAAACTTCCTATGCTTATGCCCAGAAGAAACACCACGATATAAAACGGAATTGTAAAAAGCGGTGAAGTAAATTCGTCATGGAGCATATTGGTAAATTCACCCATTGTTTTCCCTCCTTTACAATAATATAGTTACATAATTTATTATATCACAGTTTCATAAAAATTCAAGTGGATTTTAAAATAATGTTTTTATATATTAATAACTTTCCTTTAAGGAGCAGGTATATTTTCTATTGACATTTATGCTGAAATTTGTTATAATGTTTATTGGATAATTATAAATATTATCCTATGTACTCTTGACATGGGTACGTGGATTAACATAAACAAGAGCGGAGGTTTTTTATGAGAAATGAGAGAATAGGCGATTATCTGGTAAATCAGGGGCTTATTGACCAAGACCAGCTTATGCAGGTTCTTGCGACACAGAAAGAATCAGGCGGTTCAAAGAAGTTCGGCGATATTGTTGTTGAACTCGGTTTCATGTCTGACCAGAATTTTACTAAGGCACTCGCCGGAAAAATGATGGTTCAGTACGTTGACCTTGATTCATACGAAATCAATTCAGAAGCTGTCAACAAAGTACCGGAAGCACTCGCAAGAAAGCATACTGTAATTGCCATTGCAATTAACGGTAAAAGACTTACGGTGGCTACAAATGACCCTGTAAACTTCCTTGTATTCGAGGAAATCAAGGTTGCAACAGGTATGGACTGTAAACCGGTTCTTGCCACTACAGCGGCTATCAATAAGGCTATCGGTAAGAACTATTCTATGCAGAACGTCGACAGCGTGGTTGACACTATCACCGCAATGAACGGCGGTGACAATGGTAGTATGGAAGACCAGGAGTCCAATGACAGAGTAGAAAACGCACCTATCGTTAAACTTGCTACTACTATCATTGAAAACTCCTACCGTGCGGACGCTACCGATATTCACATTGAACCGTTCAAGACATATACAAGAATACGTATCCGTGTAAACGGTGACCTTGTCGAATTAATGAATATGTCAAGTGCCGTACAGAGTGCACTGGCTACACGTCTTAAACTCATAAGCGGAATGAATATCGCTGAAAAACGTGTACCACAGGACGGACGTTTCACACAGGTTGTTGACGGTACTACACTTGACGTCCGTGTATCTTCACTTCCTATGGTAAACGGTGAAAAAATAGTTATCCGTATTCTTTCAACCGGTCAGATTGCATTACGTAAAATCACTGACCTTGGTATGTCTGATTATAACTATCAGCTTTTTGAATCAATGTTGAGAGTACCACACGGAGTTATACTCGTTACAGGTCCTACTGGTTCAGGTAAAACTACTACTCTTTACGCCGCACTTGGTGAACTCGCTAAACCTAATGTAAACGTAATCACAGTTGAAGACCCTGTCGAAAAAGCCATTGACGGTATAAATCAGTGTCAGGTAAACGTTAAAGCCGGTATGACTTTTGCGGCTGCGTTACGTTCTATTCTCCGTCAGGACCCTGATATAGTAATGATAGGTGAGATGCGTGACAGCGAAACTGCTGATATTGGTATCCGTGCCGCTATCACCGGACACCTTGTACTGTCCACACTTCATACCAATGACGCCGCTTCAACAGTTGTACGTCTTGTAGATATGGGTGTTGCACCGTATATGGTTGCGACGTCGCTAATCGGTGTTATAGCACAGCGTCTTATAAAAGTATTGTGTCCGGCGTGTAAACAGCCCGTAATATGCAGTGAGGAAGACGCCGAATTAATAGGCGTTGACCACCCTATACAGATTTATAAATCAGTAGGTTGTGCGGAGTGTAACAATACCGGTTACAGAGGAAGAACAGCTATTCACGAAATCATACACTGTACCGCTAAAGTTTCGCAGATTATCGCCGCCGGTGGTGGTAAGGAAGAAATCGAAGAAGCCGCACGTAATAACGGTACAAAACTGCTCCGTGACAACGCTGCTGAACTGGTTGTAGCGGGACAGACTTCTATTGACGAACTTGTAAGAACTACATTCTCAGTATAACATAAAGGAGGATTTTTAATAATGGGAGTAATTGAAATCAACAGAATACTTGACGAAGTACGTCTTTTAGGCTGTTCGGACTTGCATTTTACATACGGTATAACACCGGTTGTACGTCTGAACGGTTCGTTAAGGACAATGGGTTCACGATATCCGGTAATGGACGAGGAAGAAATTCTTGACGTCGTTCACCAGATGACTACAGAATCCCAACAGACAAGTGTAAACAATCATCATGATACCGACTTCTCTTTCCAGACAAGAAGCGGTTACAGACACCGTGTAAACATCTATTTCCAGAAAGGCAAACCGGCTATAGCTATACGTCTTCTCCGTAACGATATTCCTACTCTTGAGGACTTACAGTTACCGCCGATACTTTCGGAATTTGCTATGCGTCCTCGTGGACTTATACTTGTTACAGGTCCTACAGGTTCAGGTAAATCGACTACACTCGCCGGTATGATGGACTTCATAAACGTAAGCAGAAGCGCACATATCATAACGGTTGAAGACCCGATAGAATACGTACATGAACATAAGCGTTGTATGATAAATCAGAGAGAAGTAGGCGACGACGTACCAAGTTTTGCACTTGCTCTCCGTGCCGCACTCCGTGAAGACCCTGATATTATTCTCGTCGGGGAAATGCGTGACTTTGAAACTATTCAGGCTGCCGTTACCGCTGCCGAAACCGGTCACCTTGTTATGAGTACACTTCATACAACCAGTGCTTCCGATACTATCAACCGTATTATCGACGTTTACCCCGAACATCAGCAGAATCAGATAAGAACACAGTTGGCAAATAACCTTGTTGCCGTTATCTCGCAGACTCTTATCCCGAAAAAAGACGGTTCAGGACGTATTGCCGTTCAGGAAATTCTTAACGTTACCGACGCTATTGCGGCTATGATTCGTGATAATAAAATACATCTCATACAGTCGTCCATTCAGACCGGTAAACAGTTCGGAATGCAGGCTCTTGATATGGAACTCGCTAAATTCGTACATAACGGCGTTATCGGCGAAGTTGATGCTCTCGAAAAATGTCTTGACAAACAGGAGTTTTACAGATTCCTTGCACAAATGGGCGGAGCTCCAAAACAGTAATCACTTCCGGCGGACAGTTTTTGTCCGCCATTTTACTTAATGTATAATATGAATAAATTATTACGTTTATTTTTTAATCAATTCATAATTTTTTATGCAAATTGACGAAAAATACAAAAAAAAACGTCGTTTTGGTGCGTGTATGTAAAAATTGACCGTGAAAAAAATTTTTTTTGAAGAAACTATTGACATTTTATGAACAAAGTGCTATAATAATATTACAAATTAAAGAGTCGGATATTGTATGTAATTCATATTTCTTCATTATATTTTGCACGGATTACAACTTTCAGTATATCCTGACTATTATTATTTTATTAAGGAGGTTTTCTATCATGAAAACAACTAAAAAGGGTTTCACCCTTATAGAACTTATCGTTGTTATTGCTATCATCGGTGTTCTTGCTGCTATCCTCGTTCCTTCAATGCTCGGTTATGTAACAAAGTCAAAGATTCAGGGTGCTAACTCCACAGCTGCCACACTCGCTAAGGCTGCTAACTCCGCTGTAACTGACCTTGACGAAGAAGATATAGCTATTAGTGACGGTGATTTAGATGGTTCAAAGGTAACAACTGCTGACATATCTGAACACGCAGACGATATTGCTAATTCAATCAATACTTTCTTCAATGACTTCAAGAAACTTGGAGCAAAGGCTAAAGTTAGATTCAGTGGCGGTGTTTGTGTTTCTGCTGCTATACAGAGTGGTAATTATATCGGTACTTATCCGGCAATATATACTGCTAAAAACTGGAAAGACCATAAAACCGATTCACTTGATGAGGCTCTTGGAAAGGCTGAAACAAAAGCAAATGGTACAGACCCATTCGCTGCAACTGGTGGCTGATTTTCCTGAATAAGCTGAATTATTAATTAAAATATATGCCTCTCTCGTATCGGGAGAGGCATTATTTATAGAGGTGACCAAATGGACAGCGATTCTAAACACGTACTCACTATATTAGGGCTTGTGGCTTGTTTCGGAGCAGGTTATTTTATCTGTAAGGGCGAAAATAAAGAGGCTCTCGCACTGGGTGAAAAATTCGGCGTTTTTACACAGATTGAAAACAGTCTCGACGGCAAAAAAGATATGATTTCTGAAAATGAAGATATTGCTGTAAAAAATGCCGTCAATGGCTATTATCAGACTGACGACAGATATTTTTCATATTTTAAAGATAGTACGGAAGATGAGGAAGATGAGGGGTCAGGAAGTTCGGAACTGCCGGATTTTGCAAATAAATATCAGTTATTTGAAAATATAGTATATATTAACAGCAATGATTTTTTTCTTGACGGTATTCAGGGTTTCACGCATTATTTCAGGGACTATCCTACACCGGAATGCGACGGTTTTATTATCGACTTAAGGCAGAATATCGGCGGATTGACTGACTACAGTATTAGTGTACTGGGAAATTTTTTAACACCTGTCGAAAATCTCGTTACAATGAACTATTATGACGGCACAACAAATACACGCCGTATAGCCGGAAATTCAAAGAAAACAAGTAAAGATGTTGTTATTCTCGTGAACGAAAAAACAGCCAGTGCCGCTGAAATATTTACTTCCGCTATGAAACAGTTATATGATGGCAATGTGACTATAATTGGCACACAGACACGGGGGAAAGGGTCTTTTCAGGAATTTATACATCTTTCGGACAATGAACAGTTTAAATATACCGCCGGAAAATATATCGTCGGCAACTGGCAGTGTTACGACGGTGTGGGCATAACTCCCGATATTGAAATTGCTATGGACTATCTGTCGGAAATTATCTGCACTGACAGTGATATTCAGTTTCAGTCGGCTATAGATTTGTTTAAATGATATAAATATTTATTTTTTCTTGACAAATTATGAACATAATGTTATAATATATTTCAGAAACGGAGGGTTTTTATGAAAAGAAAATTAAAAGGTTTTACCCTTATTGAACTTATAGTAGTAATAGCAATAATAGGAGTTCTGGCTTCTATTCTCGTACCCTCAATGCTCGGCTACGTGAAAAAAGCTAAGATTCAGGGGGCAAATTCCACCGCTTCGACGTTCCACAGGGCATTATCGGCTTATATCCATGACCTTGACTATTATGAATCATCTATTCCCGACGGCTCACATACTATCAGTAACGGAACATACACTTCAGAAGAAAACGCTATGGACGGTTTCGGTGAAGCTATGAAAGAATATTTCAACGAAATAGACAAGATAGACGCAGCATATTATATAAATTCCGGTGAGTGTGTCGCCGTAAGCATAAAAAGCAAAAATTATTATGGAACGTATCCGGCAGTATTCACCGCTAAAAACTGGGACGATTACCAAAGTAAATGTACAAGTTCGTCAGATGCTCTGAATATTGTAATGACCGAAAAAGAAATTGCTAAATCTGAAGATTAAAAATAATATTTTCACAGACTGGAGGTTATCGGCATGAATAAAAAATTAAAAGGTTTTACCCTGATAGAACTTGTTGTGGTTATTGCAATTATAGGTGTTCTTATAGCTGTTATTGTACCGTCCTATATGAGTTGGATTGCACATTCAAAAATCCGGAAACAGAATAATAATGCACGAGTTATTTTCAATGCCGCACAGACTATCGTACAGGATTACCGTTTCAGAGAGCGTAAAATGGAAGACGCAAATAAAAATATCGGAGACGGTGAGTTTTACTTCTACTGGGACGAAAATTCAGCGAGTACCACCGGAAGTACTGGTGCAAAATCAGGTGATACCGATTTTATAGACAGTTTCACAAAACAGTTAAGCAGAATTTTTGATGACCATGATGTTACAACCTATAGAATCTATGTTGATAATTATATGGTACAGTCAGTAGTAGCTTCAAGTAGCAACAGTAATCGAAATAAAGGGAGTTATCCAACGAAACAGGACAGTGCCAATACAGATACTGTCAGCAGTTTTGATATGACAACTATAGTTTTAAATCCCTGAAAATTTAATAAATCTGCCACCGGGTAGGAAATGCATAAGCATTTGTGATGTGTCGTCAGGTCTTTGCAGACACATTACAAGTGCTTTTTTTTGGAGGTACATTATGAAAAAATTTAACATCCGATTCACAAAAAAAGAACTGTTTTTATGGTTTTTTTCAATGTCAGTTATAATAATTTCTTTTCTGATATTCAGTAAGGACGGTATCATAACACTTGTGGCGTCATTGATTGGCGTTACGGCAATAATTATCAGTGCAAAGGGTAATCCTTTCGGACAGCTTTTAATGGTTGTTTTCAGTATACTTTACGGCATAATATCTTTTAACTGTGCATATTACGGCGAAATGATAACGTACTTAGGCATGACCGCTCCTATGGCAGTTGTCGCACTGATTTCTTGGTTAAAAAATCCGTATGGCGACGGAAACGAAGTAAAAGTAAATCATGTCCGGATAAAAGAAGTTATTTTTATACTTTCTATGTCAGTTATTGTAACGGTAATATTCTATTTTATACTTGATTTTTTCAATACCGCTAATCTTATTATAAGTACTTTTTCGGTTATGACGAGTTTCGACGCCGTATATCTTTCATTCCGCCGGAGTGCTTATTTTTCGCTTGCCTACGCCCTGAATGACGTTGTACTTGTTATTCTGTGGGGGCTTGTATGTCTGAATGATACGTCATATGTTTCCGTGACCGTGTGTTTTCTGATGTTCCTGATTAATGATATTTATGGCTTCATAAGTTGGAATCGCATGGAAAAAAGACAGAATCAACAAAAAATTGCCTGTTGAGATGCCTATTTTTTACTTGACAAAATCCGACAGGTATGCTATAATAATAAAGCTGTCGGACGTGGACAGGCTGATTTGAAAAAAATT
>JAIDQQ010000025.1 GCA_029062165.1 Ruminococcus sp.
TCAAAAAACTTTTTCATGTGACCGTCACTTCGACAAGCGACTTGATTATTATAACACAACCTGTCCGATTTGTCAAGGCCTTTTTGAAAAATTTTTCAGAAACTTCTGAAGACTTATTTTCCGAAGTCCAGAAACATTTCCGAAAATTTCAACCGTCTCACGTCCGACAGCTTTATTATTATATCACAATTTTTTCAATTTGTCAACAAGTCCGGATATAAAATTTTTCAGCAGATTATTTTTAAATTTTGTGAATATCTGACAAAAAATCATGAAAAATCCATAGTCAGACAATATTCTTCTTCGGTTTCACGGAGGGTCAGGGATATCTGACCGTCGCCGACATAGCCGGAATCGAGTATAACATCAAACATTTTCTGACCGGTTATGTACTCGGATTTAAAGTCATTATAAGCCTGATTATCGGGGAATTTCAGTTCAATGACGTGATTTCCGGAAGCGAGTTCACGCCTTATAATGCTGTCAGCCTCGGAGTTGTCACGAGCAAAAAAACCATTTTTCACGTAATAGTTGTTGATGTCGGAAGTGCATACAAACGGCGTAAAATAGAGATTATCGGCAATATGAGTACGACAGAAAACGTCATCATCACACAGGAAATAAACACGTCTCACGCCGTCAGCGGAATCCATATCATCCCATGTAACGTCAATATTATACCATTCGCCGTCAATCATAATCTGATTCCATGCATGATTCTCGCCGTTATCGGTCTGACCGGTCACAAGTATGCACTTCATACCGACACGTCCGGCGAGGTAATTGAAAGCCTTTGCATAACCCTCACAGTTTGCCTGACCGTCCACCAAACAGCCGTAAGCGGTAGCACTGTAAGGATAGTCATCGCCTATGTTGTAAGTACAGATTCCGGCTATTTTATCGTGAATATAGAGGGCTTTTTCGTAATCGCCGTCGGGTACACCGGAAATAATATCCTCCACGACGTTTTCAAACTGATTCATTCTGGATTCAATTTCGCCGACTTCTTCACGCAGTACAATTTTAGCATTTCTTATTTTCTGAGCGGTATAGTATGTAGAATCGATATAGAAAAAACTGCCTTCCTGCTTTTCGAGTATGCAGTAAATTTTTGAATAGGTATCACCGGTTATATCATACGGAAGAGGAATACTTGTATTTTTTTCCGATATACCGTTATAAAGTGCGGAATAAACAGCCTGTTCTTCAGTAGTCAGAAGTTCATATACAGGTCTTGCGGAGGAATCGGAAATATTTAAAAAAACAGTTTCCGGATAGGGTTCAAAAACATCAGCATTTCCCATGAAACCAACTCCCAAAATTATACAGCCGATACTGACTACTATCATGAAAACAAGTAATATTTTTTTACCCAAAAAAACGCCCCCTGTCAGATATTATTTTTTTCTATCCGGAAGTTCATAATACATTACATTTAATAAATCTGCTAAAAATTCCCTGTCGTCGATTCTGTCCACTAATAACATTTCTTTTGCCTTTTCATACGGCTGTTGACGGACAGCCTCCGCCAACATTTCAATGGACGATTCTGTTATTTTAACAAGAAATCTGTCATCATATATTCCGCCGATGATTTTATTCTTATAATAAATGATATATTCGCCCATCATGGAGCGATAACTTATACATTCAGAAAGTGATAACTGTTCCAGTACAAAAGATAGATATTCTTTGCTTGACGGCATTCTATTCCCTCCGAATATTCAAAAATCAGATTATATAGAAAAAATCCCGAAACTACAGCTTCGGGATTGTTACGAATAGCAAGGTTACTACCCCACTACTATGGAGCGGATTACGAGGCTCGAACTCGCTACCTCCACCTTGGCAAGGTGGCGCTCTACCAGATGAGCTAAATCCGCATTTATGGTGCTTCCGGTCGGAATCGAACCAACGACACGAGGATTTTCAGTCCTCTGCTCTACCGACTGAGCTACAGAAGCTTTTAAAGAAAGCGACCTGGAAGAGACTCGAACTCTCGACCTCTGCCGTGACAGGGCAGCGTTCTAACCAACTGAACTACCAGGCCGTATGTGGTGGGGACTACAGGGCTCGAACCTGTGACCCTCTGCTTGTAAGGCAGATGCTCTCCCAGCTGAGCTAAACC
>JAIDQQ010000026.1 GCA_029062165.1 Ruminococcus sp.
GTCTGAGTGACGGGACTTGAACCCACGGCCTCTACCACCCCAAGCTATTTCCATGATTTTGGAGTTAAAAACCTCATAAAATGTACGTTTAAGGTAATGCCTTTTATTAACTAATTTTTTAGTAGCAAATGCCTTTGAATTGTATTTGTGAGTGAGCGAACAAATTAATTCATTGGCATTTACGGCTTTTCACCGTCTGACCTCCGGAGCCGTTCTTATTTCTCGGTTCGCAGAATATTACTTGTGGTCTGCTTAAATCTTGGGTGCGTTGTGAACTTATTTTGCTTAACCCCCTTATTCGTTTTAAAATCATGCATGGAGCGTTGTCAATGGGGAAAATTCGCCTTACAGTTTTAAAGGACGAATTTTAAGAAAAAATTTTTTCCTTACAGTTTTAAAGGGAAAAAAATTTTTCTGACCCTTGACAACAAGCGTAAAATGCATGATATAATTGGCAAATAAGGGGTAAGACAAAATGCAACAAACTGACAATCAATTATTACGTTTTCTTTTCAGAAATCCAAATCGCTATGGCTTCCTGTTCTTACAAGCGACAATATCAAAGTTTTTTCTATAATACGATATACAAGTAACCAGTCAGGTGTGATATGACATTCTCTATGACCTTTCCAATTGCCTGTCAATTCATGGTCTTTGTTTTTTTCCGGAAGTGGTTCACCGCATAACAGTTTTTCTACTATTTCATCAAGTAATTTCATATCACAACCACGTTTTTTAGCTTTTTTCAGGTCTTTTTTGAAAATAGTAGTACGGTCCAGTTCATATTTATAGTTATTCATCTTCTGAATCCTCATTTTCTATTTCTTCTAAAATTTCGCTGAAACTGCTGTAATGTTTTCTGTTTGGATTATTGGCTATAATTTCGCTTTCTACTAAAGCCAGTGTATTATCATCAGCGAAAATTCTTATAAAGTCTAAAAGCTGTTCTTCTGATAAGGAATCAAAAACGTTTGTAGCATAATCTCTTGTACTCATACATTCACCTCCTTGACTTATTATATATTATTAATAATTTTCTGTCAAGGTTCCGGCTATGCTCTTTCATCAGCGAACACAGCCGGAATTTTTTTTTGCAAAATAACTTGACATTCGGCTGTGTTTATGGTATACTCTTTATATACCTTTTATTATCTTATCTTTGATGTTACTAGCAAGCATTTTTAATCCTGCCCATGATGTTTTTATTACTAATTTTGCACCGATTATTAATGCACCTATTTTTACAAGTGGTTTTAATGCGTCCCACATGAGATTTGCTGATTCCAGTAACATATCTTTCATTTTTTAGCCTCCTTTCTTTAGGGGGCATTTTTTTTGTTTATCTGGCTATACTCGTTTAATCAGCGAATGTAGCCGGAGTTTTTTATTTATTGTTGCCGATACTTATATTGGCGTTTGGGCTGTTGCTCTGGTCTATGTCGCCTACGTTTATATTTCCGTCTCCTTTTATCGTGGTCTGATTTTCTTTTTTCTGCTGTTTTACAAGTCTTCTAAGTATATATTCTATTTCCCCCTTTTTTTTGTCATTTAGACTATTATATAAGTCAAGTATGTTTCTTTCTTCTGCATTTATTTCATGCAATCCCCCTTTATCGTTTGTTAATCCAGTTATGTAATCCATGCTTACGTTATAGTGTTTTGCTAATTTTATCATTCTTCCTGTTGGTATGTCTCTTTTTCCGTTTTCATAATCTCCATAGTAATTTCCTGTTGTCTCTATAATTTCTCCTGCTTGTTTTTGGTTCATTTCCATGTCTTCTCTTAGGTCTTTCATTCTTTGGTATTTTTCCATAAATTAACAACTCCTTTTTTGTTCATTCATACAAATTATATCATATTTGATTGAAAACTCTTGACTTTCACTGAAAAATGATTATAATTATAATTAATCACTGATATGTGAGTGAAAAACTTCCTTAATTTTTGACATGACGGCGGAGACATTCCGTAATCCGTTTCCGCCGTGCTTCATTTTTATCTGATAAGGTGGTGAAAATAATGGAACTTTTAAAAAATAGTGTATTTTTGATTATTTTTATTAATTTTGTTTTTTTGTTTATACGTTTTTGTGTTCACTGTCTTACTGATTCTTTTTCAAATTCGTTTGATTTCATATCTGAAAAGATACAAGACATCGAAAAAGAAGAGATTGTTACTTCTGATACTGACAATTCACACAAGATAAATCTTTCTAAAGATAAATCCGGCGGATAAGCCGATTTATAGATAAAATTTTAATGAAAGGAGCTGAAAAAAATGAAATGTTTAATTGTTAATGCTAAGCATATCGAATATACAAGCAAAAAAACAGGCGAACTTATTCAAGCAATTGTCCTTTACCTCGTCTGCAATGACATGAATTCTTCAAGCGGAAAAAAAGTAACTACATCTTTCATATATTCAAATGTAGCTCTTTACAATATTCTTAAACTTTCCTGTAACAATAAATTTGAAGATTTAAATAGTACGCTTTGTAATATCGAATATGACAATGACAAAAACATTGTCGGCTTTGATTTCATCAAAACTGACGCAGACAAACCGGTTGTAACATGGGGGTTCTAATGGAAATATTCGTGTATATCTGCTTTTTTGTAGGTCTGTTGGAAGTCATCAAACTTCCGTTCAGGACTTACAAGTTTATAAAGCAACTCAAAAACGGTGAGAGGAGTTTTCACAATGGAAGATTCTTCAATAATGACAGATTACGAACTGACAGAAATTCCGGAAGAAACTCCGACGGAAGAAATAACTACCATTCAGGAGTTAATCACGGAGATTACGACGGCGGAATTATTGACATTGACGGAAACGACGTCGACGGTGACAACAACCATATGCCCGACATATGCGAATCTTGAAAAGATAGATGTTGATATGCTGAATAATTTCACGTATATCGGCACATTCTTTATTATTTTCTGTATTCTGCTTATCGTCTTCAGAGGTCTTAACAGGTTGTTCAGAATATTCATTTGAAAGGGGGTGAAATTCTATGCATGGTATGATTTCAGTTATGGCGGAAACTGCATCTGCTTCCGGTATTTTCAGTTCTATCAGTGCAGATACTTTTAATCCTATTATAGAAGAAATTAAAAGTGTAATGCCTGCTTTGCTTGTCGTTACTGTTACTCTTGGCGGTATTCGTAAAGCGTGGTTATGGCTTAGAAGTGCCATAAGAGGTGCATAATTACCGGTACGGCATTAATGGACTGTATCGCTCAGGGCAGTTTGCTAACAACTTACTGCCCGTTTTTTTTAGGTGGTGAGATTCCTTGAAACGATTTGTTTCAATTTTACTTTGTTTTTTAATTCCTTTTTGGTTTACGATTCCTGTTAATTCCAGTGCCTTAGACGTTCAGGGGACTGAATATCCTACACCTCTTTTATTGCCTCCGGACATTGATTTTTCAAAGTACGACTATTATTTTCTTACTGTTTCCGGAAAACCTGATAATCCGTCTTATACTTTATATCTTTTTGAAGATGTTTCTGATGTCGGTAAACTTTATTTTTCCATTGCTAAAACTGCTTCTGATACTAAATATCATTTTGGTGAATTTACATCTTTCGGAATTTCCACAAATTATTCTGTTCTTTATTCATATTATAATAATACTACTGGTTTATGGTCTTCTTTTTCTAAGGCTTCTTCTGTTTCTTTAATGAGTAATTTTGTTTTTGACGGATATTCCGATTTTTCTTCATCATCATCAAATAAATATATTATTGGTTCAAACTGTGATATATATAGCTATTCTGGCTTGCTTCTTCGTACTGGTGACTATGATAATTTCCGTAGTTTTTTCATGGGAAATCTTTCAGGCTCTTCCGACAAAACTGAAAAACCAACTGAACCTACTACTTCCGGTGACGGTTCAGGCAGTGTCGGTGGAGTTAATATTGACCTTAGCGGAATTTCTGATTTTCTTGACCGTATTTTAAATCAGATTAATAAACTTATTACGGCTATAAAATCAATTGATATTTCAGTTAAATTTGATTCTTCTGAAATTTCCGATAAACTTTCGGAAATAAATACATGGCTTTCCAACTTTACTGCCGTTTATTCCTATAACATTGAACATTCCGTTTCATCACTTCTCATCAAACTGGACGAGATAAAAACTGAAATACTTAATTTTGAACGATATTTTTCAGAATTTTCGGCGGTAAATGGCGAGATTGCAAATATTTTTACTGTTCTTAACGGACTTAATATCAATATTACCAATATTCATACTAAGTTAATGGAAATAATTGAGTATATAAATAATATTAAGTCTTATGTTTCTTCAATAAGCAGTAGCTTTACAAATCTTCTGAACCGTATTCCCTCTGATTTCGGCGACTGGATTCTTAACATCAAGAATAATGTTTCTTTTATAAGAAGTGATTTTACAAGTCTTCTGAACCGTATTCCCTCTGATTTCGGTGATTGGATTCTGAATATTAAAAATAATGTTTCTTCTATCCGTTCAGATTTGCATAATCTGAGTTCCGGTTTTTCTCCCGATATTTTTTTCACTAATATTTCTCTTAAAATTGATAGTCTGATAGATGATATTAAGTTATCTATCGGCAGGCTTTTTGACGATATTTCAGTTAAATTAGATAGCTTAGATTTTTCCGGTATAATACGTGCGATAAATGCAGTAGAAATGGCTGTCAATAATCTTCCTGATAGCATTGAAGAAATTCTTAAATATTTGTTTATTCCTACAACTAATCAACCTGAAGAACTCATGAAAATTATCAACGAACACTTCGGATTTATCAATCAGATTGTTGAAATTGGTGACGCTATTTTCAATGAAGACAATTTTGATGATGATATGCCTGAATATACCATTGTAATTGATTCTGATTTATTCGGGCATTTTGAAGCAGATATAATTGACTTTTCAATAATTCCGTATGATTATATTTACTGGTTTAAGAAACTTGTTTCCGGAATTACCTGTTATTTCTTCATACTGAGAGTAAGAAAACGTCTGCCCGATATTATCAATGGGGAGGGTTCATAATGATTACAGATGCCATAATTGAATTTTTTTTAAGTCCTGTTTATTATCTTATACAAAATATCGGACTTCCTGAAATTGACCCTATTTTTATTCCACAAGATGTTTTTGATGTTCTTATAAATATTGTCCGTCCTCTCGG
>JAIDQQ010000027.1 GCA_029062165.1 Ruminococcus sp.
GGATTGCAGTTGAACCACAATTTTGAACCAGTCACAGAACATCTTGCAAGTGCCTGTTCCACGAAAGATTTGGGCATTAATGCAACCTCATTCATAAGATGACCTCCTTTTATAGTAGTCCGGAAATCGCTCTTATACAACGGTTTTGTGTTTACGTTCACAGAAAATTTATAGTCTGTTAATAAATCTTTCATTTTAAAACGGTCAGATAATACCTGCTCAGTATTATTATAATAAAATATTCTATAATGTTTTTAAATAATAAAAAATATAAATATTTTCTGTAAATATTGACAGCCATTACTATATGTGATATAATTTTTAAAAATAAGTGATATAGGAGTGATAAACTTATGAAAAAAGTCTTTTCAACTGTTATGGCGACAGCAATATGTTCATCTTTTGTTTGCAGTAATTTAGCTGATACCGGACTTGATTTTATTAATGCTGAGGAATATCATAATGCGCTTGAATGGCAGGATGTGTATGCTGATACTTTAAAGGATTATATATCTTCGGGAGTAGCTAAAACTGCAAAATTCAGCTTGTGTTATGTTGATGAAGACGATATTCCGGAACTCGTTGTACATAGTAACGGTATGGCTTATCATGCTGACACAGAAGTATTTTTGTATACTTTCTATAACGGAGAAGTCAAAAATTTAGGACAGATAAGTAATGATGGTTATTCCAATTTTACTTATTATGAGAAAACAGGCGTTGTTATCAGTGGGTGGCTGAATCAGGGGCTTGACTACAGAGTAATAAATAAGCTGTCAGACGGTGAAATCAATGTTGAGCATACATTCTTCAGTAATGAAGCCGCAGTAGCATCGGGGGGATATTCTGAATTTGATGATGTCAGAAGTGATGATGCATATGAAAAATATGAAGCAAGTCTGCCGGATACAGACCCAATACATGATACAGGTGAATATGCCCTTACAGAAGAAAATATAAATCTTTATCTTTCGGATAATTCCGGAAACAATTCAGATATCGGATTATCAGATATTATAGATATAGAATGTACTTATTATGCCGACTGGTTTGAGGGCGATGGTGTCGCTATAGCACGTTATATTACTACTTTGAAATTTGAAGATAACAGTGTTAAAATTGTAAATGCTCCTACTCTTGGCTTCCCGACACACACATCTTTTGAAATCGGAAAAATGACATCTGATAATGTATTCAGACTTGTAAGCGGAAAGATACAGAGCGGAAACAATTATCCACAGGAAAATGTTGAGGGTACTCTGACTGTTATCAACGATACAACGATAAAAGTAGAATATAACGGCACTTCAACAACATTTATAAGCAGTGCCAATCCACAGTTTAAGGATACTTCCGAAAAAGTTGCAAGTGGTAAGTGCGGTGATAATGCGTTCTGGGAACTTAATTCCGAAGGTATATTCAGAGTTTATGGTAAGGGCGATATGGAAAATTACATTGAACCTGATGATAATCCTTGGAAAAGTCAAAAAGAATATATTAAAAAAGTAGTTATTGAAGAGGGTATTACAAGTATAGGATTTTGGACATTTTCAGCTTGTGAAAACCTTAAAGATGTAATAATATCAAATAGTGTTAATTCTATCCAATACGGAGCTTTTTCAGGTTCGGGTATTGAAAAAATTGATATACCAAGCAATGTAAAAAGTATAAATTCTTTTGCGTTTGCAAATTGTACAAGCTTAAAATCTCTTGATTTACCCTGTTCCTTTGCACATGATGCATTTACTGGTTGCACGGGTTTGGAAAGCGTTATAATATCCGAAAACAGTACCACAATTTCAGACGGTGCTTTTAGTAAATGTACAGGTTTAAAAAATATAACAATTCCTGATAGTGTTAAAAGTATAGAAAACTGGGCATTTAGTGAGTGTACATCCCTTGAAAGTATCACTATTCCCAGTAGCGTTACAGATATAAGATGGCAGTCTTTTATGAACTGTACAAAACTTACTGATGTTTATTATACTGGTACAGAAGATGAATGGAACTCTATAAATATTGGTGATGAAAATGAGTGCTTGACAAATGCTGAAATTCACTTCAATGCAGGGGAATTAAGCGAGTCAGAACTGAAAGCCAAAGTAGAAAAATACGGCAATGTATCTGTATGGGAATATCACGATTATGACGGCAACGGTACAAATGAAGCATTTGCCGTGATTACAGACGAAAATAATTCCGATAAAAAACCAGATGTATATTTTATTGATACTTATGGTACTGTAACAAGTATGCCTGCTGGTTTTAACGGATTTTATTATGAAAATACCGGAAAATATTTCACAACTGAAGGAAAAGGCTTTTTCTCTTTTGACATCGGTGCAAGCGGTTCTGGATGGGATACATTGCTTTACAGTGTAAAGAACAACGTTCCGTATGAACTGGACATTGCAAGAGAAATACAGGGTTTCTATCAGAATACAGAAACAGGCGGATTTTATACTACTTTAAATGATTTTTCCAGTGGTCATCACGAATGGCCTGAATATGAACTGATTTATGATAGTGATAGTCAGCAGTTCAGTATCGGTGAACGTCTGGATGGTGTTGTTTCAGAAGATGTCACATCCGGTAAATGCGGTGATAATGCTGACTGGAATTTTGATAAATCCACAGGTATTCTGACAATAAGTGGTAGCGGTAAAATGTATGATTATGCTACTATTATTTCTGAAATGCCCTGGAAATTATATAATAATCAGATAAAGCGGGTTGTAGTTGAGAAAGGAATTACAGAATTTTATTTTAACTATAATCAGAAAAATCAACCGAATCTTGATTCTTTTGTAATTGCTGAAAGCGTATCACTTATTTCGGGTATCAGTGCGGATATTGATTATACTTTAGTCAGAGAAGTGACAATATATGGCTATACGGGCACGGAAGCAGAAGTTTATGTAAAAAAACACAACGACTATATTAAAGAAAATTACAGCGAAGAGGATAAAGCAAAATTTAAGGATAAAGTGAAATTCTATCCCTTAAACGGTCAGTTACTTGCATATGTATCTTGTCCTGACAGCATGGTGGTAAGTAATAAAAACGGAAGTTATGATAAAAATACTATTTCTGTTTCGTTTACAGTCGCAAATGCCGGAAATTATGACTTATCAGAAGTATTTGTCAATCTTAATCTGCCTGACGGTGTAAGATGTAATGATGCAGATAAACATCTGAAATTTTCCTTAGGGAAAAATAAAGAACGGACTTTTGATATTACTCTTTATTTAAGTAATAAAGTTCTCGATAGTAATGATATTGTTACATTCAGTGCAGAAGTTGGAGCATCTGACGAAACAAATACAAACTCAGCTACAAAATATATTATTTCCGTTGTTTCTACTCCTGCTGAAAATATTCCGAAATCGTTTAATATTATTCATAAAGACTTAATAAACAATGAACTTAGCTCTGAAGATGTATTTAAATTTTTAAATTATAGTGGCGATTTTTTTAATAAAAATGACGATAAAATTTATCAACTTTCTGATAGTTCATTGAACAAGTTATTGAATGCATTTGATGATAATATTGTTAAAGTATATGTAAAGACAAAACGTACGAAAGATGGGTGGTATGGTTCTTGTCATGGTATGTCAACAGTTGTTTCTTTAGTTAAGAGTGGATATATGAATCTTACTGGTTTTGGATTAAATTCAGATATTTCAAAACTGGATTCTCCTAAAAAGGATGCCAAAGTAGAGGATTTAATAAATTTTTATCAATTACAACAGTTTTTACCTTATCATCAGTATAATAAAAACAATAGTCAGTTAGTTGACGAAAATGAAAAACTAAAGGAAATTGTACAGGAAACTAAAAAAACTTCTCAGGGTGGTTTACCGGTTCGTATTAATTATTACTATGAAGGTACTAAAAAGGAAAATAATGAACAAACATCAGGTGGACATGCCGTAGTAGGTTACAAATGTGAGTGTGTCGCTGAAATGGATTGGCTTGGAAAACATCGTGTAGTATCTGATGAAAACGACCCTGATTTTCATGAGTATCGAATTACCATCTATGATTGTTCGCAGACAATTGCAGGTTTGCTTTATACTCCTACTTATATGTATATTGGAAAGGACTATAATTATTGGTGGTATGAACCAGTACATGGAGAGATTAATTTAACAGAAGCTAATATTAAAACAGTATCATCTTCTTCAGAAGAGTTAAACCTCGTTGATTATAAGACAGGTAAGAAAAGCAGTATGTGTCTTGAACATTTTGATACAAACTTCCTTTCTTATTATGCTAAAGAAAGCAATGTACATATCAGCACTTCCGAGGGCAGTTCAGAACTTTCAGGATTAGGCGAAGGTGAAGGCAACCTGTATACTTATACTGTGCCTGATGTTGGTACGATATATGACGAAGACGGCAACATAATTTCTTCTGATTCCTACACTACATATTTTGACGATAATTTCAAAGACGAAGATATTACTATAAAACTTGATAATACAGGTGAATGCGATTTCAGCATGATTTATACTAATTGTATGGTATCTGCTGGTGGTAACAAGGTTAGTAAAGTGGATATGAAATCTGCTGGTGCTGTGGATTTAATTGCCGATAACAGCGATTATGAACTGTCACTTACTTTCAACGAGGGTTATTATAATATGCCTTGGTATACGATAACAGCAAGCGGTGATAAAGCAAATGATGTATCTATGAAGCAGACAGAAAATGGTATCGTTTTTAACAGTGACAATATGGAAAATGTTACCATTACAGCCAATAATACCGGTGAAATAGTTGAACTGACATTTACTGCTGATACAGATAACATACTGATTACCAACAATAAAAATGCTCTAGAAGTTTATTCAGATAATGATAACAACGGAACTTATGAAACTTTAGTAAAAACTACCTCAATTAATAACAATAGTAATAATACATCATCAAATAATAAAGGGGCTCCAAACACTGGCGATAGTATTCCGAAAGTATTTACATTACTTGCAACGGCTGTTTTTGGTGTAGTAATTTTAAGAAAAAGAAACAAGGATAATAAAATTTAAGAAAAATAACCCGAATCCTGAAATAAAGATTCGGGTGTTTTTTTGAGTTTATGACAGTTAATAAAAATTATATGTCAGTTATGTCGAAATATTACAGAATACAGAATGATATATTGTACATAATGCTGATTTTTCAAAAAATTGCTTATTTATAGTTGACAAATTTATAAGACTGTTGTATTATAGAAAATGTAGATACTACTACTGTCTTATGAGAGGAGGGAATAAATTATGGATAAAAAACTCGTTGATTCTGAATTAAAGGTCATGAACGTACTTTGGAATGAGGGCGACTGTCCCGCCCGACACATTGCTGAAGTACTGACAAATGAGTACGGCTGGAATGTCAATACAACCTATACGCTGATTAAACGTTGTATAAAAAAGGGTGCTATTGAACGTTCCGAACCTAATTTCATGTGTCATGCACTCGTACCGAAAGATGAAGTCCAGAAAGCTGAAACCAATGAACTTATCGATAAAATCTATGACGGCTGTGCTGAAAAATTATTCGCTACACTGTTGGGTAGAAAAAAACTGTCTGCAAAACAGATTGAACGCCTGAAACAGATTGTCGACAAATGGGAATGAGGTGATTTTTATGGACTTGTTACAGATGAGTTTTACTGGTGCGATTCTGATTATGGTCATTGTGGTCATCAGGGCGGTTGCGATACATCGTTTACCTAAAAAGACTTTTTCAGTATTATGGTTGCTTGTAATATTCCGCCTGCTCCTGCCGGTTTCTGTACCGTCGCCACTAAGCATATATTCTTTGGTGACAGAAAATAATCAGGTAGTTTCAGATACTGTTGTATACGAAAATAAACAGACAGCATTTCCTGTAGTGACTGAAATAACATATGAAAATCACATCTCAAATGTACCGCAAAATTTACCGGAAGAATCAGCTGTATCAGTATGGGCTGTCATATGGGTTATCGGTATGTTTCTTTTCGCCGGATTATTTTCGGTATCGTATATTCGGTGCGTACGTGAGTTCAGAACGTCATTACCGGTAAAAAATGACTTCATAACAGAATGGCTTGATACACATAATCTGAAACGCAGAATTGAAATACGTCAGTTCAGTGGGATTTCCACCCCTATGACTTACGGACTTTTTAAACCGGTAATCCTGCTCCCCGAAAATATGGACTTTAATAACAGACAGAATTTACAGTATATACTTTATCACGAATTTGTACATATCCGTCACTGTGACGTAGTTTTAAAGATACTCGCTACAACAGCTTTATGTGTTCACTGGTTTAATCCGTTTGTATGGGTAATGTATATCTTATTCAACAGGGATACGGAGCTTACTTGTGACGAATGTGTTATAAAGCATTTCGGCAGGGAAAAGAGGTCAGTTTACGCCGGAATGTTAATCAGTATGGAGGAAAGAAAAAATATTTTCGCTCCGTTCTGTAATAATTTCAGTAAAAATGCAATTGAAGAAAGGATTGAATCTATTATGAGAATCAAGAAAAAATCTGTTTTGACTATGGCATTAGCTTGTACGCTTGTTATTGGTACTGCCGGTGTGTTTGCAACTTCCGTACAGGCGGACAAGGAAGAAGAATCAACACAGACCGTAGAAAATTCCGATATGGAATATGCAAAAATTTTTAATCCGTCTGACTGGTGGACTTATGAGGAGTACGCCGAGTGGTTGGAAAACGAAAAAATTGAACTTCAAAGTATAATCGGCGAAAAAAGCTGGACTTCCTCAAGAGGTGACTTCGTATGGACGGAAGAACTTGTTGAAGAAACTATACAGATGTACGAGGGAATACTTGAGGAAATAAAAAACGGTGCTATGTACTCAAAATTTGATGGCAACGACATGATAGTAATTAAAAATAATGACAGTGAAAATACAGTCTCTGAATATTACGATATTGCAGAATCTGACAGCATAGAAGAAGCCATTTCCGAAGCTGAAATATTAAGTAAATATGAACCGTTCGGACTGACTTATGATGCTGAAAGTGATACGCTTACTTTTAACGGAAAATTAGTACGTTGGTTTGAGGATTACTATACGATAGACGGCGATAATATAGTAGGAATAGTAAGCAAATTTAATGAAAATGGCGTTGTTGACGTATACGCCGACAGGGATTTTACGGATTTGGAAAGAAATTCAGACGGTTCATTTGACCCGTCCGGTAAACTGATAGGACTGAAAGAATGTTCACAGGAAGAATTTAATTCACGTGATATAAACGCAATAAAAAATCTGGAGCAGGTGACAATAGCCACAGACGAAATCACACCGGAAGTTGTTCTGTATATCGAACAGCAGACCGAGGATACACAGATTTTATTACAGGATTATAAAAATTTTGGTCTTGACTATGAAATCAATACCGATACCGGTGAACTTAGTATGGACTGGCAGGGTAAACCGGTACACAGTATTTTCGACGAACAAAAAAGCGTATGGATTGCCAATAATCAGAATGGTTTTAATCTTGGCGATAATGCGGTTGATTTGGAAGCGGTCTATGAAAACGGTACACTCACCGCACTTAAAGACACACAGACCCATTCCGAACATAATTACGTTACTGCGGAGCAGGAAGCATTTACCGGTGAACCTCTTTCCGATACGGAAATAGATTCATGGCTTTCGGAATACGAACAGTTCGACGTAACTTACGATAAATCAGACAATCAATGGTACTTCAACGGCGAAAAAGTACGCATATTCAGAGATGTTCTTACTTCCAATGGTGAAAACCTTACAAGCGGAAAATTTCACGGTTCTATGCGTAATCTGAGCGGTAACGGTACAATTGACATCTATACGGTACGTGATTTCAGCAACTTAAATCCCGACGGCAACGGTACTCTGATTGATATAAAGGCATACGATTTAAAAGATGCTACCCTTGCAGAAAGTGCATCTGTCTATAAGGTATTCCTTGACCCACGTCAGTTTCAGGAAGAACTGAAAGCCTTAAAGAAATCAATAGATGCACGCAACAAGAAAAAACTTGACGGCGACTATATTCCTGAATTTGATGAGAACGGAAATGAAGTCAATCCGTTGCCGGAATCGGCAGAGGCTTTCCGGACGGACGCTGTAAATTTTCTGTCCGGAAAACTCGACATAACTCCGGAAAAGGTCTCCGACGCTATGGAGGCAAATAACCATTACAGCATTCTGCAAGGCTATGTGGAAAAATCTGTTGCCGATGAGGTACTTGAATTTTTCAGTCAGTATAAACTCATTTCGCTGAACGTTGAAGAGGATAATTAGCCACATAATGAACTTGCCACATCCGTTATCGGCTTTACTTTTTCCGGCGTTGAGGTATACTGTCCGGAAGAATTTAACGAACATACTTCACCGGACGTAATTTTAACAGAATCTCCATAAATAAAAAAAATACCGGCAGACTGTCGGTATTTTCATTTTATATTGACTATTTTGTATCTGTATGATATAATATACGTACTATTAAAATGGAACATTCTTTATCTACTGGAGGTGATTTCAATGTATCATATTGTACTATGCGATGACGAAAATACATTAATCGCAGAATTAAAAAGCTGTCTGCAACGTTATGCTGAAGAACATAATATTGAATTTACATATCATATCTTTTATGATGGTACTAATCTTCTTGCTAACTATAGTACGGATTTTGACCTTATTTTCCTTGATATAAAAATGAGTGCTATGGACGGTATCGAAACAGCACAGCAGATACGTAAAACAGATAGTAATGTAGGAATTATTTTTCTTACATCTATTACACAGTATGTATGGCAGGGCTATGAAGTAAATGCAGTAAACTATCTGCTCAAACCGCTGAAATATGTCCGGCTGGAAATGGAACTTGACCGGTATTTTTCACGCTATCGTGGAAAGAACGGTCAGTATCTTACATTTGCAAACAACTGCGGAAAATTCAAGGTGTTATATAAGGATATCCGCTATGCCGAAACTGACAGGCGTAATGTTCTTCTGCACTTTGAAGATAAACAACAGATTATTTATCAGAGTATGAAGGAATTTTCGGCTTTGCTTGAAAAAGAATCCTGTTTCACACGATGTCACGCAAGTTTTATCGTAAATCTCGCTTACGTCAGAAGTGTGGAAAATCTCGAAGCCGTTCTTACAACAGGTGAACGTATTCCAGTCAGTCAGCCCAGACGCAAGAATTTTATGATTAAAATTACAGAATACTGGGGGAATCTGCTGTGATACAGGTACTTGATATTATAGCTTTTATACTGAACTGGATAAATTCGTTTTTTCTTTTTATGGTTATCGGATGTTTTCTTGATATAAGACAAAAACTACCTGTAAAAGTTGTGGCTTATGGGTTATGCATACTGATTGCCAATATTGTAATTTTTGCAAATGATATTACTAATATTATCGGTGTTCTTATTGGTTTTATACTTTTTACATTTATATTGTATCAGGATATATGGATATGTAAACTTTCAGCGGTTATCATTCTTTATCCTATGATAGTATCTATAAATTATCTTGCACAGGATACAGGAATGCAGATATATTTTTATATAATAAGAAAATGGGAATTAAATACAGAAAATATTTTCATAAGTACCCTGATACATACAATATCACTGGCAATCGCCCCTGTAATATGGTTCTCGATATGGCAGATTCTGAAACGCAGAAATATAAAGTCTATTTCCTTACTTAATACGAAAATGTGGCTTATGATTGACGGAGTATGTTTATCTGTATTTATAGCTGTACTGGTTACACTGAATTTTATGCCTGAAAATTCATGGATGGGCTATCCGATTTGCCTTTCAGGTATAATTACTATTTTTGCCTGTCTGTACCTGACATTATATATCGCAGATTCAATACTGACGGAATATCAGTTGCAGACTATGAAAAAGAAACATAAATATTATGAAGAAAAGCTACAGGAAGAAGAACGTGTCAGAAGTATTTATCATGATATGAAAAATCATTTACTCGTCCTTGAAAATCAGAGCGGAACAGATTACGCAAAAGAAATCGCAAAAAAACTCCGCATGGAAATTTCAGATTATGAAGACTATATACATACAGGAAGTGATATTCTCGACGTCATTATTAAAGAAAAATCACGTATGGCGAGGGAAAATAATATTGATTTTTCGGTAACAGTCGATTTTTCCGGTGTATATTTTATTGAACCGCTTGATATCAGTACTATTTTCGGAAACAGTATTGATAATGCTTTGGAAGCTACCGGAAAACTTCCGGAAGAATACAGAGCAGTAATAATAAAAGCCGGAATAGTTCATAGTTTTGTAATGATAGTGATTGAAAATACTTGTCCTGATGTACCGGAAGAAAAATCGAAAACTACAAAAGATGATAAATTCCTTCATGGTTTCGGGATAGGAAATATTAAAAAGACTGTGGAAAAATATAACGGAGAATACACGTCAGATTGTAAAGACAGAAAGTATATACTCAAAATTTTAATACCTGTTTCAGATGAAAGAAAGTCTGTCGCAAAATAAGCGACAGGCTTTTTTGTTAGATTTTGCAGTTTCAGTATTAGATTTTGCGTTGTGTGTTGTAAAAATATCTGTAGTATGATAGGATAAAAGCATAAGAAAAATACAGGAGGAATTATTAATGAGTATATTGAATGCAGATAATCTGAAAAAATATTACGGAAACGGTGAAAGTCTTGTAAAAGCTCTTGACGATGTAAGCGTATCGATAGAAAACGGTGAATTTATCGCCATTGTCGGTACTTCGGGAAGCGGAAAATCCACTCTTCTGAATATGCTTGGTGGGCTTGATGTTCCGACTTCAGGCAATGTAACTATAGAGGGAAATAATCTCGGAAATATGACGGAAGAACAGCTTACAGTATTTCGCAGAAAGAGAATAGGTTTTATTTTTCAGAACTATAACCTTATTCCGTACCTGACCGCATACGAAAATATTGTACTTCCTGTCCGTCTTGACGGTAAAATGGAAGACAAGGAATTTTTAAATAAAATAGCCTGTTTCCTTGATTTGAAAAATAAACTTAAAAAATATCCGGAACATATGTCAGGCGGTCAGCAACAGAGAGTTGCTATAGCCCGTGCATTACTGTCCAAACCCGCAATTATTCTTGCCGACGAACCTACAGGAAATCTTGACAGCAAATCAACAGACAAGGTTATAGACCTGCTTAGAATGACAAGCGAAACTTTTAAACAAACTATTGTTATGATTACCCATAATCCCGAAATTGCAGAAAAAGCTGACAGACAGATACGTATTGAAGACGGAAAAATTTATGTGGAAAGAGGTGCGGAAAATTGAATAAAATACAGAAACAAACCATTTCCCTTATGGCAAGACAGAGTCTTAAATCCGGAAAATTACGTAATATTTCGGTAATGATTACTATTATTCTTGCAACGGCTCTGTTATCGGTAATTCTTCTTTTCGGCATAGCAGACCATACAGTAAGTAAAGAAAAAATATCGCATATTCAGCAGGCGGGATTTTATAATCTTACAGAAGAACAGCTTTCCGCTCTTGAATCGGCTGAAGAAATTTCATACAGTATGACTGTCAAAACCGGTACACTGTCTCCGCAGGAAGATTTTGATATAATACCTTATTATGTCAGTGAACTTTCTGATAAGATAAAAATAGGAACACTTGAATCCGGCAGACTTCCAGAGCAGATAAACGAGGTTGCCGTTGCTGAAGGAATGATAAAAAAACTCAATATAAATACTGTTGTCGGAAGTGAATTTGATATGACGTTTTATGATGGAACAACAGAGCATTTAATTATATCAGGAATACTAAAGAGTAGCGATAATACAAAACAGTATGCGGTTTTCTTTTCACATGAATATGCTGAAAACGGAAGTCAGTTAAAGAACAGTCCCTATGAACTGTATGCAAAATTTTACGGTGCAGAACAGATGAACAAAAACAACTGTAAGGAAATGATTTATAATGTCGGCGAAAAAGCAGGCATTGAACATAAATATATAAATCCGACTAAGGCATTTCTTGATATGCTTACACCCGATTCTCAGATGATTATATCAGTAATTATTGTGGGAATTGTTATTCTGCTTGCCTGTATACTGGTAATTTACGGTGTTTTCTATATATCGGTTATTGGCAGGATTCGTCAGTTCGGACAACTCCGTACAATAGGAATGACTGAAAATCAGATAAAAAAATTTGTGTCCCGTGAGGGTGGAACGTTATTTATCCGTTCTGTACCCATAGGTCTTCTGATTGGCGGAACTGTTGGTTACATAATAAATCATGATGGCTGGAGATGGTTTAATACTCTTTGGATATTTGCCTTGGTATGTGCTTTGATTTATATAATTACAATGATTTCCGTACATAAACCGGCAAAAATAGCCTCGTCAGTTTCTCCTGTAGAAGCTCTGCACTATACACCACAGGACGATATGAAACAGGCGTCGGGTAAATGCGAATGCCGTAATCTTACTCCGCTTGGCATGGGTATCATGAATTTTTCAAGGAATCGTAAAAAAGCGGTATCAACACTTATGTCTCTGGGATTAGGTGGTATTCTTTTTATCACGTCGGCAACCTATATATCATCTTTCGACAGAAACAGATTTGCACGTCAGGGCGATTTCAAAGAAGCGGAATTTGTTATCGGGATTTCTCCTGTTGCAATAGAACTTGATGAAAACGGTCTTAGTGGTATTCAGAGTAAAAATCCGATTAATGAAGACTTCGTAGAACAAATCAAAGCAATTGACGGTGTGGAAAATGTCAATGAAGTAAAAAATTTCGGTGTTAAGTTTGATTTCCCACAGAAAGAAGAATACGGAAACGACGATATAATTATGTTACTTTCCAACGAGCAGACAAAAACGATAGATAAATATCTTGATGAAGGTGATGCAGATTACGACAAGCTTACAAGTGGAAATTATATACTTGTGGCAGGTAACGATATAGCTGACGAAATTTACGGCTGGAAATTTTCAGTCGGAGACAATCTGATACTTCACTATTATGACGGCGAAAAAATGTCTGAAAAAAAGATTGAAGTTCTTGGTATACTAAGCGATAAGTTTAATCTGAAAAATGAGCCTGAAGGTTGGTTTGTACTCCCTGAAAATGCTATAGACAACTGGATTTCATATGACAGTCTGAACAGTAAACTATTGATTTCTGTAGATTCCGAAAAGGAAATTGAAGCAGGTGAACAGCTTGAATTGCTTACAGCTGAACAGCCGAAACTTTATATTGAAACTTTACAAGACAGAAAACAACGGTACAATGAATATGCTAATCAGATTTTCGGTGCGATAAGCGGACTTGCAATTTTCATTATGATGTTCAGTATTCTAAGTATGGTAAATATGATGATTACAAACATTATTACCAAAAAACAGGAACTTGCTATGCTTGAATCCATAGGCATGAGCATGCGACAGATACGTAAAATGCTTCTCGGTGAAAGCATATTGCTGACAGGCGTGACCTTAGTTTTGACACTGACTGTCGGAACGCTTTTCGGATATATACTTAGTACGGTTCTTTATAATAATGGTGCATTTTATATGGCATTCAGATTCCCGACGTTATTTACAGTGGCTTATGCTACTATATTGATAATCGTTCCTTTGATAATATCATCAGTCTGTATGCATAGCTTTTCTAAAGAAACTCTGACAGAACGTCTGACAGGAACGAAATGTTGACTGATGAATTGTTAATTTCAATCATAAATATTTATTGGATAAATGATAATTAACCGGCGGTTGCATCATTTTGTAACCGCCAAATTATTAAATTCATGTCGGTTATGACCATCGCCACCAGTAAAATAATTTTTATAGATATAAAAAATAAAAATATAAACTCCGTGATTTATATTATGTTTTTTGTAATAATACTCATTTTATTAATTACTATCTTTATCGTAATATTTAAACTTTCAGAATACTACGAACATCAACAGCATATGAAACTTATAATGTTGAAAAATCAGATGCTTGAACAGTCTATGGCGGAAACCCAGCAGACATTTATGCTCTGGAAAACAAGTTTACACGATTTCAAGCATAAAATTATGAATTTAATGACTCTTGCGGACAATAATGACATATCAGGAATAAAACAATATCTTGAAACTGAAAATGAATTACTTGGTAAAAAACTGTTTTATTACAAAACAGGCAGTGATACAGTTGATACTATACTGAATATTAAGCAGAAAATTGAAGAAAAAAAAGGGATTACTTTTATTATCAATGCAAAAATTCCTGAAAACTGTAATATTGCATCTGCGGATTTTGCATCATTGCTCGGAAATTTACTTGACAATGCCATTGAAGCATCTGAAAAAGAAAAAGAGCCGTTCATTGAAGTAAATATCAGACCTGCAAAAAGTTATCTGATTATTAATATTTTAAATAAATATACCGGCTCTGGAGATTTTTCAGAATCCACCAAAAATGAAAAGCACTTACAGGGAATAGGTATTCATTCTGTAAAACAGACAGTAAAAAAATATGGCGGTGAATTTAATACTGATATATCAGATAATATCTTCAATGTAAAAATAATGATACCAATGTAATATAAATCCGACTTGAAAATGTCATTCAGGTCGGATTTTATTTGTTATTATATTTAAAAATATACAATTCAAGCAAAAAAAACGTCAATTCAAACATAATCTCACAAAAATGGTTTTTTATGTGTTATACTAAAATCACAAGGTCAGGAACGAAAGGAGGTGAGTTTCGTAACCTCGCAGAAGACATAGCATTTTTGTTGATAAAACATAAAATAGTCGATATTGAAAAGCGTGATGTCTATATCCACATACTTGAAGTGATACTGCTGAATGGTGGATTTCTATTGGTATTTCTGCTTATCAGCCTGCTTTTCAGTACTATGATAAACTTCTGGGCATATCTTATATTCTTTCTCCCATTACGAATATTTTCGGGTGGGTATCATGCAAAGACAAGCGAATGCTGTTTTATCCTGTCAACAATTATGTACGGATTTTCAGTTGCAGTTGTAAAGCTTTTACCGCTTTTATATACGGATTTTTACTGGTGGATAGCAGGAACAGTTTCGATATTCACTATATTGATATTCGCAAATAATCCACTGAATAAAGTTCGGAAAAATCGTAACAGAATAATAGTCTGTTCCCTGATTATTACAGACCTTGTATTTTTTGTTCTGTGCTTTATCTTCAACTGGAAAAATAGCCACACATGAAATGATTTTTGTTATCTTTGATGCTGTTTTCCTTATAATAGGAAAAATTTCGCAATATATCAGTAATAACAAATTTTAACGATTGAATTAACCAATCAGAAAGGAAACTGAAATGAAAAAAATAATTTCATTTCTTATAGCTATTTCTTTTTTAGCATCATATTCACCGGTTTGTTCCTATGCCGACGACACGGACACAACAGATTTATACGCTCTTGCAAGTTCACTCGGTGTGGAAACATTAAGTGAAATTACGTACAGTGAAGAAGTCGACAAAGTGATAACAGGCTATCAGTGTTCACAGGGATATACTTATTTTGATTATTATGAAAAGTTTCTTATGACAAGCAATTCCTATGAACAACAGATAGACCTGCTCCTTGAAACCGCTGAAAACAGTATGAAAGATAATAAATATTTCTGGCTTGTAATCCGTTCTGAAAAATTTTCCCATGCCGTATGCGGTATGGGCATAGCTGACGGCGACTGGGAATGGAACGGCAAAAAATACGATAAATGTATACTTACGCTTGATTCCAATTCCGCCGACGCTGACAGAAATGCATGTGCCTGTATATACATAAACTCGGAAACCAAAGAATGTTTATATACCGGTTTATGAAATCGGTATGGATAAAACATCGGCTTTTGTTGCAATTGACGACGATATGTTTCTGAACCATAAAGGTACAATAAAGCCGTCGGAGGAGGTAAACACAAATATTTCAGCCATAAAACAAGTAAGCCGTGATACATCTGCAAATACTAAACTGTATTCTGTTTCCGCTGACGGAAATATGACTTTATTTGATGATGCACTTTTCAGCGACTACGCCGGAAAGGCAAATTTCATAAAAGCTGATTAAGTACACATAGATGTCGACGAAGAGCCGACAGACTTTCCGAATTTCAGATATATCAGTTCAGACCGCTGGATAGATATAGAGTTTCTTGACGAGACAATAGCCGGAACAGATTTTCTTAAAAGATTTTCCGAAAGATTATTACCGCTAATTTCTGAGTAGATTTATCAGTGCTGTTAAGTCGCATTTCCCTAAACTTTTCAATCCTCTTCATAACTAACGGCATTGAACGTAATTCACTGGGCGAAACGCCTACTAACCACAAGCAATATTTATATACTCTTTCGCCTCGACAAGTTTTTAATATATTTTTTTGCTTTTGATTCTTTTTTATAAAATCTGCATAATCAGTATCTTCAATTAGTTTTTTTCCGGCGTTCTATAAGAGTATTATAGGCACTGACTAAATATGGATTGATATTTTTAACAAGCTGGAATTTATCTTAACTATATAATTTTCTTTAGTCAGAATTTTTAATCGTACTGAATCCCACAATAACACAATGCACGTGGGCTTTTAACGTCGCCTCGCTGTCCCACCGGAAAGTACGGTAGGCAAAATCAATGTGTATGTTGAAACGGTCATATAATGGTTTCCAGACGCTCGCAACCTGCTCCCCTTGCGTGATACTGTTTGTCGATACGAAAGACGTTTTTATATCCGTGCCGGTCATAAATTCAGACGCTTTGAAGTACCAGCCGGAAACGTAGTCGATTTTACCGGCGGTTTTGTAGGGTTTTCCCTCTTCGTCAACGTAAATACTTAAAATATCGGATTTCTGTTCTTTGTTTTGCAGTGAATAGCCCACAAACGGCGGATTTCCCATGATGTAAGATAATGTTCCACATGGAACAATTTCTGACCAGTCAAGCCGGAGGGAATTTCCCGCGGTGATATTGGCGTAACTTTTCAGCGGTAAGAAGTCTAAATCGTGTTCGATTATTTCTTCTGTTTCACGCATCATCTGACTTTCGGCAATCCAAAGGGCAGTTTTTGCGACTGTTACCGCAAAATCGTTGATTTCAATTCCGTAAAACTGGTGTATGCCGACTTTGATTAAACCGTCTAAATTAAACATCTTCTGACCGGAATAAATAGACCTCAATGCCTCATTTTCGAGGCTTCTAAGACTTATGTATGTTTCATTCAGGAAATTTCCCGAACCGCAGGCAGGGTTTAAGAACGTAAGTTCAGAAAGTTTTTTCCGGAAGTCCTCAAGCCGTGAAAGACGTGTCTTTTCAACTTTTAATTCCAAAATCTTATTAAGTTCAGATTTTAAATCATCTAAAAATAGTGGGTCAATAACCTTGTGAATGTTCTCTATTGACGTGTAATGCATTCCGCCGGAACATCTGGTATCAGGGTTTAAAGTGGATTCAAACACCGCACCGAAGATAGTCGGGGATATTTCAGACCAGTTAAAAGTTTTACTCACACCATTGAGGAGCAGGTTTACAATTTCTTCTGTAAACCGTGAGATTTCTATGTTCTCATCAGCGAACAATCCGCCATTGACATACGGAAATGCCGACAGGTCATCATTCATGTAAGAGTTACGATTTTCGGGTTTAGTATCAAGTACCTGAAACAATTCAATCAGGGCTTTCCGCACGTCTTTCGGCTGAAACTGTTTCAGGTAGTTCCCGAGAGTTTGCCGACAAGTTCACCAGCTTGCAGAGAGATTTCCATTTCACGTCTGATGCTGTCATTTCCGGTATCGACGAGGAATTGAAGTCGGTAATATTCTGTCGGCAAATCTTTTAAGAAAATCTGTTCGGGTTCGCAGTTAGGCTTTTCCATATCGTATATCAGAAATTCCGAGAAGTTACAAGTCACTATCGACCGTGGGTGTTTAGAATACGGCAACATAGAAGAATAGCGGACAGCCTGCTGATACGGAGGCAACATAGAGCCGTCAGACTGTTTGATACCTTTTCTAAGGTCTTTCCCTAAACTTTTCTGTTCAATCATAACGTGTGTAGCCTCAATGTAACCATCTATAAAAGCTGTATGGTCTAACTTAACCTGCTCTTCAAAAGTGATAAATGCGGAAATATTTTCAACCCCATAAACATTTTGCAGTAAATCAATCCAAAATATCTGACTTTCGCCCTTTTCGTAGCCTTTATCCGTCCAGTGATGTACAAATTACTTAACCGTTTTTTTATCAGTCATATTTACATCACCTTGAAAAATAATTATTTACTTTATTGTATCATTAATTCTCTGAAAATACAATAGTATAAAATATCAAATTTTTAATATAAATATCCTCTGGAAAAGAAAAATTATAGGCGATACCTTACAAATGTAGGTATCGCCTTTTTTCGTATATTCTTTTTTTAATATGCAAAGTCAGCTGTCAGCAAAATTTCATTTTAAGGAGTTATAAACGGCACGCCAGTCTGAAACGCAACAAAACTGATAATTCCGTGAAAAATACTATGCAGAATCTTGAACTGATATTCCGGAATGACACTATTTCCACCGTAAAAATTGAGTTTAACGAACTTACACATATGTACAAAGGAGCGGTTGAATATCGCTCCTTTACTTCTGTTTATTTTACTGATTTTCCCATTTCATAGGCTTGTTTCATGTATGGAGTATTTTTTATTTCGCCCTTTTCGTAGACACCTGCTCCACAGATAAAGCCCATTTCCTTGGCACCCTCAACGCAGTCAGCATAACCTCTGAAACAAGCAAGTGTTATATCAGCAGAAGAAGTGTCCGTATCTGCCATAGTTACAATGTAGTAAAATTCCTTGTCACGGACTTCCAGCCATCTCGCAACAGTACGGTCAATCAGTGCTTTAAGCTGAGCATCGACGGAATAGAAGTAAATGGGGCTTGCAAGGACGATAACATCTGAATCAATCATTTTCTGAAGGATTTCCGCCATATTGTCCTTAATGACGCATACACCCTCACTTTGTCTGCAATAATAGCATGCTTTACAGTAACCTATTTTCTTTTCGGCAACACGGATTTTTTCAACCTCGTTTCCGCTTTCAACAGCACCTCTCATGAACTCGTCACAAAGAATGTCGGAATTTCCGTTTTTTCGTGGACTTCCCGATAAAATCAGAACTTTCTTATTCAAAATAAATTCTCCTTCCGGTTTAAGATTGTATTTATATTATATCATACTATTCTTAAAAAGAGAAGTTCATATTTGTTAATCACTGTAAACCTTATGGTTAATACTTGAAAACAGTACAGGATTATGTTATAATTATACTGTAATATTCGGAAAGGCGGTACTATTATGTATAATCCACAACTCGAAACCTTTATAAAAGTAGCAGACTGCGGAAGTTTTAACAAAGCGTCGGAAGAATTATATATTTCTCCACCGGCTGTCATAAAGCAGATAAATCTTCTTGAATCCTCACTTAATCTGCGATTGTTTGTCCGTACACACAGAGGTCTTGTTATGACGGAGGCAGGAAAATCCCTCTATCATGATGCAAAATATATTATCGGGTACTGTAATGATTCGGTCAATCGTGCAAGAAACGCTATGCAGAAAGATGAGACTGTAATAAGAATCGGTACATCTCCCATGACACCCGGACAGTTTTTAATGGATATGTGGGCAAGTATTCATGAAATCTGTCCTGATATTAAATTTCAGCTTATTCCGTTTGATAATACGCCTAATAATTCTGTAGAAATTTTAAAGAATCTCGGAAAAAATATTGATATTGTCGCCGGTCTTTTTGACGATAATTTTCTTAAAGTAAGGAAATGTGACGGTCTTTTACTTTCATATGAACCGATAAGATGTGCAGTTTCCATTTACAATGAACTTGCAAAGAAATCTGAACTTGATGTTTCTGATTTATACGGCAGAAATCTAATGATTATACATAGGGGCTGGAATAAGTGTCTCGATATAATGCGTAACGATTTAATTCAGAACCATTCACAGATAAATATTGTTGATTTTGATATGTTCACATTGAACGCTTTCAATCAGTGCGAAAACAGCGATAACATGATGATTTGTATTGATAACTGGGCAAATGTACACCCGTTGTTGAAAGTTCTGCCAGTTGACTGGGATTATACAATACAGTTCGGATTGCTGTATTCTCCGAAGCCGTCAGAAACTGTATTGAGATTTCTGAATGCTGTCAAGAAAATAAAAGATATAACCTGAAGGTTAATACTGAATAACTAATCGGAACTTCTCAAAAAGTCACTTTTATGTTATACTGAAAATGTAAAGGAGATACAATTCATTCTGCACGTGAATTATATTTAACGGGACAAATCATTGAAATACTGTAGGTATGGGCTTGTCTCATACCTATGGTAAAAAAAGGAGGTATGTTTTTATAATGAAAATAAAAAGATTATTGGCAGGTATCGTAACAACAGTTATGTGTATGACATCTGTCGGTTTCAGTTCTGTCCATGCAGATACAAGTTATACATCGGAAGATTTAAAAAATTTACAGGATTTTATTCTTGGTAAGGAAACAAATAATTTAAAAGATAAAGGCTATGATTTAAACGGTGACGGAATATGGGATGTATTTGACCTGTGCATGATGCGACAGAATTGTATTAATACGGAAAATCAGGGAAAAACGTTAGTTGTATATTATTCCCTTGTTCTGCCGGACGGTACAGACGCTTCAGCGAGTGCAAGCCGTGTTATTGTAGACGGTAAGCCCTACGGTACAACGGAGTACATGGCGAAAGTCATTCAGGAAGAAACCGGTGCGGATTTGTTTGAGATTCAGACAGTACAGGAATATCCTACAGAATACCATGATGTCACAAATCAGGCGTCCGAGGAAAAAGAATCGGGATTCCGTCCGGAACTCGCAACACATATTGATAATATTGACCAGTATGACACTATTTTTGTAGGTTATCCGAACTGGTGGGGCGATATGCCTATGGCGTTATACTCATTCTTTGAAGAGTATGATTTATCCGGAAAAACTGTTATTCCGTTCAATTCTCACGGTGGTAGTGGTTTCTCACAGACTGTACAATCAATAGAAAAACTCGAACCAAACGCAGAAGTCAGCACTGACGGACTTTCAATTTCAAGAGGAACAGTTTCAACATCAAGAAATACAATAGCTGAATGGATAGCAAACTTAGGTTACAAGAAAACGGAGGAAGATTCGCCGAAAAATCTTGTTGCATACTACTCCGCAAGTGGTACTACAGAAAAAATCGCAACTTATATCGCAGAAGCAATGAACGCCGATTTGTTTGAAATAACGCCGGTAAACGAATACACAAACTCTGATTTAAACTGGACAGATTCAGAAAGTCGTGTTGTACGTGAACATAATGACCTCGCAAATGTACACGTTGAACTGGTACAGAATACGCCGGACAATTTTGATAAATATGATAACATATTTATCGGCTATCCGATATGGTGGTATGACCTCCCGATGCCGGTTTACAACTTTTTAGAAAAATATAATCTTTCAGGAAAAACTGTAATTCCGTTTACCATACATGGTGGAAGCGGATTCTTTGATACTATTGATTCAATTACCAGATTACAGCCTGACGCAGATATTGTAACAGACGATTACATGATATCAAGAAATTCTGTTTCAGATGCGAAAAGTGAAGTAATCAGCTGGCTTGAAAAAAGCGTCAAAAATATACAAAAAGCTGTTTGTTGATACAGACAGCTTTTTTATTTTGTAATGTATTATTTCATTAAATTCTCATCACTCCACTGTTTCATAGCCGAAAGTATCGGCATAAATTTTTTACCCGTTTCGGTCAGTGAGTATTCAACTTTCGGCGGTACTTGCGGATAAATACGACGTATAATAAAGCCATTCGCTTCAAGTTCACGCAACTGTTTTGTAAGAGTTGATTGTGTAATCCCGCCAAGACGGCGTTGTAATTCGTTGAAACGCTGTACTTCATAGACCGCTATATACCATATAATAAGAATTTTCCATTTTCCGCTTATAACAGACTGCAACCTGCTCATAGATTCGCATCTTGCAAGCTGTTTTTTTTCTGTATGCTTGTTCTCAGACATATTTTCACCTCCGTTTCTGTATGATATTATACCATAAATTCCGTATAGTGTCAATAGGATACTAAGTATTAAAAATAATCGTACTTGAAAAACTGTACTAAGTATGATATACTGATTTCATAAAAAAAAGGAGGTTATTATATGCACTTCACAGGAACAATATGGAGACCACCATATGAAGCATGGTCGGCACTCTTACAGGTAACGTCAGGCTGTACGCATAATAAGTGTAAGTTCTGTACGCTTTACGACGTACCGTTTCAGATGTCACCGGTTGAAGAAATCGAGGCGGATTTACAGGAAATATACACACATATGCCTGATGTCACGAGACTGTTTCTTACCGGAGCGAATCCTTTTGTACTAAGTACGGAAAAACTTAAAGCAATCGCAAACCTATCCAGACAATATTTACAGAAACTCGGAAGTATTGGTTGTTTCGCACGTATTACGGATATTTCGTCAAAAACAACTGATGACCTTAAAGCATTACGGACACTCGGCTATGACCGCATTACAATCGGCGTTGAAACAGGTGACAATAATGCTCTGAAATTCATGAATAAAGGCTATAATCCGGACGATATTTTAGAACAATGTCAGAAACTGGATATAGCCGATATACGATATAATTTCTTCTATCTGACCGGTATTTACGGAACAGGAAAAAGTATTGACGGAGTACGTGAAACAGCGAAAATTTTCAATCAGCTGAAGCCGGAAATAGTCGGGGCATCCATGCTGACAGTTTATCCGGAATCAGAATTATATCAGGAAATATTACATGGTAACTGGCACGAGGAAAGCGAAACCGAAAAATTATATGAAATGCGTACTTTGATAGAACTACTTGAAATTCCTACACATTTTGCCGCTCTGGGAGCATCTAATTTTTTTCAGTTACAAGGTAATCTTCCACGTGAAAAAGCAGATTTAATTCATGCGATAGATACATTCTTAGAAAAATATGACGAATCTGATTTAAGAAAATATCGTGTAAATCTTAAACATCTGTAAAAAATCACTTTTCCGTGTTGCTTCCGGAACAACAGACAGAACTTATATTTGTACTTGACAGATATTCTTCACCCCAGCTACACATAGCTTGCAGTACAGGAATAATTGTTTTGCCGAAATCTGAAAGACTGTATTCTACTTTCGGCGGAACAACAGGGTAAACAGTTCTTATAATCAGACCGACACATTCAAGTTCCCGAAGTTGTTGTATAAGCATTTTTTCTGTTGCTTTCGGAATCAGACGTTTCAATTCGCTGAATCTTTTTCTGTTGTCAGTCAGATGCCATAATATGACAGCTTTATATTTTCCGCCAATCAAATCAATAGTAGCGTCAACCGGACAGTTATATTTATTTGAATTATTTTTCATTAATGTTCCTCCTGTACTTACTTTTCAGACAGTACCTTACAAAAAAGTCGGTACTTGACAAATTAAAATCGTGATGCTATAATTATAACATAATCGATTAAGAATTTCAAGCTGTACAGCAGAAAGAGGTTTTTTATGGAGTTTTCAGAACTCATTACACACCGTCACTCTGTCAGAAAATACTTGTCTGACAAAGTAGAACCCGAAAAAAGAAACGCTATTCTCGAAGCCGGAAGAATCGCTCCTACTGCTGCCAATCTGCAACCGGTCAAGGTGCTTGTCGTCGAAGAAGAAACAAATCTCGCAAAGCTGAGCAGGTCTGCAAATATCTATGGAGCTCCGCTTGCATTTATCGTCTGTGCCGACCACAATGCCGTATGGACAAGACCTTTCGACAACAAAAAAACAACAGATATTGATGCTTCAATAGTCACTGACCACATGATGATTCAGGCGGAAGAACTCGGTCTCGGAAGTGTCTGGATATGCTATTTCAAACCGGATATTCTTAAGACAGATTTCAGTATTCCCGATAATCTCGAGGTAATCAACATTCTTGCCGTCGGATATTCCGGTGAAACAAAATCTCCGGATAAAATCAGAAAAGACATGAAACAGTTCGCTTTTTTTGAACAGTTGTAATCTATGAAAAAACGGTCAGTTGAAACATCGGCTGACCGTTTAATTGATACATATAAAAAAATAGCAATTCTAAGCCGTTCTGCCATAAACAAAATCCTTATTTTTCGTATTATGATGAATTTCGTCAAGTACCGAAAATGAGTGAAATTCAGGAAGAAATTCCTGCAACATCTGCAAACAGAAACCATGAATTGTGCCATAAGAAATATTTCATTCGTACTATCATTAAATTCAATACTTTTAAAACACTTTTTAACTGAAAATCAGAACTATTTTAGAACCGTCATTTTTATACGGTGGATATCCGTGCAAGGAGTTACGCCATAAATTTCTTTTAGCACAGGAAAGTAATTAAGCAGGGATGTATTAGACAAATATCAGATTGATTTTATTTATGATGTTGATGCTTACTTAAAGACACTCGAAACGATAAAATCCTTGAATGCAAAAATATTTGTACCTGCTCATGCAGATGTAACAGAAGATATTTTACCATCGGCACAGTATAACATTGATAAAGTACACGAAATTGCAGAAAAAACTGTTACACTATGCAAAAAATCGATATATTTTGAAATGATTTTACAGAAGCTGTCTGCAAAATATTCGCTGACTATGAATTTTGAACAATATGTTCTTGTTGGTATTACTGTCCGTTCCTATCTTTCATGGCTGAAAGATACAGAAAGAATAAATGCTGAATTTGAAAATAATGTACTGATTTGGAAAAAGATATAGTAAAAAATATAAATATTTTAGTTAAGAAAAGAGTGATATTAAAAATGTCTTATGATTTGGAAATACTCGTAGAATCAAGAAATAAAATTAAAAATCAGGTTATCGGGAACATCAGAATTGAAGTTAATACTCAAACAGGTCGGGATAGATATTCAAGTACATTTACATAAAAGCATTTCCGAGAGATTATTTATTCAGATATTATTATATGTACGGTTTGCAATTTCATAATAATTGCTGTAGTCGCTCCAATAATCCAGATACGGAGACTGTATAAAATCAAATCTGTAAATACTATCCAAATAATTTTTCGTATTGACAGCCATATCATTGAGGATAATATTTCCATTTTAGTTGACTATTATATAAATATTCGCCATATGCACCGTTTTTATCATTATAGATGCCCTTTGCTATTCATTATCAAAATCCAATGACGTCAAATCAAAATGGGTACTATCGGAATAGGATATTGATTCAATAACAGCGTTATCTACTAAATAAGTCATGTATTTACCTAACGAATCGTATTGAGCAAAGTTACTGAAATCAGTTTCCTCAACGTCATTATACATTCTTGCCTATTTATGACACATATCGTCGCAGAACACTTGTATTATATCTTTGTCTTCGACGAAAAGATACTCCGAACTTACATTATTATAAGTATTTGTATCTTCTTTGTTAAGCCTTTTTAGATATGGAAATTTTTTTAAATTTATCAGGAGAAAACTAATATGCTAAAATTCGTCCAACAAATGCAATCCGTCCGAGTTATTTTCTATTGACATAACATTTTTTTTGACGTATAATAAAATAAATTGAAATTTACAATATTAGTTGTGATGTTCTGTTCAGAGGTGAAAGTATTATGTGGCTGAAATCAAGTGATTATAAAAAACAAAAGTATACAGAATTGAGATTATATGCACCTGAAAATGAAAAAATTTTACTGGAATTTAATCCTCTTAAGATTTCGGAAGAAACTGACTGGAATCCAAAATGGGAAGAATGGCATTGTTATTCTGCACCTTTACGGATATATAAGCAAGATTATGAATTTTTAATTGATTATTTCAACAGAATATACCCTACCAAAGATGCATTTGATGGAACATATGAATCTGCTTTTGATGTCTGTTCTTATAATTGGATTGGTAAGGAAGATTGGTTTAAAATTATTTCTGAAATAGAACAGGAATTAGATAGTATTTCACCTGATAAACAATCTTTCTTCATGAATTTTTTGAAGTGGTTAAAGAAAGCTCTCAACTATACGTCTATTATTGTTGTTGAGGGTAATTTGTAGCTGATTATTATGTTTTTAAATTATGATTCAGTAGAATAACTCGATAATTTAAATAAACCCGAAAGTAGTTGAAAAATACTTCTTTCGGGTATTATTTATAAAAGCGGAAAAATTATTATACACTGCGTATATTGCTATGATTTTCTGTTTATGCATATCAGTCACCAAGCATAACATTAAAACCTTCCATTACAGTTCTACCTAAAGGTTTTATACCTATACAAGTATAAGTACCATAAAGTAACATCTGACCGTTTTCTGTAAGAAGTATATCATCAGACCAGTCACTGCTTCCTCCAACAATAACAGTTCCTTCGCCATATTCATTAAGAATTTCATATTTATTTTTTTCATTAACAGGATTGTTATTAAAATGTTCAACAAGATTCAAATCCTTAAAAAATACACTTGATTTTTTATCTTCTATATAAAACCAATAATCACTATCTTCACGTGAACCCTCTAAACCACCAAATTCCTCAATAAAACGCTTTTGAGGTTCAGTAAGGAAAACACCGTCTTTTTCGCACTCTTTAACCAGTCCGGAAATATCAATTTTTCTTCCCGCATACCAACCAGCTTCCTGAAGTCTTCTGTATGTACCTTCAAGAATCGGAGCATGGTAGTCATATTCAACCGTCATAACATAGTCCCAGAAAGTTTCTGAATTGTCTGCTATTTTTTTCTTGTCCTGATTATAAAAAGCTCCGTCTGAAAGCATATAGAATCTTTCAATGGCACTTGTTGTGTATGTATCCCCACAGCTTATATTTCTGAAACTTCCTATATAAACTGCTACTTCCTGAAATTCTTCCCAAAAAGGACAGTAATTATCAACGGGACTGCAATTAAATGTTATAGTATCTCCTGAAATTTTTTCAATACGTTCAGAATAAAATTTTCCATAGGTTTTAATAAATTCAAGAACTTTATCTCCACATTTTATATTTTTTTCAATCATTTTGGCTTCTGCTTTTTCAAGTACTTTTTCCAATGGTTTAGCCATAAGAAACGTATGATATGCCGAACTTTTCTTAAAATCATTAAATTCTTTTATTGTCATTATTTCACCTGCTTAAAGTTTTTTTGTAATTTTCATACTTTTCCATAAATCGACTATATTCTTTACAATTTCTATTTTATTCGATTTTTCTTATTTTGTCAAGATTTTAATTTCATTCGTTAGTACAGTACATATGAAACAGACCGAAAAAAATAGAAAATCGGGTGAAGCTGAAATACTGATTTTATTTTATTTAAGGAGTTTTTAAGCATGGAAAATTTAACATTTTCTGCTGTTTCCACAACAGCACCAAAGCACAGATGGCTTAAAAAGGGCAGTAAATTCGCTAAAAAAGCCGTTCTCTCACTCACAACTCTCTGCTGTATGGTGGCAATGTTCGGTACAACAGGTGAAGTTGATACAAGCTCGTTCATCACGACTGCCTGCACCGTTCTCAAGTCTGTTATCTGCCTTATCGGCGGTGGTGTCGGAGTATGGGGCGTTGTCAATCTCCTCGAAGGCTACGGCAACGACAACCGTGCGATGCGTTCCTGATTGAAAAGATTAGGCACTAACAAAACATAAAAGTTAGTAGAACTGACAATTTGATGAGTGGAATGACGGAGTAACGCCCTGAAACGCTCACACTGATACTCCGATTGGCGGTGCAATATACAGTAATTGCATGGTCAAAAGCTCGGTGAAGTCGGCAGAAAGCAACCGTAAAGAGAAAATATCTCCACGAAAGCTGTTCAGAGGTGAATGGTGTTGCCTATATGTCGGGTGTCAGATACCCATGATTAGAATAGCTCGGAAATGCAGAGCTGACGAACTGTCGAAAGTACGGGTATAAACGTTGAATTTGTCGAAAGGCATTTACTGTGAATACAGGGTACTTGTGGATTAGTAAGACTGGTTGTTATGAAAGTCCATATATCGTTACAGGCGGTATTGTGAGTACAGGCTCAGAGACAGAATCTAAAGGTATCTAATGATAGAATTGTCGGAACGCAGTAAGCTGAAAACGTGGAGAATACTGTAATTCTGTGAAGCGTTGTACAGGAAAACCGCACATCAGGCGTGTATAACTGTACTTAATTTCAGTGAAAGTGGTGGCACAGTACCTGTGAAACCGTGAATCAGTAAGCGGTGGAGGGATAGCCACTATTCGATTTATACAAAAAAATAAGAATAAAACAAACACAGCTTCGAGTATGACAAAGAAAATCCAACCGAAAGGAGTGGATGCCTGTGTTGACTTCGGAACTGAAAAAGAAACCAAAGCAAAGTAAAATAAGATACACCGAATATTATGATATGCAGAAAATCCTTGATAAACTGTATTCAGATTCAGAAAAAGGGAAAATTTTCAGTAACCTTATGGAACTGATTGCAAGTGATGAAAATATATTGCTTGCATACAGAACAATCAAGAAAAATAAAGGCAGTAATACAGCAGGTGTTGACAGACGTACAATCAAAGACCTTGCCAAATTGAGTGAGGTTGAGTTTATAAATCTGATAAAGAGAAAATTCCGTAAATATGTTCCGTGTCCTGTAAGAAGAAAAGAAATCGAAAAGGACAACGGAAAGAAAAGACCGCTTGGTATTCCTACCATAACAGACCGTATTATCCAACAATGTATTCTACAGGTTTTAGAGCCGATATGCGAAGCGAAATTTTTTGAACGTAGCAACGGTTTCCGTCCGAACAGAAGTGCAGAAAATTCAATTGCACAATGTTGCAGATTAATGCAGATACAGAATTTACACTATGTTGTTGATATTGACATCAAAGGATTTTTCGATAATGTTAATCACAGTAAACTTATACGGCAGATTTGGAGTTTAGGAATACAGGACAAAAAGTTAATCTGCATAATCAAGGCTATGCTTAAAGCTGAAATCATAATGCCTGACGGCAGTGTAGTAAAACCGTCCAAAGGAACGCCACAAGGAGGTATTCTGTCACCGTTACTGTCAAATATCGTTCTTAATGAACTTGACTGGTGGATAGCCTCACAATGGGAAAATATGCCCACGTACACCAGATATAAGACAAAAGAAAACAAACAAGGGACAGTCATAAAAAGTCATATTTACAGAGTATTGAGAACAAGCAGACTGAAAGAAATGTATATTGTCAGATATGCTGATGACTTCAAGATATTCTGTAGAAATTACAAAGATGCTCAGAAAGCATTTGAAGCAACAAAAAAATGGCTGAAAGAAAGGCTGAAACTTGATATTAGTCCCGAAAAATCAAAAATAGTAAATCTGAAAGAAACATATTCAGACTATCTTGGATTTAAAATGAAAGTGCGGAAAAAAGGCGGTAAATACGTTGTCACTTCTCATATGTGCGACAAATCATTTGCAAAAGCACAGAAAAAAATCAATGATGCAATTGTTGCAATACAGCACCCGAAAGATGCCAAAGAGCAATATCAGGCTATTCAGCGATATAATTCAGTTGTTGCAGGACTTCATAATTATTACTGCATTGCAACCTGTGTGTCGCTGGATTTCGGAAAACTGGCATATCTTACAAGTTTCAAACGTGACAACAGATTAAAGGAAATTACTACAGACGGAACAGTTACAAGAGGTTTTATCGCCGAAAAATACGGAAAAAGCAGACAGTTAAGATTTATCAGCGGACATCCGTTGATACCCGTAGGATATGTTCAGACAAGAAATGCACAGCACAAGAAAAAAGAAATAAACCGTTATACACCTGAGGGAAGAGAACTGATACACCGAAATCTTGGCATTGATACAAAAATGCTGTTATACCTCATGCAAAGCAGAATTTATGACGGAAGTATTGAGTTTTATGACAACAGGTTATCCCTGTTCTGCTCGCAGTATGGAAAATGTGCGGTAAGCGGTGAAAAACTTTGTACTGATAATGTGCATTGTCATTATATTATCCCTAAAAATAATGGTGGAAATGATAGCTATACAAATTTAATTTTAGTTACAGAAACAATTCATATCTTAATTCATGCAACACAAGATGAAACTATCAGACAATATCTGGACGTTCTTAAACTGACGAAAAAACAGATTGAAAAACTCAACAAGCTAAGAAAAATGGCTGGAAATCAGAAATTACAATGTAAAGGAAACTTTGAAAGTAACGAAGTGTGTAAGTTTTATTCAAAAAACCCTGAGTGAAAATGTATAAATCGAGGGAACGCCGTATGAGTTGGAAACTCTCACGTACGGTATGAAGCGGGGGAAAATTCGGAGATAATTTCAAAGAATTACCTATCGCTATCAGGTGCTAAAGTACCATAGTCATATAGAAGTTTTTGATTTTTTAATACAGACCGCATAACATAGCGTTATGCAGTCCTGCCGTATTTTCCTGTTTCCGTTGAAATGCTTGAAACTGCAACATCAAAGCGGAAGTAAATATCAATCTGCTGAATACGTTTTCCGCTTGACTTGTCGGGTTCGTGAACAACGATTTTTTCAATCAGTTCGTGCATAATTTCAGGAGTTAATTCCGTGATATTCTCATATTTCTGCACGAGCTTGACGAAAGCTGTCACATCACTTGATTTCTGTTTAGCAGTATCAATAAAAGCTGTAAATTCCGCAACTGTAGACTTCAATTGTTTCTGTTCTTCCTCATACTCTGCGGACAGAATTTCAAAACGCTCATCGGAAATTTTACCGAGAACATTATCCTCATAAAGCCTTTTAAACAGCTTGTCAAGTTCAGAAATACGTTTTTCAGCCTGTTTTAACGTTTTTTTAGCTTTCGCAAGTTACGTAGACTGTTTCTGAACGGAATTGCTCATAGTCGTCTGTATAAATTCGCCCTCATTCTCCATTACAGAAACAAGGAGCTTATTCAGCTCACCGAGGACAATTTCCCTTAACACGCAAGTCCTGATGTAGTGAACGGTACATTCTTTCGTATCCTTTGCATAAGTCGAGCATCGCATATGCTCCTGCTCTGGACGTTCGTTCACACGTCTGCTCAGATACATTTTTGCTCCGCAGTCGGCACAGTATACCATTCCCGAAAATGGATTCAACCCATCTTTCTTTTGAAGTCTGCGTTTATTTTTGTGGATTTCCTGCATCAAGTCAAATTCCGATGAGTAATGACAGGTTCGTGCGTATTTCAACAATCTGCTAGTTTTTTAGGATTGTCAACCAATCTGATTTTTATGTATTTTTTATGACTCGCAATATAGCGAACATTATATATAATTGAAAAACGTTATCTTAATAAGTTTTCTTATTTGAAGGTAATGCTTGGCCTATTTTGATATGTTTTTTGTAATTATGATTCCAATTTTTCTTCAAATACAACAAAATTTTAGACTTTATTAAAAACATATTATTTTTGATTAGTTATTTTTTTGATATAAGTATAACACCCTATCTGATTTAAAAAATATATCAAGTTATCAAATACATAGGGGTCTGTTAAATCAAACTTCCAAGCATCATTGGAATTAAGTTCAACAGCTTCCTGCACATTATCTCTAATCCATTCACTTGGAATTTTTTTAATCAGATAGTTAGAATAATCAATTAAATTCCAATTTGAAGCATCACAAACATAGGATAACAATTGATTAAGTATCAATAATGCTTTGTCTTTTGGTATTTCGGGAACTATTTCCAAGTTATCACTAATCCTATCATAAAATCTATTGATAGAATAATCTATTCTTAATTCAAAATTAGCTTTTTTCATAATATCTCCGATATAAATCTTTAAATATATAAACATAAAATCTTGTGTTGCGAAAACCGTTATCTTCCGCATAATTTTTGAGAATTGCCCTCTGATTTGTAATTGAATTGCTATCTCCCTACAACATATCGTCCTGCGAAAGTCTGCAATATAAAGCTGTAATCTTGTCTTTCATTTTAACCTCTCTTTCCGACAGATACAGCAAGCTATGTTACTATTATAGCGCAATATCCGGCACAAATCAATGTGCTGATATTCCAAAGTTACACAGTCTGCTTTTCGATTTTTTGTCCGGTTTCACCGATGAGGTTTTCACTCTCACGGATAATAAGCCTTTTCAGAACGTCCGAAAGACTTTCACGAAAAGCAGGATTGAAAGTCGTTTTTACCACATAAGTGGTGTGTCCGATTTTATATTCGGACACGGTTGTTTTCTCATTCATAGCGAATTTTCTCTTTTAGCTATATCTCTGTATGCTTTTAGAGTAATGGCAACGCTTTATCTCTTTTACACTCATATGTTTTTGTTGTCAGAACTTAAAAGTAGTCTGAACTGCCATTTCGATATCGTGACCGTCAGCAAGTTCTGCGATTTGTTCGTAAGTCATACCACTTGCTGTCAACTTTTCAATAAGCTGATGTTCCGCTGTAACGGCATCAACAAGTGCCTGATTTTCAAGGTTGTAAATTTCAGAAATCATATCATAAACCGTGATTTTATTCTGCTCAATCAGCTTGCGTTTACGTTCATTGAATGCCCTGATATGTTCCTCAATATCGGAAATTTTTGTGATATTCTGATTAAGATTTTTCGCTCCCATAACTTCACGTCCCGAATAACATTATACAATATTTTCAGCCTGTTTGTCTATTCGCAGAGCGCACGAAATTTCCGTTCCAATAGGGTTTATCCGTTCGGCATTTTGTCCGGTGGAAAATGAATAAAAAAATCCGAATGTAACGATTAAGAGATAATCGACATTCGGAAAGTCGGCAGAAATGCCGACAATAAGCAGTTTCATAAAACTGCCACAGTACCAGCACGATAACTGCGCAGCTACCCAGTAAAATGCTTATTAAGATGATGTCGCAAAGCTCCGAATCGCTGTTTCAACAGCGAAAATAAATGAGGTCTGAACTGATGTTCAGAAAAATAGCAAGCACGGTGAATTGCGCCACAAATGGCGACAAATTCACGATGCTTGTTAGGGACACATTCCCTAAGACCTTTGTAAAAATCGGCTTATGCCGAAATAAAAATACAGGAGATTTTCAGAATGGAAAACACTAAAAAGAAACGTGGCAGACCGCCTAAAAATTCACTTCCCGAAGTAACAGGATTGACCGCAGAGGGAGCAGTTAATCTTGCACTTGATAAAAATATCAAGTCGGAACTGCAAAATCAGCTTGCAACTAAAAGCGAGGATATGCTCACCAATGATGAAAAAACTTTCCTGAAAAGTCAGCGTGAGAAAAAGTCAAAAACGCTGAATATCCGTTTTACAGAAAGTGAGTATCAGAGCATTGTCGATAAGTGCGAACAGTTCGGTTACAAAAAGAAATCCGAGTATGTTCGTGATTGTGTGAAAGCGAAGATTTCACTTGAAACACAGCAGACAGATTTTTCCGAAACAAATCGGCAGATTAAGGCTATCGGGAACAACATCAATCAGATAGCAGTTCGTCTGCACAGTTCGGGGAATTTTTACGCAGAAGATATGCAGGAAATCAAGCAGAAAGTTGGTGAATTATGGCGGTTACTTCTATCCATCCAATCAGGGCAACAGTTGGCAGTGCAATCCGATATATCATTGACCCAGATAAGACCGTCAACGGACTATATGTTTCGTCTTATCTCTGCCGAGCCAGTTCAAGAGGAGCAGCAGAGGACTTCACCCATATCCGAAAGAACGGAACAGGACGGACAGAAGTCTTAGCACAGCATATAATTCAGTCGTTCAAGCTGGGCGAAATTACTCCCGAAAAAGCGTTTGAAATCGGCGAAGAATTATGCGATAGATTTCTGAAAGGCGAATATCAGTATGTTCTTGCCGTCCACACCGACCACGAACATATCCATTGTCATATTATTTTAAACAACATAAATCTCTGCACGAATCGTTCTTTTGAAACCGAAGAAAATCAGGGAAAAAAGTCTGAAAGAGCGTGGGCAAAACTCCGCAGTATCTCTGATGAAATCTGTCGTGAACATGGCTTGTCAGTTATCGAAGAACCGCTGAAAAGTACGAGCATTTCCCACTTTGAACGTGATATGCAGAAAGAGGGTAAATCGTGGAAAGAAAAACTCCGTGCAAGAATCGCTGAAATCGCATATTACAGCAAAAATCTTGATGAATTTTTCAAGAACTGCACTGAAAGCGGAATTGAGTACGTTTACAAGCCAAACAACAAGTACAAGCTGAAATTCCGAATGGAAGGACAAGAGCGTTTTACACGAGCCGAAATTCTGGGCGATGAATATACGGCGGCACGCATTGCCGAACAAATTCAGCAAATACAAAAATTGCTTACACGGATAAATAATATATCTGAAAATTCAAAGTCTGATGTAATTTGACACGCAAAATACAAAAACGGATAAAACCGAATAAAGCCGGTAAAAAACGTGAAAAGTATGAAAAACGGCGGTATATAGCCGGATTTCCGGTGGGATAAAGTGGTAAACCTTGAAATTA
>JAIDQQ010000028.1 GCA_029062165.1 Ruminococcus sp.
GAGAGATTTCTTGTAAGCTGATAGATAATAGTTGAAATCATCTCAACGTGTGCAAGCTCTTCTGTACCTATATCGGTAAGGGTAATGTTCCATAGTGCTGAAAACGGCTATGAATCTGGATTTGTTGGACTTGCTGTTGATGCAATAAAAACAGCGGACAAGCCTGTAAGATATGGCAACAATAATAAGTATAGCTATACCGATAAGCCCAAACACATTGGACAAGGTTTTGAAAGAACTATAAATATTTACTGTACTTTATAAGAAAAAGGGCAACGTTTAGGTAACGTTGTCTTATTTTTTCATAGCATTAATGATACTTTCAATATTTGCATCAGTCTGATAGTCAGCAGGAAGTTTTGATTTATTTGCAGGGTACTGCAACTGCGGACTGTTTTTTGTTTCTTCAACTAAGAGGCTTGTAAAAAAATTGTTCACAACTGAAAAATTCCTGACTTTCGATATAGTCAACAGGTTCAGTTAAAATGTTCTTTATATAGTTATTACCTGCAAATATATCTGAATAGTCACTCACCATATTGATAAGTTTAGTTTTGCCTGTTCCGCTGTCACCTGTAATAACAATAACATTTTTTTCAAGTGTAAAGCTGAATGTTATGTGCCTGTTCTTCACATAGATTTTTGTCTTACCCCTCATCTGCTTCACCTCTCAGATAGTGATGTGCAAGCAACAGAAATTCTTTAGGGTCTGTTATAATCTTTCTTTTTCCTTTATTTATCACCCTTACTGCAAAATTGTTACCGAAATTCATAGTATGATGCAGACATACAGTTATGTCACGTTCTTCTGCCATTTCAAGCAGGTACTTTGAACAGTTGTCACCGCAGTTCGATATATTGAATATCTGTTTAGGCTGATTGTGTATGAGTAAAAGCGTTTTAACACCTGTAGAAAGTTCTGTTGAACTGAATGTACCGAAAACATCGTTTCTGATAGCATCTTCCCCTATAACTTCAGAATCATCAATATCAGCTATAATTTTCCTTGCAAAGTCGTCTGTTATCCATGACTTGTCATACTGATTCTGATAGTATACATCAGTGTTATATATTTCTTCCTCACGACTACCAAAAAAAATTCTGAGCATCTGAACATCTCCTTTCAGTTTAGTATCAATGATTTTAGTAATGTTTATGCATATTATAACACATTTAATAGAGAAATGCAACTAAAAAATTCCGACGGCAGAAAAGAAGAGCCGAGGATAACCACGGCTCTAAAGATATGAATGGATTTACATAATAATTTTTACTGTTTCTTAGCTTTTCAGCCTTTTCTCTGTTTATCTTAGCTTTTTCATATGCTTCTCTTGCTTTACTATAATGCTCATCGCCTTTACCGTTTTTTGCATATGACCATTCACAGTCACCTTTTGTTTGATATGTATCAGCAGTGGATTCATATCTTTTGATTAATGTTTTCTTCTTGCCATTTATAATAAGTTCTCCTGACTATTTACTTATCTATAAATATACAATCCGAATTAAAGCAACGTATGAAGTTATATATAGAGCTTGCAATTAAGTTTCTTTCATTAGCATTACATCCTCCTAAATTCGCAGCAGCAGGGTACGTTTGCTGCATAACGTAACTTGTAGTAAATCCTCCTGTTGATTCAACTAAAAACACATCGCATTTATTTGTGAGAAAAGTCTTTTTGGTTCTTTTGTATACTTGTTTGACATTTGCGTACGGAACAATATAAAATTTCCATTGGTTAAAATTCCAAGCAATTCCTTCTTCACAAAACACAACTGTGTTTTCAGAAAACGCATTTAATGAACTTCTCTCATCTAAATCACTAATTGCAAGTATTGGTGTAAGTTTATATTCTTTTTTTCCTACTCCATAAGGGTATGTCAGATATTCTAAAATTTTATCATGCACCTTAGAAGATTCTTGGTCAAAGAAATAAAATGGTTTCTTACCTCTGTATATTCCAAAATACACATCAATTAAAGTATACAATTTTAAAATATCAGTTCTATTAGCGTGTTTGTTTAATTTTGAATTAGATGTCGCACTAGAATAAAGTTTCTCAAATGACGACGATTCTCTTTTTTGCTTATATGCTTCAAGATTATCTTTAGCCATTGTCAAAGCTTGATTCAGTTCTTTATAATATTCTCTTCCTTCGGGCGTAAAACGTTCGTCTTTAGAATAGGTTTTTGAAGTCGAAATCATAGAATCAACCATAGCCGAACCTAATCCAAGTAAACTTTCAATAATATCCATATAAATACCTCCAAATACTTAAAGTAAACCTCTTCTTCTCATTTCGTTTTTTGTAGCTTCTTTGATTCGTTCATCAATACTATAATTGTTAGAAACTTCATCCCACTTTGCCTGTACTTGTGAGTCAGAAGCATTTTTGAGTTTCTGCTTATAATTCCGCATCCAGTTATCCAAACCACTTTCTGCCGCAGAATTAATTGTACCGCTTAAAGTATCAAAAAATCCCATTAGATTCACCACCTTTATATTATATAAATTAAGTATATTATACTTTTTCTAATTTGCCAAGACCTTTAGGCAATATTTTTTTGCTCTTTATATTGTTGAATAGAATCTCTGAAACTATTAAAGTTATAATTAGATATAAAAATCAACAAAGGAGCAGATACAATGGATATAGACCGTAAAAAAATATCACATATAATCGGACAGAGAATCTATAATTTCAGAATGCAGAAAAAATTCAGTCAGGAAGCACTTGCATTTGAAGCCAAGATACACCCAGCGTATTTAGGACGTGTGGAACGTGGAGAAAAATGTGCTACCATAGAAACGCTGTATAAAATTTCAAAAGGACTGAAAATTCCTCTTTTCGAATTTCTTGACATTTCATCGGAAGTAAAACCAACCAATACAGAAGCTATGTACAGAATTCAGACTGCTATGCAGAATTTATCAGACGAAGAAACTATTGAAGTCGCTGAAATCCTTGAAAAAATAGTGGAATTCAAGTATAACAAGTAGCTTTATGCAGTTTTATGATATCATAGTCAATTTAAAAAGTAAATATAAAATAGTTCTGAAAAAATAAAAAATTTCGGAACTGTTTTATATTGGCAGACAAAAAACGTGTATCATTGGCACACGTTTCTATATCATATATTCAGTAATATCAAGCATCTGTTCTTTTAACTTTTCCTCTGCATCTTAGTATAGCTGAATTTCAGATTTGTCAGAAAATATTCTCTTTTCTGTATCATACCAGTTTTTCTTGCAAGCACGAGCAAGATTTACGACAATGATATTGCCGAGGTCAAGGACGAAGTGGAACAACTTTGACAGCTTTCCAATTTTTACAAACTCAGATTTTACAAATAAAGCACTAAGCAGTACTTGAATAAAAATCAATTATTGAGTCTTTTGACAAACCAAAGTAATATTCATACAGTCATCTGATATTTCCGCAAAAATGTCTCCGTTCATAGCATTCATCAAACGTCGGCAGATATAAAGTCCTAAGCCACAGCCTTCTCTGGTGCCTGTATTTGAGCCTCTCCAGAAGCTATCGAAAATATACGGAAGTTCTGTATCGGGAAGTGTACAACCACTGTTTGAAACAGTAATAAGACGGCAGTCTTCCTCGTCGGAAAAACTAAGGAAGATATAATGACCGTCACCGTATTTCACAGCATTTTCAATGATATTCTGCAAAACCTCTTCAAGTCTGTCAGTATCGCCCGTTATCAGACAATCCGTATATTCACATACGTTAAAATCAATTCCAAGATTATACAGCTTATCTGCATAGTAAGCTGTTATTTTATCTATGACCTGCGACAGATAAAATTCGGTCTGAGTTGTTTCAAATGTCATGAAATCACTGCTGAGATTTGAAATTATTTCATTTACAAATTCCTCTATTTCGTCAGCTTTGGAATTGATATTTTCTGCAACTTCGATTTGTTTTCTGCCAGTATAAAGACCTTTTGTAATAGCCTTTGAATAGAGTTTTATAGCTGAAAGCGGAGTTTTTATATCATGCGAAAGTGACATTAAAAAAGTTTTTTCCTTTTTTGCTCTTTCAAGTTCCATGATTTTCGATTTTTCCAGTGTTTCTCTGAGCATATCAAGACCCCATATAAATTTTCCGAAATAACGGTTTTTATTTTCTTTAAGCGGAACTGAAAGAGTACCTTTAGCAAGCTGATACGGATAGTCACTTATTACTTTAAATGGTTGTATAATATTATATCTTATATATAACATTACTGAAACAAAAAGCAGAAATAAAAACAATAATAAAATATTGACGATTGTAATAACTTTAATATTTTCGTTGTCTGCTGTATCATCATATTCTATACGATATAATGTACCGTTTATCTCTCGTATTACATATTCATTTTCAGAACTATAAAAATTCATATCCGGATTATATTGATAAACGCCTATGATTGTATCAAAGTTATCTGTATTTATACTGTTTCCGTACGCTATCTCCTGTTCAATCCGATTTATCTCTACCTTGTAAAGATTACTGTCATTTATTTTAGTATTAAATATAATAAAATATAGAATAATAAAAAATACCAATATCATGACTGATACGGTAATAATAAATCTGTCAAAATTTTTCATTTCAGTACTCCCAGCGGTATCCTCTGCCCCATACGGTCACTATTTTTGTTGGATTTTTGGGATTGTCTTCTATTTTCTGTCTCAACCATTTTATGTGAACTGTAAGGGTCTGTAATTCGGAATCGCTGTCAATTCCCCATATTCTTTTGAATAAAAAATCTTTATTCAGGGTTTGTCCCTTATTTTCTATAAGCAGTCGCAAAAGTTCAAATTCCTTTGAAGTGACAGCAACAGGAATACCGCATTTAGTTACAATTTGGTCTGCAAGATTAAGTGTAATGTTACCGTCTGAAATAATATCAAGTGAAAGCCGACGTTTAAAAATTCCCTTTATTTTCGCAAGCAGAATATCAATATCATACGGCTTTTCAATATAATCGTCCGCACCTGATAAAATTCCGTTAAGCTTATCTTCTTTATTCGTCCGTGCAGTCAACATAATAATAGGTGTATTGTCATCCTGCCTGATTTTTCTGCATACGGCGAAACCGTCAACTTCCGGTAAATTTATATCAAGAAGGACAAGCCTTGCCCCGTATTTTTCATACAGTGACAAGGCTTTTTTTCCTGTTTCGGCGACGCTGACAGTATAATTATCCAGACGAAGAAAATCACAAAGCAGTCCGCAAAGTTCCTTATTATCCTCAACTATAAGTATATCAACCATTTTACCAACCCATTTCCAAAAGCCAGTTATTAAGGTCACGCTCACGGTCACGGAGTGCAAGACCTCTGTTAATATTATACTCTCCTTTTATGTTGCCGTCAACCAGAAAAAGTACCCTCGTACATTTTGCCGAAACTTTTGCATCATGCGTTACAAGCATAATAGTTGTACCGTCGTTATTGAGTTTAGTAAGTTCGTTCATTACCTCTTCGGAAGAAGTACGGTTTAATGCACCTGTTGGCTCGTCGGCGAATATCATCTGCGGATTATTTATCATACTCCGGCAGATACAAGCCCTCTGAAGCTGTCCGCCTGAAACTTCATTGATGTCATTATCCATTGTTTCAATGATTCCGAGTTTACGCATCAAATCCTGTCCACGCTGAACTGTTTCTTTTCGGGATTCCTTGATTTTGTCCGATTTTACAGCGGGAAGAATAATATTATCAAGTACAGACAGATTTTTCATCATATACATCTGCTGAAAGATAAATCCCATATCATCAAGACGCATTCTGGAAAGTTCGTTTTCGTTCATACTTGCCATACTTCTGCCACAGAATATTACTTCACCTGCGGTCATTTTGTCCATTCCGGAAACGGTATAAAGAAGAGTAGATTTTCCCGAACCTGACGGTCCCATTACTGCAACCATTTCGCCCTCGTTTACGGTAAAGCTTATATTACGAAGCACATTATTCTGTCTTTTGTTGACAATATATGTTTTACATAAATCTTTTACTTCAAGTATAGTTTTCATATTCTGCTCCTATTCAATATTGGAAGTATCGGAAGCCTTAATCGACTTTGTATAAAGAGAAGTCAGAAAAGTTCCCATAAGTGTTGCGGATAAAATTACAAGCGGATAAATTATAAAAATCTCAATGGGACGAATTTCATAGCTGATACCCGCCACAGCTCCCATCATAGAGAAAATCGGGTCAATAGCAAGCATTGTAAAGGGCTTGCAAAGTATAACTGCTATCACATACGCCATAATTCCTACTATAAAAAATCTTGCTGTATGATGTGCATAAACCGCACTGTTTCTGAATCCTATAGCTTTCATGAGTGCAATTTCAGACTTTTCTTTTGCAATAAATGAACGTTCCATAAGTACGCTTATCATAACAATGATAATAAATGAAATTATAAGTACAAAATTTTTTACTCCTGCAATAATATCGCTTGCTCCAGTACTTTCCTTGACATAATCTTCAACGTTCATTATTTTCTGACTGTCAAAAATATCTTTCAGCTTTTCAATTCTGCTGTCGATTTCTTTTTTATCGGGGTTATCGTCAAAATCAATCTGATATGCCATTGCACTTGCAATACTTGTATCAGACGGAAAAATACTTTCATGAAGTCTGCCGGATTCCCCGAGATGCCCGAAAGTCTGGAAAAGTGCTGTAACTATATAATCATTTTCTTTGTCGTCTATGGTAAGCTGTATGGTATCGCCTATTTCTGCATTGAGTTTTTCTGCAACGGGTTCGCTGATTGCTATTTCATTGGCGTAAATCGGAGCAGTTCCCTGAGTATAGGTGTATTCGTCAGCACTTGTTTCATTGCATAACTGAAACATTACAGTTGTTTTAATATCGCCGGACTTCACCGGAATCTGATACAAAGTTTCTATATGAACATCTGCCGGCATACCATTATCTGAAAGCTTTTTCTCGATTTCTTCAATAGTCTCATCAAGAGTTTTTCTGCCCTGCATAACTTCCGTAATACTTTTTAAATCATTATAATATACATCACTTTTTGTAGTGCCGAAAAGGAAAAGCAATTTATCGCTGTTGAGGGTATTTGTGGTATTTGCCAGTATCATTACAAGAAGCATACAGAATGTAAATACTGCCGTAATCATGCCGTACTGTTTCGGACTGCTGAGAACGTCGTTAAGCGAAAGAAAACCTGTCGTTTTAAACTTGCTTTTACTGAGATGTATAAGATTTTTTTTATGGAAACGTTCTCCGGTCTGACCGCTCCTTACGGCGTCAACAGGGGACATTTTTTTGATTTTTGCAGTACATCTCCAGCAGAACAGCAAAATAATTCCGACTACTGCAATACTGCAAAGAATACCGATAAAAACTGAATTGTCATTACCCAGAACCATATTTTTACTTACGCTGTCCAGCATTATATTTCCGAACGGAATACTTGCGATATATCCTATTACTGCACCAACTACGGCTATTCCCAGATACTTCACAAGATAAATTCCACGGACAGAATTATTTCTGATTCCGATTGCTTTCATGACGCCTATTTCCCTGAATTCTTCGGCAATGGTAAATCCTATTGTAAATCTGAGAACAACAAACGAAACCAGAATAAGTCCAATGCTTACAACAAGAAGCATTCCTGCAACAATTATGCTCATTACATAAGTCATTTTCATAGTGGAAACAGAACCGTTGAAAATTATAGCAGAACACTCTGAAACTGCTGATTCCAAAGCTACCGTATCATAAGTATTAACATAAAAAATTCCGCCTGTATTTACCTGTTCTGCCGTATCGCCGGAACTTATTTTCTGATAGTCGCTGTCATTCAGAAGAAATCTCGGATTTCCCATCATTTCACCGCCTAAAAAAGCATCTTTCACGATACCGGCAACTTCAAAAGTAATTTCTGTTTCGCCTGACCTGAAATCAAAAGTATCACCTGTTTCAAGTTCTGCATTTTTCGCAAACAAACCCGAAATATATACCTTTCCTTCGGAAACTTCTGTGATTATATTATTGTTGATGTCAAAATAATTCAGTTTGGCATTATAAATTGATGTCATAACTGCTATAGTTGAAAAATCTGTAAGTTTCTTTTTATCTTTCAAAAAATTATCCTCTGGACAGAAGACAGCCGGTTCTTTCCGGAACTCCGTGACAGAATCCTCATTTTCAAGAATATCCGACAGCATATTCCCACTGTTTTCCTGTTCTGATGTGATAAAATAATAATCTGTCATTCCAGCCTTGTCAAAATAATAGTCAAGACCACCCATTACAGTTATAATATTGTTCACACTGCTTGCCGAAAACATCGCCGACAGTATCACAAACAGCAGAAGTATGCAGTTCATGGTTTTTTTTCGTTTCAGGTCTTTTTTGAGTATTTTAAGATACATTTTCATTCCTCGCTTTCTGTATTTCCATTATAGCACAGAAATTATTAAATAATCCTTAAATCAAAAAATCCCTCGAAACATCAGAAACTCATATGTAAGTAAATATGAATATAGTCTTGTATTCTGTTCCGTTAACAGCAGTAAACGTACCTCTTTTCTATGGTGATTCAAAACGCTATTTCGGTGTTGAGCTTGAAATCGACGGAGCAGGAAAAGATGACGATTCTGCTGACGAACTTCTTAATATCGCAAATGAAGACGATGAACACATTTACATCAAATCTGACAGTTATGTTGCTGTACAGTTTATCGAAAAATATGGAAGTCTTGATTTTGATTCGCTAATAAATATGGCGGAAGATGTAATGTAAAACTTTGTGTTTACGATACTTGACGAAAACAACTATAAAGATGTGTGAGGGTGATATTGTATCAATCAGTTCAGACGGCGACATTGACCGCAGATGGTGCTGGTGGTTTTCTGGAATCAAGATTCATTTCATAAAACATTATTTTGGTTTCTTTTCCGCATTATTTTCTGTATAAAAACTGCTTTGTCAATGTTGAAACGGAAAAAATTTTCTCCTTAAATTCAAATTACTTTGCAACAGGAGCAATAAACGCAAATGTATATAGTCACTCCGTATTTGATAGCGTTTTGAATCAGATTACAAGAGAAGATATAATACTTATTCAAAGAATATGGGAAATGCTTGCCTATTGCAAACAATTACCCAATTCATCGTTCGGCATCTACGGTAGACAAGTATCTTAGAAACAGAATGATGATAATTTCATTCGTGAACAGTATTCCGCAGAACAAACAAGACCCATAATACTCAATAAGCTTCTTGCGGAACGTGATGCAATTGTCACATATTTTTGTACGTAACAAGAATCGTTGTGAAGTACTCAAAGAAAAACTTACGGATTCTGAAATGGTGTTCGCAACGGAAAATGGTATATCAACAAAAATACAGTCTCTTTGCGAGGCTTTCAGATTAATCAAATAATTAAATTATATATTATATTTAAGAGATATAGTACAAACTGTCACTCATATAAATAAATTGGAGGTGTAGACAAATGAAAAAGAAAGAATTTATATACACAAATGATATTCCAGAGCTGAACGAGCAGGAAAATAAGCTGTTTTTCCTGAATTTAGAATTTGCAGTACTGATGTCACTTGTGAAAAGAGGACTGCTGACACGTTCGCAGGCGGAGCAGTGCAAAAATATATTGAC
>JAIDQQ010000029.1 GCA_029062165.1 Ruminococcus sp.
TTTTATGTATTATGATAACCGACGGGAATTTCACCACGTCTTTCCAGTTCATATCTGAGTGCTGCAACAGACACACAGCATTTAACAGGCTGACCACAGCTTATTTCACCCCAGATTTGATTGCGGATTTCGTTCAGTGACCAGTCCTTAACCATTTCCAGTTCCCAGTCGTAAACCGGCGTTCCGTTGTATTTTCTTACTGTTTCTTTATTTTTTGTCATGGTAATCCCTCCTTTTCGATTTGCAGAAACTCATCATAATCACAATGATTTCTGTTCATAAACTTTATGCATGGCAGACCGTTTTTGTTTTTGCAGATATGCACATCTACATCAACATCTTTCATAAACAGCCATTTTCTTTCCCCTGAAAATCCGATGTAGAACATTGGTGGAAGAGTGCATTTATAGACATTTCCCTTATGCTCAGAAGCGGAAATATATCTGCCGTTGTTGTCGGTTGGTTCTAACGAAAAATGTTCACCGTCCTCTGTCTGATATACAGTTGCTGTTTCACCAGTAAGAGACGTTTTGCAGACTTCACGGCAGCAAAGTTTAGGCTCTCCGGCATACGGATAGAAATCTTCCGTGTAATATGCGTACAAATACAATTTTTCCTTTGTTGTTGGACTTTCACATTCAGAATCGTTGTCAGCATATTTCATACGCAATTCTGTCATTGAAATGTGGCTTCCTTTATCAGAAGTATGCGTAAAAAGTTCATAATCAAATAATTCCTTATTTTTTTCGGTGAAAACACTGACTTTAAACCATTCAAAACCTCTGTGTTTACGATAATGAAAAACAAAATCTTTGCCCGACTCTTTTAAATTTTTCTTAACAATCTTTGTCAGGTCTTTTCTGTCGGAAATATAGTGGAAAAAGATTTTTTCAAGTCGGCGTTTTCCAAAGTAATTTACAGCCATTTTTACTCTCCTTTCTTATTGAAATAAAAAACTCCGTCCATTTAGAACGAAGTCGTTTTTGCCTACATACTCCGTGTCTGGTGGTATGTAAAAAATATATCATAATCCGAATATTAACCCACACGACTAAGTCCTCCCGATTAATTTCGGGAGGGCAATTTTTATTTTATGGAGGTCAAATCAATGGAAGAAGAAAAAATTTACTGCTCTCACTGCGGTGAAGTAATCGAATGCGACGATTATGACACAATCTATGGCGAGCCAATCTGTCAGGACTGCGTTGACAGGTATATAACAGTCTGTGACAGATGCAACGAAATCGTTTGAGACGACGACATTTACAGCGACGGAAACATCTGTCTTTGTGGTCACTGTTATGACAACTACTACACACGCTGTGATGAGTGCGATACAATCATTCACAATGATGACACATACGAATACGATGACTGCTATTACTGCCACGACTGCTATCAGGATATCCGCAGAAACGATTCAATTCACGAGTACAATTACAAGCCTGAACCGATTTTCTACGGTGACAGCAACCGTTATTTCGGTGTTGAACTTGAAATCGACGGAGCAGGCAAAGATAATGATTATGCCGAAGAAATTCTTGATATCGCCAACGAGTACGACGAACGCATCTACATAAAGTCCGACGGAAGCCTTGAAGACGGAATGGAGCTTGTAAGCCACCCAATGACACTTGATTATCACAAAAATTTCTGCTGGGAAGATGTTATGAGTTACGCTGTCAGACTTGGCTACCGCTCGCACCAGACTTCAACTTGTGGTCTGCATATTCACGTAAACCGTGACAGTTTTGGTCTTGACCGTGACAAGCAGGACGAAGTTATCAGTCGCATTCTTTACTTTGTAGAACACCACTGGAATGAGATGTTGAAGTTTTCACGCCGTTCTGAATATGCTATGAACCGCTGGGCAGCAAGATACGGCTATGAAAGTTCCCCGAAAGCGATTATGGACAAAGCAAAGAAAAGCTACTGTCGCTACGTTGCCGTGAATCTCTGCAACTACCACACCATAGAGTTCAGGCTTTTTAGAGGTACTCTCAAATACAACACGTTTATTGCTACTCTTGAACTCGTGGCAAAAATCTGTGAGCTTGCTGTTCTCATGGACGATGACGTAATTTCTAAAATCTCATGGTCTGAGTTTGTATCAGAAATCAAAGAGCCTGAGCTTATTCAGTATCTTAAAGAACGCAGTCTTTACATCAACGAAAAAGTTGAAGAAACGGAGGAATTTTAATTATGTGTGCATTATACGGCTGGCTTGACTGCGGAAAGAAACTTCCGCACAAGCTTTTAAAGAAACTTACACAGGCACTTGCAAACGCCGCTGAGGAACGTGGCACAGATGCTGCCGGTATCTCTTATGTGAAGAACGGTCACGTAACAATCTACAAACGTCCGAAACCTGCCCACAAAATCAAATTCAACATACCAGAAAACACGGTGGCAGTTATGGGACACACGAGACTTGCCACACAGGGCGACAAGGAAAACAATTACAACAATCACCCATTCTATGGCAATGCTGATAAGGCTTTTGCCTTTGCCCATAATGGTGTACTGTACAATGATACGGCACTCCGCAAGTCTCATAATCTGCCTAAAACGAAAATTGAAACAGACAGCTACATTGCAGTTCAGCTTATAGAGAGACAGAAAAAACTTGACTTTGATTCACTCAGAAATATGGTGGAAGACGTTATGGGAAACTTCGTATTTACTCTGCTGGACGAAAACAACACCCTCTATTTCATAAAGGGTAATAATCCGCTTTATCTGATTTACTTTGAGCGTTTCAGACTTTATATCTACGCTTCAACAAAGTCAATCATGGACAAGGCACTCAAAGTCGTCGGATTAAAGTCTGAAAAACCTGCTATTATAAAGGTATGTGAGGGTGATATTATCTCTATCAGTTCAGACGGCAAAATTGACAGCAGTCGTTTTACTCCTGAAGATTATTCGTTTTTCGGTACAGGTACAAGTACAAAAAAATCACGCTACAAATATGAATGGTACGACTGGGAAGATGACAGCGAATACTGCGAGTATACAAGCGAGGAAGAACTCCTGTTTGATATGTGCAACTGCTACGGTGTTGACGAGGACGATATTATCCTGCTCCTTGATTATGGCTATACCGCTATGGAAATTGAGGAAATGTTTATGGATACTTACCTGCTCCGCTCGTCAATACAGGAAGTAAAGCACAACAGCTTTTATGACGATTTTGTTTAACAATTAAACAGAGCTACAACCGTCTCAGAATATTCAATTTCTGGGACGGTTAATTTTTTGTCAGAATTTTGATTTTACATCAGCACAAACAGTTATGTAAAAATATTTATCAGGAGGTATTCTTATGGGAAAAACCAAAAGAGGACATAATGAGGGAAGCATAAGGGAACGCAAAGACGGCAGATTTGAAGTATGTGTTACGGCTGGCATTGACTTTGAAACAGGCAAGCCTAAACGTATTTCATACTATGCAAATACAAAAGCAGAAGCCGTAAAACTTCTGCATGAAGTCGAATACAATATCCACATCAACGAAATGGTTGACCCGACTTCAACCAAGCTCATAGACTGGCTCAGGATATGGCTTGAAACCTACATGAAAAACAGTCTGAAACAGTCAACCTATACGAGTTATGCAGGATACATAAACAATCATATCGCTCCTGCTTTTCCGAATCTCAAACTCAAAGACCTTACTTCAAAGCTGTTACAGGATTTTTATAACTACAAACTCACGGAGGAAGGACTTTCACCGAAAACAATCGCAAACCTTCATCGATGTCTGCACAAGGCTCTCAAACAGGCGGTACTGGAGCATTATATAAATTTCAATCCCTGTGATGCAGTCAATCTGCCCCGAAACGAAAAGCCGCAGATTGAAATCCTTACCCGTGAGGAGCAGGAACGTCTTATGTACACGAG
>JAIDQQ010000003.1 GCA_029062165.1 Ruminococcus sp.
GGTTCTTCCTCCATCGACGGCTCTAAGTCCGTCAGATTCAGGCTGTAAAGTCCGCATATCGGGTCGAACTTGTACCAGAACTCCTGACCGCTCACCATTTTCATTCTGTACTCCGGAAACCACCTTGTGTTCTTGCCGTTTGGTACTTTCTGTGTCGTCTCCCAACCCAGAACTCCGTCCATTCTCACGGCTTTTGCTTCTGTCAGACTGTTCTCCAACATTTCCGGCGGTATTGTCGGAAGTTCTTCGTCCGGAACGTTCTTCTGTTCTTGTGGTGTTAAAGTTCTCCATTTTTCGTAATTCATTTTTTTCAACCCTTTCTTCCGCAATTACATTTTTTACGGCATTTTCGATTTTCATAAGTGATTCACGGGCGGTATCTGCAACATAAGTAAGAAACGCAAGTTTCTGTGAATCTGTTTTCAGCATTTTCAGTGCAGTCAGGTCAGCCGGAATATTGAAAGTACTTCCGCCGACTTCCAGACGACCGGCAATTACAAGCTGTATTGCATTTACATAAGATTTACTAAATTCCCTGTAATCTTTTGGCGGTATTCCCAGTGCGGACATACATGATGTAATATGCGTCGGATTTACAGTAGAATGAATAACTCCGCTTATTAGCGGCGTTTTTTCGGGAATACCAAGCTGTTTTTTTATTTTGTCTGCATTATTCTTATTTATCGTCCACTGAGGAGGAGGGTTTGTTTCTTCAACCTGTGAAAAGTCATAGAAATCGGTGTTTTTTCCGTTTGAATCAACAAATCGTATAGCTTCACTACCCTGTGCAACGGTTCTTTTGGACTGCTCCCATTGTTCACGTGTTGCTATGAATTTTGTTTCCGGACGCTGTGTGAAAAATTCCAGTGCCACGCTTGTAGTATGTTTGAAAACACGTCCCTGAAATTTCAGAAATTCAGTATATGTTTCGTTATTAGCAGTCATTTCACGGAGTTTTTCAGCTCCTGCACTGCTGAAATCTTTTATAGATGTTCTCTGGACAGGCTTGTGAAAAAATTCGTCATCAGGATTATCAAGCGATTTTTTCAATTCCTCATAACTTGTAAATTCTGCACTTTCACCAGTAGCATTTCTGAAAGAAATTTCTGTTATACTTTCACTGAAACCATAATCTATATCATCGTCTAAACTGTTTTCATCAAAACAGAAATCTTTTTCAATGGCACTTTTTGTCTTTATATCGACAATTTCAACACCATTCTTTCTGAGTTCGTCAGCTCCGATTAACTTTTTAAAAGTGTTGATATTTATTGCCTTGAAAATCTCTCTGTCAAGTTCACGGCTTATGTCGTATGTGCTATAATCATCTTCGTCAAACGGTTTTTTATAATATACATCTGCAATATGCAGCTGAACATCATGCGGAAGCATTTCAAGGTCTTTGCGTTCATATATGCAGTCATAATGCCTGAATATTTCATCAATAGCATTGCTTATTTTTTCATTTTCTGTCAATTTGATTTCCTCCTTTATTATATCACTTTAAAGTATTAAAGTCAATACTTTTTCAGTGATTTTTCTTTTTCAGTTATGATTACTGTTGATTCAATTCCAGCCTAATTCTTTACATCTGTCTACAATTAGCTGTATTGTACTAATGTCCATATAATCATTTATGTATATTCTTGCAAATTCACAAGTCACATAAAAAATAACTGTGCTATCAAAATCAATATATTTGTTTGATATTTCAACATCAGTTGGATAGCCATTTATTTTAGTGTCGCTGCCATGAATCTGAGCATATTTTATATATTCGTCATTTCGTTCCACAGGATAAAGTCCGCAGATATTCAGCTTTGTTCTGTTTTTTAGGTTGTATAAATCAATTCCGAGCAAGCCTGAATGCGGTTTATCTTTACCCAAAAGCTGATACCCTGAATCATGGGAAATCAGTATATCAGCTTTTTTCAGCTTATTGCCCAATTGCATACTTTCACGCTGTGTAAACATCGGATAGTCCCCATACTTGTATAGAGCAGAACCTGAAAATCCTGTAAATTTGTATCCGTAGCATTCAACACACTGTCCGTGTATGTTTTCTGCTCCACCAATCTCCGGCGTATTCCAGTCATCATGATTTCCAGCAACAGCAAGAATTGGTGTGTTATAAACATATTCTTTTATTAATCGAATCGCATTGACAGGAATATCGCCGAGCAGCACACAAACATTATAATCGAGATTTTTAATTTGTCTCAATTCCTTATTTGTATACCAGTGTAAATCTGCTATTGCAAGTATTTTCAAAGTATCTCTCATGTTTTTTGATTCCAGTCCTCTATGCACAGTTCTACATTGTATGACTGTAAACTTCTACAATCGCACTTTGCTTTATTCATGCAGATTATCGTATATGGTGAACCACTTTCATAATTTTTCATGTCTTTTCCAACTATCCATGGATAGTAGCCACATTTAGGACAACGTTTTAAGTTATCCCAAGGGTGCATTGCCTTACCTGAACCGGATTTTCCAAAAATAAACCTTTTTTTTCTTGATTTTCTTTCAGTTTCAATAACTATTTTTGGTTGGCGGAAAGCATAAATATTTCTCTTGATTTCATTCATCATATCAATTGATTTTCTTGCATTCTCCCACAATTCACAGGATTCAAGCTGTTTTCGGTTCTTGTAAATTTCATTTATGGCACTTTCAATAATATCTGATACGCAGGAATATTCATGATTGTCTGCACCATTGTAATAGTTCCAGAAGTTACCACCGTTTGCTACAATTGTATTGTAAACCTCAATCTGTTCGGTATAATTTTCTGTAAACTCTTTCTGATATTCTCTTGCTATTTCAAAATTACGCTTATCTTCTTCATAATAGCAGCCATTATCTATACAATCTTTTTCAAAGTTTTCCAAGTTATC
>JAIDQQ010000030.1 GCA_029062165.1 Ruminococcus sp.
CACGGATAAATCATTCCAAATCGCCTTTTTTATGTTTCATTTCCTGTACGTTTCGTTCATTTCTGATGTAATCGGCGAGTGTTTGGCGTGCATAATTCAGCTCCGCAACTGTGGACTTCAAATCAGAATATTCTTTATTTTTTTCGGAACGCTCCTGAATAAGGGCGTTTCTTTTTTTGTCCATACTTTCGGGAGTCGGAAAATGACCATCGGGAAAAAATTCCTTCATCTGTTTCAAAGCCTGATTATGTGCAGAAATTTCAGCCTGATGTTCCTTTTCAAATTTGGATTTTTTACGTCCTGAAAGTGTTTTCAGTTCATCAATAACAGTCTTGTATTTCTGAATTTTTCGGGCAATTTTTATTTTCAAAGACAAGTCCTCAATCTGCGTATTCAGTGAGTTTAACTGTTCTGACAATGCTCCGATTTTTGAATAGTCAGTCAATGCAACACTTTCAAGATGTTCGTTATTTTCGATTTTGTACTTTGTCAGAATATTGATTACCCGTGATGCCTCCTGCATATTTTTTATGTCTGCCCAGCGTTCCAAACCGGACGAAAATTGCATTTTATCGGTACGGATAATATCGGTTTTGGTAGTGTACGTCATAACGCCCTTGTACATGGCTATTCTTCGGGAAATCTGCTTGCTTTCATAATACCAGCCGAGTGTTCTTGCACGGGCAAATTTCTTTTGTCCGTCAAGCCTGAATTTTAGGTCAATGACGTGTTCGGGATTGTACACAACTTCAATGTTATGCAGTCTACACTTTTTCAGAAAATCCTCAAAGTCGTCACTCTCTTTTACGACTTGGTCAATCGCAAATTTCAGCTTTGCTTTCCACGATAAATTCTGTCGGTTCATATCCCATTCATAGTGCGATTTTCCCTTGCTTTTTTCAGGATTTTCTATGACAGAAAGTCCATGATTTTTGCAGATTTTATCAGATAAATTCATCAATTTTTTATATGAACGATTCTGTTTGTTTCCCTGATTTTCGTGTGTTTCAAAAGTCCGCCTATCAAACATATTCACGTTATTAAAAATGCAGTGCAAGTGGACGTGTTCCTTGTCGGTATGGACGGCAAGATAATACTGATACTCGCCTTTCAGAAATTTGTCACAGAGTTCAATTCCGATTTTCAAAGCCTGTTCGGAAGTGACTTCGCCCGGTGAAAAACTTTGTATAAAATGCTGTGAAAGTACAGAACTTAAACCCGTTCCCATAGTGCGAACCTGTGCAAAATCCTTGCTTGCCTGAACTGGATTTTTATCGCAGCCGAATGTGTAAATCAGTCTGCCATTATCAGTTTTTTTGTCATCGGCGATATAGGTTATTGCCGCAACTTCTGTAACTCGGATTGGAAATATCTTTGTTGTCGCCATAGTTCATTTATATCCCTCTTGATTTCTGAAATATCCTCCGCATAAATGTTGCCCGTTGAGTTCACACGCACGGCAATCTGATTGATGTTGTTTGCTATGTTTGAAATCAATCGGAAAGCCGTTTTTGCTTTGTCTTCATCAAAATGAAGAACGATTCCATTCAGCAACATTCTACGTATGAATTTTCCCTGAGAATCAGACTTCGATTTTAAAAATTTATCCATAAAAATTTCGTATTCTTCCTCATTCATTCGGAACGAAATTTTATGATTTCTGCGGTTATTTTCCATAATTTTTCCCTCCTTTTTTTCTGAAAAAATTCAGGGTTTTAGGGAGTTTTCCCTAACAAGCAGGCGTAACTTGTCCGAGCGTTTTGTCGGACAGGTTACCGAGCTTGCTACATTTGAAAATCCCCTCTACTTATATACCGAAAAATTTGCGGTTTCCCTCATGATTTTTGCAAAAATTTACAAAAAGTTTACAATCAGAAAGCCCTGCCTGATTATTTCAGAGCAGAGCCTTTTTAATATGCAAGCAAAAAACAAATTGTAAACTTTTTATGAACATTCCACAATTTGTTATCACTTGCAAAAATATTTCATTCGCATTATCAGGAAATTTAATACTTTTAAAACACTTTTTAACTGAAAAGCAGTCCGAAACATAAAAAATCATTAGATGTACTGTCCACAAAAAGTGGACGGTTTGAATTTGCTTTTTTTGCCGATATAGTTCATAATAGTATATGTAAAAATATTACGGTGGACTTCTGCGCAGGAGTTACTCAGCCACTGTAATAAAAAATCAATCAGATTTGTTGAGTGGTTTGATTGTCAGACGGGATTCCCGAACGACAGACTAACCATGTTCATTTGATACAATCCCGTCGCATAGAAAGGCAGGATTTTATCAATGAATGACAACAGATTAATCAAAGTTCCGTTGTACAGCGAAAGAGAAGAAGTCACCGATTTTGAAATGTACATATATGGGACGAAAAATTCGGAAGAACAGAAACATGATTCATTCGGCAATGCTTTGAAACGTTATGCTGACGACATCGGAGTAAATGCCGGAGAACTGGCAAGGCTGACAGGCATTTCAAAATCATCGGTCAGCTACTATTTCAGCGGTGAACGTCAGGTCGGATTTAATACGCTCATTGCACTCTGCCTTGCTCTCAGACTGCACCCACTCAGAACAGAATATCTTTTTGAATTTACTCACTTTAAACTTCGTAAATCGGACTCACACTACTATGTAATCAAAGAATATCTTTCGGGCTGTGCATACGAGGAGAGATTCAGTCTTCATGACTGCCAGATGAGACTGAAAGAACATAACCTTGAACTTCTTATTTCCGACAGAGAGGGTGGAGTGTAATGAGCAAATACAAATACATACACTTTGGTGACGATGTTCCGAAAAATATTGAGATTGAGTACAATAAACTCTGTCGCAAGGAACAGTATCTTGAGGAACGAGATGCAGCACACAGATTAATTCACATTGATTACGATGCTCTCCTAAACAATGTCCCTGAACCACCGCATGATACGATTTCAAAATCTGAAATCATCTGGGAAAAGAGACGGAAGTGCCTGCCAACAGCACTTGACAAGTTGAAAAACGAATTTCCCTTAGAGTACAATTTGATAAGTGACCGTTTTTTATCGGACAAAAATTTATCGACACTCGAACTTGCTGAAAAATACAATCTGAGTATAAAGCAAGTTGAGTACCGACTTAAAAGGGCAAAAGAATTACTAAAAAAATACATAACATCACGCAAAAATATCAAGTGATTTTTGTACAATCATACGAAATTTCGAATTTTTTTAAAAAAACTGCCATTTTTTATGAGGGAAATGCCAAATTCCTCGGTTATATATTAGAGGTCAGACTTCCGAATGGCAGACTGGCGGTCTGAATACACACACCTCTGCGGCATGGCAGACAAAATCTGCCGTGTCGCCTCCTTGTTTGACAGAAGTTAAACAGAAAGGATTTTTTATGTCAGATACAATTTCAGTGAATACGGCTTACAGCCTGATGTTCAGGAGTTATCCGGAGGTTGTCGGAATAACTGACATCTGCAAAATGTTGAATATCGGCAGAAATAAGGCGTATCAGCTTGTAAACAGCGGAGTTTTAAGACGTATCCCGTGCAGTCGTGAAATCAAGGTTGCAAAGATTACAATTATAAATTACGTTCTGCAAAGCGCACAATAAATACGTCCGTTGATGCATGATGCTTATAAAATTCAAATAAATTTTAAGAAATTTGGTAGAAACACTTGAAAAGTCTGTTGTGTTATGGTATAATTAAAAATGTCAACAGCAGGTTCTGCCTCTTTTCTGCAAGGAGGAAAAAAATGAAAACAAGTCTGCCCTTTAAGTACATTGTTTCCGTCAAGAGAGACAAGTACTATGTTGTCTTTGATTTCAAGGACGACAACGGAAAACGTCAGAGACGATGGGTCGGAACTGGTCTGCCGTCGAAATCCACAAAAAAGGTTCTAAACGAAAAAGTCGATGAACTGGTTGCTCAGTTTTATGAGGACTACTGTTCAGGCAAGGCTACAAAGCCGAGGGAAAAAATAAAGAAGAACACCAAAAATGCTGAATTTCTCAACCGCACATTATCTGCAAAGAGTTCAGCGTTTGCGTTTACACAATTTCTCTCATACTGGCTTGATGCAATTAAACCTACAGTTTCCGATACCACCTATGAAAGTTACACACACGTTATCCGCAAGACTACAGAATATTTTGACGAAAAATACCCGAATCTCATGCTGAACGAAATTACAGCTTTACAGATTCAGCAGTTCTACAACGACAAATACAACAGCGGTCTTACAGCGAACACAATCAAGCACTACCACGCAAATATCCATAAGGCTTTGAAGTATGCCGTAAAAATGGACTGGCTACCAAATAACCCGTCTGAAAAAACGGAACTTCCGAAACTGAAAAAGTTTCAGGCAAATTTCTATAATGCAGAGGAGTTAGCGGAACTTTTCAAGGCATTCAAGGGCGACAGGCTCGAACTGGTTGTACATATAGCTGCATATTATGGAATGAGAAGAAGTGAGGTACTCGGTCTGAAATGGGACTGCATAGATTTTGACAGAAAGAAAATCACGATTCGCCGAAAACTCATCTACAGAATGGGTGAGACTGGTGACGAACTGTTTCTTGATGAGGAACTTAAAACCAAAGCAAGTGTCAGAACACTTCCGCTTATTCCGCACATTGAGGCAATGCTGAAAGAGAGATTTTTTCTTGAACAGTATTACTCGAATCTTCTTAAAGACGACTTTGACCATACATTTGACGGCTTTGTGTGCAGAGACAGCTTCGGCAAAATCATAACACCTAATTATACCTCACAGCATTTTCAGATTGTGATTGCAAAGAATAATCTCCGTTACATCAGATTCCACGATTTGAGACACTCATGTGCAAGTCTGTTGCTTGCTAACGGTGTACCCATGAAAGCAATCCAGGAATGGCTTGGTCATTCGACTTTCAATATAACTGCTGATTTTTACAGTCACCTCGAATACAGTTCAAAAATCGCATCTGCTGAAACCATTGCAAAGATATTCAGTAATGATGACGAAAGCAGCTTGAAAAAATAAACAAATTTAACAACGTAAAAAAATCGGGCAAAAAAATAAAACCGAACTTCTAAAAAGCCCGATTTTACGTTGTTTTTATGGTGCCGGAGACGGGACTTGAACCCGTACGATATCGCTACCGGTGGATTTTGAGTCCACTGTGTCTGCCATTCCACCACTCCGGCAC
>JAIDQQ010000031.1 GCA_029062165.1 Ruminococcus sp.
TCACTTATCTTTAAATAATTCTGTTCATTAAGCTTTTCTATGTAATTATAGTTCTGTTTATAAGTAGAATGACTATATTCTAAACATCGTACCTATAAAATTATAATAAATTAAATAGAAAAAATTTATAAATTATCTTGCAATTTATAAATTTATATGTTATAATATAAATGCATCATATATTGATATGATGGTGGGTGATTGTTGTCAAGTGTTCTAAGATGATTTCATTGAGAATTTCAGTGAGATTATTCAGAATCACACAAGACAGTTCTTTCGTCAGTATAGCCATTGCTATAATTAGAATATGGCACATTATATTGTACATTGAACATCCCTCCTTGATTATTATACCATAATTAAGTATTGATTTAAGGGTAGCTGGTACTCAGTTATGGGTACAAAACTTAATAACTGAATGCTACGTTTTTGTTATGCCTGTTGGTGCTGGATGCTACCCCCTTGCCAATGGGCATTTTCACCATATGAAGGGGGGGGAAACAAAATGACTTTAGCAGAGTGGAAGAATAAAAATTCAGTATATAAAAAATATGCTCACTTTGATAAAAGAGTAATGATTAATGATGTATGGGACTATATAAGTAATCCCAAAATGGTTGCTAAACATGGATTCTATCCATTTATACATTATACTCAAATATTTAAAAAATACAAAAAATCAGAAGGTGCGATTTCAAAAAGGCGAGAAATATGTTATTCTGCACATTTAGACAGATGTATTTTTCAATATTATTCGTTTTTGTTAAATGAAAAGTATAACAGTAGAGTTATAAGAGATGGAATTAGTAATGTTGCTGTTGCATATAGGAATAATCTGGGACTGAATAATATTGATTTTTCAAAGTCAGTTTTTGATTTTATCAGAAAATTTGAGTCATGTTATATTATGGTTGGTGATTTTACCAATTTTTTTGACAGCTTGAATCACAAGTATTTAAAAAAACAACTTTGTAATTTATTAGAAGTGGATAAACTGGAAGATGATTATTATGCTGTGTATAAAAATATAACCAAGTACTCGAAATGGGAGTTATCTGATTTGTTGATGCTTAATGAGTTATCTAATAGTAAATCTGATATAAAGAAGTTAAATTCCAAAGATAGCGTATTAACTTTGAAACAGTTCAAGAAGTATAAAAAGCAGTATGTTACTTCACATTCTAAACCATATGGTATACCACAGGGTTCAGCAATAAGTGCTGTATTAGCTAATGTTTATATGTTAGATGCTGATAAAGAAATTCATGATTATGTGAATTATTACAATGGTATTTATATGAGATACAGCGATGATTTTATTATTGTTATTCCAGCAAAAAAAGAAAATTTCAACATACATTATAACTGGATAAAAAAGTATTTAGAAGCACTACCAGGCGTAGAATTATCTCCTGAGAAAACAAAATTATTTCAATACTATGATAACACAATAGTAAGCTGTAATAATGAATTTGAATCAAATGTTAATAATGACAACAATATATTGAATTTTCTTGGCTTTTCATTTAATGGAAAAGAAGTCACAATAAGAGACAAAACTATTTCAAAGTACTATTATAGAATGTATCGAAAAGTATATACAATTAATAAAAATAGATTTGTTTCTCCAAAAGGAAAAAGAATATCTTGTAAAAATTTATATGAGAAATATTCTGTTAAAGGTGCAAAAGGAGAAAAAGGCAATTTCCTTACATATGTATATAGAGCAAATAACGCTTATAATGGTCAAGAACCAATAAATCGTTCTACTAAAAATCATATGTATAAAATTCGTAAAAGATTAAACAAATAAATTAAAGTAGGTGGATTGTATTTAGATTAAGAATTAGAATTTTATTGGTTGAACTTAATTATGATAAATTTAAGCGTCATAATTGTAATATTAAGAAGATAAAAGAATAAAGCTGTTAATTAAATAACAGATAAACTCCATACTAATTTTTGGAAGAATCTTGATTCTGCCCCCCCCAATCTGTACCACAAAAACCATCCTCATGGTGCGTACGGTGAGTAACATTAAATTTCAAAATCAATATAAAATAGGCATATTTTAACGTGTTGCGTAGGTTGAGAAATGGTAAAAATCCCTATGTAAATCCCTCATAACCTAAGGTCGTTGGTTCAAATCCAGTCGCCGCGACCAATTCATAGAACGCTGTATGTTGTGGAAATCACGATATATAGCGTTTTTTCTTATCTCCGAAAAATCGGGGGATATTGTTCTGTCCGTTGTTTGTCCGTTATTCAGAATTTTTGTCACGTTTCTGATAAATGCATTCGGCAACACTTGTCATTGCCCTTGCTTGAGCCTCCTGAAAAGAATGACTGTAAATATTCAGAGTCGTATTTGCATCGTTATGACCAAGGCAAGCCTGAACCGTCTTAACGTCTACGCCGTTGCTGATGAGTACCGAGGCATTAAAGTGGCGGAACGAGTGAATATTGCAGTAGCGGATATTGTGCTTTTTACAGAAGTTTTCAAGAAATCTGCGTGGAGCTCGTACGCTCATTGGCGAACCGTCAGCTTTGGTAAACAGCCTGTCGCATTCAATCCACTTGTCGCCGATAGAAATCTTGTAACCGTCCTGAAATTTTTTGTATTCAAGTAGCTGATTTGCAAGTTCACAGGGAATTTTCAGCATACGGATACTGCCCTTAGTTTTCGGAGTATCGGTGTAAATTCCTTTTTCTTTCGTCCAGAGCGAATTACGGCGAACGTCCATAAGGCAGTTTTCAAAGTCGAAGTCTTTCCATTCCAGACCAAGCAGCTCACCACGTCTTAAACCTGTAAAAATTGCAAGCGTGAAGAATATTACAAATGAAAAATGTTCGTCTTTTTCCTCTTCAAACCAGTCAAGAATCTGCTGAATCTCGTCCATTGTGTAAACGTTTCTTTCTTTTTGGATAACAGTTGGAAGTGATACGTTTCTGCACGGATTGGAACTGATAATCTGCTGTTTTACGGCGAAATCGAACACCGAAGAAATGAATGAAATGTAATTTTTAATAGTCTTAGACGAAAGATACTCAACAGTATCGCCATGCTGGTCAATTTTGGGAGTTTCCGTCAGCTGAGTGATAAATTTCTGTATTGTGCGTGTCGTGATTTTGTCCATTCTCATGTGTCCGACAGCCTTGAAAACACGGTCTGAAAAATAGCGGTAATTGCGGATTGTCTGCGCTTTCAGTTTGATTTCAGCATATTCTTTGAACCACTGTTCTGTAAATTCCTGAAATTTCACCGTTGAATTTACATGACCGTTCATGCACGATTCCTCGAATAAAACCGCCTGCCTTTGCAGTTCCTTTTCAATCTGTTTTTCTGTCATTTTCGGGTCAGGTTTCCACGTCATAGAACGCTCAACCTGATTTCCGTTTACATCGTAACCGCAGGAAACCCTGATTTGATAGGATTTTCCACGTTTTCTGATTGTAGCCATAAATTTTTCCTTTCTCAAGGACAGTTTACGGCATACTCCTTGAAAATTATTTTAGCGCAGATTTATTTATTTGTCAAGCACCTGAAAAGAAAATATGCCATAAATTTCTGTATTTTATTCTAACACATTGTTTTTTCTGTTATCTTTATAAATTTCAAATTCAGTCGCTAAGGCATGGGAATTGATAAACTCTATAGCTCTGCGGTACTTTGATTTCAACTGCTCCAGTTCTGAAATTTTTTCAGCACTCTTTTTCAACTGTTCACGGGAAAAAGTCACAGGCTGTTTGTACTTGTCAAGTTCAGCGGCCAAAAATTTCACCTGTACTTCCAAATCAGTGACTTTCTGCGATAACTCAGCGTTTTCAGACTTTAACTTTTTTGTATTTTTCACGCTTGCAGTCTGTTTTTTCGCAAGGTCTGTTAAATTCTGAAAATCTTCCTCAGAAATAGAAATTTTCTTGCTGAATCGTGATTTTTTCGCCTTTATATTGTCAATCTCCACGATTTTCACTTTCTTTTCAGCAGCTGATTTTAATTCACCGTTGAGTGCATCAAGTTCAGACTGGGATTTTCTATTCTCAACTGCTAACTGTTCCGATTTTCGGCGTTGCTCTTTGTATTCAGCGACTTCTAAAGTACCACGTGCCTTTTCGGGCGGTAACGGTTCAATTCCATGCCGATGACATATTTCATTCAGCACTTCAACTTCTTTTTCTCTCCAGCGTGCAATCGCCTGTTTTCCGTCACCGTAACCCATTTCCTTGAGTGCTTGTGCTATGCCGTTCTGAATGTCCATTCCCCGTTTGTAATGTCCGATAGGTATGTAATCAATATGCAGATGCGGAGTTGCCTCGTCCATGTGCAGAACGGCATTGAATACATGAAAGTTAGGATTTCTTGCCTGAAAACTATTCATATATTCTTTTAAACAGTCGGCAACAAGTTGAAAATCTTCCGTTCCATATCCGGAATCTTCCATTCTGCCAATCTGGACTACATCTTCATAGAAACTTTTACGCTTATCGCTTGATGTAATCACGGAATTTGACGGCTTGCAGTGAAATAAATGCTCGTAATATGTACCGTGAATTTTTCGGTCATTTCTTTTCTGTCGGGCATTGTACCTCTCGACCGCATCGCCGAAAAGTTCGTTGTACACTTCACCGATAGGTTTTGCAATGAATGTGATGTTGTCAGCAATGCGGTTTCTGTCAACATTATTTGCGATGAAAGTCCTGTTGTTGTGCGTGATTGAACCCTTGCCCTGTCCAAATGATATTCTCTTTGATTTCATATTTTTTCCTTTCTGTAAGCTGAGGGAAGTGCTATCGCAAACGGCTTGATAGCCGGATTTACAAAGGGCTTGCGCCGGAGACATCAGTGTGACCACTAATATCACAAGTACACGGCGCTCTGCGAGGCTAACGGCAGACGGAGCTACCGAAATCACTTCTGAAAATAAGAAATCAAATCAACCTTGTTGACGAGAATTTTTCCACGTTTGCCCTCTCCGGTTCGGACAAATTTCACCTTGTTTTGTGCCACGAGTTTACGGACAGTGTTTTCAGAAAGTCCTTTGACTTCCTTGCAGCATTCCTTGACCGTGAGCATCTCAACAGGCTTTTCAGCAGGTTCGGAAACTTCTGTATCATTCGTGAGCTGAATTAACAGATTCATAATCTGGTCTGCAATTTTTTCTTTCTCAATCTTTGTCATAAAAAACTCCTTTTTCTCTCTTGGCGAGTTTTGTGAACTTTAAGCATTTTAGACATTTTAAAATTCTAATGTGCTTAAAATGTTTAAAGTTCATGAATTGTAAATTTTGGGATTGACATAAATTATAATGCCACTTCTGTTACTGCCCTCCGTTTTGACGGTTTCACGGCGAATATAGCCATATTCTTCGAGCATTTCGGCGGTTTCGTTGAAGTCCTGAGCGTTCTTGAAAAGTGTGCAACGGCAGATTTTGTAAAGGTCGTTCTGTCGGATTTGATAAATATTTTTCGACTTGATTTTTTCAATAACTCGCTCCGCCTTGATGGTTGCAATGTCAATATCGCCCTGTCCGTAGGCGAAAATTGCCTGTTCACGATAATAATTCGCAATCTCAATCGCAGAACAAAGCGTGTCCAGACTTACATGAACTTCGGCAGGATTTTTGTCATCAAGTTCGCACTTTACACAGTGAATTATTCCGCAGATTCGCAAAATCAAGCCGTGATATTTTCCGCCCCAGTCACGACAGAATGCCATTTCCGTTAGCAAATTTTTTTCAATGAAATTATTGTAGTAATCAACAAATTCCTTGAACGCTTTACCCTCGAAATGCAGATATATCTCATTTTCGTCACTGTATGTAAATTTTTTGTGCAACAGCTTGTAAATCAGATGCTGATAATTTTCGGCGACATTTTTTGGCATCGGCTGAGTATCGTATTTTCGGCAACCGATATTGCTTTGCGGAAAACAATAAATCAACCTCGCAATCAGACCACTTCCACGGAATGCCGTGTTATTTATCATGCTGTTGAACACGTAAGGCTGACAGGCAAGACAAATCGACACATATGGACGTTTCAACGTGATGCTGTCCCTACCCACTCGGTCGCTGATATACGTTTTACCGTTGTATGATTTGAGTATCAAATCAAGGTTCGGAATGTTATTGGAATAGCGACCGTTGAAATTTCCAAGCATACCTGCCTCGTCTGAAATCATCAGTAATGACTTGTTTTCATAAAGAAGTCGCACAAGTGCTTCCGGTGTAACGTCATCAACAACGATACGGCGAAAATTATTGTCCTGAATATTACTGACTTTTGTCTGTAAATCGGCGATTTCGTTCGCTGTAACATCATCTTTCTTTTCAAGTGCCGTAAGCTGACTTTCAAGAATTTTTCGTTCAGCCTTACATCTAAAAATATCAGTTTTATTCTGTTCGTTCCAGTCGTGCGTGAACTGCACATAAGGACGTTTTATTGCCGAAATAACTGGCGATTTCTTGAAACTCGGTTCAGCAATTGTGAGTGCATCAATTACAAGCGGTTCGGTGTGGTCATATTTTCCCGACATTCTGTAAACTCCCGAAAAACAGTAACTCAACGCAGAAATCAGGGCAGTTCCAGCCATTGCAACATCTGTTGATGTACTTTCCGATACCGCAAAAGCAATGTCACGCAAAATCGGTGGAAGTGCGTTTGCAGGATAACGAATCAGATTCGACCTATCTCGTCGAAGCGGAAAAGGATTGTTCCATTCATTCATTTTATCACCTTTCTTTTTCTGATGTTCAAAATCGAATGTATCTTGACACAAATTCGATTTCATGATAAAATTATATCATGAAAAAAAACAGTATTTCAATATGTCAGGCAGAATAAATACAGTGTCAAAGGAAATTAAGACATGAAAAATTTGAATCAGGAAATCACGAGAAATAATATTATAAATATGAGAAAATCCCATAAATACAGCCAAAGACAGCTTGCCGAACTTGTAGGGGTATCACGTACAACATACAACGGAATTGAAAACGGAAAAGTGAAAATTACGATATTCTATGTTGAATTACTTGCAAAATTTTACAATGTTCCGATTGAAAAAATTGCAGTAGTTTCGGGCAGTTACGACGAAGGATTTTATCATGGAATGCAGGCTCAGAAAAAAATAAATGACAGCGAATTTGACAGTAAAAATCTGAAAATATATCAGACCGAAAAAGAATTATTATCAGGCGAAAAGGCAGAAAGTACGCTTTATAATGCATTAAAATCTATGGGATATACACTAGACATTGTAGATTTGAATGAGTGCGACCCTGCAATAATTCCGCACGATATTTTGAAATCATGTGACGATGGAAAAATTTTCATTCTGAAAAAAGAAAAAAATTTCGTTGCATACTGGTCACCTGATGATTTCTGTAAATTCGAGCATTTTATTATGACTTCAATAAACGGTTATTTATCGGAACTTGCACAAAAAACTTATGAGGCATCAGAAAATCCGAAAAGTAAAGATTTTGTTTTCATTGACGGCAAAAGAGTTGCTTTTCGTCGAAATTCCAACACGTTCAAGCCGAATACCGAAACTAAAAAACTTTTTACAACTGATTCAAAAGAAGAAAAATATTTTGAACGCAAAAACATAGATAAACTTAAAGATAATCTTAAAATTTATGGTATAAAAAATGATGAAGATAGCAAAAAATAGTATTGACGTTTTCAGACAATTATGCTATAATTTTTACAAAGTTTGGATTGTGAGGGATTGTTGTGACGGAAAAGGAACAGAAAAAATCTGCAAAAGCGTTCGCTAAAAGGTGGAACGGAAAAGGATACGAAAAGGGCGAAAGTCAACTATTTTGGATTGATTTACTGCAAAATGTTTACGGAGTTAATAATATTTCCGAATTTATTACTTTTGAAGAACAGGTCAAACTTGACCATACATCTTTCATTGACGGCTATATTGATGCAACGCACGTTATGATTGAGCAGAAAAGTATTGATAAAGACCTCCGCAAAGGAATTAAACAGTCAGACGGTACACTTTTAACGCCGTTTCAACAGGCTAAACGTTACGCATCAGAACTGCCATACTCGAAACGCCCACGCTGGATAGTGACTTGTAACTTCTCAGAGTTTCTTGTGTACGATATGGAAAAACCTAATGGTGAGCCGGAACAAATTTTCTTAAAAGATTTATCGAAGGACTATTACAGACTGCAATTTCTTGTTGATAACAAAAATAATGATTTTCAGAAAGAAATGCAGATTTCAATTGACGCAGGTAAAATTACGGAAAAACTCTATAATTCGTTGATTCAGCAGTATAATAACCCTGATTCTGTAGAAAGTCTGAAAAGTCTGAATATGCTTTGTGTGCGGTTAGTATTCTGTTTTTATGCCGAAAATTCGGATATTTTTGTGCATAATCAGTTTAAACACTATATGCGTGATGTTCCTGTTGACAAATGGCACAGAGAATTAAAAATTTTATTCAAAATTCTCAATACCAGACTAAGCGACCGTGACCCTTATGATGACGAAAAATTAAATGCTTTTCCGTACGTCAACGGCGGACTTTTTGCGGACGAAAACATAGAAATTCCACGATTTACCGAAGAAATCAAAGATATTATCATTAATCAGGCGTGTGGTTTTGACTGGCGTGATATTTCCCCGACTATTTTCGGTGCGGTATTTGAAAGTACTCTGAATCCCGAAACACGTCGGTCGGGAGGTATGCACTATACAAGTATTGAGAACATACACAAAGTCATTGACCCACTGTTTTTAGATGATTTAAAAAATGAACTAAATGAAATCAAATCGCTGAAAGTCGAAAAAACCCGTAATCAGAAGTTAAATGACTACAGAAAAAAATTGTCTGAACTCATGTTTTTAGACCCAGCGTGTGGTTCGGGAAATTTCTTAACCGAAACTTACATATCACTCCGACGGCTTGAAAATGAGGCTTTGAGGGTTATTTATGACGGACAGAAGCAATTTAATATAGATGATGACTTAATCAAAGTCGGAATACATCAGTTTTACGGAATAGAAATCAATGACTTTGCCGTGACTGTCGCAAAGACGGCTTTGTGGATTGCCGAAAGTCAGATGATGAGAGAGACGGAAGAAATAATCGAACATGACCTTGATTTCCTACCGCTGAAAAGTTATGCTAATATCATTGAGGGAAATTCCCTCCGCATTGACTGGACGAACGTTGTGCCTAAAGAAAAGCTGTCCTATATTATGGGAAATCCTCCATTTGTAGGGGCAAATAATGTTTCAAAAGAGCAAAAAGCAGAATTATTTAATATTTTTGGCGAAAAAAGCAAAGCTGGTTTACTTGATTATGTGACAGGGTGGTATAAAAAATCCGCTGAACTTATGACAGGAACGTCAATAAAGACTGCTTTTGTTTCTACAAACTCCATAACTCAGGGCGAACAGGTGGCTATTCTCTGGAAGAATCTATTTAAAAATGGTGTACATATTGACTTTGCATACAGGACGTTCCGGTGGGATAGTGAAGCTAATCTGAAAGCACACGTCCATTGTGTTATTATCGGTTTCAGCACTATGAACAATAACAGCCTTAAAAAATTGTACAATTCGGAGAATTTTCAGCTTGTAAAAAATATAAGTCCTTACTTAGTCAATGCTGATAATATCCTGATAGAACGCCGAAAAAAGCCTGTTTGCGACGTTCCGCCCATTACTAAGGGTTGTCAACCAACGGACGGCGGAAATTTGATTATTGAAGATACTGATTATGCAGATTTCATAAAAAAAGAGCCTAAAGCTAAAAAGTACATCAAGAAACTTGTCGGGGCGAAAGAGTATATAAATAACCTTAACCGCTATTGCTTATGGTTAGTGGGTGTTTCGCCCAGTGAGTTACGTTCAATGCCATTAGTTATGCAGAGGATTGAAAAGTGTCGGGAAATGCGACTGAACAGCACTGACAAGGCAACTCAAAAGTTAGCCGAAACTCCTACAACGTTCCGTGAAACGTATAACCCTGATACATATGTTATAATACCAAGTACATCATCTGGAAACAGAAGATATATTCCGATGGGCTTTCTTGACAAAAATACTATATCAACTAATCTTGTCTTGATTGTTCCAAATGCTACACTTTATCATTTCGGCGTACTAATTTCTAACGTTCATATGGCGTGGACAAGATGTACTTGTGGTTATCTTGGCACAAGTTACAGGTACTCTAAGGACATTGTATACAATAATTTTCCATTCCCTAATCCAACGCCTGAGCAGAGAGAACGTATTGAACACACTGCACAAGCTATCCTGAATGCAAGAGCTTTATATCCGGACTGCTCGCTTGCTGACCTCTATGACGAACTCACAATGCCACCTGAACTCCGCAAGGCACACCAAGCCAATGACTTCGCTGTAATGACTGCTTACGGTTTCGACAAGAAGATAACAGAATCAGAATGTGTAGCCGAACTCATGAAGATGTATCAGAAATTGACAAAATAATATTTTATGAGGTGATTTTAGTGGAAAAATCCGAAGAAATTATTAATAATCTTTCTAATAAATTTGAGAAAATGAGATGTAAAGGTATAAAATTCATAAGAATACCAGTTTGGGATGAGTTTGCAAATCATATAGTTTATGTCAATAGATTTGGCAGTTCAGAAATGAAAGAGGTTGTTTGCAATTTTTTAGATTCAATGTTAAAAAAAAATAGTATGATATATCATATTGCAAAAGACACAATAATTTACAGAGCAAGAAAAATAAAAAGAAATGAAATAAAGAAAAATACAGAAGGAATATTTGAAGGATTTGATGAAAAAAATTCTGGTATACCTCCATACAGAGAAACACCAAATGGACGAGTAAATATAGCTGGAATTCCTATTCTCTATACAGCTACGGAAAAAGAAACCGCTTGTGCAGAACTTCGACCAATGAAAAATGACTATATAAGTGTAGCTGAATACAAAATTATAGATGATATTAATGTTGCCAATTTTGTATTAGAACAGATTCCAAATTTTGAAAAAGAATGGGGAGGACAATTATTTTTAAAAGATATGTTTAGGAGTTTTTCTCTGCCAATATCAAATGAATTAATTGACTATCTTCCAAGTGAATTTATATCAGAATATATTAGACTTAAGCATACTGATTTATCTGGAATCAGATATTCTTCATTGCATAATTTAGGCGGATATAATGTAGCTTTATTCGATTATAAAAAGTGTAAATTTATAAAAAGTACAGTTGTTGAATGTAGTAAAGTAAATTATCAATATAATGAGTTAAACGATATAACTTAATATATATAATATTCAAATAAAAAGCTAAGTTTAAAGTAAAAAACTCAGCTTTTTAATAATAAGGAGTATGCAGAAAATCTGTCCGTTTTGTCCGTTGTTTGTCCGTTAAAGTTACAAAAACTTAGAATATGATAGGGGAGTAAAGTTATTGTAACTTGTTATTATTTCCCGATATTGCGTTGTTTTTGCAATATTATAATAAGTTGCCAAACGGTTGGTTCATTATTCAAATCCAGCCACCGCAACCAAATGTAAAGCACTATGCAATGCTATGGGAAAATGTCTAAAAAACCCACAGCGGTTGCATGGTGCTTTTTTTCTAAATAAGCAAAAAATAACTTTACATATTTTTTCAGAGCAGATGAAAAAACTTGATTTTTTCCCATAGACAATTTGTTTATGGGATTTTTAGAAAAATTTGATATATATTACACTGAATCTAGTGATATAAGTCCTGCAAATGTAATGATAAAGACCTTTGATGATGTGAATGTAGTCAAAGTATGTGTTATAATATTAAGTGGAAATTTATTTTATTTAATGAAAAGGAAGGTATATTTAATAAACAAATATATTTATACACAATCACTCAGAATTATAAGAAATTTATATGATGAAAATGCGTCATTGTATTTCCGACTTGAGTATACACGTTTAAATCGTGTAATACAAAAAATGTTTAAAACTGTTCAGGTTCTTGGTACAACAGCAACTGCAAATAAGTATGTTATTGAAGATTTAAAAGCACAGTTTGGTGGCGATGTATTTGTATCACGAGGTGAACTAATTCGTCATTCCTTGTCGATTCAGATACTTCGTCTCTCTACTCCGGCAGAGCGATATGCATGGATTCTTCAGAATGTTTCTAAGCTTCAGGGCAGTGGTATAATATATTGCCTTACACAGAGAGATTGCGAATATCTCGCTGATTTTCTTTTGAAAAATGGTATAACTTCAAAATGTATAGAAAGTTATGTTAATATAAGAAAAAATCATATTGATAAGACTTTAATGTTTCTGGAGAATGAAGAATCAATCTATAAAGAAAAAACTAAATGTTATCCAACATTTAATCAGTTTCATTATAACAAGGAACATTATGATAAAATAACCGCTGTTCAAAATGGTCAACTTCTTTTATTTTCAGCGGTTAAACCTGATATGGATTTTACTGCTGAAACTGCAATGATGCGAAATAAGTATATTTATGTGCAATCAGCTGGTACGGTTTTTGTTCGTTCAGATTATAAAAAAGGCGGAAAACGTCATGATCAGGATAAAAACATTGACCGACAGACTGAAAATAAATTCAACGCTTTCAAGGCATATACCGAACAGCATAATCTTCATTGGAGATTTGTTCATGCTGTCACGCATAAGTTCAAGTGATAAGTGACAGTATAAGTCTATAGTTATTTTAGCATGACCTGAAATATCGCTGATTGTCTTGACGTTTACGCCATTTTCGATAGCTTTTCTTGAAAATCGAAACTATGTCATTGATTTCAGTCTGAACCCTCTATTACTTTATTGCAAATTGTAATTCTGTATTCTTTTCAGAATGTGAAATCAATAAATCATAGCATTCTTCGGATAATGAATATGGAATGTCCATTATTGTTCTCCAACATATTTCCTTTTTACAGTATGTCTCAATATTTGCAGTTGGTCTGCTCTCGTCATAAATTGCATCAAATATTATCTTAGCTATTTTTTCAATATCAACCGTTAAACACTCCGGAACTTTTTGAAGGTCTCATATCAATCTGTAATTGATGTATTTTTTTACTTTCTTTGTCTGATATACCAATTTTGCAAATGTATATGCAATCAATTGTGGTCGGTAAGCACGTTTTTCCTGATACTATATCTGGTCAGAAATAACTTTTCCGATATACTCAAAAAGAATCTTTTTTCCAATAAGTTCCTTCAGAACAGTCAGCTTCATCTGAACATATATACCGGACAAATCTGCATTATTCTTAATACTTGTTATAGCAAGTGTCGCAGTTGTCTGCCCACCATTTATAATCTGAAGATTTGTAAAAGAAGTGATAAGTAAAGTACCGTCATCAGCAGTACTGGTTTTAATTTCAGGTGCTGTTGTTGAAATTTCGTTATTATTTGAAAGAGAATCTATGAGATTCTGCCCATAAGATGAAATCTTACTCATAAATACATTTTCTATGGTTTCGTCATTGAGTTCTTTAATTATAGATTCAATTAAATACATAATACTTGAATCTTCGGCAGAATACTCACCGGACATCTGTTCCGTCCTGATAACTGTCAGGTAGCCTGGTTTATCGGATGTCAATTGTGTAATTGACGATATTTTGACCGTCGGAACATTTGAACCGAAAAAAATCCCCCGTCTTTATGACAGGGGGTTTCTTTATATTCACAGATATTTTCACCTGATTTTTTCAGGCTTTTTTTTACTGCATTCTGATGAGAGAAGTTCACGGAATTTATTCAGCTTTTCACCGAATATAATTAATGCAGGGTCAAATACTTCATAACCGTTTCTGCTCAGTATTTCGATACCCTGATTATAAGTAAGTCCGTAACTTTTAATCAGTCTGTCAAGTTCAATTGATGTCGCAACTTCCGGATTTTCTTTTTCTTTCTGCTTCGGTATCTTTTCGTCAACTGTATTTTTCTTTACAGCTTTTCTTTCATTATCCCACATAATAAGTTCCTCAACCTCGCACAGATGTCCGTTAGGCGAAACAGATTTTACTATTATCTTTCCGGTAACTCTTATCGCAGGAATATTAGTCAGATTTATAAGTGAACGTTTCAGTTTTGAGTCCCTTGTTATTACAAGAACATTTTTCCCCTGATACAGTGCATCATGTATACGCTGATATATAGGCTTATCGGCGAAAGGTTTTACTCTTCTGTCGGGCCAGTCCGATTCCTTAAAAGGTACATCTGCAAGACCAGCTTCTTCTTTCTTGTTTATCATGTTCACACAGAATTTTGTACGCTTACGTTTTCTTTCGTCGCTGTTATGGGTGGAATGATATTCAAGTTCTGCTTTTACTATGTATGGTATAACATATTTTCGGTTTGTTCTTAAAAAAATGTCGTCAAGAATATTATCCATCAGCTTTTCAACCGGAGTTTCCATAAATGTACAGGTATCGATGATTACCATATATTTTTCCCTGACACATTCGTTAAGAATTTTCTTTGTGTTCTGATATGACCCGAGATTGATAAGTTTGTGATTTATATTTTTCAAATCATGCGGGACGTTATCAGTATTATATTTTTTTCCGGTATTGCAGGGCTTTCTGACCGAATGCCCTGCTTTATCTGATTTTCCTTGTTTTTTGACGTCCTTATGATACTGATTGTCAAGATATTTTCTGATTCTGACTACGTTGGAAGCAGATACCTCTGTTTTATTCTTTGAAATCTTTATATTCAGTCTGGAGTAAAGCAAATCCTTAAGTTCTTTCTGTTCATGAGGCTTTATGCTGTACTCCGAAATAATATCTGAAAATTTCATAACTCAACCGCCTTTTCATTACTATCTGAACAAAATGAAATCACCTTGTTAAAAGAATAGGATGTTCTTTATTTATATCCTGTTCGGACTGCTGTTCTTCAACCCTGTCTGAAACTGTTATTTTTAAATGAAGTCTGTCCGTTGCCTTGATAAAGTCAGCGAGAATATCAGTAATCTGATAGTTTTTCCCGAATGTCTCATAAATGTATTGCGACATTGTTTCACGTACAAGAACTTTTTCACGGTTGATTTCTGTCATAATAACATAGTCAAAAGGATGTTTGTTATTTTTGTTCTGTAATTTTTTCAGTATCAGACTGAACACAATCGGGTGATAAGTATATCCACCGATTACAGAATATCTGCACTTTCTGATGTTGAATACTGAACTAAGAAGTTTGTTACAGTCATAAGGCATAGACGGACTTCCCTGAAATTCGCATAAAATGAAGCGGTCATCATTATAAATGTATTCTGTCTTCGGAATACATACAATATCTATGATGTTGTCTGTAACGTAATCTTTAGTATTTCTGTTTATTTCCGGTGTGCCATCATAATTCAGCTTTAATGACAATACATATGTTTTACCGTCATATAGTTGGCTTGTCCTGAAAATCATGTCATTTTCAAGAGTATATAGTCTGCCATTCAGTTTATAGATACCGGCTGTAACAATAATGTCTCCGTTATCAATCCTTATGTCCATACCGCTTATAATACCGTCGGAATAATCACATAGCAGATGTTCAATGGTATCAACAGGGGCGTTGTACATTGTTTCAAGCATATGCTGTGTGATGATGTTTCCACGACTGAATGAAATATCATATCTTCTTAACATTTGTATCCTCCGGAATAATTATATCATTACAGTTTCTTCCGTCAAAGAAAGATTTGTCGAGACTTGAAGACTCAAACGGAATCATTTTATCGAATGTCTTATAGTAATGTGTTTCAAAACCGTCGTTTACTTTTAGTATCTGATAAAGCAGATAGCCATAACCGTCTTTATTGGGAATCGCAAATACAAGGACTTTCTTCTCATTTTCCCTTACTTCAATAGCCCTTAAGTTATAGAGCAGGTCATTTATTACAGAAGTATTTGTTACATTCATATCTTCGTCAAGAAGTGAATAATTACCTATATTACTGTAACCATGTCTTAACAGTTCGCTTTTCAGGTTGACGTATGGTGAAATCGCATATTCGTCTTCTGTGATTATTATTTCCGTTGCTTCTTCGAGACTACAGTTTATAGGCAACGAGAATGAACCTTCAAGTTTGCCTGTACCAATAGTATTATATACACTTATTGTAGTACAACCACCATAGGCGTTATACTGGTCAATATATATCGAGGGTAAAGCTGTTCTGTAGCGTGGATTAAGATAGTCAGCACCTGTTATAAGATTATGGCGGTCAAAATACTCTCCGCCCCTTGCAATTACAACATCATAGATAATATTCTGACTTACTTCAATATTTGAAGTAGCAGTACGATTGTAAAGGCGGTCTCTCAAATACGCTATACAACCGTAAAGACAGTCCATTTTAAGTTTATTTGACTGTTCTATTGAAATTGCATAGTCAGTGAGACGGAGTTTTTTACCAGGAATAAATTCTTTCAGTAAGTCCTGAAAAAGATTTATCTTGCATGACTGTCCCGAAAGTTTGATATAGTCATATTTATTCTGGTCAAAACTGAATATAGAGGAAAGCAGGAAATATATATCCGGTCTTAAAAGAGCGGTTATTTCTTTTGTATTTACTTCAATATCGGGCAGATTACGGAATTTTTCAATTTCCCTTGTTGCCTTGAGAAGAGAACCGTTTTCTTCGGGATTCCTGATATAGAAATACAGATTATTTGTATCAACATGAATTTTGTTGTTGTCGTCGGGCGAGGAAAAACTATGTGAAATATTATTATTCTGTGCGAAAAATTCAACCTTGATTTTTTCGGCAAGTTGCCAGAGATAATAGAAGTTTCTTTTTGTCTGTCGGCTGGATTTCCTGTTATTTGCGTACTTTGAATTGCCACGGAAATCTGTAGGCAATATTTCCTCACTTTTCTTGCTGTTTATGTCGAGACAGTCATATATGTCAAAGACAGCTTTATTATTTATATTGTTATTGTGTTCTATTACATAGTCAATCTTGTTCAGTATGTCGTTCTGATTGGCATTTATAAGATTTAAAATATCAGGGTAAAGACATTCTTCGGGTGTACCATCTCTGTAATAGTCGGCAAGTTTTATTTTAAGAAACTGGAAAATCCTGTATGTTATATTATTACCGCCAAAATTGGAATTTCCTTTTTCAAATCTTGTTTCAAGTTCAAGGTTATATGATGACGGTGTTTTCTGATAACTGTACTTACAACTTACAATATCAGTTGTACTTCCGCCACAGTCGATAGTGATAATACTTTCGCCCTTTTTCTCGCCGGAACTTCCTTTCATGTCGTCCTGCTCAATTTTTTCGGAAATATAGCTATAGACAATAGCCATGCCCTCATCAAGACTATCTTCGGGTGAATATACATGGAAATTATCTCTTTCAGTGAATACATCTCTTTTAATGAAACTTATAAACTTATTTTTCATTTTGACAGGTGCTGAAAAATGAAGCGTTGTAAAATTAAGTTTGAAATAATTATTTGCTGTCTGGAGTATAAATTCAAGATAAGCCTTTATTATGTCTTTTCTTTTAACTACTCCTGTCCGGAAACCGTCACTTATTTCCTCTTTTTCCTCGGTAGAAGTTATCCAGCGTTTAATTTCAAAAAATATAGAGCCTTTAGGGTCATAATCAGAATCTATCAATGCTTTTTTTGCGTCATATCCGAATATATATTCAATATCATATGCTTCATTGGTGTACGGGTCAACCGAACCGATATGATTTACATATACAATAGTCGGGCATAATGTACTTACATTACGTTTGTTTGTTGTGGTATCAATGAATTTTACAACATGAATCTTATTATCCCTGAAGATACCTGCTGTGGTATTGCTTGTGCCGAAATCAATACATACAGGAAGGTCTGTGTTATGCAACATATCCATCTTCAAATCAATTTCCGCACTGTAAAATTCCGACATGGTCTTGTTTGCGAAAACAACCTTATAATGCTGATACTCATTGTTTATCTTATCGAAGTTTATATTGTTTGCGGAAGCTTCAATATAATAAAGATGTCTGTCATTCAGACTGTGTACAAACCGTCCGAGTATAACGGCTTCATTGATATAGTTCACGACAATCAGAAATCCTTCGCATATATCATCGCCGTTGTTGAGACTTATTCGCAGGAAAATATTATCAATGACGTTTATTCCTGTATTCCGGCATATAATATTATTCATACTACCGTCAATTTCAATCATATTGTTGTTACTTTCGTCATATATCATACCGCTGATGTTATTTATATATTCCTGTGCTTCGCCGTAGTTTACAGGGACTTTCCTTACATCAAATGACGTGGTATTTTCATGCGGGATTATTTCAGGGATTATTTCCGGAATTTCTTCAGAAACATCATCATAAGTTTCTTCTGTGTCGTATTCATCAGTATCTGTTTCAATGTCTATTGTTTCGTCAATGATTTCATTGTCATTTTCCTCTTCATATTCAGTATCGAAAATTTCTTCTGTGTATGTTGTTTCCGTTTCGGTATAGAGAGGTGTTCCGCCGAATCCGATACCGTCAATAAAAAATGACGATTTAATATAGTCAAGATTTTCGCTAAGCATACTCTTAGTTATTTCACGGCGGATTTTTTCATATTCAACGCTGTTTGTATCGTAACTTAAAGTAAACGCCTCTTTCATAAGCGTTTTGAGTTCATGCCCTGGTGAATCGCTGTTTGCGATTGTGTCAACAATGGAATCAACAGTAATTTCACCATCAACGAAAACAGAACATTTTTCAAGTACCGTTTTAATCTCTTCCTGTGTGAGATTAAGTTTTATATTCATGTCAAGCATAATCTGAAATTCCTTTCTTATACTTTAATCAGAGCATCTATTATTACCTGAAATATATCGCCCAGTTCGTCCATAGTATTAATACTGTAATTATGTAGTTTTCCGTCACTGCTGACAGACGATATACTTTTGAGGAATTTATGATTTACGTCACTTCCCTCTCCGATTGTGACTACAGTAATATTATTTTCTTTCATTTTTCTTGCCAGTATGGCAGTTTCATTGCCGTCGAATAAATCGCCGTCTGTAAGCATGATGACTACGGACTTTCTTTTCTTTACCGATTCAGCAGAGTTCAATACAAATCTGAATGCCCCTGAAGCGTTTGTACCGCCGGAAGCATACAGCTTGTTCACACCTGTCATGATGTCCTTTTTACTATGTGTAAGGGTACATATAGATTTATAGTTACTGGCAAAACTTATAACTCCTACACGGTGTACCGACATATCAACCATCTGATTGACAAGTCTTCCGATTGCTTTCTTTACATTTTCGATTGCCGGATTTTCTTTCGGATATGCCATACTTCCGGAAGCATCAATGAGCAGGTACAAATCAGTAGGAACAGCCGATTTTTTATATTCAATTACTTTTTTTTTAGACCTCTCAAGTACAGTCGATATTGAAGTATTTGTATTCTTGTCTGTAACTTTTATTTCAAGAGTACGGTCAGATTTGAAATAAAATTCAATATCAAATTTCGGTTCACCTTTCTTGCCTTTTTTAAAGTCGTCGAAAGTAAGCGAACCATAAAAAGTACATTTATTTAGGTCTTTGTCATTCGGGTCTATATTTCCGCCTCTTTCGTATACATTTATGTCCACACACTTCTGATTGTCTCTTGTTGTCGAATAAGACTGGTGATTTCTGCAAGGTGTTTCCATGTCTCTTTCAATTATGGTATCAAATACACACTTGTTAAGTTTTTCGTCAAATATTTCAACACCAAGGTCATACGAGGTACGGTTTACAACTTTAATATTCGGGTCATTTGCCACGATTGCCGCACCAAGTGCAACTACGTTTGAGAGGTCAGCAGGAAGTACATTTCTTCCGTCAAATATTTCCTCAACGATTTTTCTTACCTTTGGAATATAACAAGTTCCACCCACAAGAAGTACTCTCGATATTCTGCTTATATCTATTTTGTTCTTCTTTATCATGTCGATAATAGCTTCTTTCATGGGAGTAAAAATATCTTTTTCACAGATTTTTTCAAATTCTGCTCTTGTTATGCTTGTTTCAAAAGAAATAGTCCTGCCGTTTATCTTGAAAAGTGCGTCAATAGAAACGTCAACCTCGTCAATTTCACTAAGTTTATGTTTTGTAAGTTTTGCTTCATTGCGAAGTCTTGACTCTACCTGCCAGAAACTATCGCCCAGACCGGAAGTTTCTTTATTGGTGAGGTCTATTTTATAGTCATCAAATATTACTTTCTTGAAATATTCAAGAAGACATTTGTCAATATCGTCACCGCCGAGCTGGTCATTACCACCAGTAGCCACAGGGTCAAAAAGATTTATGTCTTTTTTGTACTTAAGATAGGATAAGTCAAATGTACCTCCGCCGAAGTCAACGACAAATATTTCTGTATCAGTGCTGATATTGTCGTTTATATAGGCTATGGCAGCCGAAGACGGTTCAGGAAGTAGTATACTTTCGTCCGGTGTAGGAGTGATTATTTTCATGCCGGCTAATTTAGCGGCTTCCTTTGTGTTTTTGATAGCGGTAGACGCAAAATATGCCGGAACAGTTATAACTGCTTCAATTTCTTCGTCTTCACTGCCGTCAAGTAAACGTCGGCATATTACCCTTTTGACTTCCTTGAGAATACACGCACCGACTTCTGCCGGAGTAAGTGTTTTTTCAAATGACAGAAAACTGTCAGAATCAGGATATTTCCAGTTGTTATCCTTCATATGTCTCTTTGCAGACCTGATAAGCCTTGACGGTTTTGCAGAACCTTTCGTGAGTGCCTTTGTGCCGACAATTGTATTATTGTTTTCGTCAACATAGACCACTGAGGGCAATATCTCTGAGTTTCCGAATCTGATAAACTCATAGTTGCCCATGTCGTTTTCGTAGCATACAACGGTATTTGTAGTACCGAGGTCAATTCCGATTTTCACTTATTTTTTTTCTCCTTTGATTATTATTTTAGATGTTGTTCCTTTCCGAGTTCATATATTAAATGCTGACTTTTATTTATTGTCAACTATTTTTTTTATATCTGAAATACACTTGCGAAGTTTTTCATTTTCCTTTGTTTTTATGGCTAACTGCTCTTCCAGTTTGCCAGTAATAATTATTCTTTCTTGCAATTCACAATTTAACATTTCTATTTCTTGTTTAAAGTAACAAATCTCCTTTTGCAGTTCTTCAATCTGATTTTTGCGGTAAGATTCAATCTGCATACGGATTGAATCTATAAGTTCCGCAACATCGGAATTTGATATTTCATCATTCTGCATTATTCAGCCTCCTTTATTTAATATAATTTGGTTTATACTCTTCTTTGCTGTCACTCTGACCACCAGCCCCCTGAGCATCGAATTTTTTCATACCATTTTCTATAGCCTTTTCCACATCCTGCAATTGCCAATTATCATATGAAACAAGATAATTGGTTAAGCCTTTATGTTTTTTCTTTAGCTCTTCCAGATTTTTATTACTTTCTTGAAGTGTGCCAATAAGTCCCTTTTTTTCTTCTTTCAATTTGTTAATTTCGTCTTTATATAGTTTTTCAACTTGTTGACGAATGTTATCTATTAATGACTCGTTATCGACAGATAAGGTTTTTTCCTGAGTAACTACGGCTTGCGAGGTAACAAAACCTTTTTCCTGACTATATATGGTACGCTGTTCATATGAAGTCACTTGTGTTTGTGGGGGTTCTGTCGGATTGGAATTAATGTTGATTTTAACTTCCTTAGCTTTATATTTTTTGATTTCTTCTTCCAGTTTAGCGATTTTTTTCTCTTGTGTATCAATAGTATTAGATTGTGCCTGAATTGTTTCTTCGTATTTCTGAATTAAGGATTGTTTTTCTTTATCCTTATTTTGAATTTCCTGTCTATAGTAGTTTTTAGTGTTTGTGGTTTCATCTCTGTAATAATTGACGGCATTTTCTTTATCCTGAATAGTAGCAATATTTTTATCTATAGTTTTTTGTAATTCATTATTTACATTGTTAAGACGTAGAATTTCACTTGTCTGCCTGTCGATTGTTCCGTTAAGTTTTTGTATTTCAGCCTTATGACCTGCTCTTATTTGATTTATTTCATTGTCTTTTTTTATTCTTTCGTCGGTAACTGATTTATTAACTGCTTGTTTTATTGTATTATCAAGTTCCAGCTGTGCTTTTTTAAGAGCATTGTTTCTGTTTTCTGTCTCATTATGTATGACATTAAATGCTTCGATAGTGCTTTGATTTTTTTCGTTCATTTCTGTGAGTTTAGAAATAAGTTCCTTGTTTTCGGTATCTGCTTTTTTATTCGCTTCCGTAAGAGAGGTGTTCTCCTTGTTAAGCCTTACAACTTCGTTATAGAATGTCTGATTGACTTCGTTAAGACTTTTTATTATATTGCCGAGTTGTTGAAGTTTTTTCTCCATTTAATTCACTCCTTAATTCAAAGATTTTGAGCTTCTGTAATAAATTTTTTCAGAAATTCTGATTTTTTTTCAAGCTGTTTCTTTTCCACGGAAGATTTATTATAGTCTTCCTGACACATTCCGATAATGTGCTGACCGAAAACAGCCAGTTCTTCGGACTGTCTTTTAAGTTCTTCGTACTCATTCAAATTCATAACTTTTATACCTCCAAAGTAATAGTTAATGGTTCTGTAATGGGACTGGCATTATCCATACCCCTCTGAAATTCATAAAATTCACCATATACAGTACCGTTATTATCTACCATAATCCGCATTGAATAGTATTTATCACCAGAATAAACTGAAGAATCGAGTTCAAAATATCCCATATATACGAGATTTTCCGGCATTACGTCATCTTCAGAACTGTTGAAAACCTGATACAGTTTGACACAAAGTCTGCCGTCATCAGTTTTTTCGGGTTTTACCGTGTCTCTTATAGTCCATTCACCACAGATGTCAGATAATGTTTTAAGACGTTTGTATTCTCCGTCCTGTAGAGTGCCTATTTCATAGGATAATCTGTTGAGTGTCCGGAAAGCGTCATTATTATATCTCAGATAAATAGTTGCTCCGAGAGCTACCGCATTGAATTTATCATCATTGTTGAGTTCAAGAAATTCAAATGGTTCACTGTCCCATTCTTCGCTCTCTGAACTGTCGAAGAAGTCCTGATATTCTTCTTCAAAATTTTTACGTTCTTCCGCTACGGTGTCATTGAAGTAATTTTTAAGTACGTTCACGAAACACGGAATTTTTGAAGTTCCGCCTATAAGCATTATTTTTTTAACGTCGTTTGCGAGTATTTCCGCCTGATTTATAAGATTATCCAGAGATTCACATATTTTTTCATTGATTCCCGAAGATGATATTATTTCCTCAAGTTCAGTATAAGACAATGTTATACCTAAATCGCCTAAATCAATCAGATGTTCAGGTATAAAATCATGTGGGTCATAATCGTCATCATAGGTTACATCATTACAGATTTCTTCCTTAAAGGTGTTTATATCCTTATCGAGAATATTTAATATTTTATTTCTTACTGCTTCAAAGTTACGGTTATAATTTTCGCTGTCAACTACCTTGTCGGAATCGGGAATATTTGTATCGTCAAGAAAATCCTGTCTGAATTTGTTATTTATTATCTCATTGAGTTTGTCACCATGTGGGTCTTCAATGAGTTTTTTACGTATAAGTCCGGTTATGTTGTTTCCGCCGAAGTTTATTCCAGTTGAAGAAAGAGTTTCAATAAGAGGTAGATTTTCATTTTCAGACGGCGGTTTTATCCGGAAAATACTCATATCAAGAGTACCACCACCAAAATCAAAAACAAGCATACAGGAAGTTTTTTTTATTTCTTCCGAAAACAACTGATACTGTGTAAATATACTTGCAAAAGGTTCAGTAACTATGTTGCTTACTGACAGACCTGCATTTTCTGCTGAAATTTTTATCCTTTTTTTCTGAAGTTCGGAAAACGATACCGGAACAGTAAGTATTACTTTTTCAGGTGGTTCGCCGTAATTCTCTACAAAGCGGTCACGTATCCATTTAAATTCTTCCTGTGCTATTTCCATAGCGGACATCTCTCTGTTTCTTGTCGGAACATATGTTTTCCATTCTTTTTCCTCGAAATGTCTTTTAAGTCCGCTGACTGCAAAATATGAACGTGATGGTATAACATCTTTTATTACAATTGAATCTTTTCCTATATTGGCAATATGTGGCAGAACATCGCTTCCCTGCTCATTTGAAAGATTCATTTTTTTGATACCCTCTATAACTCCGTGAAACTTGAGCTTGAGATTGCTGTCATAGAGAGCTGTCTTTATATTGCAAGTGCCGTAATCTATTCCAAGATAAAGCATATTATTATCAATCCTTTTATGATTTTTATTAATAATCTGCTGTATAAGCAGTTAATTGTCCGCTGAAACACAGGCTACAGGTTTTTCCTCTGTAATCGGTATAGTTTATCAGGTACGGAAGATATTCCAGTTTTTTTACAACACCATCGAGATTTTCATTGCTTACATATAATGCCTCAACTTCGTAGTAATTATAGTCTTCGTCTCTCATAGGACTGCCCTGAATACATTCATTATAAGTATAGATACCAATATCAGACAAATACCGGTTGAAGATTTCCAGAAATTCAATACAATAATGTTGTGATTCTTCTTCGGAAATATGATTTGAAATCTGTCTTGCGGTCTTGCTTATAAAATGCTGTGAAATACAGTCAAATAAATTTTTTATAAGTTCTTCGTATTCAGGATTTTCAGACAGATTTTCTGTTATTTTTTCCAGTTGTTTAAGATAGCTGTCAAGATGTCTGCCTATGTTGCTTAGAAATATAACGTTGTGTTCATTAATATAATTCTGCATTTCAGATACATCTGTAAATTTTTCAATATAATACTGTATAAAATTCTGACTGTCAGTGGGAAATGCAGATTTTTTTTCCGGAATGATAAAATATTCGTATAGTTCCCTGAAACCTGTTTCATTATTTTCAGTAATTATGTTACTGTTATCAGTATTCAGCGGAATATCTTCAATGTTTTGGTCATAGAAATCTCCTGTGACTGTATTTTCGTAATCATTGTAAGGCAGAAGATTATTCTGATAGCTTGTGTTAAGTCCGAAAAATGCTGATATTCTTTCTTTCAGATTTTGCAGGGCTTCAATTATTTTACTGATAAAAGCTGACATTATTATTCACCTGTCAATAACAAGTATAAATAACAATACTTCCCGAATTATAATAATATTCAGGACGGTTTCTTCTTTCGTACTCCATAATATACGGCAGGTAATGTATTTCCTTGCATACATCTGAAAGTTCTGCATTACTGGTATTCAGAGTGTCTAAATTTTCATAATATTCATAGTCGTCATCACTCATTTCTTTGCTTGGATATACTTCAGAATAAGTATATATACCAATCGCACTTATATATTTATTGAGTTTTTCTATAAGTTCCGAAAGTATGGCAATATTTTCTTTAGGTTCGTCCTCGTCGGAAAGTCTTGAGGAAGACGGCTCTAATATACCGTTCATTATGTATGATTTGAAATCTTCCATTACTTTTTTAACGGCTTCTCTTGCCGGTTCAGACTGTATTATGTTGCCTGAATTACCTGTTATTGATTCAAGTATTTTCTGGCGTGGTTTATCTGTTCTGCTTCTGAAATCAATGATTTTTTTTCTGAATCTTTCAATAAAATCAAAAGATGTGCTGTATTTGTTTATGAAGTCCGAAAGCTGTTTCATACTTTCGTCATTGGATATTCTGTTGAAAAATTCTGTTATACTTTCGTAATTTTCCCTGACGATTACCGGATTTTCCGGTTTTCTGATTACGAACATTTCAAAGATTCTGTATTGTTTTTCAAAGCCTTCAGGTACTGCAAAACAGGATTCTTTAACGGAAGTCTTCTCTTCTTCATTGACAGATATTTCAGTAGCTGTATATTTTACAGACGAATATTCACTCCGGAGCAGGTCAATAAGTGTATTCCCGTCTGTGAGATAAATACCAGTTATTTCCGCACTGCTGTCAATAATATTCTGTATATCAGTAGTAAGCATAATATATCACTCTCCTTATCAAAGAAATTCAACGTCCCTTTCGATTTTATGATTGGCTGAAATAATCCTGTTACCTGATTTTATATCGGCATTTATAATAATAGTCTTGTCTTTCTGTACTGCGAATGTGACAATAAGTTTCATATTTATCTCGTTCGGAATGTCCTTTACAGTAAGAGTATATCTTTTTCTTACAGACTTTGAACTTGTTCTTATTAACTCGTTGATCTTTATTTTTTCGTCACATTCAAAGATTCTGATTTCCATTTTATTATCCTTGACCATGACTATATCAAATTCCTTGGAATATTTACACGGAATATTGACACCTTCCGGAATAATCGTCTCAAAAACGTCTTTGAGATTGCCTTTCTGTACCTTTATGCCGATAGATGATGTAGTAGTAGGTACAAAATTGAAACTGAAACTCTGACTTGCTTTATAAGCGTCGCCTATTGAAATAAGTGCAGAAAGGTCATCGTCCGTGACTACTTCAAGTCTGCCCAGTCTTTTATTTATAATCTTGTTTATCTGTGCATCTGTCATGGTAGTTCCGGAAGAATCACTGAAAGATTTTTTAAGTTCATTCTTTATTTCCGGAATCATTCTGTCAAGCATTTTCTTTACAAGCGGAAGCTGTGAACTTCCTCCGGCAAGTATTATCTTTTCTATACTTACGTCACGTTCGTATGCACGCAAAACAGCATTTTTTGTGCGTTCAACAGTATTTTCTATATCTTTACGGATAATATTTTCTATATCGTCTATGTTATAGTAGTAATCGAAACGGCGGGAAATATAATTTCCGTCATCTTTTCTGCCGGTTATAATCTTGATATCGCCTGTGAACTCGTCACCATTGTTACCGTACAGATGTTTTATATCGTCATTACACGCCCTGAAAATTTCATTGTAATTCCTGATAAATATATCCTTGTCTATATTACAGTATTCTTCGTCATAGTCTTCAGGTTTTGAAGGCATATTCATTTTAAAGTCATCATTTATATGCATGATTACATCTTCAATGATACGTTTTGTTATGTCGTTTCCGCCCAGATGTACATCGCCGTCGGTCTGCGGAGAAGAAAAACTATTGCCGTTTCTTTCAAGAATAGCAATATCGAAAGTACCACCGCCGAAATCGTATACAAGTATATTTTCATTGTTTTTTATGTCATGTTCGTTAATATAGGCAATCGCTGCCGCAGTAGGTTCGGGAATGAGTTCCACGTTATTAAGCGAAGCCTCTTTTGCGGCTCTTTTAAGGTCTGATATCTGGTTTTCCTCAAACTTTGCAGGAACAGAAATAACTACTTTGTCAATGCTGGCAAGTTCGGGAGTATCATAAAATTCATCTGAAATTACATTCTGTGCATCTTCAATGACTTTCTTCAGAAAAATACTGACAGCCTTTGACGCAGTAATATTGAATTTTTCACCGTTTTCGGCAGTTACGCTGTACTTGAATTTCATATTTCCAAGTCTTGACTTGAAATCCTTTATACACGCTCTGGGTCTTACAGTTCCTTTACTTTTAGCACTTACGCCTATAAGAATATCGTTTCTGCTCTTGAAATAAATTACTGATGGTATTATTGCCCTGTTTTTATTTGATTTCAGATTCATTGTCCTGATATTATTATAACGATTCATATAAGATACAACAGTGTTAGTTGTACCGAGGTCTATTCCGATTTCCTTTCCCATTTTTACCTCCTGTTATAAAATCTGTATACCGTCAATTACTGGTGAAGCACATTCATCATCTTCCGCCCCTATTATGCCGAAACAGTTATCCCATATAGGTTCTATGTTTTCCGTGACATCAGCGAACAAAAGTTTTATAAGACGGAATTTATTTTCTTTTTTCTGTGTTTTTTTACCGCAGTAATAATAATTTGTGTCATTGCTTCTGCGGTAGTAAGTTTCCGGATAGCTTTTTACTCTGAACAGGTCTTTATTTTCCGATACGCTGAAATTATTTACTCCGTCCGGAATGTTTTCTTTTTTCCGGAACTTAACGGACAGTCCGAAACATTCCGTAAAGTCTTCAAAATCGGAATTTCTGAACAGATATAACAACATCTCTTCAAACGGAGATGTTCTTTCTCCGGAAATATTATATTCATAAAGATTAAAAATAATATATCTTCGTTCATTGTCGTCGATACAGTCGGAATTTATAAGTTCCTTTACTTCATTTCCGAAAGCACCTCTGTTTATTTCCTCCGCAAGTACATTACACATAAGTTCGTCAAAATCAAGACCGTTTAACCTGTCCTGCTGTGCAAGAAAATGTACCATGACATTGAAAAGTCCCTGTTTTTCGGTAATTACCCTCAAATCACGGAATATTGTTTCAAATCGTCTGAATACATTTGTATGTGTTTCGCCGTTGAAATCGTAACATTCTGAAAATACATCGAAAAACGAATCATTGACGTATTTTTTATCCTTGCTGTAATCCTGCCATATCCAGCTCATTGTAATTCTCCCTGCCAGTTAAATTCCGGATAGCTGATATTCAGAAACTCAAGTACATAGTCAGCGAAATCCTCTGTATTTTTTCCACCCGAAAATGTCAGTATACAGTTGACTGAACTTTTCAGCTTTATATTATGATTTCTGTCTTCACTGTCGTGATAGTAGTATGCGTAATCAACATCATAATTTTTTATTGTATTTATCTTACCCATGTCAGAATGATACTCTATTTTAAATTTGTCGCCTATGCTTATGTCAAAAGGATTATCCCTGAAACAGTCGATAACATATTCAATATCGGCATATGTCCTGACCCTGCTCGTAAAGAGAGTATTTTTCCGGAAATAGTTTGAATATACATTGAATGACGAATCTATATTACCGCTTAGCAACGTTAATTTCTGTGCCTGAAACCATGTGAATTTCTTTTCAGTATACAGAACAATCTTATCATTTTCACGGCTTATACAGAATTTTTCATAGTCCGGAAATTTAAAAATATAGTATTCGTCCGGCTGTATATTAAGATATTTACGCTTATATTTCAAATGGTCAAAATATGGTACTACCGTATCAACTGCCTGACCGTCTGTACTGTCTTCAATATATGTAGGTTCGGAAGATATTTCTTTTATGGATATATTCCACATAAGAAAATATTTACAGTCAGGTTTCACGCATTCTGCCGGAATACCTTCAATAATAATATCCGTGATACTTTCCTTAGGTATATCACAGTCTTTTATTTTAAGTTCAAAATATTTTCTTGCATAAGGCATATATATCAACGGCATACTTATGTTATACTGTTCCGCAAGTTTTTTAAGTATTTTTTCCGCCCTTACAAATTTTGTACTCTGTACAAGTGTAGCCCTGAAATCATATTTATCACTGTCAGTACATATAGTGACTTTATATTTCTTATCCTTGTATCTGCTTACCAGTTCCGAATATGAAAGGTCAATAAAAACACCGATACCAAGTTTTTCGGGACTTACAACATAGTCCATGACATTATCGGCAACGAATCTGACAGCGTCTGAACGTTCTGCCAGTACGTTCTTTACAGTTATTCTGTCAGTGCGGTTTATGGTATCGGAGAATGATTTTCTTACATTACTTATAACATCATCAAGATGTTTCATATTGTAATCACTTATTTTTGAAAAAAGTTTTTTAAGTAATTCTGCTTCTTCGTGGTCATTGATACTGCCGTCAATAATTTCAGACATCTGATTTATCTGATTTTTAAGCTGGTCATTGATATCTGCGTTCATTTTCATATTAAAAACACCTCTTTTATTTTTTCAGGATAATTTTCGACGAACTTACAGAAGTACTTTCCGAACAGTGAACGTTCATTTTTTTCGCTCCGCTTATGTCTACCGTATCGGAATTAATTGTCAGTTTTGATTTTTTTACGGAAAATGTTATACTATCACTTTTCATTTCAATGGTACTGTCGCCAATCTGTAGAAGAATACTGTCATCACTGACTTTTATTGTATTATATTTTCCTCCGTTTTTCCGGAGAATTTCAAGACAGTCCTTATTGAAAGTTATTCTGTTATCATAAACCATGATATGTTTTTTTTCCTCAACCGTTGAAACTTCGCTGTTGAGTGCTTTTTTTCTTAGGACAGAACCGGAAAAAAATGTTCCTCTGGTATATATAACTTCAACTATATCATCTTTTTCAGGAAGAAATACTATTCCGTTATCGGAAGCAGTGTACGGAGTTCTGAAAGGAATTTTAAATTTTTTTCCTTTGCCGAGTTCCTTGAAATCCTTGTCGGTAAATTCAACCTCTATGCGTCCTAAATTTTCGCTGTCGGAAATATCTGTTACTTTTGCTTCAATGTATACCCTTTGAGCAGGTGGCACAACGGGATTACAAGGTATTTTACCTTCAGGACACATCTCATAGGTGAACTTGTCAGCCTTGTTTTTCAAGTCATATTTCCAGCCGAAAATAATATAATTTATACCGTCATATTGTACTTCATGTCCGAAGTTAAAAAAAGAAGCCGAAGTTATCCTTAATATCTGAATATTTTCCTCACGGCTTTTATCATATTTCCATAATTTATGTACTCTGGAAACTGCACTTTCTTCTATCTTTTCGAGTTTATCCGAACCGCTTTCCATTTTTGTGCCGACTGTCAGAACAGTTTCGTGGGAATCTTTCGGAAATATTGCACACTTTGCTATATAACAAAGTCTCTTAAGAAATTCAAAATCCGTTTCTTCGTACTGTACTATAGGTTGTTCAAATTTTATATCGTCCTTTACATTTCCGGTATCGGCTGTGAATCTGTAATTACCCTGACTGTCTCCGGCTGTCTGGGAAATTATATCTGTAAATTTTTTTTCTGTATTCTGAAAAACACGGTTAAATCGTTTTATATCGGTTTTTGCACTGCCGGAAACTGCTGTCACTTTAATCAGGGAACTTCCTTTACTTTCAATGGCGTCAATTTTATTGACGTATCCACGGAACAAAGGATATTGATTTCCGGCTTCTTTTTCAACAACCGCTATTTTCCTGTCAATTTTTTCGTAAAATTTATCTGCTTCGTTTTTACCGATTCTTGCTGTAAAAATACATACAGAGTGCTGAAAGGCTTTTTTCACTATCTTACAACTTTCAATACTTTCTGTATCTTCAAAATTACTTATAGTCAATGGCATTGTATGAACTCCTTTCAGCACTCATATATTATATTATGTATTTGTGATTTCGCTTGTCTTTCCTCTGTGCTGAATCATGTTAAGTTTCAGACAGTTGGTTTCATTACCGTTTGCATTCAGGAAATAATGTTCCTGATAGTTTTTGCAGAAAACATCCGGTATTGAAATATTACGTATTTCCTCATTGGTGTCCTTGATTGTGATATTGACGGTTTTATAAACATCGTCGCCGGAAACTGTCAATGCCCAGTCCATTAAACTACGACACTCATCTTTTGTAGCTTCTTCAATCCTGATTGTTACTTCAATCAGAACTATTACACTTGTGGCACGTTCGTAATTGTCGTTGTCCTTGGTATCACATATAATGCGTATATCCTGTATGGAACTGTTACTTTGTACCTGTGTATCGTCGATAGTTGCTACGCCATCAACTTCAAATTTATATTTTGCCATAGTTATCAATCCTTTCAGAAAAATGATATTTCAGACTTTTAATAAGGTCGTCAGTCTATTACTACTTCATATACGTCACTTATATCTTTGTAAGTTATATCAATATGAGCCACTTTTTTACCGCCCTCATTATTTATAGTCATAGTCATGGAATCAGCCTCACGGAGTACATTATTTATATACTTCTTTGTGGCAACCGTATTCCACTTGTTTATAAGATTTTTCATATTCGTTTCGCCGTTAATCTTATACATCATTTTAAGGAACACTTTTACCATTGACTGATATATAGGACGATAATAAGAACCGTCGTCCTTGTTTTCAAGACTTAGTGTTCTTGCTTTCAGAACATATGCATTCTGTACTGTTTTGCCGTCTGAATCAGTATGTTCTTCGCATGAAAAACAAAAACCGAATCCACCATTTTCCCTTATGGCGTTTACAACGTCATCTGACATTGAATAGCCTGATTCTCTGTTCATTTTTGTTATAATTTTGTCTCTTAATGCAACGGTCTTTGTTTTTATATTAAATTCGTCTTCAAAGTCAAATCTTACAGGCGGGTAAGCATCACCCTTATTTACGTTGAATCCGGTTTTTTCAAGATAATCATTGCACTGTGAAGCAATCATCATTCCGCAGGCAACGTATGAAGCGTCAATATATATACCAGGGAATTTTATGGAAATATCTTTGTCGCCGTTATCTCCGCTTACCTTGCCGAAATTGATTTTTCCGGCACTTCTTGACTTTACTGTGAAATTAGGATAACAGAAAACTGAATAAGGCTTTACACCTTCAGGAATCTTACTGCACTTTTCTTTAAATTCATTGATAATATCAACATTGTTTGAGATTGAACCGAAACTTGTTTTTTCGTTACCTTTGAAATTAAAGAAAGTGAAAACAGGTATTTTTATTTCCTCAATCATCTTCATGAAATTCTTGAAAGCATTGAAAGTTACAAGACCGTCCGTTTCCATAGCGTTGACATTCATAGTTGCCTTAAGACTGCTACGGAGTGAGGCTTTTTTTCTACCAGGGTCAAGGAAATCACTGTCATGAAGAGCAGGTACAATCATATTCCAGAGTTTTTCATTTCCCGACTGATTGCCGAGGCGTTCAAGATAATTTCTGAAGAAACTTTTTGTTTCTTCGTTTTCCATAAGGTCAGTGATATTGCAGTTTGCAATGATAACTTTTGTTTCAGTATTTTTGTTCTTTACACCGGCGTGGTCAAAAAATGCCCTCACATTAAGGAATTTTTCAACAAGGGCTATCATCTGTTCTGCAAAACCTTCCTGCATTTTTTTGTAGTACCTGTTATATTGGTCACGTTTGATAATGAGTTCTTCCTTGTTGAGTTCCGTAAGAGCTGTACTACCGTTTACGTCCAGTCCGATAAATGTAGAAAGAATAGTGTTTCTTGCAAATGAAGATTGTTTTATTTTATCGTCTGCACACTCGTCAATGTCAACCGTGAGGGTTTCAAGAAGAAACTGTTTTGAAGAAGTGAGACGTTTTGTATCTCTTCCGGAAGAGCCGGTAATTTCAGCCGGAATTATTTTTATATTTCCGTCTTCGTCGAAAGTGGTATCGCAAGGTATAAGTTTTGTTTCGCTTACTATATCAGAATCTTTCATGCCCAGTTGCAATTCATGTCTTTCAATGTAGTCAAGTTTTGTCTGATTATCTCCCATAGCAAGCATAATCATACCGGACATACTGCCGTTACCATATTTATTAATAATTTTTCTTCTTATTTTTTCGACTTCGTCAGCATATTCTGCGAACTCGTCGGAATCGGGGTCTTCTTCTTCGTATTCAAGAGCCTTATTAATTTTATATTCAAGCTGTCTTCTCATGTTCTTCATTTCCCTGATGAGTTTCTTTGGAGTAAGAACTTCCAGTATTTCATCGTATCTGAAATCGAGATTACTTTCACCGCTTGAATTTTTCTGGTCATAGATTTTGTTTGCTATTTCATAGAACTTCTGATTTGTTATGTCTATCTCAAAGAATGGTGCAGGGGGCATATCGAGGGAATATTCAAAAGAAATGTCGCCTGTATCGGGGTTGCCTACTTGTTTTTCATAGATAACGGGCTTGAATTTTTTCAGAAATTCCTCATAACTTGAAACTCCGAGAGTTTCTTCAATTTCTTTAAGAAGTTTGTCATCAGGATTTTTCCTGAGCATGAAGTCCAGTCTGTCAGTAGGCTTGCCAGTAACATAATTTACTCCCGGACTGAACTGTTCAAAAATGATAGTTCTGCTTGATTGTTCAATTGGCATTTTTACACTCTCCTGTATAATTATTTATCTTAATGAATCAACCGTAGCTGATTCACAGACTTTTTATAATGACATTTTTCAAGGTTATGTCCTCATCTTCCTGTACTTTTTTCAGATACTGTACAAGTTCTTCTGTTATGAAAAGTTTCTGACTTATAACTATGCCTCTTTTATCGCATATTTTGAACATATTGAATCTTCCTGTTGTTCTTTCGTCTATGACGGCTCTGCGGAGTATTCCTATATGTTCGCTTATTTCGCTTTTTTCGTAGTCGAGACAGTCTATTTTTGGCGGAAGCATAAGCCAGCATTCGTGTTCCCGACGTAAAGTTTCGTGATACAGTATAACCTTACTGAAAAGAATGTACTCCATTTCAAAATCATCAAGTATATTTTTGAAGCGGTCTGAAACAAGGGGTATGCCTGTACCCTCATTGTAAATCAAATCTGGGTAAATATCACCGCTTTCAGTGTCAACATTGATTACAGTCGGATTTTTTATGTCTATATGCTGATGCTGACACATTATACAGGCATTTTTGTATCTGAAGTCAACGCTGTCAGTGTCTATTGAGGCGTATTCAGGAAGATTATTGGCAGTTATTATATAATAATTACTCAAATTATTTCCCTCCGTTCGTCAGTTGTTTAAATTCGTCGAAAGATTTTGTTCTGCTCATATCATATGCCAGTGACGCTCTTGAAACATAATAATTATTTGTATTGACTTTTTCCGTAGGATAATCAAGAATATATTTTTTTATTTCCTGACTTGTATTATCCATAAGTTTCTGAAAATCTTCTTTTTCTTTCTGTTTCTGCTCTTCCGAAAGATTCATACGACAGGAGTTACTTAATTTCTGTCGTTGTATCTGTGAAATTATTTCAAGGTCAGCGGAAACTGTTGCCTCGTAGTCAGGTATTGCAACATTCTGACCGTCCGCAAGGGCATCTTCTCTTATGTACTGTGTATTTCCTTTCATATCCGAACCGAAACTATGTCCGCCGAGATGTAATTGTTTTCCAGTTCCTCGGATAACATCATACTTTGCTTTTGTCCATTCTTCGTCAGTGATGTTCTTGTCAATTTTTTTAAGCATGGGCAGACATACAGCATTGTTCGGATTATTTACGTCGTAACCGTATAAATTTGCAAGAGTGACAAGATATTTATTCTTGTTCAGACACTCATTACCAGGGATAATATGATGATACGCTTCTTTACAACTGACCTTGTCACCGAGAGTTGCGGAAATTTTTTCTGTTTTTGCAATAGTTTCCATGTCTTCCGGCGGAAGTCCGTTATTATGCATATTTTCCTTGAGTTTTCCCGAATTGTTTTCGTTGTCAAGAAGTATCCTATCTGACGGAACGGACTTTTTAAGAGTACAGGTATCTGCATATTCCGGCGGACACTTTCCGGAACATATACCGTCCTCACTGGGATTATACAATTTTGCAGAAGATTTTGATTTTTTCGGGGTTTCCTGTTCAGTGTTGACGGTTTTTCCCATAATACGTTTATTTTCGTCTTCAAATCCTTTATACGCTTCGCCTAATGTTCCTAAAGCCGTTGCATATGCCTTATCGGACATCTTTTTTTGTTCGTCGGTAGTTTCATGATTATATCTGTTTATCTGATTTTCAATGACTTTTTTCAGGTTTTTGTCGATAGTAACATCAGGTTTACCTGTATTCATTACAACAGTATTATTCGGGTCAGTTATTTTCACTATACCACCACAGGCACATATTTTTATTGCGGTATTCAGAATAACAGGATTACCACAGGCACTTGTTACACAGAGTTCAATATTAATCCAGTTGCCAGTCCATGCCGGAGTACATGGCTTCTGCATGATACTGCATACACCACTCATAGCAGGGTTTTTATTGACGGTAATTATATGATTATTATTTAATCCGGTGTTGTTGTCTGTAATGCCCGCACTAAGCAGACCTTGTGCCGAACCAGGTATACACATACATTTTGCACCTGAAAAAACATAGTATGACATACTATCACCTTATATTTTCAAATATATAATTGTTAAACTGTTACTATACAATCATATCATAATATATGGTTATTGTCAACAGTTTTTGTAAAAAAGGACATAAAACGGCACTCTGAAATCATTGCCGGACATACATATGTCCGGCTGAATCATGGATTAATAATTGACAGATTCCAAATTATGTGTTATAATGATAACAGTGAACCATAAATTTAAAAAATTTTTGTAGGAGGTCAAATAATTGAATGTAAAATTACAGAATAAGTTGTCACGGCAGATTATGAGTTATGCAATGATTATAATCGGTGCTGTCGTGGCGGCATTTGCACTGGAACAGATACTTATTCCGGCACTCATCATGGACGGAGGTATGGTAGGTATTGCCATGATAGTCAGTGCTAAAACGCCGATACCTCTGAGTGTCATGACGCTTGCCCTTAATCTGCCACTTGTCTTTATAGGCGGTAAAAAGCTTGCACGTTCATTTGTATTCCGTTCTCTCACCGCTATGGCAGTATTTTCTTTTGCACTTACATTTTTCGGCAAGACAGAATACCATGTGAATATCGATAAACTTCTTGCCACTGTATTCGGTGGTATGTTGCTTGGTTTCGGCGTAGGACTGGTATTATTGAATGGCGGTTGCCTTGACGGTACGGAAGCGGTTGCCGTAATGGTCAGCCGGAAATTCAAGTTTTCAGTAGGACAGATTGTATTGTTTTTCAATGTTCTTATCTATCTTACGGCAGGTAAACTTTTTGGTCTTGACCGTGCGTTATACAGCCTGTTGACGTATTTTATCGTCTCTAAGATAGAAGACTTTGTCAATACAGGTATGCAACAGGGTAAGGCAGTAATGATAATAACCAATCAGGGCAAGGAAATAGCCAGTGACATCTATCATACTCTCGGCAGAACTGTAACTCTTATGGAAGGTAGCGGACTTATTTCAGGTGAAAAAATAATCCTTTATTGCGTTGTGACACGTATAGAAATACCTACTCTCCGAAAGATTGTCAGCAATGATGACTATTCAGCATTCATGGCTATCAGCGATGTATCAGAGATAATCGGAAAACATATCAAAAGCAATTCTTCCGAACTGAAATAATGTTTCAGAATTTATATTATAAGGAAATGAATATTTATGAATACAGAACAACTGAAAAAGTTACAGGATATTATTAAAGGTGCTGAAAAAGCCGTATTCTTTGGCGGAGCAGGTGTTTCAACAGAAAGCGGTATTCCCGACTTCAGAAGTGTTGATGGTCTCTATCATCTTAAATACGATGTACCGCCAGAACAGATTTTAAGTCACAGTTATTTTCTGAAACATACAGAAAAATTTTTCGGTTTCTATCGTGATAAAATGCTTTATCTTAGTGCAGAACCTAATCCGGCACACATGAAACTTGCAGAACTTGAAAAAAAAGGTATTCTTTCGGCAGTTGTAACGCAGAATATTGACGGTCTGCACCAGCTCGCAGGAAGCAGAAAAGTCTATGAATTACATGGTAGTGTACACAGAAATTACTGTATGCGTTGTGGCAAGGCTTTTGACGTAAAGTTCATTGCGAAATCGGAAAAAATTCCTCATTGCGAATGCGGTGGAATTGTCAAGCCTGATGTTGTACTCTATGAAGAATCTCTGCCCGATAAGACCGTTGAACAGGCTATTAAGGCTATTGCAGAAGCAGATGTTTTAATAATAGGCGGAACGTCTTTGAATGTCTATCCGGATGCCGGATTTTTAAGATATTTTAACGGAAAACATCTTGTTATTTTAAACCGTGATGCAACACCGGCAGACAATATGGCAGAACTCTGTATTAGGGATAATATTGCTGAAGTACTGGGCAAAATTGAATCTTAAAATTAAAAAAATCAGAAAAACCGGAAGTTTTTACGCTTCCGGTTTTTTTATTATTCATACGCCGTCAATTTCTTCCACAGCTTCTATGACATTTCTTGTTATATTAAGTGTTTCCTGAATAAGAGTACGTATTTTTTCGTCGATAGTATCATATAATCCGGCTATTTCAGAAATCTTCTCTGAAACCAGACCGGAATTTACCGTACTTACAGAAACTGTACATTTTTCCGTTTCAAGCAGACCCTGCAATTTAGTTATGACATCATTTATAGCGACTTTATTATATTCAACACCATCAGACATATTTTCACCTCTTTATAGAATTTTATTAATTAATATTGTTGTATCTGTAATAGTAATATGCCATATTCAGCTTAACTTCTTCATCCAAAGAATTAAAATTTATAGTATTTTCTTCCGGAAGATTTATATATTTATTATATAAATCTGTGTTATTATTTTTACAATAAATAAGAAATTGATTCCATTCATCTGAAAAAGAAAAATTTTCATTTTTTATTGCATTATGACTTACATCAATATTTGTAACTAAACCATATTCATTTAATTTAACAATAATATCAGAAGTTGAATATCCATTTAAGATTACGTATGAATATGAAAGTTTTATATAACTTGCATAGTCACCACACAAATTATAAATATCTTCATCAATATTCCTGTTAATTTCGGCATTTTTTCTTGTATTATCATTTAATAATCCGAATGCTTCTATTACACTCTTTTCAGAATCAAACATACCAATAGCGGTTTCAATATCTTTTCCAATATATGGAATATATGATACCGCATATTTTAATGTTTCAATACCAATTTGTTTTAATCCTGATTTCCAATCAAGTTCATAATCTTCAGGTAATTTATTATTTTCTAAATGTTGCCTGATAAATTCCTGCAAATTATCTGAACTTAAATCTGCAAGAAAAAAGAAAATATCTTTATATGTACTTTCGTGAGTAATCGGGTCAAAAACCATATATGAATTTTTAGTAATAATTTCTTCATTTTTATTTTCTATATTTTTAACAGAATAATCTATTTTATAATATTTAATAT
>JAIDQQ010000032.1:0-38491 GCA_029062165.1 Ruminococcus sp.
AATTTTTTTCAAATCAGCCTGTCCACGTCCGACAGCTTTATTATTATAGCATACCTGTCGGATTTTGTCAAGTAAAATATTTTCAATAATATTTATATATTTTTATGCATTTTGCTATAATCAGAAATTGCACTAAAAAATACTACTCTTTCAACTATTGTCAATTATAGATATACCATAGTAAACCTCCTATGGCTTCTATTATACCATAGGAGGCTCTTTTTGTCTATTGTCCGTTTTGCTGGTTCTGTTCAAAATCCGTCTGCTTTTTAATATTTAATCAGGTCTGTTTATGAGCATTGGCTGATTCATGTCAAATGCCCACAGCCATTTATAGTCTGTTTCCGGATTGTCAGAACCTTTGTCGCCGACTTCCATTCCGTAAACAATATCGTCAATATTAAGTTCTGCCCTGTAATGATGTACTCCGCCTTCAGTATACATTCTTAGCATATATGTATCGTAACCAAGGTAAGCCAGATATTCCGCCAATGCCCCGTTATATTGCAGACACTGTCCAGCTTTTACCTCGAATACATCTTTAATGAAATTACCGTCCCACATAGTATGCTCCTGATACTGTTCTTCAGTAGCGTATTCTATATTATCGTGAATCCATTCCATAAGATATATGATACGGTCATAATTAGTCATATCCGGTGTGAAATTTTCTTCTATAAACGTTTCAAGAAGCTCTCTGTCGTTATCACTTATGAAAAAAGCGTCCTGTTGTGTCCTATAGCCGTAAGCATTTACACGAACAGGTTGACCGTCGAAACCGTTATTATATCTTATGTCATAAAGTGCATAACTGTCATGTGGGTGGAGGTCAGCAGAATTTACCCTGAATTTAATCGAATTATATGGTCTGTCGCCTGTAAGGAAATACGTACCTAAAGAACCGTCAGCGTATTTTCTGCCACAGTCTGTTTCAAAATCTTCGTAATGAAAATACGGTGTTATTCTGTATCTGTAGTTATTATCGGCAGAAAGTTCCGCCGGTAACTGTGCTGTAAACTGACATTCCGAAACATCTCCGGAATACCTGAAAGGCTGACCGTTTTCGTCATAATACTGGTCTGTATAGACGTCAACACGATAGCCTGTAGCGTTTTCCATTGGTTTCCAGTTCAGATTAAGCTGATTTGCGGAAAAATCATAACTTTCCGTAACGTCCATAACCTCATATATATTGCCGTCATATGATGCCATATTGTCAGTTATTTCAGTATAATTCCTGAAATCAGAAATATTATTTACTTTTCCCTCTACAGAAAGATACGCATAATACATAAGTACCCATGTAGCATCTGTTGCAAGTATTTCGCCGTCACCGTCAATATCGGCGGATTTCCTTATTTCTTCCGACAATTCAAAAGATTCTCCGGTTGAATTATCCGAATAATACTGTAATATTTCTGTTGCGTCAACTGCATTTATTTCACCGTCATTATTGAAATCGCCTAATATAAACGAATCATCAGCCATTACCGGAGAGATTACAGATGCTGAATTACATATAACAGCACCTGTCAGTCCGGCAATAATTTTTCTGCCTGTTTTTTTCATTGTATGCACCGTCAAGCCATTAGTTTTACCATAACAGCTTTCTGTGCATGGAGACGATTTTCAGCTTCTTCAAATATTTCCTTGGCGTGTTCCTCGAAAACTTTTTCAGTGATTTCTTCTTCACGGTGTGCCGGTAAGCAATGTAACACCATAGCGTCACTGTGTGCTACTGCCATGAGTTCGTCATTAATCTGATAACCGGCAAATGCTTTTCTTCTGATTTCAGCCTCATCTTCCTGACCCATTGAAGCCCATACGTCCGTAATAAGAACATCTGCATTTTCAGCGGATTTTATCGGGGAATCAGTTATTTCAAAATTATCATACTGTCCGGCAAATTCAAGAATTTCTGCCGGTGGTCTGTAACCTTCCGGACAGGCAACAGATACAGCCATACCTACTTTAAGACAGCCTACTATCAGTGAATTTGCCATGTTGTTACCGTCGCCGATAAAGCACATCTTAAGACCGTCGAAACTGCCTTTAAATTCACGGATAGTCATTAAGTCGGCGAGTACCTGACACGGATGGCAGAAATCTGTGAGACCGTTTATTATCGGAATATTTCCGTACTTGGCAAGGTCTTCAACTTCTTTCTGTTCAAAAGTACGTATCATAATGCCGTCAAGATAGCGTGACAGTACTCTTGCGGTATCCTGTACCGGTTCTCCTCTGCCTATCTGCAAATCATGCGACGACAAAAACAACGGATATCCGCCAAGCTGATACATACCAGTCTCGAAAGATACACGTGTTCTTGTAGACGCTTTCTGGAAAATCATTCCAAGAGTTTTTCCCTTGAGGTACGGGTGCGGTATACCATGTCTGAGTTCGTATTTTAACTGGTCGGCGAGATTGAGTATGTCAATTATTTCCTCGCCGGTGAGGTCAAGCATTTTAAGTAAATGTTTCATTGGAAATTATTCCTTTCGTTAAAATTATTGGTTTTTGTTTCGTTTTTCCTTTATTATCTCTTCAATAATATGTGGCTGACGATTTGTTTCACCGTATATCTTATCTACTACAACGGCAAAAAGCGGTATATAATCGTCAAAAAACTGGTCATCAATTTCGAGTTCATACTGTAACTCACCTGATGCGGATACATTAGTTTCAATCTTACCTTTCTGTTCTTCACCTGACATGATTTTAAAATCACGTCTGTTTTCGCTGACAAGTCTGTATGATATATTCTTACCATTACATTCTATATCAGGCGACAGAAATCTCGATTTACAGGAAATCCTCATAAAACTGCTGTCATTATGTTCTATAGTATATGACATTGAATCAACTCCCGAACATATAAGCGTATAGAGATGATAGTTACTTGAATTAAGAAGAAAAAGTTTGTTGTTGTTGCCGAAAATTTTCTTTTTGATATTGTAAAGAGTTCTGGCTTTTGTGTCTTCAACGGAATATTTGTTGTTTCCTTTGATAAATACTACTAACTGCATAGAAATCATTCCTCCATTATATCAATCAGAATTTCAAGTCCGTCTCTGATTTCCTGCTCCGATATAGTAAGAGGAGGCAGAAGTCTTACTTTATTTTTGGCTGTCAGTACAAGAAGTCCCCTGTCGAGTGCCTTGCGTGCTATATCCGTTGATTTTTTGTCACTGACTTCAATTCCTATCATAAGACCCATTCCGGAAATTGATTTTACTTTACTGCATTTTGAAAGCCTGTTGATAAAAATTCCTGCTTTTTCCGAAACGGATTCAAGAAATTTTTCGTCCGAAAGTCTTTCAAGTACCGCAAGACCTCCGGCACAGGCGATAGGATTTCCCCCGAATGTAGAACCATGTGTACCGGCTGTCAGTACGTTACTGCACTTTTCAGTAGTGAGACACGCACCCATAGGAATACCACCGGCGATACCTTTTGCAAGAGTAGTTATATCGGCTTTTTTCCCGAAACGTTCACCGGCAAGGAATTTTCCGGTACGTCCTACACCAGTCTGAATCTCGTCGGCAATAACAAGTACATCTTTTTCCGCACAGAGTTCATAAACGGCGTTAACAAAATCCTTGTCAAGAACGTTTACACCACCCTCGCCCTGTATGTACTCAATCATTACCGCACATACAGTATCGTCAAGTTTTTCTTTCAAATCTTCGATATTGTTCGCTTCGACGTTTATAAAACCTTCGACGAACGGAAAGAAATAATTATGAAAAACTTCCTGACCTGTTGCCGATAACGTTGCAATAGTTCTTCCGTGGAAAGAGTTTTCAAGAGTTATAATATTATGTCTGTTTTTTCCGTACTTGTCAAAGCTGTACTTTCTTGCTATTTTTATAGCACATTCATTGGCTTCCGCACCGCTGTTACAGAAAAATACGGAATCATAACCTGTCATTTCGCAGAGTTTTCCGGCAAAATCCGCCTGAACGCCGGTATAATAGTAGTTAGACGTATGCTGTAGGCTCTTTACCTGCTCACAGACCTTTTCAACCCACTTTTCGTCACAGAATCCTAACGAATTTACACCGATACCGCTTCCGAAATCTATATATTCTTTACCGTTTTCGTCAGTACATTTTCTGCCGTTGCCTTTCTGCATTACAAGCGGATAACGTCCGTAAGATTGCATAACGTGTTTGTCGAATTTTTCTATAGTGTTCATAATAAAAAAATCAGTCTCCTTTCAACAGTCTGTATTATTTTCAGACAATTTAACAGTTATCTATATAATTATAACTCTATCTGTACTTTAAAATCAATATCCATATTTACTAAATAAGTAAATTTTCTGTTTATCTGTTATTTGATTATACAAATTGTGTGCCTATACCCTCATTGGAGAGTATTTCAATCAGTATCGAGTGTGGTACTCTTCCATCGATAATGACAGTCTTTCTTACACCACGCCTTACAGCTTCTACGCAACAGTCAATTTTCGGAATCATTCCGCCGGAAATAATACCACGTCTCTTTAAGAACGGCACTTCACTGACATTTACTTCCGGAATTAATGTTGATGGGTCATCTTTATCACGTAACAGACCGGCTATATCGGTCATTAATATCAGATTTTCCGCACCGAGTTCAGCTGCTATTCTTGCGGCGGCGGTATCGGCATTGATATTGTAAGTATTGCCGTATTCGTCAGTTGCTACCGTAGCGATTACCGGAATGTTTCCGTTAGCAAGAGCGTCGAGAATAGGTTTTGTATTTACGTTTGTTACACGTCCTACCCAGCCTAAGTCCTGACCGTCTTCAGTAGTCTCTCGTTCAGCGGTAATCATACCGCCGTCGATACCGCATAAGCCGACGGCATTTCCCTTATGTTGCGACAGTAACTGTACAAGCTCCTTATTGACTTTTCCGGCGAGTACCATTTTTACGACATCAATTGTTGAATCGTCTGTATAACGTAAGCCATTTACGAAACGGCTTTCTATACCGAGTTTCTTTAACATATCGTTTATTTCAGGACCACCACCATGTACGAGAACTACTTTCACGCCCACCAGTGACAGTAATACTATATCCGTCATAACGGCGTCTTTGAGTTCCTTGTTAGTCATAGCGTTTCCGCCGTACTTTATCACGAGAATTTTATTGTTATACTTCTGGATATAAGGCAAGGCATTTATAAGTACCTGTGCTTTATCGTTATTTGAAATCTTTTCCATTTCCGCACCCCTTTAAGAACGATAGTCACCATTTATTTTTACATAATCATACGTCAGGTCACAACCCCATGCAACAGCTTTACCTGCTCCGTCACCTATAGAAATATCTATTATTATTTCCTCTTCCGACAGTATTTCCTTAGCTTTTTCCTCCGAAAATTCAACGCCTGCACCGTTTCTGCAAACTTCTATAGTTCCATTCGCTGAACCTATCGAAACACATACTCTGTTTATATCAAAATCGGCGTCAGCATATCCGACAGCACACAGAATACGTCCCCAGTTTGCATCTTCTCCGAACATTGCAGTCTTAAAAAGACTTGATGTTATAACGGACTTCGCAATTGTTTCGGCGGTCTTTTCCGTATCCGCACCATGACAGATACACTCAATCAGTTTAGTTGCACCCTCACCGTCACGAGCCATTTTCCTTGCAAGATTCATCATTACGGCGTACAGTGCATTCACGAATTTTTCATAGTCTTCACTATCCGATTTTATCTGATTGTTTCCGGCAGTACCGTTAGCGAGTACGCAGACCATATCATTTGTTGAGGTGTCACCGTCAACGCTTACCCTGTTCAGTGTAACCTTTACAACCTCACTCAATGCACGCTGTAGAAGTTCCGCTGAAATATCGGTATCTGTCGTTATGAATGTGAGTGTAGTTGCCATATTAGGATGTATCATCCCGCTACCTTTCAGCATACCACCCATTGTACAAGTTTTTCCGGAAATCTCAAACTGTACGGCTACTTCCTTTACCTGTGTATCGGTAGTCATTATTGCTTCGACTGCTCTTGAATTTCCGTCGTAAGTCAAGCCCGAAACAAGTTCTTTCATACCGTTTGCGATTGGTTCAATTGGTAAAATCTGTCCGATAACTCCGGTTGAGGCTACTATTATATCTTCCTCTTTTATACCGGTCTCGGCAGATACAAGGCTACACATTTTACGTGCCTTTTCTATACCGTCGGCATTACAGGTATTCGCATTGACCGAATTTACTATTACTGCCCTTGCCTTACCGTCTTTTATATGCTCCTTTGTGACGATAATCGGCGCACCCTTGACTTTATTAGTAGTATATACCGCCGAAGCTGTACAATCCTTATCGGCTACTATCAATGCAAGGTCATTTTTCTTCTTCGTCGGGAGTGCATTGTTCGATACGGCGGAATTTGTCTCCGTATCCGTCAGCGGTTTATGTGCAAGTCCGCACTGTATGCCGTTGGCTTTAAAGCTTTTCGACGCACATACACCACCGTCAATGAATGTTACTCCCTTAACTTCCTTTAAATTCATTCTTTACATCTCCTTTATTAAGTATCTATACGCACCAATTCACAAAGAGCTTTATTCCGATAAGAAATATCGTCTCTTAAAGTAAAGCCTTGTTTCTCCCAAAAAGCATTTCCGACTTCGTTATATCTGAAAACCAATAATGCAACTTTGCTTATTCCCTAATAAGAGTCATCAACATTATTAAAACCCATGTTTCTACAAGACATCCAAAGAGTATAAACATTGTCATAATCTGAAATGTTCATTGTGCGTATATTCATTGTTATACCTCCGTCTGAAACTTATACAAGACCTGTTGTTTCGTCAATGCCCATCATTATGTTAAGACACTGTACACCTGCTCCGCTTGCACCTTTGCCCAGATTGTCAAGACGTGAACACAATAAAATCTGTTCATTGTTTCCGAATACAAATACCTGTAATTTATTCAGTCCGCTTAGTGTATTCGACGCAAGGAAAAATGTTTTCTGCTCCTCCGGTGACATCATAGGCATAACTTCAACAAGTTTAGCGTTTTCATAGTGCTTTTCGTACATCTCGTGAATTTTTTCTACAGTGATACTTTTATCAAGCTGTCGGGTCTGTATCGGTACGCTTACTACCATTCCGCTATAATAATCGCATATTATAGGATTGAACATAGGCTTATACTTCAATCCCGATACTGCCTGCATTTCCGGTAAATGCTTATGCTCCTGTGAAAGTGCATACTGTCGGGGACTATTGAACTCTTCGGGCTTATCGTTACTCTCATAAACTGATATGGCTTTTTTACCTGCTCCGCTATATCCTGATGTCGCATACGCAAATACCGGAAAATCTGTCGGAATTATTCCATTATTCACAAGTGGGTACACTATCGAGGCAAAACCACTCGCATAACAACCAGGGACGGCTACACGGTTTGAATTTCTTATCTTCTCACGGTGAGCAGGTGACAATTCCGGAAATCCATAAGCCCACGCCGGATTTGTCCGGTGTGCTGTGGAAGCGTCAATTATTCTTACGTGGTCATTGTTCACGAAAGAGACCGCCTCACGTGATGCCACGTCCGGTAAGCACAAAAATGTATAGTCTGACATATTTATGAATTTTGCTCTTTCTACAGGGTCTTTACGTTTTTCCTCACTGATTCGGAGTATTTCAACATCATTTCTGTTTGCGAAACGCTCCATAATTTTCAGACCGGTTGTACCCTCCTGACCGTCTATATAAATTTTTACAGACATTTTTTTATTTCCTCCGTTTTTTTCTGTTGGTTTTTCGCTGATACTTCGCACGTTTAGGGTCTTCCAAATCGGACTCATCTTCAAGAAGTGAATGCCATACGCTTATCACGAGTGTAAGAAGCACTATCAGTACAAACCAGAATATATGCCCTTTTGTATTGACGGCTATCCATACACCCATGACTATTTCACCGATAATCCATATCATACCCATTAGTAACGAAAGTCCTATTATAAATGCTACATCTTTTTTCTTCATAATTCAAGTGCTTTTCTTGCTATGGAAATCTGTTCAGTTACCGATTCCGGTGACGGCGCACCCTCCGATTTTCTTTCACGGACACAAGTTTCAAGATTTATAGCGTCGTATACATCATTGTCGAAAAGTTCTGTCATTGCCTTGTAATCCTCAATCGGAAGCGTTTCAAGTGTAAGATTTTTTTCAATACACTGTGCTACAAGCGTACCGGTTATCTTATAAGCGTCTCTGAAAGGCATTCCCTTTTTTACAAGGTAATCCGCACAATCCGTAGCGTTTATAAAACCTCTTGCGGCGGCGTTACGCATATTTTCTTTTAATACTTTCATTGTGGAAATCATTGGAATAAATGTCTTCACACAAAGTTTTACATTGTCTACAGCGTCGAAAATAGCTTCTTTATCCTCCTGCATATCCTTATTATATGCAAGCGGTAAGCCTTTCAGCATTGATAGTAATGTAACTAAATCGCCATTGACACGTCCGGTCTTGCCCCTTATGAGTTCAGTAATATCCGGATTCTTTTTCTGTGGCATTATCGAAGAACCAGTTGCAAAAGCGTCGTCTAATTCTATGAACTTAAATTCCCACGAACACCACATTATTATTTCTTCCGAAAATCTTGAAAGATGTGTCATTATAAGCGACAATGCACAGTTCAACTCAACGCAGAAATCACGGTCAGAAACACCGTCGAGACTGTTCGGCATAGGTGCAGTAAATCCGAGTAATTCCGCTGTCTGCTTTCTGTTTGTACGATATGTTGTACCTGCTAATGCTCCGCTTCCTAACGGACAGTAATTCATTCTTCTCGATACATCTTTCAGACGGTCTAAATCCCGAAGAAACATAAATACATACGCCATTAAATGATGTCCGAATGTTATCGGTTGCGCCCTCTGTAAGTGCGTATATCCCGACATTATTGTTTCCTTATGATTTTCCGCCATATCTATGAGAGTTACTACCAGTTTTTTTACAAGTCCGTATATCTCCTGAATTTCGTCACGCAGATATAATCTTATATCTACTGCCACCTGGTCATTACGTGACCGTGATGTATGAAGTCTTTTTCCTACGTCGCCTAAACGTTTTGTCAGTTCCGCTTCTATGAACATATGAATGTCTTCTGCCGACAGGTCTATTTCAAGTTTTCCGGAATCTATATCCGAAAGTATTTCTTTCAGTCCGTCGATAATCTGTAAACTGTCCTCTTTTGTGATAATTCCGCAATCGCCTAACATCGTGGCGTGTGCGATACTCCCTTGTATGTCGTGACGGTACATTCTGCCGTCAAAGGCTATCGACGAATTGAATGCGTTTACAGTATCGTCAATTTTTTTGGAAAATCTTCCTGCCCACATCATATCAGCCATATTTTTATATCTCCTTTATAATTTATTTTTTATTTACTCTCCAAAACTTATTATCGCTTTTTCCACGTCTTGATATTACCCTGTCTTCAATAAGTTTTTCAAGATACATTTCAAACTCATCTTTTTCACTGCCTAAGTCTATCAAATCTCTATAGGAAATTTTAGGGTCTTCCTTTATGGCAGTTATTAAAAATTCCGTTATTTCCGGTTTATCTTCTTTCATTATCTGCTTACTTTTCAATCTTGCAACATTAATCCGTTTATAGTCTATTACAATTGAAATTATAGCAGATTCAATAAGATTTAAACTATACATAGTAGACGGGTCTGGGAAAACATAATCAAAATATTTTTCACTTTCACTTGCATTTTTCCACTGTATAATATCTTTATCTGTTTCCAACTTTTTCTGAAATAATTCCTCATGGGTCATATATAAATATTCTTCTTTTTTTCTTACTATTTCAAAAATATCAAACCCATTAAAACATTCTCGCATATATACTCCTCAACATTAATAATGATTATTTCTGAACCTGCTCAAAAGTTTCTTTGTCGATAGTTTCCATAGTATAGGTTATATTCAGTTTTTCGTCAACTTCCACGTGATACAGTTCATATTTACGAGGAGCACTGCCACGTTTTTCATAACCTACGTATATATCAGATGTTCCAGAATTTATCGGTTTATACACTTTTCCGAAAACATCACCATAAGAATCACTTGAACCAAGTCTGATACCATCTATAGCATAAAAGTCATCAATTTCCTTTAAAACGTTGTTGTCGGAATTATAGTATTCATTATATTTGCCATAGCCCTCACCCTCGCTCATATGCGATATACATAAATTACCGTTTTTCATAATGCCGGTTTCTTTATACCTTGCATACTCTATTTTACTTGGAACAGATATACTCATAAGGATAATTACAAGTATAAGAATAAGTACTCCTACAATACGGAATATAAAACATATAAAGTCAAATATACCTTTGATTATTTTCATATCAAAAACCTCATTTTGCGGAATTTATATAATCAGTTCGATTTCTTCAACATTGCAACCATTGTATATTTTTTCATTCCAGTTTTTTATAATCCATTTTTTGTTTATGCTTCTTGAATTTTCAGACTTTGCTTCTGCCGGAAAAATATACTCAATATGTCCTGCACAATATCCAGATATACAATAAATAGCAAAAGGACAGCTATTTTCATCAACAGACGGATAATCACAAATCATAAAATCAACATATTCCTCACAAAATGGATACTCACCTTTAAACCTGAAAACAGTTCCTCTATATAGTTCCGAACCTCTATAATCAATTAACTTCATATATATAATTTACATTTTCGGCATAGATGCTGTATACAACCCTAATTTATGGAAATTATACCATTCTAATATTTTATCTTCACCTGCGACTTCCAAAGCAAGTAAAATTTCCTTTGCAAATTCTAACGGTGCTGTTCCGTTTGCGGTTATAACATTCTTATCCCTGACCGCCTGACGACAAATATATTTTGTCTCTCCGGTATATGCTGTACCTGCCCATTGTTTCAGGTCGTTGATGTCATTACTTGTATGCATTACATCGTTTAACACTCCGGCTGTACCTAAAAATGCAGATGCATCACAGATACCGCCTAATATCTTCCCTTTTTTATAACAATCCTCTACAAGATTTTTTATAGGTTGTGTATTCTCACTTCTCCATGTCAGACCACCGATTAAAATTAATGCTTCATAGTCTTCCGGTACTGACTGCAAATCATAATCCGGTACTACCCTGAATCCGCCTATTGACTGTACGGAATCCCTTGATAATGAAACCGTTTTTATATCATACTTTCCCTGCCCTAACATTGTTATCGCAGATGTTATATATGCAGATTCCCAGTCAGCATACTGCTGTAAAATGACAAATAAAATAGTCCTGCTCATTTTGTATTCTCCTTTATAAAATAAGGTATAACTAATTCATATGTGCCTGTAATAACATAGTCTCAATTTCTTTATTACTGTGCTTATGACTATGATAAATTTCGTCTGTAAAATGCTTGTGAAAATGACTATGTTCAAAAATATGTTCGTGCTTTACGCCGTTATGTTCATGTGTGATTACGTGACTATGTACATGACTATGATTTTTCATTAATGTATCGAGTACAACAAATGCCGTACCTATCAGCATTATTACAAGGGCTATCAGATAACTTATACTTAATTTTTCCCCTACAAATACAAATGACAAAAATGCTCCTATAAACGGTGCTAACGAATAATAAGCACTCGTTTTTGTAGCCCCGATAGTACGCTGTGCCTTTATGTACATAAATATACTAAGTCCATACGCAACATATCCGAGTATCATTGCTGTTATTATCAGTCTTACAGGTGGTAATTTTTCACCGGTGACTTCCGCAATAATAAATGAACCTATTCCGGAAAATATTCCTTTCAATACGACTATCTGATATGTACTCTTTTCCGATATTTTTCTTGTACAGTTATTTTCCAATCCCCAACATATCGTTGCCAATATGACAAACAATGAACCATACGAAAACTGAAAACTTCCTGTTCCCTCAAATGAAAGTATAATACTCGAAAATGTTATGAATCCCATTGCAACCCATAACATCTTTGAAACTTTTTCCTTGAATATACACAATGCTATAATTGAAGTCGCTAATATTTCAAAATTCCCTAACAATGACGCATTTGAAGCCGTACCTAATTTTATACCTGCCATCATAAATATAGGTGCAAATATATCAAGTAAAATCATTCCTATTGTATATGGTAGGTCTGATTTAACTAATCTCTCTTTTTTATCTTCCTTTTTCCAGTGAAACAGATACATTATCCCTACACCGATACCTGCCCCGATATACAGAAATGATGCCATGAATTTTACCGGAATATCGTTCAGAAGTATCTTAGATATTGGAGTATTTACAGCATAGAATACCGCCGCCATAATAGCGTAAAAAATAGCCATTCTTTTATCTTTCATTAGTTATCCCCCTTTAACACTGATTTTAAAGTACAACAGGCAGGAATTACCCTGCCCGTGCAAAATTATTTCTTCAAACGATTAAATTACTTGTTATCTCTCTTCTGGTCGAGTTTTGCCTTTACGTGTATCGGAAGTCCGAAAAGATTTATAAAGCCTGTAGCGTCTGCCTGATTATATACTTCGTCAGCGTCGAATGTTGCTACTTCTTCGTCGTAGAGTGTGTACGGTGAAGTTACTCCGGCATTTATTATATTTCCCTTATAGAGTTTAAGTTTAACGTCACCTGTAACTGTCTTCTGAGTTTCGGTAACGAATGCACTCATTGCCTCACGTAATGGCGTGAACCACTGTCCGTTATATACTATATCGGCGAACTTTATACTAAGATACTGTTTTACTCTTGCTGTTTCCTTATCGAGACAGAGTGTTTCAAGAACTTCATGTGCGTGATAAAGTATTGCACCACCAGGGGTTTCATAAACACCTCTTGACTTCATTCCGACAAGACGGTTTTCAACAAGGTCTGCAAGTCCGATACCGTTTTCACCGCCAAGTTTATTAAGGGTGGTTACTATTTCTGTACCGTTCATTTCCTTGCCGTCGATAGCTGTCGGAACACCCTTTTCAAAATGAATTGTAACATATGTGGGCTTGTCCGGTGCGTTTATCGGTGATACGCCTAATTCAAGGAAGCCTTCCTTTTCGTACTGCGGTTCATTAGCAGGGTCTTCAAGGTCAAGACCTTCATGTGAAAGATGCCAGATATTCTTATCCTTGGAATAATTTGTCTCTCTGTTAATCTTAAGCGGTATGTCATGTGCTTCGGCGTAGTCAATTTCTTCGTCTCTTGACTTGATATTCCATTCTCTCCACGGTGCTATGATTGCCATATCCGGTGCGAATGCCTTTATAGCAAGTTCAAAACGTACCTGGTCATTTCCCTTACCGGTACAGCCATGACAGATAGCGTCTGCACCCTCGGCGATAGCTATTTCTGCTATCTTCTTGGCAATAATCGGACGTGCAAATGATGTACCTAACAAATATCTGTTTTCGTATACCGCACCTGCCTGTACAGTCGGGAAAACGTAATCCTGTATAAATTCTTCCTTTAAGTCGAGGACGATGAGTTTTGAAGCTCCTGTCTTCTTTGCCTTTTCGTCGAGACCGTCAAGTTCTGTGCCCTGTCCTACATCGGCAGAAACTGCTATTACTTCGCAGTTGTTGTAATTTTCCTTGAGCCACGGAATTATGATAGATGTATCAAGTCCGCCGGAATAAGCAAGTACTACTTTTTTTATTTCCTTAGCCATTGTAAAAAACCTCCTGAAATAATATTCAATAAATATATTATACACTTATTCCCGACATTGTCAAGGGGTTTTGTATAAATATTCATTTTTTCAGAAAATATTCACATTTTAACGAATATTATTCAAATATTAAAATTTATGACATAATTATATGGAAAATGTCACATTAAAACATATTCCGTTTTGTGAATTTCTACAATTTTTAATAGATTATTTTTATTTTACTTGATATTTTCTGTTTTTAATGCTATAATAAATTCATGTATAAATTCGTATCTCGTATGCGAAAAATTTTTTTATGGAGGATTCTAACCCTATGAAAGATAATAAAGGCAGTAAAATTTCCGTTCTCGGTGCCGGCAATGTAGGCGCAACTATCGCTTACACTTTTGCAGTACATGGCACCTGCTCTGATGTCGTTCTTGTTGACATCAATGAAGCTAAGGCTAAAGGCGAAGCTATGGATATCCGTCATGGTATCTCTTTCGCACACAACATCGATATCACCGACGGTACTTACGACGATATAGCCGGTTCTGATATCGTTGTTGTTACTCTCGGTATGGGCAGAAAACCTGGTCAGTCAAGGCTGGACCTCATGCAGAACAATGTAAACATAATAAAAAAGGTTATGCCGAATGTTGCTAAAATAGCTCCTGAAGCTATCTATGTTGTAGTAAGCAATCCTGTTGATATCCTTACATATGCTATCTTACAGTGTACAGACCTCAAACCCTCACAGGTTATCGGTTCAGGTACTATCCTCGACAGTGCAAGACTTCGTTCTGATATTGCCGAAAAAGCCTGCATAAGTCCGAAAAGCATTCATGCGTATATGTTCGGCGAACATGGTGATACTTCTTTCGTACCGTGGTCTACTACCAATATCGGCGGTATGAATATGTTCGACTACTGGACTTCAACAGGTCGCTCACTCGAAGAACTCGATACCGACACTATTGAAAAAAATGTACGTGCCGCCGGCGGTGAGGTTATCAAGCGAAAAGGTGCTACTTTCTATGCTATCGCTCTTTCCGTAAACAAAATCTGTGAAACTATTATCCGCAATGCTAACAATATCCTTACTGTTTCTACTCTCACACACGGCAGATATGGTATTGACGATGTATGTCTTTCTCTCCCGTGCATAGTAAACGGTAACGGTATTGCCGGTGAAGTAAATCCACCTCTCCTTGACGAAGAACTCGAAAAACTCCGCAAGAGTGCTGATACCTTGAAACAGTTTATCGCACAGATTGATTTCTGAAAATAACTGAATCTCAGCGGAAAATCGTTCAATTTACGGTTTTTCGCTGTTATTTTTAAGAAAGGATATTTTTAAAATGAATTATGCTGAAGAATCCCTTAAAAAACATCTCGAATGGAAAGGCAAAGTAGAAGTTATATGCCGTACACCTCTCGAAACTACTGAAGATTTATCCCTTGCCTATACCCCTGGTGTAGCTCAACCCTGTCTTGAAATTCAGAAAGATGTTCTCAAAAGTTATGACCTTACACGCCGTTCAAATCTCGTAGCCGTCGTTACTGACGGTACTGCTGTTCTTGGTCTCGGTGATATTGGTCCGGAAGCCGGTATGCCTGTTATGGAAGGCAAATGCGCTTTATTCAAGGCTTTCGGTGATGTTGATGCTATACCTTTATGTATACGCTCCAAATCGGTTGACGATATTGTAAATACTGTACGACTTCTTGCCGGTTCTTTCGGTGGTGTAAATCTCGAAGATATTTCCGCACCTCGCTGTTTTGAAATCGAAAAGAAACTCAAAGAATGTTGTGATATTCCGATTTTCCATGATGACCAGCACGGTACGGCTGTTGTTACTCTCGCCGCTATGCTGAACGCTCTTAAACTTACCGGAAAACATATCGACGATATACGTGTTGTTACAAGCGGTGCAGGGGCTGCCGGTATCGCTATTATTAAACTCCTTATTTCTATGGGTCTGAAAGATGTCGTTCTTTGTGACCGCAAAGGTGCTATTTACAAGGGACGTACAGAAGATATGAACCCTGTAAAAGAAGAAATGGCTGAAATTACCAACAAACAATTAAGAAAAGGTTCGCTCGCTGAAGTAATAAAGGGTGCAGATGTTTTCATAGGCGTTTCCGCTCCAAACTGTCTTACTAAAGAAATGGTTAAGTCTATGGCTAAAGACCCTATTATTTTCCCTATGGCTAATCCTACTCCCGAAATTATGCCAGAAGATGCTATTGAAGCCGGTGCTGCTGTTGTCGGTACTGGCAGAAGTGATTATCCTAATCAAATTAACAATGTCCTTGCTTTCCCTGGTATATTCCGTGGGGCTTTAGACGTCCGTGCAAGTGACATCAATGACGCTATGAAAATTGCCGCTGCTAAAGCTATCGCTTCTTTCGTTACTGATGACAAACTCGCTCCGGATTATATTATTCCCAGTGTCCTCGACAAATCTGTCGCAAAAGCCGTCGCAGAAGCTGTAGCTAAAGCCGCTCGTGATACCGGCGTTGCAAGATTATAATAAAATATTTTTTCCCTCCGGACAGTCATAAAAGGCTGTCCGGATTTTACAAAAGGAGTTTTTTTTATGTCCCTTAATGATACACCATCCGCCGAAAGAATCCATATAGGTTTCTTCGGTAAAAGAAATGCCGGTAAATCAAGTCTTGTAAATGCTGTAACCGGTCAGGAAATTTCTGTAGTATCCGATATAAAAGGTACTACTACTGACCCTGTTTCTAAAACTATGGAACTTCTCCCACTCGGTCCGGTAGTCATTACCGATACCGCCGGTTATGATGATTCCGGTACTCTCGGTGAAATGCGTGTCCGAAAAACTAAACAGATTCTTAATAAAACCGATATTGCTGTTCTCGTTGTCGACTGTACAACCGGTATTTCCGATTCTGATATTGAACTTATTCAACTATTCAAATCTAAAAATATTCCGTATATTATCGCCTACAATAAATCGGATATCAGAAATGTTCCACGTGAAACAATCGGACAGTCCGAAAATAAAAAATGTTCTACGTGGAACAATCCTAACCAACATTCAGAAATGTTCCATGTGGAACAATCTCAACCCTTAAACCAAAATGTTCCACGTGGAACAATTGAAATTTTTGTAAGTGCTGTCAATAAATACAATATCCACGAACTGAAAGAAAAAATTGCTTCTGTTGCCATACGTGAAACTGAAAAACATATAGTCGGTGACCTGATAAATCCGGAAGATATTATCATTCTTGTTACTCCCATTGACAAATCTGCTCCCAAAGGTCGTTTAATTCTCCCACAACAACAAACTATCCGTGATATTCTTGACACAGACGCTATAGCTGTTGTTACCAAAGAATTTCAGTTAGCTGAAACTCTGGAAAAATTTCCTACTCCTAAAATGGTCATAACTGACAGTCAGGCTTTCGGTTATGTAAGTAAAATCGTTCCCGAAAATATTCCGCTTACGTCGTTTTCTATTCTTATGGCTCGTTACAAAGGTTTCCTACAAACCGCTATAAAAGGTGCGTCGGCTATCCGTAGTCTTCAGGACGGTGACAAAATTCTTATATCCGAAGGCTGTACTCATCACAGGCAATGCGGTGACATCGGTAGCGTAAAATTACCTGCTCTTCTCCGAAAATTTACCGGAAAATCTTTAAATATAAATCTTTCCTCCGGTATCGAATTTCCGGAAAATTTATCCGATTTTAAATTAGTTATCCATTGCGGTGGCTGTATGCTTAATCAACGTGAAGTTTCTTTCCGTATGAAATCCGCTATTGACCAGAATATTCCGTTTACAAATTACGGTATCGCTATAGCTCTCATGAACGGCATCTTAAAAAGAAGTATACAGATTTTTCCCGATATGGTCAGTCTGTTATGAAAAAACGTATTCCATATATAACAGGATTCTTCCTGCTCCTGATTGTTGAAGTCTTAATAGCTATCTTTATATCCGGCGGTTTTATCAGAAACTATTTCGGTGACGTTATTGTAGTATGGGTTGTCTACTGTTTCGTGAAAATGTTCCACGTGGAACAAAATTCGTATATTACCGCCCTTGGTGTAATGATTTTCGCTTATCTCGTGGAGTTCCTGCAATATATCCATATAGTAGATATTCTCGGTCTCGGAAATATCAAATTCTTCCGTGTACTTATCGGGACAAGTTTTTCTGTTATCGATTTACTATGCTATTCTGCCGGTACTCTCGTAACTGTTACTATTATTTTCCTTAAATCAAAAATCAAAAAACATTTTACTCCCTGACAGAATATAATAAATAAATCCGTTAATAATAGTATCAGAAAAATTTCAACACAGGGAGTGAATATTATGTCTGTAAAACGGGGAGAAATTTATTATGCTGACCTTAGTCCAGTTGTAGGTTCGGAACAGGGTGGCATAAGACCAGTACTTATTGTTCAGAATGATATCGGAAACAAACACAGTCCTACTGTTATCGCCGCTGCCATAACAAGTCAGCGTGACAAAACTCATCTTCCGACACATATCGAAGTACAAGCGGATAAGTGCGGTCTCGCTAAAGACAGTATCGTTCTTCTTGAACAGATACGCACTTTGGATAAAAAACGTCTCAAAGACAAAATGGGTGAACTTGACCTCGGTGCTATGAACAAAGTAAATACCGCTCTTTCTATAAGTTTCGGTCTCGGTATAACCTGAAAAAAGTCCCTTATCTTAAGGGACTTTTCTTTTATAAACTCAAAAAATTTTCCGACTATTTAATTTCCTGCATATTTGTCCGTATATTTTCATATTCTGTAATGACGAATCAACAACATCTGAAAGGGTGATATTATGGGTCTTACAGAAAAAGAAGCATCGGCACGGCTTAAAGAAGACGGAAAAAACGTCCTCGACGGCGGTAAAAAAACAAGTCCGGTGATGATTTTCTTCAATCAGTTCAAGGACGTTATGGTTATGATTCTGCTTGGTGCTACTGTCATATCGGTTCTTCTGGGCGAAATCTCCGACGCTGTGACTATTATTCTTATAGTCCTGCTTAATGCTATACTCGGTTTCATTCAGGAATACAGAACCGAACACACTCTTGAAGCTCTTAAATCTATGACTTCTCCTACCGCCAAGTGCTATCGTGACGGTATCTTAAAGGAAATTGATGCCTCCGAACTTGTAGTAGATGATGTCATAGAAATCGAAGCCGGTGACAGAATACCTGCCGATTGTGTTATTCTTAAATCTTTCGGATTTTTTGCAGACGAGGCTATGCTTACCGGCGAATCGGAAGCCGTCGCAAAAATAACAGGTCTCACCAACGATACCGACAATTCACTCAACAAGGACAATATTGTTTACTGTGGAACATCTGCTACAAAAGGCGTATGTCGTGCGAAAGTTATCGCTACAGGTAAACGTACTCAAATGGGCAGAATCTCTGAAATGCTATCGGATATCGACAAGGAAATGACCCCTCTGCAAAAACGTCTCGCCGAACTCGGAAAAGTTGTCGCCGTAATATGTCTTGTAGTATGCGTAGCGGTCTTTGTTGCCGGTGTACTCCGTGGTGAAGATGTTTTTGAAATGCTTATGACCGGTATCACTATTGCCATAGCCGCTATTCCGGAAGGTCTTCCCGCAACTGTTACTATTGCTCTCGCCCTCGCCGTAAACCGTATGTTAAAACAAAAGGCTCTTGTAAATAAATTACATAGTGTCGAAACTCTCGGTTGTACCTCTGTGATATGTTCCGACAAAACCGGTACTATCACCGAAAACAAAATGACTGTCACTGAAATATGTACTGTAGGCGAAAGTTACTACTTCAGCGGTATGGGCTATCGCATAAACGGTGGTCTTACCAAAGGCAAGGAAAATATCTCCGTAAATCCACAGAATGAAAAATCCCTCATGGAAGCGTTACGGTGTGGTGTTTTATGCTCTACCGCTACAATAAGTACGCTCAAACAACCTAAAAGTCGTAGCCGTGGAAATCTTACTGGTAAAGGCGAATGGCAGGTCACCGGTGACCCTACTGAAATTGCTTTACTTATCGCCGCCGCCAAAGCAGGTATTACTAAAGAATCCCTTGAAATTAATTTCCGCAAACTTGATGAATACCCTTTCGACAGCGAAACTCGTTTTATGGCTGTACACTGTTCTGCTAACTCCGAAAAAAGAATATACTTCAAAGGTGCTGAAGAAGTTATTGTACCACGCTGTACTCAATATATGGACGAATCCGGTGAAATAAAAACTCTTACTCCTAAAATCAGACGTGAAATTTCAGATAAAGTTATAGAAATGTCCGATAAGGCTCTTAGAGTTCTCGCACTCGCTTACTGTATATCCGATAAATTAGACCCTCAAAAAACTAATCTCGTATTTCTCGGACTTTCCGGTATGATTGACCCACCTCGTGAAGAAGCTAAAACCGCTATACGCAAATGTTCTAACGCTTCCGTAAAAACGGTCATGATTACCGGTGACCATATCAATACCGCTGTTGCAGTCGCTAAAAAAGCAGGTCTGCTGAAAGGCGGTATGGCTATGACTGGTGCGGAACTCGATAAAATTTCAGATGAAGAACTCGACAGGGAAATACATAAATATACCGTCTTCGCAAGGGTAGAACCCATACATAAACTTAGAATAGTACGTAGTTTTAAACGTCGTGGTGAAATCGTCACCATGACCGGCGATGGTGTAAATGATGCTCCAGCCATAAAAGAAGCTGATGTCGGTGTAGCTATGGGCGTTACCGGTACTGACGTTACCAAACAAGCCGCTGACGTTATTCTCCTTGACGACAATTTAGCTACTCTTGTAAATGCCGTCGAGCAAGGTAGGTGCGTATACTCCAATATAAGAAAATTTGTACGGTATCTGTTATCATGTAATATAGGCGAAGTTCTTACAATGTTTCTCGGAATCTTAATGGGTATGCCTATTGTACTTCTGCCTGTACAGATTCTTCTTGTAAATCTCGTGACGGACGGTTTACCTGCTATCGCCCTTGGTCTCGAACCTCCTGAAGATGACATCATGACCAAACCACCCCGAAAATCTACAGAAGGTTTTTTCTCAAATGGTCTTATGGGTAAAATTATTTTCCGTGGTGTATTTATAGGTCTTTCAACGCTTGCATCTTTCGCCGTGACTATGCGTACCGGTGGTACTATCGAAGCCGGACGTACTGCCGCCCTGATTACCCTTGTAATGTCACAGCTTATACACGTATTTGAATGCAAGTCCGAAACAAAATCAATATTTAAAATAAAATTTTTCAACAATATAAAACTCGTACTCGCTGTGCTTGTATCTTTCGGAGCTTTGGCATTAGCTGTAATGTTTCCACCATTACAAACCGTCTTTGAAACTGTTTCTCTTAATTCACAACAACTTCTTATTGCTTTGGGATTCAGTGTAGCAATTCCTGTTATAAGTGCGATTTTTCAATAATATAATTTCAGCGTGTATTGTTCTACGTGGAACATTTTCTATACGTCAGTGCAGATTGTTCTACGTGGAACATTTTCTGTACGTCGGTGCGGATTGTTCCACATGGAACATTTTAAATTTTCCAGTAATATAATTAAACCTCCGTGAAACAATATTATCAAGTAAATTGTTCCACGTGGAACATTAACGGAGGTTTTATATGGCTGAATACATTTCACGAGGAGTTTTCATAATTCCGGATACTGTCAAAATAGAAAGTTATGCATCTGTAGTAGGTCAGAAAGAGGGCGAGGGAAATTTAGGAAAGTATTTCGACGAGATAATAGAAGATAGTCATTTTGGTAAAAATTCGTGGGAAAAAGCTGAAAGTCGATTTCAGCTTGAGGCGGTAAGCCTTGCAATACGTAAAGCCAACATAACAAAAGAAGACATTGATATAATATGTTCTGGAGACCTGATAAATCAGTGTATAGGTTCGACTTACGGTTTACGAGAGCTTGAAATACCATTTTTAGGCATTTACGGCGCGTGTTCCACAATGGCAGAAGGACTTATTATATCGTCACTTCTTACGGATAATAAAGTTGCAAAACGTGCAGTAGCTGTTACGTCGTCGCACTTTTCTACTGCTGAAAGACAATTCCGTTTTCCGCTTTCGTATGGTGGACAGCGTACACCTACTGCACAATGGACTTGTACGGCATCGGGTGCGGTAGTAGTTTCCGATACAAACGGTACTATAAAAGTAGTCGGTGGTTGTATAGGAAACATAACGGATATGGGAGTTAATGACATAAATAATATGGGTAGTGCAATGGCACCTGCTGCCGCCGGTACTATACAACGCTATCTTAATGCAACGGGTACAAATCCGGAAGATTACGATTTTATAGTAACCGGAGATTTAGGAATAGTAGGGAGCAGATTACTGATTGAGTTTTTACAGAAACAGAATATAGATATTTCGGCACAACATCAGGATTGTGGCTGTCTTATTTTCGACAGTGAAAAACAGGATACACATTGCGGAGGTTCGGGATGTGGTTGTAGTGCGAGCGTTCTATGTGGATATTTTCTGCCTATGCTGGAAAACAATACGGCAAAGAATATACTGTTTATTGCTACAGGTGCATTGATGTCGCCAATGTCCTTACAGCAAGGGGAATCCATTCCGACTATCGCACATCTTGTACATTTAAGAAAGGACTGAAATTTAATGATATTATGGGCTTTAGTAAAAGCGTTTCTGGTAGGTGGTATAATATGTGCTATCGGACAGCTTTTAATCGATTATACAAAACTCACACCGGCGAGAATACTTACAAGTTTTGTAGTAACCGGAGTAGTACTTTCCGCACTGGGAATATACAAACCGCTTGTTGAATTTGCCGGAGCAGGTGCGTCAGTACCGCTTATGGGATTCGGAAATCTTTTAGCGGAAGGTGTCCGGAAATCAATAGACGAGGACGGTTTTTTAGGTATATTCACCGGCGGACTGACTTCCGCATCTGCCGGAATAACAGTCGCATTACTTGCCGGACTTTCAGCGTCGGCGGTATTCAGACAGCGTGACAAAAGCTGATATACAAAAAAAGACATTTCCGGCGTGGAAATGTCTTTAATTTATTTTTTCTTTCCATTCAATGAAAAACTGATTATTTTCAATAAGTTTAACTGCGGAAAGTGCATTTTCATCATAAGTTTTGTAAAAAGCTCCGGAATCTGAACCGGCTTCTATGATAGTAAACCATTTTTTTATGTCAGATACCGGACATTTATAGGTATAGTAAAAACTGTCGATAACATCAGGGTTGCTACCGTCATCACGTAAACTGTCATAATCTTCACTGTTTAAATCTATTCCGGAAATATATTTAGATAACTTCTGTGTATCTTCCGTCGAAAGACTTCCTATATTTTCAAGATGTTCAGCAAGTTCCCATGCAGAACTGTCATGGCTGTTGAATTTCCGTGCGAACTCATAATTATCAGTCCGGAAATTATTTTCCATAGTCCAGATAGTACCATCATGGAGTACCACAAAATAGTACATGACATCTGAATCCGTGTATTTTTCTTCCTGATAGTTATATAAAAGAGTTGCAAAAAACATAATTTTGTCCATATTACTTTCTACTGAATTTTCCGAACTGATTTCTTTATCCACATTACTTGCAACTGAAATTTCCTTTGAAATTTCATTAGTAACTTCTTCACTGGTGCTTTCCGACGAAATTTCAGGATTGATTTTTTCTTCAACGTTTCCGCAACCTGTCAGAATCATCACTAAACAAATTAACAAAATATTTAATATTTTTCTAAACTTAAACGACATATACATTCACCGTCCTCGCAGTTTACTACAACCCAGTCGAATTTTTTTGATATAATATAGAAATCCGTTATAAAGTAAATTTCAGAAAAAGCGGTCAGAATTTCAGAAATTTCACCCTCATATACCCAACCGTCCGCAACAATACCGAAACATTTTTTATTATCCGAATAATCCGGTACAAGACTTTTCATACAAGCAATGTCAGTATCATCATAACGCAAATGTATTATATCGGATTGCTTGAGATTTTTACGGAATCTCAACCATGCATATGACAAATCAATTTTTTTATTTTCGGAATACCTTATATTTCTATCGTACTCAAAAAATGTATAGTAAAATTTCCGGAGAATATTTTCATAGGAAAATTTTGATACCTCATGAAACTTCCGACGATTAATATTTTCTTCTTTTACAGTATCTTCAATTTCATTCCGGATTCTGTAACGTTCTTTTTGTGTTGTATGTAATCCCATTCTGTTCAGTTTCCTTATTGTAAAATTTTCTATCATTATACCATATATGAAAACGAAAGTCAAGAATCAAGAAACTGTATTATATGTATTGTACTATTACAACAGTTTATCCGATATAAATAATCATTATTTTATAATTTCCTACAAAAATAAAATTTTTTCGGTTTTCCTATTGACTTTTCCGGAAACACGTGATATAATAATAAAGTCGTAAGGCAGTAATAGCAACGACGGCAAATATGGCGGTATAGCTCAGCTGGCTAGAGCATTCGGTTCATACCCGGAGGGTCGTTGGTTCAAATCCTACTGCCGCTACCATTAATAAGGCCCGTTGGTCAAGCGGTTAAGACATCGCCCTTTCACGGCGGAATCATGGGTTCGATTCCCGTACGGGTCACTTCAAAACTCCACAAACACTATGGTTTGTGGAGTTTGTTTTTATAACGTCAAAGAGGTGAGTTTATGGGACTTGTTTATGAGTTTCGTTGTAAAAAATGTAAACATCAATATAATATACTTTTAGGTTATGGTAAGTTATATTCTTATTCATACAAACAAACTGTAGAAAATATAAAAAATGGAATTTACGGCGATAAATGGAAAAACATTTTTTTAAGTCGGGATAATTTAGTGGTAGATATTAAACAATGTCTGTATACCTGCCAATGCGGTAACTGGTCTTTAGAACGGGCACTTAATCTATACGCTCCGAAAAATTCCGCTAAACCTGCTCCGCCTTATGTTATGGAAGATGATTTGAAATCTGATTATTACTGTATTAAACATTATACCCATATATGCAAAAAATGCAGTGCGGAAATGCATAAAACAGATAGTACATCTGAAATTATGCTTTCATGTCCTGAATGTGAAAATATAAATAAGCCATCAATTCTTGTATACGTGGATGATTACGATTTGTTAAATGAAAAAATATCAAGGAGGATTTTTCTATAATGAATACTCTTGACAAATATAAAGGTTGTCTTATCGGTGGGGCTGTCGGTGATGCTCTCGGCTATACTGTAGAATTTTTTCGTGAAAAGGAAATTTTCAGTCATTATGGCGAAAACGGTATAACAGAATACGAACTCAGAAACAATAAGGCTATCATATCAGACGATACCCAAATGACCCTCTTTACTGCAAACGGTCTCCTGCTTGGTGCTAAAGACGGCTCTTACATACAATCAATATACGACTGCTACAAAGAATGGTTCATAACCCAAAACTGTGACTATGAAACAAAATCAAAAATCCGTTCATTACTTTCTTCGTGGCTTATGGACGTTCCGGAATTATGGAAACGTCGTGCACCTGGTTTTACCTGTATTAATGCTATCGCTTCCGGTAAAATGGGTTCTGTAAGAAATCCCATAAACGACAGTAAAGGTTGCGGTGGTGTAATGCGTGTCGCTCCTGTCGGTCTCTTCTTTAAGGATACAATCAAAATATCACAAACTGATTTCATTTCCGCTGAAGCCTCTGCTATTACTCACGGTCACGAACTCGGCTACATACCGTCGGCGTGTTTCGCACATATCATAAACCTTATCTCACATACTGATATTTCACTCAAAGATGCAGTTATGGATAGCATTTCCCATACTAAAAAACTTTTTAAAAATTGTAAACATATTGATTATTTCTGTCAACTTATGAATACCGCTGTGAAACTCTCCAGAAAAAATATCCCTGACCTTGACGCTATTCACGAACTCGGTGAAGGCTGGGTAGCCGAAGAAACTCTTGCTATTGCCGTATACTGTGCCTTGAAATACGAAAATGATTTTGAAAAGGCTATTATAGTTTCCGTAAATCACAACGGTGACAGCGATTCTACTGGTGCGGTCACCGGAAATATTATCGGTGCTTATCTCGGTATAGAATCCATTCCGGAAAAATTTCTTGAAAATCTTGAAATTAAAGATGTTATATCGGAAATCGCTTGTGACCTCTATAATTATACTCCCGAAAATATAAACACTAAATATTCAAAATAAAATTGTTCCACGTAGAACATTTTCAGGTTCCGTACAGACCATTGTTCCACGTGGAACATTTTATTTTTTCACTACGATTTGAAAAGAATATTATATTATTTTCCGGCATATTATTCTATGATATATTCTGGAGGTGATATAATGGAAAACAATAAATATCTCGTGGCACTTGCCGGAAATCCAAATGTCGGAAAGTCAACGGTATTCAATGCCCTTACCGGTATGAATCAACATACTGGTAACTGGGCAGGGAAAACAGTATCGAGTGCGGAGGGTTTTTTTGAATACAAAGATATGCAGTTCATACTTGCGGATATTCCGGGAATGTATTCACTCCGGAACAGTTCCGCAGAAGAAACTACTGCAAGCGATTTCATTTATTTTACGGAAACTGATGCCGTTATTGTAGTATGCGATGCGACTTGTCTTGAAAGAAATCTGAATCTTGTCATACAGATAACAGAAGTATCACCGAAAACTATAGTATGTGTAAATCTTCTTGACGAGGCGGACACAAAAGGTATAACAATAGACCTCGATTTATTAAGTCGTATTTTAGGTGTACACGTCATAGGCGTAACTGCTCGTGACGGAAAAGGTCTCGACAAGCTTCTTGAATGTCTTTACAACTGCATAAAAGAAGATACCATACCAATAAGGACAACACTTCCGGTGAACGAAGAAATTCAGAAAGCTGTAAATGATATTTCCGGAATAATCCGTAACGATATACATAAACTTCCGTCGGAAACTGTCGCTATGCGTATACTCGAAAACAATACATCTTTCCTTGAAAAAACAGAAAAATATGAAAACATTCATTTTACCGACTTTCCGGAAATTGATAAAATAAAACATTCCATGACAGAAAAAGGTTTCACAGCAGAAAAAATATCTGACGAAATTATTTCCGCAACTATTAAAAAGGCTTCTGAAATTGTTGCCAAAACTGTAAGTTATAAAAAATCCTCGCCATACGTTCGTGACCGTAAACTTGACAGTATATTTCTAAGCAGACGTTTCGGAATACCTGTAATGATTATTCTTTTCGGAATTATATTATGGATTACAATTATCGGAGCTAACTACCCATCCGACTTACTCGGAAAATTTCTTTTCGGATTTGGTGATATAATGTCAGCCGGTCTTGAAAAAGTCAATGCACCGCAATGGCTTGACGGTGTACTTATTCAGGGAATATATAAAGTTCTTGCATGGGTAGTATCAGTAATGTTACCACCTATGGCGATATTTTTTCCGCTGTTCACACTGCTGGAAGACTTCGGGTATTTGCCGAGAATAGCTTTCAATCTTGACCATTGTTTCAGATGTGCTAATGCCTGTGGTAAACAAGCCATAACTATGGCTATGGGATTCGGTTGTAATGCCTGCGGAGTTACAGGATGTCGGATTATAGATTCACCACGTGAAAGACTTATTGCCATAATAACAAATAATTTTGTCCCATGCAACGGACGTTTTCCGACTATTATCATGATAATTACCATGTTTTTTGTAACGTCCGGAAGTTTTCTGTCGGCATTGATTCTTCTTGCGGTAATAATAGCCGGTGTTCTCATGACGTTGTTAATGTCTAAACTTCTTTCATGTACGATTCTTAAAGGTATAGCCTCGTCATTTACACTGGAGCTTCCACCATACAGGAAACCACAGTTTAAAAAAGTACTGATACGTTCAGTTTTTGACCGTACTATATTCGTACTGGCACGTGCGTGTACTTCTGCAATTCCGTGCGGACTTATTATATGGATTTTTGCTAACGTCCATATCGGAAATGGTACGATTCTTTCAGTTGTTGCCGATTTCCTTGACCCTTTTGCAAGTCTTATGGGTCTTGACGGTGTAATATTGCTTGCGTTCATACTGGGATTTCCGGCAAATGAAATAGTATTCCCTATCATACTTATGACGTATCTTGCACAGGGAAATCTTGTTGAAATGTCCGATACAGTACAGATTCATGAACTTCTAATAGAACACGGCTGGAATATTACTACTGCCATATGCATGATGATTTTTACACTTTTTCATTTTCCGTGTGCCACTACCTGTATGACCATACGAAAAGAAACAGGCAGTCTGAAATGGACTGCCATTAGTTTTCTACTGCCGACCATTATGGGAATAGTTATCTGTATGATTGTAAATGCTGTTATTTTAGACATCTCCGCCATATGAACGTACTATGGCAGCCAGTCCGCCCTGATAGCCCGAACCTATTGCATTGAATTTCCATTCACCGTTTCTTTTATAGAACTCCGCAACAACAAGGGCTGTTTCTATAGAAAATTCTTCTTCAAGGTCGAATCTCAATATAGTATCTCCGGAAATATCATTCTCATCTTTCATTTTCGCAACACGTATATATGCATTTGAAACCTGTCCGAAATTCTGACGACGTTCTTCAGCCTCATGGATTGTTACACAGACTGCTATTTTCCTGATTTCCGACGGAAGTTTAGTAAAGTCGATAATAATAACTTCGTCATCACCCTCACCGTCACCCGTCAGATTGTCACCGGTATGAATTACTGCACCGTCACGTCCGCTTAGATTGTTATAGAAAACAAAATCCTCATCCCGAAGAAGTTTTCCGTTTTCGCCGAGAAGAAATGCAGAAGCATCAAGGTCAAAATCATAACCGCCGTCATAACGGTTAGTGTCCCAGCCAAGTCCTACAAGTGCAAGGCTTATTTTCCCACCGAATGCATATCTCTGACCTTTCTGTAAATTGATTGCCATAAATAAAAGACCTCCTTTTTAAAATAACGGAACAGTATTTTTTTATATAAACTGTTCCGTTTAAAATTATTTACCAGATTACGGTTTGGCAGAAATACTGTTTGTAGCATTGAATAGTGAAGACGACGACGTAACAGGAGCCATTAAGACTGTTCCTGTACCTCTGTATACATTCACTAGACCCTCACCGCTTGCAACTGAACCTATTAATGATTTCGTAGCCTTCTCGACGGTAAATTCAAGCGAATTTGACCAGCATACAGCCATATTTCCGTCAATTCTAAGTTCGTCGTTATTAAGACGTATTTCAACCAGTTCTTCTTCCGGAACATTACTCTCCAATGCAACTACGCCCTTACCGGTCAGTGAAAGATTGAAAAGACCTTCTCCGCCCAGAACGGCAGAGGAAATATTTTTCCTTGCTGTAATTCCCTGATTTACAGTACCATCACACGCAAGAAACATACCATCTTCAATGACAAGTCCGGATTGCCATTCGCTTACTTCCTTAAGTATAATGTACTTGTATGTCGGTTCAAGAACCAGTATACCATTACCGCTGTACTTCGGTTTGACAGTTGTTTCCTTTGTCACGGAACTTTTAAACATTTTTCCCATGAAATCGCCTACACCTTTTATATCGGTAGCAATTTTAATATCTCCTGCCATCCACTGCATTGCACCTGCCTGAAGTATCGCCGTATTCAAACCGGTCATATTTATAACAACCTGTCTGCGATGTACTCCCATTTCTGCCATGAAATATTCTGTAACGGCATTGTTGGAAGAAACACTTATATCACGGTTATATTCAAGAACACTGAAATTTCCGAGTGTACTTGTTATTTTTCTGTTTGAGTTTTCAAGATTTATTATATTCATTTTTCTGATTCCTTTCAGATTATCTGTAAAGTGAAATGATTGCGTCCAGACGGCTTGCTTCTTTTACAGCCTGTCCTATAGCATTGAATTTCCATTCATTGCCCTTTCGGTAAATCTCACCTACAATAAGTCCGGTCATATTGTTATAGTTTTCCGAAAGATTAAAACGGCATATTTCCTGATTCTTTGTCATGTCAACAAGTCTTATGAAAGCGTTTTCAATCATTCCGAAATGCTGACCTCTTCTGGCAGCGTCGTATATATTTACGGTAAACACAACCTTATATATATCTGACGGAAGACGACTTATATCAACCATAATCTGCTCATCATCACCCTCACCTGCTCCGGTGAGATTGTCACCCTGATGTACTATTGCACCGCTTGAGTGTCTGAGGTTGCCGAAATATACAACGCTCTGTTTCACATCTGTACTTATGATTTTTCCATTACTTCCGCAAAGTATTGCAGATGCGTCACAGTCAATATCCTGTTGAGGTGCTGAAAAAAGAATTTTAAAAAAGCCTCCGCTATTCTGTCTTACCTCGTCCCAGCCAAGACCTACCATAATTCTTTTAAGTCCGCTACTCTCTTTACTGAGGTTTATTTTCTGACCTTTCTGAAGGTTAATACTCATTTTGTTATTTCCTCCTTTACTATATTATTTCTTAGTAACCGCTTTACGAATCATGTCAAGCGGAATAACCATGAATGCAAGTACAATACATATTAACCATGTCTTTACATTAAGCGGTTCAACACTAAGGAACTCACCACCGAATGTTACAAATACAAACTGTATCAGAAGCAATACTCCCATTACAATAAGGAAATTCCTGTTTCTTCCTAAATGTTCAAATACGTTCAGTTTTTCAGTACGTGCATTGAATCCATTAAATGTTATAGCCATCATGAACGTTGCAAAAAGTGCTGAACATAAATACGTATCGTCTACACCACCGAAAATATCACGGATTGCCGGTACAAATCTTATACACAGACAGATTGCTGTTATATAAAGTCCGCTGATTATAAACTGTATCAGCATTGACTTACTTACTATACTTTCGTTACGTGGAATAGGTCTGTCTTTCATGTACTCCTTAAGTGCCGGTTCGCTACCAAATGCAATAGCTGCAAGTGTATCCATAGCGAGATTCACAAGCAGTAACTGTATAACCGTCATCATTGTAGGCTCTCCGAGAAGTGGACCTATGAAACACGTCAGAACCGCTGCAACGTTTACTGTCAACTGGAATATAAGGAATTTCCTTATTCCTTTAAACATTGTACGTCCATACAGAATAGCTTTCGCAATAGAAGAAAAATTATCGTCGAGAATGGTTATATCGCCTGCTTCTTTGGCAACTTCCGTACCGCTACCCATTGCAAATCCGACATCTGCCTTTTTCAATGCCGGTGAATCGTTGACACCATCACCTGTCATGCCTACTACGTAATCCAATTCCTGCGCACATCTTACAAGACGGCTCTTATCAGTCGGCAATGCTCTGGCGACTACTCTTAAATTCGGTATGACTTTTTTAAGCTCTTCGTCGGATTTTTCATTCAGTTCCGCTGAAGTAAGTGCTATATCTGTTTCTTTCCGGATAAGTCCGGCTTCCTTTGCTATGGCTACTGCTGTTTCCTTGCGGTCACCGGTAACCATTACTACCTGTATTCCGGCATTCTGTACTTCCTTTATAGCGGCGACTGCTTCTTTACGTACATTATCCCTGATACACAAAATACATACAAGTGTAAGGTCACCTTGGTCACTGTCACCGTTACGCTTCGCAACCGCAAGAAGTCTCATTGAACGTCCTGCCTGTTCGTCGATATATTTTGTTATCGCCTTATGATTATCAAGAGTTTTTACATTTCCGGCTGAATCAACATACTGTGTACATCTTACAAGAAGTTTTTCCGGTGCGCCCTTTACATAAGTATAACTTGCACCGTTTCTTGAAATGGTCACACTTGACATCTTCTGTGTAGAGTTGAACGGATTGAAATTTGTAGCCTCGTTTTTGTCTATTTTGTTTTCTGCCTTAGCGTCGATAAGGAAATTCATTAAAGCACGGTCTGTACTGTTTCCGCCTATAACATTTCCGTCACTTGCGGAAGCACTGTTATTTACACCTGCTCCTACAACTATATCATCTATAAACTTCTCCGACGTGTCCGAAAGTTTTGAAAATTTCTTCACGTCTCCTGTGATAAATTCCACTACTGAAAGTTTACCCTCTGTGATAGTACCTGTCTTATCGCTATAAAGCAGGCTGAGGCTTCCGGCTGTTTCGAGACCGTTTATTTTTCTTACAAGTACATTATCCTTTGACATCTTAAGGCTCTGGAATGAAAGTAATATAGATGTCAGCATTGGAAGTCCTTCCGGCACTGCACATACTATGATAGTAACCGCTACTGTTATAGCATTCATTACAACTTTAATCCAACCTATCGCCGAATCCGGTGCGCCGTCGCCTATGACTGTCTGTAATATCGTACATATGATAATTGCAATCGCTCCGACATATCCGAACATTGAAATCTGTTTCGCAAGTTTGGAAAGTTTAACCTGTAATGGTGTCTCTCTTGTATCTTCCTGTACTTCAAGGGCAAGTTCTCCGAAAAGCGTCTTATCTCCGACTACTTTTACTTCCATATAGGCTTCACCACCGCATACTACTGTACCTCGGTATGCATAATGTTTGTTGAGCAGGTCTTTTATATTGTACGTCTCACCAGACTTTACAGGACGTTTTTCAGCTTCTTCGGTTTCACCGTTAAGTGCTGACTGGTCAATATGCACTTCACCATCAACTATTTCACCATCTGCGGAAATCTTGTCACCGGCTTGCAAATATACAATATCTCCTACTACCACTTCGCTGACATGGATTTCACATAGTTTGCCGTCACGAATGACTTTTGCCATTTCTTTAGCTTCTTCTTCCTCTTTCAGTGCGGAGGCTTTATTTTCCTGTTTGTGTTCGCTGATAGAAGAAACTCCGTTGGCAATGAGTATCGCTATGAGTACCCCTACCGGCTCGAACCACTCCGCCTGACCCATAAAGCATAATACAACCTGTACTACAAGTGCAACTATAAGTATCATAATCATAGGGTCTTTGAAACCTTCGAGAATTTTTTTCCATAACGGGTCAGGGGGTATCTGAGTAAGATTATTATCGCCGTGTTTTTTCCGACTTTCTTCAACCTCTTTCTTTGACAGTCCATTAAGATTCATAGTCATTTCTCCTTACTTTTAATATATTTTTTTCAGGTATGCATAATCACACACTTACAGTTAATATTATACATTCCGGAGAATTATTTGTCAATATCCGGAATTTGAAACTGTCGTAATTCAGCGAACAAAACAAATTATTATTATCCTATTTGTGAAAATTAACGTCACCTGAAATTCCATAATATACATATATTTGACCATACTAAAAGCAATATTCATATAATGCCGTATCATGCTACAAATACGGTTTACATTATTACAAAATGTTCCACGTGGAACATTTTTAAACAGGTATCTTTTTGTAGAAAATCAACAAAAAAAATCATACGGAAATATTAAGCGTTATTTATAATTCAACTTTAAAAATTTTTCTGAAAAGTCTTTTTTTCCGTGGAAAAATATGCTATAATAAAAGTATTCCAAATATGAAAAGAGGTATCTTTATTATGCATATCACAGATGACATTTTTAATGTCGGTGTCAATGACCATGATGTTGACTTATTCGAGGGACAGTATATAGTTCCTAACGGTATGGCTTATCACTCATATGTAATCATGGACGAAAAAACAGCCGTACTCGATACGGTAGACGCAAAATTTTCATGTGAATGGCTCACCAATATAAAACAAGTCCTTAACGGACGTGCTCCGGACTATCTCATAGTACAGCACATGGAATGTGACCACTCCGCAAACATTATGGACTTCATGAAAGAATTTCCGGAAACTACTATCGTCGGCAACGCAAAAACTTTTACTATGCTCGCTAACTTCTTTGAAGATACCGAAAATCTGAAAAAACTTGTCGTCAAGGAAAACGATACACTTTCTCTCGGCAAGCACGTACTTAATTTTGTGTTCGCACCTATGGTACACTGGCCTGAAGTTATGTTTACTTACGAAAGTACCGAAAAAATTCTCTTCTCCGCCGACGCTTTCGGAAAATTCGGTGCTTCGGATGTTGAAGAAGACTGGGCTTGTGAAGCAAGACGTTATTATTTCGGTATCGTCGGAAAATACGGCGTACAGGTTCAGACGGTTCTTAAAAAAGCCTCCGGACTGGATATACAGATTATATGTCCGCTTCATGGCGTCGTGCTGAAAGAAAATCTCGCCTACTATCTCGGACTATATAATACATGGTCTTCATACGGTGTCGAAAGTGACGGCATTATGATTGCTTATACTTCTGTATACGGCAATACAAAAAAAGCCTGCGAAATCCTTGCGGAAAAACTCACTGAAAAAGGCTGTCCGAAAGTCGTTCTCTGTGACCTCGCCCGTGAAGACCTCGCTGAAGCTATTGAAGATGCTTTCAGATACGGAAAAATCGTCCTCGCCTCACCGACTTACAACGCTGATGTCTTCCCTTTCATGAAACACTTTATTCTCGCTCTTACGGAAAGAAATTTCCAGAACCGCACAATAGGTATCATTGAAAACGGTTCGTGGGCTGTTACCGCCGGAAAAGTCATGCGTGAAATGTTTGCAAAATCAAAAAATATCACGTGGCTTGAAAATTCTGTGACTATAAAATCTGCTGTGAAATCTGAAAATCTCTTACAGATTGAAAATATGGCTTCCGAACTGTCTGAATGATTGTTCCACGTGGAACAATTATAATTACGGATTTTTTCAAAAATGTTCTACGTGGAACATTTTCGGAAATGCATTAAAAGTCAGCCTGAAAGTCATAATATCAGAAAGGAGGGCTTTTTATGAAAATATCTCTTAATCCCGATAAGGAAGTAGTCGCAAAAATAAAAGAAGGTCTTAAACTTAAAGACGGTTACTGTCCGTGTCGTATTCCACGCATACCCGAAAACAAATGTATGTGCAAAGAATTCCGTGAACAGATTGCAGACCCTGATTTTGAGGGATTCTGTCACTGTATGTTATACTACAAATCAAAGGAGGATTGATTTTTATGGAAATAAACATCACCAAGGAAAATTTTGACGACGAAGTACGAAACTTCAAAGGTACTGTTTTACTCGACTTCTGGGCAGACTGGTGCGGACCTTGTATGATGCTTTCGCCGGTTGTTTCGGAAATCGCTAAGGAACTCGACGGAAAAATAAAAGTCGGCAAGGTAAATGTAGACGAACAACCGGAACTTTCTGTAGCTTTCAGAGTGGAAAATATTCCGTTACTCGTTGTAGTGAAAGACGGCGTTATACAGAAACAATCCGTCGGAGTAATCCCGAAAAACAGCATTCTTGAAATGCTTAAATAAATACAAAAATCACGGATTCAAAAAAATCCGTGATTTTCTGTTTACCTGAATTAAAAAGCCACATAATATATAATGAGGTGATTTTTTTTATGATGAATTTTCTTTTAGGTTCATTTTTCGGCGGTACTGTAGGAATGTTCGCAATGTGTCTGTGTACCGTTGCAAAAAATGCAGATAATTTTCCTGATTCCGAAAACTGATTACTTCTTAACCGGCACTTTTATTACGTCCTTACGCATATACGGACGAAGTGCTTCAGGAATCCTTATACTTCCGTCGGAATTGAGATTGTTTTCAAGAAATGCTATTAACATTCTCGGTGGTGCGACTACTGTATTATTCAGTGTATGTGCAAAATATTTTTTCTTGTCGGCGGTCTTGAATTTTATTCCGAGACGTCTTGCCTGAGCGTCGCCGAGATTTGAACAGCTTCCGACTTCAAAATATTTCTGCTGTCTCGGTGACCATGCTTCTACATCTATACTCTTCACTTTAAGGTCAGCGAGGTCACCGGAACAGCATTCAAGTGTACGTACTGGGATATCAAGTGTACGGAAAAATTCAACCGTATAGCTGTACAGTTTATGAAACCATTCCATACTTTCTTCCGGTTTGCAGACTACTATCATTTCCTGTTTCTCAAACTGGTGTATTCTGTAAACACCACGTTCTTCAATACCGTGTGCGCCTACTTCCTTACGGAAACACGGTGAATAACTCGTCAGTGTCTTAGGAAGTTCTTCTTCCGGTGTGATTGTATCTATAAAACGTCCTATCATAGAGTGTTCGCTTGTACCGATTAAATACAAATCCTCACCTTCTATTTTATACATCATACCTTCCATTTCTGCAAAACTCATTACTCCAGTAACAACATTACTTCTAATCATAAACGGCGGTATACAATATGTAAATCCCTTGTCAACCATAAAGTCTCTCGCATACGAAAGTATACACGACTGCAACATTGCTATGTCACCGGTCAGATAATAAAAACCGTTACCACTTGTCTTATCCCTTGCACTGTCAAGGTCTATTCCGTTGACTTTTTCCATGATGTCAACATGATACGGTACTTCAAAATCCGGTACATATGCTTCACCGAAACGTTCGACTTCTACATTTTCGCTGTCGTCCTTGCCTACCGGTACACTATCGTCAATGATGTTCGGTATAACAAGCATTATCTTACGGATTTCTTCATTAAATTTCGTTTCAAGTTTTTCGAGTTCCTCACGTCTTTTGTCGATTTCTTCGATTTCTGCTGTAAGTCTTGAAATATTTTCCTGTGCCTCGGCTTTTAAATTCTCGTCTTCCGACTTTGCAATAATTGCATTGTATTTACCAAATTCCTTACTTTTCTTGTTTTTCTGATTACGGAGGTCATCACCTTCTGCCTTGGCTTTTCTGCATTGCTCGTCAAATTCAATTACCTTGTCGACGAGGGCGAGTTTTTCGTACTGAAATTTCTTCTTAATGTTTTCCTTTACAATTTCCGGATTGGTACGAATCAACTTAATATCAATCATTTATAAATACTCCTTTTATTCATAGTCTTTTGCGAGTTTTTCTGCAATCGTCTTCAAATCGTCCTTATCGTAAAATTCAAGTACAAGCGAACCTTTTTCACCACTATGTTTTACTTTTACCTTACGTCCGAGACGCACATTCAATGCAATTTCCATTTCAGAAAAATAATTATCTGCAACATCTCTTTCATTTTCTTTCTGAAGCACATTGTCTCTTTTATGTATTTCGTTTTCAAGCTGACGTACAGTCATTTTACCGTCAGATGCTTTTTCGGCAAGTTCAGTAAGAAATTCTACATCTTCAATAACCGAAAGCAATGCTTTTGCATGACCTACTGACAAACTGCCGGTTTCAATCATATAAAGTACAGTTTCCGGAAGTGTCAGTATTCTTACAGAATTGGCAATTGCAGAACGTGAACGTCCTGTCATTTTTGCAACCTGTTCCTGTGTCATACCGTACTTTTCAATAAGGTCACAATAACCGTTCGCTTCTTCAACCGGATTCAAATTCTCTCGCTGAAGATTTTCTATTACAGCAATCTGCATAGCCTGTATGTCAGAAAGTTCACGTATATTAACCGGTACTTCGTCAAGACCTAACATTCTTGCAGCTCTCCAACGTCTTTCACCGGCTACAATCTGATATCCACCCATTACAAGAGGTCTGACCAGTATCGGCTGTAACATACCATGTTCACGTACCGATTCCGCAAGAGATGCTATTGCTTCTTCACTGAAAACTTTTCTGGGCTGGTCACGATTAGGTTCTATTTCGGAAGTTCTCAAGGTCTTTTTAACCTGTATTTCGCTTGTATTGTCACTGAAAAGACTGTCAAGCCCTGCACCAAGTCCACCTATAGCCATATATAAAAACTCCTTTCCGGATTATTTCTTGTTGAATGAAAAAATTCCCCTGAGTTTTTTCTTCGGAAGTTCAAGAGGCTCTCCGAGAAGTTCGTGTCCGAGAAGTTCATATGCCTCCGCACCTTTTGAAGACTTATCATAATACATGACCGGTTTTCCATGACTTGGAGCTTCTGAAAGTCTTACATTTCTTGGTATCTTTGTTTTGAAAATTTTATCCGGGAAATACTTTTCTACTTCTGCAACAACGTCATTTGCTACATTAAGTCTTCCGTCAAACATGGTGAAAACAATTCCCTCAATATTAAGTACGGGATTGTAATTTGTCTTGACAATCTTTATCGTGTTGACAAGTTGTGAAAGTCCTTCCAGTGCGAAAAACTCTGCAAGCATCGGGACTATTACCGTATCACACGCAACCAGTGCATTTATAGTGATAAGTCCGAGTGCCGGTGGACAGTCAATAAATATATAGTCATAGTCTTCACGACAAGTAAGGGTTTGCATTTTCAGACGTTGCATTCTGTTCTCGAAGTTGATAAGTTCTATTTCACAACCTGCAAGAGATTCTGTAGCCGGTACTATCGAAACATTACTGAAATCAGTTTCCATAACGGCTTCCTGAATCCTTATTTTACCGGTCAGAACATCATATGTTGAGGCACTGGCAGATTTTTTCTTGATTCCGAATGCAGTAGTAGTATTACCCTGCGGGTCTGAATCAATACAAAGAACTTTAAAGCCCCTTGACCCAAGATATGCAGCAAGATTTACGGCTGTAGTGGATTTTCCTACACCGCCTTTTTGATTTGCAACTGCAATTATTTTGCCCATAGTATTCATTCCTTTCGTTTTTTATATCTAATATTATATCACCTTTTAAACGCTTTGTAAATAGTAGTTCCATAATTTTTATACTTGTTTTATTGTTCCACATGGAACATTTTTATTTTATTGACTTCCTCATACCGAT
>JAIDQQ010000032.1:38591-54141 GCA_029062165.1 Ruminococcus sp.
TGTTCTACGTGGAACATTTTCATTTTACTGATTTCTGCATACCAATTGTTCTACGTGGAACATTTTCATTTTACTGATTTCTGCATACCAATTGTTCTACGTGGAACATTTTCATTTTACTGACTTCCTCATACCAATTGTTCCACGTGGAACATTATAAAAAAGTTCCACATGAAATCACTTCATGCGGAACTTTTTATCATTTTACTTTCTGGACAGGTATTCTTATACGATATTCTATATAATCATCATTCTGAATTTTCTGTGAATTTGCCGGAATCCCAGCTGACTGCATTGTTTCTACGGTCTTGTTCAAGGTATTAATGAACATTTTCACATTCTGAAAAACTCTTGAACGTTTTTTATAATTTGCCTTTTCACGTTGAGAGCCGATAAAATCTTCAATAAGTTTTTCAGTACGTTCAACATTAAGATTATCCTTGATAATTTTTTCAAGAATAACAAGTCTGTCTGTAGGACTTGCAAGTTTAAGTAAAGCTCTTGCATGACGTTCTGTAAGACCATACTTGACTATCAGTTCACGTTCTTCTTCAGTAAGTCGGAGAAGACGTAATTTATTAGCTATAGTACTTTGTGCCTTACCGAGTTTAGCAGCTGCATCTTCCTGTGTCATACCGTAATATGTAATAAGTCTTTCTATAGCCGTCGCCTCATCAAAAAATGACAAATTCTGATGTTTAATATTTTCGACGAGTGCCATAATAGCAGAATCCCTGTCATTTACTTCATGCACGATACATGGAACAGTTTTCAGACCACATATTTTAGCGGCTTCAAGATATTTTTCACCTGTAATAACTTCAAATCCATTACTACATCTTTTCACGGACAGCGGTTGTAAAACTCCGTTTTTCATAACTGATTCCGCAAGTTTAGAAATTTCCGTATCCTGAAAACCGGTATGTGATTTATTCGGGTCAGGAATAATCAGGTTTATATCAATCTCAACCACTTTACTGATGAGTTTGTCCTTTGTAAAATTTAAAAGTGCCATTGTTTTTACCTCATATAAATACTCGGGAAATTTTTCCCTGTAAAAACATTCTAACACTTACGGGAAATATTTACTACACAAAAAAAGCGTCCTGAATCGACAGAATGACGCTTTTTACAACAATATGCAGTATAATTACAGAGATTTCTTTTTTATCTGACCGCTATTTCTCGGATATTTTGTCGGAGTATGCGATATTTTTTTTACATTAACTATTTTCCGATTATCACCGGCGACATCATAAATAAATTCGTCCATAATTTTCCCACCTGTAAGCTGTATGGCATTATTTCCGTCGCAAATATTTTCGGTAAGCCCTTTCATAGCTACGAACATACCACCAACTCTTACGAAAGGCAGACATATTTCACTCAATACCGACATATTAGCTACTGCTCTCGCACAGGATATATCGAATTTTTCACGATAATCAGATTTTTTACCGACAATTTCCGCCCTGTCATGTATGAACTCCGCTTCAATGCCGAGTTTTTCGCATAATATCTGCAAAAAAGTTATACGCTTGTTCAGACTGTCCAGTAAAGTTATTTTTATATCCGGTCTGAAAAGTTTCAACGGTACAGACGGAAATCCCGCACCTGTCCCGACGTCAATAAGACTTGCATTTTCCGGAATTTCAGCATATTTGTCAATAAGAACACTGTCAATGAAATGTTTATACAGAATTTCAACAGGTTCTGTTATTGCTGTAAGATTCACATTTTTATTGTATTCAACAAGAAAATCCGCATATAAATCAAGTTTCCTATATATATCCTCTGAAAGTTCAATGTCATATTTTCGGAAACATTCTTTACAGAAATCATATTCAAGAAGCATTTTTATTGTTCCTCCGTTCTTCGCTGTAGCCATACATCAAGAATAGATATATCCGCCGGAGATACACCGGAAATTCTTGAAGCCTGTCCGAGTGAAGACGGTTGTATTTTATTAAGTTTTTCGATAGCCTCCAGTCTCAAACCGTATACATCATGATAATCGAAATTTTCCGGTAATTTTTTTGATTCGTGTTTTCTCATTTGTTCAATCTGTGCAAGTTGTTTTGAAATATATCCCTCATATTTAATCTGAAGTTCTACCTGTTCGGCTATTTCGTCAGAAAGTTCAGGTCTGTCGGGGTCAAAAGGAGCAAGCGACTTATAACTTATTTTCGGACGGCGTATAAGGTCACCGAGTTTGCAACCTGTCGAAAGAGGTGAAGTTCCGATTTTTTCAAGAAAATCATTGATTTTATCCGTCGGGGAGATATTCAATGCATTTACACGTTTTATTTCAGCATCTACTTTTTCTGTTTTTTCAACAAGCTTTTTGTAACGTGTTTCACTTATAAGCCCGATTTTATATCCTACCGGTATAAGTCTCTGGTCGGCATTATCCTGACGGAGTACAAGACGATATTCGCTTCTTGAAGTCATCATTCTGTAAGGGTCTGAACAGCCTTTAGTCACGAGGTCATCAACAAGAGTACCGATATAGGAACTCGCCCTGTCAAGTAACATAGGTTCACGGTTTTTTATTTTAAGAGCAGCGTTTATACCGGCTACTATTCCTTGTGCAGCGGCTTCTTCATAGCCGGAACTTCCGTTAAACTGTCCGGCACCATACAGACCTTTTATTTTCCGGAACTCCAATGTATTAGAAAGTTGTGTAGGGTCACAACAGTCGTATTCTATGGCATATGCCGGACGCATTATTTCGACGTCTTCTAAACCGTCGATAGTCCGCAGAAATGCAAGCTGAACATCTTCCGGCAGTGATGATGACATACCTTGTAAATAATACTCTTCCGTAGAAAGTCCCATAGGTTCGACAAAAAGCTGATGCCTTGGTTTTTCGGAAAATCTCACGATTTTGTCTTCTATGGACGGACAGTAACGAGGTCCTACACCCTCAATGCGTCCGGAATAAAGCGGTGAGCGGTCGAGATTCGACAGAATAACTTCATGAGTTTTGCTGTTGGTATACGTGACATAACAGCATACTTTATTTTCAAGACCCTCAACAGATGTTTCAAATGAAAACGGTACAATATTTTCGTCACCGTCCTGACGCTCCATGAAATCAAAGTTTATACTTCTTTTATGGACACGGCAAGGTGTACCGGTCTTGAAACGACGTAATTCAATACCGTTTTCGATAAGACTTTTTGAAAGATATTTACTTGGCAATGCAGAATCCGGACCGCTTTCATATGATACCTCACCGATATGAATTTTACCTTTTAAATAAGTACCTGTAGCGATTATTACAGCCTTTACGGAATATTCAGCTCCGAGAGATGTTACTACACCGGTAATTTTCCCATCCTCGACGATTATTTCTGCAATTTCAGCTTGTTTAACATAAAGATTGCGTTGATTTTCGCATACATTTTTCATATAGTTGTGATACATTACACGGTCAGCCTGTACCCTTAGACTATGTACCGCCGGACCTTTTCCCCGATTAAGCATACGACTTTGTATGAAACATTTATCAGCCGCCTTACCCATTTCACCACCGAGAGCATCAATTTCCCTTACAAGATGTCCTTTTGCAGTACCGCCTATTGACGGATTACACGGCATATTAGCTATCTGGTCAAGCGATATTGTAAACATAACCGTTCTGCAACCCAGTCTTGCGGAAGCAAGAGCAGCTTCCACACCGGCATGACCTGCTCCGACTACTGCAACATCAAAACTTCCCATTTTATATGACATTCAAAAAACCTCCTGAATGTTCCATGTGGAACATTTTCAAGTCACAAACTTTTCTATACTAATTGTTCCACGTGGAACATTTTTCAGTCACGGATTTTTCCGTACCTGATTGTTCCACGTGGAACATTTTTCACATCATGAATTTTTCCGTACCGATTGTTCCACATAGAACATTTTTCAGTCATGGATTTTTCTGTACTGATTGTTCCACGTAGAACACTATTTGCCGACGCAGAATCTTGAAAACACCTCATCAACGACTGCATCTGTAATTTTTTTACCGGTAAGACTTAATAAATATTGTTCTGCCTCGTCGATAAGGACGTTTACAGCGTCCAGAAGTTCACCGTTTTCGAGAGCAGAAACAGCGGATTCAACACAGGAAAGTGCAGAATCTATACATTTTTTCTGCCGTTCATTCGCTACGGACGGTGCGGAAAAAGTACTTTCATTTATATGAAAAATATCCTCTATAGCCTGACGGAGCATTTCAAGACCGCTGTTTTCCTTTGCGGAAAGATATACAATATTTTTGATATATTTTTCCATTTCTTCTGTAACTTCCGGTAATATACCCATATCGCTTTTATTTATGACGGCTATAGTTTTTCTTGAATTTATTTTCCGGAGCAGGTCAGAATCTTCCTGTGTAAGCGGAGAACTACCGTCGAAAACAGCTATAACAAGTTCAGAGGAGTAAATAAGTTTTTCGGCGATATTAACGCCTATTTCCTCAATCAAGTCATCTGTATGACGTATTCCGGCGGTATCGGAAAGACGTAGGACTATATCGCCTATTTTAACGGATTCTTCTACAACGTCTCTTGTTGTACCGGCTATATCTGTTACTATACTTCTTTCGCAACCGCTCAGACAGTTAAAAAGCGTAGATTTACCGACATTTGGTTTACCGATTATTACCGTCGAAACACCTTCACGGATAATACGTCCGCTGTCGTAATTTTCAATAAGCGAATAAAGTTCTTTCCGGACTTCCATAAGTTCACGACATAAATTTTCCGGTTTTACTTCCGGAATATCTTCTTCCGGATAGTCAGTCCATGCAGAGAGGTCACCAAGAATTTTCAGTAATTTTCCGGAACACTTTTCAGCCTTTCGGAACGCCGTACCCTCACGGAGATTTTCAGCCATACGGAGTTCACGTTCACCCTTAGCAGATATTATATCCATAACGGCTTCTGCTTGTGTGAGGTCAAGTTTTCCGTTAAGGTACGCTCTTTTAGTAAATTCACCGGCTTGTGCGTTATCCGCACCATTTTTAAGGATAGTCCTTAAGATACGTCTTGTGACATATATTCCGCCGTGACACGAAATTTCAGCGACATCTTCACCGGTATAGCTATGAGGTTTACGGAAGACTGTAAGTATACAGTCGTCGAGACGTTCACCGTTATCATGTACAGTACCGTAACAACAAGTATAACCTTTCATTTCAGACACAATCTGTTTTCCAGCCGGTGCGAATACTTTTTCCGCAATTTTCAGGGCATCGTCTCCGGATATTCTTATTACAGCTATACCACCGGTAGCGTCAGGGGTAGAAACTGCTGTTATTGTCGACACAAAAAATCACTCCTGAAAAAAATAATCAGATTTCTATTTTACCGTAAAGACCACCTTCAATAGCATCTTCCGGTTTCGGACGTTTATAATCTTTTTCAAAACTTGTTGAAATATCTACTTTTTTTCTTTCAAAGTTTGGTTTTTCGTGATTTTTAGGACGGTTATTATGTCTGCGTTCGTTTTTCTGACCGTCGTAACGTTTTTTACCGTTATTCCGGTTATTTCTGTTACTTTTTCTTGGATTGTCCGAAGTTATTATAATTTTTCTGTAAGGTTCTTCGCCTACTGAATGTGAAGATACGCCATCTATTTTAGATATTGCCGAATGAATAACACGTCTTTCGTATGGGTTCATAGGTTCAAGAGGTTGTGAACGTCCGGTACGGAGTACATTTTTCGATACTTTAACAGCAAGTTGTTCAAGAGTTTCTTTTCTTTTCTTGCGGTAATTCAGACAGTCGAGGGTTATTCTGAAATAATCCTTGTCGCCTTTGTTTGCAATAATGGAACACAGATACTGTATTGAATCAAGAGTTTCACCACGTCTGCCTATTACAGTACCGTTGTTTACGCTTTTTATGTCTATGATAGCACTTTTTTCATTCTGATAAACAGTAAAATCCGCCTCAACGTTCATAGCCCTGAGAATACCTATTATATAGTCTATAGCAAGTTTAACTTTTTCGTGCATAAGAGACCTGTTTTCAATAAGGGTCATGTTTTCTATGGAATAATCGCCGTCATCTTCCGGAATATCTACAGTTTCAGCCGGTACTTTTTCAACAACAGCCTCCACCACCGGAACTTCTTCAGAGTTTTCAACATTAGCCTCCACCATTTGAACTTCTGCCGGTTTTTCTATTGTTTCCAGAACTTCTTTCAGAAGTTCTTCCGGAATTTCCAATGAAGTTTCAACTGCATCAGGAACTTCTAAAACTGGATGTACAATTTTTTCCGGCTGTACGTCAGACTGTGTTTTTTCTGTTTTTTCAATACAGGTAGCTTTTACCTTAGCATCTTTCGCACCTATTCCAAAAAAACCTTTTGTAGCTTCTTCAATTATTTCAAAATTTATCTCATCTATATTTCTGCCGAATTTCTGAACGGCGAGTTTTTTAGCTTCTTCAACCGTCTTTGCAGTAAAAATTTCAGTCATTTTAATACCTCCATAAAGGATTTTCAATCATCATCATTATAATTTTCGTCGTATTCTTCGCCGTATTTTTCTGCCATACGCTTACGTGCTTCCTTAAGTTTATCACGGTTCTGCTTATTCATTTCGGAGCGTGAAGCCTTACCTTTTCCGGAATTTTTTCCGCCACCGTTCTGCTGACGTTCAAGTTCTGCCTGTTGTTCAAGCATACGTTGCATGAAGGTCTTTTTTTCGGGATGTTTTTCGGCGTAAACACGGGCTTTTTCTTTTTCTTTTTCGTTTATTTCCTTAGTACGTTCAGGGGTGAAATATATGTTAAGTCCCAGATTTATCAGGAACGAAAAAAGAGAACTCCATATCCAGTAGAAACCTATACCGGCAGGCAGAGCGAATGCCCATACTACCGACATTAACGGCATAAGATACATCATAAGTGTCATACAGCCACCACCGGAAGCCATTTCCGGATTTACTTTTTTCTGGTGAACCTGACTGTATATTGACTGTACAAGCTGTGCGAGTCCGGCAAGAAACGGAATACAGAAAAGTATTACAGATTCTTTATTCCATACTTCAGGGTGCAGTTCCGGAATTTTTCCGAGATTTGCCCCGAAAACTGTATAATGTGAACCGAACTCCGAAACTTTCGTCATAAAGTTTTCCGCCAGTCCGCTGAAACTGTCTTTACTTTTGTCAAGCTGTTCCATGATGGTCAGCTCACTCCGCAGATTACTGAAACTACCGACATTAGTTCCGGCGAGTTCACCGGCAATGTCAAAAGCCGCCTGACGTATATTCTTTGATATATGCAGAATATGTGTTATAGGCTTGTATACAACGTCAATAACGCCGAAAAGCAACAACATCTGTACAAGGGCTGGCATACACGAAGCCATAGGGTTTATGCCCTCCTGCTGATACAGTTTCTGCTGTTCCTGCTGAAGTCTTTCCGGATTGCTTGCGTAACTTTTCCGGAGTTTTTCCATTTTCGGATTAAGTAACTGCATACGTGCGGAATTTTTCTGTGTATGATAGTTCACAGGAAACAACAGAAGTTTTGTCACTACCGTGAATATGATTATCGCCAGTGCATAGTTATTGCACAGCGAGTAAATAAGATACATCAGATACCCGAAAGGGATTCCGATTATGTCATAAAGTGAATTCAATTTCTAATACCTCTCAGTTTTGATTGTCTTTATCATCATAATGCTGACTACAGCATTCGCATGAAGTGTAGTCATATTTTTTTATCCGGAACGTAAATTTTTCCGGCACATAGTCTATACCGCCCATAGACCACGGATTACAGCGTAAGAGACGCCATATAGCAAGCAGTATACCCCTGAATGCCCCGAAGCGTTCTATAGCTTGCAGGGCGTATGTACTGCACGTCGGATAATATTTACAGCATGGCGGAAACAGTGGTGATATAAACTTTCTGTAGAATTTTACCAGCAGAATAAGAAGATGTTTCATTTCTTTTTCTTTTCACCGGAAGTTTTTTCATATATCCTTGTTATTTCCGGCACTCCGTACTTGTTCATGTATGCACAGTAATCCTGTGATTTTACTTCACATATCGGACTTCTTGCAACTATCACTATATCTATACCAACAGGCATTTTTATTTCTGCATCACGGTAAGCAAGCCTTATAAGACGTTTTGCCCTGTTCCGACGGACAGCGTTTCCTATTTTCTTGCTTGCGGTAATGCCGAGGCGGTTATAAGGTCTGCCGTTTGGTCTGACGTATATCACTGAATATTTACAGGCTGTAAACCTGCCTTTTTTATAAAGGTTTAAAAAGTCTCTGTTATCATTAAGGATTTCTGTATAAAGCATAATAATACCTCATGAGCGGAATTTATTTCACCGGAAAAATAAAAGGTTCATTAACAAAAAAGACCACAAAAAAAGATTTTTGTGGTCAGCCTCGTCAGTGAGTTAATCTTGCTCTGCCCTTGTTTCTTCTGCGAGCTAAAACCTTTCTGCCGTTCTTAGTAGCCATTCTCTTCATGAAGCCGTGCTCCTTCTTTCTGTGGAGCTTTTTAGGCTGATATGTTCTTTTCATATTCAGTTCCTCCTCTCTCTTAAATGTATATGGAACTTCCGGAACTTCCGGCAAGTCCTGAATGCAAACACAGGCAATGCGAATAATCCGGCATTGCACCCAATTATTATATAACAAAAAAAACGTCATGTCAAGCAGTTTAAGAAATTTTTTTCAGATTTTCATATATCTTTATATTTTTTAACCGTATATATTAAAATTCTTTACTGTAATCCATGTGAAAAAATAGTAAAATTTTGACATCTTATATTTTTTTAAAAAAATTTTCTGAATTTTAAAAAAATGAGCATTTTTTTATTTAATTTAAATATTTTGTCCGTCATTTTGTTTAAAAAAGTGCTGTCATTTCACAATAATTTCTAATTTTTTTTTAGAAAAACACTTGATTTTTTCTACCATATATGGTATAATATTTACAGGAAATAATTATTATTTTACTGTTTCCGCCGGAACTGAATACAGGTCAGCCGGAATGTAAAAATATACATAATAATTGTATTTTTTTACCTCTTCTCCGGAACAGTTCCGGAAATATCATTATAATGCGGAGGGAAAATATGAAATCAACGGAATCATTTGAGGAAGTCTTTGAACAAGTAAAAGAATACTGCCTTGAAAACAACAAGATTCCATCAATCGGTATGAACACATGGATAGCTCCCCTTAAACCGGTAAGCCTTGATGGTACAGAAGCACATTTTAAAATACAGACGGCTTTTCAGCGTGACCTCGTACAAGAAACTTACGGTAAAATACTTAAAGAGGCTCTTAAAGTCATTCTTGACTATGATGTAGAAATGGTCATTGACGTTGAACCAAGAAGCACACAGGGTATTGCAATGAACTCCTATGACCCCGAAAGTAATAATTCTGAATTTTCAAAATATGAATATACTTTCGAGACGTTCATAGAGGGACGTTCAAATGAATTTGCACTTGCCTGTTGTAAATCCGTGGCAAAAAGCTGTGGTGAAACGCCTGTATCTGAATATAATCCGCTGTTTATATACGGTGCTTCAGGTATGGGAAAAACTCATCTTGTAACCGCTATTTTAAATGCAGTCCGTGAAAAACACCCTGAATTTAAAATAATCTACATAACCAGCGAAAACTTCGCCAATGAGTTTGTACAGGCAATCAACACAAAACGTACAACAGACTTCCATGAAAAATACCGTTCAATTGATTTGTTTATTATCGAGGATATACAATTCTTTATGGGTAAAGAACGTATGCAGGAAGAACTTTTCAACACGTTCCATAAACTGCATCAGGAGGGCAAACAGATAGTAATAACATCTGACAAAGCACCGAAAGAACTTCAGAATCTTGATATGCGTCTTATGTCGAGAATTGAAGGCGGTCTTATAGCTGACGTTTCTGCACCGGACTACGAAACAAGACTTGCTATAATAAGCCGAAAATCAGAACTTCTTGAACTTAAACTGTCAATGGAAGTTGCGGAATTTATAGCAAACCGTCTAAGAACCAATATAAGACAGCTGGAAGGAGCTGTAATGCGTCTGAAAGCACTGAATCACTTTTCAGGCGGTCCTATAACTATATCAATGGCACAGGGAGTTATCCGTGATATTATGACCAATGAACACCCTACACCTATAACAGTCGAAAAGATAATTGCAGAAGTTTCGGGAGTTTATGGTGTATCGCCGGAAGATTTAAGGTCAAATAAACGAGCCTCACAGGTTTCCGTAGCAAGAAAAGTTGCCATATATATAGTACGTGCGATAACAAAAATGCCACTTGCTACCATAGGTGCGGAGTTCGGTGGAAGAGACCACTCAACTATTGTATATTCCATAACAAGCATCACGGACGCTATGAAGAAAGACCATAATCTGAATAATCTTGTTACGAATATAATCAACAACATAAAAGAAAGAAGCGAACAATAATTTTTTTGTAACTTATCAGGATATTATAAATGATTTGTAATAAACAATAAATAGTTATATATAATAATCAGCTATTACTATTATTTTATAAAAAATCATACAAAAATAGGAAAAAAATTTCAGATTCTTATAACAAAATGCACTAATAAAATAATATTTTAACTAATTTTTGGCGATTGTAAATATATTTCAACAATCCGATGATATTTTTAGTGAATTTCATAACATTAAACTTTAATAATATTGTTACATCAATATTATATTTTATACGTTTATGCAATATAACGAATTAAATCTTTTAATTCTAATAAAAAATATTTTAATTATGATAATTCAGTGAAACGAGTTAATAATAAGTGATAGTTATGTGATGATTTAAAAAAGAACAAATTTTCGTTAAAAATTATTTTTTATGCATTTTCAACAAAAATATTTCAGCATCTTCACGAACAAATATTCTTTCAGCCTGAAACGCATTCTGGCACCGTCTCCAAAAGTGAACGGTAATAGACGTCTTATTTGTCTACTAAACATATTGATTTTATATATTTGACAAGTTTTTTGTACTAATGTAGCTACAAATCAAATTACATCTATTTAGTAAATTGTTATAATCATATGTTGTTATAAGATTTAACTGGCGAAATTAGCCGATTTTGCCTTTTTGTGTAATGTGACGATACAACCCTACCTTCGATGCAGGCGGAAATTCGGCTGGAAACTCCCATGAGGCAGAAAAAACCTCAAAATCCGGATTTTTTCAAAAAATATTACTATTTCACGAAAAAAATATAATTTAAGGGCTTTTTCGGGCTTAAATTGAAAAAATCGGGCATATTTCAGAAATATCCTGAATATTATCAATCTTGATTTTCTTCATAAAATAGAGGTTTATTTAAGATTACGGTCAGTAAAATATGATACTCTATTTGTAAACAAATTGTTAATAAAAAATCCGGAAATTACGGAAATTTCGGAAAGCCAAAAATGCATTAATTAAATTTTTTGTTTTAACTTAAAAATAGAGTTCTTCAAGTAATCAAATTTATTATTTTTACCAATTCAACTTCAGCGATTTTCAGACAAAAATAAGCATAAAAAATTTTATTAAAAATTTTTATTTTATATTTTTCGACTGCATGGATATCATCCAAAAAGTATGAACAAATTGTAAAGAGTTCATATGAACCGATTGGAAAAAGTTTTTTATTTTAAAAAAACATTTTTATGACTTTAATATTAAATTTATATTTGCTAAAAGTTAATTGGTAATAAATAATATACAAATGTTTTTAAAAAACAACGTATTATCGCTAAAAAAAAGAATTAAAATATATAACTTTCTTTTTATGATAATTCAGTGATAATAAGGTGAAATTTGCTATTATGAACAAACTATTTTCTTTTTATGAACAAATTCAAGTAACGGTAAATAGACAAAAATCGGACTTAAATTTTCACTTTTCAATACCAAAATAGGCAAAAAATCCCTTTATTGAAAGTATACAAAGAACTTTTGTGAAAACTTTTTAAGGCTTAAAACATAGGTTTTTTCAAGATAAATATTTGAATAAAAAATATTTTTACTAAATATTTACTATTTTAGCGACATTCAGGCTCTAAAAAAATATTGCTTAAATTTTTTAATCATTCAAAAAAAGCCGTTCATAATTACGACATATTTTGATTTTTCGGAAAAATCATCATCTATGATTCGCAATTTTTCCCGAAAAATAGACAAAAACGTTTTTTAAATAATTTTAATCAAATTTTCGCCTTTGATGACTCCAAAAGAACAAACATTCTAAAACCACTGTTAGTTTAAGCACTTTTCACACAATTTACATAATTAATGTTGCACTTTCCACAAGTTTTTAATTTGAATTTGTTGAAAACTCACCCCGATTTTTTTATGAAATATAGCTACAAATCAAAACTTTCAACAAAAACGGTTGCTAATTACTAATACTAAAAATTTATGTTTAGGATAGATAGATGGATTTATTCCGCGCGCGCGAGGCTTTTTTCGGACCAAAAGCAAAATCACGCGAAAAAGGTTTTTTCGGAATCAAAAAAAATTTTTTTTCAGCTTCAATTATTACGAAATTATGAACACAGGAGGAATTTTCAAAATGAAATTCATTTGCAACAAGTCTGAACTCTGTGAAGCTATCAGCAATGTCTCAAAAGCTGTATCAGCTAAATCAACTATTCCTGCTCTTGAAGGAATCAAAGTCAGAGTATCACCAGACGAAATAGAACTTACAGGATATAATCTTGAAATGGGAATCCGTACAGCAATAAATTCCATAACGGAAGATTCAGGAGAATTTGTTGTTAGTGCAAGACTGTTTAACGAGTTCACAAAAAGAATGTCAGGAGATGAGATTAATTTCGAGGTTAATGAAAATCTCACAATCAACATTTCATGCAGTTCAACGGAATGTAGTTTTTCAGCAATGTCAGCAGAAGAATATCCGGACTTACCGGTAATAGATTCTGAAAAAACATTCACCGTAAAAAGTTCAGTACTGAAATCCATGATTAATCAGACAAGTTATGCAGCATCAGTAAACGAAAGCAAACCAATCCTTACAGGAGAATTATTCGACATTACAGACGAAAAATTCAACATGGTTGCAATCGACGGTTTCAGACTTGCTATCAGAAGCGAAACAATAACCAATTCAGGAAACTATCAGTTTGTAGTTCCTAAAAAAGCTTTGCTTGAATTATCATCGCTTATTAGAGACGACAGTGACTGTATTATCCACATAAACGAAAAACACATAATCTTCGAGACCGGAAGTGTATTTATAATTTCAAGATTACTGGAAGGAACTTTCCACAAGTATAAGCTAAGCATACCAGCAGAACACAAAACTGAAGTCATTATCAGCAAAAGAGAATTTCTTACAGGTCTCGAAAGATGTTCACTGATTATCGACGAAAAAAACAAAACTCCGATTCACTGTGAAGTCACTGACGGTTTTATAAATCTTAACTGCAAAACAGGAATAGGCAGAATAAACGATTCCATAAAAGCTGACGTAAAAGGCGAAAACGTCACTATCGGATTCAATCACAAACTTATGGCTGACGCTGTAAGAGCAGCAGACGGTGACAAAATACGCATACTGTTTAACGGCTCAAAGAAAGTAATAGAAATTCTTCCGCTTGAAAGCGAAAGTTTTATATTCCTTGTCATGCCAATAAATCTCAAGAGTTATTAATTTTTTCTGAAACAAGCCGGATACCGCATGGAAATATACACCTTACATGACAAAAAATGCGGTATTCTGCTTGCTTTTTATCTGCTTTTGTGATATAATTTATTTATGGCTTGAAATAAGCTATGTATTATTAATAAAAAATAGCCTTAAAGGCATGAAAGGTTGATTATATGGCAGAAAAAATCAGGATAAACACGGAATTTATCAAGCTGGAAGCCTTACTGAAATACGCTTCCCTTGTAGGTTCAGGCGGTGAAGCTAAAATGTTCATACAGGACGGAAAAGTTTCCGTAAATGGTGAAGTATGTACCATGAGAGGCAAAAAGATACGCTCCGGAGATACAGTTACTTTCGGGGAAAATGAGGTAGTTGTGGAGTGATTATCACTTATGCCGGAATAAGAGACTTCCGGAATTTATCTGAAATTGAAATAATTCCTGACCCGAAATATAATATAATCTCCGGACTTAATGCACAGGGAAAAACAAATCTGCTTGAAGCTTTGTGGATTATGTCGGGCTGTAAGAGTTTCAGGTCTTCGAGGGAAAAGGATTATATTTCATTTTCCGGAAACAGAATGACTGTCGAAATAAATATACTCGACAGTGTCCGTGAACAGAAAATCAAGACAGAAATTATCCGTGGAAGCAACAACGTAAAAAACATAACCCTTAACGGCGTAAAACAAAAGGGTTCTAAATCGCTTTTCGATGTTTTCCGGTGTATAGCATTTACTCCCGACGACGTGGAAATTATTAAAGGCTCTCCGGAAAAGAGAAGAAATTTCATAGATATGGCGTCTTCACAGCTGAATCCGGCATCTGTAACGCATCTTAACCGGCATAACGTAATCATAAATCAGCGTAATGCCTTGTTGAAAGAAATCATGAACAGCAATGTGAATCCCGATATTCTCACAGTTATCGACAGGCAGACTGCTGAAGAAGGTGCTTTTATTTCACATATGCGTTATGAGTACGTAAGGAAAATAAACTGCATTTGTAGCGATTTATACAGAACTCTTTCCGGTGGTAACGAAACCCTTGAACTTGAATACAAATCGAACGTCTATAAGCCCGAAGACCTGAAAAAACCTGTAAATCGGGAATTTACCGGAATTTATTTCAGAAAGTTACAGGAAACTGCCGGTTACGACATCAAGACCGGCTCCACACATACCGGCGTAAACCGTGACGAAATCCTGATAAAAATCAACGGTCTGAACACAAGGGAATACGCTTCACAAGGTCAGATAAAAAGCACCGCACTTGTCATGAAACTCGCACAGGCGGAAATCTTCATGGAAAAATCAGACGATTCACCGGTTATTTTCCTTGATGACGTTATGGGCGAACTTGACGAAAACCGACAGAAGTTTATTTTTGATATTATAAAAAATATGCAGGTTTTTATTACAACGTGCAATGAAAGCGCATTGCTTCCGGAAGTGAAAGGGAAAATATTCCGTATACATGACGGAAAACTTATCGGGAAATAAATTTCAGAACATAATATGCCTCTGAAAGCGTCTGTAATGCGTTCTGTGACGTTTTCGGACAGGGGGTAGTATAATTTGACCTTGAAAAGCTGAAACGTCTGAAAAGGGCGTTGTAGTTCGTCCTGAAAGGTGGTATGCTTTTTACAGGTATTTTCATGACATAAAAAAATCCGTAAGCATTTACGGAAAACTTGTCGAGAAATAAATTTCAGAACGTAATATGCCCCTGAGAGCGTCTGTAATGCGTTCTGTGACGTTTTCGGACAGGGGGTAGTATAATTTGACCTTGAAAACATGAAACGTCGAATAATGGCATTACAGAACGTCCTGAGAGGTGATATGCTTTTTGCAGATA
>JAIDQQ010000032.1:54241-67705 GCA_029062165.1 Ruminococcus sp.
TGAAAGCGTCTGTAATGCGTTCTGTGACGTTTTCGGACAGGGGGTAGTATGATTTGACCTTGAAAACATGAAACGTCGAATAATGGCATTACAGAACGTCCTGAGAGGTGATATGCTTTTTGCAGATATTTTCATGACATAAAAAAATTCCGTAAACATTTACGGAAAACTTGTCGGGAAATAAATTCCAGAATGTAATATACCCCTGAAAGCGTCTGTAATGCGTTCTGTGACGTTTTCGGACAGGGGGTAGTATGATTTGACCTTGAAAACATGAAACGTCAAATAAGGGCATTACAGAACGTTTTGAGAGGTCATATGCTTTTAACGGACTGTAAAAATAAATTTCAGGAGGCTGAAAGATGTATCTTCATATCGGGAATAATTATTCCGTAAATCTTCATGATGTCGTCGGGATATTCGACATAGAAAACACTACAACAGGTAAATTCACAAAGAAATTTCTTGAACGTGCTGAAAAAAATCATTCATGCGTATATACGACTTACGAAATGCCGAAAAGTTTCATAATAACCGCAAAAAACGGTATGGAAAAAGTTTATATTTCACAGTTGTCGGCATATACCCTGAAAAAGCGTATGGCAGACGGTCAGAGTAAGTAAAATTTTGAAAAATCGGAGGTAAATTCATGAGTATACAAAACAACAATTACGACGAAAACGACATACAGGTTTTAGAGGGTCTTGAAGCTGTAAGAAAACGTCCGGCAATGTATATAGGCTCTACCGGTGAGGGCGGTTTACATCACCTTGTCTATGAAATTGTCGATAACTCAATTGACGAATCCTTAGCAGGTTATTGTACGGAAATAAACGTCGAATTACTCGAAAATGACGTAATCCGTGTATCAGATAACGGACGTGGTATTCCTACAGGAATCCACCAGAAAGAAGGCGTTTCAGCGGCGACTGTCGTGTATACCGTACTCCATGCCGGCGGAAAATTCGGTGGTGGGGGCTATAAGGTATCCGGCGGACTTCATGGTGTAGGAGCTTCGGCAGTAAATGCCCTGTCGGAATGGCTGGAACTGACTGTTTATGACGGTCAGAATGTATGGTTTCAGCGTTTCGAGAGGGGTAATTATTCCGAACCCATAAAAATTATCGGAAAGACTGATAAAACTGGTACAAGCGTTATGTTTAAAGCCGATGCTGAAATTTTTGAAACTACCGTATATAACCGTGAAACGCTTCTGAAACGTCTGAGGGAGCAGGCTTTTCTGAATGCCGGATTAAAGATAAATTTCACGGATTCGAGACACGAAAATATATTCTCCGAAACAATGTACTATGAGGGCGGTATTAAACAATTCGTGGAACATATTCACGAGGTCAGAGGGCTTGAAAGTCTTTCCGGAAATGTAATCTATTTTTCGGGAAATTACGGCGATATGACCGCTGAAATAGCATTACAGTACAATGACGGCTACAACGAATTGATTTTATCATTTGCGAATAATATTCACACAAAGGACGGCGGTTCACATGAAACTGGATTCAAGAACGCACTGACAAAAGTTGTCAACGAATACGGAAGAAAAATGAACCTGCTCAAAGACAAGGAAAAACTCGGTGGTGATGATATTCGTGAGGGTCTGACCGCAATTATTTCTGTAAAACTGACTGAATGTGAATTTGAATCGCAGACTAAAGTACGCCTTGGAAATCCGGAAGTAAAGCCGTTTATCGAAAAATTAGTACAGGAAAAATTAATGAATTTCCTTGAAGAAAATCCGGATATTGCTAAAATGATTTTTGAAAAAAGTCTTTCTGCACTCAAAGCCCGTGAGGCTGCGAGACGTGCAAGGGAAGCCGAAAGAAATAAAAACGCTTTCGGAAAAACTGCTATGCCGGAAAAATTAGCTGACTGTTCAGAACGTGACAATCGTTATACTGAAATCTATATCGTTGAGGGTGATTCCGCCGGAGGTTCGGCAAAACAGGGACGTGACAGACGTTATCAGGCAATACTTTCCTTGTGGGGCAAGATGTTGAATGTTGAAAAAGCAAGAATTGATAAAATTTACGGTAATGACAAGTTATCACCGGTAGTTTCGGCACTCGGAACAGGTATCGGCGAAGATTTTGACATTGAAAAATTACGTTACGGAAAAGTAATAATTATGGCTGATGCCGATGTTGACGGTATGCACATAAGGGCTTTATTACTGACATTTTTCTTCCGTTATATGAGACCTCTAATCACAAACGGCAATATTTATATAGCACAGCCACCTCTTTTCAGGGTAGAAAGAAATAAACAGATTCGCTATGCATTTTCCGACGAGGAAAGAGACCAGTTTATTAAAGAACTTTCTGAAAACGGAAAATATAAAGTCGATATTCAGCGATATAAGGGACTTGGTGAAATGAATCCAGAACAGTTATGGGAAACTACCATGAATCCCGAAACACGTACAATTGTTAAAATTTCCATGGAAGACGCTTTAAGGGCTGACGAGATTTTCACGGTACTTATGGGCGATAAAGTTGATTTAAGACGCAAATTTATAGAAGAAAATGCAAAATTCGTACAGGATTTGGATATATGACCGATAAATATTTATTTGAAAAAAATTATTCCGTACCGTTTGAAATTTTCCGTGAGGGATATATTGAATTTCAGAAAAAATTCGTATTTCCACAGGCGAATTTAACAGCAGTTGCATTTCTGATACTTGCCGGAGTATTTATATTTTCGGTCATTGAGGACAATTCACAGTATTTTGCCTACCTGCTCATATTTGTGTGTCTTGCAATGGCGGTACGCCAATGGTATAATCCACGGAAATTAAGGTCTAATTTATTTGAAAGTTTTCACCTGACCGAAAATGCAGTATACAGAATTTCAGTAACGGAAAAATACGTTGATATTTCTACAGTTTCCACCGGTGAGGAATCGGAAGATGACGATTTACCGGAAAAAAGCCGTATTCCGATAGATGAGAATTTTTCGGTATTGGAATACGATAAATATTTTCTTATATTTTCCGGAAAAGTAATATTTTATATTATTCCTAAAGAAAATTTTTCCGGAAATGAAAATGAAATTTTAAGAAATCTGAAATAATTTTACAGGAGGTAATAAATTTTGATTTACAATGATAATTCAAAGGTAATCAATACGGAAATATGCGACGAAATGCAAAATTCCGTACTTAATTACGCAATGTCGGTAATCGTTTCAAGAGCGTTGCCGGACGTAAGAGACGGTCTTAAACCGGTACACAGAAGAATTTTATATACACTTCACGAAAACGGACTTACACCCGAAAAGGCTTACAGAAAATGTGCCGATACAGTAGGTGCGGTTTTAGGACGTTATCACCCACACGGCGACACTTCCGTATATGACGCACTTGTAAGACTTGCACAGGATTTTTCAATGCGTTATCCGCTTGTGGATGGTCACGGAAACTTCGGCTCTATCGACGGCGACGGGGCAGCGGCATACCGTTATACAGAAGCAAAGATGTCGAAAATAACACTCGATATGCTGACCGATATTAACAAAAATACCGTTGATTTTGTATCAAACTATGATGACCGTCTGAAAGAACCGGAAGTTTTGCCGTCACGTTTTCCGAATCTGTTGGTAAATGGTTCTGTTGGAATTGCCGTCGGTATGGCGACTAATATTCCGCCACATAATTTAGGCGAGGTTATTGACGGTCTTAAATTACTGATTTCAAATCCGGATTGTACACTTGATGAGTTAATGGAATTTATAAAAGCTCCGGACTTCCCGACGGGTGGTATAATTATGGGTAAAGCCGGAATACGTTCCGCCTACGCTACCGGAAGAGGTAAAATAATACTCCGTTCACGTACACATTTTGAGGAGATAAAGGGCAGAAACTGTATTATTATCGACGAAATACCCTTTATGCTCCGTAAAGAAAGACTTCTGAAGAGTATCAACCAACTTGTAAGGGATAAGAAAATTGATGGTCTTTACGATTTACGAGACGAATCAGACAAGGACGGTATGCGTGTAGTAATCGAACTGAAAAGGGACGCAAATCCGGAAATTGTTTTGAATAAATTATTCGCCCTTACACAGTTACAGGACACCGTAGGAATTATAATGCTTGCCCTCGTAAACGGTGAGCCTAAAATCCTTACACTTAAGGAAATGTTACAGAAATATCTTGAATTTCAGGTTGAAGTAATAAGAAGACGCACTGAATATGATTTGAAAAAAGCTCTTGAAAGGTCACATATTCTGCAAGGTTTCGTACTTGCCTCAGACAGCATTGACGAAGTTATTGATATTCTTAAAAAAAGCAAAAATATTTCTATCGGCAAGAAAAATATCATGGAATATTTCATGGACGTTAAAATTTCTGAAATCCTTGACCATGATAAATACGATTTTACCGGACTTCACATTGAAGATGAAGTTGGTCTTTCCGACGAGCAGGCAGAAGCAATTGTACAGATGCGACTGGGTGCTTTAACTGGTCTCGAAAGACAGAAAATTACCGACGAACTTTACGGATTACTTACTAAAATTTCAGATTATGAAGACATTCTGAATGATGTCAACAGGGTATACGAAATCATAATAAATGACCTCGACAACATCAGGAAAAAATTCAATGACAAAAGGCGTACAGATGTTGAAAGTGTCAGCGGTGAGGTGGATATTGAAGACCTGATACCGCATGAAGATTGTGTAGTAACGCTTACAAATAACGGTTATATAAAGCGTATGCCGGTTGCCGAGTACAAGACACAGAAACGTGGCGGACGTGGTATAACCGGTATGAAACAGCGAGAAGAAGATTTCGTTGAGGAAATGTTTGTCTGCGGAAGTCATGATAATGTTTTATTTATATCGAATTTCGGAATAATGTATAAATTGAAATGCTATGAAGTTCCGGACGGTACAAAGGCGTCACGAGGATTTAATCTGATAAACCTGCTCTCACTCGGTGATGGCGAAAAAATTACCGCTATGCTTAAAACAACAGATTTCAGTGAAAATAAATTCATAACAATTGTAACAAGAAACGGTAAAATAAAACGTACAAATCTTTCACTTTACAGGAATGTAAGTAAACGTGGATTACGTGCGATAGGTCTCGACGACGGCGACGAAATAGCCGGTGTACGCCTTACCGACGGCAATGCACAGATATTTGTCGCTACACATGACGGTATGCTTATAAGAATTGACGAATCTAAAGGACGTTCAATGTCACGTACCGCACACGGAGTAAAAGTAATTAAATTACGTGAGGGCGATTATGTAGTAGGCATTGCCCGTATGCGTGAAGGTGCATCACTGCTGACAGTCACCGAAAACGGTTACGGAAAACGCACGGATATTTCAAATTATCGTATTCAGAATCGTGGCGGATATGGTCTTAAAAATTACCACGTCGACGACATAAGAGGTCACGTATGCGGAATAAAAATTGTTGACGAAACAGACGATATTATTATGGTTTCAAGCGACGGAATTATTATCAGAATCCTTGCAAGCGATATAAGAATTATGGGTCAGTACGCTAAAGGTGTACGTGTTATGCGTGTCCGTGACGGTGCTAAAGTAGTAGCTTTCACACGTGCCGAACACGACGAAAACGCCCAGACAGAAAAAATTGAACAGATTACTGATACCGAGGAGCAGGCACAAAATGAAGAATAATTTTATGAAATTATTTCTTGTATTTTCAGCCGGATATATTTTTCTGGAAAATAAATTCATGTTGAAAATACGGCATGAATTTTCCGGAAAAAATGATATAAAAATTGCACATATTTCAGATTTGCATAAACGCAGGTTCGGGGATAATAATTCCCGAATCTGTAGTATTTTAAGGCGGGAAAATCCTGACCTTATTTTTATTACAGGTGACCTTGTTTCACGTACTGAAGATGATTTTTCAGGAATAAAAATATTTCTTGAAAATCTGAAAAAAATAGCTCCGGTATTTATTATTTATGGAAATCATGAACAGTCTTTACCCGAAAATTTACATAATGAATTTATTGAAATCATAAAAAATTCCGGAATAATTTTACTTGAAAACAATTCCGTAAATCTGAAAATAAATGACAGAATTTTAAATATATACGGTCTGAAAGAAAATTATGAAGTATACAAAAAAGACGGTAAATACAGGAATCTTGAAAAAATAACTCCTGAAAATATGAAAAATCTTTTAGGAAATTCACCTGAAAATAATACGACAATTTTACTTGCACATAATCCGTTTTTTGCGGAATCCTATGCGGAATGGGGTGCGGATTATACATTTTCCGGACACGTACACGGCGGACTTATTCGTATTTTCGGCAAGGGTATTTTATCGCCTGAAAGAAAACTGTTTCCGGAATATTCAAAGGGAATTTATAATATAAAAAATATGAAATTATGCGTATCCGGCGGACTGGGAAAATTACGTCTTTTCAACGCTCCGGAAATCGTGATTTATACTATATAATAATTTAAAGAAAAACTGCAAAAATAATAAGTAAAATTCCGCCTGCCCATGAAAAATCATATTTTAATTCCGATAATTTTTTTCCTGTAAAATTTCCTAAAGTTATTGAAATAATTCCGGCAATAAAGGTAAAAATAAATGCCGGAAATGGCTTTATACCGGCGAAACCACTGCTTATACCGGTTGCCGCCGAATCGAGTGAACTCGCAAGGGCAAGGGCAGTGGCTTCCGGTACTGACAGCACTTTTGAATTGTCAAAATCTGCTGTGGTTTCGTCGAGATATAATTTCATTACAATTCCGTATTTTCCGGAACGTACAGAAAGTTCACCTTTTTCTGAAATATGATTTGTAAGGCTTTTTAAAATACTTCTGAAAATTGTCATAATTCCGATTGAAATAATTATAATTTTTCCGGAAATACTACATACTTCCGGTGGCAGAAATCCGGCTATAAGGTCTGAAAATTTCAGCGATATTCCGAGCGTTCCGGCACTTATGAAACTTATTACACACATTGAAAAAAACGGTATTTTTATATTACTGTTACAGTAAGTCACAGCCACAAGGTATGTATCTAAACTCACGATTATTGCGAGAAGAATTTCAGCGTACAAATTCACCACCTCCGGTATATAATATGCAGTTGACTACCGGAATGTCAAAACAGGAAAATTGGAACAAACCACGGAAAATTATTTAAGTTTTTTGATTATACCTTTTATAAAAGGTATTAGTACATGATTACCATAATTAATAATATCATCAATCTGCTTTTGCATTGCTTTCTGATTCTCGATTATCTTAATCAGTGAATTATTTAAAACATTAAGTTGATTTTCAATTACCTGCATTGATATATTATCATAAGATGTCGTCATCTGTCTTGTATGGAAATAATTTTCCATAAGAAATACATACACCTCCCATGCCTTTTTTGTGTTGAGACTCTTTGCGTGGAGTAATACTCCTCTTTCCGTCCAGAGGTAAAGAGTGCGAATTTTCCGTGAATTTGCACCGGTAAATTTTTCCGTTGCAAAAAATTCCTTGAGTTTTTCACCTTTAAGACAATAATAATGTATTCCCTCAATGTAACGTGATTTGTTGTTGTTGAAGTTTCTATTAATTGTATTAACAGTTGTGTCGTAAGCCTCCGCAAGCTGTGCGGTAGTAAGTACACGCTGTCCGTTTTTCTCAACCGGAGTTAATTTGAGTTTTTCCATTTTTTTATGCTCCTTTTTTAAAAGATATTTGTAAATTACAATTATTTACATAATATGAAGTTAAAATAAAAAAAAATTTGCCATGCCTAAAAAAGACTTGACAAATCTGAAATCTTATGATATAATAGAATAGTCATAAGACAGACGAAGCCTTTTTATTGTGTATGAAGTTGTAATCTGACAATTACATTCTATCACACTGAAAGGCTTTTTGTCAACCCTTTTTTCTGAAAAAATTTTCCGGAAATATATTTTTTTGCGTTTCGCTTGTTAATTTATATTAACCTCATGAAATTCTCCGTTTTCTGAAACGGGATTTTTTTGTAAATTCATATTGCATTTGCTTGTTTTTTGTGGTATGATATATGTTAAGAATGCCATAAGGCAAATTTATATGTTAGGAGTAATTCTAAATGCCAAAAAGACAGGATATTAACAAGATAATGATTATCGGTTCAGGACCTATAATCATTGGTCAGGCGTGCGAATTTGACTATTCCGGTACACAGGCTTGTAAGGCTCTGAAAAACCTCGGCTATGAAATAGTCCTCGTAAATTCAAACCCTGCTACTATCATGACAGACCCCGATGTCGCCGACATAACTTATATTGAACCTCTTAATGTCGCAAGGCTCACACAGATTATCGACAAGGAACGTCCCGACGCACTTCTCCCGAATTTAGGCGGACAATCCGGTCTGAATCTCTGTTCCGAACTCGATAAAGCCGGTGTACTGAAACAGTACGGCGTACAGGTTATAGGCGTACAGGTTGACGCTATCGAACGTGGTGAAGACCGTATAGAATTTAAGCATACTATGGACAAACTCGGTATAGAAATGGCTCGCAGTGAGGTTGCCTACTCGGTTGACGAAGCTGTTAAAATAGCCGAAAACCTTAGATATCCGGTTGTACTCCGTCCGGCGTACACTATGGGCGGTGCCGGTGGCGGTATGGTCTATAACGTCGACGAACTCAAGATTGTATGTGCAAGAGGTTTACAGGCTTCACTTGTCGGACAGGTTCTTGTTGAAGAATGCGTCAGCGGTTGGGAAGAACTCGAATTGGAAGTAGTCCGTGATGCCGAAAACAATATAATAACAGTATGTTTTATTGAAAATATTGACCCTATCGGCGTTCATACCGGCGATTCATTCTGTTCCGCACCTATGCTTACCATACCGGAAGATGTTCAGAAAGAACTTGAAAAACAGGCTTACAGAATTGTTGAATCAATCGAAGTTATTGGTGGTTGTAACTGTCAGTTTGCAAGAGACCCTGAAACAGGAAGAATTATTGTAATTGAAATAAATCCACGTACTTCAAGGTCATCTGCATTAGCGTCAAAGGCTACAGGATTCCCGATAGCACTTGTTTCAGCTATGCTTGCCTGCGGACTTACTCTTAAAGATATACCATGCGGAAAATATGGTACGCTCGATAAATACACACCTGACGGCGATTATGTCGTAATCAAGTTTGCACGCTGGGCTTTTGAAAAATTCAAGGGTGCAGAAGATAAACTCGGTACTCAAATGAGGGCAGTAGGCGAAGTAATGAGTATCGGAAAAACTTATAAAGAAGCATTCCAGAAAGCTATAAGAAGTCTCGAAACAGGGCGTTATGGTCTCGGATTTGCTAAGGATTTCAATAAAAAATCGAAAGAAGAATTGTTATCCCTGCTCCGTTATCCGACAAGTGAAAGACAGTTCATTATTTATGAGGCACTCCGTAAAGGTGCTACTATAGAGGAAATTTACGAATTGACAAAAATCAAGCATTATTTCCTTGAAGAAATGTCCGAACTTGTTCAGGAAGAGGAAAAACTTCTTGAATCAAAGGGAAGCGTTCCGGAAAAGGATGTACTGAAACAGGCTAAGCTTGACGGTTTTTCAGACAGATATTTAAGTATGCTCCTTGAAGTCTCCGAAGAAGAAGTACGTAATAAGCGTATTGAATACGGTATCAAAGAGGCATGGGAAGGTGTTCATGTAAGCGGTACTGAAAATTCTTCTTACTACTTTTCAACATATCACCCCAACATTGACGAAAGCCCCTCAAGTGACAAGCCTAAAATCATGATTCTTGGTGGTGGTCCTAACAGAATCGGTCAGGGTATCGAATTTGATTACTGTTGTGTACACGCTGCACTGGCACTCAAAAAACTCGGTTTTGAATCTATTATAGTCAACTGTAATCCGGAAACTGTTTCAACAGATTACGATACTTCCGACAAACTTTATTTTGAACCCCTTACACTTGAAGATGTACTGAGTATTCACGAAAAGGAAAAGCCTTTAGGAGTTATTGCACAGTTCGGCGGACAAACACCGCTTAATCTCGCAAATGATTTGAAAAAATATGGTGTCAATATACTCGGTACTACTCCGGAAACTATTGACCTCGCTGAAGACCGTGACCATTTCCGTGCCATGATGGACAGACTGGGTATTCCGATGCCTGAAGCTGGTATGGCTGTAACAGTCGACGAAGCTCTTGGAATAGCCAATAAAATAGGTTATCCGGTAATGGTACGCCCGTCTTATGTACTCGGCGGACGTGGTATGGAAGTAGTACACGACGACGACATGATGAGGGTATATATGGCTAATGCAATCGGCGTTACACCCGACAGACCTATTCTTATTGACCGTTTCTTACACCATGCTACAGAATGCGAAGCTGACGCTATTTCCGACGGTACACATTGTTTTGTACCGGCTGTTATGGAGCATATCGAACTTGCCGGTGTACATTCCGGCGACTCTGCTTGTATACTTCCGGCAAAGAATCTGACTGAAAAGCAGATTGAGACAATAAAGGATTATACACGTAAAATAGCGGTTGAAATGAACGTATGCGGACTTATGAATATGCAGTACGCTATTGAAGACGATACTGTATACGTGCTTGAAGCTAATCCACGTGCCTCACGCACAGTACCGCTTGTATCTAAAGTATGTAGTATAAATATGGTACAGATTGCCACGGAAATAATCACTTCCGAACTCACCGGCAGAATCTCACCTGTACCGGAATTAAAGGATAAAATCATAACACATTACGGCGTAAAAGAAGCTGTATTCCCATTCAATATGTTTCAGGAAGTTGACCCTGTTTTAGGACCGGAAATGCGTTCCACAGGCGAAGTACTGGGTATATCGGATTCTTTCGGCGAAGCTTATTACAAGGCACAGGAAGCTACACAGACACGTCTTCCGGAAGAGGGTACGGTACTTTTAAGTGTATGTGACCGTGACAAGCCGGAACTTGTTGAAATAGCTAAGGCATTCAATGAACTGGGATTCCGTATAATTGCTACCGGAAACAGTTATAAGATGATTAAGGAAGCTGGTATTCCGTGTGAAAAAATCTTTAAGATGTACGAGGGACGCCCGAATATTGCCGACCAGATTGCTAATGGTGAAATACAGTTGATTATTAACACTCCGGCAGGCAAAACAAGCGCACATGATGACAGTTATATAAGAAAATCCGCTATAAAGCACAGAATCCCATATATGACTACTATGGCAGCTGCTAAGGCATCTGCTGAAGGCATAAAGGCTATAAAACACGACAAACATTTCAATGTAAAATCCTTACAGGCACATCACGCTGACATAAAATAATAAATTCTTGATTTTAAATTTCCTGTTATTTTCCCGAAATAACAGGAAATTTTTTTTATATTTTAAGAATCAGGATTCATTTCAACATATTCCATATCCTTTAAGAATGCTCTGTATATATTAAGGTCAAAACCTTCTTCGTCGCTGTCGTAAGTACCGTTCAGGACGTTCATGAAATGGTTATATGTTACAAACCATGAGAAATTAGCTTTCCATTTTTTGTATTTAGTTGAACCGTTATTTTTCTTGCCTAACAGGAAGAAACTTTCTTCCATGGTACACATAGCTGAAATAATCTCCTTGTCTGAAAAACCAAGTATTATTTTGGTAACATTAGCTGTATCTGCCTCGGTAAGTTTATCTACTTCTACCTTCTCATAAGATACACAAATGTTATTGAAAGTTCTTACGAACCACTCTATTTCATAAGAAGTTACGGTGGTATTTAAAAGTTCCAACATTTTTCGTTTTTTCTCTTCAAATTGTTGTATCTGCTCTTCGGTTGGTTTTTCTGCTTCTTCACGCTTTTTCTGTTCTTCATACTCATCTTTTCTTTTTTCTTCCATTTCTTTCATTATCCTTGCAAATTCTTCTCTGCTTTCTTGCCGGTCTCTTTCCATTTCTTCTCTTTCTCTTTCTTGTTGTTTTCTTGCTAACGCATCTAGGTCCATAGTCATGTAGTTATGTCCCTTTAAAGTTTCGTAATCTTTTTGCAGTTGTTCCATCTCTTTTTTATTGATAAACTCTTGTAATGCTTCCTTATCTTGTTTCTTAGCAATTTCTTCAATAATCTTATAGTCTTCTTCAGATAGCAGGTCATCATAGTTCTTATCCTTGCTCTTATTCTTGCTATTATTATAGTCATCATTATTAAAAGTATTATAATTGTATATACTATTATTTATATATGATTGGTTATCCTCATAACTGTCATCATCATAACTGTCATTAAAAGTGTTATCATATAGTGGTGGTTCGTAGCCATAATCTTCATAATAGTCCTCTTTTGTGTACGGTATCCAATCTGGTCCTTTTTTGGTAGAATCATTCTTTCTGTTTGAATGTTTTATGTCGAAAAGGTGATGGATTCCTTGTGCATCGTTTACGTTACCATACAGTTGGTGGTCAAATCCTTTCAATTTACCGTACGAATTAGCACGTTCGTGTCTGTTCGTGATGGGGATATTATACAATCGAGCATACTGGCGAACTAACCTTTCATTATACGAAAGTTTACTTTCGTCTATTTCGTCTTCGTCTGTATACGAATTTACACCTTCGTTTACATATGTACACGAATTTACACGTTCGTTTACGTTCGTATACGAGGGTATAAAATTATCATTATTTGTACCCAAAGATAAATTTTCAGATTTTTCTGTTTCAGAAGTTAAGTCGGAAGATTGACTTTGCTCACTTCTTAATATTTCCTCTATTTCTTCAGGAGTAGGCATATCTTCAGGGTCATAATAATAATAATGCTTTTCAGTGCTTTCTGTATCAGAAGGTTGTATGTTGTTATATTCTTCCGGTGGTAAGTAGTCATAAGATTTATAAGGTGGAACATCTTCATCTTTCGGTTCAAAAGGTATGTCATAATGAGGGTCATAAGATGTTATGTCAATATCACACGGTTCAGAATATATGATATCTGGGTCATAAGGTGGAGCGTCTTCATCTTTCGGTTCAAAAGGTATGTCATAATGAGGGTCATAAGATGTTATGTCAATGTCACACGGTTTAGGATTTATGTAGTAAGGTTCACAAGGTGGAGCATCCTCATCTTTCGGTTCAAAAGGTATATCATAATAAGGGTCATAATATGTTTCTTCTGAAGATTTGTCTGCATAAGAAGATACGCTTACAGGCGGTTTTATTTCGGAAAGTATGCTTGCAATTGATTTTATATCGGAGGGTATGCTTTCAGGTTGTTTTGTCTCGGTAGGTACGCTTACAGGCTGTTTTGTTTCGGAAGGTATGGTTACAGGCGGTTTTGTTTCGGAAGGTATGCTTACAGGCTGTTTTGTTTCGGAAGGTATGCTTACAGGCGGTTTTATCTCGGAAAGTATGCTTGCAATTGATTTTATATCGGAGGGTACACTTTCAGGCTGTTCCTCTTTAAAGGATACGTTTAC
>JAIDQQ010000032.1:67805-152830 GCA_029062165.1 Ruminococcus sp.
TCGGAAAGTATGCTTGCAATTGATTTTATATCGGAGGGTACACTTTCAGGCTGTTCCTCTTTAAAGGATACGTTTACAGGCTTTTTTGTATCCGAGATTAAGATTTCATGGGATTCTGTTTTTGTAGTTTCACTGTTATCAGCAATGAGATTTCTGCGTTCACGTCTTTTTCTTTCACGTTCAATAGCAATCTGCTTGTTTTTTTCGCATTTTGCTTTGTACTTTACAGCATCTCTTTCAATCTGTTCGGACATAAAGCCGAATGCCATTCTGAGCATACCGTCGTCTGTGAAGTCTTCAGTTTCACCGGAAACAGCGAATCTGAATAACGATTTCAGAAGTCTTCCTGCCTGACTGTCTGAAAGAGCACCAATTAAATTTTTGGTGTCGTAGTAAATTAGAAAACTTTTAAGTTCTGCCATAAAAAAACAACTCCTTTTAATAAATAAATATAATTTAAAAAACAAAAATTAATGGCATAAACGTGATTTTTCAGTAAACAATAAACTTACACTGCCGATATTGCAGTGATTTGATGTAAAGGACTGATTTTTTTGAAAAAAACCCTGTTTACCGGTGCTTTGATTCTCACGTGTATGTCATTTGTTTCATGCGGAAACAATGATAATACTGATTCTTCCGTTGACAGTGAAATATATATCACGGAATACACTACCACTCAGGAGTACACTACTGACGACCGCTATTACGACGACGAACATTACGAAACCGACGACGACGGAAATGTTGACCCGAAAGGGAGTTCTGATACCGTTGAAGACCACGTACACGACGCTGTAGACGGTGTAGAGAACGCAGGCGAAAGCATAGTCGACAGTGTAGGCGATGCCGCAGGTGAACTCATAGACGGTGCCGGTGACGCCGCTGACGACGTTATAGACGGTCTGGACGGTGAAACCACTACCGAAACTACCAGTGAGGAATAATGCAATAAAGGAACTGTATTGAATAAAAATACAGTTCCTTTTTTGATAGAAGATATATCAGTTTACAATAGTTTCTTCTGTTTCCTTATCGAAGATATGGATTCTGTTAGGGTCAAGAGCAACCTGAATTGTATCGCCTGAACGTACAGTGGAACGTGAACTTACACGTGCAGTAAGCGGAATACCTTCACAGTTAAGATACAGATAGATTTCAGCACCCATCATTTCAGTGATTTCAACATTACATTCGATAACACCTGTTGTAGCGTTTGAGAGGTACATTTCTTCGTCGTGGAGGTTTTCCGGACGGATACCGAGTGTTATTTCCTTGCCTACATAATTCTGAAGTTTTGAATTTACCTTTGATTCAGGTACGATAATTTCAAACTTTCTCTTAGCTGAACCGAATTCAACTATGAACTGGTCATATTCTCTTTCGTATTTGAGTGTAGCGTCAACGAAATTCATTGTAGGTGAACCGAGGAATCCGGCAACGAATTTATTAGCAGGTTCGTCATACATCTTCTGTGGTGTATCAATCTGCATAACCCAGCCGTCTTTCATACAAACGATTCTGTCGCCCATAGTCATAGCTTCTGTCTGGTCGTGTGTAACGTAAATGAATGTCGTACCAAGCTGTTTATGAATTTTTGAAATTTCAGTTCTCATCTGACCACGAAGTTTAGCGTCGAGGTTTGAGAGAGGTTCGTCGAGTAAGAAAACCTTAGGTGAACGAACGATAGCACGACCGAGTGCCACACGCTGACACTGACCACCTGACATAGCACGGGGCTTTCTGTCGAGGAGGTGGGAGAGGTCAAGAATTTTAGCGGCTTCATTAACTTTTCTTTCGATTTCGTTCTTGTCAACCTTACGGAGTTTAAGACCGAATGCCATGTTTTCAAAAACGGTCATATGAGGATAGAGAGCGTAGTTCTGGAAAACCATTGCAATATCTCTGTCCTTAGGGGCGATGTCGTTTACGAGACGGTCACCGATGTAAAGTTCACCCTCTGAGATTTCCTCAAGACCGGCAATCATACGAAGTGTTGTTGACTTACCGCAACCGGAAGGACCAACGAAAACGATAAATTCCTTGTCTCTTATGTCGAAGGTTGTGCTGTGAACGGCTTCGACATTGCCAGGGTAGATTTTCTTTATTTGTTTAAGGCTAAGACCTGCCATTTAAATATTCCTCCAATACAAAATTTTCTTCCGGCACAGAATAAAATACCGGCTATAATAATATAATAACAGATTTCCGGAAAATTTGCAAGATGTCAAATTGCCGAAGTTATGACCGATTGTTTATTAATTTTGCCGAAAAATTAACCGAAAATTTACTACATAAACGGTCAAAATCGGGCTCTGAAAACAGACTTTCAACATTTTTGTGCAATAATTCCATATGTTCGCCAAAGCCCAGTGTTTCGGGTAAAACAAGACTTCCGACAGAAATTCTCATTAAAACTTCCACGTGATTTCCAACCGCTGAAAACATTCTTTTTACCTGATGATATTTGCCCTCACGAAGTCTTATAAAAGCCAGTTTTTCGGATGATTCTGCACCATTTACATCTGCCGGCAGACACTGTTCACCGCCGTCTAATTGTAGACCGTTTCTGAATAAGTTAATATATTCACTTTTAAAGGGACTGGCAAGTTTCACAATATAGATTTTAGACACGTGTCGTGTCGGTGAAAGAATACGGTGTGCGAGGTCTCCGTCGTTTGTGATGAGAAGAAGTCCGAGTGAATCCTTGTCGAGCCGTCCGGCAGGGAACATATCTTTAGTACGGAGATTTTCGGGCAGAAGATGCATAACGCTTGTACCGTCGCTGTCGGAAGTCGAGGAGACGTAACCGGCAGGCTTATTGATAATAATGTACCGGAATTTCTGATTTCTGATTTCATTTCCGTTTACGATAACTTTTACTGTATCAGGATTTATTTTAACGTCAGATTTTTTAATAATAATTCCGTCAGCGGTTACGAGTTTTTTACTTACAAGATTTTTGATTTCACTTCGGGTATATTCAGAACGTTCAGAAATAAAGCGGTCAATTCTCATTAAAGACATATTTTTCACCTTTCGGAATAAAATTAAAATCAAAGTTATATTATTTATCAGTGGAGTTTTTGTCCGGAAAATTCTTCTCACAGAATTTATCCCACATTTCAAAAAATTTATTCCATGCGTCGTCACCGTAAGCAGATTCCAGTATTTCATCCCATAAAATAAATTTTCCATATTCATCACCTAATTCAGAAATTAAAAATTTCTCAAACTCATACCGGAAAACTTGTCCGTATTTATCAGCAATACCGGAATTTGCTTTAGCAAATAAAAATCCGTCAATAAAGTAAAACAGGGATTTCACATTTATATCATTTCCCAGAAAAGCACCGGCTCTCAGCCTTATCAGGCTTATTAATTCGTCAAGAGACATATTTTTCACCTGCCTTAAATATATTTTTAATAACAGTATTTCAGGGGGGATTTTTACATGAAAAAGAAGATATTTTTTCTTGTTGTTTTAGCGATAATAATTTATGCGGTGATATTTTTTACCGCCGAAAAAAGCGGAAAAGATACCGATAAACCGGCAAAAAAAGCGGAGATACCGGCATCTACAACCGCAGAAAGAATAAATTATTTTTCAATGCACGGATGGGAAGTTGAAGAAGTTTCCGGAAAGAATATAGTTATTCCGTCAGAATTTTCCGGAGATTATGCGGAATATGCAGAAATTCAGGACAAACAGGGCTTACCGCTGAGGGATTACGCCGGAAAAAACGGTGTTTTGTACGTCTATGAGGTACGGAATTACAGTCCTGAAAATATGAAGATGTATGCAGAACTGATTACCTGTGAGGATAAAATAATAGCCTCACTTGTCTACAGCGAGGACGGCGGAAGTATCAGTCTTCCGGTAATTTAAAAAAGATTGATTAAATCGCCTATGAACGGAAGTCGGAGAGCTTTTCCCTTATACGCACCATACGCAAGAGCCACCGCAACAGCTAACTGTACGATATTAAGAACAAAGTTTGCAAGTCCGCCTATAAGTGGAAAAATTCCGATTATATTCTTGACTATTACGAGAACGGCGGTCAGCAGAAACCATATAAACTGCTGATTTGCATGGAATTTACAAAATGCCGATTTCTTTTCCTTGTCGGCAAGCAACGGCAGAAAAAACAATACCGGAATAAGATACGGTAATACAGCCTGTAGGGAATTTTTCTGTACGTCTTCAGCACTGAACATACAGGCGGTTTTTTCGTCATTGAAGTTTTCGAGAATACTATCAATATTCATAAAAAATCAGTCTCCTTTTTCAAATTCGCCGATAGTTGCGACAAAACTTTCAATATCGGTGAAATCGTTATATACAGACGCAAAACGTATATATGAAACAGGGTCAATTTCCCTTAATTTTTCAAGGACAATTTCACCTATTTCACATGAAGAAGCAATAGTTTTAAGAGCATTTGCGTAATAATTTTCGATATAATCTGCAATTCCGGAGACCTGTTCAATAGTTACAGGTCTTTTTTTGATAGCGGTAAAAATTCCCTTTATAAGTTTGTTGCGGTCAAAAGTTTCAAAAGTACCGTCACGCTTTTCAACCATAAGCAACGGAATTTCCACGACTTCATAAGTAGTGAATCTTCCACGACATTTAAGGCATTCTCTCCGCCGACGTATTTTTTCGTCAACCGGTCTTGAATCGGTAACTTTAGAATCGTCAAATCCACAAAAAGGACATTTCATATTTCTGTGCCTCATTTCTGCAAAACTGAACTTATTTCCATAACAGAATAAGTTATATAAATTATAGCATATATTGCAATAAAAGTCAAGAAAATACAGCAAAAAAATTAATAATTCCTGATATTATTGACTGTAATTTTGTGTCCTTGACTGGCGTACAAGCGTATTCACCAAAAATACAGAATACATTTCCTGAAATTTGGTTTTTCTATCAATTGATTTCCGGCGGAAAATGGAATATAATATTTATTGGTGAATTTATATAGAAGGAATGGTATTTTTTTATGAGTAATAAAGTAGTAAAATTCGGCGGAAGCAGTCTCGCTGACGCCAACCAGTTCAGAAAAGTTGCAGATATAATCAGAAGCGACAGTACAAGAAAATACGTAGTACCGTCTGCCCCTGGCAAGCGTTTTTCGGACGACATAAAGATAACCGATATGCTGTACAAGTGTTGCGAACTCGCCGGAAGTGGTATGGATTTTTCAGAGTATTTCCAGACCATTAAAGACCGTTACAACGGTATCATATCGGAACTCGGTATAGATATGTCACTTGAAGATGAGTTTGAGGCTATCGTACGTGAATTAAAAGCACGTCCGGCAAAAGATTTTTCGGCAAGCCGTGGCGAATATCTCAACGGTAAAATACTTGCTAAATACCTCGGTTTCAACTTCGTAGATGCCAGAGACGTTATTATTTTCGATAATAAAGGTTCGCTCCTGCTTGACGAAACTGTAAAGGCTGTCCGTAAGAGATTGAAGAATCTTGACAATGCCGTTATACCAGGCTTCTACGGACGTACTACGGAAGGTTATATAAAGACTTTTTCGAGAGGTGGTTCAGATGTCACCGGCTCTATAATTGCTAATGCTGTACGTGCCGAGATTTACGAAAACTGGACAGATGTTTCCGGATTCCTTGTAGCTGACCCCCGAATAGTTGAAAATCCTGATGTCATAGAGGTAATAACTTATCGTGAACTCCGTGAACTTGCCTACATGGGTGCGTCGGTACTCCATGAGGACGCTATTTTCCCTGTACGTTCTGCCGGAATACCTATCAACATACGAAATACAAACCGTCCGGAAGATGCCGGTACTATGATAGTTTCCGACGACTTCGACTTCAGCCGTGAAAGCCTTAACCATACTATAACAGGTATTGCCGGACGTAAGGGATTCAGTACAATCAATATCGAAAAGGCAATGATGAACAGTGAAAAAGGTTTCGGAATGAAAGTCCTGAAAGTCCTGTACGATAACGGCGTATCTTTTGAACATATGCCGTCGGGTATAGATACAATGAGTATCACTGTTGAAAGCTCACAGCTTAATCCGGTACGTGAAAAGTTAATAGCAGAAATCAGAAAAGAAGTAGCTCCCGACCAGATAGAAATAGAAGACGGTATAGCTTTACTTGCCATAGTAGGACGTCGCATGAAAAACACAAGAGGTACTGTTGCGAGAATTTTCGCATCTATGGCACACGCAAGAATAAATGTCAAGATGATTGACCAAGGGTCAAGCGAACTGAATGTAATAATCGGTGTCAGCGAACACGACTTATCCGAGGCTATCCGCAGAATTTACGATATGTTTATAAACTCCGAAAAATTCTAATGAAAATCCCGTCGAAAATGACGGGTTTTTTTATGAGTTATACATGAATTTATATATTAAATTATTGTTAAATTTGTATATACATACAAAAATGCAAATAAAACTTGTCAAAGTATTGACAAGTTTACTTGGCTATGTTATAATACAATTGACAACAAAACTTGTCAATAATTCAACGGAGGTATTTATTATGAACAGAGAAGAAATACTGCAAAAAAGCAGAAATGAAAATTTTGATGAAATGGAAATGCAGATACACGACAAGTCTATGAAATGGACTTATATTGTTCTTGTACTTAGTGCTACAATTTTTGCATTTATCCGTGCAAATGCCGGACTTCCGGTCATGGACTTGTGTGCAACAGTCAGCCTTTCAGTTTTTACCGGTAATATATATCGTTTTATCAGAATAAAGTATACTTATAATCTTGTTATAGCAGTTATAATGTTGCTGATTTCTGTTTTTGCAACAATAAGATTTTTTATGAGTCATTGATTATGGGCGATAAACTCATATTAAAAAACCGGCTGAAAGAAGTACGTGCTGAAAAGAAACTTTCACAGAATGCTCTTGCTGAAATGGTAGGCGTTTCACGAAATACAATAAGTTCCATTGAAACAGGTCAGTTTAATCCTACTGCAAAGCTCGCACTTATACTTTGCATTGCTCTTGATAAAAAATTTGAGGATTTATTTTTCTTTTAATAAACCAATCAGAAAAGGAACAGAATAAAAAAATCCCTTGTCCGTAAAATGACAGGAGAATTTTTTTGTCAGTATGAATTGAATATTCTGAATTTCCATTCAAAAGCCTGTGGATTTTCGTTAAGATTTTTCCAGTCGTTTTCGTCGGGAATATATTTTTTTATATCCTCAAAAATAAAAATATTTTTATGCTTTACACATTCAAGTCCATGCATAAAACGCCTTAATTTGTATGCATTTTCAACGTTTGATATTTCCCATGCCATACTGTCAGCCCATTTGTATTCGCTTTCCGGAACAAATGAATTTTCTAACAGATAGCCATATATTTCATGCAATGCGTTTTCCGGAAATGGTATTTCAAAGTCTTTACTTGTATATTTCTTTCCGGAATACTTTTTTGCAATTTCAATAAGACCGTCCCGTATATATTCAAAGCTCCATGAACACCAGTTACATATTTCAATATAATTATCTTCAGAAAAATCATAGTCCATGCTGATAACACGACCGGTTTTCTTTTCAGTAATTTTTGTTTCAATGTATAAATCTAAACTCATATTTTCACCTCTTACGAAAAGGGACGGGCAGTTAATGTCCGTCCCTTTTATTTTTATCTTACTTTTTTAGCAATATCGTCAACGAGTTTCATTACAAGGTCATTCTGTGTCATTGAACCTAAATCGCCCTCACGGCGAGAACGTACCGAAACAGTACCGCTTTCAACTTCCTTGTCGCCTATCGTAAGCATTACCGGCAGTTTTTCGACAGTTGCGGAGCGTATCTTATAACCGACTTTTTCGGCTCTGTCGTCGATAGTGGCACGTATTCCGACAGTCTCCAGTTTAGCGAGTACCTCGTTACAGTAATCAAGATGTCTGTCGGCAACCGGAATGATTCTCACCTGCTCCGGAGCAATCCACAAAGGCATAGCACCGGCATATTTTTCAATCATGTATGCAAGAGTTCTCTCGTAACAGCCCAGTGACGTCCTGTGAATTATATACGGTCTCTTTTTAGTGCCGTCCACGTCGACGTATTCCATGCCGAATTTTTCGGCAAGCAACATATCAATCTGTATCGTTACAAGCGTATCTTCCTTGCCGTAGACGTTCTTGTACTGTATATCGAGTTTAGGACCATAGAAAGCAGCTTCGTCAATGCCTATCTCGTACTCTACTCCGAGGTGGTCAAGTATTTTCGCCATAACTGACTGTGCTTCTTCCCACTGTTCCGGCGTACCTTCGTACTTATTCTTCGGATTGGCAGGGTCCCACTGTGAGAATCTGAAAGTACAGTCTTCGAGAAGTCCTACAGTACCTAACATTTCCTTAGCGAGTTCCAGACAGTCTTTAAATTCTTCCTCTAACTGTTCCGGACGGAGTATAAGATGTCCTTCGGATATGGTGAACTGACGAACACGTATAAGACCGTGCATTTCTCCGGAATCTTCTTTACGGAAAAGCGTTGATGTTTCACCAAGTCTCATAGGTAAATCACGATATGAACGCTGTCTGTTTAAGAATACCTGATACTGAAACGGACAGGTCATCGGACGGAGGGCGAAACATTCTTTAGTTTCATCGTGTGGGTCACCGAGTATAAACATACCGTCAAGATAGTGGTCCCAGTGACCTGAAATCTTATATAATTCACGTTTTGCAAGATACGGAGTTTTAGTCAGTAAATAACCGTGTTTCTGTTCGACGTCCTCAACCCAACGCTGTAAAGTCTGAATAACTCTCGCACCTTTCGGAAGAATTATCGGTAATCCCTGACCGATACAATCTACAGTGGTGAAGTATTCAAGTTCACGTCCGAGTTTGTTGTGGTCACGGAGTTTTGCTTCTTCACGCTGTTTTATATCTGCTTCGAGGTCAGCATTTTTCGGATAGGCAACGGCATATACTCTTGAAAGCATCTTGTTTTTTTCCGAACCTCTCCAGTATGCACCAGTACATGAAAGTAATTTAAAAGCCTTTACAGGTGCTGTAGTCATGAGGTGCGGACCTGCACATAAGTCAATAAATTCGCCCTGTTTGTAGAATGAAATAGGCTCACCCTTACCGACGTGTTCTTCACAGAGTTCCACTTTGTAAGGTTCGTCCATATCCTTTAATTTAGCGATAGCCTCTTCCGGTGGAAGTTCAAACTGTTCGAGAGGCAAACCCTCTTTTACAATTTTTTTCATTTCAGCTTCTATTTTTTCGAGTTCCTCTTGTGTGAACGGCTTTTCGAGGTCAAAATCATAGTAGAATCCGTTATCAATAGCCGGACCTATAGCAAGTTTAGCTTCCGGATAGAGACGTTTTACAGCCTGTGCGAGTATATGCGAGGCAGTATGCCAGAAAGTCTTTTTACCGTCGATACTGTCGAAAGTACAAACTTCAAAATCACAGTCACTGTCTATGACCGTTCTTAAGTCCTTGACTTCGCCATTGATTTTAACGCAACACGAGGCTTTATAAAGTCCCATACCGATACTTTTTATTACTTCATAAGCAGGTACGGAATTTTCAATTTCCCTTATACTGCCGTCTTTGAGAGTCAGTTTAATCATGATTTTATATTCTCCTTATCAGTTTAATTTTCCGGTAATTTCAATGCCGTTATCGTAACCGAGTTCCATGCAAAGAGGTATCATATAACCGTCAGTACTGTCGACATTGAAACATACTACAACGCCGTCTTCGTCGATATCGATATATGCACCGGTAATCTGAATGCAATCTGCAAGAAGTTCAGAAGCTCCGGAATAGTAACCGTTATCAGTGATAATCTCTGCGATTTTCTTTTTATTACGGTTAAGTTTATCGAGTTTCTGTGCAATCTCGCTGAAATTGTCCATAATTTCGGATTCTTCCTCAACATAGAAACGTACAGTAACATTACGTTCCCATAGTTTATAGGATATTTCAAAAGCCTCTTCTTTTTCGTTGTACTTGATTTGTCCCATAGAATAAACTCCTTTCTGAAAAAATAATAAAAGTCCCTCATACCGTATGGTACAAGGGACGACTTTAAAACAACCGTGATTCCACCCTGATTCACATAGAAATAACTATGTCTCATTGTCTCTATAACGGGAGATACCGGCGTTTATTGGACGCTCTCCGAGGTGGTGTGCTGTACGCCTACCGCTGACCACCTCACAGCTAACGGCGGTCTCTCTGGAAACGGTATCATGACGAAAAGCCTTCCTCATCACAGATTTCATTTATTGAAATAATAATATCACATAATTTCTGATTTGTCAAGAGAAAATTTTTTGATAATTTATAAATTTTAATTAGGAATTGTTTTTAATGTATTCGTCTATAGCGGTAGCGGAAGTCTTTCCAGCACCCATAGCGAGTATGACAGTCGCCGCACCTGTAACGGCATCTCCACCGGCATATACGCCCTTTTTAGAAGTAAGACCGTTTTCGTCAGCGATTATACCGCCCCATTTCTGCGTATCAAGTCCGGAAGTTGTAGACTTTATAAGCGGATTAGGTGAAGTTCCGATAGCCATTATAACGCTGTCCGTTTCGATTTCAAAGAATGCGTCCGGAACAGGTACAGGTTTAGCACGTCCGGAAGCGTCGGGTTCGGAGAGTTTCTGTTCCTGACATACTATACTTTTTACCCAACCTTTTTCGTCGGCTTTTATTTCTACAGGGTTGGTCAGGAATTTGAAAATAATACCTTCTTCCTTGGCGTGTTCGATTTCCTCGGCACGTGCCGGAAGTTCGTTTTCGGTACGTCTGTATACTACGTATACTTCCGCACCTAATCTCTTGGCACAACGTGCGGCGTCCATAGCGACGTTACCACCACCGACTATTACAGCTTTTCTGCCAGCCTGTACAGGCGTTACGGCGTCGGGTTTGTACGCTTTCATGAGATTTATTCTTGTAAGAAATTCGTTGGCGGAGTATACACCGTTAAGATTTTCGCCCTTTATGTTCATGAAACGTGGCAGACCTGCTCCCGAACCTATGAAGATACTTTCAAAACCGTATTCTTCTATGAGTTCGTCAACGGATACTGTCTTGCCTACTACTGTATTGGTTTCTATTTTAACGCCTAATTCTTTAAGACCGTCGATTTCTTTCTGTACGATTGATTTAGGAAGTCTGAACTCCGGAATACCATATGAGAGTACGCCACCGGCAACGTGTAAAGCTTCAAATATAGTGACATCGTAACCTTTTTTAGCTAAGTCACTGGCACAGGCAAGTCCTGACGGTCCTGAACCGATTACGGCTACTTTATGACCGTTTGAGACAGGTTTTTCAACAGGTTTTTCAGGTTGTGAGTTATGCCAGTCAGCGACGAATCTTTCAAGCCTGCCTATTGCAACCGGTTCGCCCTTTATACCACGTACACATTTGGCCTCACATTGATTTTCCTGCGGACATACTCTTCCGCATACAGCCGGAAGTGAACTCGATTCTGTGATTATTTTATAAGCCTGTTCAAAATTACCGTCTGCAACCTGTGCTATGAAATCCGGAATATTTATCTGTACCGGACAGCCACTTACACAAGGTTTATTTTTGCAGTGCAGACATCTTTTAGCTTCGTCAATAGCCTGTTCTTCGGTATATCCTAAAGCAACTTCCTTGAAATTTTTATTTCTTGCTTCCGGATGCTGTACAGGCATTTCGTTCTTTTTTAAAGACATATTAGCCATTGTTTTCAACCTCCCTGAAAAGATTACAAGTATCTTCATGTGTTCTGCGTTCAAACGGTCTGTACATTGCACTACGAGCCATAGCCTCATCAAAATCTATAAGATGACCGTCAAATTCAGGACCGTCAACGCAGGCGAATTTTGTTTCACCGCCGACTGTCAGACGACAACCACCACACATACCAGTACCGTCAATCATAATCGGATTCATTGAAGCAACTGTCGGAATATCGTAATTTTTCGTAAGCTGACAGACAAATTTCATCATTATAAGCGGACCTATTGTTATGACACGGTCATATTTTTCGCCACTCTCGATAAGTTTCTTGAGAGCGTCAGTAACAAGACCCTTTTCACCGGCTGAACCGTCATCTGACATAAGCACAAACTTTGTACTTGCGTTTCTGAACTCATCTTCAAGAATAACTAAATCTTTGTTTCTGAAACCTACTACTGAATGCACTTCAACGCCCAGTTCGTGAAGTTTTTTCGCTACAGGATAGGCAATAGCACAGCCTACACCACCACCGACTACAGCTACTTTTTTAAGACCGTCAGTTTCGGTAGCTTTGCCTAATGGTCCTACAAAATCCTGAAGACAGTCGCCGACGTTCATATGATTGAGTTTTTCTGTAGTAGCTCCGACAATCTGGAATATTATTGTTACAGTACCGGCTTCACGGTCAAAATCTGCTATTGTAAGCGGAATACGTTCGCCGTCCTCGTCGGTACGGAGAATTATAAACTGACCTGGTTCGCATTTTCTGGCGACTTTCGGAGCGTTTATTTTCATAAGGGTAACAGTAGGGTTCAGACTTTTCTTTTCTGAAATTTCAAACATAAAAATTTTCCTTTCTTACAGACTTTTTATTTACATACTTTTTAAATTATATCACAGAAAAAACGGTATGTCAATATATTACCTGTATTCCGTGAAAGCTGTTTCGTTACGGACTTCATAGAATTTGTTTATAAGTTCAATTTCTATACCGGAAAGTTTATGACCGTTTGAATATATAAGTAAATCTATGAAATGATTGTCACGGAAATTACATTTTCTTTGTACGAGATTATATTTACCGCACAGACTTTCAGGCACAGGCGAATCCAGCATAAACGACTGCGGGACGGTCAGCAGGAAATCCAATGCACTTCCACGGTCATAAAGACACAGTTTTCTGTATGGTATATCTGCCGGACGGTTTTCGGCGAAAAGTTTTTCGACTGCTCCCGAAACATATGGTATGGAATCATCACCCTGTGTGAGTTCGATATACTTACATGACAGGTCAGAATAAGAAATATTTTCCTTTTTGGCTTCGGGATGTTCGGCAGACATTACCGCCAGCATTTCAAATTCCCGTAGTAACTGACTTTTTATACCTTTTTCGTCAAGGAAATCCATAAAATACTTTTCGTGTGCAGTATTGAAGCGTATTATACCAAAATCGTAACTGTTTTCACGGACGTTTTCTATAGTACGGAGGGAATTTGTCTCACAGAAATACACTTCCATATCGTCAGGTATTTTTGTAGTAGCGATATATTCAGAAAAAGCCTTTGAAATATAACTGGTACGGGGTACAGATATACGGAGATTTGTATTTCTTAGTTTTTCGGGAGAATGTATAGCTTCCATATTGTTAATCTGTATCAGTATCTGTTTAGCATAGCCGAGGAATTTCAAGCCCTGCTCCGTCGGGATTACGCCCTTTGAAGTACGTCGGAATATGGTTATTCCGAGAGTGTTTTCAAGTTCCTTAATAGCCTTACTTAAGTTAGGCTGTGCCATGTATAGATTTTCGGCAGCTTGTGTGATTGAACGTGTTTTTTCAATTTCCACTGCATATCTGAAATGAAGTGTATTCATGTGATTACCTCCTCATTATTGTTTTTTTACTTCCTCTACATAATAGTGACGTACTTTTTTCTTTTCGGGTACTTCCGGAGCAGGTTCGGGAACTGGTTCAGGTTCAGGGGGTATGAAATCGCTTTCCGGAATTTCCTTTACAGGTCTGCACGGATTTCCGACGGCAACAACTCCTGACGGTATATCCTTAGTAACGACGCTACCGCCACCGATTACGACGTTATCGCCGATAGTTACACCAGGCATTACACAGACGTTTCCGCCAAACCATACGTTACTGCCGACTTTTATCGGTTTTGCGTATTCGAGACCGGCATTTCTTGTAGGATAGTCGAGAGGGTGACCAGCCGTATAGAATCCACAGTTAGGACCTATGAATATGTTATCACCGAAAATTACTTCTGCACAGTCTATTATTACGAGGTTGTGATTTGAGTAGAAATTATCACCAAGCATTATATTATATCCGTAATCGCAGAAAAAATCCGGTTCAATCCACGTATTTTCGCCCTTGAATGCTATAATACGGCTTAATAGTCTTTCTTTCTTCTGAAAGTCGTTGTAAGTTGCGGAATTATATTCGATACACAGTTTCTTGACGTTTATTCTTTCGGCGACAAGTTCCTTGTCGTTGCCGTTATAGAGTTCACCGGCTTGTTGTTTTTCCTTTTCGGTCATATGGATTCTCCTTTACATTTTACTGCCTTTACTTCCTTTAGCTCCGAAACTACCGCCGGAAGCAAGGATATTTGTATCAAATGAGTAGTTGATTTTTTCGCCCATTCTGTAGCGTTTCAGCGAAAGCTGTATTAATTTTTCGAGTAACTCCGGATATTTCAGCCCTTTAGGTTGCCACAGATAGAATGCAAGCGAACCAGGGATTGTATTTATTTCGTTTATGTAGATTTTGTTATCATTCATATCTATCATAAAGTCAATACGTGTTACGCCGTTACAGCCGAGATAGCGGAACGCCTCTACAGCAGTTTTGCGTATAAATTCGTCCTGTTCCGGTGTGATGTCAGCCGGAATTTTCCTTGTGAGACTTGCCATACCTTTACTCTTACCACCGTCAAGATACTTCCGTTCATAACTTAAAATATCGTCACTGCTTGCCTGTATGGGTTCTTCACATACCGACGCTTCAGCAGATTCGCTGTCACCGACGACTGAACAGTTTATTTCCTTAAGATTCACTACAGCCGGTTCTACAAGTATTCTGTCTGCAAAATCGAAGGCATTTTCCATAGACTTTATTAAACCGTCTCTGTCATTAGCTTTCGAGATACCAACGCTTGACCCTAAATTTATAGGCTTTACGATTACCGGATAGCCAAATTTCTTTTCAACTTTATCGACGCATTCTTCTATCCTGTCAATTTCAAAAGAGGAAAAACGGCAACAGTCAAGCACAGGGAATCCGGCATCTTTGAGTAAAATTTTCATAACGAATTTATCCATACCCACGGCAGAAGCAAGAACGTCACAGCCCACATAGGGAATATCAAGTGTCTGTAAATAGCCCTGTAAAGCACCGTCCTCAACATTAGTACCGTGGACTATAGGGAATGCTATGTCAACGTCTGAAATAAGGTTTGAACCGAATTTTTTCATTTTCTGTCTGATTAACTGGACTTTTCCCTCACTTCTCACGAAAACACAGGCAGTACACTCTTTGAGTAATTCCGGAATGTTTTTGTAAGAATTTATATCGAAAAGTTTTTCACCGGTCCAGAACTCGTTCTGTTTTGTCATATAGACCGGTATTATATTATATTTTTCCTTGTTGATACTGGTCATAGCCTGCACGGCTGATATGACTGATACTTCATGTTCTACGGATTTTCCGCCGAAAAGTACGGCAAGATTGATTTTCATAAATAAAAAACTCCTTTTTTAATAATTATCGGGTAAATCGTTTTCAAGAAGAACTATTTTTTTCTTGTCAGTCCTGTAAGCGTTTACTTTTGCGATAGCCTCGTTGAGACCGTCCGCCACATAGACGTTATCCATATTATAGCCGGTAGATTTTATACCGTTATATATTGGAACTGTCTGATTTTTCCCTACAAGTACGATATAGTCACAGGCTTTTGAAGCCTCAACACCGAACTCAAAATTTAATTCTTCCTGTTTAGCACCTAATTCAACCATACCAGGTGTGACAAGTATTCTGCAAGCGTCGAAAAGTCCGAGGACTTCGAGAGCAGCACGACAACCATTAGGATTAGAGTTATAGGCATCGTCGATAAATGTCACATTACCGCCCTTGTCGAGAAGTTGAAGTCTGTGCGGTACGGGCGATATTTTTCTTACTGGAAGTAATAATTTTTCAAGCGGTACGCCGATACCGTGACAATATGCAATAGCTCCGAGGACGTTCTGTACGTTATGTTCGCCTAATAACTTCATAGTAAAGCGACAGTTTTCACCGGTTGGAGTTGTTACAGTAAATTCCGTACCTCTGTCCGATACAGAAATATCACTTGCACGATAGTCATTATGTTTTTTAAGTCCGTATAAAAATACGTTTTTGTATTGCGGAGCTTTTTTCATGATTAAGTCGTTATCGCCGTTCAGATATATTTTTCCGCCGACTGCCTGAACACTGTCAGCGAGTTCAAACTTAGTATTTAATATATTGTCAATTGAACCGAATGTTTCAAGATGTTGTTCGCCGACAGATGTTATAATAGCGTCATGTGGGTGAGCGATTTCACATAATTCGCCGATTTCATGAACACGTCTCGCACCCATTTCGCAAATGAAATACTCGTGCGTAGGCTTCAGGTGCTGACGTACTGTAATAGTAACGCCCATAGGTGTATTGAAACTTTCCGGAGTTTTCAGGGTATTATATTGCGAACTCAACAGTTCACTGAGGTAGAATTTCATACTGGTTTTGCCGTAACTTCCTGTGATTCCTATTTTGTGGAGGTCAGGCATATCGGCGAGAATACGTTTAGCGTCGTTGATGTACCAGTGTTGTATATACGTTTCAATGGGCTTGTTTATCAGATTCGACAGCGGAGCAAGTAACGGTGTCAAATATAATGCGGAGTTCACCATAATAAACGGCAGAATATTAGTAAAAGGTTTCCAGCAGATAGGGATTTCCGGTTTTGTACTGCCGGAAATCGTCGCAATAGCGTACATAATTCCCACCAGTATGAAGAAAGTAGTCAGCATTCTGTCGACACGGGCGGTATATTTCAACGGTTTCTTGAATTTCTTCGAGGGTTTATTCAGTACCGCAAATAATATATTCATAACCGCAAAGACTATCAGCAACGGTATGTTATGACTGGTAGCAAATAATATGAACTGTCCGGCAAATAGTACAATCGGGAAAATATATCTTTTAAAGTTCTTTTTCATCCACCACGAATGTTCAGGGGTTTTGTAGCCATTGAGTTGCAACATATGGAACTCACGCAGACCGAAAAATATAATCCCGATAAGCGTTATAACAGCGTATATGCAGAAAAATAAAGTATACATTAAGTAATCTCCTTGTATTTTTTAAAGGGTTTGTTAAGGGTAACGGCGAGAACGACAAGCAAAGGTGTCATATATAGTACGGAATTGACTATCATGTAAGGAATATAATTCTCAAACCAGTATGGGTTCATATCCTGACCGCATTTACAAGGTACTTCGTCATAACTCCAGAAAACACTTATCCGGAATATAACAGCGGTCAGAATAAAGAATGTTATCATTATTTTACGTGTCCGGACGGTATTTTCAAGACGTTTCCGGAAAGGTCTGTTAATAAGTGCTATTATTATGTTGCCAATCTGAAATATAAAAATCATATTGTCAACATAGTAAATTGTTTTATCGTTTGTCGCAAGCATGATAATCTGTACTATAAACAGTGCTGACGGAAATATATATCTCCTGAAGTTTTTCCCGATATTACGGGCGTATTCAGAAATATTGTAATCAGCTTCCTGAAAAAAATGTAACTCCCTCTTTAAGTATGAAACTATTCCCATAAACGTTATAAGGGCGTATATACAGAAAATAATCATACCTGCTATAAATTTCTGTTTTTCTATCGACATTCTTTTTACTCCTCAATCTTCATGAACGAACACATTACACGGTTGAATGTGTATTGCTGTTCCAAAAACGAATAGTGTCCGGCGTTTTCCAGCTTGACCAGTCCAGAATCTTTTATTAATTTTTCCATTTTTTCGCCGTCAGAAAGAGGTGTAGCGGTATCGTTCACGCCCCATACAAGCAACGTCGGGCATTTTATGTTAGGTATTAACGGCTCTAAATCTTCGTTGACTACCTTTACAAGTACCTGTCGCATTAACGGTGAGGCGGCGGCATAATCGGCACTACCCATTTTCTTACGGAAGTTTTCAAGAGCGTCGGGGGCTATTTTCTGTACAAGTCCGTTAGAAAGTATTGCCTTTCCGAATTTGTAGTAGTAAGTCCGGAAACTCTTTTTATTCGATTTAGGGGGCATAATTCCGGCACTGTCGACGAGTATCACTTTACTTATCCGGAATGGTAAATTTTCACGGCTGTTAAGTTTAATAATTACACGTCCGCCGAAAGAATGTCCTAAGAACATGATTTCTTTATTGTCGTAGTCTTTGAGGAAATCAATTACAAAGTCAACGTAATCGTCCACACACCATGCCGACGGTGGTTCCTGACTTTCACCAAATCCGGGCATATCCATAGCCACGACGGTATATTTTCTTGAAAGTAATTCGATAAGGTTTGCGAAAAGTTTTATATTACTTCCCCAGCCGTGAAGAAGTACTATCAAATCGCCTGAACCTTTCTGTTCATAATTTATCCTGATATTGTTTACTGTTTTGTACATTGGTTATCTCCATATAGTTTATTTTAAGGCATTTATACTTTATACGCAGAAAAGCCTGTCAATATGCTGACAGATTAATTATATCATGCATGGAAATCAATGTCAATCAACAATGATACAGAAAATATCCTGTTTTTGACGCTGAATATGTGGAAAATTTCCGTCAGAAGCCTAATTCTTCGTAATCTTCTCTGGTAAAGCGGTGATATGTTATGTGTAAATGACCGTCAATTTCTTCCTCGACGGTCAGGCAGTATAAGTATTTGTCGGGTATACCGTCGGCGAAATATACGAGATAATTGAACTCGTCATTATTTTTTTCTTCAATGATTACGTTACTGGAATACTTTCTGAATACGGAAAAAACTTCCTCAACGGAAACTCCATGATTCCGGATAGTATTTATAAATTCCGTAAGAAATTCATATCCGCCGAGACTGTTAATATAAGATGTTCCGGTAGCTGATACTGTCACACAGTAACCGTCTTTTATTTCACGGAAAGTAACATCACCGAGGGTATCACGGACTGTTTCCGGAAATTTTCCGAGAGCGTTTTTTATGTTGTCAGTCCGGAGCAGGTTTTTCAGCGAATTTTCCGTATAATTCAGGCTGATAGGTCTGTTATCGAATCCGAGTTTTATCTGTGCTTCCTTGATGTTGTCGGTGATATTTTTTTCAAGTTTTTCAAAATTCATATAAAAAAATCCTCCTTTTTACAGATTATATTATAGCACGGTTTTCGGGATTATTCAACCATTAAAATTAATTTTTTTATAATAAAAAGCTCCCTGTTTTCAGAAAACAGAGAGTTTTTTATTTTTTTAATTCAGTTTATTTTTTTAGTAAAGCGTCAATTACTTCGGAAGTTGTCGGGAGGTCTTCAGCACTTAAAAGACTGATACCAACAAGCTGAATAGCAAGAGCGTCTGTAGAAGTTATACCGTCGCCGTGATTTACTACGTCAGCGGCGTTGACGTTTGTAATCGTGTATTCGTCCGGATTTGCGACAGCCTGCATTATAAATACAGCATCTGCTAAACTTACCTCGCCATCACCGTTAGCGTCACCGGCTTTTACGTCTGAATCTGTAGGCTTTGGAGCAGAACCTATTGAAAGTTTAGCAGGGGTATCTGTGGAAGTTTTTGTTTCGCTGTTCCATACATTTGACCACCATATCTGAATTTCAACATTCTTTACGGAAGCCGGAATCTTTGAAACATCTACTTCAACTTCAAGTTTACCGTCTTTACCTACATTACCGCTCCAGTCAATAGAAGTCCATTCGTCAGCCTCGTAGCAGATACCACCGCCGACGGAAGCTGTAGCTGTACCCTCTATTGTGAATTTAAGAGTTTTTTCGCCTTTGAGTTCAACAGGAAGTTTTATGACATCAAATACAAAATCTCCTGTAACTGTAGTTGTAGTAGTTGTTGTACTGCCGTTGCTGGAAGTTGTCTGTGTAGTAGTAGTTGTACCAGTCGGCTTAGGCTTTTCGGGAGTATCAACGAGTACGCCCTTATTAACAATAGCAGACTTTATAACAGTAGTCTTGCCGTTAGCTCTTATTATAACGCTGTTAAGAGTGGAAGTATCACCCCATGCATTAGCAATATCGTCAGATGAGAAGTAAGCTATACCGTTCTTTTCGTCTATGTAGTAAGGTTTAACGGTAGTCCAGCCACCCCAATCGGCGTCCATGAATGCGAGTTCAGGGTCTCCGCCTTTGTACTGTACGGCAATATCCTTATCCTTAAATTCAGCGAATTTTATAATCTGAGCAGGTGAACCCTCTTTACCGTCTACACTGCTGTCGTAATCACCGGCAGTATTTTTTATTTCCGTACCCTTTGAAATATCGTCATGTTTGTACTGCTTCTGTGTTGTGAAGTCTTTAGCACCCCATACTATAGAATCGTCAGCGTGTACAGCCATCATAGCATCTATAACCTGACCTGAATCTTCGTACCATGTATTAGTGTCTCTGTCGAGGTAGTCGTGTGCTTCGGACTGGTCTGAATTACCTCTTGCGTCGTTATCCCAGAGTACACATGGGAAACCGTAACTCTTTGCAAGTGAAATGTATGCTGTAGCCCATTCGCAACGAGCCTCTGTGTTATTGAAGTTTGAGGCACTGAATTCGCCGAGAATAACCGGAATGTTGTTATCAATGAATGTCTTACGGATATTCTTTAAAATGCCTTCGAGGTCTGTGGCGTATGTTTCGGAGAATGTATTGTGATTGCCGTCACCCATACAGAAATCATACGGTGAATAAGCGTGTACGGAAGCAGCTACATATGGGTCATTCGGAATTTTAAGACCGGACATCATATTAATGTCGCTACCTGAAGCACAGTACGGCGGACAAGATAAAAGTCTTGTATCCTTATACGGTGATTCTACACTTCTTACGGTGTCTACAAAATCCTGATTAAGTTTGTTTACAACCTCAAAGAGTTTTTCAGTAGGAGCGCCAGGAGCTAACCACCATTCGTAATCTGTACCGGCGGCACGAGGTTCATTCATACCCTCAAAAATAAGATGCTGGTCATAGTCCTTGAATTCTTCGGCAATCTGTTTCCAGATATTTTTAAGCTGTGCGGACATTTCGTCATAAGCCTTATCAAAATCGGGTCTGTTAATCCATTCTTCGTGGTGGATATTAAGGATAACATACATATCATTCTTGTAGCAGTAGTCAACAACTTCACGGACACGAGCCATCCATTCGGGGTCAATTTTACCGGAAGCGTCGAGGTGCTGATACCATGTAGTAGGAAGTCTTACGGTATTGAAACCTTTAGCCTTTACAGCGTCGAAAGTTTCCTGAGTAGCTTTCGGATTACCCCATGCAATTTCAGAATCGAGACCGGATTTACCTACAGCGTCGAGTGAGTTACCGTAGTTCCAACCGATTTTCATATTCTTTGTGATTTCAAAAGCCGTCATAATATCGTCGGCGGCGTCAGCGGACATCTTGTCATTAAGCGGTGCGAAATTAAGTGCGGACATCATGCATACAGCAGCTGCCGAAAGGCTTACTATACGCTTGAATCCTTTTGATTTATTGTACATTGCCAGTACCCTCCATAATTCAAATTTTTTAAGAACATAATTATATGCCAATTTAATTTTATCATATTAGTAGAAAAAAGTCAATACAATATGTGCATTTTCTACAAATTACGGCGTACAAATTTAACGGTCATATTTTGGCAATATTGTATAAATATTTTTCAATAAAGAATCCGTAATAATTATCTGATTTTTAATAACAAAAATATTTTAATAATATAATCGTGGGAAAAAAATTCCCCTGTCGGTGTGACAGAGGAATTTTTTTAATTATTCTTTGTCTTTCTGGTCTGTTTCGTCATCGTCGGATTCGTCATTATTATCGGGTTTTTTCTGAACGAGTTCCTGTTCAGCTACTGCACCTTTAGTCTTGATAATCTGTACTTTTTTCTTGCCGGATTCTTCATTGGTTGCAGATTCCGGATTTTCCTTTTCTTTCCGGATTGCTATGAGAACTTCATTATTCTTTTTGTCGTACATATAGAAAAGTACAATTATTCCGATACCAAGAATAAGGGTAAACATACCGAGATTAAAACCAGGGGGTGTATACTTCATAGTGATAGTATGTTCACCGGCAGGAAGTTTAAGTCCGATAGTTGATTCAAGTGCTATGACTGTTCCGGTGTCAATGTCGGAGTTGTTCTGGTAACGTACAGTGCCGTCTTCATTCTTGATTTCTGTTATAAGATTATTAGCTTTTTTGCCGTCTATTTTGAGTGTCCAGCCGTCTTCATACGGAATTGTAGTGAATAACATCTGACCTTCAGCGATATTTACAGTACCTTCAAGATACCTGTCGTTTGATACTTCTGTATCCACTATAAACTGGTGCTGTTTAAGCTGTTCGATGTCGTTGTGGAATGCTTCGTAATCGAGGTTATAAAGCTGTAAACCACCGTTCTGTTTGAACATGAAGTGTTCATTAGAGCCGACGTAATTTGCACTGCCTTCAGTTTTCGTGATTGTGAAACGTACTTCAATTTCAGTACCGGCATCATATGAACCAAGTCTTACGATAGGTCTTATGTGGTCTTTGAGGTAGTTTCCGTATTCCTGATGATTGTAGTAATTGCCGTTTTCGTCCTTGTCGGTGGATACCCATATATTTACGCCCTTATAGAAATCGCTGTCTATGTGCATATATACGGGACCGTCATAAAGAGTTTTGATATGCATATTTACAACAGGGTCAATAGCGTTCGGGAGTGCGTCATAAGCGTGGTGTACCTTGCTTTGAATAACATTTCCGTCTTCGTCAGTAGGTGAATAAATACTGTGTCTGACTTGATTAGGGTCAAATACGGAATCACCCTCATATGCTTCCGGTTCGATACGCTTGTAATATTCCTTGAAACCGTTTATTGTAATAGCACCTGTTTCGGAAGTCTGGAAATCTGTATTTCCTGTAAGCGTACTAAGGAAAATATTCATGCTGTTGAACTGGTTATCATTGCCGAGGTGTCCTAACATGAGTAACTCTTCACTTGCACCGTATGCGACTGAAAGAGCGTCTTTGTTTTCGTAGATGTCAAGAGTAGTTTCATTGCCGTTGTTGTTGATATAGGTTGTTTCGGTGACTTTTTCATAGAACGGGTCAAGCAGTGAACGATTACCAGAATTTCTGTTAGGGTCATCTATAACGTACTTGATACCTAAAAGCGAATCCGCAACGACATTATTTCCCTTGTACTGTGTTTCATAACTTTGTATGAAGTAACCTAATGCGTCGACGAAGTTGATTGCCTTTGCGTTCATTACGGAACTTGAATGCGATATACCTTTCAGACCGTATGCGAGATTGTCATTTACACAACGCTGATATGTTTTTTCCGCACGGTAGAAGCCGTCGTCATAATCTTCAAGATAATTCACAACGTCCGGAGCTGACATTATTTCGTCATATGTGGATTTGTCGGAATATGCAACTTCCTTGTTTATTTTCTTGAAAGTATCATAAGCATTATATCCAGCCTCGAAGAATACGAGACACGCAACCGCTATTGACATTGCATTTTTTGCAGATTTTTTCTTGGCGTTACTGTAGAAGTACAGATATATAAGATATACCGCTGCAAGAAGTGTACCGAATACAAGCGTACCTAACCATAATTCTTCATGAGTGTCACTGTGATATGTTTCAGTGGTTTTGTAAGGTACTGTTGCAACGTACTTGTATTTGTCCTGATTGTAGTTGTATTTCGGCATACGTTCGTTGAAGAACGCCACAAGTACAGCTATACCGGCGAAAACTCCTACAGCATGTCCTACCGGAAGTTTATAGCCGTCAAGATTCGAGAACGCTTCAGCAGCCATTGCAACAAATATGAACGATACAATGAATGAATATCTGTATGGCAACCAGTTAGGGTCTTGTCCACCGTGCCATAACATATTTATCGGCTTGACATACATACTTGTAATCATTATGATTGTAAGAAGTCCGTAACCTATTTTGCGGTTAGTCTTGATTTTCTTGTTCATGAAGAACAGCGGTAAAAGTGTAAGAGTAAGCACACCGCAGTAAATTTCCGGTCTGCCGTACATTCTTGAACCTTCGTCGACGTTTACTGAATAATACTGATTCGGTAACATTATTGATATAAGTTCCAGTAACTCAAACATATGCTTGTAACTGAAATCCGGTTCGGAGAAGTTGAATTTACCGTTTGAAAGTCCGTTATAAACCGGCAGTATCATGAATATACTGCACATGAGGACTACTATTGTAGACAGTCCCATACGCACAAATGTCTTGAAATACTCACCGGCATTCCTGAACTTCCGTTTTGTACCGAAGAACAGATAGTAGAAGAAGTATATCGCTACAAAAATCGCAATCATGTAACCGATATAAAATTCTGCTACGAACATTACGGCAAGCGGAATTATATAATTCAGTTTTCTGCCGTCGTCGATAAGGTATTCCACACCGAGTATTATAAGCGGGAGAAAAACAGGTCCGTCAATCCACATAGGGTCAATAAGCTGTATTGCAACATAACTCATAAGGGCGTACATTGTTGAAAACAGTATCGACTGCATTGCCGGAACATTTTTAGATTTCTGTGCATATATACAGAAAGTAAGTCCTGCTGTACCGACTTTACATAACTGCATAATCATCATGGCTTCAAGGAGCATACTTCTCGGCATGAGAATGACTATCAGTGTAAAGGGACTTGCAAGGTAGTAACCAGTTATACCCATAAATTCGCCGGAGAGGTTACGGCTCCAGTTATAGAACACACTACCGTCACCCCAGAAAGCGTCACGGATAGCCTCAAAGTAGTAGATATACTGTCCGTTTAGGTCAAGGGCGAGTACGGAGCGTTCGTTAAATGGGTAGATGCCGAAAAAGGCATACGCTATGAGTGTAAGCAGAGCAGGTATCAGGAATGCTAAAACGTAATAAAGTGGTTTGTACTTCACTTTAGTTTTCGACGCTATAACATCTGATGCGGTAAATGCCGGCTTCTGCTTTGAGCCGGTTTTTGATTTGGACAAAATTTATGCCTCCTTTTCTAAGGGGAAAGATTTTGAAATTTGAAAAAAAGCCTTATAAGCTGTAATCCCCTATTTTATCATTAACCATTATACTATACTTTTTCCGATAATGCAAGAGATTATTTCAATTTTCATATTATTTGACGTTCAGAACGTTAAAAACTCTCACTTTACCGTAAAAAAAACTTCCCGTTCATGACAGGAAGTTTCAGATAATATTCAGTTTTCGTAGTAAGTAACGGTAACGCCTTTATCTTCCAGTAATTTCACGTTATCTTCTGAAATATCTCCTTCATGAACTTTTAACACTTTCAGGGAATCCATTTCCAAAATACCCGATATATCTTCTATTTCGTCTAAAGATAAATATAAATTTTCAACATAATCAAAATCCGCAAATATTGAACTGTCTTTCAAAACATAATTTCTGAAAGGTTCTTCTATAATATAATCAGGAATTGTTGAAGCTATTATAGATAAATCTTTAATTGACTTACATTCCGCTAATGGTTTAAGATTTTTAATATCACTTAAAAGTATTATTATTTTAGGAATTGTATCACTGTTAAAACCTGTAAAATCAACATCAAAACAATCGTGTATGTATAATTCTTCTAAATTAAATGAGTTGATTTTTTCAATATCCGCACTGCCTATATAAGAAAGAAATATCTCTAAGTACTTCATATTAGGAAAATCGTTAAGTTGTGAAATTGTGTTTTCTTTAGCCTGTTCTAATTCCATGTCCTCAAGTTCAGTACATTTGTTTACTTCTCTTATATTGGTAATGTCAAAATCTATCCAATAGTCAATATCATCTTTTTTTGTAAGGTTAGTGCCTCTTATTGTCTTAATATCATTTCTGTAGATTTTTTTATTTATTACCGCATAATGTTTATCAAAGTAGATAAATCCGGCAATAAGGCATACTATAACTACAGTCATAACGGCTATACCTATAATTTTAAGTTTTTTTGCTTTCATAGTTATTCCCCCTCAATAGTAAGTAACGGTAACGCCTTTATCTTCCAGTAATTTCACGTTATCTTCTGAAATAGCTTCTTTTTTAACTTTCAATGTCTTTAAGGAATCCATTTCAAGAATACCCGATATATCTTCTATGCTGTTTACATATGATAACCATAATTCTTCAAGATAATCAAAATCGGCAAATATTGAACTGTCTTTCATAACATACTTTTTGTCATTTTCTTTGATAATACAATCAGAAATTGTTGAATCGACTATACATATGTCTTTAAGTGATTTACATTCCGCTAATGGTTTAAAATTTTTAATATCACTTGAATATAACTGTATATAAGAAATTGTATCACTGTTAAAACCTGTAAAATCAATATCACACCAATTAAAATACAGATTTTCCAGTTTATCAAACTGACTTATTTTTTCACAGTCTTTACTGCTTATATTACAATTAGCTATCATTAAAAGAGTAAGATTATGAAAATTGCGGAGTTTAGAAAATGAATTTTCCTTGTTTGCTGTTATAAAAAGGTTTTCAACTTCACGGCATTTATTTAATTGTCTGATATTTCTGTTGTTATCTAAATCCACAAAGTTTATTTCTTTGACATCAGTTTTAAATGTTCTACTGCCAATTTTTGCATAATGCGTATTGTAATATATAAGGCATACTATAATAATGAATATACCTATAATTTTAAATTTTTTTGCTTTCATAGTTATTAACTCCTCAATAGTAAGTAACGGTAACGCCTTTATCTTCCAGTAATTTCACGTTATCTTCTGAAATAGCATCTTTTTTAACTTCCAATGTCTTTAAGGAATCCATTTCCAAAATACCGGATATATCTTCTATCCTGTCTATAGATAAACTCAATGATTCAATATAATCAAAGTCTGTAAATACTGAAATATCTTCTATAATATTATTGTCATGAATTTCTGAAGACCATACAAGTATATTTTTAAGTGATTCACATTCAGATAATACTTCAAAATTTTTAGCCTTAATATATCCCCATAATTCTATATACGAAATTGTATCACTATTAAAGCCTTTAAAATCAACATCAGCATTATGAATCTCCAATGATTGCAGATTATCAAACTGACTTATTTTTTCACAGTCCGCACTGCTTATATCAGAATTCATTATCGTTAAATATTTAAGATTATGAAAATCGTTTAATTTGGAAATTATATTATCACTGGCACTTAATAAATTCATTTCCTCAAGTTCAGTACATTTGTTTACTTCTCTTATATCGGTAATATTAAAATTTATAAAACAGTCAATATCATCTTTTTTTGTAAGGTTAGTGCCTGTTATTGTCTTAATATCATTCCTGAAGATTTTTTTATTTATTACAGTATAATGTGTATCAAAGTAGATAAATCCGGCAATAAGGCTGAATAAAACTGCATATACAGCAAGTGTACCTATAATATTAAGTTTTTTTGATTTCATAAGTTTTCACCCCCTTTAATTATGAATTATGCATTATGAATTATTAATTGTCCTACTTGTTTTTCCATTTCAGCAGGATAAAAGCCGTCATACCGGTAAGAACTACCATAAGCAGAATCGCAAACCACGTATAAGGTAACGGCAAATCTACTGTATTTATCCCATAGAACGCAAATATTATATTAGGTATTTCCAGTATGACTGTTATTATAGTAAGTCTCCACATTACAATATTCTGATTATTCGAGATTATCGCAGAAAAGCCGTCCATCATATTGGAGAGAATACTTGTATATATATTTGACATTTCAATAGCCTGTTTTATTTCAATGAGGAGGTCTTCGAGTAAATCCTGGTCTTCTTCGTAGAGACGTATCACACGTCCACGGAATATTTTTTCAATAGTAGCTTCGTTGGCTTTTAAGGACGTCGAAAAGTATACGAGGGATTTTTCAAGGGCGAGTAACTGCATAAGGAGTTCATTTTTCATAGCGTCGTGAAGTTCCTGCTCCGCTGATGTAGATATTTTATCAATCTGTTTCAGGTACAACAGAAACAATGCGGCGATTCTAAGCAGTAACTGCAATACGAATCTTGTCTTGAATGCCGGTTTAAGATTACGTATACTGCCGTCGGTAGCCTCTTTGAGTACCTGTGTTTCCTTGACGGATATAGTAAAAACGTTTTTATCGGTGATAATAATTCCTAACGGTTGTGTATAGAATAGTCTTGTTTCCTCGCCGTCCATAGCAGATACCGGAGTATCTATTATTACAAGTGTCTGATTGTCTTCGCACTCTATACGTGAGGATTCTTCCTCGTCGACGGAAGAACGCACAAAACCACTGTCGAGACCGTACACTTCAATGAGTTCCTCGACTTCCTGCGGAGTAGGGTTTATTACCGATACCCAACAACCGTCAATTCGTTCGTTGCATGGGCATAATACGCCGTTATCAGATGTGTAGAAGTTTATCATATTAAAAATGCTCCTTTCACGGATTTTCCGGTCAGAAGCATCGGGAACTACAGCTACTGTCCGGATTTTAAATTTTTTTCAAGTTCCCATAAGGGTCAGAGTTCATAAAGTACCTCCATGAATTTTTTAGATGTTTTTATTATAGCATATTCCTTTTTCCATTGCAAGCAAAAAAAGGTACGTAATTATGAATTGAAAAAAAGACATTCCGACGGCATATGTTGATTTTTATTACTTTTTTTGTTAATATCTGTAAATCGTTGATAAAAATTTGTCAGTTTTTACAATTGAAAAAATCACATAAACATGATAAAATATATAGTATACTCAATGTAATTATATTTCCGGAGTTTTTCAGAAGTTTTTTTTTAAAAACGTTCCGGCAGTATACTTACAGTAAAACGCCGTTATGTACGGCAGATAGGAGAAAAATTATGTCAGAAAAAAAAGTTAATCCGATTATGGACAACATTAAACAGTCTTTCCTTGAAAAGTTACACGCTCTTTTCAACGTAACTCCCGAAGAGGCTTCCGACAAACAGGTATATCAGGTGCTTTCTTCAATTATTGTTGATATTCTCGGCAAGAAAAGACAGAATTTCATGAATCATACTCATTCCGTTGGCGGAAAACAGATTTATTATCTTTCAATGGAATTTCTTATGGGTCGTTCACTTAAAACAAGTCTCTATAACCTCGGTCTTGTTGACGACGTAAAAGCTATGCTTGCACACGACGGTATAAATCTTGACAAAATCTATGAACAGGAACCTGATGCCGGTCTCGGAAACGGTGGTCTCGGACGTCTCGCCGCCTGTTACCTCGACGGTCTCGCTACTACTGCTATGCCTGCTATGGGTCATTCTATCTGCTATGAATACGGTATTTTCCAGCAGAAGTTACAGGACGGCTGGCAGACTGAACTTCCGGATAACTGGCTTCCTGGTGGCTCTGCATGGCTCGTGCCACGTCCGGAACTCGCTATAGATGTTCATTTTGAGGGCGAACTTCAGGAATACTGGGATAAGAGCGGTCATTACATTTCCCACGTAAACTATAATACAGTTATAGCTACTCCGTATGATATGTATGTTTCCGGCTACGGTTCAGAGGGTGTTTCCGTACTCCGTCTGTGGTCTGCAAAAGCCCCCGGCTTTGACATGGAAATGTTCAATCAGGGCTTCTATGATAAGGCTATCAACCAGAACGCCATAGCAAACGCTATTTCAAAGATTCTGTATCCTAACGACAATCACGCTGAAGGTAAATCATTAAGACTTCGTCAGCAGTATTTCCTTTGTGCCGCTGCCGTAGGTGATATTGTCAACAATCACATGAACGTATATGGAACTCTTGAAAATCTCGCTGATAAGGTAGCAATCCATATCAACGACACACACCCGACACTCGCTATTCCGGAACTTATGCGTATACTCCTTGACGACTGCGGTTACTCGTGGGAAAAGGCTTGGGATATTGTTACTAAGACTTTCGCTTATACAAATCATACTGTTATGGCTGAGGCTCTCGAAAAGTGGGACGTAAACCTTGTAAAGAATGTAATCCCGAGAATATTCTCAATTATTGTTGAGATAAACAACAGATATTGTCAGTCACTCATGGAAAGAAACGGTCACGACAGTGCCAAGACTACAAGAATGTCAATTATCAAGGATAATCAGATTCATATGGCTACTCTTTGTGTGGCTGCGTCACATAGCGTAAACGGCGTTTCAAAACTCCATTCTGAAATTATCAAGGATTCCGTTTTCAATGACGAATTTAATAATACTCCCGAAAAATTCAAGAATGTCACTAATGGTATCGCTTACAGAAGATGGTTATTACAGTCAAATAAGGGACTTACTGACCTGCTCACAGAAACTATCGGCGATAAGTTTATTAAAGATGCTTCCGAACTTTCAAAATTCCGTGCATTCGAGAACGACAAGACTGTACTTGAAATGCTTACAGATGTCAAGAAAGAAAACAAGAAGAAGTTTTCAAAATACGTTAAGCATAATATGGGAATTGTCCTCAATCCCGACAGCATTTTTGATGTTCAGGTTAAACGTCTCCACGAGTACAAGAGACAGCACCTTAATGTAATGAATATCCTTGCCGATTATGCTTATTTACTTGCAAATCCGGACGCTGATTATACACCTAAGACCTATATTTTCGCTGCTAAGGCTGCCCCTGGTTACTACCTCGCTAAACAGATTATCAAATTAATATGGGCTATCTCCGAAGAAATAAGAAAGAATCCTAAAATCAATCAGAAATTACAGGTTGTATTCCTCGAAAACTACTGTGTAACTCTTTCTGAACTTCTTATGCCTGCTTCTGAAATTTCTGAACAGATTTCACTTGCCGGTACGGAGGCTTCCGGTACTGGTAACATGAAATTTATGCTGAACGGTGCTGTTACACTTGGCACTCTCGACGGTGCTAACATTGAAATCAACGAGGCTGCCGGTGAAGGCAATAACATTATCTTCGGTATGAAAACTCCGGAAGTAAATGCTCTTAAGGCACGTGGTTACAGACCGACAGAATACTTCCATAACAATCCAGTTATTCACGAGGCTATTGAACGTATGTATCACGGTATAAACGGCTGTACTTTCAATGACGTTGCAAACTCACTCAAAGACCGTGACCCTTATATGGTACTTGCGGACTTCGACGACTACAGACGTGCGCAGAAGTTCAGTACAGAATGTTACAACGATACTATGAAGTGGGCTAAGATGTCACTGAATAATATCGCCGGAGCAGGTATATTCTCCGCTGACCGTGCTGTTACTGAATACGCTGAAAATATATGGCATCTTAAATAATAAATAACTGAATATATACCCGAAAAAAAGGGGACTGAATTAAATTTCCGTCCCCTTTATTTTGATATATCTGATATAAAGGAGAGATTTTTTTATATGACACCTATCTATGATACATGGAATCTTAATTATAAATCCGTATTCGGAGCTATAAAAAGAGCCGAAACCTGTAATTTTTCGGTGAGACTTCCGAAAAACATAAATCTTGATTTCCCACCGGTACTTGTACTTTTCAGAACAGGTTTCAAGGAACGCTTTCTTAATATGGAACTCACGGAAGAAACTGACGAATACAATCAGTATTCAACAAGCTACAAACCACGTTATACAGATGTCCATTACTACTATTTTTCATATACCAGTGGCGGAATACGTCACTATATAAAAAAGATAAACTGTCACGAAGGTAACATTGATGACGGCGATTTATTTCAGCTTACTGTATACGACGAAAACTATAATACGCCGGATTTCTTAAAGGGTGGCGTTATGTATCAGATTTTTCCGGACAGGTTCTGTAAAAGCGGAAAAGTCCATGAAAATGTACCGTCTGACCGTGTTATGCGTGAATGGGGTGAAACTCCGTACTACAGACCAGACCAGAACGGTCACGTATGGAATAACGACTATTTCGGCGGAGATTTTGCCGGTATACAGTCAAAATTAGGCTATCTGCACGATTTAGGCGTTACCTGTATATACCTCAACCCTATTTTTGAATCGCATGAAAATCACCGTTACAATACCGCAAACTACATGAAAGCTGACCCGCTTTTAGGTACTAACGACGATTTTGAAGAACTCTGCACGGAAGCCAAAAAGTACGGCATTTCAGTAATCCTTGACGGTGTATTTTCACATACCGGTGCGGACAGCGTTTACTTCAATAAGTTCAACAGATACGAACCTATAGGAGCATTCAATACAACGGAAAGTCCCTATTATAAGTGGTACAGCTTTATAAATTATCCGAATGTATATGAAGCTTGGTGGGGTATTGATACGCTCCCGAACGTATGGGAAAACAATGAAAGTTATACGGAATTTATATGCGGTGACGAGGGTGTACTGAAATACTGGCTCTCGAAAGGTGCAGCCGGTTGGCGACTTGACGTAGCCGACGAACTCCCTGACCAGTTCCTTAACAATCTTAGAAGAAGTGTAAAGGATTACGGCGAAGATAAAATAGTTATCGGTGAGGTATGGGAAGATGCCTCCAATAAGGAAAGTTATGGTGTAAAGCGTCGTTATCTTCTCGGAAAACAACTCGATTCTGTCATGAACTATCCGTTCAGGGAAGCTATTATCAGCTATATAAAAGGCGGTAGTGTAAAGAATTTCATATATTCCATAATGACTATAGTTGAAAATTATCCGAAACCGACGGTTGATGTCCTTATGAATTTCGTTTCCACACACGATATTGAACGTGCTATAAACCGTCTCGGCGGTGAAAACTGCGACGACAAAAGCAAAGACTGGATGGCTGAAAAGTATCTAAATGAACAGCAGTACGCTAATGGTAAGAATATGTTAAAAGCCGCTATGGCACTTATGTTCTTCCTGCCAGGTGTACCGAGTATCTATTACGGCGACGAAGCAGGTTTACAGGGATATAAAGACCCGTTTAACAGAAGATGTTATCCGTGGGGCAACGAGGACAAGGAACTTATTGAATACGTTTCGGAACTTAGCAGAATAAGGAAATCACTTCCTACCATGAAAGAGGGCAGAACTTATTTTGTACTCAATGATACAGAAGTTTTCGACGAACGTGTTGTAGCGTTTACACGTCAGGGCGATACTGATTCTATAGTATTCGTCAACAGGAGTTGCGACGATATAAGAATTGAAAATATTCCGGAACTCATGCCGAGATTCAAGGACTTCGGAGCAGTATGCGGATATTTTGAAGACAATACAGTCGAGATAAAACCATACGGCTATACAATTATTTCCGCAAAATTCGTTGAATGATAATAAAAACGGTTCTCTTCGGAGAACCGTTGTTTTATATATTGATAATTGTAAATTTACAAGCGAAATGCAAAAAAAATACATTTCCGGAAAATGTTTCAGAAAAGGGGTTGACAAAAGCCTTTCAGTGTGATACAATGTAATTGCTAAACTACAATCAAATACACAACAAAAGGCTTCATTTGTCTTATGACTGTTTTATTATATCATAAGATTTCAGATTTGTCAAGTCTTTTTGAGGCATGGCAAATTTTTTTTTCTTTTAACCTCATATTGTGTAAATAATTGTAATTTACAAATATATTTTAAAAAGGAGTATTGTAAATGAAAGAATTTAAACCTACACCAATTGAGTACAGCCAACAGCGTGTACTTACTACCGCACAGCTTGCGGAGGCTTACAAAACAACAACAAAAACTATCACTGATAATTTTAACAACAACAAATCACGTTACATCGAGGGAGTACACTATTTTTGCCTTACAGGTGCCGAATTAAAGGCATTTAAGAACTACACCGAAAATTTCGGTGTAGTTAACAAACGTACTCCGTGTCTGTATCTCTGGACAGAAAGGGGTGCATTACTTCACGCAAAGAGCCTCAATACTGACAAGGCGTGGGAGGTTTATGAATTCCTTGTTGATACTTATTTCAGGGTCAGGGAAATAAGTAAACTCTACAACGAAGATATATATCATAAATTGGAAGTGTTAGAACAAAAACTAGAAATGTCCGAAAAAAGAAATGTAATGATTTATCAGAAACTTGAGATGTCCGAAAAAAGAAATGTAATAATTTATCAGAAACTTGAGATGTCAGAAAAAAGGAATGATATAATATATCAGGAATTAGAAGTATTAAAACAAAAAATAGATGATATCGAAAATAACTCTGTTATCAGAACAGATAATATTATAAATAGTATAGAAAAATCAATAACTGATAATTTATATAATGTTATTAATACATTAATACCTGCTTTTGAATGTATATATAATAAAATAAATAAATCAACATATATATTATCATCTAAAAATTATAAAAGAAAAAGAAAAAATAAATAAACTTAAACTTATACCGGTTGAATACAACGGACAGCGTGTACTTACTACCGCACACCTCGCCGAGGCTTACGGTACAACCTTTGATACAATCAACTACAGGGAAATTTTTCCGGATTTCTTCAATAAAAATTTTCTTGACAGAAAGTCATAAAAGTTATATAATAAAATTACATATCAAACTTATTTTTTTTGCCGTAAATACGGCAGACAGGAGAATTATATGGAATATCTCGAAAACAGGGAGCTTTCTTGGCTTAAATTCAATAAGCGTGTTCTTGAAGAGGCTTCCGACAAAAATAATCCCTTACTTGAAAGACTTTCATTTTCGGCTATATATCAGAGTAATCTTGACGAATTTTTCATGGTACGTGTAGGCTCTATCACCGATGCCGAAAAATCAGGCAGTAACAAAAAAGACAGTAAATCCGGTATGAATCCGTCTCAACAGCTTGACGCTATTTTTACTGCCGTCAGACGTTTACAGCCTGTTGTTGAAGATACCTACAGAAAAACCATGTCCGAACTTAACCATTACGGTTTTGAACACGTTTCTTTCAATAACGCTACCAGTGAAGAAAAAATTTTTCTTGAATTATATTTCAGACGTGAAATTAAACCGTTTGTTTCCGGACTGGTTGTAAATAATTCCCTGCCGTTTCCGTTCCTGAAAAACAAGGAATTATATGCAGTAGTCCAATTAAACGTCAAGAAAGGCGTATCAATAGGCATTGTCCCGATAGGTCACGAACACAGCGAAAGAATTATACCGTTAGGGGCAGGCGGAAAACGTTTCATTCTTGAGGAAGAAGTCATTTTACATTTTGCACATCTGCTTTTCAAGGGCTATAAGGTTCTCGACAGGGCTATAATACGAGTAACCCGAAACGCTGATATTATGGTATCGGGTAAGGGTGCTGATTTCCGTGACCGTATGGAAGAACTTGTCGCAAAAAGAAAGAAACTCGCTCCGGTAAGGCTTGAAATATCCGACGATTTCAGTCGGGAAGCTCTTGACTATATCTGCAAAAAACTTAAACTTAAAAATGTACGTGTTTTTACATCGAGAATACCTCTTGACCTGTCATATCTGTTTCAGTTACAGGAACTCGACGAAAATCCGGAACTTCATTACATACAGCGTATGCCACGTAAACCTGTTGCACTCGCTGACAATCGTTCTGTATTCTCACAGGTAAAGCAGAAAGATATGATATTGAGTTATCCGTTTGAATCAATTAACACATCGTTTATACGTCTTCTTCAGGAATGTGCCGTTGACCCGAAAGTTACTTCAATAAAAATAACACTTTATCGTCTGGCGAAAGGCAGTAAAGTTATTGACGCTCTCTGTACAGCCTCCGAAAACGGTAAGGAAGTTTTTGTCATGATTGAACTCCGTGCAAGATTTGACGAGGCAAACAATATTGAATGGTCTAAAGTCCTCCAGAAATCAGGCGTGAAAGTCATTTACGGCATGAGGGATTACAAGACACATTCAAAACTTCTTCTTATAAAAAGAAAGTCCACCGGCGATAATTATGACTATCTCACACAGATAGGTACTGGCAACTACAATGAAAAAACTTCCACACTTTATACTGACCTTATGTTTCTTACTACTGACAGGGAAATTGCTAAGGACGCTGAAAAAGTTTTTGAATGTCTAAGTAACGGAAATGTCGTCGAGGAAACAAACAAACTACTTGTAGCACCGTTATGTTTAAGAAACAAAATTCTTGACATGATGGACGAACAGATTAATATTTCCCGTAACGGTGGTAAGGGTTATATCGGTGCGAAAGTAAACGCCTTATGTGACGGTACTATAATGAAAAAACTTGTTGAAGCCTCACAGGCTGGCGTTAAAATTGAACTCGTTGTGCGTGGTATATGCTGTCTTATTCCGAAAGTCGCCGGATATACCGAAAATATAACAGTCCGTAGCATTGTGGGACGTTTCCTTGAACATAGTCGTATATACATTTTCGGCGACGAATCAACCGGACAGAAAATTTATATAGGTTCAGCGGATTATATGTCAAGGAACACAGTAAGGCGTGTTGAAGTCGCTACACCTGTAGAAAACGACAAACTGAAAAAACGTCTGTGGGATATGTTCCGTACTATGATGTCCGATAACGTAAAGGCACGTATCATGCAGAATGACGGAACATACGTCCATGCCGTTCCGGAAGATAACGCTGAACGCATAAATTCACAGGAATTTTTCTATGAACAGGCATACAGGAATATCGACGACAAACAGAAACGTCAGGAACAGTTACGTACTAACCGTGAAAATTCCGCTAAAAAGAAACCTGCTCCTAAAAAAAGGAAAACTACTGAAAAAAACTGAAATCCGTAATATAATTATCGGAAAATTTATTCTTTAAGGATTAATATAATATGATTGGTTATTATAACTATACAGTTATTCTTACATATATGGGTCTCATATCGTCGGTAATGGGAATGTTTTTCGCTATGGGTATAAACGGCAGTATTCAGCCGGAATACGCTATAGCTTGTCTTATGATTTCCGGACTATGCGATATGTTTGACGGTAAAATAGCACGTACCAAAAAAGACCGTACCGAAAGTGAAAAGAAATTCGGTATACAGATAGATTCCCTCTGCGACGCCATATGTTTCGGAGTTCTTCCGGCTGTGATAGGCTATTCAGTCGGTATGCACAAGTGGTATGATGTTCCTATATTACTAATCTTTCCGCTATGTGCTGTGATAAGGCTTGCGTACTTCAATGTCAACGAGGAGGAACGCCAGAAAAATACAACAGATGTCCGGAAAGTATATGAGGGTCTTCCGGTAACGAGTGTAGCACTCATACTGCCGGTTGTATACGCATTTCATAAAGAAATAAGTCCGGAATGGTTTCCGACTGTCTACGGAACTACACTTCTTCTGATAGCAGTTGCTTTTATAACACCGTTCAGACTTAAAAAGCCTACTATGAAAACTATGCTTGTATTTATAGTCTTAGGTGCGTTTGAACTTGCGTTCATGCTTTATAAAACTAAAATGAGATAATTTTTTCAATTCATAGTTAATAATGCATAATTAAGAATTATAAATTTAAAAAAACCGTATACATTAAATGTACACGGTTTTTTGTTATCCACGCATAATTATGAATTATACATTCTTAATTATTAATTATTAACATAAACTGCTGTTATTTCTGAAATATATGCTCTGTGATAAGGGTCTGTACTGTAGAATTTTTCCGGTATACCGTCATTTGTCGTGAAGTTTTCGGCGGACTGGTCATAAGTATAGAGTTTACGGCATACAAAAACCATATCAGCTTCTTCAAAAGTCATGCAACCGTCTATTTCAACTGGTGTCAGACCTGTTTCTTTTACTTTGTCGTAATCTCTTCCGGAATGTGAACCACAAAAAGTCAATGCTTTTCTGTGTTCCTCACCGAAAAATGACGCCGTGAAAAATTCGTCATTATCGACAAATTCGTATGTATAGCGGTTAGGTCTGATATAGCAAGTGAAAACATTCTTGTTCCATAGTACGCCTAACTGTCCCCATGAAGCCGTCATGGTATTGAATTTTTCGGCATTACCGCCTGTCAGTAAAGTCCATTCCTTGCCGATTTTTTCAAACGGATTGAACGAAAGTTCAGAAATACTTGTTTTTCTGAAAGCCATGTAAAAAATCCTCCTTATGTAAAAAAATATCTATATACAATTCCAGAATTTTACCGGCTTTTCCGTTATCAGACCTTACGCAGTGCCGACTTATAGCGGAGGCGTAATTTATCCGTAATGAGTGCGATAAATTCGGAATTTGTAGGCTTGCCCTTTCCGGTATCCACTGTATAGCCGAAAAATGCATTTAGTGTATCGACATTTCCCCTGTCCCATGCTATTTCTATTGCGTGACGGATAGCACGTTCAACTCTTGAAGAAGTAGTGTCGTATATGCTTGCGACTGTAGGATACAGTAATTTTGTCACGCTGTCGAGAAGCGTTTTATCTTCAATCGAATACAGTATAGCAGTTCTTAAATAGTGATAGCCCTTTATATGTGCCGGTACGCCTAACTGATGTATTATATCAGTGACTACTATTTCCATGTCGTCACTCAAACTTGTTGCCCTGTCGCCGAGTGCCGAATTTATAGCACTGCACAAATCGTCAGCATCATACGGTTTCAGCAGAAATTTTGACGCACCGTTTTCCATAACCTGACGTTCTATAAATTCGTTATCGTATGCGGAAGTCACTACGAAAACAGGGAATTTAACACCCTGTTCACGTACTTTTTTCATGAGTGCCAGAACATCACCGTTCTGTAAATTGATGTCAATAACAACAACGTCCGGCGGGTCGTTCCTTATGGAATCCAGAATGACATTACAATCTTTTCTTCTTGTGTATGCGTACATACCTCTTTCACGGAGCTTATTGGCAACACTTACACCTGTTTCGGCGGAATCGTCACCGATAAGCACTCTGATTTTATTGTTCATTTTTGTACCTCCTTTTGTTCAGTAAGTATATTCTATCATAGCATACAAAGGAAGTGCAACAGATTATTTTCAGACTTTTTATATTTTCAGCACGGGAAATAGGAGAAAATGTAGACGACAAAAATAAATGTCGTTTTATAGGTGCGATTTAGCAAGAATCCTGTCCGCAATTGTTCTTACTTTAGTGTTGGGCGGAAATAGTTTGTCGGCAATCTTTGAAAGAGCGTTTTTCCTGACGGGTCTTGAGTACACCGGCAAAATTTCAGGTTCTGTAATATTTTCTGTCCATTTTTTGTATATTCCGTCGGGAATGCATGAACGGAAGAAATTTCTGTCAGCAGGTGCGGAATGTCTTTCAAGGAATACAAACGGCAGTTCACAGCCGGTACAGGATATTTCATAATCACTGAAATATTTTTCGTATAAATACCTGAAATCATTCCTACCCTGAATTATTTTCGGATTTTTTTCAAGATTAGATAAAATTTCACGTTGTAAATCTGTTTCCGGTGTGAAGTCTCCGATAATATCAAGCGTTCCGAAAACAATGAAGCCAATCATATACGGATTGTTACAGAAATCCGATTTTATAACCTTATTCTGTGGTATATCGAAAGCGTACATTGCATAAAGTCCGAAAGCACACCTTAAAGCGAGATATTCCGGACTGTCTATATCAAGAAGTTTTTCCGCCTGTACGAATCCCCTTAACCGTCCGGATTTTACCATTAAAGGCACTTCCGGCGAAAGTAACAATGCCTTTGTACCATTCAGGACAGGTATTTCAACATCTTTTTCGACGTTTCCGCCAATGTGTATCAGTTCGGACGGTGAAACACCTGATTTTTTCAGTACATCGCCGAAATCGTCCGAAAAAACAATATCGTCATAATTATCGTATCCGCAACCCGAAAGTATTTTCTTTATCAGTTTTTCCGGATATATTCCGTCACATAGAATTATTACTTTCTTTTTATGGGATATTGCCTGTTTATAGAGAATTTTTCCACAGTTACGAGGTACTGTAAATTTTTCCAGTAAATCGCATTCAAGCTGAACAAGTCCGGAAATATCCTTTATTTTTGCAGTTCTGGAAATAATTCCATATATTTTTTCAAGACTTATATTACCGGATTTTTTCATAACCGTATCACAGGCATATGTACGTATTTCATGGAAATTTTTCCCTGATTTACCGTATTTCCTGAAATCATCTTCCATAAGCATAAACATATCACGTTCCGAAGAAAACGGCATTACCGTTAAAACATCTTTCATACGGAAACTTACTGTTTTTATTTCCGGTCTGGAAATTTCATTCAGCATTTTGTTCAGAAGTTTTTCCTGCTCCGGCGTTGTCAGCATATCATGTTTTTCTTTTCTTACCATTCACTGTACCCATAGTCATAATCGTAATCGTAATTATAGTCGTAGCCGTCGTAATTGTAATCGTCAACATATTCAGTTGTAGTAGTTTCCTCGTCCTCGATATAGCCGTAATTGTCAGCGGTGTCATCGTAGTCTTCAAGGTATTTCGTTGTAGTAGTTTCTTCGTCCTCAATGTAGCCGTATTCCTGTACCGGTTCTGTAGTAGGTTCTTCCTGTACGATTTCTTCAGAAAAGTTTCTTGTAGCGGACGGAAGTTCACCACCACCGGCGAGAAGTTTATACTCGTCGAGTGTAAGCGAACCTACTGAATTATACGCCTTTGTAAGTTCGTCCTTAGTGTTGTACTGTTCGGAAAATGTACCGTTTTCGTCGGTAATATATTCACCGTTCCAAAGTCCGAAGAATGACCATACGGAATTATCACGGAACATAGCATTTATATCGGGTATATTGTCGCATTCACTGACGGCAATAATCTTATTGCTTATGTATTTCTGTACCGCCATAAGCTGTCCGGAACGACTGCCGAAGTTATCGGTATTGGTGTAGAGGTCATAAGAAGCTATATCGTATGTGGACGGGTCAACGGCGTAAACATCGCTCATACCGTTCCATACCCATATCAGATTATCAAGTTCAAAATAATTCATATAGCGGTTGTACATAAGATTCCATAACCACTGATACGGAATTGCACCACCTGCCCCCCACCAGTATTCAGCACCCTCCGCCGAATCATATCCCAGTGACGCTTCATAAAGCGGTCTCCATAAAACCGGCACACCGTTTTCCTTTAACGGTAAAAGTTGTTTTTCGGCGAAGTCGTCCATAGCGAGAACCATATTATAACAGTCGTCGGAAATAACACCGTTCAGATGTAAGTCTGAAAGTTCCTCTTGTGTTGACATTGAAATGTCATAATCTGTCATGGCGTTCCATATGGAAAAATTACTTTCTGTAGTATATATTGAAGACGCTGTCGACGGTGAATCCCATTCCCATGTTATACCATTTATACCGCCGTTCTGATGCCATTGTATACAGGCGTTGACGTTTGAAGTGTCTTCGATATTGTTTACTGTCGAGAATCTTATAGCCGGATATTGTCCTGTTATATCGTGGATAAGTTCAATTTCCGAGTTATCCGCACCCGATACATATTGTCCGGTGAGGGTATATTTTCCGTAGTTATCCGAAAGAAATTTTATCAGATTATTTGCTTCTATGGATATCCGCTGATTTACGGAAAAATCATCTGTCTGATAGCTTATACTGTTTATTGCCGTACTGTTCGTTACGTTGAGATAGTCAAGCATTACTTCGCCTTCCGGAATTACTTCTATAAATACTGAACCTTTTTCAAGAAATACTCCGTGACAGGTTATTTTCTGAAAAATTCCGTCTGAACTTGTCGTGAAATTATATAATTCCTCACCGTCAAGAAGTACACGACAGTTTACGTTACTGTCTGAAGCTATACCTATTGAAATATCGTAATGCTGTGTAGCCGGAGCGTCGAGACGGAATTTAAGGGAAGTTTTTCCGTCTGTACCGAATCCGGTTACATATCCGCCACCGCTGAAGCCCTCACGTTCATTTGTAGGTATTAAAGTTCCGGAAAGTCTTTCACGTTCCGCCTCGTACATATCACCGGCGTATGAGTGTTCCATTTCCGGATATGATACGGGATATTCTTCGGAAGTAACTACCGGTGGTTCAGTTACTTCTTCCGTGACAGGTTCTGTTATAGTTTCCGTGACAGTTTCTTCCGGTGACGGCGGTACAATGCCTGAACCGGAAACTTCATCTTTTTTATCCGCATTGCATGAAGTTACGGTCAGTACCGACATGGCAACCGCAACAGTTGCAGATATATATTTAAGGATTTTCATTTTATTTCCTCCAGTAATTTAATGGATTTTTTCATGTCCGGACTGTATACGTATAGTCTTTTACGGTATTGAAAATTATAACGCCGTCCTCAATACGTGAGCCGACTGTTTCGCCGTCACGGACTATACTCACGACACAACCGGTACGGATATGACATTCAGTGTCGTAATCAGATGTTATCCGTGCTGATTTAAGTTTACCGTTCTGCCAGTCGATATCGACAGTGAATCCGCCTTTTGCACGTAATCCGTATATATGACCGTCTGCCCATTCGTCCGGAAGAGCAGGCAAAAGAACTATTTCACCGTCGACGCTCTGCATAATCGCCTGTATTATTGCAGATGCTCCGCCGAAATTGCCGTCTATTCTGAAATCCGGACTTTTATTCAGCATATCAGGACTTGTCGAGTATGCAAGAAGATTTTTTATATTTTCGTATACCATACGGCTATCGTGAAGTCTCGCCCACATATTAGCAATCCATGCACAACTCCAGCCGGTATGACCTCCGCCGTGTATGAGACGTCTTATTAATGTGGCTCTTCCGGCGTCGGCGAGTTTCGGAGTTTTATATGGTGTAATCAGGTCTGCCGGATATAGTGCAAAAAGTTGCGATATATGTCTGTGACCTGTTTCTACTTCGTCATAATCAACAGCCCATTCCTTTATCTGCCCATATTTTCCTATTTCAATAGGTGGTAACTTCTTAAGAAGTCCGGTCAGTTTTTTTACAAAAGTCTTGTCTTTGCCGAGGATTTCAGCCGATTTTATGACATTCCTGAAAAGTACGGTTATAATTTGTGTATCCATAGATGCACCCATACACAGACAACCTTTCACACCGTCGGCGGTGAGGTAGGTATTTTCCGGCGATACTGACGGACACGTTACAAGTTTACCGTCTTCGTTTTCCGTAAGATAGTTTACGAAAAATTCAGCGGATTCTTTCATGATGTGGTACTTTTCGGCGAGGAAATCCTTGTCAAGCGTATATTCATAATGTTCAAATATATGCAGTGCAAGCCATGCTCCGCCTGTAACCCATATAGTCGACGGCAGAAACATATCCTGTGGTGCGGTATCTCCCCATATATCCGTATTATGATGACATACAAAACCTTTTTCAATACCGTACATTTCCTTAGCGGTTATACGTCCGTTTTTGCAGATACGCTCTAACAAGTCGAAAAGTGGCATATGACATTCCGGAAGATTACAGCTTTCTGCAATCCAGTAGTTCATCTGTGTACTGAAATTCACACTGTATCGGCTTCCTAACGGTGCGTTCATACTGTCGTTCCATATGCCCTGTATCGTCATAGGCTGACTACCGGCACGGCTTCCGGCAATCATGAGATACCGGCTGTAATTGAAGTACAATTCAATCAGCTTGTTATCGTGGATAAGTCGCTGACATTCCTTGTTATCGAGTTCATTTCCACGTAATCGGGCTATTCTCCTGTCGGTAGTGAGGGCGGAAATATTTTCGTCTCCGGAATTGTTATCGAGTGATAATTCAACACGTCCGAAAAGTTCCCTGTAGTCGCTGACGTGTCTGTAGAAAAGTTCGTCGTATTCGCACTGTAAAGCCATTTCCGCATCTATCTGTGCGGATTCGATATAATTTTTTGTATAGAAACTTGTCTTGACGGAAAATACTATTGTAACTTCGTCGGCGTTCCGGACTGATATTTTATTACCGAGTGTGCGTATAGTACCGCCGTTTGCCTTAGCTCCGAGTACTCCGGCGAACATTATTCCCATACCGCCTGTATAGAGTATCATGTTTTCGGCGTAAGGTCTGTTATCGTCGTAATAGTCTTCTCTGCCGTCGATATAGCACGATAATGTAATCATAGCCGTTTCAGACGACGTTATATTTATTACTATTACGTCGTCGGGAGCAGAAGCAAATACTTTTCTTGTATATACAACGCCGTTCACACTGAAAGAAGTTTCCGCTATAGCGTCGGCAATATCAAGACTACGTGAATATTCACGGACTTTGCCATTCAAGTCCATATCTATGTATAAATTTCCGAGTGGCATATATCTACGCATATCAGGTGTGACACCCTGCATTTTCTGGAATGCAATTTTTTCAGCTTCCGGAATGTTTCCGGCTTTTATGAGTTCACGGACTTCACGGAATCCCTCCTGTGAATCGGGGTTGATTCTATGGCGGAGGTTTCCAGACCATACGGAATCTTCATTCAGGGTGATGATTTCATTTTTCGGTCTGCCGTAAATCATTCCGCCTAATCTGCCGTTGCCTATCGGACAAGCCCAGCCGGAATCTTCTGCCGGACTGTCGTATTTCAGTAAAGTTTCATTGTTCATAAAAAATACTCCTTAAAGTTTTCAGAGACTTTCTGTTATCAGTTTATTATACCACACTTCAGACCATTTTGCAAACTTCCGGCGTAATTCTGAAAAAATTCATAAATATTATTATTTCAATGGTATACGTTTTATGCAGATATACCATAAATAAGCCTTACAGGCGGAAAATGTCAGATAAAGTCAGGGGGAAATTATTGTTTTATTTAAAAAAATCGTAAAACTAATGACAAACCGGAAAAAATATGTTATAATAAGTTAGATGTACCAAAATTTTCCGGAGTGTGAAAAAAATTATGAACAAATATACAAATCTTGCAAAAAATACCCTCGTATTTGCCATAGGAAATTTCGGGTCAAAGATACTTGTAATTCTCCTTACGAGGCTGTATTCAAACAACATCAATCCTGCCGACAGCAGTACGAAAGAACTTCTTGAAATAACTGCTAATTTTCTTCTGCCGATATTCACGTTTTCAATGTCTGAAGCCGTCATACGTTACGGACTTGACAGGAAGTACAAAAAACAGGAAGTCTTTACAACATCAATGATACTGAATTTTATAGGACTTGTCTTGATGTTCCTGCTGTTTCCGGCTATCCGACGAATACCGTTTCTTAATTTTGTCGACGGCTATTCAATGCAGTTACTGGTTTATGTATGTACTTCTTCAATACGTTCACTGTGTTCGCAGTTCCTAAGGGCGAGAGGTCGTGTTAAATTATATGCCTTCGACGGTGTTCTTGCCACTCTGACGCTTTTCATTTTCAACGTTATTTTCATATCTAATATGAAGATGGGCGTTAAAGGTTTTATGCTTTCCGTCATACTTTCCGATGCCTGTTCAGCGTTGTTCATATTCTTTGTATCGGATATGAAAAGATATACCGGTATAAAGTATTTCAACAGGAAACTTGCAAGAAGTATGCTGAAATTCGCCGTACCGCTTATTCCGACTGTAATTATGTGGGTTATAACAGGTTTTTCCGACAGACTTTTCATACGCTACATGAAAAGCGACGTTGTACAGCTTGGCGAAGACGCTGCCGGTATATACGGTTATGCTACAAAAATTCCTAATCTTATATCAATGATTTCAACTATTTTCTTTCAGGCGTGGAATATGTCCGCCATACAGGAAAACCGCTCCAAAGACCGCAGTAAATTCTATGAAAAAGTCTATACGGCGTATGAAGCTATATTGTTTATTGCCTCGGCGATACTCATTGCCGGTACTAAAATAATAACACCGCTCCTTGTAAGTGACAAGAATTTCAGCGAATACGGTGACGTATATGTTTATACACCTATTCTTGTAGTTGCGGTACTTTTCATGTGTCTTGACCAGTTCTTAAGCAGTATATACACCGCTACGAAACATACTACGAATTCATTCTGGACAAGTTTCGTTGCAAGTATGGCAAATATCGTACTCAATTATTTCCTGATTCCCGTGTGGGGTATACAAGGTGCATCTATAGCAACTTTCCTAAGTTACTATCTCTGCTTCTGGGTAAGAATAATTGACGCAAGATATTATATACATTTCAGATTCAATGGTGTGCGTTCGATAGCAAATACAACATTTATACTTCTTATGTGCGTATGTATGGCGAAAACTCCTAAATTATACGGTTTATGGATAACAGTTCTTCTTTTATTCATTCTGATTATAAACTACAAGGCATTACTTCTTACAGTAAACAAATTTGTCAGGAGATTCACCGGAAGACTTAAAACCGCTAAGCCTTTAAGAAAATAATACCATGTAACGAAATTCATTTTATTAAATTATTAAAAAATATCAGAAATGTTGAAATCACTGTAAAGATGTGTTATAATAAAATATAATTACCTTAAACGGAAAAATAAGTAAAAAAGGATGGGATATTCTATGAAAAAGAAGAAATTTTCGGTTCTGAGGTGTTTTATCTCGATAATATGCCTGCTGTTTATAGTTTCAGCCGTGGGAATAAATATTATATACTCACAGAAAAAAACTCCTGACTTTATGGGAAGATATTTCTATATCGTCACTGAAAGAGATACAAATGGTATAAATGATATTACACAGGGAGCAGCTATAATCGCAAAGGAAGCCTCCGGAATAAGCATAGCTCAAAAAGACCTTGTATTATGCAGTCCGTCCGGAGATGCCAATAATTTAAGACTATGTGGTATTTTCAACGTCATTACAGATGAGGACGGTACAGAAAAATATCAGCTTTATTATGACGGTCACGAGGATAACGCTGAACTTATTACCAAAGACAGTATAAAGGCTATATGTACAGGCTATCCCGAAAGTGTTGAACTCGGAAAATTTATTACTTTTACAAGAAGCGTCCCTGGTATAGTTGTTGAACTTATTATACCGTGCATTATTTTACTGGTATTCTTTATTTCCCGACTTGCTTCAAAAGATGACGACGAAGATGAAGAAATACCGGATTTCAAATCTGAAAAACGTACTCCCGAAAGAAAGAAAACACAGTCAGCTACCGGCAATCCGTTATTTGAACCCTCACAGGAAATTTCTTCCGACGAACTCGAAAGAAAAAAACAGTCTATAGCGGAAAATTTCACACAGAAAAAAGTCAATCCGGATTCACCTTATCAGAAAGAAAAAGAACGTACTATGCAGTTTAAAGCAAGCCGTCCGGAAAATGCAAAGAATATTCCACGTACATCTCCTGCCCCATCCGCTGACAAGATAAGAGAAGATATTCGCCGTAAAAATGACTACGAAGGAACACATATCAGAAAATCGGACACTCCGGAAAAAGAAACCGTTCCTAAGACTATAAAACCTGTAAAGCCGATAGCTCCGGTAAAATCTTCTTCTACTTACGCAAAACCGGAAACATCAGATGATAATACAGGTGTTATTCCAACTTCTCAGGTTACGGAATTTTCTTCCGCTCCGGAAGAGACAAGAAACAGTGTCGAGGAAATCAAGAATAATATCAACAGAAAATATGAACCGAAAAAAAGCAGTTCACCGGATATTTCCGACATTTTAAACCGTTCTGAAACAAGTCGACGCAAACGCAATGTTTCTGACATGACCGTTGATGACCTGCTCCGTATTATCGAGGAAGAAAAGAAAAAACTCTGATTCTTAAAAAAAAACCGTTCCGGCGGTTTTTTTTTATAAATAATTTTATACGGTCTGCGTATAATAACTTTACATAACCCGTGAACTGACTTGACAAATTATATCCTGTTATGTATAATATTATATGGTACTTTAAAATAATTTGTGAGGAAATCAGTATGCATAACAACAAAAACAAAAACTTTACTAAAACTCTTATTATAATGATAGTCATTGCCGGACTTCTTACACTCGGAATGATGATTCTTGAGCAGGTACGGAAAAGCAATGATACTTATGTAACCATTGACCTTGACAATCTTAATCTCGTACAGCTTGACGGCGTAAAGGACGGTGACCCGATTGCTATATTTGAAACTACTATCGGTGAGATACGTTTTGTATTATATCCGGAATATTCCCCTGAAGCCGTCGCAAATTTTACAGAACTTGTCAACAGCGGTTACTATGACGGAACATATTTCTATAACTCCGAAAGTGGTGTATATTCCTCAGCCGGTTCAAAACAGAAAGACGGTTCATATCCGAAAGGCGATAAACATGAAAGAATAAAACGTGAACTGAATCAGGATTTATGGACTTTCAAGGGGGCTGTATGCTGTGCAACTACCGATTTTGAAAGAAGTTTCAAGGAAATGCTTCTCGGTGGTGGTACTTACTATTGCGGTAGCCGTCTTAATTTCCTGAATACTATTGAATTTACTGACGAATTAAAAGAACAGTTCAGGGCATCTGATACAAGCGAGGAACTCGTTGAAGCGTTCATAGAAAACGGCGGTATTCCGAATTTTTCCCAACAGATGACTGTTATCGGACAGGTTTATGAGGGGCTTGATATTGTCGAAAAACTCGCATCACTGGAATCTACTGACAACGGTTATTATAAAATTCCCGACGAAGATATTATGATTATTTCCGCAAAAACTGATATATATTCCGGTAATGAAATTCAGGAATAATTACGGCATTTCAGTAAAAAAATTATATGTTTTTCCGGTGTCTTTGACATATTGTTACAAATTTAACCGGAAACTATTTACAAATAAAAAATTATGTTGTATAATAAATAAGCAAATCAATTATCATTTTGAATAGGAGTTAAGAATTTATGTTAAAGAAAATGCTGGCTGTACTTGTCTGTACGTTCACTATTACAAGTGTCTTTTCTTCGTGCGGAAAAGAAGCTGAAATAAGTGAAAATTCAAGTCTTGAATCTGTAGATGATACAGTTAAATCAAATGTTCAGGTTGCAAACTTCACAGCACCGGAAAAAGATGATACCATAATTACTATGAATATACGGGACTATGGTACGGTAAAAATCAGACTGTTTCCGGAATACGCCGACAAGGGCGTTGAAAATTTCATAGGACTTGCCGAAAAAGGTTACTATGACGGACTTACTTTCCATAGAGTTATAAAGGATTTCATGATTCAGGGCGGTGACCCTAATGGCAATGGTACTGGTGGCGAATCACTATGGGGTGGCAAATTCGACGGCGGTTCAGACCCACATCTTATTAACTGTGCCGGTGCATTGGCATACGCTAACAGCGGTGCTTTACCTGGTAGCGATGCACCCCCGACATCTACTGACGGAAGCCAGTTCTATATAGTAACCGGTACAGTATGTTCTGAAAGCGACATTGATTATTACAAGGAAGCCGGTTATAATATATCCGAAGAAGCAAAAGCTATCTATACTACAGCCGGTGGTACTCCGTGGCTTGACGGAAGTTATACAGTATTCGGTCAGGTTTTCGACGGTCTTGACATTATTTTCCAGATACAGAATGTAACTACAGATACCGGCAACGACAAGCCTATGAAAGATGTTATTATAGATTCCGTAACCGTCGACAAGTACAACGGCGAAGACCTCAACTGGTACATTACCGACTATGAGGGTTATGACACACAGTCCGCTGAACAGGAAACACTTCCGGTTGAACAAGTTCCTGTAAAGAATTTCACTGAACCTGAAATAGGCGACAAGATAGTAAGCATGACTTTAAAAGACTATGGCGAAGTAAAAATACGTCTGTTTCCGGAATACGCCGACAAGGGTGTAGAAAACTTCCTCGGACTTGCCGAACAAGGTTACTATGACGGACTTACTTTCCATAGAATAATAAACGATTTCATGATACAGGGCGGAGACCCCGAAGGTACTGGACGTGGTGGCGAATCCATATGGGGTGGCGAGTTTGAAGGCGGTACTGACCCACATCTTATTCACTGTGCGGGTGCAGTCGCATACGCTAACAGTGGTGCAACTTCTACAAATGGAAGCCAGTTCTATATAGTAACCGGTGAGGTCTATGACGACGAAAAACTTTCCGCATACGAACATTACGGCTACAGTTTCACTGACGAAGCCAAACAGATTTACAAGACAAACGGCGGTACTCCTTTCCTTGATGGCAGTTATACAGTATTCGGTCAGGTCTATGACGGTCTTAACATTATTTTTGAAGTCCAGCAGGTCACAACCGACGAAAGCGACAAACCGTTTGAAGATGTTATAATAGAATCTATGAAAGTCGGCGAATACGACGGTAGCGGTGTTAAGTGGAATCTTTCTGACTATGAGGGAACTGCACCGGCTTCGGACGATACCGAAACCGACGAAACCGTTTCTGACGATACAGCCGGTGACGATTCTTCTGATATTTCTACCGGCTTTTTCGGTGAGACACTTGAATAATTAAGTTATATAATTTAATTTATATATATTCCTGCTTGTGTAGACTTTTAAAGAAAAGATATTCAGGAGCAGAGAAAAAATTTCCTGAGATAAGGAGAGAGTTTATATTGGATAAATTTGTTATAAAGGGTGGTCGCCGTCTTGCCGGTGAAGTCATAATCAGCGGTGCGAAAAATGCAGTAGTAGCAATACTTCCGGCGGTCATTCTTTCAGACCAGCCATGTATTATCGACAATGTACCCGACATAAGCGACGTAAGAATAAGTCTGAAAATTCTGCGTGAAATGGGTGCGGAAGTTTCAAGGCTTAATACCTGTAAGTACAGAATTGACCCTACTACTATAAAGCGATTCTGTGTACCTTACGAAAGTGCCAAAAAAATGAGAGCTTCATATTATTTCCTCGGTGCGTTGCTCGGAAAGTACAATCAGGCAAGAGTTTCAATGCCGGGGGGGTGTCCGCTCGGTGACAGACCTATTGACCAGCATCTTAAAGCATTTTCCATACTCGGTGCGGATTATACTTTAAGTCAGGGCATGATTGACCTCAAAGCACAGAAACTTACCGGTAATCAGATTTTCTTCGACGTCGTAACCGTCGGTGCTACCATGAACGCTATGTTAGCGGCGGTAAAGGCGGAGGGGCTGACGATTATCGAAAACGCCGCCAAAGAGCCTCATATAGTTGACCTCGCTAATTTCCTCAACTCTATGGGTGCGAACATCATGGGAGCAGGTACGGATGTTATTAAAATACGTGGCGTAAATTATCTGCGTGGTACTGAATATTCAGTAGTACCTGACCAGATTGAAGCCGGTACTTTCATGATTGCCGCCGCCGCTACCAAAGGCGACGTTTTATTGAAAAACATTATTCCTAAACATCTTGAATCCATAACCAAAAAGCTTGAAAAAATCGGCGTTAATATCGAATCTTTCGATGACAGTATGAGAGTATGGGTTGAAGAAGACGCACCACTTGTAAAAGTAAACGTAAAGACTTCGCCACACCCTGGATTTCCGACTGATATGCAACCGCAGATTGCTACACTTCTTACACTCGCAAGCGGTACAAGCATAGTCACGGAAAGCATCTGGGACAAGCGTTTCGGGTACGTCGACGAATTGAGGCGTATGGGTGCTGATATTACCGTGAATGGTTCTGTAGCACTCATAGAGGGTACCGGCAGACTTAACGGCGCACCGGTCAAGGCGTGTGACCTCAGAGCAGGTGCAGCTTTGATTATTGCCGGACTTGCCGCAAACGGCGTAACGGAAATTGAAGATATTTTCCATATCGAAAGAGGTTACGACAGTATGGAAATAAAATTACGTCAGCTTGGTGCGGATATAGAAAAAGTAGCAGTTTCCGACGAGGTACAGACCAATCTTGAAAGAAACAATTTATCTGAAAATGCACAGGCAGTTTAAAATCTGTAAAAAAACGGAGTATTTTTAAAAATACTCCGTGTTTTTTTGTAATCAAAATGCTTTACCGACTTTTTCGCCGTAATGTACAACAGTTTCAAAACCTGCTCTTGTGTTTCTTATTATATCCGTATCCGGACGGACGGTGTTTTTTTCAAATAACTGTACTATCGTAGACCCTCCGAATTTAAACATACCTTTTTCTTCACCTTTGGAAAAATAATATTCTCCGTGATGGTTGCATATTCTGCCTACCATCATAGCACCGACTTCCATATGTACCACGTCGCCGAAGTTATCCGTATGCATTACGGTATATTCCCGACTGTTACGTTTATATATATTATAGTTTTTCAGTGCTATCGGATTCACTGTATGCAGTTCACCCTGAATGAATACGTTTCCGGTTTTTGAACCGTCATCAATATAGCAGTATCTGTGATAGTCGTCGACTTCAAGACGATATATAAAACAGTAGCCACCGTCATAACGGCGTGCAAGAAATTCATTTGCAAGCATATCCGAAACCCTGTAAAGTGAATCCTTTATTCTGAAAATACTGTCACGGTTTATTCTGTATACCGAAAGTTTTGAATCACATGGGCTTATAAGGTGGTCTGCATTGTAGTCAATGACACGTTTTCCGTTTCTGATTCTGCGTGTGAAAAATTCGTTATATGAATAGAATTTTTTCATTACGTAATCCGAAGTATCAAGATTATGTTTTTCTATGAATTTCTTTATGAACGGTATCGAAAACGGCGAATCCATAAAATTTCCTACTGTATGCGAAACTACCGGCATAATCAGAAATTTAAGGACTATTCTTCCGCCTGTTGTTCCGTAAAGTTTTGTGAGAATCCTGTTCTGTTCCTTGTTTTCGGCGATAATTTCGCCTTTTCTGTTTTTAATCATAATAAACTACCTTTTTGCGTTGGCGAGCATAAGTTTTATGCGGTTTTCCTGATTTACACGTGTTGCCCCCGGGTCATAGTCGACGGCAACTATATTAGCTTCCGGATTATCCTGTTTTATGGCTCTTGACATTCCTTTTGCAACAATATGATTAGGCAGACATCCGAACGGTTGTGTACATATGATGTTCTGTACACCGGACTGTACTAACGCACCCATTTCCGCCGGAATAAGCCAGCCCTCACCCATTACGACACCTTGATTTATGTATTTATCGGCAAGTTTCCGGAGATGTTCAAAATCATGGAACGGTTCAAATTTACCGTGTTTTTCCATAATTTTAATAAGTTTTTTCTGAAAATGATACATTATTTCATAACCAAGATAATATATTCCGGAGTTTATATTTCCGTTATCGTATATTTTAGCGTCGTTGAAAGTACCGGAAGCACAGTACATTACGAAGTCGAGAAGTGCCGGTACGATAGGTTCGCAACCCTCTGAAATGAGGAAATCTTCAAGATGATTATTTGCAAGCGGTGAGTATTTGACGTATATTTCCCCGACTATTCCCACACGGATTTTTTTCTTGTCACTTAACTTTATGTCGCCGAAATCGTCAAGAATATCCGTACTTATCTTTTCGAGTTTAAGAAAAAATTTACTGTTTTTCCGGAACATATTTCCGATTCGTTTTTCCCACTTTGAAAGTACCTTTTCAGAATCGCCTTTATTAAGTTCGTAAGTACGGCATTTGTTGTAACAGGTCATAAGTAAGTCACCGTACATTACGGCGTATATCATTTTCAGAAACATTCCGGCAGTGATTTTAAATGCACTGTCTTTTTCAAGTCCGCTGAAATTCAATGATACTACCGGTACTTGCGGAAAATTCCTGTCTACTGCTTTCCGGAGCAGGTGTATATAGTTTGAGGCTCTGCAACCTCCGCCGGTCTGCGTAATCATGAGGGCAGTTTTATCGGGGTCATATTTACCGCTTTTAAGTGCGTCCATAAACTGTCCTATTACCAGTAATGCCGGATAACAGGCGTCATTATGGACGTTTTTCAAGCCCTCGTCTACTACTGCCCGTGAATCGTTCCGAAGCAGTTCCATATGATAGCCTTCTGCCTCGAAAATACTTATAATCAGTCTGAAATGTATCGGGAGCATATCCGGTACAAGTATTGTATGGGTTTTTATCATATCTTCCGTGAATTTAGCTGACATAATATTATACCTCCATAGTAGCGACAAGACTTCTAAGACGTATACGTACCGCACCTAAATTATTTATCTCGTCGATTTTAAGCTGTGTATATAATTTGCCCTTGCTTTCAAGAATTTTACGGACTTCGTCGCCTGTTACTGCGTCTATACCGCAACCGAATGAAATAAGCTGTACTAACTGCATATCAGGCTGTCGTGTGACGTATTCAGAAGCCCGATAAAGTCTTGAATGATAAGTCCACTGGTTCAGGACGTTAAGATGTGGTGTTTCAGCGAGTGCGGAAACGCTGTCTTCCGTTACTACCGCCATACCCAGACTTTTTATTAACTTGTTTATTCCATGATTTATTTCTTTGTCTATGTGATAGGGTCTTCCGGCGACTACTATTATATTACGTTTTTCGGCACGTGCCTGCCATATTATCTTCTCCGCCTGTGAAGCTATATCGTTTCTGTGACGTTCCATAGCCCTGTATGCCTTTTCCACTGCAACAGGTATACGACATCTTAAATTATACCCTTTCAGACATTTTTTCAGGACTTTTTCAACGTTTTTCTTTACGTTCAAATCTATGTAAGGGTGTATGAAATTATTTTCGTTCAGACGTGGATTATTTGCAATAAGTAACTCCGGATAGTACGCTACTACAGGACAGTTGAAATGATTGTCGCTGTGTCCCTCGTCGATATTGTAACTCATGCACGGATAGAAAATAAAATCAACGTTCTTGTCGAGAAGATTTTCAATGTGTCCGTGTGTGAGTTTCGCCGGATAGCATACTGTATCTGACGGTATTGTATGCTGTCCGAGATAGTACATACTTCGGGAACTTTCGTCTGAAACGACTGTTTTAAAGCCTAATTCCGTGAAAAGCATATGCCAGAACGGTAACTGTTCATAGAATCCTAAAGCAAGCGGAAATCCTACTGTACCTACAGGGCGTTTCGGCTGATGTTTCTTTACCGTATTTATTATGCTGTCGTATTTGTATTCAAACAAGTCCGGAACGGTGTTTTTATTCGGATTACCTGCACCCTTTTCGCACCGGTTTCCTGATATGTAACGTCTGCCACCACCGAATTTTATAATATCAAGCTGACAATGTGCGGTACAGCCCCGACACTGTGTTGACCGTGATGTATATGTAAATTTTTCAATATCTTCCTGTGAAATCAGTGACGATTTTTCAGCGGTCTGTTTTTCCTTGGCGTACAATGCACACCCGAACGCTCCCATAAGTCCTGAAATTGCCGGTCTTATGACGTTTCTGCCGGTTTCTATCTCAAATGAACGGAGTACCGCATCATTCAGAAAAGTACCGCCCTGTACTACTATATTTTTACCTAATTCGTCCGGTGAGTTCGCACGGATTACTTTATATATGGCGTTCTTTATTATCGACATGGACAGACCGGCTGAAATGTCCTCAACGGTTGCACCGTCTTTCTGTGCCTGCTTTACGGAACTGTTCATGAAAACGGTACATCTTGACCCTAAATCTACAGGGTGTTCCGCAAAAAGTCCGAGTTTTGAAAATTCGGAAATATCATATCCCAGTGCCATAGCGAACGTCTGTATGAACGAACCACATCCCGATGAGCAGGCTTCATTTAACATGATACTGTCAATGCTGTGATTTTTTATCCGGAAACACTTTATATCCTGACCGCCTATATCTATTATGAAATCGACTTCCGGACAGAAATACGACGCCGCTTTGAAATGTGCTACTGTCTCGACTATGCCGAAATCTGTTGAAAGTCCGGCTTTTATGAGGTCTTCGCCGTAACCTGTCACCGCAGAGCCTTTTATATTTATATCCGGATTCATTTCACGATATATATTTTTTATCTGCTTTACGATTTTATCAAGAGGCTGTCCTAAATTGGAAGAATAATGGTGATATAAAATTCTGCCGTCTTCGGTAATCAGGACTAATTTTGTAGTTGTAGAACCGGCGTCGATACCTAAATATGCATTGCCCTTGTATTTATGTATATCCGCATAACCTAAATCGAATTTCCGGTGACGTTCTATGAAGTCGTCGTATTCAGAATGCGAGGCAAACAACGGTTTTCCGGTAACTATTTTGTCAGATACTTTTGCGGTACTTATTTTTGAAATTATTTCCCCTGCCGTAAGATAGTCTTCGGAAGTTGCGGAATACAATGCACAGCCATAAGCTACAAATATCGGGGCTTCTTCCGGAAATATGGCGTTTTCCTCATCTAAGTCCAGTGTACGCACAAATGCTTTTTTAAGTCCTTTAAGGAAAAATAACGGTCCGCCAAGGAATAAAACTTTTCCCTCAATTGTACGTCCCTGTGCAAGTCCGGAAACAGTCTGGTCAACGACTGCCTGAAAAATACTGGCGGATATGTCTTCACGCCTTGCACCCTGATTAAGTAACGGTTGTATATCTGATTTGGCAAAAACTCCGCACCGTGAGGCTATCGGATATATTTTCTGTGAACGCATTGAAAGGGCGTCGAGTTCGTCGGCGGTAACTCCGAGAAGTGTTGCCATCTGGTCTATGAAAGCTCCCGTACCGCCCGCACACGAGCCATTCATACGCTGTTCTACGCCACCGGTCAGGAATATTATTTTAGCATCTTCTCCGCCCAGTTCTATGACGGAATCGACATCAGGGAATTTTTTCTTTACCGCTAAAAATGCCGAGTGGACTTCCTGTACAAACGGTATTCCGGCGGAATCCGCAAGACCTAATCCGGCTGAACCTGTTATACATACTGTGAATAATTCTTCCGGATAATCGGAACGTATTATTTTAAGCTGGTCAATTACGGTTTCCTTGACCCTTGAAAAATGTCGCTGATATTTTGAATATATAATATTGCCGTCGAGGTCTGTTATTACGGTCTTAACGGTTGTAGACCCTATGTCTATACCGAGAGAAAATTTTCTGTTCATTTTTCAGTCTCCGTTTCTTAAAAAATTCCGTTTTAAATATTATACTATATTTTTCTGCAAAAATAAAGCGGTAATTTCTGAATTTTTTTCTTTTATCATCAAAAGGGACGGCTTAAACCGTCCCCACCGGATTAAAATTCAATTTTCTTTTCAAGATATGCCACGAGGTCATTTATATTAACACGTTCCTGTTCCATAGTATCACGGTCACGGACGGTTACACAGTTGTCCTTTTCGAGAGTATCGAAATCATATGTTATACAGAATGGTGTACCGATTTCGTCATGACGGCGGTAACGTTTTCCGATTGTACCGGTCTCATCGAAGTCACACATGAATTTTTTCGAGAGCATTTCAAAAACTTCCTCGGCTTTCGGAGTGAGTTTCTTTACAAGTGGGAGTACCGCACATTTGAACGGTGCGAGAGCAGGATGTAAGTGCATTACTGTACGGATTTCACGTTTTTCCTTACCGTTCTTGTCGATTGTTACAAGTTCTTCCTCGTCGTAAGCCTCTGTTACTATCGAAAGGAACAGCCTTTCAACGCCAAGAGAAGGCTCTATTACATACGGTATATATTTTTCATTTGTTTCGGGGTCAAAATATTCGAGGGATTTTCCGCTTGTATTTATATGCTGTGTGAGGTCATAGTCTGTACGGTCAGCGACACCCCATAGTTCGCCCCAGCCGAACGGGAACAGGTATTCAAAATCTGTGGTAGCCTTTGAATAGAAACATAATTCTTCAGGGGAGTGGTCACGAAGTCTTATATTTTCCTCTTTAAGTCCGAGACTTAACAGGAAGTCTTTACAATAGCTTCTCCAGTAACTGAACCATTCCAAATCTGTACCAGGTTTGCAGAAAAATTCAAGTTCCATCTGTTCAAACTCACGTACACGGAATATGAAGTTTCCGGGGGTTATCTCGTTACGGAAAGACTTTCCAACCTGTGCTACTCCGAACGGTACTTTTTTTCTTGTGGTACGCTGAATATTGGCGAAGTTTACGAAGATACCCTGTGCAGTTTCCGGACGGAGATATAATTCAGACTTACTGTCTTCTGTTACGCCCTGAAAAGTCTTGAACATAAGATTAAACTGTCTTATGTCGGTGAAGTTATGCTTGCCACAGTCCGGACATGGAATTTCATGTTCCTTTATGTAGGCGGACATCTGTTCATTAGTCCAACCGGCTACGTTTGTACCGTCGAAATCTTCAATGAGATTGTCAGCACGGTGACGTGTATGACATTCCTTGCAGTCCATGAGAGGGTCAGAAAAACCGCCGATATGTCCGGAAGCTACCCATGTCTGCGGATTCATGAGAATAGCACTGTCGAGACCTACGTTGTATTTGTTTTCCTGTACGAATTTCTTTAGCCATGCCTTTTTGATGTTGTTTTTGAGTTCAACACCTAACGGACCGTAATCCCATGTATTAGCAAGACCGCCATAAATTTCAGAACCAGGGTATACATAACCCTTTGATTTACAGAGGTCAACTATTTTATCCATGATTTTTTCGTTGTTCTTAAGCATTTTTAAAATACCTCATTTCATGATTAGTTTATCTATTATATTTTAATCCAAAATTGCGGAAATGTCAATAGCTGATTGAAAATTTAAAATTATTATGTAAACTTTCTGTTAATATTAAACGGCAGACCGTTGTATAAGAAAGTTTCCGGTACTATTATATAAGGAGGTGTTTTAAATGAAATATACAGAGCAGGTGACCTATGTGACGGATAAAATGCATTTTTATAAACTTTTTCTTACGTAATATATTATATATATATTATATATTCTGTTATAAAAGAATTATAAAAGGATAAATAAGGTTCATATCATACATCTTTATATTTTTCAGGGAGGTATTTTTCTATGAATGGTTATTCCAGATGGTGTTTCAACTGGATAGGCGGTAAGAAACCGAAAGTAAGGTTTGAGCTTGCAAATTACCGTGTTGATGTATATTACGATACTGCAAAATATATTTTCCATACTTTCATATGGGATACTTTTACCGGTGAATACATACGCCATTATGTTTCCAAAAAGGGAGTAACGGAACTCGGCGAACGCAAGGAAATATCAGATTTTTATTATTAAAAAAAGCCGTATCCGGTGAGAATACGGCAAGGAACAAAAAATTAATATAAAAGGGGAATCGGGGGATTTCTTAATCCTGTAGAGATTATAAAACAAAATTCTTAAAATAATCTTAAAAAGCCGTTTACAATTTAACAGGCGATACGCAAAAAACAATTTATAATTAAGAATTATGAATTATAAATTTATTCCGGTTTCAAGGGCTATTTCCATCATGGTACGGAAACCTGACTGTCTTTCTTCGGCGGTTGTTGAGAGATTCTTTAAAGGACAGTCCGAAACAGTCAGTATACATAACGCATTTTTTCCGGAACGTGATGCGTTCATGTAAAGTCCGGCAGTTTCCATTTCTATACCGAGTACGCCCATTTTCTGCCATTCTGAAAGATTATCGGAATCATTATAGAAAGTATCGCTTGAAAATATGTTCCCGACGTGATACGGTATATTTTTACTTTCCGTAATTCTGACCGCTTCTGAAAGAGGTTTCCATGAGGCAGTAGGGGCATACGTACCGGCGAGATTGTATTGTGTGGCATATGCGGAATTTGTACTGGCACTCATAGCGATGATAATATCCCTTAAATTGACGTTATCGGCGATTGCACCGGCTGTACCTGTTCTTATGATTGTCTGTACGTCGTATATGTTGAAGAGTTCCCACGAGTATATACTCATTGACGGTATACCCATACCGCTACCCTGTACGGAAATTCTTTTACCTTTGTAAGTGCCGGTATATCCGTACATACCACGGACTTCGTTATAGCAGACAGGTTTTTCAAGATAGTTTTCTGCTATGAATTTCGCTCTGAGAGGGTCACCAGGCATTATTACTACCGGTGCTATGTCCCCGATTTCTGCGTTGTTGTGAGGTGTCGGCATAAAAAAATCACTCCTTTCGTTTTTTATATTATATCACAGATTTCCGGATTTTTCAAGCATAAATAAAAAAGAACCGTCCGTTAAAAAGACAGTTCTTTTTTTGTATTATTTTTCCTTTGCGGATTCTCTGTTTTTCCACCATGACCACGTAACAGGAGCTACGAAAAGTGAAGAGTAAGTACCCGAAATAAGTCCGAACATAAGCGGTACGGAGAATGTAAGAAGTGAACTGTAACCGCTTACTGCAACGACTATTGTTACTATAAGCATAGTTGTGATAGTGGTTATGGAAGTACGGATTGAACGTGTCATGGACTGCGAACAGCCTAAATTGATAAGTTCGTTGAGTGTAGCTTTCGGCATAAGTTTCTGATTTTCACGTATACGGTCATAAATAACGATTGTATTGTTGATTGAGTAGCCTAAAATCGTGAGGATTACCGCAACAGTATTTGAATTGAACTCAAAGCCTAAAATTACGGATATTGCAATTGCAACGAGTAAATCGTGCAGAAGTGCCAGTATCGAACATACACCGGCTGACCAGCCACCTATATGACGGAATCTTACTGCAATATAGATGATTACTATAAGTCCCGCAAATATTACGGCGATAAGGCATTTCAACAGAAATTCACGTCCGGAAGATGGGCTGACATCTGTAGAATCGAACAGTGAAATGTTACTGTCCGGAAATTCAGTCTGTAATGCGTTGGTCATTTCAACCTGTCTGTCTACGTTAAGACCCTGTTCGGAAGTAAATGATACTATAATCTGTTTTCCGCCGGAATCTATACTTTCGCCTTTACGTACGCTTACCGGTACATTTACAATATCGCCGACTATTTTTTCAGCCTGATTTGTGTCGATTTCGCCGGTATAGTCGTAAGTAATCATAGTACCGCCACTGAACTCGAGGGCAAAATTAGCACCGCCTCTTATAATCAGACCTCCGGCGAATACTACTACTACTCCGATAAGTATTCCGAGAATCATTTTTTTCTTACCGCAGAAATCGTAAGTCTTTGCCTCTTTGGATTTTTCCTTATAGCCGTATAACTTCTTGTTCTGGAAACATTCAAACTTTGAAAGTGACGTAACCATAACTCTTGAAAGGAATACACCCATAATGAAGTTAAGTACAACACCGGCGAGAAGCGTTATTCCGAAAGAGTAAACAACACCTTCGGCAGTAGCACCGAACATGAAGAAAATAGTCTTGTTGAGAATCTTCGAGAAGAAACTTGTCGGAACGCCGAAAGCTCCCATAAGTATGACTGCTATTATTACGTTAGTAATGTTACCGTCGAGAATAGCCGAGAACGCTCTTTTGTACGCTACTTTTATAGCTGAATCGAGAGATTTTCCGGACTGTATTTCTTCCTTTATACGTTCGCCTGTAATGATATTGGCATCAACACCCATACCTACCGCAAGGATTATACCGGCAATACCAGGGATTGTAAGCGTAGACCCTGGCATGAATCCGAACCAGCCCGATACAACGGCGATACTTCCGGCAATCTGTCCGCACAGTGCTATTACCGCAACTACACCAGGGAGTCTGTAAAGACAAATCATGTAAATTGCAATGAATATAAATGCGATAAGTGCCGCAAGAAGTATAGCGTCGAGTGAACCCTCACCCATAGTAGGGTCAATAGTCTTGAAACTGGTTGTTTCGAGTTTAAACGGTAACGAACCGGAATTAATCTGATTTGCCAGTTTATTCGCAGATTCTTCCGTAAAATGACCGGTAATTACCGCACTGCCGTCAGTGATAGCACTGTTTACAGTAGGATAGGAAATCATAGTATTATCCATCCATATGGAAAGTGGCGTACCAGTTCCGGCGAGTTCAGCAGTAGCGTCCGCAAATTTTTTTGTGCCTGACGGATTGAGATTAAGTTCAATTAAGTTTTCGTATGTTCCGGAATCGTCATTAGCACGGTATACGGCTCTTGCGTTAGCAACGTCCGCACCCTCAAGAACGATTTCACCGGTAGGGATTACATTTCCGTCGTCGTCAGTGATACTGTCCGTACCTTTACGGAATGTAAGTATTGCCATTTCACCAAGTTCCTTTACAGATGCCGATGGGTCAAAATCGCTTTCACCGGCTTGCCAAGGGAAACGTACAATAATTCTGTCGCTTTTTTCGTCGCTGTAAACTTCGCTGTCCGTTATACCGAGTGAAGATAATCGGGTATCGATAATAGCTGTGGCGGCTTTTAACTGTTCCGGAGTAGCTTCCGCACCTTCTGCCGGAGCGAAAGTTACATCAACACCGCCCTTGATGTCGATACCAAGACGAATATCATTAACGCCCTTGATAACGGTTGTTGTGTTATCGCCGTAAATGTAATCAAGTCCGATTACCGCCGAAAACGCAAACAGCGTGATTAAAGCAACGACAATGAAGAAATTGGATTTTCCGATTTTTTTCACGGTCATGCCTCCTGAAAATATAAATTTGTCTGCCTGTATGACAATTAATATTATTTTACTATATAATCAGTAAAAAGTCAAGTATATATGAAAAATTTATTTAAAATGTTTCTGAGATATTTTCAGTCTGTTCATAGCCCTGTTGAGAGCCGTCTGTGTATGGTAGTATTCCATGATACTTTGTTTCTGTTTTAACTTTTCTTCCGCACGTATACGAGCCTCTTCGGCACGTTTGATGTCTATTTCTTCCGGAAGCTCACAGGAATCGGCAAGTATTATTGAAGATTCCGGCATAACCTGTATGAAACCTTCTGAAATAGCCGCATAATGCCATTGACCGTCAACCATGTACTTCAGTTCACCGGTAGGAAGTGAAGTAACAAGCGGTTCATGACCATACATAATGCCTATGAGACCGTCTATGGCGGTTATAACGAGGTGTTCGCAGTCGCCGTTATAGAAAACCCTGTCCGTAGCGATTATTTCAAGGTGAAAAGTTTTAGACATACGAAAAATCCCCCTTTATTCGTCGATTTCCTTAGCTTTTGCTATAACGTCGTCGATAGTACCAGCCATAAGGAATGCGGATTCAGGGTATTTATCCATATCGCCGTTTATAATCGCATTGAAGCCCTCTATCGTATCTTTCAACGGTACGTATTTACCTTTTAATCCGGTGAAGTTCTCCGCAACATTGAACGGTTGAGACAGGAATTTCTGTATTTTTCTTGCACGATATACGGCGAGTTTGTCAGCTTCGTCGAGTTCTTCCATACCTAAAATGCCTATGATGTCCTGTAATTCCTTGTATTTCTGTAACAGTTCCTGAGTACGTCTCGCAACGGAATAATGTTCCTCTCCGACAATTTCCGGTTCAAGAATACGTGAATTTGATTCAAGAGGGTCAACAGCCGGATATATACCCTGTTCGACTATTTTTCTTGAAAGTACCGTAGTAGCGTCGAGGTGTGCGAAAGTTATAGCCGGTGCAGGGTCTGTGAGGTCATCTGCCGGAACGTATACCGCCTGTACAGACGTTATAGAACCGTTTTTCGTAGATGTTATACGCTCCTGAAGTTCGCCTACTTCCGTTGCAAGCGTAGGTTGATAGCCTACCGCTGACGGCATACGTCCGAGAAGTGCCGAGACTTCCGAACCTGCCTGAACATATCTGAAAATATTGTCAATAAATAAAAGTACATCTTTGTGTTCACGGTCACGGAAATACTCCGCCATAGTGAGACCTGTCTGAGCCACACGCATACGAGACCCAGGGGGTTCGTTCATTTGTCCGAATACAAGAGCGGTTTTGCTTATAACGCCCGATTCCTGCATTTCGTTCCATAAGTCGTTACCCTCTCTTGACCGTTCGCCGACACCGGTAAAAATCGAGTAACCACCGTGTTCCGTAGCGATATTGCGTATAAGTTCCTGAATGAGTACTGTTTTTCCTACACCTGCTCCCCCGAAAAGTCCTATTTTACCGCCTTTTGCGTAAGGTGCAATTAGGTCAATAACTTTTATACCGGTTTCGAGAATCTCAACTACAGGGCTTTGTTCCTGAAAAGTAGGGGCTTTTCTGTGTATTTCCCAGTATTCAGATGCACCGGTATCACCTTTTTTGTCGATAGGTTGACCAAGTACGTTAAACATTCTGCCGAGTGTCTTTTCACCTACCGGTACTTTTATACACGCACCTGTTGAAGTGACTTCCATATTTTTACTTAAACCCTCACTTGTCGCAAGCATGATACACCGGACTATATGATTTCCCATATGCTGTGCAACTTCCATTACACGCTTTTTGCCGTCGACTTCAACGGTGAGTGCGTCCCGAATCATAGGGAGTTTACCCGCCGGAAATTCAACATCTATTACAGGTCCTGTAACCTGTGTTATTTTGCCCTTATCCATTTTTACCTCCTTTTGTTAATTTATAATTCATAATGCATAATTATGAATTGTTTTTTGACGATTTTATAATACTTGTAAGAAGTTTAATAAGTTCCTGACAGTCATTATAGATACTTTCGTATTGTTTGTTGTTAAGATAATCAGTTTCATGAAGAAGTTCAAGCCAGTATTCAGATTCGCTTGCTTCTTTAAGTGCGATACTCATTTTAGCGATAAAATCTGCTTTACTTTGACCACGTATGGCTTCCTTTATGTTTGCACCTATACTTGTACCACTTCGGAGAAGTTGTTTTGATAAAATATATTCTTTTTTTTCACTGCCCATATACTGATACAATCTGATTATACGTACCGCAAATTTTTTACTCTTATCAACAACAATGTTATTGTAACTCATATTCCGAAATCCTTTTTAATTCTTAATTATGCATTCTTAATTATGAATTAATACTTTCCGCTCCGCCACAGACTTCTGTAATTTCCTGCGTTATAGCGGATTGTCTTGCACGGTTATATAACAGCGAAAGTTCCTTGATAATATCCTTAGCACTTTTAGTAGCGGAATCCATAGCGGTCATACGTGCCTGCTGTTCGCAACAGAAAGCCTCTACCATTGCACCGTAAATGATACCTTTTGCGAAATTCGGAATAAGATACGCCATAACTTCTTCCGGCGACGGTACAAATGACGCTTTCGGAAGTTTTTTCATAGTACCGTCATTTGCCTTGCCTAAATGTCTTCTGCTGAACGGTAATAACTGTACAGTTTTCGGTTCAAACTGGTTGGAATTGGTCATCTGTGTATAGATTAAATATACCTCGTCGAGTTCTTTTTTTTCAAATTTTTCGAGAACAAGTTCAGCTATTTCCCTTGCACGATACAGTGTGGGATTCTGTGTAGTATACAGAAATTCTCCGTCTACGTAAGCCATTTTATCACGTTTCATACGGTTCTGAAAGTACATTCTTCCGACGTGTCCCATTACGAACAGATAGCAGTTATCAATATATTTTGTTTCGGATAGTTTCTGTTCGGTATATCGCAGAATATTATGATTATAGCTACCACAAAGACCTTTATCGGCTGTGATTACTATATAACCTTTTTTTCGCTTATCGTCGGTAATTCCTTGTCTTTTATCGAAATAGAATTGTCTGGTATGAGGTGTATGCTCCAGAATACTTTCTATAGTGGACTGTAATTTTTCAAAATAAGGCGTAGTAGCGTCAAGAGACTTTCGGGCTTTTTTGAGTTTCGAGGAAGATATAAGATACATGGCATTAGTAATTTTAAGTATCTGCTGTATACTTTCGATACGTTCACGTATTTCCCTGATATTAGCCAAAAAACATACCTCCTTATTCCTCGAAAGCCGTCAAAATTCTCTCTATTCTTTCGGCGAGTTCGTCAGTAAGGACTTTTTTATTTTCGAGTTCCTCAATAATATCCTGTCCGTAACTGCGGATATAGTTCATGAGTTCCGCACAGTATTCTTTCAGCTCTTTCAACGGAATATCCCTAAAAAATCCGTGCTGTGCGGAGTACAATAATATGACCTGTTCATAATGCGGTAAAGGTTTATATAATGGCTGTTTGAGTAACTCTGTAAGCATACGTCCGTGATTGAGTAAGTCAGTAGTAGCCTTATCGAGTTCTGAAGAAAACTGTGTAAATATTTCCATTTCCTTGAATTGTGCGAGGTCTATACGGAGATTTCCGGCGGATTTTTTCATAGCTTTGGTTTGTGCCGCACCGCCTACACGAGATACGGAAAGTCCATAGTTTACGGCAGGTCTCTGACCGGAATTGAATAATTCGCTTTCAAGGAAAATCTGACCGTCGGTTATAGAGATAACGTTTGTCGGGATATATGCAGAAATATCACCGGCAAGAGTTTCTATAATCGGAAGTGCAGTCAGTGAACCGCCACCGTGTTCGTCGTCGAGACGGCTTGACCTTTCGAGAAGTCTGGAATGTAAATAGAATACGTCACCAGGGAAAGCCTCACGTCCGGGAGGTCTGTGCAGTAACAGCGACATTGCACGGTATGCCACTGCGTGTTTAGATAAATCGTCATAGACTATTAAAACGTCCTTGCCCTTTGACATAAAGTACTCCGCCATAGCCGTACCCGAATATGGTGCGATATACTGAAACGGAGCAGGTTCACTGGCAGATGCCGATACGACTACGGAATAATCCATAGCACCGTATTTTTTCAGATTATTGACTACCTGTGCAACTGTAGACGATTTCTGACCTATTGCAACGTATATACAGATAACGTCCTTGTCTTTCTGGTTTATGATAGTATCGACGGCAATGGAAGTTTTACCGGTTTGTCTGTCGCCTATGATAAGTTCACGCTGACCACGTCCGATAGGGAACATTGAATCTATAGCAAGAATACCTGTCTGTAAAGGTACATTTACCGATTTTCTTTCTATGACACTCGGGGCTTCACGTTCTATAGGGAAGTAATCCACAGCCTTTATCGCTCCGAGACCGTCTATAGGTGAGCCGAGAGCATCTACAACACGTCCGAGAAGTTCGTCACTTACGCCTACTCCGGCACGTTTTCCTGTACGTATTACCGAAGAACCCTCTGTTAAACCCTGCTCCTGTCCGAGAAGTACCGCACCGACTGTTTTTTCCTCAAGGCTCTGGATAATTCCACGGACACCGTTTTCAAATTCGACGAGTTCACCGTACATTACACCGGTCATACCGTGTATACGTGCTATGCCGTCGCCGATACGTGTTATGAAACCTGTTTCAGTAGTACCGGTTTTTGCGGTAAAATCTTTTACTTCCGTTTTGAGTACGGATATAATATCACCGGATTTTGTATCTTCCGATTCTGCCAGTTCGGTTGCCTTTGCCTGAAAATGTTCCTTCATTTTTTTAAGGCTTGTACGGTAACTCTTATCATACTCAACATCACCGGCATTAAGAATGAATCCGCCTATAATGTCAGGGTCATGACGGTATTCAATGGCAACGTCTTCCTTGACGAATTTTTCCATAATGAATTTACGCAAATCAGCCTGTTGAGTTTCCGTAAGGGGTGTGACGTATCTTACAACTGCACGTATACTGTTTTGCTTTTCAAGGAGAATATCGCTGTATTCGTCGAAAATTTCCGTCAGACTGTCAACAGCACCGTCCCTTACGACGTTTATCAGGAATCTGTTTAAGATTTCCGGAAAAAGTTTCTTGATAATATTTCTTTTTTCGTCGGGAGTAACAAGCGGATTTGAAAGTGTGTCGGCAACGTCCGGACAGGTAGAGAATATATTTCTTGTACTGTCAATATCTTCCTGTGGTACGTCAAGGCGGATTAATTCCTTAATGAAATCTTTCTGATTATCTTTCATGAAATGTCATCCTCCTCTGCGGAAAGAAATTCGTCTACAAGACGGCGATTTCTTTCGTCGTCTATGTTTTCGCCGATAATTTTAGATGCCGTTTCAATAGCAAGGTCAGCTATCTGGGATTGTGCCTGTTGAATAATTCTCCGGCGTTCATTTTCGATAGTTTTTCCGGCATTGCTTATAATTTCAGAGGCTTCTTCCTGTGATTTTTTCAGAATAGCCGATTTTTCAGCTTCTGCCTCGTCGTGAGCCTTCATAATGATTTTCTGTGCTTCTTCCTTGGCGTTACTCAAACTTTCGGCATATTGTTCCTTAAGTTCTTCTGCTTCCTGACGTGATTTTTCTGCTTCGTCGAGATTGTCCTGAATAGTTCTTGTACGTTCGTTCATTATTTTTGTTATCGGCTTGAAAAGGAATATACGGAGCAGGATAAACAATATTATGATATTCACTGCCGACCATATGAAATTCCATATATTCACGTCAAGCATAGTACCTTTTAAAGCGTCCATGTTACAACTCCTTTCGTGTGATTATCTCCGGAATAATAAGATTATTATTTAAGTATGAAGATAATCAGAATGGCTATAACGAAACCATAAATAGCAGTAGCTTCTGCCAACGCACAACCTAAAAGAAGTGCCTTGTTTATATCGCCCTTTGCTTCCGGCTGACGTGCTATAGCGTCAGCAGCCTTTGAAGTTGCTATACCTATACCGATACCTGCTCCCATACCTGTGAGAACTGCAAGACCTGCACCAATTGCTATTAATCCCATGATAAAATACCTCCGAAAAAAATTTTTTTATTAAATTATTTTATTCGTTTTCCATAGCTTCAGACATGAAAAGCGAAGTTAAAAATACAAATACATAAGCCTGTATGCAACCGTCGAAAATATCGAAGTAGAAACTGAATACCAACGGCAGACCTACAGGAAGTATCATCTTGATAAGTTCCATTACTACGAATGCACCGAGAACATTTCCGAAAAGTCGCATACATAATGACAGCGGTTTTATAACAAGCTCCAGAATGTTCATAGGTAACATTAACGGCATAGGTTCTTTGAAACTTTTCAGCCAGCCACCGAATCCCTTTTCATTTATTCCGCTGAACTGTATCAGCAGTATTGCGAAAAGTGCGAGAGTAGCAGTAACGCCTAAATCCTTTGTAGGTGGTCTTAATCCGAAAAGCCCTATAATATTTGACATTCCTATATATATCAGGAAAGTTTCAAGAATGGGAAGATATTTCTTTCCTTTAGTACCGAGTATTTCCGTAAAGAAATTATTCATCCATTCAATGCCCGATTCTATAAGACATTGTACACCAGTCGGGACGGTTTTAAGATTCCGGACAAATATTATTGAAGCTATGACGAGTACAGCCATTATGACCCATGTTATCACGCATGATTCCGGTACAGGTATTCCGCCAAAAATCGGTATGGTGAATGCTACACGACATTCAAGTTCTTCCATAAGTTTTTCTGCAATATCCATAAATAACACCTTCTTTCAGATAATAATAAAACGGAGACAGCACATGGCATAAATCTCCGTTGATTTTGTCAGAAATAAGTCTGTAAAGTATATCGAAACAATACCCGACAGCCATATTTTTTACTGCCTTAATAATCATATAACAAAAATTTTATAAAGTCAAGTCGAAAATGAAAAATTTCACAATTCACACAAAAAAATCACAATTATCAGGTGTCTGATATAGTGTTTTCTGCAATTGAAATGGCATTGTTAAGGCGTTCGATAGCACTGTTGTTAAGTTTTGTGGAAAGCCTTACACGGTCAAGTTCTGCCTTGATTGATTTGAGTTCCACGGCGATATTTTTCATAGCGTTTGAATGTTCAGCATTTATCCTGTTGATTGATTCAAGCTGTTTGTCGGCAAGTCGGCGTAAAGTGTCGGTAAGCTGTACATTCTGGTCTTCAAGAAAACATACTCTTTTCATGAGTTCGTTTATGTTGGTGGCAAGTAAAATATTTGCTTTGTTTTGTTTTTCGCCGAAATCAGTCAGTCTTGATGCGGTCTGGAAAGTTGATATTTTTTCTTTTTCGTCAAAAGTTTTCATTTTTTCGTTTGTTAGTGTTATATCTGACATCTTTATAAATTATCCTTTCTGATTTATTTTTTTCCGCCAGTAGAAGAGAGTTTCGGAAATAGTTTCCTCGACGGATATTTCAGCTTTCCAGCCGGTATCACGGAAAATTTCCGATACATCAGGTTCAATGACCGGAATATCGGAAGCCCTTAGCCGTTGAGGGTCAAGCCGGTGAGTTATCGGCACTTCCGAAAGTTTTATAGCGGTATTCAGAATATATTCTATACTGACAGCTTTTCCCCTGCCGACGTTGTAAGTTTTTCCGGAAATACCCTTTTCACCTAAAAGCCGATACGCCCTTACAATGTCTCTTACGTCGGTGAAGTCTCTTTTTGCAGAAAGATTTCCGGTAAAAATTTCCGGCGGACGCAAGCCGTTTTCAATTTCGGCAATCTGTTTACAGAAATCGGAAATAACAAAAGTTTCCGCCTGACCTGCTCCGGAATGATTGAACGCCCTTACGATAACAATATCCTTGCCGTATGCACGGTGATATATTTTTCCAATCATACCGGCACACGCTTTGGAGACGGCGTATATATTGGCAGGATTTATATTTTCAGTTTCCTTTATAGGACAGGCATTTTCACGTATAAAGCCGTATTCCTCGCCCGAACCAATAAGAATAAGTCTCACACCGTCCGGAAGTGCTTCCATGACGTTTATTGACCCTATTACATTTATTTCCGTAGTAAGTTGTGGATTTTTCCACGATAAAGCCACGGAACTCTGTGCCGAAAGGTGATATATTATATCCGGTCTTACTTCTTCAATAAGATTTTTTACGTCGTCTTTCCGGAGAACGTCAAGCACGTGCCGGAAACATTCGGTATTTATTTTTTCGTCGGGTAAGTGTGTGGCATGGACTTCCCAACCGGATTCTGTAAGCTCCCGTATCAGATACCCCCCGACGAATCCTGAACCGCCTGTTATTAATGCTTTCATATATACACCTCATCAGTAATTATTTTGTATAAATCCTGAATAATATTTTTTTCGTTGAAGTATTCAAGAACACGTTTCTGACCGTTTTTCCCTAAATTTTCACGGAGATTTTTATTTTTCCGGAGTATGTTTATTGCTTCCGCAAGTTCATGTGAATCATATGGCTTTACAGTGATACCGGTTGTTTCGTGGATACTCACATATGGTACGCCCGACGGCAGATTTGTATTTATTACCGGTTTTCCGTAAATCATGGCTTCCAACTGTACTATGCCGAAAGCCTCACTTCTTTCCACCGACGGCAGTACGAATATATCACAGTCGGAAAATGCCTGTTTCAACTGTTTATCCGGCAGAAATCCTAAAAAATGTACCCTGTCATTCAGACCGTATTTCCGTACTTTTTCTTTGAGTTTACTTTCAATAATACCTGTACCGGCTATGAATAATTCGCAGTTGTTTTTTACGTTCCGGAACGCATTTATAAGAACGTCCACGCCCTTATAGTAGACAAGTCTTCCGGTAAAAAAAACTTTTATACTTTTGGGATTAGTTGCTTTTTCGGTAAGAAACGGTATTTTCTGTATGTTCAGATAATCCGCCGGATTTATTCCGTACGGAAGTATACGGCATTTGTGGCGATATTCCGGAAGAAATTCCGAACCGGATATATGACCCTCTGTGGCAACAAGAATACAGTCTGCACGGTTGAGAAGATATTTCATTAAAGGCTTGTAAAGTCGGAGAAGTTTTTTCTGCTTTACGACGTCGCTGTGCCACGAAACTATTACTTTTCCGCTATATCCCGATAGTAACAACGCCAAATCAGCCAGCGGAAACGGTACGTGTATATGGATTATATCTGCATTTGCGGACATTTTCCGGAAAATTTTCAGAAATGACATCGACACCGGACATGAAAAATAAGTCCCGAAACTTCCGGTACGTGTAAGCCGGACACCGTTAATATTTTCGGAGCAGGTTTTTCCGATACCGTCACGACATACAAGGGTACGTAATTCAATATTTTTATATTTCCCGAGTTCTTCGGAATACTGTTTAACAAGAGTTTCGATACCGCCGGTATGTGGGAAATATGCCTTATTTACTTCAAGGATTTTAATTTTTCTTTTCATTCAGAATCTCCCTGTATATTCCGTGAAGTTTTTCGGCAGATTTTTCCCACGTGAAATTTTTTGCACGTTCTATACCCCTACGGCTTAAAATTTCCCTTAAATTCGGATTTCTGTAAAGTCTGTAGAGACATTCCGCAATGCTTTTTACGGAATAGGCGTCGCATATAACTGCACAATCGCCGGTTACTTCCGGAAGTGATGCCTCGCCGGACGTCAGGACAGGTACGCCACAAGCCATAGCCTCTAACGGTGGCATTCCGAAACCCTCGTACAGCGACGGAAATACAAAAGCCATAGCTCCGGAAATCAACGGCGACATATTTTCTGCCGGTACGTATTCTGTAAAAATGACCTGTTTTTCAATACCGAGTTTTCTGACAAGTCTGTAAATATCGTCGCATAACCAGCCCTTACCACCGGCAAGAACGAGTTCCGGCGGATTTTGTACGTGGCGTGTGAAAATTCTGTAAGCCCTTATGAGACGTGTTAAATTTTTCCGTGGTTCGATAGTGCCGACGTACAGAAAGTAATCACCGTCGATACCAAGCGACTTTTTAACATTTTTTATAATATCCGGATTTGTACAGGGTCTGAATTTTTCGCAGTCGACACCACACGGTACTACACGTATTTTTGACGAGTATTCCGGAAAATATTTAATAATTTCCGTTCTTGAAAATTCCGAATCCGTGATAATAATATCGGCTCTTTTCATGGATTTCTTCAGACCTGTTTCAAGCATGAAACGAGTACGTCCCCTTACGGTATCGGGAAAAGCCTTGTATACCATATCATGTATGGTGACGACTTTTTTTCCGTGTACGAAAGGCGGAACAATATAATTGAAAAAGTGTGTGATGTCGGAATTTTTCCCGAAAAACAGCGAATACGGTACAGGAATAAATGCAGAAATCCCCCTGTACAGATACCCCGAAAATTTTGAATAGTTGAGTTTTATATCATTTCCGGCGAAACTTTTTGCCTTTTCGATACGTGATTTTTTACCGCTTGTAAAGAACGTATATTCGTAATTATCTTCCGGAAAAATTTTCGACATGGTTTGTGTCTGACCGATTTCGCACCAGCCTATACCGGTTATTTTTTCGGCGATTATCGGTACGGCATCAAAAGAAATATTCAAATAAAATCACCTCCATGTGAAAGCAAATATCATACAGGCAAGCAATCCACCCGACACTAAGACAGAAATTATACTTTCGTGTATTGTATCACGGCATTGTTTATAGAATTTCCGGCTGTTGTTCATATTCTTAAGAATACCTATTTTTTTCAGATACCGGAAATTTTTTATATATATTATTGTATTTTTAACATTTTTCAGAAAAGGAATTGCAAAATAAGATATAAATGCTATTGTACAAGGTATTTCACTGCCGTCAAAAATCAGGGAATAAAGAAATGTCAGGATAATTATTATACCAAGAATTATTTTCCATTTATCCTTTAAAAACTTCTTTATTTTCCGCATTTTATCAAATCCAAATCGTTTTTAACCATTCTTTCGACGAGTTCGGGGAAAGAAATTTCACGTTTCCAACCTAATATTTTTTCAGCTTTTGCGGGATTACCTAAAAGAACATCTACTTCAGCCGGACGGAAAAATTTCCTGTTTACTTTAACTACAGTTTTTCCGGAAGACTTGTCAATGCCTGTTTCGTCGATACCGTGACCGTGCCATTCTATGTCAATACCGGCATATCTGAAAGCGAGTTCGGCAAACTCACGTACTGTACGTGTTTCATTGGTAGCGATTACAAAATCGTCGGGATTATCCTGTTGTAACATAAGCCACATAGCACGTACATAATCCTTAGAATGCCCCCAGTCACGCTTTGAATCGAGGTTGCCTAATTCAACGCAGTCTTTAAGTCCGAGACTTATTTCAACAGCGGATTTTGTTATTTTTCTTGTTACAAATTCTATACCACGTCTTTCGCTTTCGTGATTGAAAAGTATTCCGGAGCAGGCATAAAGACCATAGCTTTCACGGTAATTTTTGGTAATCCAGTGACCGTATAATTTGGCAACTCCGTAAGGACTGCGAGGGTAAAAAGGTGTATTTTCAGTCTGTGGCATTTCCTGAACAAGTCCGAACATTTCTGAAGTAGACGCCTGATAGAATCTTGCTTCGGGCTTTACGATACGGATAGCCTCTAACATATTCGTTACACCGAGAGCATCTATTTCAGCGGTACTTAACGGAGTATCCCAGCTTGTCGCAACAAATGACTGTGCGGCGAGATTATAGACTTCGTCAGCCTGTGAAATCTTCATAGCGGAAATCAAGGAAACAGGGTCAGTCATATCGGCGTAAATGAGGTTTACCTTGTCTTTAAGATGTCCTATATTTCCGTAATCGACTGTTGCCTTACGTCTCCATATTCCGTAGACGTTATAACCCTTTTCCAACAGAAGTTCAGCTAAATATGAACCGTCCTGACCGGTTATACCTGTAATGAGTGCGTTTTTCATAATAAAATCTCCTTTAAATAAATTCTGTACGGTTATTTTCCTTAAGCTTCGATATAATTTTTTTAATATCCTGTGTACTGTTTTTTGAGCATACAAGTACAACGTCGTCGGTATCAACTATAACAGTATCTTCCATGCCGACTACTGCTACAAGACGTTTACCGCCATATATGGTAGTACGCTCACAGTTTTCGGCGATAACGTCGCCTTTAATGAAGTTTCTGTTGTCGTCGGTTTCGTTTATTCTTTCGACGGCAAGCCAGCTACCGACATCATCCCAACCGAAACTACCAGGGATAGTAAAAATATTTTCTGCTTTTTCCATGATACCGAAATCTATAGATTCCGACGGAAATTTATTATATTCAGTTTCAAGGACGTTTTCAAAGTCCGGAGTACCGTAGGCATTTCCGATTTTTTCAGTACCGGAAAAAACTTCCGGCATGAATTTTTCAAAACAATCCATTATAGCCGAAACTTTCCATACAAACATACCGCTGTTCCATAGGTATTTTCCGGAAGAAAGATATTTTTTGGCTGTTCTTAGGTCAGGTTTTTCGACGAATCTTTCTACTTTGTAAGCGTTGCCGTCTTCGTCGCTGAAATTTATATATCCGTAACCTGTTTCGGCGTAAGTCGGAGTTATTCCGATTGTAAGTAAATTATCACCCTCTGTTGCCTTGACTATGGCGTTACACAAGGTACGTGTGAAAATATTTTCGTATTTTATGAGGTGGTCAGACGGTAACACAAGCATTACGGCATTACCGTATTTTTTCCGGATTACCGCACCTGCAAACGCTATACACGGAGCTGTATTCCGTCCGCAAGGTTCTGAAAGAATGTTTTCCGACGGAATTTCCGGTAACTGTTCACGGACGAGGTTTTTATAAGCAGAATTGGTTACTATAAAAATGTCGTCTGTCTGAACTACCGGACTTATCCGGCGGACTGTTTTCTGTATCATAGTTTCACCGTCGCCGGTGAGTGACAGAAACTGTTTAGGGTGATTTTCACGACTTTCAGGCCAGAAACGTTCACCTTTACCGCCTGCCATTATGACCGCTGTAATTTTCATATGAAGTTCTCCTTTTTTTGTTTTATTCTTTATATATTATAATAGTATATATTATATATCTTTTTTTTCTTCTTCCGGAAAAACGTTATTTATATCTGAATTGTTTTTTGCCGGAAAGAACATAGTTTTGATAGTCATAAGAATTATCTGTAAGTCCATACGGAACGAATAGTTTTCAATATACATCAAATCCATTTTGAGTTTATCCGCCGGTGAGGTATCGTAAACGCCTGTCACCTGTGCATAACCTGTGAGACCGGCTTTCACTTTCAGACGGAAAATAAATTCCGGCATATCTTTTTTATAGATTTCCGTCAGTTCCGGACGTTCAGGACGAGGACCTACAACAGACATATCACCAACCAGTATATTGAAAAGCTGTGGGAATTCGTCAATACGGAATTTCCGTAATATTTTCCCGACTGGTGTTATACGGTCATCGTGTTCGGAAGCAAGTTTTATACCGTTTTTTTCAGCGTCGGCAATCATGCTCCGGAATTTGTATACATAAAATTCCTTGCCGTCACGGGTCAGACGTTTCTGCTTATAGAAAACGTTTCCGCCATCACAGAGTTTAACGGCAAATGCGGATACTATCATTATCGGTGACAGCATTACGACAGCAATCAGCGAAAAAACTATATCAAAAAGACGTTTTAGAATCTGTTGTTCAGCGGTCAGACCGTAATTCCGACACAGGAGCAGGGGAGTATCAAAAAGCCGTATATCCTCACTGCCTCTTATTATAATATCTGAAATTTCCGGTACTATATACACTCTTACCGATTTTTCAAAGCAGAAACGTAAATATTCATTGCGTTGAATTTCCGGAATACCGCATATAATGACACCTTCGTATTTAAGAATAAGTTCACGTATTTTTTCAGGTGGTTCGGAAATGCTTATTGATTCGCAAATCATATACTTGTCTACACGCTGTGTCATTTTCAGTATAAGCGAAACTGCCTGTCTGCTACCGTATAATATTATGAGTTTCCTTGGCGGATACAGCAGAAAATATAATTTTCCGCTTAAGACAGTCCATATTGCAATAACTCCGAAATCCGTGAAAGTAAGATATACTACCGGCAGAAATGCCATAAAGTCACGTCCTATAAGACTTATCATGAAATAGGCTATTATATTTATGCATACCATTGATATTATCTGCGAATATAACATATCTGTCTTTTTGAGATAGCCTAATTTGAATCCGCCGTATGCCTTGAAAAATAATGCTGTCAGAATGCAGTATATGAATATAAGTACCCAGTTTCCACGCCTGTAGAACGGAAGTACTATAGTTTCGCTGTAGTATTCGTACCACATAAGTCCGAAAAGCCCTGTGAGAATACATAGCAGAAGTACCGCTGATATGAATGAAATGAATCTTTTATACCGGTCTTTTTTGTTAGTCATGAGTTATACACCGGTTTTCAGACAGCCGGTATCTCCTTTATACTTTTTAATTATACTATAGGTCATTATAACAGATACTAAACATTGTGTCAATAGAATATGGCGTATTTTACAGGAATCTTTTTACATTTACAGCATTATGCACAAAAAAATTGTGCCGGAAATATTCTGATACTGTTATTGACTTTTTTTCATTTATAATATATAATAGTATATAATTATAAAAAGGCAGGAGGTTTGTTTATGTGGGGAGTATGTCTTGATGTTACTGTACCGGAATTATTTCAGAAAGCAATTGAATTTAAAATTGATTCAGAAAATGCTATTATCCTGAAACCCCTACGGAATGTAAAAGTATCTGCAAACAAAATCAGACTTATAGATAACGCTCCGGATTTTGTTTATGGTGAAATTGTATCACCTTTAAACCATACTGATATTACCGGAAAAATACACACAATAATATGGCATTTTAAAATAAAAGAGTTTTGTTATTACATTGAATCAGACGGAATGAAAAAATCAAAAAGATATTACGGCAATGACTTGACAAAAAAATAAATCACATTATGGATTGAGACGAAAATATTATTGAAGATGCAATAGCAGATAGTCTTTCAGATTTAATAAAATATCTTATGTCCTGAATATGTTTAATATATGAATTTTTTCAATACCCTTGACAAACTTATAAAACTATGTTATAATAAAATATACGCTTGTGTAGCACAGTCGGTAGTGCAGCTCATTCGTAATGAGCAGGTCGCAGGTTCGAATCCTGTCACAAGCTTTACGCCCTCGTACTTACGGGGGCTTTTTTGTGCATATTTTACAAAAATTCACGTAAATTTTCTAAACGCATATAATAATCTGGTATTGACTTTTTGGAATTAAAATGTTATAATCAATTTGTGATAAACTTGTGAATGGTATGTATTCACGAAAAAAATTTTTTTTATGAAGGGAGATATTCATATGAACAAACTGAAAACTCGGTCAATAAGTTTCATTACGGCGTTTATGATGTCAATAATGAGCATTGTGACCGGAATTTCACCGCCGACATTTGCAGCGGATAATCTCGGTTCTAAAGATGCTGTAGATGATGTTACACTACTTGTCGGAAGTCAGCCGACAGACCCAGACGGAAAACCGTACGATAAAACATTTGCGACGGTCGCAGAGGCAATTAACAGGTATGATTCCGATTTTGCCTTAGGTATTGTCTCGCAGTTCAGCGTATTCCTGACAGGTGATTTTATACCTCATAACTCGGACGCAGAAGGAAGAGTTGCTATAGGCGGTAATATTGATGCTCAGGGTTATCCTTGGGATTCTTACAACATAGGTAAAGGACACTTTGTAAACGGCGATATGTCCGTTAAGTTGGAAGATTTGTTATTAGGTAACAAAGATTTTGCCCATGTGATATGGGGAGCAAATGGTAAAGACGGAAAAGATTCAAGCGATTTGAAATTTGACGCAAAAATTGACGCAAATGAATCCGATAAAAAAATAGTTGTCGAAACCGATGCGGGAGCAGACTTTATAAAAAAGGAGATGCCCGACAGGGTAGACAGCTTCTACCAAGGAAATTTAATCGACATTCAGGCTGAAATGGCTAAACTCCAGACAAGGTCTGAAAAATTAGCAAAACATAAGAATCAGTTTGAGATTAAATTTTCTGAAATTGGTGGCGACTATGATTATACTAATGATGCAAACGGTAATGGTCCTATAATTGCTACTGTCAAGTATACCGGCGATGTCACTAAGCCGACAGATACAATTTATTTCAATCTTGACGAACTTTCCCCGGAAGATTACGAAAAGTTTAAAAAAGCTTCCATAATAAGATTTGAAAATATTCCGAAACTTGAAGAACCAAGAATAATTTCTCAGGTTGATAGTGATGCCGGTGAAAAAGCTAAAGAGGTAAAATGGGAATATTCTTATATTGTAATCAATGATAGCAAAGAAAGTGCAACTCTTGGTTATCAGCATAAGACAAACGACGGTTGGACTGTAAAGCAATATATCTCAATAAAGGGTGTAGATGCAGATAAAGCTATTAATATTTCTCAGACTGGTAGCTCAAGCCCATGGCTTGAATATGACCCTGAAACAGGAACTAATAGTTATAAGCTGACAAACTTTTCCAGAGAGAACGGGGACGGAACGAATGGTAACAATAATGAAGCCGGTGTAACGTCAATCCTTTATAACTTACCTAATGCAAAAGATGTTATTGTATGCAGTAACATACAGGGAACAGTTTTAGCACCTAATGCATTTATCAGCGATTCTAAATTTTTAAAGGAACAAAACAAGTTACCTGAAGGCTGGACTATGAATGTAGATACAGGTGATGCTAACCCACATATTTCAGGTGCCGTAATTGCTAATTCTTTTGAAGGTAATATCGAGTTTGGTTACAGACCGTTTACAGGTCCTAGATCAATGCTTGGTTCAGTTTCCGGATATGCACTTGAACTCTCAAAGGTTGACAACTCAGAGCCAAAGAAGTATATTTCTGGTGCAGTACTCGGACTTGTAGAAATTCAGGACGGTAAAGAGGTAGTAGTTTCAGATGTTGAAACTAATAACAATGAATACGATTTCGTTACTGTTCCGTCCTCAATTGATACTTCAAATGCAGACACAGATAAAGATTACACTAAGAACTATATATTGAAAGAAATATCTGCTCCGGCAGGCTATGAACAGACAGCTGACACATATGCAGTAAGAATTGTTGAAGATGTTAAGGAAGTCAAAGAATTTGATGGCAGAAAAGTTCCTACAATTGTAGAAGTTTCAATCTATCGTGGTATAGTAAAAGAAGCACTTCCGACAGATGAAGAAAAACTTAAAGAGTTACTTATAAGACATTTAACTTATACTGACGGCTACAATGACGAAGGTGAACAGATTTCAAGAACAATTGTAATTGATTCACCTATTCAGAATATGACAGGAACTGATTTAGCGTCAGTAAAGATTACTTTTGAACTTACAATCAAAGACGGAAAGGTTACAGACATTACACAGACGCTTGACGGTAAGACAGAAAAACCGGTAACAGATTACAACACAAGCGAAGAGTTTAAAGTTACTTTTAATAACACAGACAGTCAGTATTATTACGATGCTGAGAACATGATGATTACACGTATTCCACTGAACAATGTTCCGACATTCGTTAATAATCAGAAAGAAATAAGACTTGTTAAGGTTGCTGCTTCTGATAACACAATAACTCTTCCAGGTGCAGAACTTGAAGTTTACAAAGCTGAAGACATTGACAAAACCGACAGAGTAGCAGTAGCAAAAGGCACAACAAAAGACGGCGGTATTCTTGAACTCGGACATCTTGAACCTGGCGAATACTGTATAGTAGAGACCAAAGCTCCGGTAGTAGGTGAAGATAAGTATATAGCACCGAAAACTCCGATTAAATTTACAGTAACACCAGAATACAAGATTACAGGCGATGCAGCTTCTGCAAGTGACTCATATCCGGTTACTTATACAGTTAGTGGTGACACTACAGAATATAAAACTACTATAGGTGACGGTGTAGTAAGAACACTAAAAGAAGGTATTCCGTCAGCTGGTAAAGATGTTGATTCCTTTATAGGTGCAACGAATATAGAATTAGAGGGAAATGAGTTTGAGACTTTCCCGACGTATAATGCCGAAAATAAAGCTAACTACAACATAAATTGTGAAGGCAAAACAATTACAAAAGTTATAGTAAAAACCGGTGACGGCAAGGCAGATGGTGGCGGTTTTTATATTAAGAATGAGTATAAAAACGGCACAGACATATTTAATTATTCCGATTATCCTGGTAACACAGCAGACTATTGCTTTTTTGTAAAACCTAATCAGACATATGAATTTACACAATTAAAAGCTGATAATGCTACATTTGGTAAAGACGGTTATCTGTATGTAGGTGGCTGGGACGTAGCTATTAAAAGTATCGAATATTTTGTCGAAGGTCTTTCAACTTCTGAAGTAGACACAACCAAAAAAGTTAACAGTATAACTATTAAATGTGACAAGTCTTTAGAAGGTACATCTTTTTCACTGGATATCGGTGCTGAAGAACCTATAACAGGTACAGTAAACGAAGAAGGTATCTGCACATTTGAAATAAACGGTACACTTGGCAAATTCCCGAGACTTACTGCAACACATATTCAGACTAACACAATCAATATCATTCCGTTTGACAGCGAGGGTGAGAATAAAGATTCAACAATTGAATTCAAGTTACCTAACAGAAAACAAAGGTCAGACAAACCTTATATAGAAATCAACAAGATTAATATGCGTGGCGTTGAAGTTGTAGGTGCTGAACTCGTACTTACAATTAAAGAGGGTACCACAATAAACGGTAAAGACAAGGAATTGACATGGACATCAGATTCAAATGACACATTCGTCATTGAGGACATCCAGGACGGAACTTATATACTTACTGAAACAAAAGCTCCTAATGGCTATATAATCGCAGCCCCTATTGAGTTTACAGTTACAGGTGGTAAGATTGTTTCTGTAAACGGAGACGAAGTTAAAGACGGTAAATTGGAAAAAGACAAGGAGTTTGTACTTTCTACTGAAAAAGACGAAAATAATAAGGAATATTCACTCCTTGAAATGCGTGACGGAAGATTACTTAAATTAAAGAAAACAGACTCAACAGGCAAACCACTTGAAAGAGCAATATTTGAACTTTCAGCCACAGACATTACATCAGGTGAACCAATTGAATTTAACCAAGACATAGTTGAATTCGATAAAACCTATTGGTCATATAGTGACGATGGAACAGTAATTACATGGAATTCAAGAGGTATTCCGGCAGAAGGACAGACTGAAGCAGCTATAGAAGATGTTTCAGAAATTACAATAAGAAACCTCCCGAATGGTAATTATACCCTCAAGGAAATTACTGCTCCTTCCGGCTATAAAGCAAAGACAGTTAAATTTACAATCAATAAGGGCATTGTTACCTGCGAAGACGACGAAGGTCTTGCAGACGAAGACAAACTCATTCAGCTTAACCCAGATTCTGAAGAACTCGGTGGCGGTAACGAACTTTATACAGTAGTTGTTAAAAATGAAGATTCTTTACTTAGATTCAGCAAGAGAGAACTCGGCGATACTACTGGTACTGAACTTGAAGGTGCTGAATTTAAACTTACACGTATATCAAGAGATGCTGACGGCAAGGAAACTGAAGCTGAATTTAACATAACTAAAGACAATCTCACCGAAGGTATGACATTAAGTGATGATAACAAATCAATCACATGGACTTCCGGTACACGTATGTCCATAACAAATATTAAGAATGGTACTTATAAACTTGAGGAAACCAAAGCACCAGACGGCTATGAAAAAGCAAAGCCTATTACTATTACAGTTTCAAATGGTGTTATTACAAGTGCAACATCACAAGATGACAATAGTGTAAGCGTTAATTCCAACAGAAATACTGTTACAGTATACGACAAATTATTAGTACAGATAAGCAAGCAGACACTTGTTGAAAATGAACAGGGTGAAGAAGCAAACTTACCTTTAGAAGGTGCAACACTTCTTCTCACAGGTAACAAGAAAGATGCGGACGGAAACGAAACAACAGAAGCTATTGAATTTACTGATGATAACATTAAAGACATTGCAGACTCAAAGGCAGAAGTTATAACTGTAGATAAAGACAACAATGAAGTTGAAGAAGACGGAATTTCAGCAATCAGGTGGGAATCTCAGAAAGCAGAACTTGAACTTCAGGGACTTCCGAACGGTGTATATACTCTTACAGAAATAGCACCTCCGGATGACACATATGAAATGGCTGAACCGATTAAATTTACAGTTACAAACGGCAAAATTACAATGAAAGGAACAGCAGTTCCAGACAACACAATCGTAATGATTGACAACAAGAAAGTTGAAGACAAAGAAATATCAATCAACAAGGTAGACGCAGACGGTAATGACCTTGAAGGTGCAACACTTATTCTTACAGGTAAACAGATAATCACTGACGAAAGCGGACCAGACTCTGAAGGTGAAATTGAAGGCAGGACTATCGAGTTTGATTCAACTAATGTTGCAGACACAACTGCAAAGGTTATAGATGAAAACGGTGAAGAAATCACTTCTGACGGTAAAGGTATTGCAATTCAGTGGGTATCAGACGGTGAAGCACTTGTACTCAAGAATCTTCCGGACGGTAAGTACACACTTGAAGAGACAGTAGTTCCGGACGGTTACACAAAGGCAGAAGACATAACATTTACTGTCAATGTCGGAGATATTACAGAAATTGACGGAAAAACAGTTACAGACAATAAGATTGATGTAACGGATAACGTATCATCAATTCATATCTCTAAAAAAGAAGTCGGCGGTAAAGACGAACTTCCGGGAGCAGCTTTAAAACTTACACTTACAAAGGCTGACGAAGAAGACGCAACACTTGAAAACATTACAGTAAAACAGGGTGAAACAGAACTCACAGAAGAGGAAGGACTTGAAGTTTCAGAAGATAAGAAGTCAGTTTCATTCGTATCAGTGGAAGAATTTGATACAGTATTTGAAAAACTCCCTGACGGAACATATACCCTTGAAGAAACTGAAGTTCCACAAGAAGACGGCGAAAATACACATGAACAGGCAGAAAACATTACATTTGTTATTAAAAATGGTGTTATTACGTCTATCACACTTAGTGACAATGACAAGGAAAACTACAAAATCAGCGATGATGAGTATGAAAATACAGTAGTATCAGGTAGCACTGCTACAGGCGTAGTAATGCGTGACGCAACAACAACCACAACATCAGAATCAAGTTCAACTACAACAACTACAACAGCATTTACAGTAAGAATTGATAAGGTAGACGAAACAGGTACACGTGTTACTGGTGCAAAACTTTCACTCACAGGTACAGACGAAGACGGCAATCCTATTGTATTCAATGAAGAAAATGCGTCTAAAACATACCTTGTAACCGGTGAATCATCTTCAACAACCACTACAACTACTACAACAGAATCAGGTGCATCTTCAGACGAGACAAAAGAAACTGTTACAGCTACAAAACTCGCATGGATTTCTGGAGATAAAGAAGTTGTATTCAATCTTCCTGCCGGTACGTATGTACTTCATGAAGACGAAGCACCTACAGATTATGAAAAAGCAGAAGACATTACATTTATAGTTGACGATGAAGGCAATATTATTGTTGTCACAGAAGTTAAAGACGAAGAGGGTAATACAACAAAAGACGAAGAGGGTAATATAATAACTGCAACTGCTACAACTGATAAAATTCAGATGACAGATATTAAAATTACTACTTCATCAACTTCTTCAAGTACAACCACTACAACTACAACCATAACAACAGCTACTGTAAATATTGTCAAGATTGGTAGCGACAGCAGTACTACTATAAGAAATCTTAAAGGAGCAACACTTTCACTCACAGGTCAAGACGGAACAACTCCTATAGTATTCGGTGAAGAGTACAAAGACTATTTCACAGCACCATCAACTACAAGCACTTCAACAACAAGCGGTGTAACAACAACTACAGAAGGTATTGCAGTTCAGGCTGACGAAGATGTATCAACTTCTTCTGCATTATCCGGTAATACTTCAACTGATACTTCTGTATCGTCAACGACTGGCACAACGGCAGATGATACTAAAGAAACAGTTACAGCAACAAAACTCATATGGATTTCAGGTGAAAAGGCATTCCCGATAGGACTTCCTGCCGGTGAGTATACACTTGTTGAAGAATCAGCTCCGGACGAATATCTTAAAGCAGACAAGATTGTCTTTACAGTTGACGAAGAAGGAAACGTTACAAGAAAAGACGGAATAGAAGTTAAAGACAATACAATCGAAATGATTGACGAAAAAGTAACCACAAGCACAACAACAACTACTACCACAAGCACAACAACAACAACAACTACCACAAGCACAACAACAACTACAACTACCACAAGCACAACAACAACTACAACTACCACAAGCACAACTACTACTACCACAAGCACAACTACTACTACTACCACAAGCACAACTACTACTACTACTACTACCACAAGCACAACTACTACTACTACCACCACAAGCACAACTACTACTACTACCACCACAAGCACAACAACAACAACAACTACCACAAGCACAACAACAACTACAACTACCACAAGCACAACTACTACTACCACAAGCACAACTACTACTAC
>JAIDQQ010000033.1 GCA_029062165.1 Ruminococcus sp.
CGTTTTGAGTGTTTCATTGACGGTGTCAAGCTGTGACTTCAGGTCATTGTACTCCTGCTCCGAGTAAGTTTTTTCCGTCTGCTCCGGTGGATTTTCCGGCGTGGTTTCTGCCGGAACGGTTTCAGGTGTTTTGTTTTCTTCTGACATTTAAAATTCTCCTTTTCTTAAAAATGGGTATAAAAATAAGACCTGTGGTCTTTATCTGCGATATTTGCGTGTCTGTCCGTAATGCTTTCTGCCGAGTACCACCCTGACGTATTCAGAATAATCAACGTCAAAACTGCCCTCTGCATAAAGCAAGAACAAAGCACTGTTATAAGTTGGTGAGTGCATTTTTATCCTCCTTTTAAATGCCGTTTAAACGCCCTTTAAAGAGCGTTTAAAAAAATTTTCAATAAGTATCTCCTTCACTTGGGTATCTACTAATTTGAGGACAAGATATTAGGTATATTTCAAAAGGTATATCAATTTTGCACTGTGATTGATGAAAGTTATGAATTTTTACGAAATTTTCAATATTCTCATCTTTCCAACCTAATACTTTCATTTTTTCCCTGTATTCATTTTCTGTCATCAAAGTTCACACCTTTCCAAATTTCTGATTATAAGTCTCAACAATTATCTCTCCTATAAATTTGGCTATCGGTCTTGGATTTGGATTATTACAATATTCTGCCCATGCTTCAGCAATTGGTTCAGCGTATTTATTCGGATTTTCATTTTCTACAGAATATCCCGAAAGTAGCGTTTTAATTTCATTTGCTGTAAGAATATCAAATATTTGTCTTACACTATACATCTGACTTATACCTAATAAACTATCAAGTTGATGTCCTATTTCGTGGTCAACAGCACTTTTAATTGTATCACAATATTCTGGATGAAATTTATTTTTAACATTTCGTTTTAGATAACTAATAAATTTTTCAGAATTTCTTCCCCAATTATCGCTTACTGAAATTCCATAAAAATCAGGAAAATCTGGTTCGATTACTTTTGAAAAACTTTCAGCATAAGAAGAGGGTAATATAATAAATTGCTTCATATAATCATTTGTAAGATTTTCAACCCAATCTTTAATATCATCATCAGGAACTTTTCCTTTAAGTACAGAAAACCTATTTTCATAATATTTTCTGACTTCAAATTCAAGAAGTCTGTTTCTTTCCTGACAAGTACCAACAAATCCGAAATTCTTTTTTAGTTCCGGAAATTTACTGAAAGCTTCAGCAAGCCCTCTGTTCCATTCATTTGCAGTTACTATGTCAACGCCTTTATATGAAACGTTTTTTATTCCTAAAACATTTCTTGCATATTCTTCGGCTTTCGTTACGTCCACAGCTGGAATAAAACTATTGTTATTATTTATTATACCATAACTTTCTAAATTGTCAACAGCTTTTTTGAAATTATCTGATTTCGGATAATTCTGCTCCCTGAAATAATCTCTGTTTTGTCCAGTTTGCCGAATGAAATCACGCATTTTTGCCTGTTTATCTTTTACAAGAGAATTAGCATAATTCAAACTGTCCTGCATAACCTGTAAAAGTTCAGGGTTATTGGCTTCTTCAACAGCAACCTTAAAAGCAACCTGTTCACGCTTAGCGGAGCGTATTTCACGTTCATAACGTCGCTGAATCTGTGAAATTTCATACTGACTGTACATTCTGCCGTTATACTCAATGTTCTTTTCGTCAAGCTGTTCAAGCTGGCGTTTGGAATAGTTCGGCTTGGAATAACCTTCAAAAAACGGATACCAGTCGTGCCGACAGTTCCAACCACCAAAGCCGTCGCCTGTACCGTAACCAATATCAGATTTTGATAAATAACCCTTTTTTCCGGAAAGCGATACGATTTTCCCCTGCCACTGTGCGTGAGCAGGTCTCGCACCGGAATGTGCGGAAATCTCCATTAAATCACAACCGCATTCCTCGGCGTTCATCAGACCGATTTCACGGCACGTCTGACCGACACCGGTAAGAACCGCACGTCTGACAGCAACATCTATCCTATCTGTGTGTCCGGACGGATAAAGGACTTTCACGCCGACCTGAGCGGTCTTCTGAATGGCTTGTCTGATTGCCTCCTGATACGAAAACGCCCCACTTGTAATCTGCATATATGCCTGATTACAGGCGTTTATGTAGGCCGTCTGAGACGTGTTAGCTGTCGTAAGTGTAAGATTTTTCATGTTGCCGAGAGTTTTTCTGTAACCTGCTTCCAAAGTTTGTCGCATTGCCGGTGACTGTCGTATATCAACCGGTGTCAGACCGTTTTCACGATAAATTCTGTTGTCAAAACGGACGGTTTCAACTCCGGCATCTTCAAACAATGCTTTGACGTGCTGAGTTGTTGCATCGGTCTGACTGGCGATAGTTTTCAGAATATCATCGTATAAGATTCCGGATTCCTGAAGTTGTTCAATCAGGTGGCGTGCAGTCGCCGTGACTTTTCCGGACTTCATAATCCGGCGGATAACATCTGAAATTATATCATCTTCAAGCTGCTGATAAAGTCTTATAATGTCATCTGCACAGCCCTCATAGTATTCCGGAGACAGCATTTAAACACCTCCGAAAAGTGCGTCAGCTTGCGGAATATATTCCAATGCTTTATTTTCGTCGCAATGAAAATACCATGCAATAAATTTTTCTTTCGTGAGGATTCCGGCATTGACCATCTGCAAACGCCGCTGAAATTCCTTGTCAGTATCTTCAAGAACGCTGTCGCCCCATGTACAGATGATTTCCGAGTTTTTTTCAGAAATACCACCAATTTTCGCATATATTGATACTGCATAGAAAAGGTCATTGATTGCCGATTCAAGATTCCGCTGAATTGCCGAAACCTGCGTATACGAACGCTGTTTTGAAGTCCGGATTTCCTCGGCGGTTTTTTCGACGGTCTGAGGGTCTGAAAGCGTTCCGTAAGCAAGACCGCAGTTAAATTCAATTCTCTGTAATATTCTGTTAAAATAATTAAACTGTGCGGAATCACGTATTTCCGGCGAAAAAATATTGTAGAAATTTCCGTCCAGATTATCAACGTCATACTTTCGATAAATGCGGTTTTTCCGCTTAGGCAAGGCATTTTCCTTAATCATATCCTCACTGACATCAAGGGCGGTTTCCTTGGATTCGTACTCCCATTCAATCCTCGCCCACTGTTCGTCAGCCTGACGGATAAGGTCAACCGCCCTCGCATAGACCGACACACCAAGCGGTGAATCAAGGTCAATGTCATTCGCAGACGGTACACGGAAGTAGGAAAACAGCGGTTTTTCAACGTTTGTAAAGGTTATTTCTGAAACAAGTCCAGACCATTCCGGAACTTCACTGAATGGACATTCCCAGCCAATAATTTCACTGTTCAGACTTTTGCAGACTTTGTTTTTTATCGTATGCGTATGATTTTCAGCGTTGAAATCGTGGTATTCAATCAGCGTAAAACAGGCATTTCCGATAGTTTTTTTACTGACAAAAACCGCCGAAGTCATAATTTTTCCGATAAATGCAACCGGCATAAAACAGTCTGCACGAATCAGGTCAATGAAAATTTTTCCGTGAGACAGGTACGGCTTGAACATCATTCCACCAAATGCTAATGCCGTTTCAAATTCGTCGTCAAGACGGTTTGTGAAATCGTCAACAATGGCTTTATATGGGCTTTTTTCGTCGGTTGTGATTTCGCTTTCCGTGAAGACAAGCCGTGAAAGTTCTGAAGTAATAGCGGTTGGCAGTCGGAGTGAAATAACATCATTTTTCAGCCATATTCCGTCATTCAGATAGATGTCATGCCATAGTTCGCTTTCTGTCTGCATTTCATGGGAAACTATTGTTTCATTTTTGCCGAAAAATTTATTTATTGCTGATTTCAACAGGCTGAAAAAATTCAAAAATTATCCCTCCCCATGCAGAAAAATACGTCGTAAAACGGTATAGCAGAAATAGCGGATATCGTCCATAGCATGGTCATTTTCCTTGATAACGGCATCTTTTCCGGCTTTTTCGTCCCACCGGTACAACGAAAATTCACGGATTGTGTCCTTGCAGTTTTCACAGAAAAAAATCCTGTCATTTTCAAGCAAAGTCATTGTTGTACGTATGCCGTTCAG
>JAIDQQ010000034.1 GCA_029062165.1 Ruminococcus sp.
TGAAAAGTCGTCAGGATTGGAGAGTGCCTGCATAATAAGTACGGCATCTGCAAGGGAAACACTACCGTCTTCATTGGTGTCACCGATAAGCATTTTATCATAGTTTATTAACTTGTCAGTTTCGGCGACGTATGTTTCTATTACGTGAGCCGTACTTAAATTTTCATTTTTCAAACTCTCATAAAGTGAATGGTTTTTGAAAAAATCATCTGCAACATTTCCGTCATCAAAATTATTTTTTTCGCTGTCGTCGTATTCAGAAAAAACTATGCGGTTTCCGTCTTCATCTTTCAAAATATATCGGTTGTCTGTTTTATACACATACACAAAACTATGCCATATCCAATTTACCTGAAGAAGATTCGGGTCATTTGGAATAACATTTCCGTCTTTATCCGTAATAATAAGTTCGTCGGATAAGTCTTCTGTATAATGAAACCAGCCACGGTCTTTTGTTCTGTAAACATTAACTTCTGAACCTTTCGTACGATAAAAAACTTCCTGAGCGTTGTTATCTTCGATATATTTATAAAAATCTGCTCTTAAAGCGTTGTCCAGACTGTCAGTGTAAACATCTGTATACGGATAAACTGATTTGCCGTCATATATATATAAATTGTCGTATTCAAATTCATATGGTTGGATATAAATATTTTTTACTTCGCCATTAAATATATCATGTTCATTGCCATTCCAGTCGTATGCCTTACCGTCTTCACCGACAAAATACGGAGATCTTGCCAATTCTGTACTACACATACCGGTAATATGTTTACCGGTTTCATCGAATATCTTTCCAGCTGTTACGAGTTGTTCGCTGTAACTCAGGTCATTAAATTCTTCTTCCGTAATATATGGATTTTCATTAAAACCGCTCATACCTGTATAGTTACCCCATTCTATAATCTGTACGCATTTAATGTCCCTATGCTCTGGGATAGTATCACATTTAAGACCATAATTCAAATAATATGGTTCATGGGAATCCGGTGTTATGCCTAAAAATTTGTGGTACTCACTGTCAAAAAAACTCTTGTAATAATTATGGATAAGTCTGTTTTCTTCGCTTTCGTCGGGATTCATCAGACACTCATCAATGAATTTCTGTGTAAACTCCGGCATTTCAGCAGTTGTGTCACTTTCGGCATATACGGAAACAGGCATTGCAGATACGCACATAGTGACAGCCATTAATGCTGATACGATTCTTTTTTTCTTCATAGTGTTTCCACCTTTCGTTATTTTTTATAAGTATATTATATCATACAGGGAAATAAATGTCAATGTGCAATCTGTACAAATATCAACGCCGGAATTTATATAAAAATAAAAATCCCATGAAAAGAATCATGGGATTTTATATATAATTTATGATATAGTGAACAACTGTATTTCAAGAGCGTCAGCCGAAGTAATAGTACCATCGCCGTTGAAATCTGCATTAAGTCTGCCCTGTTCAGTAAGTGAAAAGTCGTCAGGATTGGAGAGTGCCTGCATAATAAGTACGGCATCTGCAAGGGAAACACTACCGTCTTCATTGGCGTCTCCGGTGAGGGTCTCTGTAGTGAGTACATCTGTATCTTTCGGGAGAGTGTCATATACCTTAACTATTTCACCGTCCACTATGTCTAATTCTTCGTCTTTATAGTTGTATCCCTTGCCGTTTATATCCATATACATTGAAGCAGGATTATCTGTAAAACCACTAGCACCCGCAATAAGGTCCCCTGTTTCTTCATATATTTTTTCTGCTAATATTATTTGTTCATCAAAACTAAGCTCCCAAAAATCATCCTCATTAATATAGGAATTATCAATATATGTTAAACATGCTATATTATCAGTTATATTTATTACCTGTTCATCATCATAGCATGATAATTTATATAACCTGTAAGCACCCATTTCATCTTTTTGTATTCCTAAAAATGCATCGGAAGTTGGACGGTTATATTTTTTTGCAATTGCTAATCCCATATCATGATGTCTTTTTGCGTAATTATATATAAGTCGGTTTTCTTCGCTTTCATCGGGATTTAACAGATACTCGTTACAAAGTCTTTTAGTAAATCCAAAAAGTTCAACATCTTTATACTCAAACATATCAGGGTTAATCCAGTAATCGTAATTGAATCTGTCTAAAAATTTCCAATATTCCACAACATCTTTATCAGGAAAATCATATTCTTTTTCAACAAATGGTTTCGGAGCAACTGCATTGTCTTCTGCACATACAGCCATAGGAACTACCAATATACACATTGCTACAGCCATTATTGCCGATACGATTCTTTTTTTCTTCATAGTGTTTCCACCTTTCATTATTTTTTATAAGTAAATTATATCATACAGGGAAATAAATGTCAATGTGCAATCTGTACAAATATCAACGCCGGAATTTATATAAAAATAAAAATCCCATGAAAAAAATCATGGGATTTTATATACTATTATAAAGCGTTAAGAGGTTGTTTGCCGAGAATAGCCATAAATTCCTCACCTGTAATAGTTTCCTTTTCAAGCAGAAATCCGGCGAGTTCGTGGAGTTTTGCGGAATTTTCCGAAAGAATCCGTATTGCTTTTGCGTGGGCTGTTTTGATTATATTATTTACTTCAATATCAATCTGTGCGGAAGTCTCCGGTGAGCAGGCAAGGGTAGTATCACCGCCGAGATACTGGTTATTGACCGTTTCAAGAGCTACCATATCGAATTTATCGCTCATGCCGTAGGAAGTCACCATAGAACGTGCTATTTTAGTAGCTTTTTCTATGTCGTTTGAAGCACCGGTAGTACAGGTATTGAAAATAAGTTCTTCAGCGGAACGACCACCTGTAAGGGTTGCGATACGTGCGAGTGCCTCTTCTTTCGACATAAGGAATTTTTCGCCCTCGTCGACTTGCATTGTATAGCCTAATGCACCGGAAGTACGTGGGATAATAGTAATTTTATGTACCGGTGCGGAATCATTCTGAAGAGTGGCTACAAGTGCGTGACCTATTTCGTGATATGCGATAATTTCCTTTTCTTTCTGCGATATTACGGCATTTTTACGTTCGTAACCGGCTATTACCACTTCAACGCTTTCTTCAAGGTCTGACTGATTTACTTTTTGTCTGCCACTCCGGACGGCTCTCAAAGCACCCTCATTTATAATATTGGCGAGTTCCGCCCCTGACGCTCCGGCGGTAGCACGTGCAATAGCATTGTAGTCTATATCATCTTCTGTTTTGACTTTCTGTGCGTGTACTTTAAGTATAGCTTCACGCCCCTGTAAGTCGGGAAGTTCTGCCGGAATACGTCTGTCGAAGCGTCCAGGACGGAGAAGAGCAGGGTCAAGGGATTCAGGTCTGTTAGTAGCGGCGAGGATTACCACACCTTTTTTACCGTCGAAACCGTCCATTTCCGTGAGTAACTGGTTGAGGGTCTGTTCTCTTTCGTCGTTGCCATTCAGACTGCCATCACGTTTTTTGCCTATGGTGTCAATCTCGTCAATGAAGACGATACAAGGGGCTTTTTCGTTAGCCTGTTTGAATAAGTCACGGACTTTTGCCGCACCCATTCCGACGAACATTTCCACGAACTCCGAACCCGATATTGAAAAGAACGGTACATCAGCTTCACCGGCTACTGCCTGTGCGAGTAAAGTCTTACCAGTGCCGGGAGGTCCTACGAGTAACGCACCCTTAGGAAGATTCGCACCTATTTCAGCGTATTTTTTCGGATTGTGCAGAAAGTCCACTATTTCAACGAGTGCTTCCTTAGCTTCGTCCTGACCGGCAACGTCGGCGAAAGTCTTACCTGTCTGTGCCTTGACGTATATTTTCGCATTGCTTTTCCCGAATGACATTGAATTTCCGCCCATTCGCTTACTCATACCTTTCATGAGGACGTTCCACAGGACAAGCAGGAATATCAATGGCAGAATCCATGATACAAAAAATTCTGCAAGAGGGTTAATTTCTTCGATACTTCCGGTAAAATCGATGTCATTTTTTCCCTTGTTGTAAAGTCTTTCGACTAAATCGGGGTCATAAATACGGACTGTTGAATATACCTGTTTTGTACCGTCATCATTTTCGGTCTCGAATTTTATGACATTTTCTTCAATCTGAACTTTTTTCACGTCGCCATCGTCGACTTTTTTCATGAAAAAACTGTAATTTGTTTCCTTGACCTGTGCTTCTTTGATTGACGGTACTATAAAGACATTGAATACTAAAAGCAATGCCATACAGATACCGCTGAAAATAGCGAGTTGTTGCCAGCGATTTTTGTTTTCTTTCAAAAAATCATCTCCTTACGATAGAGATTATACCACATAATCGGACAAAAAACAACCCTCAAATTGTGACAGAAAGTGAAAACTTCATGAAAAATACAGGTTATTTAATTCCATGTGAATAAATCCGGCAGAAATTTCCGATTATATAAACGAGGTGAAAAAAATGAAAACAAATAAATTCAGTATTATTTTTATGGGCGGATTGATTCTTGCGGTTATACTCTCAAATGCCGGAAGTTTTATCCGTGACGGCGTAGAACTCGACAATCTCCGGAGCAGTGTTTTAAGACTTCATATACTTGCGGAATCAGACAGCGAAAATGACCAGAATCTTAAACTACAGGTACGTGACGAACTACTTAAAAGCGGTATCCTTGACGGTGCGGAAAATCTTTCCGATGCCGAAAACATAGCTCTTGAAAAACTTCCGGAAATAGTCAGAATATCGGAAAAAACTTTAAGGGAAAACGGTTGCGACCTGCCTGTTACCGCTGAAATAACTGATATGTATTTTGACGAACGTGTTTACGGCAATATAACCATGCCGGAGGGCGATTATAAGGCACTCCGGATAAAAATAGGCAGTGCGAAAGGTCATAACTGGTGGTGCGTTATGTATCCGCCGTTATGTCTGCCTATGGCTTGCGAAGTAAAGGAAAATCCCGAAACTACCGCCGTATTCTTTACCGAAAAACAGAACGACATCATGAAAAAACCTGAAAAATATCGTATACGTTTTGCCTTATGGGATAAATTGAAGAAAATTCTGAAATAAAATATGTACAAAATGCCGAAATTTTATTTTTCACTTGACAAAATTATTCCGGAGTATTATAATATTACAGTAAACAAAGCGGAACATTATTCGTTCTCACCGTCAGGCATTGCCGAAACGGTAAATATTTACAGTTTCAGATTTCATTAATTACCTTTTTCCTGAATTGATTTTTGATTTCTTAATTTGTATCTATTTATGAGTGCGGATATATCTTCTGCACTCATTTTTGTTTTAATTATTAGTTGGAGGTGCTTGACTATTAGTAAGCAGGAACTGCAAATCAATGAAGAAATCAGAGACAAGGAAGTGCTCGTGATTGACGCTGACGGCAAAAAACTTGGTGTTATGTCACCTGACGACGCTATGAAAACGGCTTTTGAACAGGATTTAGACCTCGTTAAAATCGCTCCTCAGGCTACACCCCCCGTCTGTCGTATCATGGATTACGGAAAATACTGTTTTGAACAGACAAAGCGTGAAAAAGAAGCCAGAAAAAACCAGAAAGTCGTAGCAATAAAGGAAATAAGAATGTTTTCAACTATTGATACCCACGATTTTGAAACAAAGGTCAATCAGGCTGTGAAGTTCTTACAGGGCGGAGATAAACTCAAAGTTTCGGTGCGTTTCCGGAAAAGAGCTATCGCACACCCACAACTCGGCGAAGAACTGCTTGAACGCTTTAAAGAGGCAGTTTCAGCAGTCGGCACAGTTGACAAGCCAGCTAAAATGGAGGGACGCAGTTTAGTAATGTTCGTCTCACCTAAATCATCAAAGTAAGAACTGACCTGTTCTGAATCAAGGAGGATATACAAATGGCAAAGGTTAAGGTTAAAACCCATTCAGGCGCAAAAAAGCGTTTTAAGGTTACAGGAAGCGGAAAGGTAAAGTATCAGCACACTAACAAGAGACACAGACTTACCCAGAAAGACACAAAGCGTAAGAGAATCGCCCGTAATGCAGGAGTTGCAGACTCAACTAACGCTCCTACAATCAAAAAGCTCGTTCCTTATCTCTGATTCGGAACGCTCTGCACAGACGTTTTTCATTAATTAAATTTACTGGAGGTATAAGACTATGGCACGTGTTAAAGGTGCAATGATGACCCGCAAGAGAAGAAACAAGACTTTAAAGCTTGCTAAGGGCTATTTCGGTGCAAAGAGCAAACATTTCAAGATGGCTAAACAGGCTGTCATGAAGTCAGGAAATTATGCATATATCGGCAGAAAACAGAAGAAAAGACAGTTCAGACAGTTATGGATTACAAGAATTTCTGCTGCTGCAAAACTCAACGGCATGAATTATTCTACTTTCATGAACGGTTGCAAGAAGGCTGGTATTTCCCTCAACAGAAAAATGCTCTCAGAAATTGCTATAAACGACGCAGCAGGTTTCACGGCTATCGCTGAAAAGGCTAAGGCTGCTCTTTAAGATTTATGAAACACGCTTCTCACAGGAGCGTGTTTTTGATTATGACACAGGAGGTGTCCGGACTTTTGGAAAATATTATCACATCTAAGGATAACCCCGTTATAAAGCTGTATCAGAAACTTTCTTCCTCTAAAAAGGAAAGGCTTCAGTACGGCTTATTTGTGTTGGAGGGTCTCCGCATAACTCAGGATGCTTTAAACGAAAACGCCCGTATAACTCATCTCATCATGACGGAAAATTCTGTCGGGAAATATCCGGATTTATTTCAGGCTGATTTGAGAGACACAAAAATTATTGTTATTTCAAATGAACTTGGAAACAGAATCTCTTCCACAACTACCACACAAGGCGTATTTGCGATATGTCGCATACCTCGGCAGAAAAAACCTGTTTTCAGCGATACCGGAAAATATATCGTCCTGTACGGTCTGCAAGACCCTGGAAACGTCGGAATGATTATCCGTACCGCCGACGCACTCGGCATGGATGGCGTTATTATGTCAAATTCGTGCGATTTGTACAGCCCTAAGGTCATACGCTCTACAATGGGTTCGGTATTCCGGACGGATATTTTTATTGAAAACAATACGGAAAATTTATTCTCAATGCTTGAAAGTAATAAAGTAATAACATCTGCCGGAGTAATCGACGGCGAAACAAGTCTCACGGACTGCACTTTCACCGGTAAACACGCCGTATTCGTCGGCAACGAAGGAAATGGTCTTCCGCATGAAGTCTCCGCACGTTGCGACAGGCGTGTGACTATCCATATGCACGGCAATATAAATTCACTTAATGTCGCTATGGCATCGGGGATTCTTATGTGGGAAATGCAAAGGAGTACAGATTGAAAGATTTAAAATATCTCGTATGGCTTGCAATGGTTTCAGGCAGTTCTTCCGGTACTGTATGGGAAATTATACATTCATATGATACAGCATATCAGGCATACAATGCACTGATAAGTAATTCATGTCCGGTAAGTTTAAGTGTAAATCAGAAAAATAACATAAATAAAATATCTCCGGAAAAAGCCGGTGAAATAATTTCATACTGTTCCGACAATGATATATTTATTATACCATATACTTCACCGGAATATCCGGAAAAACTTCTTGAAATAAACAATCCGCCACCGGTGCTTTACGTTCAGGGCGATATATCATGTCTTTCAGGCGGAAAAAATATAACCTGTATCGGCACAAGAAATCCCAGTGAATATACACAGAAAATAATTTCCGTGATATGTTCCGGACTTGCCGGAAATGATTTCACAATAGTAAGCGGTTTCGCCATGGGTAGCGATATAATGGCACATATGTCGGCGGTACGTACCGGCGGAAAAACAGCCTGTATATTGGGTTGCGGAAATAATATAAACTATCCTGCTCCGAATAATCGGTACAGGAAAAGCATTATCGAAAACGGTGGCGTATTTGTTTCGGAATTTCCACCGGATACTCCGCCATATGCAAAGAATTTTCCACAAAGAAACCGTATACTTTCGGCACTGAGTAAGGCAACAATCGTTTTTGAAGCCGGTCTGAAAAGCGGTTCACTGAGTACCGCCGGACTTGTAAGAAGTCATAACAGAAAATTATTCTGTATTCCTCCGGCTGATATTACAGACAGTCGTTACGCCGGAAATATAAGTCTTCTCCGGAAATCCGCTGTACCGTTGTATTCCGTCGGCGACGTACTGGAATTTTACGGCACACCGGAAAATATATCTGTTATTAAACCTGAATCCAGACCGCAAATAAAACCTGAAATAAAAACTGAAATTCATGAAAAAATAAATAATACATCTGTACCAGAACTCACACCGGTACAGCAGAAAATACTTTCAGTTTTCGGTGATGATGATATTATCCATATAGATAATATTATCGACAGGCTTGACATGGATATTTCAGAAATAATAACGGAAATCATGGAACTACGGATTGCCGGAATAATCGAGGAAATTACTGGTAACCGATTCAGAAAAACAGAAAGGAGACAATTTTAAATGCCGGATTTAGTTATAGTAGAGTCGCCAGCTAAGGCGAAAACAATTAAGAAATATTTAGGTTCGGGATATGAGGTCATAGCATCTATGGGACATATCCGTGATTTACCTAAATCCAAAATGGGTGTAGACAAAGAACATGATTTTGAACCGAAATACGTCGATATGAAAGGCAAAGAGGATGTTATAAAAGAACTCCGAAAACAAGCAAAAAAATGTGATAAAATATATCTTGCTACTGACCCCGACCGTGAGGGTGAGGCTATTTCATGGCACATAGCACAGATGTTAAACCTCGATATGAACGACGATAACCGTATTGCTTTTACGGAAATCACTAAGACAGGCGTTCAGAACGGTATGAATAATCCGCACAAGATAGATATTGATTTAGTCAACGCACAACAGGCAAGACGTATACTTGACAGACTTGTAGGTTATGAATTAAGTCCGTTTTTATGGAAAAAGGTTAAACGTGGACTTTCTGCCGGACGTGTCCAGACTGTTACGGTAAGTATAATTGTCGACAGGGAAGAGGCTATAAAAAAATTCAAGCCGGTTGAATACTGGACTATTGACGCACGTTTCACAGCACCGTCTTCAAGAAAAATTTTCGAGGCTTCTCTTGTATCAGTCGACGGTAAAAAAATTGAAGTCCCTGACCAGTCGGGTAAGAAAAAATCTGACAGGATACAGATTTCTACTGAAGAAGAAGCTGATAAAATTCTGAAACGTCTCGAAAATGCCGTATATAAAGTAATATCTGTAAAGAAACGTGTCACGAAAAAACAACCTGCTCCACCGTTTATAACTTCCACCATGCAACAGGAAGCATCAAAAAAACTGAATTTCAGTTCAAAACGTACCATGAAAACCGCACAGGAATTATATGAGGGCGTCGACATTGAGGGCATAGGGGCAGTAGGTCTGATAACGTATATGAGAACCGACAGTCTTAGAATTTCCGCCGAAGCACAGCTTTCAGCACGACAGTATATTGATACGGTTTACGGAAGTAATTATCTGCCTGATGTCCCACGTCAGTATAAATCCGGCAAAAACGCTCAGGACGCACACGAAGCTATAAGACCGTCCACACCGGAACTCACACCGGATAGAGTGAAAACAAGTCTGACATCTGACCAGTATAAACTTTACAAACTCATATGGGAAAGATTTATAGCAAGTCAGATGGCAAATGCCTTACTTGATACAACGTCGGTTGAGACAGAAGCGGATAACTGTATTTTCAGAAGTTCCGGATATTCCGTGAAATTTGACGGCTTTATGATTCTGTACGTCGATTCAGATTCCGAAGAGGGTGGAAAAAAAGAATTACCGGTAATAAATAAAGACGATATTCTTAAACTCGTTTCCATTAAAGGAAATCAGCATTTCACCCAACCCCCACCAAGATTTACAGAAGCGTCACTTATAAAGACACTCGAAGAAAACGGCATAGGCAGACCGAGTACTTATGCCCCTACCATAACGACTATAACCGCCCGTCAGTACGTGGAACGTGACGGCAAATCGCTTAAACCTACGGCATTAGGCGAGGTCACAACCGAACTCATGAAAGAACATTTTAAGAAAATAGTCGACGCAAAATTTACTGCTGAAATGGAAAATTCCCTTGACGAGATTGAAAATGGCAATAAAAACTGGGTTGACACTCTGCACGAATTTTATGACGATTTCGCCGAAACACTTCATAAAGCAGAAGAAGCTATGGAGGGTAAGCGTGTCAAGATTCCCGACGAGGAAACGGACATCATATGCGAACAGTGTGGTAGGAATATGGTAATAAAATTCAGTAAATACGGTAAATTCCTTGCGTGTCCGGCGTTTCCGGAGTGCAGAAATTCAAAACCAATAGTCACGGAAACTGCCGGAAACTGTCCACGTTGTAACGGTAAAATGTTACTGAAGAAGTCAAAAAAAGGCAGAAGTTTTTACGGTTGCGAAAAATATCCGGAATGTAATTTCATGACATGGAATGTACCGTCGGAAGAAGTCTGTCCGGAATGTAAAAAGACATTGTTTATCAAGGGCGGTAAAAGCGGAAAACTTGTCTGCGAAAACGAAAACTGTGGTTATGAAAGAGAGTTGAAGAAATGACAGTAAATGTAATAGGAGCAGGTCTTGCCGGTTGCGAATCGGCTTGGATTATCGCACAGAACGGCATAAAAGTAAAGTTATATGAAATGAAACCCGAAAAATTTACACCGGCACATAAATATAGTGGTTTTGCGGAACTGGTATGTTCAAATTCGCTGAAAGCCTCAAGAATCGAATCAGCTTCCGGACTTCTTAAATATGAAATGGAAATGTTAGGTTCACTGACAGTACCATGTGCGAAAGAAAATTCAGTATCTGCCGGAGGAGCGTTGGCGGTAGACAGGGAAAAATTTTCCGACAGTGTGACAGATAAAATAAAAAACAATCCGCTTATAGAAGTAATATCCGGTGAAGTTACGGAAATTCCCGACGGTATAACGATTATTGCAACAGGTCCGCTTACTTCCGGAGCAATGGCGGATAAAATAAAATCGCTGTGTGGTGACGGTCTTAGTTTTTACGACGCTGTCGCACCGGTAGTCACTGCTGAAAGTATCGACATGGAAAAAGTTTTCTATGCTTCACGATACGACCGAGGCGACGCCGATTATATAAACTGTCCGATGAGTAAAGAGGAGTACACGGCATTTTACGAAGCTATAATTACGGCGGAAACAGTTCAGTTGAAGGATTTTGAAACGCACCCTTTCAGCGTATACGAGGGCTGTATGCCTGTTGAAGTCCTTGCAACACGTGGAGTTGACACAATGCGTTATGGTTGTATGAAGCCTGTCGGAATAACTGACCCACGCACCAATAAAAGACCTTATGCAGTAGTACAGTTACGGAAAGAAAATCGTGAGGGAACTTTATTCAATCTTGTGGGATTCCAGACTAACCTGAAATTCGGCGAACAGAAAAGAGTATTTTCCATGATAACAGGTCTTGAAAATGCCGATTTCATGCGATACGGCGTTATGCACCGGAATACTTTCATAAACAGTCCGGAATATCTCAATTCTGACTTCTCAATGAAAAATAATCCGGATATATATTTTGCCGGACAGATAACCGGAGTTGAAGGCTATATGGAATCTGCTATGAGTGGACTTCTTGCCGGAATAGCCGTCGCAAGAAAATTAAAAAATCTCCCACCGCTTAGACTTCCGGCAGATACTATGACCGGTGCATTGTCGGCATACGTCAGTGACCCATACAATAACGGAAAATTTCAGCCTATGGGTGCGAATATGGGTATTCTGCCGGATATTCCGGTAAGAATAAAGGATAAAAAACAGAAGTACGGCGTTTATGCGGAAAGAGCGGTAAACTCTCTTAAAAGCGAACTGGAAAGGATTAGTTATGAAAATAATTGTTGATGCATTCGGCGGAGATAATGCACCATTGGAAGTTCTGAAAGGCTGTGAACGTGCAGTATCTGAACTTGATGTAAATATCATACTCACCGGACACGAAAAGAAAATAAAATCCTGTGCAAAGAAAAATGAAATAAGTCTCGACGGTATAGAAATAGTGCATACGCCGGAAGTTTTCGATATACACGAAGAACCTAAGGAAATTATAAAATCAGGAAAAAATACGTCTATGGCGGTAGGTCTGAAACTCCTCGCCGACGGTAAAGGCGATGCATTCGTATCGGCAGGCAGTACCGGAGCATTAGTAATGGGGGCGACGTTCATAGTAAAACGTCTGAAAGGTATAAAACGTGTAGCACCGTCACCGGTACTTCCGGCGGATAAGGGAAGTTTCGTCCTGACTGACGCCGGTGCGAATACAGAATGCCGTCCGGAAATGCTTGTACAGTTTGCGATAATGGGTAGTGCCTACATGGAAAAGGTAATGGGTGTAAAGAATCCTAAGGTAGCGTTACTGAACATAGGGGCGGAAGAGACTAAAGGCAGAGAACTTGAAATAGCAACTTATAAACTGCTTGAAAAATCCGGACTTAATTTCGTCGGGAATATTGAAGCCCGTGATATGCCGAAAGGTGAATGTCACGTAGTTGTAACCGACGGTTTCACCGGAAATATCGCCCTTAAACTGTACGAGGGTATGGGTTCATTTTTCGGTAAGAAAATGAAGTGGATTTATTCCGGTATAGGTAAAGTAGGTGCTATATTTTCAATCAGTAAGATAAATAAATTCCGTAAGCAGATGGATTACAAAGAAGTAGGCGGTTCGGCACTTCTCGGAGTGAAAAAACCGGTCATAAAGGCACATGGAAGTTCCGACAGTATCGCATTTTTCAACGCAATACGTCAGGCAAAAAAATGTGTGGAAACTGATGTTTCAGGCGTAATAGAGAAGTACGCCGAAAAAACAGCGGAAATTTCAAAGGAGTTGAACAGAATTGGACAAAATTGAAAAATTTGAAAAAATTATAGGTTATACTTTCAGGGATAAAAGTCTGATTTATCAGGCATTGTCGCACTCCTCATATGCGAACGAAAAGAAAAATCCGTCCGGAAGTAATGAACGTCTCGAATTTCTTGGCGACAGCGTACTTTCAATAGTGGTATCGGATTATTTATATAAAAGTCTGAACGTTGCGGAGGGCGAACTTACAAGAGTACGTGCATCACTGGTATGCGAAAAATCTTTACACGTTTTCGCAAAAAAGATAAGATTAGGAGAATTTCTTTTCTTAGGCAGAGGCGAGGAAAATACAGGCGGACGTGAAAGACCGTCCATACTTGCCGACGCTTTCGAGGCTGTCATTGCGGCAATCTATCTTGACGGCGGTATAGAACCGGCTTCAAAACACATTTTACGCTTTATGCCCGAAGACGTCCAGCACCCTCAGAAACCGGCGTTCAGCGATTTCAAGACGGTACTTCAGGAAATTGTACAGAAAAATCCGGAAGAAAAAGTTGAATACGTCCTTATAGGCGAGGAAGGTCCTGACCATAACAAAAGATTTGTGGTTGAAGTGAGATTAAATTCGCAGGTTATCGGCAAGGGCAAAGGAAAAAGCAAGAAAGAAGCTGAACAATTATCCGCTAAAGAAGCACTCGAATTAATGGGTTATGAAGCATAATAATATATCAATATTTGTTGCACACGTAGGCTGTCCGAATAAGTGCAGTTTCTGTAATCAGCATACTATCAGCGGTACACAGAAAGCACCGTCCATACAGGAAGTTGAAAGTATATGCGGAAAAGCACTCAATGAGATAAAAAATCCGGAAAATACTGAAATAGCATTTTTCGGCGGAAGTTTCACGGCTATATCTCCCGACTATATGAAAGACCTTCTCCGGACGGCGTATAAATTTATCGGTTCGGGAAAGTTTCACGGTATAAGAGTTTCAACCCGTCCGGACTGCATAACACCGGAAATTCTCGGAATCCTGAAAGAATACGGCGTGACAGCTATAGAACTCGGTGCGCAGTCCATGAATGATAATGTACTCCGTCTGAACGATAGAGGACATACCACACAGGATATTTTCAATGCAAGCCGTCTGATACGTGAGTATGGTTTTGAACTCGGTTTGCAGATGATGATTGGACTTTACGGAAGTACGCCGAAAACTGAAATAGAAACAATGAATAAAATCATTGAAATAAAACCCGATACTGTAAGAATATATCCTGTTGTTATATTAAAGGGTACACGTCTTGCGGAACTCTTTGAAACAGGAATTTACAAGCCGTTTGATTTTGAATACGTCGTTGAATTTTCGGCGGAATGTCTGATAAATTTTGAAAGAAATAATATAAAGGTCATAAAGTGCGGACTTCATGCGAGTGAGTTTGTCGAGAACGACAAAACCGGCGGATTTTATCACCCTGCATTCCGTGAACTTTGTGAGAGTATCATATACCGCCGTGCTATACAGGATATTATCGGCGACAATTCCGGAAAATATATTTTCAGGGTCAATGACAGATGCATAAGCAAGGCACTCGGACAGAAAAAATCAAATATTGAATTTTTCCGTAAAAATAACGTGGAAATAAAATTTATTCCGGATAATTCCGTACCGGTATACGAAGTCTGGGAGGTGAAATAATTGTATCTTAAATCACTTGATATACATGGTTTCAAATCGTTTCCGGATAAAATAAGCCTTACTTTTGACAAGGGGCTTACAGCTGTTGTAGGTCCTAACGGTAGCGGAAAAAGTAATATCGGCGATTCTGTACGCTGGGTACTTGGCGAACAGTCAACAAAAACCCTCAGGGGCAACAAAATGGAAGACGTTATTTTTTCCGGTACTGTTGCACGCAAACCTATGGGATTCGCCACAGTAACGCTGAATATAGATAATTCCGATGGTATGCTTGACGGTATGGGTGAGGAAGTAGCGGTCACACGTAAGCTTTACCGTAGCGGTGAAAGTGAATACATGATTAACGGAAAACCAGTCCGGCTGAAAGATATAAATGAATTGTTCATGGATACCGGCTTAGGCAAGGACGGTTATTCAATCATAGGTCAGGGACGTATCGCCGAAATAGTCGGGGCAAAAAGCAATGACCGTCGTGACATTTTCGAGGAAGCCTCCGGAATATCAAAATTCCGCTATAAAAAAGTCGAGGCAGAAAAAAAATTATCGCAGGCACAGGAAAATCTTTTCAGACTGACGGATATTTTGTCGGAACTCGGAAGCCGTGTTGAACCTCTCCGGATTCAGTCGGGAAAAGCACAGAAATTTATTGAACTTTCGGAAAAAAAGAAAATACTTGAAATTTCCGTATGGATAAGCCGTCTGGACGATATGAAACTTAATCTTGAAAAAACTGAAGAAAAAATATTAGTCAGCAGAACGGAATGCGAAAATATTGAAAACGATATTCAGGAGCAGGAAAAGCAAATTCAGGACGGTTTCAGAAAAATGCAGGAATGTAATATAAAATCTGACGAAATGCGTCACAGAATGATTGAAGAAGAAAAAACTTCTTCAGAAATCAAATCTCGTATAGCCGTACTCGAAAATGATGTGAAGCACTCCGAAGATGATATTGTTTCGGCAGAAAAAACTATAAAAGAAAATAAAATCACAGAAAAATCACTCACCGGAAAAAAACAGGAAATATCTGAAATTATCGTAAATCTTGAAAACGAAAAAATAAGTCTTGAAAATGAAATTTCAGATACTGAAAAAATTATCCGGAAAACTGAACAGGAAATTTCCGCTGTAAATGAAAGTAGCGTAAAATACGGAGCGGAATTGCAGAATCTGTATATAAAACAGAGTGAAAAGAAATTTTCCGCTGAATCGGCTATAAAAACAATATCCGAAGAAACAGAACATATCCGGCAACTTAATGAAAACAGTCTGAATATTTCACAGAAAATTTCTGAATATTCGGATAAAAAAGAAAAATCCGTTTCTGAACTTGAAAGAATCCGGAATAAAGTTTCTGAACTTGAAAAGAATCTTTCGGAATATGAAAAACTCCATGCAACAGGCACAGAAAAATACAGAAATATATCCGAAAAACTTCGTGAACTTGAATATAATCTCCGAGACAGTCAGCAGAGATACAAAATTCTTAGCGAAATGGAAAAAAATATGGAAGGATTTACCGGAAGCGTAAAAGCAGTCCTTAGACAGAATATAGCCGGAGTTCATGGAACAGTCGCCGGAAATATAACCGTTCCGCAGAAATACGCCGTCGCCATCGAAACGGCTTTAGGCGGTGCTATGCAGAATATCATTGTCGATAACGAGGAAACCGCTAAAAAATGTATGGAATTTCTTAAAATGAATAAGTCCGGACGTGCTACATTTCTGCCGGTGACGTCGGTAAACGGACGTGATTTAAATGAAAACGGTCTTGAAAACTGTACCGGATTTGTTGCGACAGCCGACAGCCTTATTGAATGTAATCCGGTATTCCGTAATATTATATCGTCACTTTCAGGGCGGACGGTCATAGCGGAAGACATCTCGACGGCAACGGAAATCGCCAGAAAATATAAGTATCGTTTCCGGATAGTTACCACCGATGGACAGGTTATAAATTCCGGTGGTTCGTTTACAGGTGGGTCATCGCAGAAGACAAGCGGTATTATAACACGTCGTAATGAAATAAACGCTCTTGAAAAAAATATTGAAAAACTCTCCGGAGAGTGCGGAAAACTCCGTGAAAGTGCCGAAAAAATACGTCCGGAAAATCAGAAAATTTCCAATCAGATTGAAAATATAAAATCGGAAATAAACAGACTTAAAAATGAAACTGTCCGGATAAATGCTGAAATTTCCGGTCTTGAATCGCTTGCGGGTCAGTTTGAAATTCAGACAACTGAAAATGCCCGTCTTATTGAAGAGGCTGAAAGAAAAATATCTGATGCACGTTCCGAAAATAAAAAATCCACAGAAGAACTTGCCGAAATTTCTGAAAAAATAGTCATTGCAGAAAAAAATCTGAAAGAAGAAAAATCGGCAACGGAAAAACTTAACCTTACTATGAATGAATTTTCCGGAAAACTTTCGGAAATGAAAATAAAACATACGGAAATTATAAAGGATATTCAGGCAAAAAACGAGGATATTTCAAGAATTTATGAAAATATTACGTCCCTTGAAAAAAATATCGCCGGACTTAAAGAAAACATAAAAAATTCAAGGAAATCAGTTTCCGTGAAAAATTCTGAAATAAAAATTATCGGTCTTAAACTGGAAAATCTTCAGGATAACACAGAAAAATATCTTTCTGTAATAAAAGAGTGTCGGGAACAGCATACCGAACAGAACCGGCTTGTTAATGAAATTCAGCGGAAACTTAAAACAATCAACGCCAGAAAAGAAAAATTTTCCGGTGAAATAACACGTCTCGAAGAACGTCGTGAAAATATTAAACGTGATTCCGATAATATTATAAAACAGCTCCTTGAAGTCTATGAACTGACACGTTCCGAAGCTATGGAAACAGCCGTAAAAATAGCTGATATCAATTCCGCACAGAAAAAACTTTCCGCAATAAATACGGAAATAAAGTCTCTCGGAAGCGTGAACATAGATTCAATAGAGGAATACAAGGAAGTTTCGGAACGCTATGAATTTATGTCCGGTCAGGTTAATGACGTAATGAAATCCAAGGCGGAACTTGAAAAAATAATATCCGGTCTCACGGTGGAAATGAAACGCATTTTTATTGAAAGTTTCAGTATGATAAATCAGAATTTTCAGGAAATATTTTCGGAACTTTTCGGTGGCGGAAAGGCTGAATTAGTCCTGACTGACCCTGAAAATGTTCTGACATCTGGCATAGAAATAATAGTCGCTCCCCCTGGAAAAGTAATAAAGAATCTGATTTCACTTTCAGGCGGTGAACAGTCTTTCGTGGCGATTGCTATATATTTTGCGATTTTGAAATTACGTCCTGCACCGTTCTGTATTCTTGATGAGATAGATGCGGCACTTGATGAGGTAAATGTCCGGAAATACGCCCAGTATCTCCGGAAATTCACGGATACCACACAGTTTGTACTTGTCACACACAGGCGGAGTGCTATGGAAGAAGCCAACGTCCTTTACGGCGTTACCATGCAGGAAGACGGCATTTCAAAACTGCTGAAAATGGAACAGGTTGACTTTCAGGAGGATATAGCCGACATTCAGTGATATTATAACAGTATCGGAGGAATATAATGGGAATTATTCAGAAAATTGCAGAGGGTCTCCGGAAAACTAAGGATTTTTTTCTTGGCAGACTACAGAAAATACTTAATTCTTTCACCGTCATAGACGAGGATTTATTTGACGAGCTGGAAGAAACTATGATTATGAGTGACATAGGCGTTGAAACGTCCGAGGAAATATGTGACCGTCTCCGTAAGAAAATAAAGGAACGTGGTATCACTGACCCTAAAATGATTATGGAACTAATACAGGAAATAATCGGCGAAATAATGGGTGATGATACCGGTCTTGATTTATCCGTTTCACCGGCGGTAATAATGGTAATAGGCGTAAACGGAGCAGGAAAGACTACCACTATCGGCAAGATGTGCAGACAGTTTAAGGAAGAGGGCAAAAAAGTACTCGTTGCGGCTGCGGATACGTTCCGTGCGGCAGCGATAGACCAGTTAAACGTATGGACGGACAGAGCCGGAGTTGATATAGTCAAACACGCCGAGGGTTCTGACCCTGGTGCAGTAGTATATGACGCTCTCGACGCTGCACAGGCAAGAAACTGTGATATTGTGATTATCGATACCGCCGGAAGACTTCATAATAAAAAGAACCTCATGGAAGAACTCGCCAAAATAAACCGTATTATCGACAAAAAAGCCCCCGACAGTTCCCGTGAAGTCCTGTTGGTACTCGATGCCACAACCGGTCAGAATGCCGTAAATCAGGCGAAACTTTTCAATCAGACAGCCAAAATTACAGGTATAGTACTTACCAAACTTGACGGTACTGCAAAGGGCGGTATAGTAATTTCTATAAAAAACGAACTCGGTATACCTGTAAAGCTAATTGGTGTAGGCGAAAAAATAGACGATTTACAGCCATTCAACAGCAGAGATTTTGTAACGGCACTGTTCAGTACTACAGAAATTGAAGAATCCGAACCGGAAGAAAAAGAAGAAATTATTGAAGAACCTGTTGAAGAAATAGTTGAAGAAGAATCCGAAACAGTTCCCGAAACTCCAGAAGTTGAGATGGAAGAAGAAGTCACCGAAGAATCTGAACAGAAAAAACAGGGATTTTTCAGTAAGTTATTTGCGGATAAGCATTCCGAAGAAAAACCTGTTGAAGAACCGGTAGAAGAAGAATCCGACGAGGACGAAGAAATAATTGAAGAATCCGAATCCGAAGAAATCGAAGAAACAGAGGAAATCGAAAAAACTATAGAAGACCCACAACTGAAAAAACAAAGATTTTTCAGTAAATTTTCTATTGATAATCGTATCGGGGAAGAAATTTCAGAAGAACCGGTTGAAGAAACTGAACCCGAAGAAGTAGAAGAAGTACATGAAACTGTTGAAAAAGTCATTGAAGATACAACTGAACCCGAAGAAGAAATCACAGAAAAAACAGAAGAAGTACATGAAACGGTCATTGACGAAGAAGCACGTCGCAAAGAACGTATAAACAGATTCTTCCGTGAAAAGAAAGCCCTTGAAGAAGCTAAATTAAAAGCTATGGAGCAGGAAGAAGTAGAAGAAGAATCCGAAGAAATCGAGGAAGAGGAAGAAGAACCGAAGCCGATAAAATCAAAGAAAAAAGGATTTTTCGGAAAACTTTTCGGAAAGAAGGATAATGATGATTAATAAACTGGTAATGGCTACCAATAATAAAAACAAACTCCGTGAAGCACGTCAGATACTTTCGCCACTGGGAATAGAAGTTCTGTCACAACAGGAAGCCGGTGTTGATATAGAACCGGTTGAAGACGGTCAGACTTTCGAGGAAAACGCCTTGATAAAGGCAGAAGCTATATATAATGCCGTAAAAGTTCCGGTAATCGCCGACGACAGCGGACTATGTGTAGATGCTCTCGGTGGCAGACCGTCAGTACATTCCGCACGCTATGCCCCTAAAGGTCAGGAATGCGATAAAATTCTTACGGAAATGAAAGATGTCCCCGAAGATAAGCGTACAGCTTATTTTGAATGCTGTATAGTATATATCGACAGTGAGGGTACTGAATCCATGACAGGAAAATGTTACGGTACTATCGCTTACGCACAGAAAGGTACTGACGGTTTCGGTTATGACCCGATTTTCCTTTACGGTGACAGAACTCTTGCGGAGATGTCGCCGGACGAAAAAAACAGTATCAGTCACAGGGGCGAGGCTATGAAGAAACTTTATGAATATCTTGAAAAAAAGAAAGGTGAATGATTTATGCTTACAAGTAAACAGAGGGCTTATTTAAGAAGTATAGCGTCATCATATGATACTATATTTCAGATAGGCAAGGGCGGTATCACGGAGACCATGTGCAAGGATATAGGCGAGGCACTCCGTAAACGTGAGCTTATAAAATTACGTGTCCTTGAAAATTCCGGTTATACCGCACGTGAGGCAAGCGAGGAAATCGCAAAGGCAACCGGTTCGGAAGTAGTACAGGTTATCGGGTCAAAGTTCGTGCTTTTCAGACGTAATCCGAAAGACCCTGTTATTGAAAATATCCCGAAATGAAAACCGGTATATATGGCGGAAGTTTCAATCCGGTGCATAACGGTCATATACATCTTGCGGAAACCGTAATGAAAGATTGCCGACTTGACAGAATATTTTTTGTACCGTCAAAAATTTCGCCACACAGGTCAAGTGCTGAATATATTTCCGGAGAGGACAGGCTTGAGATGTTAAAACTTGCCTGCTCCGGAAACGAAAGATTCCACGTCAGCGACTACGAATTAAAACAGAACCGTGTAAGCTATTCGATATATACAGTGGAACACTTCCGCCGGAAGTTTCCGGAAGATGATTTGTTTCTGCTTATCGGTAGCGATATGCTATTGACTTTCGACAAATGGTACTGTTTTGACAAAATTCTTTCATACGTAAATTTATGTGTAGTTTCACGTAATGTCGGTGACCTTGACGCACTCCGGAAAAAATCCCGTGAACTCTCACCCGACGGCAGAATTTTTATCAGTACTGCACCGCCGGAAGTAGTATCTTCCACGGAAATAAGGAAAAAAATATTAAAAAATTCTGATTTCTCTTGCTATCTTGACGAAAAAGTAGTACAATATATAAGATTAAAGAAATTGTACACAGCCGATATTTAATTGTGAGGTGAAAAAATTTTGTTATATGATACTTCAGAGATGAAAAAATATCTTAAAGCAAATCTTTCCCAGAAACGTTATACACATTCGCTTAACGTTGCCGAAGAGTGCCGGAAACTTGCCCTGAAATACGGTGAAGACCCTGACAAAGCATATTTTGCCGGACTTCTTCACGATATATGCAAGGAAATATCCGACGAACAGCAGAAAAAACTTGTCATTGAAAGTAATTTTTCTGTAAGCCGTGAAGAACTCGATACAAAGTCATTATGGCACGCCATAGCCGGTGCGTATTTTATAAAGACACATTTCGGTATCGAAGATATTGATATACTTAATTCGATACGCTTTCATACAGTAGGACGTGCCGGTATGACCCGACTTGAAGAAATAGTCTATCTTGGTGACCTCATTTCAGCAGACAGAGATTACAAGGACGTTGATAAAATGCGGAAAATATCCTATACAAATCTCAACGGTGCTATGCTGGAGGCTTTTGAATTTTCTGTAAAATCCGTCGTTAAAAAAGGTGGTTTTCTTCCGATATGCACGGTAGAGGGATATAATTTCTATAAGAGACTACAGCATAAGGAAAAAAATAAAAAATAATCTTAAAGAGAGGTTTCGGCAAGATGGACGAGGATTTAATTAAAAATGAACCTATAAGAAAAATTTCACAGATTGATGACAATAAAAACCGTAAAAACAAAAAAAATCAGAAACAAACAAATTCCACCGGCGGTAAATATGAAGTCAGACCCCTTGAAAGTCAGGAAAGGGAAAGATTTGAACCGGAACTGACTAAGGAACACTATAAAAGCAGGTACAATGAAAAAGAACTGGGTGAAATAAATAAGATACAGTTTGATGCAAACCCTCCTAAATCGTACAAGGGAAAATATGAAAAAGGTGTCGTTACTAAAGATGTATATAACGGCAGATACTCTTCCGACGGTAAAAAGCCTGAAAGTCACGCCATAGAGGGAAGTTCCTTTGAAACTTATAACGGCAGATACTCCGCTGACAGTCCCGAAAATGAATCTGATACCGATAAACGCATAAGAGGTATTAAAAAACTTCCGGAAACTCCACCCGAAAAGAAAAAGAAAAAACCAAAGAAAAATAAAAAAACAAAATCAGAAACGGAAGTTAAAAATAAAAAATCCGATAATCCGGAGCAGGTACGGAAAAAACGGAAAAAAAATAAAAACAAAAAGAAAAACAGAATTTCTGTCAGAGATTTTGCCGTGAATGTTCTTTCGATTTCAGCGAGTATTGTTCTTACAGGTTTCATGATTCTCAATATGCCCATACTGAAAAGTGATGACGGAAACACTTCAATAATAAATTTTGTGAAGAATTTCCAGCCACTCGTACAGGTTGAGGGCGAATTACGTCATAATACTATGGATTTGCAGATAAACAATGAAATAGTTGACGTTGATTTTTCGGATGGTCTCGACTTACCGCAACTTGTTGAGGGTCAGTATAGTGTGCTTTTCCTCGGATTCGATGAGGAAGAATTTAATACTGATGTCATATGGGTGTGTCAGTTCGATATAGGTCATAACGCACTTAATATACTACAGATTCCCCGTGATACCTGTCTGCCGGATTATACAAGCAGTCCTACAGGGAAATTCAACAGTATATACGCTATGGGTGAAAGATATATCACACCGCCTATACAACGTGTAGTCAATGCCGTTCAGGAAAATTTCGGCATACCCATAGACGCATATATAACTACCGGCTGTCACGATATTGTCGATATGGTAAATCTCGTAGGCGGTATACCGATTTCACTTGACGAGGAAATTATGTACGAAGCCGACAAACGTATACCGGCAGGCGATACAATTCTTAGTGGTGAGCAGGCGGAATGGTTTGTGCGTTTCCGGTGGGCATTGGCAGAGGGCGATATAGGACGCATGAAAAATCAGCGACGTTTCATGGCTGCCGCTATGGAAAAACTTTTCAGCATAGTCAACGACGAGGGCAGACTACAGTTATATAGCTATCTCAAGGAAATATACAACAATGAATATATCTATACAAACATGAGTTTAGGCGATATAGGCATGCTTGCCGATTTTGCTTCCACACTTTCAATGGAAAAAGTACAGGTAAATATGGTACCTGGTGAGGGTGCAAAATATTACGCTCCGGATGGTCAGATTTACGACATCTATTCCGTGCATAAGTTAGCTACTCTCAATATGCTTAACAACTATTTCAGACCGTATCAGAAAATTATGACAAGTTCCGATTCTTCGATAGTCGAGTATATCACGGATTATCAGAATCCTATGTATGATGATACTTCCGACAATCTACAGGATATTAGCGACGGTGACGCAGATAACAGTAATTTTCTTTTAAAGTGAATCAAAGAAAGAAGGTATAATTTTTATGACACAACAGGAAAAACTGGAATTAATAATCAAAATTCTTGACATCAGAAAAGGTGAAGACATTCAGGCACTCAAAGTAACTGACCTTACTATACTTGCCGATTATTTTATAATAGTCAACGGTACAAGCAATACACACGCACGGACGCTCGCCGACGAGGTAGAATTTAAGTTATCGCAGAAAGGTATTGAACCACAACGCCGTGAATCAGATACCGGTAATACATGGGTTATTCTCGATTACGCCGATATTATAATACACGTCTTCGACAGAAATCAGAGACAGTTTTATAACCTCGAAGGGCTGTGGGCAGATGCTACTCCTGTAGATATAGGCGGTCTGATTATAAAGGAGTGATTCTTTCATGAACACCAACAATATACAAGGCAGAAATATGGTCACGGCTATGGGCGTATATATTATAGTGAAAGCTGTTCTTAATATGGTCATAGCGGGTGGAATCAGTGTATTCGGTCTGCTGTGGGCTGTACTTCTTGCGGTACTGCTTTTCATGGGATTTCAGTATACTAACATATGCGTAGGAGCTGTACTGTTTCTTGTAGCGGTGGTACACCTGCCGACTAATATTTCAAACTTCGGAAGTAACTGGTTATACTTCATTGAGGGTGTCATAGATATTGTATGTGCTGTGCTTCTTGTTACGAAAAACGACATAAAAGAGCATTTCACAAATAAATTATCATAATATTTTAAGTAAAGGAATGATTTGAAATGGACAGATATAATTATAAGGCTGTCGAACAGAAATGGCAGAAATACTGGGACGAAAACAACGTTTTCAAGGCAACGGACGATTTCAATAAAAAGAAATTCTATGCACTGGTTGAATTTCCGTACCCGTCCGGACACGGTATGCACGTAGGACATATCAAGGCATATTCCGGTCTCGAAGTAGTAGCACGTAAAAGGCGTATGCAGGGTTATAACGTACTCTTCCCGATAGGTTTCGACGCTTACGGACTTCCGACGGAAAACACCGCTATAAAGGAAAAAATTCACCCTCGTGTAGTCACAGACCGTAACATTGAAAAATTCACCGGACAGCTTAAAAAAGTAGGTTTTTCTTTCGACTGGTCACGTGTTATTGATACCACAGAAGAAAAATATTACAAATGGACACAGTGGATTTTTCTGAAAATGTTTGAAAAAGGTCTTGTTTTCCGTGACAAGACATCTGTAAATTACTGTCCGAGTTGTAAAGTAGTACTGTCGAATGAGGATTCACAGGGCGGTAAATGCGACGTATGTCACAGCGATATTATCCAGAAAACTAAAGAAGTATGGTATCTCCGTATAACAGAATACGCCGACAAACTCTTACAGGGACTGGAGCAGGTGGACTATCTCCCTAATGTGAAACTCCAACAGCAGAACTGGATAGGCAAATCAACAGGGGCATTTGTAGATTTCAGTATCAAAGAAAATGACGAAAAACTCCGTATATATACGACACGTCCGGATACCCTCTATGGCGTAACATTCATGGTTATCGCTCCGGAACACCCGATTATTCAGAAATACAGGGATTCCATTGCAAATATAGACGCTCTCGACGACTACAGAAACGAATGTGCCAAAAAGAGCGAATTTGAAAGAACACAGCTTGTCAAGGATAAGACCGGTGTTAAAATCGAGGGTCTTACGGCGATAAATCCGGTAACGAAAAAAGAAATTCCGATATATATTTCAGATTACGTAATGATGGGCTATGGTACAGGGGCTATCATGGCAGTACCGGCACACGATACAAGGGATTACGATTTTGCGAAGAAATTCGGCATTGATATTATCGAGGTAATAAAGGGCGGAGACATCTCCAAAGAAGCCTATACCGGTGACGGTGAAATGGTTAATTCCGATATACTGGACGGTATCGACAACAAAAAAGAGGCTATTGAAAAAATGCTTTCCGTACTGGAAAATCTCGGTTGCGGTGAACGTGGTGTGCAGTACAAAATGAAAGACTGGGCATTTAACCGTCAACGCTACTGGGGCGAACCTATTCCGATTGTACATTGTCAGCATTGCGGTATGGTTGCAGTGCCGTATGAGGAATTACCGCTGAAACTTCCGGCACTCGAAAATTTTGAACCTGGTACTGATGGTGAAAGTCCGTTAGCTAAAATAGAAAGTTTCGTAAACTGTAAGTGTCCGAAATGTAACGGCGACGCAAAACGTGAAACTGATACTATGCCACAGTGGGCAGGTTCATCATGGTACTTCCTCCGCTATTGCGACCCACACAACGACAGCGAATTTGCCTCACAGGAAGCCCTGAAATACTGGTTGCCGGTGGACTGGTATAACGGCGGTATGGAACACGTTACAAGACATATGATTTATTCGAGATTCTGGCATAAATTCCTGTATGACCTCGGACTTGTACCGACTTCCGAACCATACGCAAAGAGAACCGCACAAGGTCTTATACTCGGCGAGGACGGCGAAAAAATGAGTAAAACCCGTGGAAACGTCGTTGACCCTAACGACATTGTTGAAAATTACGGTGCGGACGTTCTCCGCCTGTACGTTCTTTTCATGGGAGATTACGAAAAGGCAGCTCCGTGGAGTGAAAAAGGTATGAAAGGCTGTAAGCGTTTCATTGACAGGGTATGGGGACTTCAGGAAATTCTCACCGACGGCGACGAATATTCCGAAAAACTCCGTTCAAACTTTCATAAGACAATTAAAAAAGTTTCGGAAGACATAGAAAACATGAAATTCAATACGGCGATAGCCTCAATGATGTCGCTGATTAATGACATCTATGCTGTAGGAACGGTAAATAAGGCTGAACTTTCCGCCCTGTGCATGATGCTGAATCCGTTCGCACCGCATATTACCGAAGAAATCTACAATACTATCACCGGAAAAATTCTCTGTGAACAGTCGTGGATTACTTACGAAGAAAAATTCTGTATCGACGAAACTATTGAAATTGTTGTACAGGTAAACGGCAAAATCAAGGCAAAACTGAACATAGTTCCCGATACTGACAAGGATTCTGTCATTGCTATGGCGTTCGCCGACGAAAAAGTAAAAGAGTTCACCGACGGCAAAACCATAATAAAACAGATATATGTACCAAATAAACTTGTTAATATTGTTGCAAAATAACGAAAAAAATTTTCTGCAAAAAAATACTTGACATTTAGAAAAAAATGTGATACAATGAAATATACCATTTAAGATTAAGTTTTTATATCTGCTGTTTTTGAGGTATAGGCTGACTGACACTCTCCGGAGTGATTAGTATAGATACATGGTTTGTTCCGTGTAACCTCTGAATAAGGGAGGGAAAACAAGTGGCAGAAGTTCGTGTTGGTAAAAACGAGTCTTTAGACACAGCTCTTAAGAGATTTAAGAGGTCTTGTGCCAAGGACGGCGTTATAGCTGAAGTTCGCAAGAGAGAACACTACGAAAAGCCTTCAGTAAAACGCAAGAAGAAGTCTGAGGCAGCTCGTAAGCGTAAGTATTAATACTGCAACAGCTAATTAAAGTCGATAAAAGCGGGCTGGTTTTCAGACAGTTCCGCTTTTTTCTTATGTGAATTTAAAGGAGGTTACGAATGCTTTTCAGGGCAACGGAATATTTCAGGAAAATTACCGATATATCGCCGGATTTCCTCATTGAAAATGATGTAAAAGGTATAATCCTTGACATTGACAATACACTTACAACGCATGATAATCCCATACCGGCGGAGGGTGTCACTGAATGGTTGGAGCAGGTCAGAAAAAAGAAAATCCGGCTTGTTATAGTCTCGAATAACCACCCCCCGAGAGTTATGCCTTTTGCAGAAAGTCTCGGTATAAAGTGTATCTGTGAGGGCAAAAAACCGCTCCCGACTGGCTTTAAACAGGCTCTTGAATGGCTCGGAATACCGAAAAAAAACGTCGTCGCAATCGGTGACCAGATTTTTACAGATGTTCTCGGTGCTAATCTGTCAGGTATCAGAATACTTTACACCGCCCCGATTGAACTTGAAAAAACTACATTCTTCAAAATAAAACGTACCCTCGAAAAACCGTTTCTTCCGAAAAAATTTCACTGATTTTCCTTGACAAATTTAGTTATTTGTGCTAAAATACAGATATGATTAATAAAAGGAGTAATTCAATTGATTAAAAAAATTCTTGTAATACACGGTCCAAACCTTAATCTTCTGGGCGAACGTGAACCGGACGTTTACGGCGATAACAATATTGATACCCTCAACGCCGAAATTATTTCACGTTCCGGAAAAATGGGTCTTGAATGCGAAGTTTTCCAGTCGAATCACGAGGGGGCTATTATTGACAAACTCCACGAGGCACGGAAATTTTACGACGGTGTCATAATAAATGCCGGTGCTTATACGCATTACAGCTATGCCATTCGTGATGCTATTTCAGCGATAAAAATTCCATGTATAGAGGTTCATATAAGTAACGTTGATGCCCGTGATGCTTTCCGTGCAAATTCGGTAATCGCTCCGGTATGCAAGGGCAGTATAAGCGGTTTCGGATTCGGTAGTTATTACCTTGCCATACAGGCACTTGCGGAGATGTAAAATGGAAAGATTCAGAAAAATTTTCGACTATATAAAAACCGATTGTGCCTTGATAACTTCCGACGTAAACAGGCGTTACTTTACCGGCATGAAGTCATCTGCCGGAATAGTTGTGGCGTTTCCGGAAAAACTCTATCTTCTTATTGATTTCCGGTATATCGAAAAAGCACGGAATACTGTTAAAAATGCGGAAGTAATCGAACTAACGACATTCAGGACACAGTTTCCGGAACTTCTGAAAAAACACGGTGCGAAAACTGTTTCTATAGAATCTGAAACAATGACGGTCAGCACTTTAAACAGTTACAGACATTGCTTTAAAGAAGTAACTATTGACGATTCCGACAGCCTTAGTAACGCTATAAATAATATGCGTATGATTAAGGACGAATCAGAAATTGAAAATATCCGGAAAGCTCAGGAAATAGCAGAAAAATCACTTTCTGAACTGTTGCATTTCATAAAGACCGGTAGAACTGAACGTGAAATAGCTAACGAACTCAACCGGCTTATGTTCGCAAACGGCGCAGAAGATTTGTCATTTGAAACTATCGTACTTTCGGGAAAAAATACGTCTATGCCACATGGTGTGCCTTCCGATAAGCCGGTACAGAACGGCGAATTTATTTTAATGGACTTCGGTGCGGTATGGAACGGCTATCACAGCGACATGACACGTACAATATGTCTCGGTGAACCCGACGAGGAAATGAAAAAAGTCTATAATATAGTACTTTCGGCACAGCTTGCCGGACTTGAAAACGCAAGAGCAGGCATTACCGGTAGTGAACTCGATAAAATTTCACGTGACATTATAGAAAAAGCAGGTTACGGCGAAAATTTCGGTCATTCACTCGGACACGGTGTAGGACTTGAAATCCACGAAAAGCCTAACGCCTCTCCGAATTATAAAAGCGTTCTCGGAAAAAACAGCGTCGTGACTATCGAACCAGGAATTTATATCGCCGGAAAATTCGGTGTACGTATAGAAGATTTTGTCGTTTTGACTGAAAATGGTTGTAATAATCTGACCAATTTTGATAAAAATATAATATCTTTATAATATTTTGCTTTCAGGTATTGCAAAATGTTTCAAGATGTGATAAAATAATACATATAATTTTAAAACACGGAGGTTATAAAAAATGATTTCAGCAGGAGATTTCAGAAATGGCGTTACCTTTGAACTCGATGGACAGGTTGTTCAGGTTATCGAGTTCCAGCACGTTAAACCGGGCAAAGGTGCGGCATTCGTAAGAACAAAGTACAAGAACGTCATCACGGGTTCAGTGGTTGAAACTTCTTTCAACCCTACTGCAAAATTCCCGACGGCTTTCGTTGAAAGAAAGGATATGCAGTACAGCTACACCGACGGCGAACTTTACTACTTCATGGATATGGAGACTTATGAACAGATTCCGATTAGTGAGGACAAACTCGGCGACGCTTTCCGTTTTGTCAAGGAAGAAATGATTTGTAAGGTACTTTCTTACAAAGGTTCAGTTTTCGGTATCGAACCGCCTAACTTCGTTGAACTCGTCGTTACTCAAACTGACCCTGGCTTCAAGGGCGATACCGCTACAAACGCTACTAAACCGGCTACAGTAGAAACAGGTGCGGAAGTCAAAGTACCACTCTTTATCAACGAGGGCGAAAAAATCCAGATTGATACAAGAACAGGCGAATATATGTCAAGAGCATAAGCCTGTCTCACAAGGAGGCTATTTATGAAGCTTACTGAAAAAATGTCCTATTTAAAGGGACTTATGGACGGTCTTGAAATTGACAAGTCCACAAAAGAGGGCAGAATAATTGCTCAGATGTCCGAATTAATGGAAGATATTGTCCTGTATGTCGACGACTTACAGGCACAGGTTGACGAACTCACGGAACTCTGTGAAATTCTCGACGAAGACCTCGGCGAAATTGAAGAAGAAATCTACGGTGACGAGGATTTCAACTGCGGTAACTGCGACTGTTTCGACGACGATGACGAAGACGAAGATTACGATTTTGACAGCGATGACGACGAACTCTATGAAGTAACCTGTCCCACTTGCGGAGATACTATTCTCATTGACGAGGGCATGATTGAAGAGGGTAGTATAAACTGTCCTAACTGCGACGAAATTCTTGAATTTGACTACGAAAATCTTACTATTGAGGACTTCGAGAAGGCAGAAACTGATGATATATCAGATGACGAATAATTTAAAAAGGCTGTGCAGAAATGCACAGTCTTTTCATTTTTTGTAGGTATCAAGTATTTTTTCGGCTGTTTCCCGACGTGTCCGGCGATTGTTCATAGCCTGTTTTTCAATGTAACGGTGTGCCTGTGGTTCGGTGAAATCAAGATATTCCATAAGCGTACATTTTGCACGGTTGATAAGTCGCATTTCTTCTATTTTTGTCAGAATATCGGCACTTTCCGGTTTTATACCGGCTGTTTCCGGAAACCTTTCAACAGCGTTCCGGAAGTCTTCACGGCTGAAAGGTCTCGTCAGAATTACGACGTTCTCCGGAAGATTATGCGATATATTTTCAGAAATATCATTCCGGCATATAAGAATCACTCCGGCAGAAAAAACAGATGTTATTTCCGCTAAATCCTGACCGAACTCGTCAGAAAGCGGAGTATCTATAATGACCAGTTCCGGCTTAGTATCGCCGGAAATAAGCCGTCGTGCCTCGTTGCCTGAACTCGCCGTAACGATAAGTCCGGAAGTGCTGTCCTTAAGAAACTGTTCTATCAAAGCGATATTTTCATAATTAGATGAGATAATTAAATTAGTCATAAAAACACCTTGTTAAATGAATTTAAAATAACGACGTTCTTCAAAATCGTCCTTATTGTGTGCCAAATTGTACTCCTGAATCTGCATTGTGAAATTACTGAAAATATTTTCGAGTATCTCACCGGAAAGATTATTCTTTACAAAATCACTTTCACGGGCTATTGAAACAGCTTCGTCGAGAGACGACGGCAACGGTTGGAAATCAAGCGGATTTTCGGGGTGTTTGATAGTCTTTTCAAGAAGTGAACAGTCACCGGTTTTAATGCCTTCCATACCGGCAACAAGAATCAATTTAAAAGCGATATACGGATTACAACAGGCATCGGCGGAACGTATTTCAATGCGTGGTGTGGTACTTCTCGGAATCCTTATCAGCTGTGAACAGTTATCGAATGACCAGTTGACATATTTAGGTGCATAGCCGATACCGAAACGCTTATATGAATTTGTTATCGGATTCAGAAAGGCAGTTATTTCACGTATACGGCGGAGAACTCCGGAAATGAAACATTTTCCGGTATGCGACATTGTTTCAGGGTCATTACTGAAAATATTTTCGCCGTTTTTCTTCAGACTTAGGGAAATACTCAAAGCACTGCCGTGTTCATTCGGGAGAGGTTTAGGCATGAACGATGCAAAAAGTCCGTTCTGATTGGCAATTGATTTTACAACGGTCTTGTAATGTAACATATTGTCACCGGCGGTAACAGGTTCATTTTCACGGAACTCAATTTCATTCTGACCGCCACCGTGTTTATGACACGAGGTTATAGGATTTATGCCCATTTCTTCGAGTGAAAGACATATTTCACGACGGACATTTTCGCACTTGTCGAGTGGTGCGACGTCTAAATAACTGCCGTGGTCATGCGGATTTTTGGTAGGTTCACCCTTGTCGTTGAGGTCAAAGAGATAAAATTCGCATTTAGTACCCATTTCACAGGAATAGCCATCAAGACGGATTGAATTTATATAATTGATTAGTTCGCTACGGATATCGCCGGAATACTGCGAACCGTCGGGATTTTTAAGAGAACAGAAAAAACGGATTACACGTCCTGATTTAGGTCTCCACGGAAGCACCGACAATGTAGAAATATCGGGAAATAAAAGCAAATCCGAACAGTTTCCGCTGAAAGAAGAAGCGTCAAAAGGTATGCCGTCGGAAAATGCACGTGAAAGTTCGTCGGGCATGATTGCGATATTTTTCAGATTTCCCGATATATCTGAAAAAGTAAGGCGTATGAATTTGACGTCATTTTCCTCGACGAATTTTAAAATTTCTTTAGGTGGGGTATTCATTTTAAGACCTCCGGAAAAAAATAATTTATCAATTAATTATACTATATTTTCGGCGTAATGTAAATAGTCCGGCGGAATTTTTTCTGAACTGCAATTAAAAAGCAAAACTGGTTATTGACATATTTTCCGGAATAATCTATAATAAAATCACTACAGAAAAAGGAGAGATTACCATGAAAAGAACTGTCACTATACAGGATATTTCCTGTTTCGGAAAGTGTTCGCTGACTGTTGCATTGCCGGTTATTTCGGCTATGGGAATTGAAACGGCTGTTATTCCTACTGCCGTACTTTCGACGCATACAGGCGGATTCACCGGCTATACTTTCCGTGACCTGACCGGCGATATTCCGGCAATTTCAGACCACTGGAAAAATCTTGACATTAAATTTGATTCTGTCTATACCGGCTATCTGGGTTCGGTGGAACAGATAGAAATTGTTTCCGGATTTTTCGACAACTTCCGGACGGAAAATAATTTCATAGTCGTTGACCCTGTTTTAGGCGACAACGGCAGATTCTATACCGGCTTCAATGAGGATTTCGCCGGAAAAATGGCTGAATTGTGTTCAAAAGCTGATTACATCATACCTAACATGACAGAAGCGTGTTTTATGCTGAAAATCCCGTACACCGAAAGTTATGACCGTGCATACATTGAGGACATTTTAAGAAAACTCGCCGGATTAGGTTGTAAGATACCTGTGCTTACAGGAGTACACTTCAACGACACGGAGCAGGGTGCAGTTGCATACGATTCCGGAAAAGATACTTTTTACTACTCTTTCGGCGAACATATAGCACGTTCAGTACACGGTACAGGCGATATTTTCGCAAGCGTATTTACCGGAGCTGTCACGCTGGGCAAAGACTTACAGACCGCCCTTGACATATCGGTAAATTATACTGTCGAGTGCATAAAGGCTACAATACCGCATTTTGACGAAATATGGTACGGAAGTTGTTTTGAATTATGTATCGGAAAATTAATCGACATGATAAAATAAAAAGAAATCTCCGGTTTTATTACCGGAGATTATTTTTAATGTGAAAATATTGTATCTTCCAATATATTGTAATTTGCATTGAAATCCACCTGTAGTACAGATTGTGTAGTACCGTCGTCGCACCATACATCTTCCGGATAGAAAGTATTTTCTGCCGGAATCTGAATCTGTTCAATGTCGTAACCTATCGAAAACGGAACTTTCAGGGAAAGAAAGTACATTCCCAGTGACGACATATTTGTATTGACTTTCGGGACAACATTTTTTACTATACGGCTTACGGAAACCGGATTTACAATTTTCGGGATAATTTTAGTTATGACTTCTCTCTGACGGCTTGTGCGTTCAAAATCGCTGTTTCCGACGTATCGTATACGTGCGTAGGAAAGTGCCTGTTTGCCGTTAAGATGCATTATTCCGTCAATGATTTCAAGGAAATCTGCCCACTGGTCATCGCCCATAAGCTGATTTACTTCGGAAAACAGAATATTGTTTATTTCTTGAGCCTCGTCGGCGGTAACGTCAATATCAATACCCCCGACGGCATCTATCAGACCCGCAAATGATATGAAATTCACGGTCACATAGTCGTTGATTTTTATATTGAAATTGCTTTCTATGGTATCCATAAGGAGTTCCGCACCGCCGTATGAGTAGGCGGCATTTAACTTGTCCATACCGTAACCGGCTATATTTACATAACAGTCACGCATGAAAGATGTAAGGATAATTTTATTTGACCTGCTGTTGAAAGACAGTAAAATCATTGAATCGGAACGACCTTGTTCTTCGGTGGTGCGTCCGTCCGTACCTATGACCAGTACGCTTTTAACATAACTACGTGAAATCGCACCGGCAGTCCGTGAACGTTCACCCGTTTCCTGTTTGCCGATTTTGTTTATTATCGTCAGTGAGGTACATGAGTACATACTGAAAAGCACTAAAAATATGACAATTATTGGTGTAATAATTTTCCTGATAGTTTTTCCGAAAAAACTTTTGTGTCTGTGTTTTGGTTTGGAGCGTTGCCTTGGTTGCGACTGATAATTCTGTACCGGTCTTGGTTGAGATTGTCTCGGTGGTGACTGGTAATTCTGTACCGGTCTTGGTTGAGATTGTCTCGGTGGTGACTGGTAATTCTGTACCGGTCTCGGCTGGGATTGTCTCGGCGGAGATGTTTTTTTCTGTGATGGTTTTCTGTTCGGATTGTTTCGCCTGTAATTCGGCGGATTTTTAGGTACAGGGATATTCATGGTATTTTGATTATCTGTATTGTTGTCATCATTCTGGAATCTACTTGACATTGTTTATTCCTTTCATTGTTTTTTAAAACCTGCTCCGGAACGTTTCGGCACGGTGGAGCAGGTTTTTTTTCAGAATTTTTTTGAACTTACTACTATACAAGTGACAATTGTACATATCACGTGATATGCGACCAGTGCCGCAGCTGACATATATAAATAATTGAACTGAAACGCCTTTGAAATAATAAGAAGTGTACATATGACAAAACCGAGTATGATAGAAGCGGTCTGAAGAATAAGTCCACGTATTGCAGAAGTATGTACTACCTTAGTACCGATTATAAGCTGTGCAAATGCTGAAAATTTTCCGGAACACGCCATAGACGAACTTAGACGGAGTGTTTTTTTAGTTTCGGAATCAAAATCTGAATGAAGTTTTTTCGGAAGAAGTCTGAACATTGAACGTGATACGTTAAAAAGCGATGCTATCTTGTCGAGTGTCAGACAGGCATCAACACTTTTCAGTATCATGAACATTTTTTCCCTTGAAAGTCTTTTCACCCACCGTTTAACTTCACGGTCTGCTTTTATCTCTACTGTGAAAAGTGCCGCAATGTTTCCGGATATTGAAAGATACATAGCTTCCTGACCGTTCTTTGTATATTCCGATTCCTTGGTTTTTGTCGGCAGACCCTCTATATTATGATTTACCATAAGTTCACGGTTGCCGAAAAGTACACGCCTGTTATGAATCCAGCCACATAAACCCATTGATTCCTCAAAGGAAAAATTATCAATTTCATAAAGTATATCGTTATTTTCGTTCACGACGTCCGTGAAAAGATGTCTCATTACGCTACCGGCGTGTGTAGTAAGGCTTGCCGCTTCAAGTAATGCTTCGTTTACTTTCGTATTGGAAAATACTTTCACGCCACATAGCTGTACGGAATGTGCCGGAAACATTGAATCTGTATTGACAAGTATTGAATTTGTGTCGTAAAAATCGTCGACACTCTGATAACCTAACATTACGCCTTTTTTTATCATGGCACGGTTAGAAACTCTTTCAAGTGGAAGATTTGCTACAAACGGCATTGCTATACATGATGCCGAACATACAAGCATACAGAAAATTGACATTCCGAATGTAACGGAATCAAGAGTTACAAGTGATTCCTTACAGAAAAAAGTTATCACCAGTGAAATGACAAACGCTACTGCTATACAAGCCGGTGTTGCTTTTTTACAGTATTTGTCGGTTATATCGGAAGAATACGTATATTTAAGGAAATCTGTAAGAAAGTCCGTCCGTCTCATAGAAGCAAGTATCGGGAAATCTCCCAATGTACCACGTGTAAGACGTTCCGCACGTTCTTCGTCACGGACGTATACTATTCCATGACGTTGAAAATCTTCCTTTGAAACAAGTTCAAAATTTCGTTGCGCCCGTCTTAGAATAAACATTTTCCCGATAGAATTTGTAAGCAGTGCGAGTATTCCGACAGGCATATATATACGTTCCGGCATGATACTTTCAGGGGAGGCAATAGCCGGTATTATAGAAATAATACAGGTCAGTGCAGTAACAGCCGTCATTGAATCGCTGTCCGCCTTGAAAGTAAGAAGTTTTTTCAGTCCGTTTGTTATGACCGCTCCCGACGTAAGAATCGCAACAAGTCCTGTTATCAGGTGTATGATAAGATATAACTGCCTGTTTGCCTTGCTGAATACCTCTATAATAGGAAATTCAAGCTGATTCATGAATGTTATGTAAAGGCTTAGGAAAGACAGTATAAACAATATTGCGGTACGTGTTGTTATGATTCCGGTGAGGTCTTTTATATCCCGTCCGACGTCTTCCACAGCACCGTAATAATCGAAATCAACTATACGTTTTGTACGTTTTTTGTCGGCGGTATCGGCGGAATGATGTTTTTTAATGGTTTCGGTATCTATCTGTATATCTATAGACTGTTCCTGATTATTATAGTCAGTTCTGCGGATGTTTGTTCGACGTTTCTGTTTTGAGTATTCGGAAGTCTTTACTATTGTCGGTGAGGGTACTATATCAGTAATCAGTTTAAGATTTTCAGGGTCTTCCGCCTCTGCAATAATCGCTTCACGGCTACGTTTTTTTTTCTTGAAAACAGGCGGTGTATACATATATTCACCGTCGGGAGTTTCTTTCTTGTATGTATAGTCAACTTCTTTCTGCCGACGTTTATTGATAGTTTTTTTACGTTCTTCGGCTTCTCTCGCCCTTGTAGAACCGTCCATACGACGTATTCTTGAAACATCGTTTTCACTCATCTGAGTATTTATAATATCGCTGTCGTAAAGTGCCGTTGTTGGATTTCCCTCTGAATCAATACCGCCGTTAAGGACTGTTATTTTACGTCCTGTACGTTTAAGTGGCGGAGTTTCTTTCACAGACTGACGTAGTGTATTATCGTCCCATGCATTTTTCTTATGCGATTCGGGGCGTACAGGCGTTGCGGTACGGCTTTTATGTACAGGTTTTCCGGTTGAATATTCGTCAAGAATATCATTGATTTTCTTATCTGACATTATATTCACTCCTTAACCGGAATATCTTTGTCTTACGACTTCATACATGAAAATTCCACCGGCTACAGATGCATTCAGGGAATTTATTTTCCCATACATAGGAAGTTTAACCATAAAGTCACATTTTTCACGTATCAGACGACTTATTCCGAAACCTTCTGAACCTATTACAAGTGCCATACTTCCTGTGAAATCCGTCTTACAGTAGTCACTGCCGGAAGCGTCTGTGCCGTAAATCCATACGCCGTTTTCTTTAAGAGTATCTATGCAAGCCGAAAGGTTGGAAACTCTCGCCACAGGAACGTAACTCACTGCACCGGCGGAAGTTTTTGCGACTGTCGCATTTAATGACGCACTTCTTCTTTTCGGAATAATAACGCCGTCCGCACCGGAAGTTTCAGCAGTCCGGATAATAGCCCCTAAATTATGTGGGTCTTCTATCTCGTCGCATATGATGATAAATGGTTTAGTACCTTTTTTCCTCGATACGTCAAGGATTTCCTCTACTGTGACGTACTCACCGCAAGCACCGACGGCAACTACTCCCTGATGTGATGCACCGTCCGCAAGCTGTGTAAGTTTCTTTTCCTGTGCGTCCTTTACGACTATACCCTTTTCCTTGGCAAGTCGACGGATAAGCCCTAAACTTCCGCCGTTTCCGCTGATATAGATTGTATCAAGCAGAGTATCGGACTTAAGGGCTTCAATTACCGGATTTCTTCCGATAATGTTTTCATTTTCATTTAAATTTCTGTTCATGTCTTTCATGAGAATAAAATTCTCAGCTCCTTTTTCTTTTGTCTATATTATAACATTTCAGCGGAAAAATTACAAGACCTTTCCGTATTTTATTTACTGGTAAATGTCGATTACTGAAATTTCCGGACGGTTGAAAATTCTTGGAATAAATATCATTCTTAACGGTCTTGCAAGTCCACGGCTTATTATATGCGTACAGTCGCCGTATTCGTATTGTCCGTTGGTGTAGTCCGGAAAAAGTCCCTGATTTGGTGCATAAAGTCCCTGCTCCAGAATTACCGGAAGTCTCCATTGTCCGCCGTGTGCGTGTCCGGACAGAATCAGGTCAAAATTTTCCGTGAATCGTGGGAACTGTTCCGGCTGGTGCAGTAAAAGAATATTATAACTTTCGTCGTCGGGATTTATTGACATTATTTTTCCGTATGCGTCAACTACACCATAAATACATATTTTCTGATTGTTTATCATAAAATCAGTGCTGTTGCCGTAATTAAGTATGGGAATACCAATATTTTTTACATCTTCGTAAAATTCACTCACATTATCACGCCATGTTTCGTGATTTCCGGCGGAGTATGCACACGGATATTTTTCAGAAACATCTTTCATTAATGTCAATGCATTTTCCGTACCGCCTGTATCGTGTATAACGTCACCGCCGAAAAGTACTAAATCGGGCTTATTCTTATCAATTTCACTTATTATTCCGGACTGGTCTTTACCTCCGTACGTACAATTATGCAAGTCGGAAATAAAAACTATCCGGAGACTGTTTTTTCCCGATTTCACACTGTAAAATTCCGTTTTCATGGTGAATCCCCACGCATACAGAATTACAATTATCAGAAATACGACAGTCAGCCGGATAATTTTTTTCATATCAGTTACCTCTTTCAGCGATTATATTAATCATTTCGCCGACGTTCTTCATTCCGGAAACTTCACGCATCTTGAAACGCATTCCGAACTCTTCTTCAACCGCACCGATTAAGTTAATATGTTCGATACTGTCCCAGTCGTCAATGTCGTTTGCGGTAGTCTTTTCGGTGATTACGATTGAATCGTCATCGAAAATATCCCTGAAAACTTCCGTAAGTCTTTTAACGATTTCGTTTTTACTCATGGCTGTACTCCTTTTCATTTATTTTTATTACGTGATTTTTATTCACGTATGATGTTATATCAAGACACCATACGGAATCGCCATTATCGCTTCGGCTGACGTTCTCAAAACCGAATGTCGCAAATAATTCCGATACCATATTATTTTTAGGTGTCCTGTAATAATAACCGATTATTTTTTCAATGCCACGTTCACGACACTGTTTAACAAGTTCGTCCAGCATGGCAAATTCCATGTCTCTTTTAAGTACTCGGCAACTCATAAGCCACAAATCAATGTGTAGTGTCTTATCGTCACAACGTCCGATTACTACCGAAACTACACCGTTATCGCCGAATTTGTCGGCAAGCTGTCCGCAAAGTCTGATATATTCCGGACTTTCGGCGACTGTTTTCATATCGCTTTCTGAATAGCGTTTTGTAGTAACGTTAAACTGATTACTTTTATTTGTCAGTTGAGTTATACGTTGCAGATATACCGGCAGAAAATCTGTTATATTGGCGTTCATATCAAGACTTAATAAGTAATCCTGATAGTTGGAAAAACTTTTCTGCTGTGCGTTACGCTTTGCATTGGCGGAATACATCTCACTACGCTTTAAGTCGTCATTGGAAACGGCTGTAACTTCAAAATAGCCACCTCTTGACAGATTATACATAGCCTCTTCCACGGAACTGAAATTTACAGTCGGAATTTTTAACTGTGCGTCTATGATAGCACATTCCGCAGGGTTATCGTCAACAAATACGAAACTATCCGGAAGTAATCCGATTTCTTTCGCCGATTCCTCAATATTTGAATCCTTACTGTTCCAGTTGGCTTTTATGGAAACAAAATCTTCCGGCTTCAGAACACTACTCGGGTGATTAAGTCCGGCAAGGGCGTTTTCCTCGTCGTTTTTGGAGCATACCGCAAGAAGTATACCGTAATTCTTAAACTGCCTGATAAATTCCTGAAACTCTACATAAGACTGTCCTACAGCGGTTTCAACGCCTAATTCGATACCCTCAACGCCGTCATCGCCGATTACTCCGCCCCATAACGTATTATCTAAATCGAGGTCAATTACTTTCTGATTACGTCCGTATACCGATTTTATTATACACGCTACACTATAGGCGACTTCCGGCAGGACTTCCACACGCATGGCGTACTTATACAGAAACCATGCTTCCGCATCATGCCATTTTTTCAAACCTATCGCCGACGACAAATAATTTATATCATTTATATAAAAACCGTTGTTGCGTCGTGCATAGTCGGAAAACATAACGTTCAGACGGTTTATAAATGCACCTGTTCCGGAATAACCCCAGCCGTCGTAGTTGCCTGTATGACGGTACAGCGGAAGTTCAAAGTTATTCTGTATTACAGGACACGAAAATTTTTCAAAAAGGCTTGTCCAGATAGTCTGAAAATATTCGTACTGGTCATCAAGTCTTTCCTGAATCTGTTCCGGAGTTTCTGCCGGACTTTCGGGAATCATAGTCAGATTGCGTGATGTTGTATGTATATAGATTATATCCGGTGCGAATTTGTCAAGCTCCGGCGAACCAAATACCGCATCTTCATAGAATTTGTTATATTCCGACTGGTAAAATTCCGGTTCAATGCCGAAATCCAACAGAAACAATTCAAGAGATGATACAATATCATCAGTTGTTGAACCACCTAAAACAGCTATTTTCTTTTTTATACGTGCCGTACCGTCGGCGAGAAGCTGTTTCTTTAACGCACGACGTTTACGGAGAATAAGTTTACTGTTAAACGGATAGAGAAGTTCTTTCATTTTATAGCCTCCTTGTTAGTTTCCGGCGGTGTAACCGTCATATCTGTTAAGGTTTTCGGAAATATGTTCACGATTTTCACCGACAGCAGAATATGTACACATTGCAAATAATACATCTGTTGCCTTTACCTGCTCTATGAAACTTTCTGCATTACGTTCAAAATATCTTATATCGCATATATAGATATTCTCAAACGAACCTGTCAGGAACGGAAGTAAAGCATTTCCGTAACTGTCCTTGAATATTACAAGATTTCTGCCGTTTCTGCACTTTGTCTTTACGTGACGTATATTATCGTCCATACCGAAAACGAGATAATAACTTGAATTATCAAAATTTTCCGGATTAAGTAAAAGAGTAGTCTCTACAGGGTCAGTGAAAGATGTTGAATACTGTGTGACTTCAACGGCTGTTTTCGGTTCATAGTAAATAAATGGTTCAGGATTATTCAGAAGCGTTGCACTTTGCGTATAGCCGTACATTGTACCGACATATCCGGAAAGTACGTGTTTTTCGTATTCGGAAATATCTGCAAAATCAACACCGGCTTGTTTTGCGAACTCTTCCGCAGCATAGTACGCTCCGAGTGGTTGCCAGTGATGGTCAGTACGTGAATATATAGCCTCTTTCTTATGACGGAGCAGGGCTGTATATGCGTCTACATTCGTTACGTTCTTGAGATGTTTTTCTATGGAATCAATATCCTTTTTTTCACTTTCCACGAGGTCTGTATAATTTTCCGGCAGATAGTAAGATACACTGGTAGGAAGTACCATTGAATAAACATTTACGTCCTTGCCGAGTGCCTTTTTATATGCGTTTACATCTTCGGCGTAAAGTTCTTCGTTACCCCACGCACCACCGTAAAGCATTATAGCACGTTTATTTACGACGAGTATATTATTTGATACCTCACCATTTGCGGCAGCTACGTTTGCTTTCGGAAGTGTTTCGGCAGTGGTGGTAGTAGTTTCTGTACCTGTACCGATTGTGCCTGTAGTGGTCTGTGTATTTTCCGTGACAGGTTCAGCCGGAGTTTCTGTTTCCTGATTTTTCTTTTCGGTATTGTATAACTCAACTCCGCCGTCTTCTTCGCCGTATTTTATGCCCTTTAATGTCATAATGTGGTTAGCAATAAGGGTTTTGAAAAAACTTCTGTTAGGTACGGTATCGTCATAGTAATTCGCTATGCCTTCGGTGTACTCGCCGGACAGATAGCTTTCAACGGAAAATTCCGGAAATGTAGCAAGATTTCTGTTTTCTTCGTGCGATACCGTATCACGCTTGAAAAATAACAGATATACAAATCCGGCAAGCAGTACCAGTATAATGACTATTATATTGAACAGTGCAAATAAATTTGTCACGAAAGTTTTATGTTTTTTTTCTTTGTTTTCAGACATACTGACCTCCAATCAGAAACGGAAGTATAAAAACGGATTTGTTGTAGCGTCTACAAGCATTACGCTTGTTAAAAGAAGAAGTCCGGCAGAAATGACAGTCGTAAATACTGTTGCAACGTGTCTTGTAAATGCCGTCTTTGAGGTAAGTTTTTTTAATCCGTCTATAATCGGGAAGCAACATATAACCGAAACTGCGAGCAGGAATATATTATTTACAAATGTTATTCTGTCCTGTAATCCGATAACACCGTTCCCACCGAAACCGAAAATAGTCTTGAAAAATACGCCTAATTCGTTTAAATCCTCAAAATAGAAGATTCCGAAACCTATTATTATTACGATTTTATTATATATCTGACGTATTACTATAGGGATTTTCTTCATTTTCTTCTTGCCGATAAGCATTTCAAGGAAAACGAAAATTCCGTAATATATTCCCCACAGTATGAAATTCCAGCTTGCACCGTGCCATATACCAGTACATAACCATACAAGAAACAATCCGCCGTATTTTCTACGCTTGCCGAAAATGGGTACGTATAACAGATAGTCACGGAAAAATGTACTCAATGATATATGCCACCTCTGCCAGAACTCCGTTATGTCCTTACAGATAAACGGGTGATTGAAGTTTTCGTCAAAATGAAAACCGAAAATTCTTCCGAGACCTATGGCAATATCGGAATATCCTGAAAAATCAAAGTATATCTGTAATGCATAGGCTATAGCTCCGAACCAGCCACCGACTACTGAACAATCGTCGATATGTTGCAGGAAATTATCGGCAATAACGCTTAACTGATTCGATAATAAAACTTTCTTTGAAAGTCCGAGTACAACACGATTCAGACCGTATGAAATATCCGTCATATATATTTTTCTGTCTTCTATTTCCTTTTCTATCGTACTGTATCGCACAATAGGTCCGGCGATAAGTTGCGGAAATAACGTCAGATACAACAGAAAATTATGAAATTTTTTCTGTACTTTTACGGTTTCCCAGTGACAGTCTATTATGTATGATACCGTCTGGAATGTATAGAAACTTATTCCGATTGGTAGCTTTATATCGGGTACTGGTATATCGGAAGAACACAATGCGTTTATGTTCTCGATTATGAAACCGCTGTACTTGAATATACATAGCATAGCGAAATCGTATATTACCGCCAGTGCTGTAGCGAAAGTATCAAGTTTAGTGTCCTTGTGCTTGCCGATTACCAGTGCTAATCCGTAATTCACCAACGCACTGAACAGCATCAGGAATACATAGACCGGTTCGCCCCACGCATAGAAGATAAGCGAGAAGATTATAAGTACTACGTTTTTGGACTTCGTCCCTCGTGCGAGTGCGTACGCAAACAGGCACAATGGCAGAAAGAAGTAAATGAAGAATAATTTTGAAAATACCATTTTCAACCACCTTTTTGTTATTATTTTTATCGGATTACAGCGTAAAAACACACTGTAATAATAATTATACAACAAGTTTTATTCAAATGCAATAGTAAAAAACAAGGATTTTTAAAAAAATACAGTAATCGTCATTAAAATATAAAAAAATAAACCAATCTGTATGTGTTTTGTTGATTTTTATATAAAAATAACGGCTGTATTTCAAGCCGTTATAATGTATTTTATTTCCTGTAAAACGTTCTTTTTAATGACGGATTATCAAAATTTTTCTCACATTTTGCCCACCAGTTGCCGTCATACTGATAATCCACAATGATTGAATTATCAAGCCATGTTATACTATATGTGTCACCGCTGAAAACATTGTTTCCGGAGCTGTCTGAAGACCATTCGCCGTCTGCCTTAAACGGCATATTATTACGACAGGTTGAAACTGAACTAAAACTTTTTAAATATCCGTCGGGTTGTTTAATATACATATAAATACGAGTTTCGTCTTCTTTGAAATTGTATTCACTATTGAAATATAATTCCGTTTCACCGTCCGGCGATTTATACATAGCTGTATCATCCGGAGTGAATGTTAATACATTTTCACCGTCATATGAATACTGTATTTTATAATTACTGTCTCCACGCTTGTAATCTATTACGAAACCTTCATCAAGGAAAGATATGTTATAGTTTTCGCCGGAAAGTTCGCCGTTGTTTTCAAAATCAAGGTCAAACATATCCGCAATGTAAGTGAAAGAGCCGTCCGGATTTTTGACGTAAACATCAGTAAAGTGATGATGCATACCATCGTTGGTTATTAAGACTAATTCGTGATTGCCGTCGGTATACTGACAGCTGTCGGGCGTACCACCGAAGATGAAGTGGTCGAAATCTATATATAATATGTTATCTTCCGCACTGCTTTGTGATTTTGGTATGGTAATCTGTGCAAGCATTTTTGTGTTAGTAACCGGATAAAGTCCTTCATTTTCATTATAATTACCGTTTATAACGAAAAATATACCTTTATTTATTTTTTCATCTTTAATTATCCTCGTAGTGAAACCAGCTTCCGTCAGAACTCCGTTACCACGTTCCTGAATGTAAGGCGTAAGAATAAGATTGTTTTCTTCAAAAAAAGTTTCGTCGTATTTGTCAAGATATTTCTGTAACTCGTCGTTATCGGTAATGAAAGTCTTCAGATATTCTGACATCTCGTCATATTCCGTGATAATGTGATTGAAATTTCCGTCTTCCCATTTTGCTACTACTTCTTCATATGCAGGTATTTCAGCGTCTGTATTGAGAACATCAACCGCATATTTATGTACTTCTGCATTTTTCGGATTAAGTACAAGCTGTCTCATCTGTACGAGGTCAAAGGAATCAACATAGCCGTCAAAATTTACGTCAACGGTTTCTTTGTGAGCCGTATCGCTCTCATCGTCATATATACCCATAATCCATTTCTGCAACACTACTACATCTGATACAGATATTTTACCGTCGGCGTTTACGTCGCCACGGATAGATGTATATTCCCAGTGGTCTTCACCGGATTCAATAAAAATCGGGTCAGCTTTTGCACCTGCTCCAATCGGGACAGCTCCGGCAATAACTGAAATACTTAACAGTGTACTTAATAATTTTTTCATGATTACCTCCGTATATTAATACTTTCCATTATTATACAGTATATTTCAGAAAAAGTCAATAGGCATATTGACGGTAATCAAGGCAAAAAAAAAAAAAAAAAAAAGGAATTTTGCACAAAAAAACAGTTATACCCGAAATTATACGGGATGAAAATTATAATGATTTTATATATGATTTTTATACAACTACATCGCTGTCAAATGTGACGGAAACATATTCCCACCGTTCGTTTTCTACCTGATGATTAATAATAACATGGTCATCATACCATATCAGGCTATATGTTGTACCATTACTGAATACATTATTGCCGTTCTCGTCAACAGACCATTCACCATCCGCAGTGAAAGGTTTATCGCCGTATGACGTAAGGAACGTAAGGGCTTTATATGAAATCTTATTATTTTTAAGGAAAACTCTTATATCGCTTAAATCGCCGATTGTTTCCTGTGTGATACAGATTTCCTGTTTGTTATCCGGCGATGTATAGGAAACAGCTTCCATATCTGTCTTCACTTCATAGGAATCATAAACTGAAACATTATCACCGCTGTTTACCTCGTTTTTCGGAACGCCTGCCTGTATAAGAAGTTTAGTATCAGTTATCGGGTACAGTACACGATAAGCACCGTATTCAGCTTCAAGAGCAATGAAAATATCGTCATTTAAACCTCGTGACCTTTTCGGGCGTATCTTGCCTACACTGGAGACGTTATAAAAAACTCCCCTGCCGTACTTCTGATTGAACGGCATTAAAATAAGGTTATTGTTTTCAAAGAAATCGTCGTTGTATTTGTCAAGATATGTCTGTATTTCAGCAGTATCGGGAATAAATTCCGACAGATATGCTGAAACTTCTGGTACATTCGTTAAAACTCTTCCGCTTTCCGGAATGCTTTCGGCTGAATTAAGCATATCAACAGCATATATGTGTTCAACAGGTTCTTTCTGATTGATAACAGCCTGTCTCATAAGAATCATATCGAAAGAATCAATAATTCCGTCGGAATTTATATCAAAGCACGAAACATTACCGTCAAATTCTCCTGACGACATATACTTCTGTAAAAGAACAGCGTCGGCTATATTGACTGTATTATCATAGTTGGCATCTCCGGAAATAACTGTTTTTGACCAGCTTCTTGAACTGTTGGGAACGTATACAATATTAGGTGTTGGTGCTGTGGTAGCCTCTGTCATTACAACTGAAAGTAAGACAGAAAGAATCATATTTTTCATGCTATCCCTCCCTGATATCTGGATTTAAGTATTTTTACTTCATTCTATATTATAACAGAAACTTACAGATATTTCTATTGACAGAATAAACGAATTTTTATATTTTTTTTGTGGGATTTATATAATAACTGACTTTTTTTTCAGTCTTCCGTTACTGATATGAATTGTAAACTGAAACTGTTGATTTTTCTGAAAAAATATATTATAATATTATCGTATCATTAATTTCAGGGAGGACAAGCATGAAAAAATTTTTAGTGCCTATTGTCTGTACTCTGACGCTTTTTTCCTGTAGCAGTGAAACAGTAAAAAAAACTCCGCCGGATAACAGACTTGATAAATGTACATTACGCTTTTCGTGGTGGGGTGGTGATGACCGTCACGACGCTACCATGAAAGCTATTACCCTTTGGAACGCAAGACATCCGAGTATCGAAATAAAAGCTGAATACGGTGGTTGGGACGGCTGGACGGAAAAAATCAATACTCAAATTAGCGGTGGCTCTCAACCTGATGTCATGCAGATTAATTATGACTGGCTTGTTACTCTTTCCAGTGACGGCGAAGGTTTTTATAATCTGAACGAACTTGAACATTTTCTTGATTTATCCGGCTTCAGTGACGATATACTTTCTTTCGGTATGGTGAATAATCATCTGAATGCTGTTCCGGTATCGCTTACCGGACGTGGTTTTTTCTATAATTCGGCAGTATTTGAAAGACTGGACGTTTCATTTCCGGAAACATGGGACGAACTTCTTGAAACAGGTAACATTTTCTATCAGAACGGTTGCTATCCGCTTGATTTGGACGTACAGTCAGGCGGTACAGCGTGGTATCTTTCTGTAGTATACGTACAGCAGAAAACCGGCAGAAACTTCATTAATATGGACGGTTCTTTAGGTTTTTCCATAGAGGATATAGAGGAAGCTATGGAATTTTATAAACTTATGGAAGACAACCACGTTACACGGAATGTCCGTACACGTATCGACGAGGACGGCAACGGAGCTTTATATCAGTCGCCGTCGTTCATAGATGGCAATGTTGCCGGAGTTCTCGAATGGAACAGTGCAGTAGGTAAATATGAATCTGTTCTCGATAAGGGCGTACTTAAAGCCGGTGGGTATCTCGGTGACGGTAACGGTAATAACTCCGGTTGGTTCGTGAAACCGTCTCTTATGTACGCTATATCGGCAGAAACAAAATATCCCGACGAATCCGCTGAATTTATCAATTTCCTGCTCAACGATAAAGATTGTGCGGAAATTTTAGGTACTTCAAGAGGTATTCCGGCTTCTCGCTATGCTTTCGAGGAACTCGAAAAAAACGGTAAACTTAAAGGTCTGACTAAAGAAAATTCCGATATGTTAAGTGAAATTGATACCGTGACGATAAGTCCGTACATGGAAACCACCCGAATGAAAGAACTTTGTAATTCCGCTATAGAAAGAATATCATACGGCGAGGATATCAGCATTACTGCACAGGAACTTTATAATGATATAATTGAATATCTGGAGAGTGTTGAATGAAAAAATATAAAAATCCTGTCGGTGTGAGCAGGTTTACCGGACTTATTTTAATAAGTCCGTTCATAATAGGTAGCGTATTATTTATTATATATCCGTTTATCTGTTCGTTCATTACCGGTATGACCAAATACGACGGCATACATCCGCCGGAATTTATCGGACTTACCAATTATAAGAATATGCTTCAGGACAAACATTTCCTTAAGGCTTTAGGAGTTACGTTTAAATATACGGTTATATTCGTACCGCTGAAACTTATCGTATCACTTCTTATAGCCGTTCTTCTAAGTGCCAATATTAAAGGTATGGGATTTTTCCGGACTGCTTTTTATGTACCGTCAATATTAGGGTCTAATCTTGCGGTGGCTATCATGTGGCAGTATCTCTTTACACGAGGCGGATTAGTAAATCAGTTTCTTGAAATATTCGGTATTTCCGGTATAAGCTGGTATGGTGACCAGAAATTATCATTGTTTATAATAATACTCCTAAGGTTATGGGAGTTCGGTTCTACTATGATAATTTTTCTTACATCTCTTAAAGAAATCCCACGAGAATACTATGAGGCTTCAAAAGTAGACGGCTGTAGTTCATTCAGGGCATTTTTCAGTATAACACTTCCGTTACTGAAAAATACTCTCTTTGTAAATGCCGTACTACAGACTATCTCGGCATTACAGGAGTTCTCCGCACCGTACATGATTACCGGCGGAAATCCTATGAAAAGTACGTATACAGTAGGTATGCTTATTTATGACGAGATGTTCAGTTATCATAATGCCGGTTATGCCAATGCTGTTTCCTGGGTGCTTTTCGTATTGACTTCCGTGGTAGTCTGTATTATGTTCAGGATTACCGGACGCATAAGAAAGGAACTTCCGTGAAAAAATTAATTACATATTTTATACTTATTCTTACAGCGATATTAATGCTTTATCCGCTGTTATGGCTTTTAGGAGCGTCTTTCAAGTCTAATCAGGAAATATACAGTTCAATATGGTTTCTGCCGGAAGATTTTGATTTCAGTGTATACTTCAATGCATGGAAAACAAATACCGGTTATACAATGGGACATTATTTTATAAATACGTTCACCGTAATAATACCTAAGACTGTATTTTCCGTTGTATCGTCGGTATTGACCGCCTACGGATTCGCACGGTTTGACTTTCCGCTGAAAAAATTCTTTTTTACGCTTCTTATGGTGGGAATGTTCATGCCTGCGATAGTCACTATAATGCCTATGTATATGTTCTGGAATAAACTCGATTTACTCGACAGTTATGCACCTCTTACATTGCCGTCGCTTTTTGCGTGTGAGGGAATGTTTGTATTCATACTGATACAGTTTTTCAGAGGTCTGCCGAAAGAACTCGACGAGGCTTCACGCCTTGACGGTTGCGGAACTATACGAACCCTTATATATGTTCTCTTACCGTGCATGAAACCGGCTGTCATATCGATAGCGGTATTCAATTTCCTGTGGACTATGAACGATTTTATCAATCCGCTTATATTCATAAACTCGACTGAAAAATATACACTTTCGCTTGCCCTGCGTACTTCCGTAGACAGTACCGGTCAGGGTTATGAGGAGTGTAAAATAATAGCTATGTCGGTAATCGGTCTGATACCGTCAGTAACCGTTTTCGCACTGGCTCAAAAAAAATTTATTGGCATAACCGCCGGAGGTCTTTCCTGATGAACACACTCGCTGACAGAATCGCAAGGGACTATATCGAAAAAATTATACTTCCGTCCGAACCACTCGCTCCTATATGGAATCGTGAAAATTTTGTCTTTAAAAAAATTTCGAAATGGAACTACATTGACAACTGTATGATGAGAGCTGTCATAATGCTTTACGAACTCACCGGAAATACTGATTTCTATGATTACGCTGTACGTTTCACAGATACCTATATAGGCGAAAACGGTGATATTCCGACTATGAATATTTCCGACTTCAATCTTGATAACATCTGTGGCGGACGCAATCTTATATGGCTTTTCCGGAAAACTCATGACAAGAAATATCTTAATGCTTCGGAAAAATTATTCAGTCAGATTGAAAATCAGCCACGACTTTCTACCGGTAACTTCTGGCATAAAGCGATATATCCCTATCAGATATGGCTTGACGGTATCTACATGGCTATGCCGTTCATGGCGGTATATGCTGAATTTTCCAGAAAATACAGTCTATGGGACGATATATACAATCAGCTTGAAAATATCCATCGTCTTATGCGTGACGATATGACTGGTCTTTACTTCCACGGTTACGACGAAAAGCGTATACAATGCTGGGCGGATAAAATAACCGGTTTGTCGTCTGAATTTTGGTTAAGGTCAATAGGGTGGTTCTGTGCAGGTCTCGCCGATTTATGCGGAGATGTTCCGGAAAATAACCGTCTGTATGAACTTTCGGCGGAAATGCTCTCCGGATTACTGAAAAGTCTTTCAGAATATGCGGTTTCCGACGGAATGTTATATCAGTTACCGGTTAAACCTGACGTTACCGGAAATTATCCCGAAACAAGCGGTACTCTTTTATTTGCGTATTCCGCTGTGAAATCCGCCGGTATGGGAATTTCCGATAAAACCATAGCCGGAGCAGGTTTTAAGGCTTTCGATACCGTGACGGAAAAATACATTGAATATCAGGATATTCCGGTACTGAATAATATATGTCTTATGGCAGGGTTAGGAGGTTCGGAACACAGGGACGGTACGGAAAAATATTATCTAAGTGAAAAAATAGTCTCCAATGATGCAAAAGGCATAGCACCGTATCTCATGGCATACGCTGAAATCAAAAAATCCGAAAAAAACAGGCAGTCTTAATGACTGCCTTTTATTAAATCTTTTATTACCTCTCCGGCTATAATAAGTCCGGCGACTGATGGTACAAATGCACATGATGCCGGAAAATCTGTCCTTGTCGTGACAGGCTGTTCCTTGGAATATACTACTTTAAGTTTCCGGATGTTACGTTTTTTCAGTTCCCGACGCATTACACGTGCCAACGGACACACTGAAGTCTTATATATATCGGCGACTTCAAAAGCCGTCGGGTCAAGTTTGTTACCTGCTCCCATAGAACTTATTACAGGCACTCCGGCTTTCTGCGACTGTACGATAATTTCAATTTTTCCGGTTACGGTGTCTATGGCGTCGACGACGTAATCAAATTCCGAAAAGTCAATCAGACCGGAAGTATCAGGCATGAAAAATATATCGTGTCTGTTTACTATGCAAGCTGAATTTATTTCCTTTAACCGCTGTAAAGCCGATTCGGTCTTCTGCATACCGACTGTTTTTTCCGTGGCGAAAATCTGACGGTTTATATTACTTTCACAGACTATATCGTTGTCGATAATATCAAGCTGTCCGATACCTGAACGCACAAGAGCCTCCGCAACGTGTCCGCCTACTCCGCCTATACCGAAAACTGCTACTCTCGATTTTGCAAGTATTTCCATTCCGGAAGTACCTATTAATTTTTCGGTACGTATAAATTTGTCACTCATACGTTAAACCTGAAAAGTACTATATCGCCGTCCTGCATTACGTACTCTTTACCCTCAAGGCGTACAAGTCCTTTTTCCTTAGCAATCGCCATAGTACCGCATGACATAAGGTCATCAAATGATACTACTTCCGCACGGATAAAGCCCTTTTCAAAGTCTGTATGTATTTTTCCGGCTGCCTGTGGTGCTTTCGTACCTTTCGTGATAGTCCACGCTCTTACTTCCTGTTTACCGGCGGTCAGATACGAAATAAGTCCTAACAGTGAATATCCCTCTTTTATGATTCTGTTCAATCCCGATACTTCAAGACCTAATTCAGCTAAAAATTCTTTCTTTTCGTCGTCGGTCATATCGGATATTTCTGCTTCTGTTTCGGCACATATAGGCAGTACCGCTGAATTTTCCGATTCTGCAAGGGTACATACGTTTTTGTAGTTTTCGTTGGTCTCTATGTTGTTCATGAAATCGTCTTCACTAAGATTTGCAGCATAGATTACAGGCTTTGCAGACAGTAACGGTGTGGATTTTATTATTTCCCTTTCGTCGTCAGTAAAGTCAAATGCTCTTGCCGATTTGCCGTTTTCGAGATGTTCTTTAAGTCTTTCGAGGAAATCTATTTCCGCAAGATACTTTTTATCGCCCTTGACAGCTTTTTTTGCCCTGTCTATACGTCTTTCGACAAGTTCTATATCAGAGAATATCAGTTCAAGATTGATTGTCTCAATATCACGGAGAGGGTTTATATTGCCGTCGACGTGTATTATATTATCGTCCTCGAAACAACGCACAACGTGTACAATGGCATCTACTTCACGGATATCCGCAAGAAATTTGTTTCCTAATCCCTCGCCTTTCGACGCACCTTTTACAAGTCCGGCTATATCGACAAATTCAAGCGTTGCCGGTGTAAACTTATCCGGCTCGTACATCTCTGCGAGTTTGTCAAGACGTTCGTCGGGTACAGAAACTATTCCTATATTCTTGTCAATCGTGCAGAACGGATAGTTAGCAGATTCCGCACCCGCATTTGTAAGAGCGTTGAAAAGCGTACTCTTTCCGACGTTAGGTAATCCAACCATACCAAGTTTCATATTTTTATCAAAATCCTTTCAATTAAAATTTATGATTAATTCTTCTGTTATTAACATAAGAATCAATTTCTGAATTTATTATGTTTACTTCGTCACCGGAACTTATATCTGCCGGATTTCCAGCTAAAATCTTCATTGTTATACCGGAATCCGATATTATTACCTTACCTGCTCCGGAAACTGTTCCGATACCGGTTACTTCGTCACCTTCGGAGTTGATATTTATTTCCGCACCGGTTATTTTTGTACTGATAGTTCCTGAAACCGCTCCTATACACGAATTGTTTGCGGAACGCATTTTCATTGAAATTTTTCCGCCGTTTATTATAACATTTCCGTCACTGTCTTCTATTGCACCCATTCCGACGGCTTGCGCACCTGTACAGAAAATATCAATATCCGCCGACGACGTTACAGAAGTTATCCCCTTGAAACTGCCTATTCCGGCTATACGTATTCCCGAACAGTTTATATCAAGTGTACAGTTTTCGGATATATTTATTACTGAATTTCCGTTGAAACTTCCCACCGCAAGACCGTTATGTGTATGCATACTGATTTTTATTTTTCCGGAAATAAGATTTATTTCTGAATCGTCGTCGTTGAATCCTCCGCCGATACATAACGTTTCTATGCTGTTCGATACTATTTCAAGATTACCTGTCATATTTACCGTAATATCGCCGTAATTGTGGTCATAATCGTTTCCGATTCCTATTCCCTCCGGTGACTGACAGTCTATTAAAAGACTTCCGCTTCCTGTAAGTTCAAACTGCGAACCCATTGGTACATATATTCCGGAATATCCGAGACGGTTATTATTTATCACGTTCAGTACAAGCCGTGCATATTCGCCTACTGTTATTACCGGTCTGCTGTTACCGCTTGTTATGTTTACGTTTTTAAGAATGATTTCACAGCTATGATTATCCATTACGGAAATATTCATTTTTATCTGTTTTTCGGGGTCTCCGACTATTACAAGCCTGCTCTGATATACGTGAATATCCGTATATTTTTCCAGTGCAAGTTCAAGCAGATTTATTTCTGTATTATTCTGTGCGTTGTATATTTTTTTCTGACCGTCCGGACGTGTTTCGAGATTGGTTTTTATAATTTCGTCCTTTACGGAAGAGGAAATTTCTTTCAGGAACACCGGTTTAGGTCTTGAAATATAATATCCCTGCACATAGTCCACACCCAGTCTTATGACCGTCTTTAATTCCTGTGCGGTCTCGACGCATTCCGCTATTGATTTCAGCTTGTTATCGTGACAGAAATCTATTACCTGTGTAACAAGCTGTTGTTTTTTCAAATCGTTCTGTATATCGCTTATAAGTGAACGGTCTATTTTTATGTAATCCGGCGAATATTTCAGTAAGTTCGCACTGTTGGAATATCCTGTGCCGTAATCGTCTATTGCAAGGCGTGAATTTGTAAATTCTCCACGCTTTTTTATGGTACTTATCCCCTTATGACTTGCGGAACTTTCCTGTGAGACTTCTATTACCGTCTTATTAAGAAATTCACCGTAATCAAGATAAAGCTGATTGAAGTCGTCATCGCTTAGAACGTCAGAAGCGATACTGTTTATGAAAAGAAGTCGTTTCCGGAATACGTTTTTATTTTCGCTTATAATCCGCATATTATTGAAGAACGTCATTTTTTCTATGGCATAAAGTAAATTCTGTTCGTCGGCAATTTTAAGAATCTGTTTCGGAGACATACGTTTTTCACCGGTGATACGCATAAGCGATTCATAACCGATAATATTTCCTGTATGCGTATCAACTATCGGCTGAAAATGGTATGTTAAAAGATTTTTCCGGACTATCTCCATAAATGCCTGTGCTTCTTTGTATGAATCTTCCTCACGTATATAATTTTTCCCCGAAAACCAGTTTATGACGCTTTTACGGTCATTTCTGATTTCATACAGGGCAAATTCAGAATAATTCACAAGAGTTTTAAAATCCGTCGCCTCGTCCGGATACGATACGCAACCGGCGGAGATACTCAAATTACTTTTACTGGATATATCAATTATTTCCCCGAAGTCGTCAGTAGGTGTACAGTTTTTTACGGCATTGTTTATATTTTCAAGTATTTTACAGACTTCCTGTCTTGTACAGTTCCGGAAAAAAATATATACTTCATAGTCTGAACGTGTTCCGACTATTATTTTTTCATTTTCAAAACTCTTTATCACCCCCGCAACTGATGCTATACAGTTTTTGGTGTTATCCACAGTCAGAAATGAACCGAGTTTTTCTATTCCGTTTATGTAGACAGCCGAAAGATAACATTTTTCACTGCCGATATATTTTTTTACTTTTCCGGAAAATGCCGTATATGTCAGCAGATGTGTGACAGGGTCTGAATCAATATTGTCTTTCTGACTGATTATTTCAAAAAAACGTGTGAAATCCTGTACAAATCCAAGCCATTCCGTACTGTTTTCATAGATATTCATTTTAATATACCGTGCAGACGTTCCGGAGGCGAACTTATATAAATGCTTATGGTTTTCAACAGGACTTCCGGAGATTTTTTCAAGCAAACTGAAAAATTCAAATTCATTCAGTCTGGTATTCCTGCATGAAAGTATATCACGGGCGACAGGGTCAATATAAGCCGTCCGCTTTTCTGCAATATATGTAAATGTACCAATATTTCCGACAAACGATTGAAATATAAGCCAGTCCCTGCTGAATGACGGCGGGTCAGTTTCAAAATTAAAGATACTCATAATTCCCCCTGCAAATGTTATTTATTCATATTATACAACATCTCTTTAAAAAAGTCAACAAAAATTATGTGATATATTAGAATAAAAAACCGCCCTTTAAGGACGGTTATGTAATTATGGAATCAGTCAAGGAAATCCTTGACTTTTTTACTTCTGCTCGGGTGACGGAGTTTTCTTAATGCTTTTGCTTCAATCTGTCTTATTCTCTCACGTGTGACATCGAAACGCTGTCCTACTTCCTCAAGAGTACGTGTTTTGCCGTCGTCGAGACCGAAACGGAGTTTTAAAACTTTTGCTTCACGGTCTGTAAGTGTGGCGAGTACCTCGTTAAGCTGTTCTTTCAGGAGCGTATGAGAGGCAGCTTCCGCCGGAGCAGGTGCATCATCGTCGGGTATGAAATCGCCTAAATGACTGTCTTCTTCTTCGCCTATCGGTGTTTCAAGTGATACAGGGTCTTGTGCAACACGCATTATTTCCCTGACCTTATCAACCTGCATATTGAGTTTTTCAGCTATTTCCTCGGGTGACGGGTCATGACCGTTTTCGTGTAACAGTTGGCTTGAAATCTTCTTCACTTTGGTTATGGTCTCAACCATATGAACCGGTATTCTTATAGTACGTGCCTGGTCTGCGATAGCCCTCGTTATTGCCTGACGTATCCACCATGTAGCGTACGTCGAGAATTTAAAGCCCTTTGTATAGTCGAATTTTTCAACTGCCTTTATAAGACCTAAATTTCCCTCCTGAATCAAATCAAGAAACTGCATACCACGTCCGACGTATTTCTTTGCAATAGAAACTACAAGTCTTAAGTTTGCCTCGGCAAGTCTTTTCTTGGCGTATACGTCGCCTTTCTGCATACGCTGGGCGAGTTCGATTTCTTCTTCCGTGGTAAGAAGCGGAACAAATCCTATTTCCTTCAGGTAGATTTTAACAGGGTCATCAATGGCGATACCCTCTGTTGAAAGTGCCATTTCCAAATCGTCATTCATAGATGATTCCATGCCGATTTTCATATCAGAATCAAGGTTACTGTCGTCAACAATTTCAATATTCAGACTTTCGCAGTTATCATAGAAATTATTGAGCTGGTCAACATCGAAATCCAGTTCTTCAAGTGCATCAGTGATTTCTTTAGTAGTCAGCTTGCCGGTAGTTCTGCCTTTTTCCATGAGGGCGTCAATGGTAGTTTTTTTGTTTTCCATAAAAATACCTCCTGTTTTTTGTGTGAGTCCAGAATTTATATATTTAAGATTAAGCCGGATAACCGGACGAAATCACTTTATTTCTCAAAGAATAGGGTTTTTATTATATTATTCATGCGGTCTTATATCTTTCAGTATTTCCTGTCGGATAAGCCATTCAGCCAGTATCGCAAAACTTATATTTTTTGTGCAGTCGAAACTTTCAACAGCTTTCTGAAGACCTATATTTCCGATTGCAATAATGTCAGTAAGTTTATTTTTATCGTCAATATATTCCTTTGCAATCATAATTACAAAACGCATATAACCTTTAAAAAGTTCGTCACGAGTTTTTTTGTCATCAATGTTCTGTAAGAATTGTTTTTCCGTTTCAGGTGTGAGAGACGGTACAATTTTATTTACTTCTGTAAGATATATTTTTAAATATTTATCAATTTCTATACCCTCAGACAAAAGAACTTTTTCAATATCATAATTTATATATGGGTCAGCACCGGAGATTATGTTTGTACTGCCTTTTTTATAATAGCCATATATTGCATCAATCTGCCGTGTATCAAATTTATTATGTTTCAGAACTTCAGCCAGTTTTTTTATAGTAATACTGTTGTTTTCGTCCAATGAGCGTTCAATAGTACCATACGTAAATACAGAGATTCTTACAGGTTTTTCATAATGTTCAACAGCGTTGCTTATTTCACTACGGATATAGTTTTCAGCGTGTTCCGAAAAACTGATATTTTCCGTACAATCAAAACTTTCTGTGGATTTTATAAGACCGAAATTTCCGTTATGAATGATGTCCATTAATTCCATATCACTATTAATGTAATCGGTGGCAATCATGACAACAAACCGCATATAACCAAAAGCAAGTTGAAGGCGTGTTTTTTCGTCGGCAAGATTCTGTAAAAACTGTTTTTCCGTTTCCGGAGTAAGAGGCGATACACGTTGTATTTCTGTAAGATACATTTTTGTTCGTTTGTCAATTTCTATACCCTTAGATAAGAGAATTTTTTTGAAATCGTCATCTGTCATATAGGGATTTATTTTATTATTTTCCATAGTTTATTTATTTACCTTTGAGGCGAAAAGTTTTTTTAATTCGTCGTCGCTTACGTCAGCACCGGCGGGAATTTCATGTTTCCGGAGAGTTTCCGCACATTCGCTTATTACGTTCATATCAATTTCAATTTCATAATTCCGTGCGGATATACCACTTATTATACCCATTTCCTCCGGTGAAAAAAAACTGTTCAGCATGGAAACTGAAAAATTTTCATTGTCTTTCATGCATTCAGCGATTGCAGAATAAACTTTCTTATTGAAATCCGTCCTGAAATTTTCAGGTGAAATCATTTTCAGTACGTCGGGGAAGTCTTCGGGTCTTTTAATCACATAACAGATTATGTATTCCTCGGCGTTGGTTATCTTTGAACCGGTATGACGATTTTTCCCTGAATTTATAATATCGGAAACGGTATCATTCCATTGCCTTACAGACTGTTTTTTCTGTGAACTTCTTATTATTCCGTCTATGTGTATTCTTAGAGTTTCGGCAGGTATACGGCATTTTTCAGCGGTACGGGAAATATATATCTCACGTTCCGGACGTGATTTTATATCCGCAAGTATACGTGAAGTACGTCTTATAAGCTCAACTTTTCCGGCTTCTGTTTCGAGGTCAAGGGAATTTTCACAGTTATCAAGCATGAAATTTATTGAATCTGATGATTTGTTTATAAGCAGATTAAATCTGTCTCTTCCGAATTTCTTTATAAATTCGTCGGGGTCTTTAGCACCGGTCATCTTAAGAACACGTGTATGTACACCGGCGTCGTTGAGATACTGTATTGCTTTCCGTGAAGCGTTCTGTCCGGCACTGTCGCTGTCGTAAGCTATTATTACTTCGTCGGCGTAATGGCTTATTATACGTGCCTGTGCCGGTGTTATAGCTGTTCCGAGTGTGGCGACGGCATTTTCATAACCTGCCTGATTCAGTGCGATTACGTCCATATAACCCTCACACAAAATGAATTTTTTATCTTTTGTCTTTCGGGCGAAATTAAGCGAAAAAAGGTTATTGCTTTTATCAAATACCAACGTATCGGCAGTATTTATATACTTCGGTTTGGAATCGTCAAGGACACGTCCGCCAAAACCTATAACATTTTTCCGGACATCTATAATAGGGAAAATAACTCTTTTCCGGAATATATCGTAAATATTACCGGTTTTCTGTGAAATGCTTCCTAACCATGCGGAAGTGATTTCCTTATCCGTATAGCCTTTCGATTGCAGATATTTTACAAGATTCGTCCAGCCGTCCGGAGCATATCCCAGACCGTATTTCTTTACAGTCTGTGGTGAAATTCTCCGTCCCGAAAAATATGCACGTCCGGTACTGTCGCTACCTTTTACAAGGCAGTTATAGAAAAAATTCGCTGAAAGACGGTTCATTTCATAGATTCTTGTCTTGAGTTGTGATTTTTCCGGATTTCCGGAAAATTCCGGCATTTCAATTCCGGCACGGTCTGCAAGTAATTTCAGTGCCTCTGTAAAATCGAGGTTTTCAATTTTCATGATAAATGTTATCACATCGCCACCTGCTCCGCAACCGAAACAGTAAAAAGTCTGTGTTTCCGGAAAAATGGTACAGGATGGCGTTTTTTCAGAATGAAACGGACATGAACATAAATAATTCCGTCCACGTTTTCTTATCTGGACATAATTTCCGATTACGCTTTCAACCGGATTGGTATTTCTTAAAGTATCAAGAAATTCATCATTTCGGAGCATATATAAACCTCTGTTACTTCCATGATTTAGGGATAAAAATTTCTGAATAAAGTGATACTGCATAGTGGTCAGTCATTCCGGCGATATAGTCGCATACAGCACGTTCAGCACCGGAATTTTCCATAATACAGCGGTATTCCAAGGGGAGCAGGTCAGTATTTTCCATGAAATAAAAATAAAGATTCCTGATTAAATTTTCAGCTTTTCTGTTTTCCTTTTTCGCTGAACTGTTTAAATAGACGTTATCAAACATGAATTTTTTAAGATTATCGTGTGCCTGTCTGATTTCCGGCTGGAAGTCAATGACTTCGTAACCGTTTTCAATGACCGACTGTACAAGAGTTGTTATGCGTCCGGACTTGCTATGCCCTAAAATACCGGTACATTCAGCCGGTAAATCGTTTTCTGTGAGAATACCGGCACGGATTGAATCTTCAATATCGTGGTTGATATACGCTATTGTATCGGCAAGGCGGACTATATTTCCTTCCGGTGTGTCGGCTGTGAGGTTTGTATGACATTCTATACCATTCTTTACAGCATAAGTCAGATTTAATCCCTCTATTACTTCTGCCGTCCGGACGCTGTTCAGATAGTGTTTAAAACCATGCGGACAGATTTCATTCAGTACGGCTTCGCCACAATGTCCGAAAGGTGAGTGTCCTAAATCGTGACCGAGTGCGATGGCTTCTGTAAGGTCTTCGTTAAGTCGCATACATCGGGCGATAGTCCTTGCAATCTGTGAGACTTCAAGCGTATGTGTCAGGCGTGTTCTGTAATGGTCACCTTCAGGGGAAAGAAATACCTGTGTTTTATGCTTTAAACGTCGGAACGCTTTACTGTGCAGAATCCTGTCACGGTCACGCTGAAAATCCGTCCGGAGAGGACATTTTTCTTCCGGTCTGGTACGTCGTGTAAATTCAGGGTCAGTACTGGAAGTTCCGGCTTTACAGAGGAAATTTTTTTCATAAAGTTCATACTGTTCACGTAAAGTCATAAGTATTCTCCTTTTTTACCGCCGAAAAATCACGGAAAAATTCTCCGGTATCTTCAATAACCGCTGAACCGTTTGTTATTTCTGTAATCTTTTTCACCAATGGCGACAGTTTTTCATTCAGTACCAGTATTTCTATTACAACATCGCTCTCAAATACGGAATCCGTTACAATAGTATCGAAAGACGGCAGAATATAGGAAATTTTTCCGTACATATTGTAATCCGTGGTTATCCTTAGCCGGTGACACTGACACATATTCATTATTTCTGCCGAATCGCAGGCAATGGATACGGCGTGCGAATATGCACGTACAAGACCTCCACCGCCGAGAAGTATTCCGCCGAAATATCTTGTCACTACCGCACATATATCTGTCAGACCTCTTTTCCGGAGAACGTCAAGAACAGGTACACCGGCTGTTCCCTGTGGTTCGCCGTCGTCGGAATATCGGGAAATATTGTCGTTCCGGAGTACGTATGCATAGACATTATGTTTAGCTTTACGGTGGTCAGCACGCACGGAATTTATAAATTCTATGGCTTCTTCACTGGTTTTTACCGGAGCTATACGGCAGATAAATTCTGAACGCTTTTCAATAAAAGATGCCTCTGTAGTTCTGGAAATTGTAAAATAATTCATAAAAGTTATCCTTTTTTATACGCAAAATGCCGGTCAGGAGAGACCGGCTGTATAAAATACTTTGTCCATATTGATTTGACGTCAAAAAAAGCTTATTACTTAGCCATATTGAAACGCTTCTTGAATCTGTCAACACGTCCGCCTGTATCAACAAGTTTCTGCTTGCCGGTATAGAACGGGTGGCACTTTGAACAGATTTCAACCTTGATATTTTCCTTTGTGGACATTGTTTCCATTACGTTGCCACAGTGGCAGGTAATAGTAGTCTTCATAAACTTCGGATGGATTCCCTCTTTCACTTAAAGTCACCTCTTTCATATAATCTAAAACCGACAGCCCATCAACAGCACATGACAGTAGTGTCGCATTACTGGATTAATTATAGCACGGCTTTTTTTATTTGTCAAGGGGTGGGGATATATTTTTTTATTTTAATCAAAATTACGGAAAAACGGACGGTCATAAAACCGTCCGCAGAATGTTATTCAAAAATCTTCGTGAAATTTCCGGCGAGTTCTGCTTCAAGAGCCTCTGCTTCTTCGTGTGTGGGCATTTTTGAAGTAAAATAGGTCTTTATCTTCGGTTCAGTACCCGACGGACGCACTATTACCTTAGAGCCTCCCTCAAGGAAAAATGCAAGTACATTTGACTTCGGAAGTGTTATTGTCGTTTCCGTATCGGTGAGATTATCCCTTGAAACGCTTGTTTTATAGTCGTCGAATCTCACAACTTTAAGACCAGCTATTTCAACAGGTGGGTCATTGCGGAGCGTATTCATTATTTCATTCATTTTCTTCATACCGCTTTCGCCCTCGAAAGTAAAGCTATGGAGCGTCTGGAAGAATACGCCATATTTCTTATACATATTCTCACGTGCCTGAAGTAACGTTATACCCTGTGTACGATAATATGAAGCCATTTCGCATATCAGCATAGAAGCGTTGACAGCGTCTTTGTCACGGACGTATGTTCCCGACAAGTAACCGTAACTTTCTTCAAAGCCGAAAATATAACGGTTTTCTTCGCCTTTGTCTTCGAGTATTTTAATCTGTTCGCCGATAAACTTGAAACCGGTCAGGACGTCGATTACTTCAACACCGTATTCCTTGCCGATTAAGTTTATTATATCTGTCGTTACTATCGTCTTGATTGTTACAGGATTTTCCGGCATAGTACCGTTTTTGATTCTCTGCTGGCATATGTACTCCAGTAACATAGCACCGACTTCATTTCCCGAAAACAATGCGTATCCGCCGTTACCGTCCGGTACAGCGATTCCTACACGGTCACAGTCGGGGTCAGTAGCAAGTAACAAATCCGGCTGGACTTCCTTACAGTATTTCAGACCTACTTCAAGTGCTTCACGGATTTCCGGATTAGGATAAGGACAGGTCGGGAAATTTCCGTCAGGGTTTTCCTGCTCCTTTACAACAGTAACATTCGATATACCGATTCTTTTCAGGATTTCACGGACGGGCTTATTTCCTGTACCGTTAAGGGGCGTATAGACTACTTTCAGACCGCTTCCGGCACAAAGTTCCGTATTTATGCCCTCTGCAAGTACTTTATCATAAAAAGCCTCGATTACTTCCTGACCGATATAGCATATATTACCCTTTGCGACTTCCTCTTCAAATGATGAGGTTTTAACGTCGTTGAAGATGTCAAGGGAATTTATCTTTTCAAGAATTATTTCCGCACCTCTTAAAGTAATCTGACAGCCGTCGTCACCATAGACCTTATAACCGTTATACTTTGCCGGATTATGACTTGCTGTAACCATGATTCCACCCTGACACTTAAGTTCACGGACGGCGAACGAAAGACACGGTGTAGGCATAAGTTCACTGTATATATATACCTTTATGCCGTTTGCGGAGAGGACTTCGGCAGCGGCTTTTGAAAATACATCTGATTTTATTCTGCTGTCGAAAGATACAGCGACACTCGGGTTTGTGTATTCCTGATTGAGATAATCGGCGAAACCTTGTGTGGCACGTCTGACTGTATAAATATTCATACGGTTTGTGCCTGCTCCGATAACGCCCCTGAGACCACCTGTACCAAATTCAAGTTCACGATAGAACCTGTCACGGATAGCATCGCCGTCACCGGCTATTGCCGTCAGTTCAGCCTGTAAATCAGGGTCATTTGTGGCATTTTTCAGCCAGAGATTGTAGAGTTCCATTTCTGACATAATTATACCTCCTAAATAAATATAAGATATTATACCACATAT
>JAIDQQ010000035.1 GCA_029062165.1 Ruminococcus sp.
ATTTTTATGTTTACATCATTATATCACAACTTAAACTTTTTGTCAATATCAATTTAACAAAATTCTCTATCGTTTTTTTTTTTTTTTTATACAATATTACCAAATAATCACCCAAAAAAACAGGCTTACTGTACAGTAAGCCCGTTTTATATTATAAATTATTAACTATTTTTTTCAATGATGTCCATGATTTTCTGCTGAGTTGTAGGAAGGTCATTCTTGTCAAGTAAGCCGATACCAACCATCTGAATAGCAAGGGCGTCATTAGGAGTTAAACCGCTTCCTTTGTCTAAAACGTCGGCTGCTGCTGCCTGTTCAGCATTAAGTTTAAACTGTGCCGGATTTGTAAGTACTTGCATAATGATTACGGCATCTGCTAAAGTTACATCGCCGTCACCATTAGCGTCGCCTGGTTTAAGATTACTTGTAACAGGAGCTTTTGTAGTAGTTGTAGTTGTTGTTGTAGTTGTGGTGGTTGTAGTAGTCTGCTGTGCTGTGCCATCGGTATAAACCTTTATGGATTCAATTGTGAAGTCCTTACAGTCAACCCACCATGTACCGAATTTAACTTCTCCGCCGTACTGATACTGTGCTATATCGGCGATATTTGCCGGTACGTTCCATGTTATTGTACCCTTATTGCCGGATATATTCTGTTCCATATCGTCGCCCTGTGCCCAGTAATCCGGTGCGACACTCGTTGAAGTACCGAAAGCACCTTGCCATTTTCCGACATTTCCGCCGTTCTTTGAGGATATTGTTACTTCAACTTTCTTTACCTTTTCAGTTGCCGGTATATTGAACTGTTTCCACTCAAAACCTACCATTTTGTCAGTAGCATTCTGGTCATAAATTACTGCCTTGTTAGGTTTGATTTCGTATGCACCGGCTGAACTGTTATTACCCTGATTAGCTGTAGTAGTTGTATTATTGTTATTGTTGTTGCCCTGATTAGAAGCTGTTGTATTTACAGAACCTGTATAGGCATTTGTATATACATTGATTTCGTCAATTACAAAGTCCTTGCAGTCAACCCACCATGTACCGAACTTAACTTCTCCGCCGTACTGATACTGTGCTATATCTGCTATATTTGCCGGTACATTCCATGTTACAGTACCGGAATTGCCGGAGATATTCTGTTCCATATCATCGCCCTGTGCCCAGTAATCCGGTGCAACACTCGTTGAAGTTCCGAAAGCACCCTGCCATTTTCCGACGTTTCCGCCGTTCTTTGAGGATATCTTTACTTCAACTTTTGTTACTTTTTCTGTTGCCGGTATATTGAACTGTTTCCACTCAAAACCTACCATTTTGTCAGTAGCGTTCTGGTCGTAAATTACTGCCTTGTTGGGTTTTATAGAATAAAGTCCGGAAGAAGATGTTGACGGATTATTATTGTTACCCTGTGTAGTGGTAGTTGTTGTAACAACAGGTGCCTGTGTTGTAGTAGTAGTCTGTACCGGTGATGTTACATTTGGATTGCCGGAAGATACACTGCCTACACCCTCTATTGAAGATTCAACTGACCCACTCTTATATACTGAATACAGACCGGCAGCGGCTCCGACGAGTGTAGCATTGTAGTCAAGTGTAACCTCGTTTGCAGTATAGTCCTTTACAGAGTCTGTATATGAACCATTTGCGTCAACAGGACCACCTACCAACGCTCCGACAAGTGTATGTTTATTCGGTCCTGACTGTGTATTATCACCCATTTCGTCGAAACTTGAATATCCGGAAGCTGCACGGTGATGCGGATTCTTTGCGGAATTTGATGCAAAACCTACTACAAAACAAGTCGGTGAAGCACTTCCTACACCCTTGTTTCCTAAGATGTAATCCATCTGACCTTTTGCCCAGTCGTTGTAACTTGCTGCACCGTACTTTGTTGCAACAAGTGCTGTCATCTGCTGTGCGGTATTGTATCTTGCACTACCCCACTGAGTTTCAAAATAGTAGTTGTCTGAACCTGCACCGTGTCCGTTAAGGTAATCAGTTACCTTTTTCCAGTCGTCAGCACTGCCGGTAATTTCAGCCTGTAAGATTCCTGCACCCATTGATACGTTATTCCAGCTCATAGTAGAGTAGATACCCCATTTACCGCCGTCCTGACCAGATGAACCCATATCACTGGAGTTCATGTAAGTATTGAGGAAGTCTTTGTATGTGTTGTCATTTGTTGCCTTATACAACCAACCGGCTGCCCATGCCTGGTCATCATAGTAATCCCATGAATCATAGAATCCGCCTACACCGTCAGTAGCTTTCTGATTGTGCTGTGTGGAGAAGTTGAAAAGTGCTTTTGCGTACTTAAGGTCTTCAGCGTTACCGAAGTTCACATAGTTTACGGCAAGTGCAGCGGCATAAGATGCAGCTATATCACTCGCACCGGCAGATGTACTGAAAGTTGTTCTGCTGTTATCCTTATGTACTTCCGGCGCACACCATACAGCATGGTCTGCACCGCCGTCGCCAACCTGATATACGAATTTTGTTACGGTATCACCACTAAGTGTTGTACTGTTCTTGAAGAATGTAGCAAAATAGTCTGTAATGGTTTTGAGGTGATTTCCCTGACCGGTTGCGTCGTAAGCGTCTTTGAACTCGTAGTAACCCCAGCCGAGTGTTGAAGCGGAATAGCCTGCCGGAAGTCCGAATTTAACGTGGTCACCGGCATCATGAAAACCGCCGTCTACCTCGTCGGAAGTGTGACAGTCATCACGCCATGACATAGCGGAAGTTTCGCCTACCTGCTTACCGCACATATTTGCGTCGTAGAAATACATGGAGTACTGGAGAAGCTTTGCATAGTTGCTGTCAGCAGCGGAAGCATTCATTACTACTGCTGAAATCGGTGTTGCCATAGCAGATACAGCGAGTACACTGCTTACTACAGCCGATTTGATTCTGTTCATATTTTTCTTGTGCATAAAAGTAACCTCTTTTCTTTAAAACGCTCATGTTTTAATATGCTGATTTAATTATACAGTGTTTTTCAAATTAATGGGTTACAAAATTATTACTATTTTATTACAATATGGTTAAAATTTAACACTTTATTAATATAAATTTTAAAAACCGGTAAAAAATCAAAAAGGCACACCGAAGTGTGCCTTTAAAGTTTATTGTCCTGTGATTGAGGCAATTTTTTCGCTTGTTGTCGGCAAGTCGTTTTCAGTGAGAAGACTTATTCCTATCAACTGAATAGCAAGAGCGTCAGAAGGTGTGATACCGTCGCCGTGATTTACTGTATCGGCACAAGCCTTATATTTTTCGTCAATATGATATTCAGCCGGATTACTTAGCGACTGCATTATAAGTACAGCGTCTGCGAGTGTTACTTCACCATCACCATTGGCGTCACCGAATTTTACATCTACTTTTTCAAGTTTTTCAACCTCACCTATGAAAAGTTCAATCTGTTTGAAACTGATGTCTACAACATTACCTACACCGATTTCCACCAGTTTTGCAAATGTTTCATCATTGGTAACTTTAAAATGACCCTCATTTACAAATTCAATAGTCTTGTATTTTTCATCAATTTCTTTTATTCTGTCAACAAATGAAACATCTACAGGTTTGTGGTCACCTACAATTGTTGTAGTTGTCATAGTAGTAGTATCAACTGAAATTGTTGTTTGTATAGTAGTTGTTTTTTCAGTAGTTGTAGTCAAATCACATAATCTTGATGTTGTAGTTGTTTCGGTAGTAGTTGTTGTAGTAGTAGTTTCCGTTGTAGTCGTCGTACTATCAACCGGTGCTTCACCCTTTGCGACGGCTATTTCTTCCGGATATACTGTAACTTCATCTCCGATAGTGTCAACAACCTGACCTGTACCGTATTCATGATAGAGACCTACAGCAGCCCCGACAAGTCCCACCTGATAGTCAAGTGCTACCTCGTTGGAAGTTGCGTCTGTAATGTCATTCTTGAAAGAATGGAAATCCTCATTTGACGGACCACCACAAAGTGCACCATAAAGAACATGGCTACCTGGAATACTTGCATAGTCTCGTGGATACCAGTTCTGCCATGAATCACCTACATCAAGGTTAGAAGCCGCACGGTGATGCGGTGATGTCGCTGACACATCGTTATAGCCTACTACAAGACATACATTAGCATTATTCTTACCAAGTATCATATCCGTCTGACCTTTACACCATTCAGCGAAGTCCGCACCGGATTTTTCTTTATGTTTTGTGGCAACTAATGCACAGGTCTGCATGAGGGTATTATGTCTTGCACTGCCCCATGAGTTCATAATATAGAATTTATTCTGATTCTGATTTACAATACCCTTGATATAATTTACAGGCTTATCCCAGTTACCAGTGATTTCAGCATTGATTATAGCAGCACCAAGCCATACACCACCGTAATAGTAGTCGTTTACCCAGTCATTAGTAGTGCTTGTATCCTTGCTGTTGGCATCAAGATAAGGTTGTTCACCTGTTGCAATGTAAAGCCAACCGGCAGCCCATGCAATATCATCTTCAACGCTCTTATCCTGATATGTCTGCTGGTCGTAAGTCATTTTGCGGTTTTTAGAAGCAAATTCGTAAAGTGCCTTAGCGTATGTCAGTGATTCCTCATCTCCGAAGTTGATATACTGCTGTGCAAGTGCGGCAGCGTACTGTGCGGCGGTATTGCTTGCACCGTCGGAAGTAGAGTAGTATTCATTGCTGTTTCTTGACATGAGTTCCGGAGCTTTCCACTTGCTATGGTCTGCACCGTCGTCGCCTATTTCATAGACGAACTTTGTTACATTTCCGTTACCGTCAAGAGTAGTACAGTTCTTGAAAAATTCTGCAAATTCTGTGCTTATATCCTTGAAATGTGCATATGTACCTGTCTTCTGAAATTCGTCCTTGTATTCATAATAAAGCCAGCCGAGTGTTGAAGCCGTAAAGCCTTCTGTTATACCACATATAATACCGTCACCGGCATCATGAAAACCACCGTTAGCAGTGCCGTCTGTGTGACAGTCACCACGCCATGAAAAATGTGACTTCTCACCAGCTCCGATACCGCAGTAGTTAGCGTCATAGAAATAAAGTGAATACTGTAAAAGTTTTGCGTAGTTGTCGAGACCTAAAGCAGATTCGTCAACGGCTGTTGCAGGTACTGCTACAGCACCGGCAAGTGCCGACACTGCCATTACCGCCGACGAGGCAAACGCCATGAATTTTTTCTTGAGTTTTCCTTTTGACATATAAAAAAATCTCCTCCCATGATAAAAAATATTTCTTTAATTATAACATATTTTCCAAACAATTTGTTAACAAATTATGTACAAAATTGAAACATAGTAATTTTTCGTCATATTGTCAAAAAAAATCAGGTTATATTGTACATTTTAACGATACTTTTTTTTATTTAAAATTCGCTTGCAAAAATGAAATTTATGTGATATAATAATAAAAGTACTTTTCTTAACGGCGGTGGACTTTATGCCAAGATTCTTTACAAATGAAATCAATGAAGATAATATTATCATTACCGGCAGTGACGCTAATCATATAGGGCGTTCGCTCCGCATGAAAAAAGGCGAACAATTAACAGTATGCTGTAACGGTACGGATTACAACTGCATAATCAACAGCATAACTCCTGATACTGTATATCTTGATTTGGTATCAAAAAATATATGTGCCTCTGAACCGTCTGTAAATGTTACTCTCTTTCAGGCTGTACCGAAAACGGACAAACTGGAATACATTATACAGAAAAGCGTTGAACTTGGCGTATCGAGAATAGTTCCTGTTCTCACAAGACGTTGTATATCACGTCCGGACGAAAAGGACTTCTCAAAAAAACTTCCACGTCTTCAGAAAATTGCGGAACAGGCTTCCAAACAGTCCGGCAGGGGTATTATTCCGGAAATAACACCGATAGTCAGCTATAAAAAGGCACTCGCTATGATGTCTGAACTTGACAGGACTGTTATTCTTTACGAGGAACAGGGCGGAGTTTCTTTCCGTGATGTTGATTTCAATAACGTAAAAACAATCGGTCTTGTTGTCGGAAGTGAGGGCGGTTTTGACCCCGAAGAAACAGACTTGGCTGTTGAAGCCGGTGCGGTACGTGTATGGCTCGGTAAAAGAATACTCCGTTGCGAAACTGCTCCGGTAACTGCTGTATCAATTCTGATGTTTCTGACAAATAATATGTAAAGTATTGCAATTTTCTGAAAAGTATGTTATAATATTTTCATGATTATCGCAAACCGTTCGCAAGCGGTTCGATAAATAAAAATTCTTGCGGAGAAAAGAGGAATAACAATGAATAAGTTTTTAGCAGGCGTACTCGTTGTCGGTGCTGTTGCCGCTGTAGGTACAGTTGTAAAGCATCTTCTTAGAGACAACTCAACAGATGATTACGATGATTTTGACGACTTCGACGATGATGACGATTTCTATGACGAGGACGACGACATAGAAGTTGAAATTTTTGAAGACGACACTGACACTACTGAAGAAGAAACAGCAGAAACTACTGAAGAAACTGCTTCTGAAAGCGTTTCAGAAGAAGCTGAAGAAACAGAAGAATCTTTCTGAAACTGACAAAAAATAATTCTATGATATGCTGTCACATAATCTGTGACAGTATATTTTTATGAACTATCAACAATTTCAGAAATGTTTTTTGTATATAATCACAGTTTTCTGAAAAATCTATTGACATTCCGGACAGACTGTGATATAATATAAAAGCTTTACGAGGCGTAACTCAGTTTGGTAGAGTGCTTGGTTTGGGACCAAGATGCCGCAGGTTCGAGTCCTGTCGCCTCGACTTTCTCTGAAAATTTTCCATAAAAAATTTTTTCAGAAAATTTTAAAAAAACTCTTGACAAATCAGAAATTATGTGATATAATAAATAAGTCGAGTGGGACAAACATAAAAAATATTCAAGCTGGTGTAGCTCAGTTGGTAGAGCAGCTGATTTGTAATCAGCAGGTCGGGGGTTCGAGTCCGTCCACCAGCTCCATTTTACCGGAATTTCCGGAAAATTTTTCAGACTTCATATTATGGGAGAGTTCCCGAGTGGCCAAAGGGGGCAGACTGTAAATCTGTTGCTTTTCAGCTTCGATGGTCCGAATCCATCCTCTCCCACCAGAAATTCCCCGAAAAAATCTTTTCGGGGTTATTTTATTTCCTTGCATATGCAGGGACTTTTTTATGTCCGGAAAAAAAGATATTCTGCACGGAATTTATATAATAATGTTCATAAATATATTTATTCTGCTATGAGGTACAAATATGACTGAAAATTATACCTACTACAACGGCTTCGGAAACGAACCGGAATATACTTTCTGTCTTTATGACGAAAATTATATTACAGAAAAATTTCACATATGGTGCGGATATTTCTGTGATATTCTTGATATTATCCCACCCGATAAAAACGGCTGGACAGGTCTTGCAGAATACTATCATATGTGCATTGAACTTGACAACGATAACTGGAAAATCCCTGATATTAAATCAGCTTTACAGCACCTTGAAAATATTGATACTTCAAAAATTAAATTTCCTGAAAGTCATGAAGTTCTTGAAATTCTTATTGAAATGTTCAAAAAAGCCTGTGAAAATAATCTCACTGTATATATAGAATATTCCTGAAAGTCCCGATTTCCTTTACTGGAAATTCATTATTGATGAGGTGAAAAAATAACTGAAAATTTCAGCTACTATGACGGTTTTGAAGGCTAACCGGAATATACTTTCTGTCTTTATGAGGGCAATTTTCCCGTTGAAAAAATACACCTGTGGGACGGCTATTTCTGTGATATAATCCCGACTGTCACACCCACTCCAAACGGCTGGACAAGTCTTGCTGAATACTATCATTTATGTCTGGAGTTTGATAATGACAACTGGAAAATCCCTGATATTAAATCAGCTTTACACCAACTGGAAAATATTGATACTTCAAAAATTAAATTTCCTGAAAGTCATGAGGTTCTTGAAATTCTTATTGAGATGTTCAAAAAAGCCTGTGAAAATAATCTTACAATATATATTGAATACTTTTGAGGTATAAAAATGACTGAAAATCTTTATGGTAAAATATTCGTTGATACTCCGACTGAATATGATTATTTTTTTGAATGCGTCAGAAATTTTGTCAACGGTCATAAACAAGCTGTATCTTTTATAATTTCTGACTGGTGTTATATGAGTATCCGCAGAAACAAGGAATATATTCCCGAAAGTCCCGATTTCCTTTACTGGAAATTTATTATTGATATTGAAAACAAAAACGTTCCCGAAAATGTCTATATAAACAACATCAGACAATTTATTTATTTCCTGAAAAAAAATAACTCTGTTGTCTGTGCCTGCGACTTTGAGGAACGTTTAATATAAAAAAATTCGGAGGAATCTAAAATGATTAGAAACGATTTAAGAAATATTGCTATTATCGCCCACGTTGACCACGGTAAAACTACCCTCGTCGACGAGATGTTAAAACAAGGTGGCGTTTTCCGTGAAAATCAGAACGTCGCCGAAAGGGTCATGGACTCAAACGACATCGAACGTGAAAGAGGTATAACAATTCTTGCAAAAAATACATCTGTCATGTATAACGACATCAAGATAAATATTATTGATACCCCTGGTCACGCTGATTTCGGTGGCGAAGTGGAACGTGTTCTTGAAATGGTTGACGGTGTACTTCTCCTTGTCGACGCCGCTGAAGGTCCTATGCCTCAAACACGTTTCGTACTGTCTAAGGCTCTTGAAATGGGTCATAAAATAATAGTAGTCATCAATAAAATTGACCGTCCCGACGCACGTCTCGACGAAATCGGCGACGAAGTCCTTGAACTTCTCCTCGAACTCGACGCAAGCGAAGAACAACTTGAAAGTCCTATACTTTTCTGTTCCGGAAGAAGCGGTACAGCCTCATTAAGTCAGTACGAAACCGGCACAGACCTTAAACCGCTTTTCGATACTATCATAAACTACATTGAAGCTCCTAAAGGCAACGAGGACGAACCTTTACAAATGCTTATTTCCTCTATCGACTACAATGACTACGTCGGCAGAATCGGTATCGGCAGAATTGTACGTGGTAATATAAAAGTAAATCAGCAGATTACCGTATGCGATTATACCGAATCAAAGAAAAACTATAATTCAAAAATCGTATCGCTTTTGCAGATACAGGGTCTTAACCGTGTACCTGTACAACAGGCTACAGTCGGCGATATAGTATGGATTTCCGGTATCGAAAATATTACTATCGGCGATACTATCTGTGCGGTTGATACTCCTGAACCGTTACCATTTGTCAAAATAAGCGAACCAACTGTTGAAATGACGTTCTCCGTCAATGACAGTCCATTTGCCGGACGTGAGGGAAAATATGTAACATCCCGTCAACTCCGTGAACGTCTTTTCCGTGAACTCCTCAAAGACGTTTCTTTAAGAGTTACAGAAACTGATACTACAGATTCATTCAGCGTCGCCGGACGTGGTGAAATGCATCTTTCGATACTTATTGAAAATATGCGTCGTGAGGGCTATGAACTTTCCGTATCAACACCCCGTGTACTCTACAAAGAGGGCGAAGACGGCAGAAAACTCGAACCTATTGAACGCCTTGTTATTGATGTTCCCGACGATTGTGTGGGTGCTGTAATGGAAAAAGTATGCAGTCGAAAGGGCGAAATGACCAATATGCACCCACAAGGTAGCAGAACAAGAATAGAGTTTCTTATTCCGGCACGTGGACTTTTCGGCTATAAGAGCGAATTTCTTACTGATACAAAGGGGGAGGGTATTATGAGTCACGTTTTCGAGGGTTATGAGGCTTACAAAGGTGATATTGAACGCCGTAAAACCGGCTCTCTTGTATCTTTCGAGACCGGTGAGGCTGTAACATACGGTCTGTACAACGCTCAGGAACGTGGACAGCTTTTCATACCGGCAGGAACACAGGTCTATGAAGGTATGATAGTAGGTGCTTCTCCGAAAACTGATGACCTTGTTGTAAACGTATGCAAGAAAAAACATCTCACAAATACACGTGCAAGCGGTAGCGACGACGCTTTAAGACTTGTACCACACAGAATTTTAAGTCTCGAAGACTGTCTGGAATTTCTCGCCGATGACGAATTACTTGAAGTAACTCCGGAATCCCTCAGAATACGCAAGAGAATTTTAAATAACTCACAACGTGCTAAACAGAGAGCCAAATAATTTTCCTTAAATAAACACACGTTAAACATATATTTTACAGGTCGGGAAGTTATTATTGAATATAACATGATTGAGGTAGGAATATGAAGAAACTTTTGATATTGATATTATGCTGTTGTATGCTGTCCGCCTGCGGTAATAAGATACCCTACGTTGCGGAAGGTGAATTAGGTGAAATAATAACTCCCGACGAAAAAGACAAGGATTACAGTTTAGGTGAATACCGGTACAGTCACTACGGTACTAAACTTTATTTCAATGAAGACGATTACCCGAAAGATTTAATTTTAACTTTTGAAAAATATTTCCGTTCATTTACGGAAAATGACTTTGAAACTTTTAAATCATGTCTGTATCCGGCGTATATAGACAATATGACCGCTTTTCTTGAAAAAAATTATTCATACGGACTTGATAAATCTTTTGAAAATCAACGTGAAAGTCTTACGGAAAAAGCCGGTGACAATTTTAAAATAACACGCTTACGTATCGAAAAAACCGACGGCGACAGCGAAGAGTTTATCAAAGAATTTTTTACATCTTTTGACGAAACTTTTGAAAAGGATTTCTATACGGAAGTAAAAAACAATACAGATAATCTTTATCATATTACTTTCTATGTAATGGCTGAAAATTCTGAAAATGAAGAAATTCTGCTTTTAAGCGGATATGAAATAGTATTCGCCGAAAAAGACGGTGTTTATTATACTTTTGGATAAGGAGATTTTAATATGAAAAAATTTATTATACTTGCGTGTGCCTTTATGCTTGCGTGTGTATCGTGCAGTGAGGACGGTTCTTCCGGTAATTCCAGTACAAGCGGTAACGTACTTGTCGGCGACAATATGGGCAAAGATGTAAACGTATCGGCGGAAGATATGCCTTTTGGTGCTACAATGACTGACCTTTATAAACCTGACGTACCTATATCAATTTCCTATGAAAACCGTTTCATGACCGCAGATCAAGCTAAAAAAATATCGGATTACATTTCAGCGGTAAATACCTGTGATGTCGAACTTATGCAGAAAACCTGTTATCCGTCGTATCTCGATTACCTCGTTGAAGAGTACGAAAATACCGACGTACAAAATTATCTCGATACAAGACACAAAGATATTGCCGATAACTATACACACGGTAATTTCAATTTTGACTACATTATTATAAACTCCCTCATGGACGAAAACGACGACGATTCCAAAACAGGTTTTTCACAGCTTGATTCTAAAATTCACGAAAAAGCCCCCGACGCTCAGATAACTGACAGAAAAATGATTGGTATAGATGTACTGTATACCCTCGACGGTTCAGGCAGTTACTCATTTTCTACCCGTACCGGTTCTGACATGATACTTTATCTCTATACTATCGACGGACAGCTTTATATATTATAATAATTCAGAATACGAGGTGAATTTGTGATTACAGTATTCAGAAAAATCACATTATTGAAATGGCTGTTTCTTCCTGTTATTATATTTGTACGTTTAATAGTTGCTGAAATTTCCGGATTTATTTTATATACGCCTTTTTGTAATATATTATGCTTTTATGAAAATTATCTGAAATATGACAATAAAAGAAATACAATTATAGACTTTAAAGTACGAATGAATAATTAAACTCTCTCTGCAAATATGTTTTGCAGAAAGGAGGGTATTTATGTTTGAACAGGATTATATTATGCGTCAGATTCAGCAGATATTAAAAATTCTGGTTAAAGTGCTGTTCAATATTGACGACAAATCACCATCTTTGAATTTAATACAAAACGTTGAAGTAAAAGAAACAGTTGGTGATTTATTAAGAAAAATTGACAACGGAAATATTAATCAGGCAGAAAATGAAATTTCTGTAATGACTGATAATACAACAACGGATAATCTTTTAGCCGGAATTATATTCTATTCATATCTTAACGAAAAAGATGACGACTATCTGGAAAGTTATGATTTCAGTCGTGAAGAAGTTGAAGACGGTCTTAAGAATTTACTTTCAAAGTATGGTTTAGATGATATAATTAACATTTTTTATAATTAATCATAATTTATAACGAAAATTACGGACTGTCTGAATAACATTATAAAAACAAAATCCGGATATATTACATATCCGGATTTTTTGCGTTTCGTATGTTAAAATTTATTATACATCTACCTGTGTGGAATAGTTAGGAGCTTCCTTGGTAATATAAATATCGTGTGGGTGACTTTCTTTAAGACCTGCTCCGGTTATTCTTACGAATTTTGCCTTTTCGTGTAAATCGGGAATAGTTTCGCAACCACAATAGCCCATACCAGAACGTATACCGCCGACGAGTTGGAAAATAGTATCAGCGACAGCACCCTTGAAAGGTACACGTCCTTCGACACCTTCCGGAACAAGTTTTTTTGCTCCCTCCTGAAAATATCTGTCTTTAGAACCGTTTGCCATAGCACCGAGACTTCCCATACCACGATATACTTTGAACTGTCTGCCCTGATAGATTTCAGTCTCACCAGGGGCTTCCGAACAACCGGCAAGCAATGAACCTAACATTACTACATCTGCACCGGCAGCGAGTGCCTTTACAATATCGCCGGAATATTTTATACCACCGTCAGCGATAACCGGTATACCGTACTTCTTCGCAACACAGGCAACGTCATATACTGCCGTAATCTGTGGTACGCCGATACCGGCAACAACTCTTGTAGTACATATTGAACCTGGTCCGATACCTACCTTTACGCAGTCCGCACCGGCTTTTATGAGGTCTTCTGCACCCTCGGCAGTAGCGATATTTCCGGCAATAACAGGTATTTCCGGAAACGCTTCCTTGACCATAGACAGACATTTAATAATATTCGCACTGTGTCCGTGTGCGGAATCGAGTACAAGTACGTCAACCTGTGCATCTATGAGAGCCTTGGCTCTTTCGAGTACGTTGGCAGTAACTCCTATTGCCGCACCACAAAGCAATCTGCCACGACTGTCACGGGCGGAATTAGGAAACTGTACGGACTTTTCAATATCCTTTATAGTTATAAGACCTTTTAAAACTCCGTCGTCGTCTAATATAGGGAGTTTTTCAATTTTATGTGAACGGAGAATTTCCTGTGCCTCTTTGAGAGTTGTACCGACAGGTGCAGTTATTAAATTTTCCTTTGTCATGACTTCTGAAATTTTGGAACTGTAATCATTCAGGAAACGCATATCTCTGTTTGTAATGATTCCGACAAGTTTATTATTGCCGTCAACAATCGGAACACCTGAAATTCTGTACTTGCCCATAAGCTCATCAGCGTCGGATACGATATGGTCTTCCGTGAGTGAAAAAGGGTCAACGATAACGCCGTTTTCAGAACGCTTTACCTTGTCGACTTCCTCTGCCTGCTGTTCTATGGACATATTCTTATGAATAATTCCTATACCACCTTCACGAGCGATAGCAATAGCCATACGGGAATCTGTAACTGTATCCATAGCGGCGGTCATAACTGGTGTATTAAGATGGATTGTCTTTGTAAGATTAGTACCAAGCTTAATCATGTTAGGGGTTACATCTGATTTTGCCGGAATAAGAAGTACATCGTCAAATGTAAGCCCCTCTTTCTGAAATTTACTGTTCATGTCAGTCAGCATAAAAAATTTCCTCCTTACAAAATTATTATCTTTAATGATACTCTTTTTCGGACGGAATGTCAAGACTTTTCACGAAATGCAGATATAAAAGTTTTTTGTATAAATCGGGGTTCTTTTGGCGAAAACGGCAAATCAGGAATTTTTTTCCGGAATAATACAGACAGTAATAATACTTATTATATCATTACTTATCATTGTCAATGATACCCTCATAACTGTCTTCAAACTGCTGTTGTTCTTCTGTTTTACGTGCTTTTTTTACATTCGACGGTGCGCCTTTTTTGTTACGCAACATAAGTATGACCGCAAATACCGCTACTGCTATGACCAATCCGACGGCTATTATTATAAAAGCAATCTGTTTTATGTTACGGTCGGCGACGGTATGTTTTATGCTGTTTGATTTGGCGTACTTCAATGCGCCTGAACCGGAATAAACACTCATACTGAAACCGTCCATTTTTTCGTAATCTTCTTCGCCGGTAGTATATCCTAAAGCATAATCTCCGACTGTTTTTACACTTTTCGGAATATTTATTTTACTTAAATTCTCACAACCTAAAAATGCACTCGCACCTATAGATGTCACACCGTCCGGAATTATAACTTTGTCAAGAGATGTACAGAATGCAAAAGTTTCCTCTGCAATGTCCGTGACAGTAATCGGTATTGAAACAGTTTCCAGTGCTGTACAGTACATGAAAGCACCGGCTTCAAGTATACTGATACCTTGTTCGAGGTCAATTTTTTTGAGTGAGGAACAGTTTGAAAAAGCGTCCGCCCCTATCGTCGATACGGAAGACGGTACGAAAAGACTTTCTATACCGGCACAACCTGAAAATGCCCCTGGTTTTATGACAGTTATATTATTGTCAATGTATAAATCGCCGTCGAGTGCCACAGAACCACGATAAATTTCAGATTTTGCACTGTTCATAAGCATACCATTTTCAAATACGAATGACGGACAGTCCGAGGCATCAAAATTTGTCAGTGACCAGCAGTCTGTGAAAGCCTCCGGATTTATAGTAGTAAGAGATTCCGGAAGTTTCATACTTTCAAGGCTCGTACACTGTGCGAACGCATAATTTCCGATAGTCGTGAGAGTATCCGGCAGATTTACTTCACTTAAAGAGGTACAACGCATAAACGCTCCGGAAGATATTTCCTTTACGTTTTCGGGAATTGTGATTTTTTTCAGCGAACTGCAACCGGTAAAAGCGTTCATGCCTATGGAACGTATAGTATCAGGTATTTCAAGTTCAGATATTCCCACACAACCTACAAAAGCACCGTCTCCGATAGCCGTTACTGCATAACCGTTACGCATAGTAGGAATTGAATTTATTATCGAACTTGATTCACAACCGACTATTGTATACGAACCGTTCACGAGTTCATATTTGAAGTTGCCGTCAGTAAGTTCTTCGTCGGGATTCATAAGACCATCTTCGGCGGAAACATTCAGACCCATACACGAAAATGTCATTAATGCCGTGACAGCAGTTACAAAAAATTTTTTAAGATTCATATTACTTTCCTTTCTTTGCGGATTTCTTAAAAATAGCAAAACCGGAAGTTATAGCTATCAGTGCCACACCGATACCGCCTACTGCCCATAAAAATCCCTTTACTACATTTTTACCGCCTATTTCGACAGTACCACTTACAACTTCTATACCACAGGCACGGGCGTAATTGTATGCGGTGGAATTTTCGTCGGCATAGATTTTAAAATCTGAAACAGTATTCATGTTATCAGTTTCGGCACTGTTTCCGGTATCGTCAAAATAGTAGCCGAAAGAATAATCACTTACTTCTTCGACACTGTCTGGTATTCTTATACTGTTCATTGCCGGACAGTCCGCAAAAGCATATATTTCCACGGTTTTGAGACCGTCAGAAAGTACAGCCTTTGAAAGACTTTTGCTACCCTCGAATGCATATGCACCTATTCTTTCGACACCGGATAAATCAACTTTTTCAAGGAATTTATTGTTACAGAACGCTGAAACAGATATTTCCCTGACACCTGACGGTACTTTAAATTCTTTGTCTGCCTTTGATATCGGATATGCAACAAGTACGGATTTATCCTTATTGTAGAGTATACCGTTTTCGGAAGAGTATTCGCCGTCACCGTCGGTAACGTTTATTGCCTGTAAATTTGTACACGACATGAAAGGTTCATTCCCTTGAATTTCCTTACAGTTACCGGAAATGTTTATAGTTTCGAGAGCATCACACATTACAAACGCACTTTCACCGATAGTTTCCGCACCGTTTATAGTAATATTTTTCAGATACATACAGCTATAGAATACAAGTTTGTCAATAGTCTTTACGGATTCCGGAATTATTATTTCTTCAGCCGTCGACGATTCAAAAGCACTTGTATATATCCTTGTAACCGGCATACCGTTTATTTCTTCCGGAACTTCTATTTTTATGTTTACTCCGTAATATCTTGTAATGACCGCCTCACCGTTTATGGCGGTATATTCAAAATCGTTGTATATATCTTTTTCGAGTGAATTATATTCAGCCTGTTCAGAAGCAGCTTCCGGAGTTGCAAAATCAAAATCATTCTTATAGCCGTAATCTTCGTCGGAATCTTTAGAATATACATATGCCTGCGAATCGTATGAACCTATTATAAGGAAATTTTCAACAGGTGTAGTTTCGTCGGCGTAACCGAATGCACCATATCCGATTGAAGTCACTGAATCCGGTACTGTTATTGAAGTCATAGCCGTACCGGTAAATGAGTACTGTCCTACCGTTTTGAGAGAATCCGGCAATGTTACTTCCGCCAGTGCCGAACATCCTAAAAATGCACCGGTATCAATTTCAATAAGCGTATCAGGGAAAACAATTTCACTCATTGACGAACAGTCACCGAAACCGGCAATACCTATGTACTGTAGTTTCGTACCGCCCATATCGACGGATTTTAAATTTACATTTTCGTCAAGACCGAAATCGCTTATACTTTCGAGAGTTGACGGAAATTTTACCTCTTCAAGTTCCGTACCGGAAATTCCCGATACACCTATTTCAACAACACCTTCCGGAATGGTGAAATTTTTACCCTCCATTTTCGGCGGATAGCATATCAGCATATTTTTATCAGCGGTATATAAAACGCCGTCCTCGACTATGTAGTTTTCGTTTGCGGAATCTATAGTAATTTCCCTTAATGAAACACAGTACATAAACGGATTATCTTCTGAAATGTAGTTTACAGTTGCCGGAATGCTTATAGATTCGTAAGGTCTGTCGGGAGTGTTTCCGAATGCTTTTCCGCTTAGTTCGGTAACGGTCATGCCGTCGATTGTATCGGGAATTACAAGAAAAATTTCCGTACTGTTACAATTTTCTATACGTACAGAATTATCGTCAATGACGGAGTAGACAAAATCGCCGGAAGTTATATTGCCGTTATTTTCGGAATAACTTTCAAAAATTTCATTCTCTTCATAGATTTCAGTATCAGTGATTTCTTCGGAGACAGTTTCGGTTGAGATTTCTTCTTCTGCATATGTACGTACTGGAAACGCCATTGAAGTACATATCAGTACGGAGGCTGTAAGTGCCGTTATTTTTTTATATCCAAACATAATTTTTACCTTTCAAAAAAAAATTTTTTACCTTGTACATTATATCACAGAATTTAAAATAATGCAATGATTTCACTTATTTTTCGTTAAATGTTCAGAAAATAATAAAAAAGTCCCTGTGGGAAGAGATTTCACAGGGACTGAATAATTATTTTCTTCTTGTCTTGTTTTTTCTGTCTGTATTACGCTTTATATCACAGATACGTTCTTCACTGCTCTGTTTGAAATGTGACATCATATCTTCAAACGACATTTCAGACTGCGGAACAGTTTTTTTCGGTTCGTAGACGTTAGGACGGCTTCTTCTGTTATCGTTCTGGCGACGTGGTCTGTCATTGTTTTCGACAGCTTTTCTGATAGAAAGGCTTACTTTACCGGCTTCATTTATGCCGATAACTTTCACTTTAACTTCCTGATTTTCAGCGAGATGTTCGCTTATATCGTTCACGAAAGTATCAGCGATTTCGGAAATATGTACCATACCTGTGCCACCGCCGTCTATATCGACGAAAGCCCCGTATTTAGCTATTCCCTTTACTTTTCCGTTGTAGATTTTTCCGATTTCCAGTTGCATAAATATATAAAACTCCTTATAAATTAATCTCTTGATGTATCATAGAATCTTCTTTCGTCGGGATATGCATAACCACGTTCCTCAACGGCGACTTTTTCCATGTATGGTGAAATGTCATCACTTTCAAGAACACGCTGTAATTCAGTATTTTCTTCTTCATAAGCGGTAATTTCAGCCTGTATTTTTGTCAGTTCCTTTTCTTTTTCCGCACAGTCTCTTTCCGTCGTAACGATAAGCAGACCGCACCCTATAATGACCGAAACGGCAGCCAGCTTCACAAGTCCACGGTTAAACAGATGTCTTTTATCATCATTATTTTTGTTCGGCAACGCTATTCACGTTCTTTCTTTTTTTATTTTCCTTTCTATTATACAACAAACCTGTTGTATTTAGCAATAGGAATGACTTTTTTTTATTTGTTTTAACTGTATTTTTGGAACTTGTCACAAAATTATGCTCTTTTTCCTGTAATTTTACATAAACAGACCTCAACGGACTGAAAACTACAGAAAGAATTTTCAGTAAGGCATAGTATATTTTTTTCATAGCACCGATTATAATGCTTCCAAGTGTGAAGAAATAGAAAATAAATCCTATAGCATTCCCGACGACGTAATAGAAACGCAGTTCACCTCTTGCACAGACCGTCGCAAACGACGACAAAAAAACCGCATATAATGCCATGAATATAACGTCTTCAATCACGACAAGTGCGGTATTATGCGGAAACAATATTCTTGCCGTCCTGAAAACATCATAACATATACCTATTATTATACCGAAAATACAGGACAGTCCGAATAAATAAATTTCCTCATTTATGGAAAAAAATGTCTCCGGTACTTTCATTTGAAAAGTCTCCCTAAAGCCGTCAACGGTGACTTGCGTTCCTTATCGCCGTAAACTACTGCCCATATATCGCCGGTAATGGTCATGTTGCCGGTCTCGACACTCATTGAATCAATATGTAATTCCCTTCCCTGTATGGTCAGTTCACCTAACTGTGTATACAGACATATTGCTTTTTCGTCGAAACTGTCAACATCGGTTATACCTGAAATTGTAAGATTATTCCTGTTTTCCAGAATAAGATTCTGATTTTGTTTTATATTATTTTCCTGCATGAATATTACCTCCGGTTTTTTTTAGTAAATTATATTCATGCAGAAACGGAATTATTCATTGAAGTAAAAATTTTCCATAAACGGAGTTTCTTCTTCCTCAACGAGTTTTGCTCTTACGGTCACACGGCTCTGACCGTTAAGAGTACAGGTAAATAAAGTCATATCCCATGTGGAATTATTTTCTGACATCTGTTCCACACCGTAGCCGTCTATGTACTCTATATATGAAACAGTATAGTGAAATTTTTCGCCGTCGCAGTTTGTGAAGATTATGTCATCACCGTCACTTAAATTTTTAATTGTACCGAAATGACTGTTATAATTATGTGCGGCAACAATAAAGTTATGAGATTCCGGCGTACCCTCATAGCGACATGGTGCGATATTCAGATTTGAATAGCTCCATTCATTGAGTACGGGCAATTCAAGTGAAAGACTTTCAAATGTAAGATAGCCACAGTAATTATTTCCACCCACACTTACGGATGGCATTTCATATGTACCGTTTTCGATAGCTTTTTCCTTTTCCCTTGCTTCAGATTCAGCGAGGACATCTCTTTTTGCGTTTTCCTGTATTTTCTGTAAGTATTCTGTATAAGTTTCCGGTTTTACTTCCGGAATAAGATTTTTCAGCCCTGAAAGTGCTGTCTGTGAGTTTTCATATGCTATATTGCTTTCACGGAAATTATACGTACATAAAAGCATTGCAGAAACCAGCATAAGCACACCCAATATAATAAATAATTTTCCGATTTTACTCATAATATCCCACCAATCCTTTTATTTTCTTATATGAATTAAGATAAAAACACCGTACAACCGCACAGTGTTTTAATCATGCCTATAATATATATGCCCGATTATGTCTGAGCAGGTTGTTTATTTCCGGAATCGTCATTTTCTGCTGATTCGTTTTCAACAGGTTTGTCATTTATTTCCACGGTAAAAGTAAGTACATCTGAATATGTACCGGCAATTTTAGCTTTTCCGATAACTTCAGATTTAAGAACTTTTGTTATCCTGCTGTCGACGGCTTCTTCCGACTGTACAGAAAGTATATTGTTTTTTCCCTCTTTAAGAGGTGTTTTATCTTCAACTTCAAATATTTCAGATTCAATTTTTTCAGTTCCGGATTCTTCTTGAGTTTTAACTTTTTCAGTTTCGGCTTCGGATTCCTCTTCAGTGACTTTTTTTTCAATAATAACACTTTCGGGTTTCAGAAGATATTCTATATATACTTTTTCTTCACTGTCTTCTCCGCTGTCTTCAGATGATTCAGTTTTTTCAGTATCTTCAGGGTTTTCAGATTCTTTAGTTTCTTCGTTATTTCTGGTATCTTTCTTTTCTTTTTCAATAATCAGTTTCCAGTTGTTTACGCTTTCACCAAATATATCAAGAGTCTGTTCCTTGCCGATTATAACATTTTCAGCCGAAACTTTAAACTCAACCGGTTTTGAAAGGTCTATTTCCTTGTCCGGTATTGTAACCTGATATGTAGAATGAACTACATTGACACATTTCACACTTGAAGAATATGTTTTAGTCTGGTCATCTAAAATAACCGTCACTACTGAATCCTGTTATTCTTCGTCAGAAATTTTGTCGTCTTCCGTCTGACTGACATTTTTTTCACCAGCTTTTTTTCCCTCGTATGCTATTGAAATTACAGGGAATGTCATAACTGTACATATTAAAAAAGCTGAAATAAAAGATACAAATTTTTTCATGACAAACTCCCCTCATATATTTTATTTTATTTCTGTTTTATGAAACAATAAGCTGAGTTCTCATATCAGCATTGTTTGTAGGTGTCTGAGCCTCGTTCATGCGATAAGGCTGAACGTGTATTACTGCGTCATATGTACCGGCTTCGAGACCTCTTGCAATATTTATTGTCTGAATATGAAGACCAGTGTCAACAAGTCCGGAAGTATAAAGCACTTCATAACCCTGTTCGCTGTCGTCAGTAAGTCTTAATTCAAACGTGAGACTATATTTTCCCTCATTTTCTTCCGGATTGAAGAAGTCAACAACAATTTCCGTTTCATTTGCGGGAATATCTATTGAACTCCAGTCGGGTATAGCTACACCGACTTCTTCCTCATCTCCCGAAGATTCAACATATTGACCTGCATTAGGGTCAGCCTGTAATCTTCCACCGCTTTCCTCGTCAGTTTCGCCGGAATCCTGTTTTTTATTATTAACAATATAAACAGTAGTGGCGACACCACCGACTACTATATCTTATGATTCTTATTTGTAATTTTATTATATCATATATTTTTGATTTTGTAATCACAATTTACAAGTGAAATTCCCATACAAACAAGGGGTATTTTCAAGCTGATACTAATATTATATCATAAACAACAGTTTTGTCAATAATTTTTTTAAAGATTCTCATTTCCGACGATACTGAACACCAAAAAGCACCATACTATATGTATGGTGCTTTCATGTTATATTCATATATATATCAGACCTCCTGTTATAACGCTATGTTGTATGTGTTCTGAACAAGAAATAATATCACGCTCCTTATGTATATACGGGAAATGGCATCTGCTTATGATATATTCAGATATTTTTCAAACCTCCTTGATATATGGGACAGGGTATCTTTCCTGTGAAATTCACGTCATAATTATCATACCTCCTTATTATACGGATTTTTTTATCTGATTTTTTAATTATAAGCGTCATTTGTGTATTGTTCTTAACTCTTTTTTCTTTTATTTTCCTGTTGTTCGGGAACTTTTTTTATTTTTTATTTTTCTGTGTTCCTCTTTTCTGATTATATTATAGCATTACTTTCCGGAAATTACATCATAAATTTCAAGACAAAATACGGTAAAAATCAGATATAATAACCCTTATTAAACGGATATATATTTAAATTCCTGTATTTCCGTATATTTCATGAAAGGAGGTTTTTTAATGGACAAAATTTTTCAGAAAGTTTCAGCGGTAATATTTGCGATATGCGGATTCATGTGGGGGAAATTCGACGGCATATTATATGCACTCGTTACATTCATGATACTCGATTACATAACAGGCGTAATATCGGCGTACATAAGAAAAGAAATATCTTCTTCCGTAGGTTTCCGAGGTATCGCAAGAAAAGTATTTATAATGGTACTCGTTGCAGTAGGACACATTCTTGATACTCAGGTTATCGGTACAGGTTCAGTATGTCGTTCTGCCGTGATAGGTTTCTATATTTCCAATGAGGGAATATCCATTCTTGAAAACTCCGCCCGAATCGGTCTGCCTTTACCCGAAAAGCTGACGGACATTCTTGTTAAACTCAGAGACAATGACAAAAAATAAATTTGACATATGCCGGAAAAAGTGCTATAATGTTCTTACATCAATGAAAAGAGGTTTTTTTATCATGGCTAAAGACAAAAAACTTGTAACTGAAATCACGTCAATGGACGAGGATTTCGCACAGTGGTATACCGACATATGCAAAAAAGCTGAACTTGTAGAGTATACAAGCGTCAAGGGCTGTATGGTCATACGCCCATATGGTTACGCTATATGGGAAAATATTCAGAAAATTCTTGACGGAATGTTTAAGGCTACCGGACACGAAAATGTCTGTATGCCTATGTTTATTCCGGAAAGTCTCTTACAGAAAGAAAAAGACCATGTAGAAGGCTTTGCACCGGAAGTAGCATGGGTAACACATGGTGGTAGCGAAAAACTCGAGGAGAGAATGTGTGTACGCCCTACATCTGAAACGCTTTTCTGTGAACATTATGCAAATATCGTACATTCATACCGTGATTTGCCGAAACTCTATAATCAGTGGGTAAGCGTAGTACGCTGGGAAAAAACTACACGTCCGTTTCTGCGTTCAAGGGAATTTTTATGGCAGGAGGGTCATACAATTCACGCAACCGCTGAAGAAGCTATCGAGGAAACGGAAAAAATGCTTAATGTCTATGCACAGTTCTGTGAGGAATCGCTTGCAATGCCTGTTGTAAAGGGCAGAAAAACCGAAAGTGACAAGTTCGCAGGTGCTGTATCGACTTATGCCATAGAAGCACTCATGCATGACGGCAAGGCTTTACAGGCAGGAACTTCCCACTATTTCGGCGACGGTTTTGCTAAAGCGTTCGGCATAGAGTATACAGACAAGTCGAATAAACGAGTTAATCCGCATCAGACAAGCTGGGGTGTTACAACACGTCTGATAGGTGCGGTAATCATGACACACGGCGATAACAATGGTCTTGTACTTCCTCCGGCAGTAGCACCGGTACAGGCGGTAATAATTCCGGTAGCACAGCATAAAGCAGGCGTACTCGAAAAGGCTGACGAACTGAAAAAACGTCTTGCAGATGCCGGAATACGTGTCAGACTCGACGACAGCGAAAATTCACCAGGTTGGAAATTCGCAGAGTACGAAATGAAAGGCGTGCCGATACGTATTGAAATAGGTCCTCGTGATATTGAAAATAATCAATGTGTTATTGCTTCACGTTGGAACGGTGAAAAAGTTATCGTACCGCTTGACGAACTCGAAACTACAGCTATACAGAAACTCAATGAGGCACACGACGGTATGTACAATAAAGCACTCGAAAATCAGAACAAAAGAACTTATGCGTGTACAAGTCTTGACGAGATAACAGAAGTTCTTAATGCTAATGGTGATGGTTTCATTAAGGCTATGTGGTGCGGTGAGGAATCCTGTGAAGACGAGGTCAAGGAAAAAACTGGTGTAGGTTCACGTTGCATACCGTTTGAACAGGAAAATATTTCCGATAAGTGCGTATGTTGCGGAAAACCTGCTAAACATATGGTATACTGGGGTAAGGCTTATTAATCTGAATAACTTAAACACAAAAAGACTGAAATTTAAATTTCAGTCTTTTTTTATTTTTTTTGCAAAATATACTTGACATTTTCTGCAAAGTATGCTATACTAAAATTGCAACGTTGACTTTACATTTTAAGGAGAGTGTTTTTTGAATACGAAAATTAAAGAACTCAGAAAAGCAAATAAACTATCACAGGAAGAACTTGCTTTAGCGGTAGGAACTACCAGACAGACTATTACATCTATCGAAACAGGTAAATATATAGCTTCACTGCCTCTTGCGTACAAAATATCGCATTTTTTCGGACTTACTATAGAAGAAGTATTTGATTTATCTGAATATTCTGAATGAAAGAAGGTTTTATACAATGGAAAAATACAGAAAAAATCTGATTTTAAGAATTTTTTTACTGTCTTTTGTCGTATTACTGGCAACAGGACTGGGAATATTCAATGTTTTCGGTACAAATGAAAATATTAAAGAAAATGTTATTTTTGATTTTCAATGTGGATTCATTACCGGTCTTGGACTGGTGGCGGTTATACTTATTATCCGTTACAGCAAAGCAGTAAAAGATTCGGATAAACTGAAAATCCTGTTTAACAAGGAAAACGACGAAAGACTTAAATATATAAAATCTAAATCGGGTATGCCGATGTTACTTATTACTTCTGTAATAATGATTTTCATCGGAACTATTTTCGGTTATTTCAACACAACAGTTTTTTATACATTGATTGTTGCCTCTATGTGTCAGTTACTTATAGCAGGCATTGTAAAAATGGTTTACATGAAAAAAATGTAAAACTTAAAATAAAAGGACTGACTTTAAAAATCAGTCCTTTTGTTTGTTTTATTCAAATTTCGGAATTTCTTCAAGCGGTAAGTCTTCAAGTTTGAGGAGGCTTATTCCTGTCATCTGTATAGCAAGAGCGTCATTTGAGGATATACCGTCGCCATTTCCGACAACATCAGCATTTAACCTGCCTTTTTCTGTGAGTGTATATATATCCGGATTGGCAAGTGACTGCATTATAAGTACAGCGTCTGCAAGAGTTACTTCGCCGTCTTCATTGGTATCACCGTATTTTATATCGCCTTTTTCCTCTGCCGGATTTACTTTTATTGTAGTTTCAAGCACACGTGGTAAATAATTATACTTGCTACTTGAAACAGTAACTTTTACCGTGACAGTTCCCTCTTTTTTACAGGTAAATTTAATGTCACTTTGTCTATCACTGTTTGTGATTGAAATTGCATCGCCGTCAACCTTTACGTCCATGATTTCCCATACCGAATTACCGGAGTTGAATGGAATAATTCCCTTATCTCCGACATGAAAACCATTTAAATCATCTGGTGTTATATCTTCTTTAACGGGAATACCAAGGGAAGGATTCGGAATATTAGCATTAGGTGTAGTTGTAGTAGTATTAGTAGTAGTTGTTGTAGTTTCGGACGGCTTAGTAGTTGTGGTAGTAGTACCGGTTGATTCGATACCGTCTATGATAGCATAGAACGATTCTTTAGCGGTGTAGTCCTCATTGAATAGAAGAGGATATCCGGAGGCTCTCCAACTCATATCGTCGGTAGTACCCCAGAATGTTACGCTTGAAATATGGTCTTTCTGTGCTACGATAGTATCCATAATATCGCTGTAGTACTGTGCCTGCTCTTTGAAATGGTCTTTATCATTTACAGTAACGTCAAGTTCCGTTACTTGAACATCAAGACCTGTTTCACAGAATTTATCGAGAGCCTTTTTATATACGTTTACCGACGGGAATGCGTCACTGCCGGAACGTGCGTCAAGATGTGACTGCATACCGATACCGTCAATATAATGACCGTCGGAATTTATTTCCTCAACCATTTTTATTATAGCGTCGGTTTTCTGTGGCATATATTCGTTGAAGTCGTTGTAGTAGAGTTTAGTTCCCTCCGGAGCGTATTTCTTTGCGAACTCAAAAGCCGGTTTTATGAATGACATATTATCGCCGAATACCTTTACCCACGGTGAATTTTTAGACGCTTCTTCCTGTGTACCTGCCGGACGTTGTGAACCGTCGTCAAGCCAGCATTCGTTTACAACGTCATATGCATAGAAGTCAATTTCCGGATATTCCTTTTCGAGTGTTTCAAAAACATTCTTTATGTAGTTTTCAAGACGTTTCAACATTTTTTCCTTAGATACCCAGTCGCCGTTTACGTCGTAATTTTCCTTGAAAAACCATGTCGGTGTCTGCTGATGCCATACAAGAACGTGTCCACGCATAGGAATATTGTTATCTCTTGCAAAATCGAGTAATGAACGTGCCTGGTCAAGAGTTACCTGTGGGTTAGTATCGTCACCATCTTTTGCCATAGCGATACAAGCATTCTGGTCAAGAAGTGCGTCGGGTTTCATTTCGTTACCGGCAGTAAAGCTGTTACAATGTTTTAAAATAAGGTCTTTTGTTGACTGCGGTGCGAGTTCCTTTACAGTAGCAACGCCACCTATTTTGAAGTAATCGCTGTAGACGTCCTTAAGTGATGGTATATCTTCCTGAATGGAATATTTCGGAGCTTCTTTAAGTACGAAGTCGTCAATATAGATGTTATCCGTACCACCTTCAAAGTAAATCATAACATTACTTACGTCAGCGGAAAAACTGATTTTTATATCATTAACTTCCTGCCAACCGTTACCGTTGAGATTTGCAAGATTTTCATAGTGTTCAGTACCGGAAGCATCAGTATATTGTAAACTCATGGTGTTGCTTGTATAATACTGTCCCATGACCTTAGCACTTACGAGATATGCTGTACCTGGTTCGCAGATGTCGTCGAGTTTGAGAGCAGGACCGTTCCATGATTTTGTACGTCCGCTTGCACACAGTGACTTTGTACCGCTTACGGCATTATCGGTACTTGCAGAAACTACTGTTGTATCGCTGTCGTTTCTTTTTGAGAATAAAGAAACATCACCGTCTTCAAAATCCGAGGAGTAAATAATTTTACCCTCCGGAGCGGTTGCGGTTGAATCTTCAGCGTATACAACCGGTGCAGATGAACATATCATTAAAGCACCGACTGTACCGGCGATAAAATTTTTAAAATATTTTCTTTTCATTGTTAATCCTCCATTAATATTTGATTAATACAATTTTAACATATTATTATTGAAATGTCAATAGAATACCGAACTTTTTTACTATAACTTGAAAGGCAGACCGCCCCTGGTCTGCCCCCTATATGTATATTAAATTTTAATTAAGTAATTTAAGAATAATATCAGTTATTGTTGTTATTATTGTTTGGTCTGCACGCAACCACAATTACACCAATTATGTTTAACCAGAAGCCCCACCAGAAACCGCCTTTATAACCTTTATTTCTGGAAATTGTCTTTGTAATGAATCCCCATATTACGGCGTTGATAAGTATGGCTAAACTCACAAACATAATAAGTGAATTTATATTTTCCGTCAAATTTTTTCACCTCCCCCCCTTTTGAACCATTTCTTTACTTTCTTACAGATAAATTATCATCCTGGATTTTCAGAATTTTTACAACTGTAAAATTTTCTGCTGATATTTTTTAGTACTGACATAAACTATTGTATCATAAAATCTTCCAAAGTCAATATGTAAATTGATTTTTCCTTAAAAATCTGCATATTATACAAATCAATGTGATTTATTTATGTATTTTTGCATGATATTTCCGATTATTATATTTTCGTACTTAAACACGCTCTAAAAGACAGTCTCCGAAGAGACCGCCTTTTAGAGTGTGTTCACTGGAGTTACCGCAAACGTTCTGAAAAAGCAGAAAATCAAGGTTACTTAAATTATTGACATGAAACTTTCTGACGAATAACACAAAAACCTCTCTGACGCTTTCACGCCAGAGAGGTTTATAATTATCTTTTTCAGTTGAACAATTGTTGAACAACTTTTTGAAATAATCTCGAAAAATACCGTAAAACAGGCAATTCGGAGACAATTTCTTATCTCTTTGAGAACTGCGGAGCACGTCTTGCAGCTTTGAGACCGTATTTCTTTCTTTCCTTCATACGTGGGTCACGTGTGAGGAAACCAGCCTTCTTGAGAGCCGGACGGAGTTCAGCATCAAATTCAAGTAATGCTCTTGAAATACCATGTCTGATAGCACCAGCCTGACCTGTTACGCCACCGCCTGCAACTGTGCAGACAACATCGAATTTTTCAAGAGTATCTGTAAGTGCGAGTGGCTGACGTACAATCAGCTTGAGTGTTTCAAGACCGAAATAATCGTCAATTCCTCTTCCGTTTATTGTTACGTTACCAGAACCAGGATAAATTCTTACTCTTGCAACGGAGTGCTTTCTTCTGCCTGTTCCGTAGTAGTATTTAACTTTTGATTCGTACATTTCAAAGCACCTCCCTATTAATATTCGTAAACAACAGGTTTCTGAGCAGCGTTTTTGTGTTCAGCACCCTTGTAAGTTCTGAGTCTCTTGAGCTGGTTTCTGCCGAGTGTATTGCTCGGAAGCATACCCTCAACGGCAATCATCATAGCACGGTCAGACTGTTTAGCCATCATGTCCTTGTAAGAAATAGACTTCAGACCACCAATCCAGCCGGTATGCCAGTAATATTTTTTCTGTTCGAGTTTCTTACCTGTAAGAACTGCCTTATCGCAGTTGATAACTATAACATGGTCACCACAGTCAACGTTCGGTGTGAATGTGGGCTTGTGTTTACCTCTGAGAATATGTGCAGCTTTTGCGGCAACACGTCCGAGAGGTTGTCCGGCAGCGTCTAGAATATACCATGTACGCTTTACATCAGCCGGTTTAGTCAGTGTAGTTGACATAAAAAAATCCTCCTTAAAAAATCTGTATCGGCGGAAAACAGACTTTCCGCACAGTGACAATTGTTATTATACAGCATAAAATTCCATTTGTCAAGAGGGAAAACAACTTTTTTTTTAAAATATATCATGAAAACGCTTTGAATCTCTTGTTTATTCTCGGTTTCTCTTAATATCTCACGATTCATTTCAGAAAAATCTATAAAATATATTGACATCTTCGGAAATATATGATATTATAAATATAGGGCATATCGCCCACCGTCTGAAACAGGTCTGCAAACCTGAATCAGACACTATAACAGAAGTTACCACCATAACTTTGAAATAGCTGTGAACAATATACCCTATGATTATTATATCATATGTAGGTTTGTTTTGTCAAGAGTTTTTTTCACTGTTGGTAACTTTTGTTGTCAACAGTTTTTTATTTAAAGGAGGTAGAAAAACATTTCAGAAATTTTTGTCAAAAAACTTAACTAAACATGAAAGGAAAAATTTATTATGAATGATTTAAAAATCACCCCCATTGAACATAACGGACAGCGTGTGCTTACTACTGCACAGCTCGCCGAGGCTTACGGCACAACAACCAAAATTATCAGACAAAATTTCATCCGAAACAAAGAACGCTACATAGAGGGTGTACACTACTATTGTCTGAAAAATGCCGAATTACAGGCATTTAAAACTGGACCTCAATTTGAGGTTCAGTTTAAACAGGCAAAAATCCTGTATATCTGGACCGAAAAAGGAGCTTTACTTCATGCCAAGAGCCTCAACACTGACAGGGCTTGGGAGGTGTATGACTTCCTTGTTGATACTTATTTCAGGGTCAGGGAAATAAGTAAACTCTATAATGAAGATATATATCAGAAACTGGAAATGTTAGAAAAAAGAAGTGTTATAATATATCAGAAACTGGAGATGTTAGAACAAAAAATAGATACTCTTGAAAAAAACTCTGTTATCAGAACAGATAATATTATAAAAAGTATAGAAAAATCAATAACTGATAACTTATATGATACTGTTAAGACAATAATTCCTGGATTTGTAGTTCTATATAAAAAAATAAACAGTATATTATATAATAATTATAATAAGAATAAAAAGAAAAAATAATAATTTATATATGATTTTAACCATTGATTTCGTGTCATAATATTATTAACATCAAAAATTATAAAAAATCAAAAATTTATGAAGTTTGAAAATTTTTATTTTTTATTTTCAAAAAACTCTTGACAAATCGAAATTTATATGATATAATAAGTTCAGGATATGAAATATATCCCATAAAAATTTTAAAAGAAAGGAGCATTTTATTATGGCTATACTTCCAAAGGGATTCGATGTCATTATAGATATGCACAAAAACTTACAAAAAGAAACTTATACCACCTCGGAAATTGTCAAGGTGTTTACAGACCTCGGAAAAACAAATGGTGTCGCTGCCGGAACGATAACGAGAGCATTGAATCAGGATTTACTTAAAAGATGTGACTATGGTATTTACAGCGTTAATCCGCACTATCAGGCAAATACAGATACAGCTTCAGACAGTTCTGTTAAAATCAATCTGAAAAATTGCGTAGAATCGGCAATTCAGGATATAAACCAGAATTTCCCTATCTCTACTGTAATAACTATGAACGAAAATGACGCCGATATTCTGAAAAAAACTATAGGCAGTCTCCAGAAAATCATTACTGACCTTTCAGAATAATTCCAAATCATAACCAAAAAAGCACCTCACAGGGTGCTTTTCATTGTTATTATTCTTCTTCGGGCATTTTTATTTCTACGAATATCGGGAACGGATCAATAACCTGTTTTGTATAGTAATCCGAAAGTTCAGAACTTACAGCCTGCTCACTGAATTTTTTTACTTAAAAAATAATCTTCATATTGCGATATTTTGAAAAAATATCTTCAAAACCGACTGACTTATAAAGATTATATCCGTTATCTGTCGACTTCAATTCTATAAAATCAAGTTTCATTTTCTTGGCATCGGAAATAAGAAATTCCATTATTTTTTTAGCTATGCCTTTTCGTCTGAAATCCGGTCTTGTATAGACGTTCATTACTGTACCGGTTCTGCCGTTTATGAAACTTGGATTAGCCGGCTTTTCGGACACCAACAGAAAACAACACGAAATTATTTTTTCTGATTTCACAACGTATACAAATAAATCATTATTCAGATGATTATTATAATATTCCGGAAGCTGATTCCTGATTTTTTCAGTCTGCATATCTGTAAGACTACCATAATCTTCTGTAAGATATTCTATTCTCATCTGAACAAGTTCATTAATATCTTTTAAATCAGCTTTTTCAATATACATATTATTCCTCCGGCATTTTTATCTCACCGACTATAGGGAGTGGGTCAATACCTTGTTTTGTGTAGTAGTCGGAAAGTGCAGACCTCACAGCCTGCTCCGCAAGTACGGAACAGTGTATCTTTACAGCCGGAAGACCGTCAAGAGCCTCAACAACTGCGTCATTTGTGAGTTTGAGTGCGTCGTCAATGGACTTGCCCTTGATAAGTTCAGTAGCCATAGAAGACGTTGCAACCGCCGCACCACATCCGAAAGTCTTGAATTTAGCATCTGTAATAATACCGTCGTCGATTTTGAGGTACATTTTCATAATGTCGCCACACTTTGCGTTACCGATTTCACCGACACCGTCAGCGTTTTCAATCTCGCCTACATTTCTTGGATTTGAAAAATGGTCGAGTACCTTTTCACTGTACATCATAATATATCATACTCCTTTAATACTATTTTAACAGCAATCCCAGTTATAGAGGACATCGCTGAAATCACACTGTTTAAGTTTTTCGCTGTTTATGAAGAAATTTCCTACTCCGCAATCTCCCCACATAACTAAATATTTACCATAAATATCATCTGTATCAAGCTGAAATAACAGAAAATCATAATTTTCAAGCATTTCTTCGTCAATACGTGGGTCGCTTTGTGCAAAAACCGGATAACCACCGACTTTATGACCTGCATTTTCGTCATATACTTCTTCATATACTTCTTCCGGAATTTCTTCACTGTATTCAATAAATCTGTTTTCGTACTTCTCAAAACTCATACCACACTCACGGAATACAGGAAAATAATATGGGTCGTCGTCATATTCATTCTTTACGAACTTGCTTTCTATTTCTTCATTTGTAACGGTCTTGTCGATTTCCGGATAATATATAACCCTGAAGCCGTCCTGATTAGTCGGATTATGAAATACAAAACCGCAGTTGTCATCATTCATAATCCAGAACTGTAAAAGACCAGTTTTCATAAAACCGTCAAGCTGAATTTTTTCGCACTCTATCTGTGCGAGAAGTCTTAACTGATTTCCGTTACTATCTGTTGGGAAATTTTTGTCATGCGGAATATATCCGAGACCGCCGACTTTACTTTCAAATATTGACGGTTTTGTATCTGTGAGGGTTATTTTCATACAAGGTTTTTTATTATTCATAACTTTCCTCCTTAATACTATTTTAACAGCAATCCCAGTTATAGAGGACATCGCTGAAATCACACTGTTTAAGTTTTTCGCTGTTTATAAAGAAATTTCCTAACAAATAAACTTTATTATACATTCCCTTAAGTCGATTGATAGTCTTCAAGTACCTGTTGCGGTTTGCGTACCGGTTGAGGCTGAAGTTATAGTCACTATAAAGCTGAAACAGCAAAAAGTCATAATAAGCACCGTTTTTCATTTCGGAGCGGGGGTCGTTATTTATAAGGTACGGATAACCGCCGACCTTATGACCGGTAATTTCATCATGCTCTTCATTGGTAAGTATTGACCAGCGGTCAACATATTGGTTTTCGGACTTTTCAAAACTCATACCGCACTCACAGAAAACAGGACTCATACCGCCACGGAAAACAGGAAAATCATAATACTCATTGTTGTCATATTCGTTCTTTACGAATTTGCTTTCTATTTCGTCTTGCGTAACGGTCTTGTCTATTTCCGGATAATATATAACCCTGAAGCCGTCCTGATTTGTCGTTCTCCACCCGTACATACAGGAAGTATCATTATTAAGAATCCAGAACTGCAAAAGACCTGTTTTCATGAAACCGTCAAGCTGAATTTTTTCGCACTCTATCTGTGCAAGAAGTCTTAACTGATTACCGTTGCTGTCTGTAGGGAAATCCTTGTCATGCGGTATATATCCGATACCACCGACTTTACTTTCAAATATTGACGGTTTTGTATCTGTGAGGGTTATTTTCATACAAGGCTTTGTATTATTCATAACTTTCACCTTTCATCATTTTTTCCCATACCGGCGACATTGAACGTAATCTTTCTACTACTTTCGGGATTACTTCAAGAATATAGTCAACATCTTCGTCAGTGACATCTTCTTCAATCGACAGTCTAAGTGAACCGTGTGCGACTTCGTGTTTAAGTCCGATAGATAACAGTACGTGTGAGGGGTCAAGCGAACCTGACGTACAAGCTGAACCCGATGACGCACATATACCATTAAGGTCAAGCATAAGTAACAGTGATTCACCTTCTATACCCTCTATGGAAATATTCAGATTTCCGGCAAGTCGTTTATCACGGTCACCGTTAAGGCGTGTATACGGAAGTTTTAAAATACCGTCAATCAGTCTGTTTCGACGTGGTGTAATTACCGCATTTTTTTCGGCGATATTCTTTGTAGCGTTTTCTATAGCCACACCTAATCCGACTATAGCCGGTACATTTTCCGTACCTGCTCTCTTGTTACGTTCCTGACCGCCACCGTGTACGAGGTTAGGCAGAGTTATACCCTTACGGACATATAAAGCTCCTATACCTTTCTGTGCGTGTATCTTGTGTCCGGATAATGACAGCATATCAATATTCTGCTTTTTTACATCTATTTCAACGTGTCCTACAGCCTGTACGGCATCTGTATGAAAAATTACTTTCTTTTCCCTGCATATAGCCCCTATTTCCTCAATCGGCTGGATTGTTCCTATTTCGTTATTGGCGTACATTATAGTAACAAGTGCGGTATCCTCACGGATAGCGTTTTTTATATCTTCCGGATTTACAAAGCCGTCGGCACTGACCGGAATATATGTCACTTCATAGCCGTGTTTTTCGAGGTATTCGCAAGTATGCAGTACCGCATGATGTTCAAATACTGACGTGATAATATGTTTCTTACCTTTTTTCGCCATATTTTCAGCGATACCCTTTATTGCCCAGTTATCCGATTCCGAACCACAGCTTGTAAAGAAAATCTCCTTAGGGTCTGCACCGATTGCCTTTGCTACTTTTTCACGGGCTGTCTCGATATCTTTCTGTGCGTCACGTCCGAGTTTATATATACTGGAAGCGTTTCCGTAAGCCTTAGTGAAATGCGGTAACATAGCGTCAAGGACTTCCTGCGAAACGGCAGTTGTGGCGGCGTTATCGGCATAAATGAATCTTTTTTCCATTATAATCTCTCCTTTATTTTGACGAATATATATCACGCTGTGCGACTGCAAGACGGTCACAACGTTCATTTTCGGGGTGTCCGGCATGACCTTTTACCCAGTTGAAAGTAACTTCATGTTTTTCGAGTAACGGAAGCAACTGTTTCCATAAATCAGTATTCGGGACAGGTTCACCTTTTTTTATCCAGTTCTTACTCTGCCAGTTATAAACCCATTTTTTCGTTACACTATCGGCAACATATTTACTATCCGTCGTGAGAATAACTTTACACGGCTCTTTAAGTGCTGACAAACCTACGATAACGCCGGTCAGTTCCATGCGGTTATTAGTAGTCTGCGAATCACCGCCTGAAAGTTCTTTTTCGTGCGTTCCGTATCTTAGTACAACACCGTAACCGCCAGCCCCTGGATTTCCACTACACGCACCATCTGTAAAAATTTCAACTGTTTTCATAATAATCATCTCCCGAAATAATACATCATATATTATAACCTACTATTTCCATAAAATGAGTAGATGTTACCTGAATGAAACGAAAAATAAAGTTAGTATATACTTACTTTCATGTATACAGAAAATATAATTTACCGGTATAATTACAATTCGTTATTATGCACAAATTTTGACCTGAAAATTCGGCGTTGTGCAAAATCTATAATTTTTTGCCACTATAACGGCTTAAACTTCTACTTCGCATATGAACATTTTTTATGAAATATATAAAAATCCCCTTGCATTTTTTAAAAAAATATGTTATTATAAAATAGCATGGGGAATAGTTATTATTTTGTATATAATTAAAATGGTTCTTTATCAGATACACATAAAAAAATTTCCGTTTCTTTTATCGTGCATGAAACGGAAATATATTTACTTCACTATTCCGACTGAAATCTTATATAAAGGAGGAGCTTTTTTATGAAACTACTGCTAAATAATATTGAAGATGCCGTTGACCAGAAATATCTTGTAATAAAAAGTCTAAGAAATCAGGCTGAAGCAGGTACAGTAATTCACATTATGGGCGCACAGACCGGAAATGACGGCATAACCGTTAATTATCGTGTGACAAAAACAGGTCAGGACTTTTCCTGCAAATTCGCTGATATAAAACAGTTCGCAAAATGGGCAAGTTCCGATAACTTCCTTGCACGCTATCAGGACAACCTTTCACCTACAGATATAAAGCAGTATATAAAAGTCTGTGATACGTCTTTCATGGGTTCGGGCGGTATACCAATTCTTGCAAGTATCGGTGTTATACTTCTTGTACTTATAATAATGTGTATCGCAAGTGTTATCCAGTGGTGGCAGTTACTCATAGGCATTATATGTGTGCCAATAATTATCTATTTTGGTGTGACTACTTTCTACAAACATAAAAGAAATAAAGTAATGTCACAGATATACAATAAAGTAAGTGCATCATGGGGCGGAGTCGTCCTCCGGTGAAAACGTTATGAAACGCTTTTCAGAAATGGAAGGCGTTTTTCATTGTGCATATACACATAAATATTTTAATATAAATAAATCAATAATATATTTCAAGGAGCTTTTACAATGGGAAAATATTTCGGTACAGACGGTTTCAGAGGTACAGCAAATGAAAATCTCACCGCCGAACACGCCTACAAAGTAGGACGTTTCCTCGGCTGGTACTACGGCGAAATCAGAAGAAAAAACGGTGACAATTCCGCACCGAAAATAATTATCGGCAAGGATACAAGACGTTCAAGCTATATGTTTGAATATTCACTCGTAGGCGGTCTTACGGCTTCCGGTGCAGATGCCTACCTGCTCCACGTTACTACAACGCCGTCCGTCGCATATATCGCAAGGGTTGACGCTTTCGACTGTGGTATTATGATTTCTGCCAGTCATAATCCTTACTATGATAACGGTCTCAAACTCATAAACGGTCAGGGCGAAAAAATGGAAGATGATGTAATAAATCTTATTGAAGACTATCTTGACGGCAAATCCGGTGAAGTTCCATACGCTAAAAACGAAAAAATAGGACGTTCTGTTGACTACATTTCCGGCAGAAACAGATATATCGGCTATTTAATATCACTCGGCATGTACTCTTTCAGAGGTATGAAAATAGGTCTCGACTGTGCTAATGGTTCTTCATGGAATATAGCCAAATCTGTATTTGATGCCCTCGGTGCTACTACATATGTCATAAACGCCTCACCAGACGGTACTAACATAAATGACAATGCCGGTTCTACACATATAGAGGTACTACAGAAATTTGTAGCAGAAAATAATCTTGATGCCGGTTTCGCTTACGACGGCGACGCTGACCGTTGTTTATGTGTCGACGATAAGGGAAATATTATCACCGGTGACCATATTTTGTATATATATGGCAGATACTCTAAGGAACGTGGTAAACTCGTAAATAATACAGTCGTTGCTACTGTAATGTCAAACTTCGGACTTTTCAAGGCTTTTGACGAAATCGGTATAAATTACGCAAAAACTGCTGTCGGCGACAAATACGTATACGAATACATGAAAGAAAATAACTGCTGTCTCGGCGGTGAACAGTCCGGACATATTATATTCTCAAAATACGCCTCTACCGGTGACGGTATTCTTACAAGTCTCAAGATAATGCAGGCTATAATGTCAAGCGGTAAGAAACTAAGCGAACTCGCCGAACCTTTCAAGGTATATCCGCAGGTACTCGAAAATGTAAGGGTTAAAAATAAGTCCGTTGCCATGAGTGATAAAGACGTTCTGGAAGCTGTCCGAAAAGCCTCGGAAACTCTCGGAGATTCCGGAAGAATACTCGTAAGGGAAAGCGGTACAGAACCACTCGTGCGTGTTATGGCGGAAGCCGGTGACATTGAAACCTGTCAGAAATACGTGAATGATATTATTACAGTACTTAAAGAAAAAAATCATACAGTCTGAATCATATTTTGCCGGATAGTTTTTCTATTATCCGGCATTTTTTAAATTTTAACAAAAATTTCCGGTATAATATACCGGTGTTTGTTGAAATGCTTGAAAATACCGGAAATTATTAAAAATTATTGACGTTCCGTATTTTAAGTGATATAATTATCCTATCCGGCAATTCCGGATTAAAAATATATTTTTTATAGTAAAATGGAGGAAACAATGGATAAGAAAAGAGAACACAACCTTAACATTACTCTTCAGAGCGAAGAGGAAAAAAACGATTTTATTATATCAATAGGGACGATTTTCAGAAAATTAAAAAAATATGTCCTGATATGGCTTGTCGTTGCAGTAATAGTATTCGTTGCGATATTAGGGAATACAGCTTTAAATACCGTACACCGCAAACCTGCTCTTCGGGCACTTGTCAGCTTTACTTTCGACGGCATTGAAAAAGGTCTTGACCCTGCCGGACAGGATTTCAATAAGGAAATGATTAGAAATCCGATAGTTATTGAAAGAGCCCTCACAAGTCTTGATATGCCACTTGACCAGCTCGACAACATACGAAACAGTATAACAATAACTGGTCAGATTCCTGCCGACGCTATGGACAAAATTCTGACTTACAAAAACGTATACGAAAACGCAAACAGTAACAATCTTCAGGCGGCACAGGCTATGCTTAGTGTGCCTTATTTCGCTACTGAATATGTAGTAACTTTCAATTATTCCGGAACATCTCTCGGCAGAAACAACGCCGTTGAAGTAATAAATACAATACTGGAAGAATTTAAAAGTTATTTCTTTGATATTTACGGCTATAACGAATCTCTCGGTAATTCCGTTTCTGCCCTTGATATTTCCAGTTATGACTACTCGGAAGCTATCGAAGTTCTTGACAATTCCCTTGATACAATGAGTAAATATCTTAAACAGCTTTCAAAAGACGATAAAACACGTTTCCGCTCTTCCGTGACCGGCTATACATTCGATGACCTCTATGAAGCTATCGAAACTATAAGGTCTATTGACCTTGATAAAGTTTCTTCTTACGTAAATGTAAACAATCTGACAAAAGACAGGGATTCTTCAATTGCTTACTATGAATACAGAATAAACACTCTCACAAGACGTAAAACTTCTATTGAAGAACAACTTGTATCTGTAAGAGATTCTATAAGGTCTTACGAAAAAGACCAGATTATTATTTTCGGTAACGGCACGGACGGTACGGACACACAATCAACACAGACCTCTCAACAGTATGATGACATGATTGCTCAAAAACTGGAACTTACAAATGACCTCGCTACAACCAAACAGAATATAAATTACTATACCGAAAGACGTGACGCTTTAAAGGAATTTGCCGATAATGACACCAATAATCAAAAGAAATTGGATCAAGTTGACAAGCAATTAGAAGACGTAAACAAGAAAATAACTGAAACTATCGAAAATGTAAAACTCACTGCCGATGATTACTATGAAAACGTAACTTTCCAGAATGCTTATAATGTACTTGTTCCGGCGTCAACTTCAATGAGTTCAACAATAAGTGTTATAAAAAATAATGTAAAAATGCCTTTAATTCTCGGCGAAGGTGTTGTATTTGCTATATACTTCCTTATAGCTTTCCTTGACGCTATAAAAACTGATTCTTTCGACAGAAAAAAGAAAAAAGCCTCTGAACAGGAAAATCCTGTTGGTGAAGTGGCTGAAAGTATCTGAAACAAACCCGAATAAAATATTATATCCTCCGTGCAGAATCACACGGGGGATAATTTTGAGTTTTTAAAATTTAAAACCGAAAGGACTTTGATAAATGGAAAATATTATAAATCTTAAAAATATAGTCGTCGAATTTGAAGACGGTGAAAGAATACTGAAAAATATAAATCTCGATATAAAAGACAAGGAATTTGTTACATTTTTAGGTCCTTCGGGTTGCGGAAAAACTACTACACTCCGCATTATAGGCGGATTCCTCGAACAGACAAGCGGTGACGTCTTTTTTGAGGGAAAATGTATAAATGGTCTGCCACCTCATAAAAGAAACGTCAATACAGTCTTTCAGCGATACGCATTATTTCCGCACCTGAATGTATACGAAAATATAGCTTTCGGATTACGTGTGAAAAAAGTTCCGGAAAAGGAAATACTGAAACGTGTCGGCGAAATGCTTGAAATGGTAAATCTTATGGGTTTTGAAAAACGTTCTGTCAACAGACTTTCCGGCGGTCAGCAACAACGTGTAGCTATTGCCCGTGCATTAGTCAATCACCCGAAAGTCCTGCTCCTTGACGAACCTTTAGGTGCTTTAGACCTCAAATTACGTAAGGAAATGCAGATTGAATTAAGAAAAATCCAGCAGGAACTTGAACTTACTTTCGTATACGTCACGCATGACCAAGAAGAAGCTCTTACTATGAGTGACAGTATAGTTGTAATGAATAACGGCTACATACAACAGATAGGCTCACCGACTGACATCTACAATGAACCGGTAAATGCTTTTGTAGCGGATTTCATAGGCGAAAGTAATATAATAAACGGTTCTATGCCGGAAGACTGTGTCGTTGAGTTTGCCGGAAAACGTTTCCGTTGTGTTGACAAGGGTTTTGCTCCTGACGAAACTGTAGATGTCGTTATACGTCCGGAAGATGTAAAGATTATTCCGGCAGAAAAAGCACAGCTTACAGGTAAAGTAGAATCAGTAGTTTTCAAGGGCGTACACTATGAAATGTCCGTCGACAGCGTTGACAATAACTGGATTATACATTCAACCAAAGCGTGTCCGGTAGGGTCAATGATTGGCATGACTTTTGACCCTGACGACATTCACATCATGAAGAAATCGGAGGCGGAATAACTATGAAACTTAAATATTTTTCTGCTCCTTATCTCGTTTGGATGGTAGTTTTTATTGTAGTACCTCTTCTTATGATAGTCTACTTTGCGTTCACTACCGACAACGGTACTTTTACTATAAAATACATATCAGATGTAGGTCAGTATGCCAATATATTTGTACGTTCAATATGGCTGTCGCTTATCGCAACCGCCGTATGTCTCGTGATTGCCTATCCGGTAGCTTTTATACTTTCACGTATGGACAAACACAAACAAGGTACAATGCTTATGATAGTCATGCTACCTATGTGGATGAATTTTCTGTTACGTACTTATGCATGGATGACCATTCTCGGCAACAACGGTATAATAAATCATTTACTTAATATGGTTGGTCTCGATTCCGTGAAATTAATAAATACTTCCGGTGCGGTAGTTCTCGGTATGGTGTACAATTATCTGCCGTTCATGATACTGCCGTTATATTCCGTAATGGAAAAAATAGACAGGTCACTTTTTGAAGCGTCTGCCGATTTAGGTTGTAATTCGTTATCTACACTTATCCGTGTAGTTATACCGTTGAGTGCTCCAGGGATTACTTCCGGTATTACTATGGTATTTGTACCGGCTATTTCCACGTTCATTATTTCCCGAATGCTTGGTGGTGGCTCTAATCTGCTTATCGGCGACTTAATAGAAATGCAGTTCCTCGGAAATGCCTACAATCCACATTTAGGAGCGGCTATTTCGCTTGTACTTATGGTTATCATACTCGTTATCATGACGGTAATGAACCAGTTTGACCCCGACGAACAGGTACTTATGTAAAGGAGGTCTTATATTGAAAAAATTAGGTAAAATATATCTTATGCTTGTACTACTGTTTCTGTATGTGCCTATTTTCGTACTTATAGTATTTTCTTTCAACGAAACAAAAAGCCGTAGCGTTTTCAGCGGATTTACTCTTGACTGGTACAGAAGACTTTTCCATAACAGAATTATTATATCCTCACTGGTGAATACAATTATTATAGCCGTCGTGGCGAGTATCGTTTCTACAGTCCTCGGTACTCTTGCCTCTATAGGTATTCACCACATGAAAAAAGTACCTAAAGCAATAGTAATGAATATCACCAATATGCCTATTATCAATCCGGAAATTGTTACTGGTGTTTCGCTTATGCTTTTGTTCGTATTCTTTGCGGCGAGAATGAGTTTTGAATTTGGTTTCGTAACGCTGATTATAGCACATATAACTTTCGACGTACCATATGTTATTCTGAACGTAATGCCTAAATTCAATCAGATGAATCCGCATATCTTCGAGGCTGCACAGGATTTAGGGTGCAGTCCGGTGAGTGCTTTCCGGAAAGTAGTTCTGCCGGAAATTATGCCTGGTGTAATAAGTGGTTTCCTGATGTCTTTCACGTATTCCCTTGACGATTTTGTAGTAAGCTACTTTACAAGCGGTTCCACTTCGCAGACGCTCCCTATAACTATATACTCCATGACCCGACGCAAAGTTTCTCCGGAAATAAATGCACTTTCAACGCTTATATTCATTGCGGTTGTGATAATACTGATAGTTAAGAACATCATTGAAACAAAATCCGCTAAGAAAAACGGTACATACAGGGAGGGCGTATGAAAAAATTATCTCTGATTATTTCCGTATTAATGATAGCTTTTTCTATGATGTCATGTAGTTCCGGAACTGTCGAAAATATCGAGGAAGATGAGGAAGTTTCCGTACAGACACTTACAGTTTCAGACCCTGAATACTATACTAAATTCAAGAACAAGGGGATTTCTATAAATGTCTATAACTGGGGCGAATACATCTCCACCGGTGCTGACGAAGGCACGCTTGATGTAAATTCCGAATTTGAAAAACTTACCGGAATAAAAGTAAACTATACCAATTACGCCACAAATGAGGAACTCTATGCGAAACTTAAAGGCGGTGGAGCATCTTATGATGTAATTATCCCGTCGGATTACATGATAAGTAAAATGATTAACGAAAAACTGGTACAACCTCTTGATATGGATAATATACCTAATTTCCGGTATATTATGGAAAATTTCAGGAATCAGGCTTATGACCCTACTAACGATTACAGTGTGCCGTATACGTGGGGGACAGTCGGCATTATTTACGATACTACTATGATTGACATTCCGGAAGAGGAAATCGACTGGGATTTACTTTGGAATGAGGATTACGCTGACCAGATACTTATGTTCGATAATCCTCGTGACGCTTTCGCTATAGCTGAAATAATGCTGGGTTACTCGCTTAATACCGAAAATCCCGAAGAACTCGAAAACGCTTCTCGGAAACTCACTCAACAGAAAAAAATAGTACAGGGTTACGTTATGGACGAAGTTTTCGACAAAATGGGAGCAGGTGACGCTTTAATAGCTCCGTACTATGCCGGTGACGCTCTCACCATACTCGCCGAAAATGAAGACTTAAATTTTGTAGTACCTAAAAGCAGTACGAATCTTTTCATAGATGCCATGTGTATTCCTACTTCCGCCCGACAAAAAGAAGCCGCTGAAATGTACATAAATTTCATGTGCGAACCTGATATAGCTTTTGCGAATATAGATTATATATGTTACTCTACACCTCATCAGGCGGCTTTCGATATGCTTGACGAAGATGTACGTGAAAGTCACATATCATATCCGGACAGTCAGTTTATTGCCGATAAAACGGAAGTTTTCGTCAACCTGTCCGAAGATGCAAGTCTTAAAATGCAGAATCTGTGGACGGAAATGAAATCCGCTGAAGACGAAACTACTAACAAATGGCTTGTACCTATATTCCTTATATTCTGTATACTGCTTATGATTTTCGTACTGATACGACGACATATAAAAGCTAAAAAAGATATTTTCTAAGGTGATGACTTAAATTGTTTACTGAAAATTTAATGTTCAGTCTGAATGCGACTGTACCGGTGTTCATGATGATGATTTTCGGGTGGTTTGTACGGAAAGTAAATCTTCTTGATGACCACACCACCGCAAAAATCAATAAATTTGTATTTAACGCTCCGTTACCTGCTCTGCTGTTTTCGGACTTGTCAACCGCTGATTTCCGTGCGGTATGGGACGGTAAATTTGTAACTTTCTGCATAACCGCTACCCTTATAAGCGTATGTATCGCTATCGGATATTCCCTGCTCCACAAGGACAAGGCGGAACGTGGTGAAATAATACAGGCTTCCTACAGGAGCAGTGCGGCAATTCTCGGAATAGCGTTTGTCAAGAACATTTACGGCGAAGCTACTATGGCTGGGCTTATGATAGTCGGCACTGTACCGATATACAACATTATAGCCGTAATAACTCTTTCCCTTACGTCTCCGGACAAAAATAACTCAAAATCCGGAAAACAACTTTTCATGAATACCCTTAAAGGCATTGTAACGAATCCCATTATTCTCGGAATAGCTGTCGGCATAATATGGTCATTGCTGAAAATTCCGCAACCGGTTATATTGTCAAAATCTGTTTCGTATCTCGCAAATATGGCTACTCCTCTTTCACTCATAGCACTCGGAGCATCTTTCAGAATTGAAGACGCTAAGGGAAAACTTCCGGTAACTATTGGCATATCATTCATAAAGCTGATTCTTTTCTGTATGATATTTCTTCCCATTGCCGTACACCTCGGTTTCAGGGACGAAAAATTAATAGCCATACTTGTTATGCTCGGCAGTGCTACTACAGGAAGCTGTTTCGTTATGTCCAAAAATTTCGGACATAATGGTACTATAACGGCTTTTGCAGTTATGCTTACAACTCTTTGCAGTGCCTTTACTCTTACTACATGGCTTTTCATACTTAAAACTTTTAATTATATATAATTTCAGGATTTTTTTTACAAAACACTTGAAAAATATTTCTGCATATGTTATAATGAACAATATATATAATGTTCAGGAGGTTTGAAAAAATGAGCGCATTGGAAATCGCAGGAGGTATTGTTATACTCCTCGTAAGTCTTGTTACTATCGTTATATGTCTTTCACAGGAACAGAAAACACAGGACAGTATGACAGCAGCTTTGACAGGTTCAAGTGCCGAGTCTTTCTATAACGAAAATAAGGGCAGGTCCAAAGAAGCTATCCTAAACAAAGTTACAAGGACTTTGGCTATTATACTTTTCGTTGCTGTTCTTGCCGTGAATGTTATTCCGATATTCACCGACAAGTAATAATCTACAACGCCCTGTGACAAAATAAGTCATAGGGCAGTATTTTTTTAAGGAGATTATATGAAAAAGAAAAATAATTCATCAAACAAAACAGATATTGAAACTTACAAGAAAAAAATAATTACTTTTCTGCAAACCTACAACAAAAAAACTATGCCGATAAGCGAACTGGAAAATAAATGCCGTACCAAAAAACAGGGACGTGACAATTTTATTAACGCTTTTGACCAGTTACGCACAGAAGGTGTTATAACAGTCAGAAAAGGTATGAAAACCGGATTATGTTCACGGCTGAATATATATCCGGCAGTAGTCACCAGACTTAGCAGGACTTTCGGTTTCGCAAAGACTGACGACGGTACAGAATATTTTATCCCTGGTAAATGTATGTTAGGTGCTATGCCGAATGACCGTGTACTTGTTTCGGATATTCCGTCACGTTCCGGCGAACCCGAAGGCGAAATTATTGACATCATTAAATTCAGTAACTCCGCACTGACCGGTAAAATAGAGTACGTCGACGGAAAACCTTATCTTGTACCCGATACCGCTACTAAAAATCATATGATTATCGTCAGGGAAAACAGCGTGAAATTCAATGACGGCGAAAAAGTTCTTGCGGAAATAGTCTACCGTGGTCGCCGACACGCTGAACACAAAGTTAAAATAACGTCTGTTTTCGGAAGTTCTGAATATGCCTCTTCCTGTGCGAAGTCAATTCTTATGATGCATAATGCTCCATATGAGTTTCCGGAAGAAGTATTAGACGAAGCAAGAAAAATTTCTGAAGGTGGCGTACAGGAATATTCTTTCAATAACAGAGAAAATCTCTGTAATATGAACATCTTTACTATTGACGGTGCTGAATCCAAAGACCTTGACGACGCTGTTTCAGTAGAAAAAACTGAAAACGGTTATATACTGGGCGTACACATTGCCGACGTTTCACATTATGTACGTGGCAACAGTAATCTTGACAAGGAAGCTATGAAACGTGGTACGAGTATCTACTATGCAGATAAAGTTGTTCCTATGCTCCCGAAAGAACTTTCAAACGGTATATGTTCACTTAATCCCGACGAAAACAGACTTACTTTATCATGTTTCATAAATCTCGACAATAACGGCGATATTGTTTCATATCGTTTCTGTAAAAGCGTTATAAGGTCACGGGTAAAGGGTGTATATTCGGAAATTAATGATATTCTTTCCGGTACGGAATCACAGGAAATTACGGAAAAATATTCCGCCGTAAGAAATGAAATTTTCCTCATGAACGAATTGGCGGATATTCTCATAGCTAAGAAAAAACGCCGTCACGCTCCGGAAATAGAAACTACTGAAAGTAAACTGATTATCAATGATGACGGTATCTGTTGTGCGGTAATTCCTCGTGAACGTGGTAAGGCTGAAAGAATCATAGAGGAATTTATGCTTACTGCTAACGAATGTTCCGCTAAACTCGCACGTGATAAAAAAGTACCGTTCGTCTACAGAATACATGAAGCTCCGCCGGAAGCTAAAGTCGAGGCTTTACATGAAATTCTGCCTAAATTTAACCTTGAATGTCCGCACTTTACGGAGTTCAAACCGTATCACGCTACTAAAATTCTCGAAAGTGCAAGAGGTACTGACAAATTCGAGGCGGTCAATTTACTGGTACTCCGTTCCATGTCGAAAGCCAAATACTCTACCGAACCTGTAGGACACTTCGGACTTGTACTTGACGACTATGCACATTTTACATCTCCTATAAGACGCTATCCAGATTTGGCTATACACCGCATTATAACCGATATTTTAGCCGGTTATAACAACGAATGGTTAAACAAACGTTATGCCGGTTTTGCAAGTAATTCCGCTGAACGTTCTTCCGACGCTGAATTAAGAGCCGTCGCCATTGAACGTGAATGTGAAGACTGTTACAAGGCTGAATACATGAAATCCCATATAGGCGAAACTTTTACGGCACGGATTTCCAGTGTAACGGAGTTCGGATTTTATGTACAGTTACCCGATACTATAGAAGGACTTGTCCACATACGGACACTTCCGGAGGGCGAATATGATTATTCCGAACCGGTCTCACTTACTGAACGTTTCAGTAATACTTCCTATACGCTCGGTCAGACGGTACGTGTTATCTGCTCCGCTGTCAATGTAAGCGACGGTATTATTGATTTCGTCCTCGACGACGAAGAACAGGAGTTATTATGAAAAAATTTATTATAATTATGCTTGCAATTTTTACCCTCGCAAGCTGTGCGAAAAATGAAACTTCCACTATTTATGAAAATGACTTCTCCGGAATACAACGGAAAACTGCACCCTCTGCAACAACTTCGGAAACTCCCACAACAGTCTTACAGATAAAATCAGAAATTTCCACAATCACAATTCAAGAAATTAATACACAAGATACAATTACTGCCGAAACTACTGAAATTACTACAACAACTTATCCGGAAATTCAGGAAACTAATACAGATACTACTGCTGAAACTGTCGCAACCACTACTGAAACTCTTCCGGTGGAAACTCAACCTGACCCACTCGGAGCAGGTGCTTTCGCCTATGATGAAGACGGTGCTGTACAGTTTTCGGCGGAAACAGAATCCAATGATGACCAGACTTTAATTTCTGCCGGTCAGGCACTTTTTGAATCGGCGTGTCAGACTGAATGGAATTTTACTGTAGGGTGTCCGTATGCTATTAATGACGGTCGTGTTATAAAAAACGATTATGACTGGGTTTACTATCAGATTACCGACGAAAAAATACACACTCTTAATGATGTGAAAAATGATTACTACAATGTTTTCAGTGACAGATACCCTCATGAAGATTTGAATATGCTTTATACTGAACGTGACGGAAATGTTTACGCCATGAACGGTAAACGTGAAATGAATGCTTATTACTCAATGTCGAGAATAACCGGTATTGAATCACGTACCAACGACGAAATTTTCTTTACTGTAGAACATCAGTTTGAAGGTACTGACCAGAATCCAAATGCACCATACTCGGAAAATGATACTTTTTCTGTTGTAATATCTCCTGACGGCAAGTGGAAAGCAGGAAAATTCCGTTTACCTTACTAATGTTAAATTCTTGTTAAACTTCCTTAAATTCTATTGACTATTTCCGGATTTAAGTTATAATTAATTTAAAGACAAAAATAAAGGGATTTCTTAAAATAATTTCTAAGGAGAATTTTATGGAAGAATTTTCAATTTTTAACATCTTCACGCTACTTGGCGGACTTGCATTTTTCCTTTATGGTATGAATGTAATGTCAACAGGTCTTGAAAAGCTGACCGGTGGTAAACTGGAAGTCGCATTGAAAAAAATGACTTCAAACAAACTGAAAAGTATTCTGCTTGGTATGGGCGTTACTATCGCTATACAGTCGTCTTCCGCCATGACGGTTATGCTTGTAGGTTTTGTAAACTCCGGTCTCATGACACTCGAACAGACTATAGGTGTATGTTTCGGTTCAAATATCGGAACGACGTTCACGGCATGGATTTTATGTCTCGGTGATATAAAAACTTCCGGTGGTAGTGGTGTACTTTCGTTCATACTGAAAATGCTGAAACCAGAATCATTTTCACCACTCGTAGCACTTGTAGGTGTCATAATGATTATGGCTTGCAAGAAAAACAAAAAGAAAGACATAGGACGTATTCTTGTAGGTTTTTCGGTACTCATGACCGGTATGACACTTATGTCCGATTCCGTTGACCCTCTTGCACAATCCGAAGACTTCAAGAAATTACTTACTGCTTTTGAAAATCCCGTTTTAGGCGTACTTGTCGGAGCAGGTTTTACCGGTATAATACAAAGTTCAGCCGGTTCTATCGGTATTCTTATGGCGTTCTCAAAAGCCGGTGCTTTAACCTACGGTATGTCACTTCCTATAATAATGGGTTGTAATATCGGTACTTGCGTTACTGCACTTCTTTCTACATTCGGTGTAAGCAAAGACGCCAAACGTGTTGCGTGGACACATATTCTTGTCAAGATTATCGGTACTATTATATTACTCCCTATCATAATGATTTTACAGTCCGCACTGAATTTGAGTATATTCAATGAAACAGTTGGTTATGTGGGTATCGCTACAATGCACACTATTTTCAATCTCGCTACTACCGTTATGTTTCTGCCGTTCACAAAACAACTCGTTGCATTGTCGAAACTCGTTATACGTGACGGCAAAGAATCCGAAAATGAAAAAAATTCCGAAAGAACTCTTACAGGTCTTGACGAAAGACTTCTTAAAACTCCGAGTGTTGCCGTACAGACTTGCAGAACCGCTTCTATTGAAATGTCTGACCTCACCAAAGAAACTATTAGCAAGGCTATCGGAATTATACTCGAATACAATTCCGAAGACGCACAGACTATCATGGAAAATGAAGATATTGTCGACAGGTTTGAGGATACTATAAATAATTATCTTCTTAAAATCTCGAAAAGCAGTATCACCGGCAGTGACAGCCGTACTGTTTCAAAAATGATGCACTGTATCGGCAATTTTGAACGAATTTCTGACCATGCTCTTAATCTTGTCGAATCCGCTAAGGAAATCCATGACAAAAAAATTTCATTTTCTGACGAGTGTATGAACGAAATAAAAATTATTACCGATGCTATCACTGAAAATATAGAACACGCTTTTGAGGCTTACAATCATAATGACCTAAGAATAGCACATAAGGTTGAACCGCTTGAAGAAGTCGTCGATAACCTTAGTATCGAACTGAAAAACCGTCACATAAGAAGACTACAGAATGATGAGTGTACTGTTGAACTTGGCTATATTTTTCAGGATATTCTTACAAATCTTGAAAGAATTTCCGACCACTGTTCAAATATTGCCTGTATCCTTATCCAGACCGACGAAAAAACAGATTTCCATACCTATCTGAACGACGTCAAGGAAAATGACGAGACTTTTCACGACGAATACAAAAAATATGCTAAAATTTACTTCTCACGCCTTAATATATCAGAAGTAAAATAAAATCAGAAAGAGTACAGTCCGAAAACTGTACTCTTTTATTTAGTTAAATCTTTTCAATCGGAATCCATATCTGACTTTTATAATCAGAACTTGTCATATCGCCTGCCGGATATGCTTCAATATCCATCTCGTATGTGGGTTTGTAGTCGGAAGTCGGGAAAAATTCCGTACAGATTTCATGCCATAATTTCTGTATGGCTTCCGGCATTGCTCCTGTACATTCCATCACAAGCCATGTACGAGCAGGTATTTCCATGACCGTATAACCCTCCGGAACTTCTGCATTTTCCGGACACTCAACAGCTATTGAGTAGTCAAAAACTTCCCGATTTGTGTGTGTATTTCCGTAGCATATGCCGAAAATATACGTTCTGTCGGAAGCCCTTTCAAGAAGAGTTTCTATAATTCCGGTTTTGTGTGACCTGTCCCAGAAATCCGGAATAGTATTTCTGTTCTGATTTTCGTCAATGGAATGCGTTTCAGTTTTTCCGATAACCTTAAACGCTGGTTTTTCAATGATTCTGTAATTCATTGTACTACCGCCTTTCATGATAATTTTCACACTCAATCGGGAAAACGATTTCAGCCCTGAACCGTTCTTCCGAGCTTCCGAGGGTTTTATATTATGAAATTTCGTAAACGCTCTTGTAAAACTTTCCGGCGATTCGTAACCGTATTTCAATGCAACATCAATCACTTTCGATTTAGTCACATACAACTCTATACCCGCAAGTGTAAGCCTTCGTTTCCGGATATATTCGCCTATGGTCATACCGCATAACGCATTGAAAATCCGCTGAAAATAAAACTCCGAACAATATGCCTGTTGTGCGATTTCCGCATAGTCAAGACTATCCGTTATATTATCTTCAATATAATTCAGTGCATTCTGTATACCGTTTATCCAGTTCATATTTATTTCCTCCTTGAGCGTGATTTTATTATAACACAGTCGGAAAATTTTTTCCTGATATTCCGTGCTTTAATGTATCATGAAAAAAAGCAACCGTCCGGAAACAGTTGCTTTTTATTCTTAATAATATTTTACTACTCCTGCCGGAAATTCATTTATTCTGCCTAAAAGATAATTCTGCATTGTTACGGCGTCTGCGATACTTACAACATCGTCGCCGTTGACATCTGCGGAAGCCTTGTCTTTTTTCGTGAGATTTTCATTATTCAAGGCAAGCTGTCTGATTCGTACAAGGTCAAATGAATCTATCCGCATATCTGAATGAACATCGCCCACAAGTATGCTCTCCTGTTGTGGTGTGTCCTCGATACCGGTATACGTTTCAGTAGGTTCTTCCGCCTCACTGTTGAAAATTCTGACAAAATCAACTGAACCATTGAAATTATTTTTTCCGTTATTGTCAGCACCTATCCTGTACGCACCATTTTCGACGGCATTTGCAATATCGCACGGATTTATTGTCACTGTACCCTCGGCGACTGTTTTTCCGTCAACCATTATTTTACCCTTGTCACCGTCGAGAATTAACCGTACTTTCGCCCACTTTGCACCCTCTACCGCATTTTCTGCCGTAAGTTTTTCCGATTTTCCATTCAACATAAATTCCGCTGTGAAATTATTTCCGTCCGCCGACAGCTTTATATGTGAATTGTCGTCGCCGAAAAATAAAACTGTTCCGTTACCTCTGTTAAGTATGGCGGTCTGAATATCTATATTTTCGGTATAAAGTACGCTCTTATCGACTTCCGCAAAATTATTGCCGTCAAATGTAAGTACGCCCTTTGCAGATGTCCGTTCAGCTTCCCACTCCGTACCGTAATTCATGCCGTATGTTGAAGTGTATCTGTCATTGAAACTTAATGTGCTGTCAACGTCAAAATCGTATGCGTACATGAGTTTATCTGTATAAGGTCTGCTGTCGGCGTATGTCTGCGTACTCGTCCAGCCGTATGACGTTCCTTTTGAGATAGTTTTTCCGCTGTCGTCGTAATAATCGCCGTCGACTACGCCCTGACCGGTAATATTACCATCCGCCATTACGAAAGCATTTCCCTTAGCAATGGCATTTTCCGACATTTTAGTATTTCCGTATACACAGGCACTCTCTATGACTTTTGCGTTTCCGCTGACATTTGCACGTCCCATTACGAGACCTGTATCATCAACATGGGCATTTCCCGATATTACGGCATTTTCGGCGACTATCGCATATCCGCTGATTACGGCATTGTCCTGTACCGTCGCACTGTCCTGTACTACTGCATAATCTTCTATACGTGCATTTCCGGAAACAGTCGCATTGCCCATGACTTTCGCATTTTTTCCGACATATACGCTGTCTGAAACATTTGCACTGCCGGAAACAAGCCCACCGCCGTTTGTATGCGTATGGTAACTTTCCCACGGATTATTCTTGACAGTCCTTTCAACCATTGAAACACCGTCGCTGAAAGTCACTGAATACGGATAGCGTTCTTTACTGCTGAACGGCATATTACTTTCCGAAAATTCTGAATTATCGTCGTAAATTCCAGGAAGTCCGCATTTTGTTATCTTATCGAGGTCAGGCGTTGCGACTACTGCCAGATATTCCGTACCACCGTTTGAAGTCCATTTTATAGTTTCGCCAGCTTTGAAAAGTTTTGAATATTTACAGCTACCGTCCGCAGACTGCTGTACTATACAGGCTCTCCAGTCCGCACCGTCAATATTTGTACCGGCGTTCAGCGTAACTGAATGTTCACCGCTTCCGGAATTTATCGGAATTACATTTATTCCGGCAAACTGTGGCGCACGTTCAGTCGGGACGGCGTATGTATTTGACTTTCCGGAAACTTTTTCAAGCATTGTATAAATCTGTTGCCAGTTCCATGAACCTGAATCCAGTAATTCATTAAGTCTTGCCCGATATGCGTCGCCTTTTTTAAAGTCAAGTCCGGCAATGTGTCCGGCGTACAGACCTAATGTTTCTTTTAAGTCTGCCGGAGCAAGTCTTTCTATCTGGTCAAATGGAAACTCATCCGGCTGACCTTCCTGCAACAACTTCTTTACAAAATCTGCACCGTAACCTTCGAGATTATCCGGATTTTCGGTCAGATACTGGAAAAATGCCCATGATGCATAGTAATCACGTCCGCATGGAAACGTAAAACACAAATTTTTCATATATGTTTCAAAAAAATCTGTTCCGTGTCCGGTTTCGTCGGTGGAATAGTCGCTGTAAAGATACTGTTCCCTGTACCAGTTGCCGATAGCTTCCCACCATGCATATGAATATTTATTGTTGTTCCATGCACCTTGGTGGGCGGTCATTACGTGTCCAAACTCGTGCGGAAATACCCATGACGGCGGATTATACTGCATTGAATCCACACAACAGAACATATATGCGAATCCACCACTATCCCACGACATATATGCCCAGTCATCTTCCATGTTTTCGAGACCTGTTCCCGAAATATAGATATTTGTCTTGTATTTCTTGCCGTCACGGAGGTTTTCTTCAACCGCTTCGGACGGCTCTTTCATTGACAGGTCATTCATGTAAACGTCCCAACAAGCCTCAAAATTCTTCGAGTTCTGTTTTAAAAATTCGTCCGTGACTTTCGATGAATCACCGGAATTTCCCCATATAAACTGAAAATGTTCGGAAGTATAATAATTATATCCCTTTTCAAAATTATAGAACGGGTCTCGGACTGCATAATCGACGGCTTTTGCAGGAACTTCCATGACCGGAAGCACACTCAACGATACCGCAAGTGCCGTGAATTTCTGTAAAAATTTCTTCATAGGAAAAACCTCCCCTTGTAGTATGTATATATATTAACATTTTTTTATTGAAATGTCAATATAATTTATACATTTTATCGAAAGTTTTCAAATAATTCCCGACTTCAAACCGGAAATTTACTTCTCCTATCCAGTCAATATTCTTGTCGTCATTGAAATATCTGTGATAATATCCCCACGTCCGCCTATAAACTTCTTCATTCCAGTTTTCCGAACACCATTCATCGAAAAAATTTTCATCGGTTATAAGTTCGTACGCTATTGAACCGTATTTTTGCCAGTCGTCGTCTGTCCAGTCCTCAAATCTAAGTATTCCGGAATTTCTATATTTGTTCCAATAATCAGCTTCTCTTTTAACTGTTCCGAATTTTGTCCAGATAACCTTATCGCCCGACCACTCTACCTTTACAACAACTATTGTACAGTTAAAATCCAAATCGTCTCCACAAACCAACAACGGAAAATTACAAGAAACTTTTCTTTCAACAAGTTCCATTATATAATGCAGTTCACCTTTATTCTCAACGCGTAACGACGAAACAAGCCATTCAAAAAAATTATTACTTCCTTGTATTTCCTCAAATATCGAATTTAAACATATATTGTCAATAAAAATATAATTGTTATCTAAATTAATCTTATTATACATAATTATAATTCCTCTATGATATAGTTTACTACATATGCAGAAAATATTATTTCCTCGTCCCATTGATTACGTATTAAAAGATTTGCAAAAACCTGCGATTCTTTAAATTCAGCTTCCCGAAACAACTCTATTTCACCTATCTCAGAACGCCATGTTTCCGCAAAAAGTCTGTATTGAATATAAACTTCACTATAGTTATTAAAAATAATACTATAGTGTTTATTATTATTTGTTTCTATAAATATTTTTAGTTCCTTACCTACTGAAATACTTTCAATAACGCCATTGTTCTGAAAATAAAATATATCCATATTTCCCCCTGATTAATACTATAAATTGAAAAAAACAGTCCATTTATCGGAAACGGACTGTCTTTCAGTTGTGCGTACCGGAATCGAACCGGTATCTCACTCGTGCGGGCAAGGTATACTAACATTGTACTAACGCACATTATAATAAAAAAATCGGAAATCAAAAGACTTCCGATTTACTATGTGCCGGCATCGTTCTACTTTCCCAGGTCGTCGCCAACCAAGTATCATCAACGTTAATGAGCTTAACTTCTGTGTT
>JAIDQQ010000036.1 GCA_029062165.1 Ruminococcus sp.
GAACGCCTTGCTGTCGAAACGTTCCGTTTCAGTTTCGGTGTAGTGTAACGTGAAAATATCAACTGCCAGTTCGGAAGTCTTGTTCTTGTCCATGTAAGCCTTGATTTCGTCTTTAAGTGCGGAAATAGTTTCTTCGGTCTGTTTCTTCTGCTGTTCGAGTTCCTTTATCTGCCTGATTTTCGCTAAAAATTCTTTTTCCTTTTTCTTCGGAATTTTCATGAAATCACCTCTTTCTGTCTGATAATAGACCGGATTCTGTTTTCGGTCAGATTGTATTCCGTAGCAAGCTGAGAATAATTTTTGCCGTTGAATTTCCGGCAGATTTCCGCATTACGTTCACTTCTGATGACCGTATCGGGCTTGTTGATGTAGAGATAGCTTCCGCCGAAATGCTGTACAAGTTTCTTGTAGGCATCAAGTCCGATTATTTCTGCGAGTTCTTTTTTACCGTCTGAGAGCTGTTCAGGACTGACTATTTTTTCCATGTCAACCATTAAAAACACTTCCTTTACAACACAGCGGACTGTCACCAGTCCGCTTTTTTCTTTATTATACCATATTTCAATTATTATTTCAATTAAAATATTGTTCAATATGTACAATTTTTATTTTGAATCATCAGGTATCTGTAAATCTTCTACATGACAACCGAAAAATTTGGCAAGTCTCCAGTAAGTTTCTTTGGAAGTCACACGTCTGTTCACTGAACTATAAAGACACTCGCAGGTTATACCGCTTTCACGGCTTAATTGTCGGATAGTCTCAATTTTGCGTTCATTCATAAGGCGATAAAATTCACCGATATTAAGCACTATTTTCATTGTTTTCACCCCTTTTCGTCTGCATACGGTAAATCAAGAAAAAATCAAAGCAATCCTGTTTGATACATCTGGCACAGTCATCAAATGGGTCGTCGTTGCTGTATGTACAAAATACTTTGTCATCGTGTTCTGATTCGCATTTGCCGAAATACCGGCAATGGTCGCAAAGATTGCATTGAAAGTAACAAAACATAATTTTCACCTCATTTCTTTCTGCCCTGACTCTGCGTTCATGCGGACTTGTCACCGCCGGATTTCCGGTCGCATTAGGGCAGGGGAACGGATTCCCCTGTATTATTTTAAACTTCCATGTCCATGAACTGTGCCATTGCAACCAGTCCGGCATAAGTGTAATTTTCGTTGTCGTAAGCATTTGAAAAAAGGTTTATCGCCCCTCTGATAGCCTGTGGAGTTCGTGCGATTTTTAGCAGGAAATCAATTTCAGCATCCATTTTTTCAACTTCTAAAATCGGGAAAAGTTTGCAGATGTCCTCACGCTGAATATCCGTATTTCTGTAGATTTTACGCTGTTTTGTACGGTTTGCAATCTGTGCAAACTCCGCTTTTTTACCACCCATTCGTGTTACCGTTTCAAGATTTCCGATAAAGCAGATACCAAGTGTCTGACGTCTGTCATTGAAATAGTCAGAAAGACTTCTGAGTATCTCAATAGCTTTTGTTGTAAGATGTTGTGATTCGTCAAAAATCAGTACAGTACCGTCCGAAAGTTTGTTTGTAATCGAAAGCCACAGTTTGTTCACGGACTTTTCCTGTATCGCTCCGATGCGGTCTGCTACTGTCTCCAACAGGCTTTTTGCATTGTTCAGACAGGGATTAATCGTTATCAGAAAACTGTTTGAAGAGTGGTCTGACACGAATTTCTGAGCGGCTTTGGTCTTTCCGATTCCGGCATCTCCGCACGCTACAGCAAGTCCGCCCTTGCTCTGACAGTTTTCGATTACGTTGTAAATCTGCCTTGAAATCGTCGTCGGTGCGTAATCGATTTCCGAGTATGTAAGTTCCGCACGCTCCTTTACGCCGAAATATCCGGCGAGAGTGTCGAAGATTTTCTGCGGATTTGCATTATATTTGCCGTTTCTTATCTGTGAAATCGCTGTTTCAGATACTCCGATTAACCGGCAGACAGCGTTCTGACTTAGATTTTTTTCTTTTTTAAGAGCCTCAACTTTGTCAAGAAGCTCCTGCTGTTCACTTGTATACATTATTTTTTCCTCCTGTTTTTAGCGTTTTTGTTCATTGTTTCCATATTAACTGGTACACCTATACATTCCGCACCGACTGCCATACGTTCTTCCGGTTCTTCATTCACCATAACCGGTACTATACGTTTCGGCTGTATTATGCGGAATTTTTCATCTTTTTCAGCCTGTGCCTTACGAACCGTCGTATCAAGAAGTGTAATTCTCTGCTGATTCGACAGTCCTGCTCCTGTTCCTTTCGCCTGTTCACGTACAAATTTTTTCGTTTCTCTGATGAGAGCATTTGCATCAGCGACTGTCTCCTGATTTTCTTCAAGGTAATCTGCCATAAGCTGGTCTGCAATTGACCATGTGAACATATATTTGTCCGTTTCGGCATCATAAATCCGGACTGTTCTGAGGTCAGCAGGGTTGTAACGGACATAGACTTCCTTTTCGAGATTCATGATAGTTTCTTTCGGTTCGGTGAACCATATTTTTTCACCGCATATCGTAACATAAACGCCGTTCCGCTTGATTTTTTGTTTACGTGTACTTCTCATAAGCATGAGATTCAACGCTGATTCAGGGGCTTTCCGGATTTCAGAGCAGGTCTTGTTCCATACGTCAAGCCTTGACAGTTCTTTATAACAGTTTTCTGAACCGCCGTAAGCCTGTAAGTTGTATTCACCGTCAATCCACGTATCAAAAATTTCCCTGATTTCATAGTCACACGGAAGTTTACCGTTTTTGATACGCCGTTTTAGACTTTCAGGTTTTTCGAGGACTGTACCACCACAAAAGCCGGTAAACAGTTTTGAAAACTGGTTCTTGACCGTGTAGAAAGTTCTTTCAATCGGTTTCGCCTTGGCGTTCCGGACAATAGCATTACGCATTTCAATCCCAAGACGTTTCAGGATTGTCGGTGGTTCAGGTTGCAAATCGTCTTTTTTACCGTGTGTTCGATGACCTTTACCGCCTATGTCGTGTGTAAGAAATTCACGTCCGTTATCAACATATATGCATTTTGGCACACCGAAACGCATTATTCCGTGTCTGAGTGCGAGTATCGTTGACTGTGAATCCGGACTTTCTGTTATATTCCACCCGGTCAT
>JAIDQQ010000037.1 GCA_029062165.1 Ruminococcus sp.
TTTCAGATGCATAAATTTTGTCAAATAAACAAATAGATAACAATCATAAACATATTAATTTGTTAATTATGTCAAAATTGAAATGATTAAAAAATTTTTTCAGAAAATTATGTGAGGTTATTACCATTCTGGTTGTTTAATTAAGTGAAAGGGTAAACAATACACTTTCAGAAAGGAGTTAGTTAATGGATAACGGTGCAAGTAGCTACCGCCGTTTCCGTGAAAATGGTGATGAAAATGGTTTTATCGAAATTGTAAGAGATTATAAAGATGGTCTTATCTTTTATCTTAACAGCATAGTCAGAAATATCCACATTGCTGAAGAACTTGCAGAAGATACATTTGTAATGCTCGGAACAAAAAAACCGGTTTATAAGGTAAAAGCTTCATTTAAAACATGGCTGTACACTATTGGCAGAAATATTGCTTTAAACTACTTGAAAAAGAATTCAAAATATACTAAAGTATCATTTGATGATATTGCAAATCTGGAAAGCGATGAAAATAATCTTGAAGAAACATACATAAAGTATGAGGAGAAAATTATCATTCACCGTGCTTTACGTAAACTGAAACCTGAATATCAACAAGTATTATGGCTTATTTATTTTGAAGAATTAAGTAATAAAGAAACTGCCGGAATAATGAAAAAAAGCGTTCATAATATAGAAACTCTTGCCTATAGAGCACGTAAATCACTAAAATCACAACTTGAAATGGAGGGATTTGGTTATGAAAAGCTATGAAGAAATGGCAAATGATGCTCTTAAGCGTATTCGTGAACATAACGCTGAAAAGAGAAGAAAAAAAAAGATTGCTGTTAAAATAATGATTGCTACAGCATTTCCGGCACTTATCGTTACAGTAGCAGGTGTAGGAATATGGAAAAGCGGTCTGATGACTCCTCCTGATAATCATCTTCTGATTGAAAATCAAATCATAGTGACAACCGAAAATAATAAAACAACATATATTTCTACCGAAAAAACTGATGAAGATATAATTACGACTACGGAATCAACAGATACAAATAATACAGAAATTACAACTACAACAATTCAATCATCAACCATAATCAATGATTCAGTACAAAATACAGAAGAAGCACTGGTAGTATCTGATAATTCGGTACAAAATATAGAAGAAACAATTGTAACATCTGATGATTCTATACAAAATGCAGGGGAAACACTTGTAATATCTGATGACAACAGCTATGAAAGCGGTGAATCTGAAGAAAATCCCGTAATTATTGACAATAATATTCCGGTTGTTACAGATGCTCCTGTTTTTCAGACACCAACAGAATATATTTATATTGAATCTGTTTCTTCCTCAACAGATGCGGAGGAAACAGAAACTTACATTGATGCGGACAGACTTGGCGATGCATATATCAATGATGACTATTTTATTCAGGATACGAATATTGATTTATCTGAATATACATTAGGGGAATGTATCGGCAATGCGACTGATTTTGAGGGGTATTATAAAGACGTGAATTTTGATGTAACGTTTTACTATGCAATGGAAGATGTAAACATTGTACTCGTAAAATTTTCTGACGGCAGAACGTTGGCATTAAAAAAGCAGAATGATACATCATTCTATAATCCGGAAAATTGAAAATCGTTACTTAAACTTGACAGAACAAACCTTTTATGTTATAATAAAAAATAAATTTGATATTTAAGAAAGAAGAATAACATGATTAAAAAATTCAGTACATATTTTTTACTGCTGATTTTTATAGGCAGAATATTAATACTGCCTTCTTTTTCAGTCGGTGCAAAAGATATTTTAAATATAATGGGCGATGTCAATTCAGACGGTATTTTCAATTTATCGGATATAGTTACATTTCAGAAATGGCTTCTGACAGACGAAAATGCAACTCTTGACCATTGGGAAAATGCTGATTTCTGCAATGACGGAAAACTTGATATATTTGATTTATGTTCAATGCAGAAATCGCTTCTTGAAACAGAACAAATAATTGAATTTAATGCAAGTTACGATATGTTCAGTAGTGGATATACTGATGCATTTTTTGAATCCAATGAAGAAAACAGAATATTTACCGCACGTTCCACAAATGAATTAAGGGAGTTTTTAAGTATATATTTTGAGGAAGAAATCGTTTTCAAATATGAGGAAATATATAATGACAAATTTTTTGAAGATTCTGTTTTATTACTTAATGTTTTATTTCAATCCTGTGGAACAGAACCAGATTCCGAAGTAACAAGAGTTGAATATGAAAATAAGTCACTTAATGTATCAGTGAATAAAATAAACTTTGATGTCGCTGAAGATGTTATATCGGCATTGCTGATTCAGGTTGAAATTTCTAAATATGATTATTATACAAATACGGTAAAATGGCAGATTACAGAAACATCAGAGCCACAGCCACCACCTGTTATCAACGAAAACAAAAAAATTATTGATGTAACAAATATAGCTCAGTATCCGGAATTACCGACAGGCTGTGAAGTCACATCATTGACAATACTTCTTAATCATTTAGGATATAAGGCGGATAAAATTGATTTGGCAAGAAACTATCTTCCGAAACAGGATTTTTATTGGGAAAACGGAATTTATTATGGTGCTGATTTCAGAACGACTTTCGCCGGTAATCCCGCATCTGAATACTCGTATGGCTGTTATGCTCCGTGTATTGTCACGACGGCAAACAGATACCTAAATAATATCGGTGCATACAGTATTGCACATAATATTTCCGGTGCAGATTTTGACAGTCTGTTGACTGATTATATTGATAATGATAGACCAGTTCTGATATGGATTACAAGTAGCAATCTGCATGAATCGTATCTTACAAGCATATGGACTACTCCGGCAGGTGAGCAGGTACAATGGAGAGCCTATGAACATTGTGTTGTGCTTACCGGCTACGATTTAGATAATGGACTTATATATGTTTCAGACCCGATGTATAATAATGTTGCTTATGACTACGATAAAATTAAACTGAGATATAATGAAATGGGACGTCAAGCGGTTTGTATAAACTGATTAACTTTATACCGACAAATAAAAAAGAGTATCATATTCTGCATATACTACAGAAAAAATGATGCTCTTTTCTTTTTCAGAGGATATTTATATTAAAAATTTAATATTTTATGCTATTGCATTTTTTGTAAATTAATGATAAAATAAATAAGTAAATTAAGTTTTAAGGAGGTTGAAAATGACTGATACAAATAAAAAAGCGGTTAAGGAATTTGTACAGCGTTGGACAGGCAAGGGTTATGAAAAGGGCGAAAGTCAGATATTCTAGCTGTCATTGTTGCGTAACATATACGGCGTTGAACAACCTGAAAAATTTATTATGTTTGAAGAGCAGGTCAAGTTATACCATACAGCCTTTATAGATGGTTATATTGAGGCTACACACGTTATGATTGAACAGAAAAGCCTTGGAAAAGACCTCCGCAAAGGTATAAGACAATCAGATGGTTCTATGTTGTCTTCATATCAGCAAGCTGTCCGATATTCTTCTATGTTGCCGTATTCAAAACGTTCACGCTGGATAGTTACGTGCAACTTTTCGGAGTTTCTGATATACGATATGGAAAATCCTAACTGTGAGCCTGAACAGATTTTCTTAAAAGACTTGCCAAAAGAGTATTACCGACTGAAATTCCTTGTCGATACCGGCAATGACAGCATCAGACGTGAAATGGAAATTTCCTTGCAAGCCGGTGAACTGGTTGGCAAATTGTATGACCTGATACTACAACAGTATAAAGACACTGATTCACCGGAAACTCTTAAAAGCCTGAATATGCTGTGTGTCAGACTTGTTTTCTGCTTGTATGCGGAAGTTTCCGGAATTTTCGGCAGTCATAAGATGTTCGGTAACTATCTGAAACAATTTCAGTCGAAAGACGTGCGAAAAGCTCTGATTGAACTGTTTCAGGTACTCGATACTAAGCCTGAAAATCGTGACCCTTACATGAATGACGATTTGTCAGCGTTTCCATACGTCAACGGTGGATTGTTCGCTGACGAAAACATAGAAATTCCACGTTTCACGGAAGAAATAGTAAACCGGTGCAAGCAAGTGTTTAATTGGTCTGAAATATCGCCTACAATCTTCGGTGCGGTTTTTGAAAGTACCCTCAATCCTGATACAAGGCGTTCCGGCGGTATGCACTATACTTCCATTGAAAACATACAGAAGGTCATTGACCCTCTGTTTTTAGATGATTTAAAATCTGAACTTAATAAAATTTTTGACATAAAAGTTGCAAAGACAAGACTTTCACGTTTAGAAGATTTCCGGAAAAAGCTGTCTGAATTGACGTTCTTAGACCCTGCGTGTGGTTCGAGGAATTTCCTGACGGAAACATACATATCACTCCGACGTCTCGAAAATGAGGCTCTGCGTGTGATTTACGGCAGACAGAAACTGTTTAATTTAGATAATTTAATCAAAGTCGGAATAAACCAGTTCTATGGTATCGAAATTAACGACTTCGCTGTTACGGTTGCTAAAACGGCGTTATGGATTGCCGAAAGTCAGATGATGCACGAGACGGAAGAAATCATAGAACACGACCTTGACTTCCTGCCGTTAAAGTCCTATGCAAATATCGTCGAGGGAAATTCCCTCCGGCTTGACTGGTCAGAAATTGTTCCACGTGGAACATTATCTTATATCATGGGAAATCCGCCATTCGTGGGCTATTCACTACAGAGTAAAGAGTAAAAAGCAGATATTTTAAGTATTTACATTGACGAAAAGGGCAAGCCCTAGCCGGTAAAATCGACTATGTTTCCGGCTGACTTAAAGAAATGCTGTCGTGTTATGGAACGTATAGAAAAAGTCAGGACGTTCCGACTTTGAAGCCAAAATGAAGCTACGAGAAAAAAAGTTAATACGTCGACTGAGCTTACCGCTCCTGACGGAAATGTATATACAAACTATAAAAACGGATAATTTATATCTGGATTAATTAGTGACCCGTCTGATAATGTTCAGGTAACTGGGGAGAAGGTTTTATTGGCAACAGATATATAATTACAGGTACATATAATTATCTGTTTCTAGCATATTAAAGTATTACTCTACAATTTAATGGGAAAAAACAGGAATACCGCCAATTTCAAATAGTTTTATGACAAAAATGATTATCAAAAATAATTTCTGATAGTCAGCCATTTAATAAAAACAAACTCCCACCCGAACACATCATGTGGGAGTTTTTACCTGCTCCGGAAGTTATTCTGTCAGTTTCTGATACATCTTCATAAGTTCCGCTACACATTCTGATTCGGTAATTTTTTTATCAAATCCGTATGCGTCCATGACTGAATAATCGTTCTTCTGATGTGCTTTCCGAAGTTCCGGAGGCATGGTTAATTCGTCATATAGGTCAGCTAATGAACAATCCGGATATAGATTCCGTGCGTCAAGGATTCCTTGTGCGGTGCGTTCTATTTGTTTTGCCTGCTCCGGTGTTGGATTGCACCACGGAAAATTATTATATACCATAGAACCACTATATCTATAATCACTTTTTAATCTTCCTGCTACTGTCCGCATCCATGCCATATGTACATTAGATGTAAGTACTCCAAAATGATAAATATTTGCATCGGGAATAATCAATAATGTATTGCTTGCAATGATACTATTATCCATAAATCCAATAGGAATATATCTTCTTCTTTCGGACGAAACCTCTGGAATACATAAATATGGTCTTTCCGTTTGTGGTGTGGAAAAGAAAAGATAAGGTCTTTCAGCCATTTTTCTTGTCGGAACAGCAGTGCTGTTTTCTCTCATTTCTTTAACAGCAGATAATCTTCTTTGGATTTCTTTGTTGTGACGATATACAGACGGTGATATATTTTTCAGCCATAAACAGTATCTTACTTCATTATTATTCAAAAAATCCCTTGCACCTATGTATCGTCTGATACAACATTCAATATTTTTGTCATTTTTAATTAAAATTTCCCGTTCCTGTTCAGATAAAATGAAATTACCGCCGTCTGTTGGCTTGTTACCCATTGTCATTTTAGGAATGTCACAAACAGGCTTGCTTCTGCTTTGTATAAATATATCCGGTGCATCTATCAGATACGGATTTATATTTTTAACAATCTGAAACTTATCAGAACTATATAACTTTTTATCCCCTGAATTTTCCGACGTACTGAATCCGATTATTACACAGTGTACGTGTGCTTTCATATTCGCCTCGCTGTCCCACCGGAATGTACGGTGTGCGAAGTCAATGTGAATATTGTATCTGTTAAAAAGAGTTTCCCACAACGGAGCAACCTGCTCCCCCTGAGTGATACTATTAGTTGATACCAATGCTACTTTTATATCAGTATTTTGTATCAAATCACACGCCTTAAAATACCATGCTCCCACATAGTCAATACTATTCGACAGCTTTATTTTTCCGAAAATATTAACAGCATCTTTTTTCTGTTCCTTTGTCATCATTGAAGCACCTACAAACGGAGGATTTCCCATGATATACGACAGCTTTTCTTTTAGTACAACGTCCGCCCAGTCGATATGGAGGGCATTTGCTTCCGTGATATTGGCGTAACTTTTCAGCGGTAAGAAGTCTAAATCGTGTTCGATTATTTCTTCTGTCTCGTGCATCATCTGACTTTCCGCAATCCATAACGCCGTCTTAGCAACCGTAACCGCAAAATCGTTGATTTCTATGCCGTAAAACTGATTTATTCCGACTTTGATAAGACCGTCAAGGTTGAACATCTTCTGACCGGAATAAATAGCCTTTAGAGCCTTGTTTTCAAGTCGTCTAAGGCTTATGTAAGTTTCAGTCAGGAAATTTCCTGAACCACACGCAGGGTCAAGGAACGTAAGCGAAGAAAGTTTCTTCCGGAAATCTTCTAAACGTGAAATTCTTGTCTTATTGACCTTGATTTCAAGAATTTTTTCAAGTTCTGCTTTTAAATCATCTAAAAATAGAGGGTCAATAACTTTGTGTATGTTATCAATGCTTGTGTAGTGCATCCCTCCTGAACGCCTTGTATCAGGGTTCAAAGTGGATTCAAAGACCGCTCCGAAGATTGTAGGGGAAATTTCAGACCAGTTAAACGCCTTACTTGCACCATTCAGGATCAGGCTTACAATTTCTTCTGTAAATCGGGGGATTTCTATGTTCTCATCAGCGAACAATCCACCATTGACATACGGAAATGCCGACAAATCGTCATTCATGTATGGGTCACGGTCTTCCGTTCTGGTATCGAGTACCCGAAAAAGTTCGATAAGTTTTCCCCTAACCTCATCTGTACTGAATTTTTTTAAATAATTACCGAACATCTTACGACTTCCGAAAATACCGGAATCTTCCGCATAAAGACAGAATACCAACCGTACACAAAGCATATTCAGACTTTTAAGAGTTTCTGGTGAATCGGGGTTTTTATATTGTTGGAGTATCAGGTCATAGAGTTTGCCAACCAGTTCACCGGCTTGTAAGGATATTTCCATTTCACGTCTGATATTATCATTACCCATATCAACAAGGAATTGAAGTCGGTAATATTCTTTCGGCAAATCTTTTAAGAAAATCTGTTCCGGCTCACAGTTAGGTTTTTCCATATCGTATATCAGAAATTCCGAAAAGTTACACGTAACTATCTAGCGTGGGCGTTTAGAATACGGCAACATAGAAGAATATCGGACAGCCTGCTGATATGGCGATAACACAGAGCCGTCAGACTGCTGAATACCTTTTCTGAGGTCTTTTCTAATGCTTTTCTGTTCAATCATGACGTGTGTAGCCTCAATGTAACCGTCGATAAAAGATGTGTGGTCAAGTTTTACCTGTTCTTCAAAGACAATGTATTCTGTAGCATTGTATATACCTAAGACATTCTGTAACAGGTCTATCCAAAACCTTTGTGATTCACCCTTTTCATAACCTTTGCCTGTCCAACGCTGTACAAATTCCTTAACAGATTTTTTACTTGTATCAGTCATTTTTAACCTCCTTAAAACAAAATTTACTTATTTTAATTGTATCATTAATTTACAAAAAATGCAATAGTATAATATATTAAATCTTTAATATAAATATCATTTGAAAAAGAAAATTATAGGCGATGCCTTACGTACAAATGCAAGGTATCGCCTTTTCATGTATTAAACCGGAAATAATATTGTAAATTCGCTTCCTTTGTCCTGTACGCTTTTCAGACTTATTTCCGCATTGTGATATATCGCACCATGTTTTACAATTGCAAGCCCTAATCCTGTTCCGCCGACGGCTTTTGAACGTGCCTTATCTACTCTGTAAAATCTTTCAAATATACGGCTCTGATGCGGTACAGGTATACCTATTCCGGTATCACGTACAGTAATTTTTACTCCGTTATCCGTTCTGCCGATTGTCATATCAACAGTACCATTATACTTATTGTATTTTATTGCATTATCGCACAGATTATAAATCATCTCGTCAAGAATTTTCCGTACACTGATAATTTCAGCCGTTTCACCTGTCACATTGATTCTGACGTTTCTTCTGTCGGCTTCTGAACGTAGTCTTTCAGCAATTTCAATCGAAAGATTATAAATATCAACGGATTCCTTTTCATAAATAACCGTTTTTTCGTCAAGTTCGGAAATCTTCATAATATCGGAAACAAGTGCTGTAAGTCTCTGTGCCTCGTCGTAAATCGAACCGGCAAAATCGGTTACCATTTCAGCCGGAATATCTCCGTTTTTCATTATCTCGGCAAATCCGGATATTGATGTAAGCGGTGTTTTGAGTTCGTGCGAGACGTTGGAAGTAAATTCACGCCGGAGTTTTTCACGGTTCACACTTTCTGTAACGTCCAGAATAACTATTACCGCCCCGATTACCGCATTTTCTTCAAAAACCGGATTCGCTATGAAACGATAACATTTTCCGTCCGATTCAGTTTCAGCTTCGTGCCGTTTACCGTTCAGAACACATTCAAGCATATCCCGAAAATGCTTTGTACGATTTACAGATAGTATATTTTCCGATTCTGAAATATTCAGGAATTTCATAACCGCTGAATTATGAGTTAAAATTCTCATTTCGCTGTCGATAACAAGAAAACCCTCACTCATATTTTCGGTAATCAGTCGAAATTCTTCACGCATTTGTGACGCATTTTTCAACTGTTTTTCGATAGTCTCACGCTGACGGACTATTTTTTCAAGTAACGGTGTAAGTTCTTCATAAGTCTCATTGTTTTCGGGAAATTCAAGGTCAAGTCTGTTGATTGGTTCAACGAGTTTCGCCGATACTCTGCGACATAACCACATTGACATCAGAACACCAATCAGTATGATAACCAGAATCGGCTGTGCAAGTCCGAGTAATATGACGACTACTGTATAATGTCTTGCCGAAACTCTCAAAATATTTCCGTCTTTCATTTTTACGGCATAATATACGATTTTTTCGGTCAGCGTATCCGAATACCGTGAACTTGTACCGCTTCCGTTTCGGATTGCCTGTTTCACCTCGTCACGTCCGCTGTGATTTTCAAGCGTTTCCGTATCTGCAACGGTATCGGCAATTACAGTACCGTCAGTGGAAATAAGTGTTATGCGTTCATTTTCATTATCTATATTATCAAGATATTCGATTCCGCTATACTCTATTGCACTTGAAATATACATTGTTTTGCTTTTAAGTTCGTTGATAAGCTGTGATTCAAAGTAATCATAAAGTACGCCCATAATCAGAATTATACTTGAAATCAATACAAAAAGCGTCACAAGTACCGAAGAACTGAAAATTTTCTTACCCATGAATTTCACCGCCTGTTTTGTAGCCGATGTTTTTGACAGTCTGAATATATTTTCCGGCAGTACCGAGTTTCATACGCAGGTTACGTATATGAACGTCCAGTGTTCTCGATTCTCCGTAATATTCGCCCCATACTCTCGAAAACAATTCCTCACGTGTAATGACTTTGCCACCGGCTTCAATCAGGGCTATCAACAGTCTGTATTCCTTATATGAAAGATAAACTTCCTGCTCACTTACTTTTACAATATGTTCTGCCGGATTAACAAACAGTTCGCCGATACGGTAGGTTATTTCTTCTTCTGAATGTTTTTTACTGCCACGTCTCATAACCGCACGCACTCTCGAAACAAGTTCCGTGATACCGAATGGCTTTGAAATATAGTCATCTGCACCCGAATCAAGACCGGTTACCGTATCTATTTCGCTGTCCTTTGCGGTCATCATAATGACGTGTATATCATCACCGGAAAGACATATTTTTTTCAAAATTGAAATTCCGTCTTCTTCCGGAAGCATAATGTCAAGTAAAATCAGGTCAGGTTTCTGATTTTCGTATTCGGTATAAAATTCACTCGGAGCAGGAAAACCCTTTACACAATAGCCCTCCCGTGACAGTGCATAACAGACTAATTTGCGGATATTGTCATCATCTTCAAGAACGTATATATTTTCCGTAATATTCACCAACCTTTCAGATATATTATACACTTTCCGCAGAATAAAATCAACACGGAATATTAAAACCGTGCTGTCCGGTGATGGAATATATTACCCATTCCGCAATATTTTCGGCATGGTCTCCGATACGTTCAAAATACTTCGCAATCATGAGCAGGTCTGCAAGTGATTCAGCGTCATCATTGCCGTGACGTACCGCCTCAATGACTTCGTTCTTGACCTGAAGAAAAATTCTGTCTACTGTATCGTCCATAGCAATGACCGAATACGCAATATTTATATCTTTCTTCACGTAGGAATCAATACTGTTATTGACCATATGTACAACGGATTCCGCCATATTTGTAATATGTACTCTTGTATTCAGGTCTGATAAACGGACGTATTCTGCAATTTCTGCAATGTCTTCCGCTTGGTCTCCGATGCGTTCCATATCGGAAATCATTTTCAGTGCGGAAGTAATTATACGGAAATCACTTGCAACAGGTTGTTGATGTATAAGAAGTTTCATACAGTGTGATTCTATGTCACGTTCTTTGCGGTCAATCTGTTTTTCGGTATCAATTGCATTTTCTTTCATTTCCTTATCATGTTCAATAAGATACTTTACCGCATAGGCTATAGCTTCTTCGCATAAAGCACCCATTCGGATAAGTTCATTATTAAGTTGTATAAGCTGTTCGTCAAAGCGATTCCTCATATTAACCAAACCTCCCAGTAATATAATCTTCTGTCCGCTGGTCTGACGGCATTGAAAACATTTTTTCCGTACTGTCAAATTCCACTACCTCACCCATAAGGAAAAATGCTGTTTTATCGGCTATTCTTGTAGCCTGTTGCATATTGTGCGTGACCATTACAATAGTATACTTTTCAAGGAGTTCAACTGCTAAATCCTCTATTTTAGATGTGGATATAGGGTCAAGGGCGGAAGTGGGTTCGTCCATAAGCAAAACTTCCGGTTCTACCGCTAAGGCACGGGCTATACAAAGTCTTTGCTGTTGTCCTCCGCTCATACCTAACGCACTTTTTTTAAGTCTGTCCTTGCATTCGTCCCATATTGCAGACTTACGCAACGAATCTTCAACAATCTCGTCAAGTTTCACTTTAGACCTTATACCGTGAATACGTGGACCATAAGCGATATTATCGTAAATACTCATAGGAAACGGATTAGGCTTCTGAAAGACCATTCCCACACGCTTACGGAGTATATTTACATCGTAGTCTTTATAGATATCCGCACCGGCGAAAGTAATTTCACCCTCTATACGACAGCCTTCTACAAGGTCATTCATTCTGTTAAGTGATTTAAGAAATGTAGACTTCCCACAGCCTGATGGTCCTATCAAAGCGGTTATTTGTTTTTCCGGTAATGCGATATTTATATTTTTAAGAGCGTGATTTACTCCGTACCATAGATTCATATTTTTTGCTTCAATGATGTTATTTTTCATGGTTTATGCTCCTTTCTTAAGTTTCTTTGCGGTAAATTTTGCGGATATATTGATAATAAAAGTAAGTAAAAGTAATACTGTAGAAATCGCAAAAGCAGTATCAAAATCGCCACGTTCCTTAGCGTACATATACAGCGAAACAGTCAGCGTTGACCCGGCTTTTCCGGCAGATACCGCTTCAGATATATTCAGTATTTCATTTGCCATACCGGCTGTAAAGAGCAGGGCTGCACTTTCGCCGACTATTCTTCCTACCGAAAGTATACAGCCTGTCACGATACCGTCGACGGCAGACGGAATAACTACTGTTCTTATCATGTGCCATTTGCCTGCTCCGAGTGCAAGACTTCCCTCACGGTAACTGTCGGGGACTGTCTTAAGGCTTTCCTGAGTTGTACGGATAACTGTAGGCAATGTCATTATAACCAGTGTCAACGCTCCGGCGATAAGGCTTGTACCGAGTGAAAAGAACTGTACGAATATAAGCATTCCTACAAGTCCGTATATGATTGACGGTATACCCGCAAGAGTTTCTATTGCAAGTTCAATCAGACTGACAGCTTTTTTACTTTTTGCGTATTCATTCAGATATATCGCCGAACCTACACCCAACGGAAGAACTATTAAAAGCGTCATAAGAATAATGTACAGTGTATTTAGTATATTCGGTAAAATACCTGTTGTTTCGTTCAGAAGACTTTGTTTTGAGGTCAGCAGACTTAATGATATATGCGGAAGTCCTTTAATCAGTATACAAAGGATAATCCCAAGAAATATAACGGATATAATCCCTGTTGCCGTCCATATAAGACCGTTCAGTATCGCACATCTTATTTTCCGTGATTCTGAAATTTTTTCGTTCATATCGGTCACTTCCTTTTATTCTTTATCACTAAATTAAGTACAAGATTGATTCCGAGAATAAACACAAACAGTACAAGAGCAACGGAAAATAATGTCTGTCTCTGAAGTCCGGAAGAATACGACATTTCACTTGCAATCGCCGTTGTAAGAAAACGTACACTCTTAAACAGTGAGGGCATATTTGCAACATTTCCCGATACCATCATGACCGCCATAGATTCACCTATTGCCCTGCCTATACCAAGTACTACAGATGCAAGTATACCGCTTTTTGCAGACGGAAGTGTTACCTTGAAAATAGTTTCAGTCTTGGTCGCTCCGAGAGCTAAAGAACCCTCTTCGTACTCTTTCGGTACTGCCCGTATAGCCGTTTCCGATACGGATATTACAGATGGCAGTATCATAAAGGCAAGTACGAGTATTGCGGAAAAAAGATTAGCACCGTCAGGAAGTCCGAATACTTCTCGGACTGTCGGTACAACTATAATCATTCCCACAAGTCCGTATACAACAGAGGGTATTCCTGACATAAGACTTACTGCACCGCTTATAAATGATGACATTCTTTTTCCTGCGATTCTTGTAAGAAATACGGAACATAATATCCCTGCCGGAACACCTATCAGAATTGCCCCTGATGTTCCGCATATCGACGACAGAATAAACGGAAGTATTCCATAAGATGCCTCTGTAGCAGTTGAAGCCCATTCCGTACCGAAAAGAAAATCTGCCAGACCGATTTCACTTATTGCCGGAGTACCGGAAATAATAAGAAATACCGTGATAATCAGTACAAATGCCACCGCAACAAATCCGCATACAGTAAATACGGTATTCATAACCTTTTCAAGAAATCCGGAAATTTTTTTAAGTCTGCCGGTTTCTTTTGTTCGTGATATATTCAGTACATTACTTTGCAACTGGAATCGCACCTGCCTTTCTTATGTATTCGTCAGCGTCCGTACTCATACAGAAATCAAAGAATTTTTCCGCCTGACTGCTTAATTCAGTATCTTTTCTGGTGACAAGTACAAAATTACGCTGAATTTTATAATCTCCGTTTAAAATTGACTCCTCGGAGGGTATTACGCCTTCAACACTGATAGTCTTTACCTTGTCGCTAAGTGATGCAAGTGAAGTATAACCTATTGCATTTGGATTTGAAGAGACTGTCTGTACCACATCACCGGCAGATGTCAGTTCCTGTGTGTACTTACATTTTTCTGCCGTACCTGTAATTGATTCAAAACCGTCACGAGTACCGGAAGCAGATTCTCTACCGATACATACAATAGGTGAATCATTACCGCCTACTTCCTGCCAGTTGGTGACCTCTCCTGTATAGACCTGCGAAATCTGTTCCATAGTCAGATTACTGTCCGGATTTTCCGGATTGACTATTACCGCAATACCGTCAACTGCTACGACGGTTTCATTAAGACCTGTTTTTTCGTAGTCTTTGAGGTTACGGCTTGACAGACCTATATCACACCGCCTCTCCTGTACCGCCTGAATACCTGCTCCCGAACCTGTAGGATTATATGTAATCTTTGTATCCGAATTTTTTTCCATATACGCTTCACTCAGATAACCGATTACTTTTTCCATAGAGGTTGAACCATCTGTAGATACTGTTTTACTACCGGAACTTTCGCCACAACCTGTCAGCGTTGTCATTGCAAGAGCCGTCATAAGAACCGCACTACATAAAATTTCTGCTTTTTTCATTCGATAAACTCCTTTCTGAAATTTCTTTGCCTTTCAGCATATTCAGTATAACTCTTTTAATGTAAAATCTGAAATCATTGTCATGTAAATTGTATGTTAATAAAAAAATCCCAGCCACTTTTTTTTGCGACCGAGATTTTATTTATATTATAGTACCATAATCAGAGTACCGGCGGTAATAAGAACCGCTCCGAGTACAGATTTTACGGTCAGTTTTTCACCAAGAAACAAGACAGCTAAAATCAAGGTAATAACTACACTCATTTTGTCTATCGGTACAACTTTTGAGGCTTCACCGGTCTGTAACGCCTTATAGTAGCATAACCACGATACACCCGTTGACAGTCCGGAAATAATCAGAAAAATCCAGCTTTTTTTACTTATTTCCGTGATACCGTTCTGATGCCTGTTATAAAGACCATTATCCACGCCATAGCAAGTACAACTACTGTTCTTAGTGCAGTAGCGAGATTTGAGTTTACACCGTCAATGCCGATTTTGGCGAATATTGAAGTCAGTGAAGCAAATACTGCCGACAGGATTGCAAAAATAAACCACATAATATGACCCTCTTGAATTTAAGATATACATATTATACTATGATTTAATAAATCTGTCAAATCAGTATATTGTTTTTTTCAGATGTTCGGTAAATAATACAGGCAATAAAACCGGCAATAAATCCGATAAGTATTCCGGCAAATACATCTGTCGGATAATGTACATACAGATAAAGTCTTGAAAAAGCAATCAGAAACGCTAATATCATTGAGGGTTTCCAAAGTCTGCACTTACTGAAAAGAAGCGAAAATGCACTGGCAAAGGAGCAGGCGGTATGTCCAGACGGAAATGAATAGTCTTTCGGAGCGTCTATTAAAAGACTTATATCTGTATTTACCGTAAAAGGACGCATTCGGGCTATCAACGGTTTAAGTGTTACGTTGCATATCAGGGCATCTAATGCAATGGCGATAAGCATAGTTATTCCGTACTTCCTGTATTTCGGAAATATACACAATACCCCCGAAATACAGAGCCATATTATACCACCATTACCAAGCATTGAAATTATCGGCATTATGAAATCACCGAAAGAAGTCCGAAGATGTTCCTGTATGAAGTCAAGTATTGCAAATTCAAAATCAACCATTATAAATGCTCTCCACAGTGACTGCAAAATACGTCGTGAATATTTACCTTTTCACCGCACGAACTGCATGACTTATCAAGTATATTTCCGCAATGTCTGCAATATCCGCCGTGTTTCTGACGTTTTCCGCAGTTCTGACATACTGGATAAAATCCGCTTACAATCTTAAACAGTATAACAGCTCCAATATTTCCGACAAGTCCGAGAACTCCCCATAAAACAGGATTCATTGAATTAAATGTAGCCGTCTTGTAAAGCCATCCGGAAACCATAAGCCAGTAAGTCGACAGGCAGATGACACCCAGTACGGCAACGCTTATTTTTGAAAATAAAGACGGTTCAGTAAAATCAGCCTTTTTAAACAGTTCAGATTTGATGTCATGTTCACCGTGATTTTTGTAGTCCTGCTCCGTACCGGTAAATGTGTACTGTTTACTGTCTTTGTGAGTATCTTTTTCTTCCTCGTATGAACGGCTGAAAGAGATTGCCTCGCTAATCTGCGTTCTTAGTGATACAGCCGAAACTGTGCCGGTTACAAGAATAAGTGCAAGCGATACAATCACAAAAATTTTACTTGCTTTCCTGTAGTTTGTGTTGATGAGTTTTTCTTTGAGTTTGTTAAACATAAATGTTTCCTCCTTGAATTTGATATTTTTATTATAAAACCTTATGTTAAACAGAATTTAATACAAAGTTAAACAAAAGATAAACAAAAAAGTCAGGTTTTAAACCCGACTTTTATTAAAAAATTTTACGCTTTAAATCTGTAACCTGCTCCCCATACGGTCTGTATATAACGTGGTTTGGACGGATTTTTTTCAAGTTTTTCACGAAGTCGGTTAATGTGTACAGCTACTGTTGCATTATCGCCCAGTGCTTCCATACCCCATATACGTTCATAAAGTGTTTCACGGTCAAAAACCATGTCTGCATTAATCATAAGAAATTTAAGTAGTTCGTATTCCATGTTTTTCAGTTCGACTTCTTTTCCGTCGGCATATACTCTGTGTGTAGCTGTATTCAGTCTTATATCCTCTATTACTATTTCCGGAGCAGGCTTTTCTTTTTTTGAAACCCTTGCATACTATGCGATATTTGCCTTTACTCTTGCAACAAGAACACTCGGTGAAAACGGTTTTTCTATATAGTCATCCGCACCCAGTCCGAGACCTCTTATTTTGTCAATATATTCCTGTTTAGCTGTCACCATAAGTATAGGAATATCTATTTTTTCCCTCAACTTTTTGCAAACCGTAAAGCCGTCCATGCGTGGTAACATCAGGTCAAGCAGTATCAAATCATATTCATCGCTTAAACCCATATTCAGACCTTTTAAACCGTCTGTAGCAATATCGGCTTTATATCCACAGTTTTCAAGGTAATCCCTTTCAATTTCGGCAATAGCTTCATCGTCTTCGATAATCAGAATTTTATTCATTGTCAACCTCCATGATAAATTTTATAATAATGTCCAGACCACCGCCGGTTACATTCTGTGCCTGAACTGTTCCGTTCATTCTTTTTACTGCATTGGCTACTATCGCAAGTCCAAGACCACTTCCTTTTTTATCGGGAGAATTTCTTGCAGGGTCGCTCCGATAAAATACATCAAACAACTTGTCAAGTGCCTGTTCATCGACACCCTGACCATTATCGGCAAAATGTAATATATATCTGTTCTGATAAATTTCTGAAAATATATTGATTTCTGCCTGTGATTCGTTATTGTACTTCAGACTGTTTGAAATAAGATTCACACATATACGGTTCAGAAGCTGTGTATCTACTGATAATTCTGCACTCTGAACATTGAGATTTATCTTCAATCCTTTATGTTCATACTCGTCACGGAGCGGAAAAATAATTCTTTCAATTTCTGCTTTAATATCAACGTGAACAATATTTACAGGATAATCATCAATCTGCATTTTTGAAAATGTGAATATCTGCGAAACCATATTTGAAATACTTTCGGACTTCTGTTTTATAGTCATGAGATATTTACGCTGTTTTTCGGGAGTATCTGCAACATTATCAAGTAATCCCTCTACATAACCCTGTATCGATGTAAGTGGTGAGCGTATATCATGTGAAATTCCTGCAAGAAGTTCTTTCTGACTTTGTTCGTTTTTCAATGCAGAATCCACAGATTTTTTTAACCGGACAGCCATTTCATTAAAAGCATCGCATACCGCTGAAAACTCATCATTTTCGCTGTAATCTATTCTGTAATCAAGATTACCGTCACGGATTTGTCCGACACCATATTCAAGAATTTCAAGAGGTTTCCTTATTTTTCCGAATACAAAACCTGTAAGAAATCTGTTTGTAAAATATATTGATAATATTACAGTTACAATAAGAATCAACATCATTATTACAATACATATTTTCAATGTAGTATAAGACGGTTCAGAAGTTTTCGCAACAAGAAACATCTGATATGTATGCAAATCTTCTTTTATTACGTGGGCATAAAGACAGTATTCACCTTGTATAATGGTACATTCATTTCCCAGACGTTCAGCGGAATCAAGAATATTTTCCGGAATAATAAGTGTTTCGTTGCCTTGTTGATAAATTATTTCATTATTTTCGTAAATATTAACTGACATCATATTTGATTTCATTATTTTATCAAGTCTGTTTTTATTACGGCTCTGATGACTGTCATCATTATCAAGAATTATTTCCTCCACGATTTTGGCGGTGTCCTCAGCTCTTTCATAAAAATCCTCACTGTCTTCAAAACCCCATATAGTACCATTTACCGCAATATTCCAGACCATTTGCAATCCTGCTATACCGATAACGGAACATATTACCACCGGAATAACAATCATAAGTATATTTGATATTACAAGACGTTTCTTTATATTTAAATTTTTTGTTAATTTATATAGTTTCAAAAAAATCACCTTCCTGAACCTATTATATCATTTTCCGTTATCGAATGTTTAAACTGGAGATAAACTATACATCATTTTAAAACAAAATTTTCTTATTTTATTGTAGCATTAATTTCCTTAAAATGCAATAGTATATTGTTTTACAAATATTTTGAAAAAGAAAAATTATAGGCGATACCTTTTTAATTATATATTTTTATTAGTATTTGTCATAACCTGTTGTACTGCCATCTGATTTTATTTTCTGATACTTCTTGTGGTTGTAAAAGCAGTCGCTGTTGAAGAATCGCATCTGAAAGTAAAATGAAATATATCATTTATGCCGGAAGTACGCTTATGAACGGAAATGTTTTAGAAATCAACAAATAAAAATTACAAAATATTTTTCTGTATTTATATAAATAAAAATCTCCACAGTTTTCGGATTGCGGAGATTCTGATTTTTCCCTGAGTAGAATATTATTTACTCTCAAATATGCAGACAGAGAGTTATTTATTTTATATTATAAGTTTTCGTATTTCTACCATGTCGAACACATCGATTTTTCCGTCTTGACAAAGATCACCATTTTTCCAGTTAGTCAGATTACCTGTACCGAGCAAAAATTTCTGTAAAGCAACCGCATCAGATATATTAACAGTACTGTCACCATTTGAGTCACCATCAAGTGTATGAGTTACTTCCTCAAACAATAGTAACAACTTAAGCATTGCGACCCTGTATGTAAAATCAGATAGAAAACTTAGGAGAAAAAACTTTACGTTGATGAGAAAAAAGAGGGCGCTGAAAAAACCTGTCAGGAATTATAGGAACAGGTTGGCGTATACATAAAAGAATAAGTTTCTGGCATAATGCAATTTGTTTATGAGGATATAGAATTATGGCAGAAATTCTGTGTTTGAAACATCCGATTATTAGACTGCAATTTCCTTCGTAAAGGTATCTGCAATGTTTTTTTGATTTTTTCAGTTTATGGTCAACAGTGAGCTTCATTGCAGACATACAGTTATAAGAAACATAATGGAATAGTACTCCTGAAAAACAGCGACAAACGATTTACCGGAAAATTTTTCAATAAGGAATTTATTTTTCAAGGTATCAAAAGAAGTTTCAATACTCCACCGCAGAAAATAAAGTTCCCTGAATTTATCTGTATCCAGTTCATTTTCCAAAAGATTTGTAATCAATGTTTCAACTTCTCCAGATTTCAGTACAACACGAACAATTCTTACAGAGCAAATTTTATCATTATGGGTAATTGTAATCCTGAAATCATTTCCGGAAATTTCTTTTACTCCCCTGAAACATAAACTCTGAAGACGCATTAAATATTTGCAGTTCCGAACCGTCAACGGTAAAGATACGTTTGTATCTCCGGATTTTATTTTTTTGAAAGCTTTAGTAGATATATTTTTTCTTGCTTTATTCAAGCACTGTTTCAAAAAAATTATCGACTTCAATCTGTGTTTTTTTTGTCATCATATTTAAAATCATGGAAACAACAATCAGAAAAGTTAATTTCCTGTTTCTTACAAACGATTTTTTATTTGTAATATTCTTTTTTTGAATTCATCCGAATAAATCATATCTGACGCCTTTCTGAGTACCTGACAAAAAAAGCTGTTCATTTTTTCTCCTCCGAAATAATTATTTATACTTTTTTATCCTGAATTTTCTATCTGATTTCTTTTACATACAGGGTCGCAATGCTTAAGTTGTTAGCATTTACTCCCTAAGACCCTGATTTTTTAAAAAGTGAGATGATGAAATTGTCAGATGACAGCAGAAAAATTACAATAAAATTCCGTGTGAATGATGAAGAAAATAAACTGCTTGAAGAAAAATTTTTGCTGAGCAAATGCAGGTCAAAAAGCCAGTTTATGAGGGCAATGATTTTCAAGGGATTTGTCATAAAACTTGACGACAAAAAGCTGAAAAATATCAGCAGAAATATTTCGGGAATCGCATCAAATATCAATCAGATTGCCGTGCGTGTGAACTCAACAGGCAACATCTATGCGGAGGATATTTCAGAAATTCAGAGGGATATAAACGAATTATGGCGACAACAAAGATATTTCCAATACGAGTTACAGAAGTTTCAGCAATAGCATAAGACGGCAAAAAAACCAATAACGGCAAATTGATTCATACATTCGGTTGCAACAAAAATCCGGTTCAGGCAAGCAAAAATTTCACACAGATTCGCCGTATGGGAACAGGAAAAAATGAGATACTTTCACAGCATTTTATCCAAAGTTTTTCTCCTGATGAGGTTACTCAGGAAAAGGCTTTAAAAATCGGTATTGAACTATGCGACAAATTTCTTAAAGGCGAATATCAGTATTATCTTGCCGTACACAAGGACAAGGAACACATTCATTTGCACTGCATTTTCAATAACGTGAATATGTTTGACGGACGTACTGTCGAAACACACGAAAATCAAGGGAAAATCACACTATGAATGGGATATGAACCGACAGGATTTGTCATGGAAAGCAAAGCTGAAATTTGCGATTGACCAAGTTGTAAAGGAGAGCAACGATTTTGAAAATTTTCTGAAAAAGTGCAGATTGCATAATATCGAAGTTGTGTACAATCCCGAACACGTCATTGACCTGAAATTCAGGCTTGACGGACAAAAGAAATTCGCTCGTGCGAGAACTTTCGGCCGGTACTATGAAAGCAAACAGATTTCCCGAAGAATAGCTATGTACAAGAGTATTATGACATACACTCTGAAAACCGATATTATCTGTACCGACAAAATGCAATTTTCGTCCGGTCTGGAATGCTGGGCAGACATCAAAAATATGCAGGAGGCATCACGAGTTATAAACATTCTTACAAAGTACAAAATCGAAAATAATGAACACCTGGAAAGCGTTGCATTGACGGACTATTCAAAAATCGGTGCTTTGTCGGAGCAGTTAAACTCGCTGAATACGTAGATTGAAGATTTGTCGCTGAAAATAAAAACTGCCCGAAAAGTTCAGAAATACAAGTCCATTACTGACGAACTGAGAACGCTTTCTGGACGGTCATTTTCCGACTCCCGAAAGTATGGACAAAAAAAGAAACGTCCTTATTCAGGAGCGTTCCGAAAAAAACAAAGAGTATTCTGATTTGAAGTCCACCGTTGCGGAGCTGAATTATGCACGTCAGACACTTGCCGATTATCTCCGAAATGAAAAAAACGTACAGGAAATGAAATGCAAAAAAGGCGATTTGGAGTAATTTATACGTATTTTTTCTTGTATTCGTCAAGTGCAATTAAAAATAATTTATTCACACTCAATCCCTGATTTTGTGCATAAGTTTTGATTGCATCACGTTCACCGTTTGGAATGTAAATTCTCAGCGATTTATATTTTTCTTTCAGATATTTTGCATCGGGCGACTTTTTACGAAGTGCAGTCTGCTTTTTCTGGCAGTCCTTAAAACATTTCTGAGAGCCTGCCGTCACCGTGTAAGTGTTCCCACAAATCGGGCAAATCTGCTCCGCAGATGTCGCAAGTGTGTATAAACATGATTTTGTCTCCCGATTTTCAATATTTTTATTGTATCACAAACGCAGTAATATGTCAATTTTAAATTAGCTTTGACTTCGGACTTGAATTTCTTGAAACACTTAGCAGACAGTATGAAAAAACAACGGTTTGTCAGAATATGAGAAATGTTCGCTTTTATCTGAAATACTGTTGAAATCCCGAATGTGAACTACTGCCGGCAAAGCCGTGTTCCGTTAGTTTAACATCCGAAGAAATAAAAATACTTCTGACTACCATCGACCTTGGAAATCCGTGTGGCAAAAGAGATTATGCTATTGTTCTGCTGATTGCAAGAAGTGGTCTGCGTGCAGGTGATATTTCCGATTTTCGTTTTTCTGATATTGACTGGAAAGGCAGAAGATTATCAGGGTTCAGAAAAAGACCGGAAATATGGTTGAACTTCCTTTAATGAACGATGTAGGCGATGCAATAATTGATTATCTAAAAAATGCCGGAAATGACAGGTGTATTTGCTGAAAAGGCGGTACAGTTTGTAAATTTCAAAAGAAGTCTTGGATTCAGGTATAAATCTGAACCTAAATGTCTTTCAAGATTTTGCAGATTTTCCAGTGAGCAAGGTGTCACCAGCGATGAAATCACTCGTCTTATGAAAGCGACAGACCAGAAAAAAAGCCGAAGTATGTGAATTGCAGCGAAAAGATGTTGACGCTGAAAAAGGATTTCTTAACATTAAAGACAGCAAAAACGGCTGTGACAAGTTTTTACCACTTTCACTGCACAGCTACATCAATGCAGTAAACTGGGATTCAGACGACGAATATTTTACTTCATGCCCTGAGGCATACATTTGCGGTTCATGTGCTTCAGAAATGGATTGCAGAAGGAGCAGACCTGCATACAAAGCTCCCTTTATTATCCACATATATGGGTCATAAAAATATTCATTCTACGACAAAATATCTGACTGTATACCTTCCGTCAGTACATGGAGTAAAAAACAATACGATTTATTCATATCATGATTCATTTTTACTTCTGATGGAATATTGCAGGGATTATGAAAAACTTCCGCCCGAAAAAATTACAGTTTCTCATCTTGACAGAAACCTGATATTCCGTTTTCTTGACTGGCTTGAAAACGAACGTAACTGCAAAGTATCTACAAGAAATCACAGACTTGCATCAATTCGTTCTTTTTTTGCATATGTTGCCGTGGAAGCTCCGGAATATATCGCACATTGTCAGAAAATTCTTTCTGTCCTGATGAAAAAAGCACAGAAGTCACCACTGAAATACCTGACACTTGAACATACAAAAGCACTTCTTACACAACCGGACAGAACAACTTTTTATGGAAAAAGTGTAACTGTTAATCGTAATGAGCTTCTTTTTCTTAACAAGCAGAAGAAAAAATTTACGAGATGCGGAATTACCTATATTTTACAAAAATATGCTGATTCAGCAAGAAATCAGGGTACAGCAGATATGCCTGAAAAGATAACTCCTCACTGGCTTCGGCACAGCAAAGCGATGCATCTGTTGCAATCCGGAGTAAATCTTGTTTATATACGTGATTTGCTTGGTCATTCTGACATTTCTACAACAGAAATTTATGCAAGAGCCGATGAGAACATGAACCTTGAGACACTGACAAAAGCCTACAACAATCCTGCTGATTCTGAGACACCTTCATGAAAAAAGGACAAAAATCTTTTTGACTGGCTGAAATCTCTTTGAGAAATTCTTTGATATTATGTAAAGAAAATTTGGAATTTCTTTGTGAAATTTAATGACTTTTCATATCTTTCTTTACATAAACTGTTACATATATATCATATTAGATACTTAGTCTGTCATTTTGTTTTATAACACGAAGTGCAATAGGTGGAATTGGGGGCAGTTTAATTATAATGATAGCATTTAATATAATGTTTTTTTATTGAATTTAACCGGAATCAAGTTATTTTCATTTGAATTATCCCACCTTTTCGGAATGTTTTTATTCAGATTCCTGTTAGAAAATACTACGGACAGTATTTTTCAGATTTCTTATGTTTTTCTTTATACTTTTTTATCCGTCTGCTATTTACTGACAGGTTATATTATGTTCAGAAAAGAAGATTTAATCTGAATTATTTCCATATGCAAAATGAAAAAATCCGGTTTATCAGACCGGATTTTCATTTATTGTTTATTAAAGGTATAAATGATATTTTCGATAAAATTTCCGAAGATGTTGCAAAGAAATTTAATCTTACTGTCGGGAATCTGTATAAACGGATACATAATATAAAGTCGAAACTTAAATAACAAAGATGACTGTTCTGCTTTTATGGCTATCAGTGATGTATCTGAAATAACCAGTAAACATATAAAAAGTAATTCCTCGGAAATAAAATAACTGATAAGATAATGTACATGAATACACCATCTTTTTTTACGTCATAATCAAAATGACAGCCTTGTTTTTTTAACAAAGCCGTCATTTTTTTCTGATTTACTTATTTATAAGTTGTTTTTTCATTGCAACAAGGTCAAATACATCAAGTACATTATCTTCATTGAGGTCAGCATTTTTCCATTTCTTCATAGTAACATTATCGTCACAGATAAGCCACTTCTGTAACATTATAACATCTGCAACATCAAACACACCATCATTGTTACAGTCACCTTCTATTACTTTTTCTGTCCAGTGTGCATAAAGTGTCTGATTACCGGTTAAAGATACTTCTGTATGGGCTGTTATTTTTATTCCGTCTGTTTTTTTCGTATACCAACCGTCAAAAATATATCCCTCTCTTACCGGTACAGGCAGATTCTTATACATTTCGCCGAATGTAACAGTTTTGTCAGATATATTTACGTCACCGCCGTTTGCATCGAATTTTACATTCAATTCTGCCGTGACCGTCACATTGATTTCCGTAGAAACAATTACCTCTCCTGCTGAACGTATTTCAATGGTAATAGTTTCCGTCCCTGGTGCTGTCGGAGTTATCAGCAATGTATCTGTATTTCCGTTCCAACCGTTCCATTTACAGTCTGTCACCGGATTTTTACCGTGTACGTAGAATATCGAACAATCATACGGATATTTTAACATAGTAAATTCAACCGTTTTACTTTCCTGCGTATTATAATTCAGTGAAATGTTATCTTCTGACGATATAATTTCCGGTGTTCCCGTTACTCTGATTTCTATTGTCTGTTCGTCAAGTAATTCGCCGGTCGTCTTATCGTATAATATTACTTTAAGATTTTCCGTGCCTGTTCTGTAGCCCTTTATATTCAATGTTATCTTATGTTCATTCCATTCGCCCCACTCCAAGTCAACCGCTTTGTGTTCGCCGTGTTTATAGTTTATACTGCAACCCTTTGAATCTAACGGTGGATTTTTATAGGAAAATGTAATGCTTTTCTGTTCATTATTGTCCATGTCTATATCAAGTGCGTATTCCGAGGCAATGAGTTCTGTTTTTAATTTTACAACAACTTTTATTTTTGCAGTTGCGAGTATATATTCAGTATCGCTGTCTTTGAGATATATTGTTATTATTTCCTCGCCCTGTGCGTAACCTCTTATGTCAAGTGTACCTGTATCATTATTCCAGCCTTTCCAGTCTAAAGAAGTAATTTCATTTTCGCCATGTTCAAAACTTATTGAAACATTACCATTATAATTTTTATAACCGAATACAATTTTTTCACTTTCCTCACTGCGTATAGTAACGTAATCGGAAGATACGGTAAATTCAAACGGTTCACTCGTAATGCTGACCATAATGTATATGGTATCAATTACTTCTTCTGTATCTGCATCTTTCATATGTACAGTGATTATTTCCGTACCGTCATCTGTTCCGCTTATAATCAGCGGTATTGAATTACCAGACCATTGACCCCAATCACATTCAGTAACACTGTTTTCTCCGTGTTCAAATGAAAGTACAACATCACCCTCATAGTTTTCATAGGAAAATACTATATTTTTAGTTTCCCCCTGTGACCTGCTCATACTTATATATTCTGAAGCCGTCTTTAAATTATGGGTTATATCAAAATTACCTACGTAAAAATCAACGTTTATAAGGGGATATTCCTTACCGCCTGAATCCGTAGCCGTGATAAGATAGTAATATTTACCCTCTTCAAGCTGACTGAAATCTATATGATTATCAAAATAAGGTGCAAGATTATATGATGTCTTATGCGGTTTGTCTTCTGCATACTGCGTTACAGACCAGTCTTCATTATAGATTCCACCTTGTACGGAGTTAATTGGCAGATATGATTCAATATTCCCCTGTATACTGAAATCTGAACCCTTTTTGAGTAAATAAGGTATAGTCTCGTCTGAAACTGACATACCGGAAGTTATTGATATACTGTTTTTGTTACTGATTAATGCATACCAGTCAACATCAGTACTGCCACTGCTCATTTTAGATGCAGATACCCAACTTTCCGGCTGTAAACCTCGTCCGCTATATACGGCACTTTCGATAACGTGATATGTATTATTCAGCGGATTATATCCGGAAATAGCCATGAAATGATTATATACGTGAATTACGGCAACTCCGCCTTTTTTTAAATGGCTGACAAGTCTTGAATCCGTTACCTTACCATAATATTCACCGTCAACTTTAAAATTGAATCTGTCACCATATGCCGACTGGACTACATTATAAAACGGATGACGATACATACCACCATTACCAGGCTGATAAGAACCGTTATTTACTGCCCATGTTGCGATTTCCACAGCGTCGGGAGTATTGCCGTTCAGAGCGTATATAGCATTACAGAAAGAAAATATTCCGCAACCAGATGTATACATATCATTGGCATAATTTGAGTATTTAGTGAATTTAATGTTTTTCCACTTCGGGTCATACTGGTTATAAAGTCTGCCTTCGGTGGCATAAGACTGAATAATTCCAGTAAGATAATTGTTGTCTGTCGGACAGAACGTCATGAATGATAAAGAAATCAGAATCACTATTAATGTAATTAAAAAATTTTTTGTTTTCACAATAAACTCCTTTCATTGAATTTTTATCTGTATTAAGTTTTCAGTATTATTATCATATAATAAAGACCTCCTTTCAGATTGTTATAGTCCTAATGTACAGGAGCAGGTTTTTCAGTAATAAAATCGTATCATATACCATTTCTGCAAGATATTTTTACTGAATTTAAAGAACTGCAATTAAATTGTATCATATTTTACAAAAAAAGTCAATAAAACTGATTTCCGTATCTTCCGGAAGTTCGCTCATATATTGACAAATATTATAATTTGTGATATAATGCTTAAAAATATGATATACAGGAGTAATAAAATTATGAAAAAATTTGTTTCGTCAGTCATGACAGCTGTGTTATGTTCGTCTTTTGTTTGCGGTAACTCTTCTGATACCGGAAAAAGTGTAAGAATCGTTGATTTATTTATGGATAATTATGCTGTATGGAGCGAATCGGCTTTATTTTCCGATAATATAAGTGTGGGTTTTTTAGATATTGATTTCGACGGTGAACCTGAACTTACAACTAAAATTTCGGGTGGTTCTGGTATGTTTACTTATCTTAAATTTTATAATATTGTTGATAATAAAATTTCTGAAATGAATATATCGGGTTTACGGGATTTTCCGGATTCTGAATTGAAACTATACTACAATAAAAATACACACATTATGGAGTATTTCGGCAATAATACGTATAAAAGCGGTATTATGTATAACTCCGATACTTTCAGCAGTTTTGCCTATCATGATTCAGTTGACGCTATTGTTTCTACGGAATATTTTTCAAGAATATACGAAAATAAGGATATTGAAATTTATTCCCCTACCCTGAAATACTATGATTATCAGAAAAATACGGAAATAACTGAAGAAGAATACAATTTATTAAAGGAAAATATTTACGGAAATTTAACTGATATGAATTTAAACTATAGTTTTGTTAATATGCATAATCTTTCTGAAGAAGATTTAAAACAAGCTCTGATTCAGTCATATAATACTTTTTCATACTCTGATAAAGATATATAATTCAGAAAAAAGCCACGTTTACAGGGAAAAACTTAGCTTTTTCAGTATGCTGTTATTCTTGATTACGTTTTTTTCGTGGACGCTCTTTTTTTAGTCCTGATTTACCTCTTGTATCATTTAATATCATCTGAAATTTTATTCAGCATCATATTAGTCAAGATAAGCTGTAGAGTTTCCATTATAATTGCCGTATCTTTCTGTATACTCGTAATGCCGTCCGCAAGGCTTTTACTGTTACTCATCTGGGAAGTAATCATTTCATATAAATTTTTATTCGTTACCATAATTTACTCCTTGTCGAAAAAATCAGCCTGCACAATTATTTAACTATGCAGGCTGTCGGGATTGGTCTAAACAAGCTGATTTATACCGTATTCGCACATAGCGATATAATGCGAAAGTCTTAACTGTTTCTTTTCTACATCGTCTTCGTTGGATTCTTTTACCTGTTTTATACGCTCAAATTCTTCAGATTTTGTTTCGCATATATCAACGAGACTGTCTATCTCTGCTGTATTTTATCTTCTGTCTTACGGCTTTCACATTCAATACTTCTTATATTGAGATTCAGTTTGTATTTTCCACGTTTCATTTTATTATACTTGTGTAAATCTTCTATAAATTCGTCAAGATATTCACGGTTTTCGCTGACTATATCAGTTTTGAAGTCATTAAGTGCGTTCTGTACCTTGATTGTAAGTTCAAGGTCTGCTGTATTTGAATCGTAACTGGAAGTGCTTCCACTCCGATATTTTATTAAATCCGGAATTGTTTTCAACAGTAAAAATATCTTACTTTTAAAAAAAGTCCTGTCAGGATTTTTTTGCGAGTCACCTGTCAAATTATCTGAAAACCGTATTTTTTTACGTATTCTCTAAGATACTTGAAAGGAAACGGAACAACAGTCAACTGCCTGTTACGTACAAATCCGACGTCCATTAACTTTAATAATCCGGAAAATAATTCCTCGGAATCTTCATATATATCAATCCGGCGTATATTTACAGCCGTTGACATATCGTCAAGGCTTTTCCCGACTACTCCGGCAAAATAATATTTTGAATTATTAATTTCAAAATATTTTATATCAATTACTGACGGGAATAACTCTTCTCTCTTTACTTCGTTTTTTATTTTGGTATTACCGTTTTCAAGTTCATGACGTACCTTAAAAATTTCCGGTATCGTCACCAGACGGGTATCTCTTATTATATTTATATTGCCGTATTCGTCGAGAATAACGCCCCTGATAGTTTCAGGATTATCTTCAAAGATTTCAATACATTTACTGTATTTATTTTCTTCAAAAAAAGTAAATTCCGGTTTATCAAATTCAAAAGTGCCGTCCGGTCTGACGGTCATGAAAAAGTAATGTATCTGTTTGTCCTTTTCGGTTCTGATTCCGAAAGAAATTTCACAGTTAATGCCCATAGCAGACCAGTCAAATAATGTTATCTTACTGTCAAGTAAATCAGCTTTAATCAGGAGTTCATGTAGAGCCTGTGCAATAGTCGCCGACGGTTTTTTCTGTTGATTAAGAAGTTTAAAATCTTCAAAAGTTATACGCTGTACTATCGTATCTGAATACTGCTTATGAGGGTCTTTCTGCTTTTTTTTGATATAATATTCCGCATTATGAATAAGACAGAGATTCATACTGTTTTTAACTATTCTTTTTCTGATTTCCGAATCAATATGATATTCGTCAGAAAGTATTTTCTGTAACCGTCCGCAAAATTCCGAAGAATACTCATCATTGATTTTATCCACTATGTAAATTTTCTGTGACTGCATATTTTCCCTGATAAATTTTATATCTGGTTCTCTGTCATGTCTCATACAGGGAACAGATTCATATTCGGAAATACTCTGAAAATCAATCTTTGTTATATCCGAAAACTTTTCGTTGAATTTAAGAATTACAGACGATACAACACCCATTTTGCTTTTTTCAAAAACCTTGATATTCCGGAAATCCATAAAATCAATACTATTTCTTTCGCCGTCTTTCTGTCGCATGATAAACGGTGTATCGGTATCGGTTTTGAGTTTACGCCTCAATGTTTTATCTGCCGACATAACATACTGCGGATAGTCCTTGAATTTTTTCTTATCGAATGTAATCTGCTTTTTCAGAAGTACGGAAGTAAAAGTCCTGACATCAAACTGAAGCCTGTAATCCGGTGTTATGCCTATTTCAAGGCATTTTATCTGAAAAACAGTTTTATTTATCCAGTCTTTGCGGTAACAGTAGAGATGTCCCGTTAATAAAACTGATAGTCCTGAAACATGAAGTTTTTTCCGGTATTTTCCGGATTATCAGCAGTACGGTAGTTAAAATATACCGTATATTTACTGTATATTTCTTCTGCTTTTTTTCTCGTATTATTAAAAATCTGCCTTAAAGTTTTATTATATTTTCTGTTTTTGTCTGCGGGTCTGATATAGACCGCCGGAAGAACGTTCGTATTCATTACGGAGTAAACCGAACGGAACATTTTGATAAAATCAATTATGCCGTCAAGACCGTTTTTTATGATATTATTCAGTATAGTTTCCTTCTTCTGAAAGAACTTGTAAAGAAACGGAACGGAAATTTTTACTTTATCTCCGTGGTCAACAACGAATATCGGACGAATCTGATAGAACGTCTCATCTGTTTCACTGTTGGTAAGCTGTTTTTTGTACAGCAGTTCTCCGGCATTGTATGCACTTTCCGGAGTTGTGTACTGTACGTTTTCGGGTCTGATTTTTGACATAAATTCCTCCTGATTTTTTGCTTTTCTTTGAACACGCTGACCACAACTTACTTCTCCCCATATTCTGTTACGGATTTCATTCAGTGTCCAGTTTTTAACCATGTCAAGTTCCCAGTCATAGACCGGTATTCCGTTGTATTTTCTTACTGTTTCTGTATATTTCATGCTTTTCATCTCCTTTCAGTACCATTCGCCATTTCCGTTGAAGTGAAAGTATTCCTTGCAGTCGCCGATTTCTACTTCAAAATGAAGATATGGTTTTCTTGTTTTTGTGCGTGATACGTATTTTACAGCTAACGGTTTGATTTCAGAACGTTTTTCAAGTCCCTGTGCATTGTAGAAACGAATGAGCATTGTTCTGAAAAATTCTGTATTGACATTAAGTTTGTTGTAGCCTTTGATTTCCGCAATATCCACACCGTGAACTGCTTTAAGGTCATCAGAATTTCTCAGCTTATAATCTTTCAGACCGTTTTCAACGTATACTTTTTCAAGTTCTTTTTCTGTCATAGCACTCCCTCCTTTCCATTTAAAGTAAAACAACTCCGTCCATTCAGAACGAAGTTGTTTTTTTTCTTACATACTCCGTGTTTGGTGGTATGTGTGAATTATATCATAATCCGAATTAGAAAACATCAAAGCATTTCTGCTTGACTACGTCAACGAAGTCATGCAACCGTCGATAAATGGAGGAAAAAACCAGTACATCTGCCCATTGTGTCACAGCTGGACAGGCTCGCATCACTCGGGAGCGTTCAATATGGTTTTGCGTGTATCGGTTGGGTTCGGTAAGCAATATAAATAAAATATTTAACTATGATTTATCGGAAACTGTTTTAATTCTCACACTCAACAGCGATAAAGCCGGTCTTAAGGCAACGACTGAACTTTCAAGACTGTGCGAAGAGCATAAAATCCCTATATTACGGCGTTTCCGGACGTCTGGAGCGGTTGCAAGGACGTTAACGAACTTCTCGTAAAAGACCGTCAAAAACTGATTTCAAACCTGAAAGAACTCGTCGATGAGGAGTTGAATTTCGAGAAAGTTAAATGGTCTGACAATCTGAATGCTGAAAAAATTGCCGACTGGTCAGCCAATCTGAAACGCAACAAAACTGACAATTCTGTGAAAAATACCGTGCAGAATCTTGAACTGATTTTCCGGAATGACCTTATTTTCAGTGGAAAAATTGAGTTTAACGAACTTACACATATGCGTACTCTTGACCGTCAGGAATGAAAAGATGTTTCCGAAAACCGAATCAAATTATATTTAGAAAAGGAATATTCGCTGAGTACGTCTATTGAAAGTATCAGTCAGTCGCCATCGTGACGTTTGTGACTGTTAAAAAAGGGCATTTTACAGCCCTTTTTCTTTATGTTTACAAAAGTGTACTTTAATTATTGATAGTTATTTCATACGTTCCATTGTTACTGTAATTTGACACGCAAAACGTCAAAAATCAGTATGAAAAAAATACAGAATGTAAAATTTACAAAAAGTACATTTAA
>JAIDQQ010000038.1 GCA_029062165.1 Ruminococcus sp.
GAGGGATATGTCCACAATCACATTATCCCGATATTAGGCGATATTCCGATACAACAAGTTACTCCTGCCGTAATTCAAAACTTCTATAACCAGAAGTTTGAAAACGGACGAACCAACGGCAAAGGTAGTCTATCTGCAAAGACCATCTGAAATCTCCACAATATGCTTCACCAAGCTATGGAGCAGGCTTGTATCAACGGAATTATTATCAATAATCCCACGTCAGGAGAAAAAGGAAATGCGTGTACTTTCTGTTGATGAACAGTCAAAACTTTTAAGCGTAATACATACTCACAGACTCGGCTTTGCAATTCTTTTTGACCTTGCCACTGGTCTGTGTATCGGTGAACTATGTGCATTACGCTGGACTGATGTGAATTTCAAAAGGTGTACTATCAAAATAAGCCGTACTCTCCAGCGTATCAAGAAAAATCTGAACGAGCTTGAAGAAATCGACGAGGATGATGAAGATACCTGCTCCACTACGCTCATTGAAGGCAATGTCAAAACTCTAAAAGGATACAGAGAAATTCCAGTACCGCAGAATGTCTGGATAAAACTGCTTGAACACAAGGAACGACAACAACAGGAATATATGTCTCTTGGCGTTCCGATTATGCTTAACGGATTTGTATTCTCAATGCCGTTTGCTACGTGCGTTGAACCACATACAATGCGTGATGCTCTCAATTATCTGCTTAAAATTGCAGAAATAGAACACGCTAATTTTCATGCTCTTCGTCATACTTTTGCAACAAGAGCTATCGAAAATGGCGTAAATGTCAAGGCTATCAGTGACATCTTAGGCCATGCAACTGTACAGATAACAATGGACTTATACTGTCACTCATCACTTGACCTTATGTGTGACAGCATGAACAAAATTGCCGGACTTTTCTGAAAATAGGGGCGGAGTATTCAAGCTTCGCCCTGATTTTATTTTTGTAAAATACTCCTAAAAATCTGATATTTATTGCTTATCGCCCTGTAATAATTTTTTATAACTGTTATCAATTTCCAAAGCACCTAATGGAACAGTAATAATTATTGCGAGAACGGCAACTGATAAACGATTTTTCCTAATGGCAAAAAGGTATTTAACCAATTGCAGCCTGCACGGTTGCTTTAGGAAGATACGCAATTACTCAGAGAAATCTTTCTTTTATGCTGAAATTACTGCATCAAAAGTGTAACGTATATCAACTGATGCTACAACAAGAACAAATAATAATATCTCCGCAGCTATCCACAGTTTTCCGAATTTTTCTGAAAGTCTGTCAGATACTTTTTTATTGGATTTTAATCTGATTACACAATCCATAGCAGTAACTGCAAAAAGTTCAGATACTGCAATATAATTTTTCAGTTTTTCTTCAATTGACATAAGCAGGAATGATACTGCAAGTAAAATTATAACTTTAATACTGCCACGGATTTTATGATTCTTACGGAGTTTTCCTGATTTGCAGAAACAAAAACAGAAAACAGTACTATTACAAAAATATCATCGCATGATGCTCCTGTCAGAATCATCTGCGGAATACTTTTTTCGTGCCACGTTTTTTCTCAATAAGTTTTATCATTCATCGCATTTCATACTTACAATTGTGTCTATCCTTTGAGGACTTAAACCAGTCACCATAATAAATTCAATCTATTTGCAAAAAATGAGTCTTTCTATACCATTGTCGAAGAACTCTGTATGTTCCTTTTATAGAACATCGTGTAGGATTACAGGTATTGAATATTTCATAATGGATTTACACACACACCTTTATTCATTTCCCCTCATGCCGTTCAGCAGTTCGCTCTTCATAACACACAAATCAAACACATCGAGTAAATTATCATCGCAAAGGTCTGCCGCTTTCCAGTCTTTTAACTCTGTGTTTGGTTCAGCAAGCAGCCATTTCTGGAGCAGAACGACATCGGAAACGTTAAAGAAACCATCAGCGTTTACATCGCCCTTAATTTTTTCAGGGACTACTATTGGAGTAGTTCCTGCAATTGCCTCCTGCCACTGCTGTGTGTCCAGATTATACTGCCAGATACTTCCGTCTGTACGAAGGAAATAAACATAGCCATGTTCCCGGGCAGTGTCATAGGTTGAACAGATTTGGCTTTCAACATTTGTCAGTCCACAATAGTTGCCTAAAAACGAAAGCGACATTGTACGTGAGCTGTTTATGTAATAGCTGAATACGGCATCACTTTCCTCAATTCCTCGCTCCTGGTACTGATGAATATAGAATGTACCAGCTTTAATACCCAAATTTTTTCCTGCTATACTAAGATAGTCAGAAACACCAATTCCCATACTGCGTATCAATTCCGTTGTACCCTCGGTAGTTACATACTCGATTCTTCCATAATCCTCGGAAATGCCAACGGAAACAGCATTATCAGCCAATTTCGTTTTTGTGAAAGTACCATCAAAATTCAACTCATAGAGAGTATGCGCACCGTCTACAACATAACAAGTTGAACCTGCTTTATATGCGCTGACAGGCGTTCCGATATTAGTGTTGCCGGTAAAAACGCTGACTTTTCCATCTCCTGTCAGTTTGTAGCTATAATATTTCAGATGACCTGTTTTTGTGATATAGAGAGGACTGCAATCCTCTACCCATTCCTTGGAATCCGACGCAACTGTAGCTATTGTAAATCCATCGCCTTTCGGTACGATTGTGTAAATATCTCCATTTTCTGCAAGAATATATCCTTCATACATAGCACGCACAGGTGTGTTCATGATAGACTCACCGTTCAAAAGAAGTGTTCCATCAGTTTTCAGAACCATGTCTGCATAGTTATAAGAACCGTTATAGTTTCGCTTATAAACATATTCATAATCAGCAACGTCAGTTTCAACGACTTTGACTTCACTGCCACTTATACTATAAAGTGTTCCATTTACTAAGGCAAGCTGACCGCTGTTTCCAGTTTCGGGGTCGGGATTGTAGTAATTACTATATCCCAACTCAAAGTTTGTGACCACTGTATTATGAAGCTGAGGATTATACGCATCGGGCGTTTCTTTGATATTCAGTTCGCCTGTGTAATAGTCCTGTCCTTCAAGAGAAACAGTATAGGCTGTTGTTCCGGCTGAAAGTCCGTAGATATGCTCATATGAATTCACTGCGGTATTTGTTCCGTTCAGGAACACTGCAATATCGCTGTTTTCAAGAGTGATTCTATAGTCTACCAGATTTCTGGGTGCGCAGGTAATTTCACCTGACGTACCAGCCCAAATATCTGGTGCAGTCCATTTAAGGACGTCCATTCGCTGTGCTACAGTGATTTGCTCCATGTTCTTCAAATCACAGCTTTCCAAATCAAGCTCTTTCATGAAAGATATGTCAGTAAGAGGAACATTATCCATACTCATCGAACGGAGCTTTGGCATTTGCTTTAATGCTGAAAAATCTGTTAAAGTTCCGTTCTTGAAACTAATATAACGACAGGACGACAGCCTGGATACCCAAGAAAGGTCATTGATTCCGTCGAGGTCAATGTTGAGATATGTTGTTTCATTAAGTTCTGCTTCTGTAATGATTCCGTCTGAATTGCTGTCACATATCCACTTATTCTCCATAAGCTGTGCATATACAGTTTCGTCCACTTCGACAGCTACAGGTGTGTCCTTCGCAAACGCCGTAAATGTACCGGCGGACAGTGCCATAGAAAGCGACAATGTTAGTGATAATATCTTTTTCATGATATTTATTCTCCTTCCTGTGTTTGAGAGTATTGATGTACAATCTCTGTAGTATTAATGAGTTTCGATTTTACCCTCTACCTGCTCCATAACCTTTCTAAAGACTTCGGAGCTATACTGTGGCGGATATTTGTTTTTAATAAGGCAGACTTTAATGTCGTAGTTAAGTTGATCACGAATGTGCTGATTATTAAGCCAATCCGCAAATGAGGATTTGACATCAATGATTTTCTTAACCTTTTTTGCAAGAATTCTGCATTTATCATTGACCACAATATCATCAATGACTTTATCCTCACCATATTCAAAATTATACTTATCACGAAACATCATGAGAATATCATAAAATGCTTTTTCCTCAAATGTGAGTCCCATTTTGCGGAAACTTTCACGGTCAGTCTGCATATCTTTCAGAATTTTCAGTGCCTGTTCCGTAGCATTCCTGATAATTTCTTCGGAGACATTTTCCTGTGTTTCACCTGCTTCTTCGGCAGTTAGATGTTTTCGTCTTTCATGATAAATACGGATGGTTTCTTCAAGCATTTCCTTATACTTTTTAGCAGCTGCCTGATTTGTTTTCATGTATTCATTAATTTGCTTTCTAAGCATTTTGATAAGCAACTCCAACTTGGAAGCAGGCATCTTGACATTTGAAAGCTTTTCAAAGTATTCAGGGCTGAAAATATCCTCCTCTTCACCTTCTTCAAGAATGTTTTCGACCTTGTTATACTTCAGAGCTTCTTCTACCATCTGGGCAACTTTGCGATTCATTGTTTCAGTATCCACTTCGCTTGTACCGCTCATTTTGCGTACAAATCCGGCAATAGCCATAAAGCACTGTGCCAGTGCCGATTCTTCTTCGGTCAGATTACCAGACGGCTGACAAATGTCATATGCATTTCTCATGCGTTTTACAGTTTTCAGAAAATAGGTCTTGAATGAAACTTTATTCGATTTCTTCTTGCTTTCTATGCTAAGTTCCTGTACAGAACTAAACACATACTCGGCTGCTTTTGCCAGTAAGCGATATCGTTCAAACGGATTAGCAGCTGGATTCATGAATGGTGAAAGGTCATAATTCTTGAAGAGGTCTCGCAAAACAGACATATTTTCATGGAAAATAATAGTTGCCTGCTCAATATCATCAACTGTCGGAGCAATAGATGTATCTCCACCATATATTTTTAACGCTTGTCGCATATTATCTCTGATTCCGATATAATCTATAATCAAACCGAAATTTTTACCATTGTATTTTCTGTTAACACGACTGATTGTTTGAATAAGCTGATGTTTCTGCAACGGTTTGTCATTATACATATATGTAAGACACGGCACATCAAATCCAGTAATCCACATGTCGACCACAATAGCAATACTGAAATTGGATTTTTCTGCTTTGAATGCAGCATCCAGTTCATCAGAACGTTTGTCGTTTTTCGTTCCACCCAGATAGTCATACATCTCTTTAGGGTCATTCTTGCCTACACTTGCAACCATAGCCATATACGGCACATCTCTAAGATTTTGCAGTTCTGTTTTAGAAACTTCTATTCCCTCCGGTGCTTTTCTTTCCACGAACCATTCAGGATATTTTTTCTTGAATATCATTAAAAGGTCATATGCGATTTTACGATTCGAGCATACAATCATTGCTTTTTGAATTCTGTCCGGGGCAGCTGCACAAGCTGATACATAATGATTGTGTATATCGACTGCAAGACGCTCCAAACGTGAAGGCTCGCCTAAGATGATTTCAAGTGAACTCATCGCTTTTTTACTTGCTTCTATATCTTCTTTTGAAGCACCTTCATCAGCACATAGCATATAGTAATCTTCAATTTGCTTTACTTTTTCTTTATCCAGAAGAACTTTGGTAATGCGTGGATGATATTTGATAGGTACAGTCAAGCCGTCTGAAACAGCTTGGTCCATCGTATAGCGGTCAATCTCATCACCAAAGGTCTGATAAGTTTCAGCAATTGGCGTTCCGGTAAAGCCGACAAATGTTGCGTTCGGAAATGCTTCACGAAGCACTTTCGCATAGGGCTTAGAAATCATTGCTTTCATATTTTCGTCAGCGTCTTTGCTGAATTGAATCTTCTTAGAATGGGCGAGCTGTGTTCTGTGAGCTTCATCAGAAAAGCAGATAATATTTGCTCTTTCGTTGATAAGACCAATAACATCATCTTTTCGGTCACAGAATTTCTGTATCGTACAGATATAGAAGCCACCGCTTTCACGCTGTCCGAGTTCCTGACGAAGAACAGCACGATTCGGCACAACGCTGACTTCTCCGAGATTCAAAAACTCCTTACTCTTGGTGAACAGCTTTGCACCCTGCTTTTGCAGGTCATCACGGTCAACAATTAAAACAATGGTTGGTGAACCCATTTCGGAAATATCACTGCAACGCAAAGAAAGCTGACGGGCAAGAAATGCCATTGTATATGTCTTTCCGCATCCGGTTGCACCAAAGTATGTACCGCCCTTGCCACTTTTGGTCTGCACAGATTCAATAATACTATGTTTCAGCAACCGAACCGCAAAAAACTGCGGATAACGGCAGACAATTTCCTGCTCATCTTTATCGTAAATACGGTCTTGAAAATAAATGTAGTCACGGAAGATTTCAAGAAAACGTTTTGGACTGTATACGCCCTTTATCATGGTTTCCGTTTCTTCAAATGGCAGAGTAGATACCTTATCACCGTCATTCACCCGCCGCCATGCATAAAAATGCTCATATGGAGTGCGGACAGTACCAAGCCTTGTATGTACACCGTCCGAGATACAAGCTAACAGGCAATAGTGGAGCAGGTGCGGAATATCTCGCCAGTAACGGATATTTATCTGTTTCCATGCTTCGTAAATCGTTGCTTTCGCATCAGTTGGATTCTTCAGCTCAATAATGCACACAGGAATACCATTGATATATAAAAGCACATCGGGGCGACGGTTGTGGAGTTGCCCATTGTCTGTATAGTCAACCGTAAGTTGATTAACTACTTTAAACAGGTTATTTTTCGGCTTTTCAAAATCAATCAAAGAAATCATACGTGGCTGTCTGTTATGCGGTATGAACTGAATGCCATCAACCATCCAGCTATAGACCTTGTGCAGTGCAGCAAAGTCACTCTCTGCACCGACAAGGCGTACCATGTCGGAAATCTGCCTGATTTCGTCAGGATTCAAGTCGGGATTGGTTTTGCTTATAAATGCTTTGAAATCCTCTGTATTGAGTACATCTCTTCCGTATACACGAGGCATTTTATCGCCTGACAGATATGTCCAGCCCTCCTGCTCCAAAAAGGAAATAAACGCATATTCGTAATCCGATTCGCAGAAACGACCGTTATAGTTTTTTAATTTTGCCATGTTATCACTTTCCTTCGTTGAGAGAGCCTTTTATCAAAATGGGACAGATATTTTTTATTTGTGCTTTCAGGTGTTCGTTTATCTGCTTGCGTTCCATATAGACTTTATATATATCAGCGATAGAGCGTTGTATTTCTATATCGGGTATGGGAATTTCTACATCTGATACATCTTTCAAAGTAAAAGTTTCTCTTGCAGTTCCCCAAGAATGAAACCTTGCATAACGGTCAAATTCTTTTCTCATAAAGTAAAGTGAAAGATAATCAGGCAACAAATATTTAGTATCAGTGAAAAACACTTCATTTACAGACGATACGACAATATTATTATTTGTAAGGTTACAGGCAAATGCAAAAACTTTTTCATTATGGGTTGTCTGAACAAAAGCAATATCATTAGGACGAACAATTTTATAAGATGCTAATTCGTCCCTTTTTACTTTTGAAGTAGGCAGTCTGAATTCTTTTGTTACACTAATTCCCATAACATTCTTAATAGAATTATCGCTGTTTCGTTCATCTCTTTTTGTTATATATTGTCCTATTTTGCAAGACGGATATTTTTTTCTCAAATCCTCAATATAGGCATCACAGACAAGTTTCAGGTCGTCAAGGGCTGTTTCATAGCATTTCTGATTTTCAAGCATAGATTTGTATATGTTTACATACTTCTGCTGTACGTCAACGGGCGGTAGGTCAATTTCTATATTCTGCATTTCATTCCAAGAAAACGTCTCACGAGCAGAACCCCACGAGTTAAAACGTGAATATCTGTCAAATTCAGGGCGATTAAAAAACATAAACAGATAATCAGAAATCAGTTTATCAGGCTTAATAACCTTGAAAACAATTGAAATTGATGAAACTAAATATGTTTCATTACTGCTGTTATATGCCATTGACATTTTATCACCCCGCCGAGATGTGTCAGGAACATATGCAAAAGACTTAGGCGGAAACAGTTTATATGAAGATAATTTCACACCGGACAAATCAGCTTTTGTAGTAATTATTGTCTTTTGAGTTGATAACCCTACAACAGATTTTTCTCCATACTTATCATCACTATTTCTTAAATCAAGTGTTTCTATAAAATTTCCAAGTTTAGTCAATGCCATATCCTATACCCCTGAATGCTTCTGACAGCATTTGTTGAGAAGCCTTTTCACGTTTTATAAGCTCCTGCATTTCTGATTGTATGCGTTTTATTTCGGTGTCATAGTCAATTTCTAAATCGTGGTCAATAAACTTAATGTACTTGCTTGGTGTAAGTGTATATTGATTCTCCTTGATTTCGTCCTTACCAACACTTCTGTATAATTCCGGTACAGCATAATCAGTGCCATCTGTTCCGCTGTTCTGCCACGTATGATAGATGTCGGCTGCTCTCTGAATCTGCTCCGACACGAGACGGACTTTTTTCTTTTGTTCACTCTTGACAGGATTTTCCGTCCATGTACGCAAATCCATAAACAGAATCTCACCAGAGCGGTCACGCAATTCACGCCCATGATAATTACCGCCCTTTTTATTCTGGTTTAGAATCCAGAGCGTAACGCTTATATCCGTCGTAATAAACAGCTCTCTCGGCAGAATGATAATGGCTTCAACTTTGTCATTTTCTATCAGCTTTTTACGAATTTCAAAAGCAACATCATCATTCAATGCACCATTTGCAAGCAGGAATCCGGCAACACCGCTTTTGTGTCTCAAATGAGAGAGAATATGCAGAATCCATGCATAGTTCGCATTGCTGTCAGGAGGTGTGGTATAGTCTGCCCAGCGGGAATCATTCTTCAGATTATCGTCATACCAGCTTTTAAGGTTAAAAGGCGGATTTGCCATAATGTAATCAAAATAAATGCCCTTATGTAAATCGTGTGTAAAAGTAGAATCTGCTTCATTGCCAAGATTATGACTAAGCCCACGCAGTGCGAGGTTCATTTTTGCAAGGCGATATGTTGCAGGTTCTTTTTCCTGACCATATATATTGATACGGCTGATATCGCCTTGTTTTGATTTTATCAAATCAGCACTCTGAATGAACATACCACCTGAACCGCAACAGGGGTCATATAATGTTCCGTCAAACGGTTCAATCATTGCAGCAATCAGCTGAACAACATCATGAGGGGTATAATATTCGCCTTCTTCTTTGGTCGCATTAACCGCAAATTCTTTAAGGAAGTATTCATATACACGACCAATCAGGTCTTTTTCCTCGCCAAAAGTCTTGTGGCTGATTTTGTTTACCTCGTCTACAACTTTTTTTATGTCGTTTGGTGAAAGATTGCGTGTAGTAAATGTGCTCTCTACAAAACAACCTTTCAGATGTTTGCTTGTTGCTGCAATGCTGTGAAGTGCCGTATCCAGTGCGACATTTAGCTGTGGAGCAGGCGTATTTATGATTGTTGACCATCGAGATTCCACAGGCAGAAAGTATGTACCATCTGTAAATGTTGCATCTTCAAAGAATGCTGCTTGAATTTCAGGGGCGTCAGGGTCAAGTCCGTCTGCAATCAGTTGCTGACGAAGTTTTATAATTCCATCATCAAATTTCTCACCGATAAAGCGTAGGAATATAAGCGTGAGCATCATATCACGCTTTTCAAAAAAAGAACCGGAATTTCTTGCTTGACGAAGAATGTCACGGCATTTGAACAGTATATTTTCAAGATTAAAAGACTCGTCTTGCTTATTTTTCGCCATTTTTATATCCTCATTTCTAACACATTCATAGTCTCATATGACTACACTTATACATTTTCCATTATATCACAATTGTGGACAATTTTCAAGTACTATTCAATAAAAATGTTTTTTTGATAATTATAAGCAGATTAAATTTGTTAAGTAATATATTTTTCTTTTATAGTGTATAATTAAGACAAGATTTGAAACAGAAAGGTCATATGATTGTACTATTATATCATGCAGGATTACTATGAAAAAATAAAATTATTTAAAAAAATCACAACAGCTGTTATGACACAGATGTTACTGGTATTTTCGACGCCTGCTGTTGCAGTCGGACAGTCTGCACTGGCAGAAACTTCCGAAGTACAGCTGAACAATATTGTACTCTTTGCACAGTCCGATTCTCTTTAATCATAAAATTTCATGGAGAATCGGACTGAAGACATCATTTCTATGTGTAACGCTACTGATATGTGTCATTCATTATCGGGATATATTGATAAAATTTCATACGGAAAAATGCACGTAGCCAGTTATTTTCCGCAAATGAAAGACGGTATAATAACGCCATATATACTTTCCTCTGACGAAACGACATATTCAACATGTTCGCAAATCGCAGTAGAGATACTTCAAAATATTGATATTCCGACGGAATCATTTACAACATTATGCTTGTAATTGACGATAAGGCTGTTGACATGAGTTCTCCCATATGCCCAAGAGCATTTACTATGAATGGAATAAAAATCAACGGACTTTCAGTAAACAGGGTGAATATTCAGAACAGTACACAGCTTTTTGAAAATCAGATTACAGGTGCGGAAGGCGTACTGTGTCATGAATTTCTGCATTCTCTGGGATATCCCGATTTATATCGCAACAACCGTACAGGAACACCTGTCGGATTATGGGATATTATGGCATATGATTCCGTATTTTTGCAGTATCCGCTTGCTTATCACAGAGCAACGATTTCAGGCTGACTGTAGTATAAGGATATTACAACAAGCGGAACATACACACTTTCCCCTGTTTCTTCCGACAGCGGAAATCGTCTTTACCTGCTCAAAACACCGCTTTCCGATACAGAATTTTTTGCTGTGGAATACAGCAGCAGAGTGAACGTTATTCAGATGAAATGGATGTGAAAATATACGGAACTGGTTTTGTTGTTTATCGTGTGAATAACGTTTCTGAAAATGCTTTTTCTCAAGTACCGATTTTAGCTGACGGTAAATGCTATCTGACGGTGAATACTCAAAATCCTTATGAACTGGCTTTATATTTTTACAAATAACGGAACATCGGCTATCAGACAGCTTAAAATCGGTACATCAGAAATAATTATGGGAGATATTAATGATGATGGTTTATTTAATATTGCAGACGTAGTAACTATGCAGAAATGGCTTTTAGCTATACCCGATATAACGCTTGTAAACTGGAGAGCAGGAGATATTTGTGAGGATAACAGACTTGATGCATTTGACCTTTGTCTTATGAAGCGTATGCTGACTGAACAATAAAAACTCTCCTTATCGGACAGACGGATAAATTTCAGTCCGACAATCAATAGAAAATTATGCTATTTTACACCATTTAAATTTATTCCGGATATATCCAATAGTTATTATGATAAATAAGATTATTAAAAAATACTATCCGTAATTTTAATAAGTATTTATAACATTCTATGACATTATAAGTCATTTTAAAAGCTAAAATATTTAAGTATATTATAACATAAACTGCTTTATCAGTCAATTAATAAACTAAGTTTTTTCCAAAAATAAAAGACCTCATAAATTGTTATGAAAAAATATTATCCGTGTTTCAATATATTTCGTTAACCTCAGCTAATACAAAATAATAAAAAATAGCTTCATACCCATAAAACCAAAACTTCGTAAGGGTATGAGATATTATATTGAGCTTTTCACCACAAAAATAAAATCCCATAAACAACGTGTTTATGGGAAAAAGCATACTATTTTTCATACTATGTTAAATAATATAAAAGTTCATTTTTCGCCTATTTACAGACAAAATAAAAGCACCATGCAACCGCTGTGGGTTTCCTTAGCCATTTTCCCATAGCATTGCATAATGCTTTTCAATTTGGTTGCGGCGGCTGGATTTGAACCAACGACCTTGGGGTTATGAGAATCAAAAAATCCTTTCATCTCATATCATTTAACCTGAATTTTTTCAAAAAACGGCATATTATTTCACAGAAAACACCATTATTTTCATTGTTTTCAGAGTAATTTCATTGCCGTAAGGGTATGAAACTATCTTTTTATTTTACATCTTTTCTTATCGACTCGTTAAACCACTGTCTGAATGTATTTTCATAGGTAGTAATAATCTCTATTTCAGGAATTACAGCAGTAAAATAACTGTATATCCCCTTCTGATATATCTGAGCAGGTTTAAGATAACCAGTATAGAGCAGAAAACTCCAGATATATTCAAACTTTACATTCATATTTGCATAAGTAATATCATCATACAACGGTTTATCTATCGAACCACCGGTGATGAGTGTTTCAATATCATTTTTTGTTTTCCTGTCACTTTTGGTTATAAGTTCATGAATAATGCTGTTTGAACTTGTATTGACCCAATATGTCTGTAGAATATGATTCTTGTTGTTTAAAGCAAACTGAATGTATTTCAATACACTTCATGGGTTATATATTTCTGTCTCACCAAACAAATAACCATCATACCATTTCTTTATTTTATCAAAGCAATCAGATAAATTATAATATTCCAAAATCTCTCTAACTTCACTTTCAGTAAATCCAAAATAAGATGCAAATAAATTATCTGTTACAGAATGAACAGAAAGATTATTCAAACCTGTAAAAATGCTCTCTTTTGAAATACGCAGACAGCCGGTCAGAACACCAAATTAAAGTGAATCATTTGTCTTTAATACACTTTCAAAAAACAGAAAGAATTAAGTCTATCATCTTATCGTAAAATCCGTTAAAATAAGCGTTTTCAAGAGGAACATCGTATTCATCTATAAGAAATATTACCTTTTTATTATAAATCTCATAAAGACAATCGGAGAGAAGCTTTAATGTAGCTAAATATACAGTATCATCAGCTGTATATTCCAAAATACCTTGAATTCTTTTTCTCTTTCTTCCTGAAATTGAATCATATTTTAAAATTTCCTGATGACATTCAAATTAATTAGCAATTATATTATATCATATTCAGGAATAAAAAGCAAAATAAAAACAAAATTATCTGATTCAAAATATCTACTTCAAATCGCCATTTGCCGGATTATCAAGAACCTTTCCTTTATCGGAAAAACGTGAACCATGGCAAGCACAGTCCCATGAATGTTCAGCGGAGTTCCATTTAAGAGCACAGCCCATATGTGGACATCTTTTAGTAGTTAGAGTAAATAAATTTTTTATAGCTTTTCCACTGTTAATAAAAAGCTGTGGCTTAATAATACTTCTTGAGGGACTGAAAATATCTGCATATTCATTTCGTCTATCCATAACCATATCGCTGAGTATCATTGCAGATACCATTGCACCAGTCATTCCCCATTTATTGAATCCGCCTGCTACATACAGATTCGGAGTATTCTGTGAATATTTACCGATATACGGTATTCCATCAAGACTCATGCAGTCCTGTGCCGACCAGTAGAATTTCTCATGAGCATCAGGATAGTGGAGTTTTGCAAAGTCACGCAGTTCATTCCAGTTTCCTCCTTTTTCACCTGTCCTGTGACCTCCACCACCGACAAACAGTAAATCTCCGTAATTCCTGAAAGACATTCCCTTATGATTTTCATCAACATACATACCATTTATATACTGAGCATTTTCCAAAGCAATAACGTATGAACGATGCTGATATAGCTTAAGAAAATAACTTCCATGTTTATTGATAAAGGGAAAATGAGTTGTAACAATTACCTTATCAGCCTTTATTCTGTATTTATCCGTAACTGCTGTAGTACCAATAATTTCACGCACGAATGTATTTTCATATATGTTAAGTCCGCCTGCAATCGCTGAAATAAATTCAAGCGGATTAAACTGTGCCTGTCTCGGAAATTTCACTGCTCCGACAGTCTTTATCGGTATCGGTAAACTTTCACAAAATTCCGCTTTATAGCCAATTCTGCTAAGTATGTTTATTTCATTTTCAAGCGTTCTTCTATCATTTACAGAGTATACATAATTATCCTTTATTTCATAATCGCATTCAATATTACGACACATTTCTGTATATTTATCAAAAGCTGTCTTATTTGCATTCAGATATTTATGAGCAGCCTCAATGCTGATACTTTTAAGAATTTTCTGATAGATAAGTCCATGCTGAAAAGTGATTTTTGCCGTTGTATTACAAGTTGTGCCGGAACATATTCTGTCCTTTTCCACAAGAATATATTTTACTCCCTTCTGATGCAAAAAATATGCTGTGAGTATTCCTGCAACTCCTCCACCGATAATAAGAACATCAGTTTTTATATCTTTTTCCGGTTCCGGAAATTCCGGCAATTTTGTATTAACATTCCATAATGATTCCATAATGTCCTCCATTGTAAAAACGCCGTTTGTATAAATGCAAACGACGTTTAATTTCAGAATAGATTTTTATATATCCTGCAAATCTGCGGCAGAAATATCGTTCTCCAGATTGTCACGTGCAAGGTCGTTGTCGATAGTCGAATATGCAGAAGATATCGGAATTTCGTGTGAGTATGATTTATTATGCCATACCTTTTGTGAAACACCTGACGTTCCTGCAATTACAGGATTTGCATGAATCTTTCCAGATTTAGCTTTTCCTTGAATCTCAGGTACAGGAGACACGTTGTTTCTTGGCTGCGTATGAGTGTATTCAGGACGCTTCATTCCTTTTTTCGCCATTTTACATCACCTCAGAATCAGTATGTGCAGAATGACTTAAATTATTCCTTAATTATGTTTTAATTATATTTTTGTTTTTAAGCAGGATAACTATAACATCTCACCAAAGCTGAATCGTTTCTCTATTCATAACAAAAGTGGATTATCAGGTACAATTCAGGAATATTCCACTTGATTTTTGAAGCGTGTAATGATATAATTATATGAATAAAGATTTAGTATCTGCTTTCGGAGGTGAATACATATGCAGGGAAAAAAAGAAAGATAATCGGTATAATCTGCATTATTCAATACAGAACGGAAATGTAAACTAATGCGAAAATGAGATTTACGAACTTATCTTATCTTTCAACATTAACGGATTGATATTTCTGGCAGTATCTTTTACAGACAGCATTATATCATTTCTGAAAAAAGGTGCAGAGGAAATTTATATCTGTATCCGTGAGTATTTGAAATAACAGGAAATTATAAGCAAGTATGCAAATATTATTACTGTTTTTTCCGATTGTTCTTCTCCTGTACGCATTCATGATTTACTTTAACAAAACTTATCAGAGAGAACAAGTAAAACAGAATTTACAGATTTTTTCCGGTATTCTTTGATAATAGACTTATAGGAACTTGTAAAGTTTAACTATGATGTTTTTTACATGGAGTTTTTTATTGAATGGCTAAGAATATTCTCTAATTCACTTGAAATCATAAAAATCAGAAATGATATTTACTATCTTACACAGATACACAACATCGCAAATGAAAAGATTTAGTTACAGGACTTTATAATGAGTCGGATTTCAACGTGCGTATCATTCACTGACAGCTCAAAGTACAGTTGATATATTCTAAAAAATATGTTATAGTCAATTCACTTTACAAAAAACAAAAAAGTGATATAATAAAAAAATGAGTAAAAGTAAAGATTTAAGGAAAACAGCAGTAAAATATTAAAAAGAAGGACATACATATGAAGAAACAGGTGATTTATCAAATAAGCCTCTGAACAAAGGATTCAAGAAAATAGACCCTGAAAAGCTGAAATCATATATAGCAGAACACCCTGATGATATACAGGAAGAAGTTTCGATTGTGTTTGACTGCTGTCCGCAGGCAGTAAGCAAAGCATATAAAAGACTTGGAATAACACAAAAAAAAGACACTCAACAGATTGCAACAGCCTCTCTTCCGGAAATTTTACTGCATTCTGAAACATTCCCTATGTTTATACAATCTGACGGAAATTTCTGTGAGAGTAATATTTCCATTGAGGCAATAACCGCAAGTATACCGTCTGCACCAGCAACTTCTCCGAAAATTCCTTTAGCAGAGTAACAGCGGACTCCTGTTTTCCCGAAACAGTATTCCAGTGCGGAAAGACGAGCGTTGTCACTTTCTTCATCAGAATTGAAACCAAATATAACAAGGTCAATTTTTTTATGAGAATCTTCAATGCTTTTTATTGCCTTGCTGACGGCTGATATCAATCAGAGGAATAATTATTTTCCGGTGAAAAACTTTTTCCTTTCCCAGCATATAACAATCAGTACCACATACCGCATCATGAATTATCACCGAACCTGCTCCCTTAATTAATGTGACATTTTTCAAATCAGATGACGCAAGTCTTACAAGCAGATTGTTTTCTTCAGTACCGCCTGCTGCCATTCCCTTACAGATGCCTCTTTCAATACGGTCGGAAGCATAAATCAGTGAGTCAATTGAAGCTGTCACGCCATTGCAGTTTATAATGTTATCGCCTCTGAGGCAACTGACAATAACTGACTTTGATGACGAACTGCATGGCACACTGTTCAGCATATTTTTAACGCTTATTCCCCTAATCAATGCTAACAACTTAAGCATTGCGACCCTGTATGTAAAAGAAATCAGATAGAAAATTCAGGAGAAAAAAGAGGATGCTGAAAAAAACTGTCGGGAATCATGGGAACAGGTTGTCGTATACATAGAAGGATTTACATAGGAAATTTTAACGTTTCTCAGCTTACGCACTGTGAGGATAGTTTTTGGGGGGCAAGATTTGGGTCAAGTGAAAGGCTCTTCTAAAAAGTAGTATATTCATAAAAAAATCAAATTCCTTTTTCCGTCATATCAAAAAAAATATTGTCTCGTAGTCTTAACAATAGACAACTTATTGGAATAACCCAGCCTCTTCTTTATCCATAAAGAATTTGTTTCTGTAATACTCATCATATGCCTTACAAAAGTCATCTCAATCACAAAAAATCGCTATTTATTCTATGAAAAAAACGCCTTTATGTTGCTTTGAGTTTATGGTTATTCTCATTATAACAGATTTTGACGGTTTTTTCTATCTTTTTTTCATCAAACTCACGTTTATGATATAGTGTATATAACACTTTTTACAGAATATGATATTATGAATGAAAATCTGATTTACGAAACATTTGCAATTGTTAAAGAAATACGGTCGAAAGAGTTGCTACATATGGGCTAGTATTACAGTTGTAAAACATCATAGCCGCAGTGAAGAAAACTGCGGCTGTTATTTTATTATTGAAAGAATCAAAATACCAATAGGAAAGTCATTTGTCGGCGGAAGACAAACATACTTTTTGCAGATATAATAGGTCGTTTTTTTATTTAGCAACGGATATTCGTTTCTTTCCTGTATCACTGATATATTTGTTAAAAATAGAATATTCTCCTTTACTTTTTCCAAATCTGATTGATTCTTCAAAACAACAATAATATGTTCCGGTGGATTTTCATACAGCATTTTTGCCAACAGAAACATACAATGCCCTGCCGGATAATCATTTGACTGAGATGATAAAAATTCCAGCTGTTTTTCTGAAAATTCACGGTATTTTTCGTTTTCTGTAAGCTGATACAATCTTACAAAGTTATATGCCATTACAGAATTTCCACTCAGTATCGCACCGTTATAGGTTTCTTTTGGATTCATGAAAAGTTCTGTATTGGCTGATTCTGCAAGATAAAATCCACAATTTTTATAGTCATAAAAACGTTTGACTGCTTCAGTGCAGAGTTGTTCTGCTTTTTCAAGATAACTTCTGTCCAAAATAGTATTATAGAGTTCAATCAATGCGGTAATATAGTAAGCATAATCGTCCAGAAAACTTTTTTCTGAACGTTTTCCGTCACGCCAGCTTGTATAAAGCTGTGTATGGTTACATAAATTCTTTTCAATAAACTTTTGTGTATCGACAGCGGCATTCAGATATTTTTCATTGTGTGAAATTCTATAGAGCATAGACAATGCTGCAATCATCATGGAGTTCCACGAAAGAAGTATTTTATCGTCAAGATGCAGTTTTGTGCGATTTCGGCGGTAAACATACAGTTTTGAAATTTCTTCACTGAAATTTGATGGCAGATTATTGCTTTGCAGCAGATTAGGAATGTTCACACCCTCAAAGTTACCGCCTGAAGTGATATCGAAAATCTTTGCAAATTTTCTGCCTTTTTTCTCACCTAATATGTCAAGGATTTCATTCAGTGTGAAAATATAATATTTTCCCTCCACGACCTCGCTGTCAGCATCCTGCGCACTGTAAAATCCACCATCCGGAGACATAATTTCACGCAGAATATATTCCGCAGTTTTTTCTGCTGTATCAAGATAAACTTTATTATTTGTAAGACGATAAACCACTGAATAAGAAATTATCAGCAGTGCATTATCATAGAGCATTTTTTCAAAATGCGGTACAAGAAAAAATTTGTCCGTTGAATATCGTGGAAAACCCATAACCGATATGGTCAAATATGCCGCATTTGCATGAGCGTTTTCTCTGCCATTTTCAACACATCAGAATCCTGATTCTGTTTTGCATACAACATCAAAAACAACAAACTATGAGGTGCAGGAAACTTCGGGGTAGAACCGAATCCGCCATTTATCCCATCAAAACTGTCTGAAAATATCTTTATCACCTGTTCAATCAAATTTTCATTGCTTTCATTGCTGTTGTTCAATCTCTCATTTTTTAGATGCGAAACGATTTGTTCAGCGGACTGTAAAAGCCTCCTGCGGTTATTATTCCACTGACTTGCAATGACGTTCAGCAAATCAGGAAATCCGGACATTCCATAATGCGACTTCGGAGGGAAATACGTACCTGCAAAAAACGGCTTTTTATCCCATGTCATAAATATATTCATAGGCCAGCCACCGTTACCTGTAAATGTCTGACAGACTGTCATATACACACTATCAATATCAGGACGTTCCTCACGGTCAACTTTAATAGAAATATAATTCCGATTCAGAATTTCCGCTGTTTTTTCATCTTCAAAACTTTCATGTGCCATAACGTGACACCAATGACAAGTACTGTAGCCGATGCTCAGAAAAATTGGCTTATCCTCAGACTTTGCCTTTTCAAATGCTTCCTTACACCACGGATACCAGTTTACAGGATTTTCTGCGTGCTGTAACAGATATGGACTTGTTGTATTTTTTAGCTGGTTGCTCATTTTTCTGCCTCCAATTGTTTTTGTTAGTATATCCATTTTCACATAGGTCAATACTAATGCGGATAGAAATTTGGTTTAGGAGGTCATATTTTGTTCAATCAAAACTATTTTAAGGGGTGGTATTTTAAATGTTGCACGAAAGAAAAAACAATCGCTTTTATCCCTGCTTATCATCAAAGCAAAAATAATAAAACTGTATCATTGCAAATCATTACAGATGATTCCGCATTTAATATTCCCTTTTGTAATTTGCAATATCATGAAAATCCACTCCATATACAAATTGGTAAATCTATTTTTTCAGAGAAAGCTATAAATCTGAATATCAGCACAAAAGAAATATCAGTGCAAGGTGTTCTGAAATTCAGTGGAATCTTCCCTATTCATTATGACATCATGGGACCTTTCAAATTTGTTCCATTCATGCAGTGCAGACATAGTATTTTTAGTATGAAACATCAAATCAATGGATATATCACAATCAACGGACAACAATATATTTTTAAAAATGGAATTGGGTATATTGAAGGCGACTGCGGTATTTCATTTCCTGAAAGATACGTCTGGACGCAGTGCCATTTCAAAAACAGTTCTTTGATGCTTTCTGTTGCAGATATTCCGTTCTTAGGGATTCACTTTATGGGAATTATTGGCATTGTTCTGTTAAACGGAAAGGAATATCGCATTGCAACCTATCTTGGAGCAAAAGTGAAGTATATTGGCAAGAATACTGTTACAGTTCAGCAGGGAGACTTTCACTTAACTGCAAAATTACTGGAGAAAAATGCATACCCGCTTGCTGCACCTAATCACGGTCTGATGAACCGAACGATTCATGAAAGTCCTTCATGCAAGGCATATTATCAGTTTTCATACCAAAAACAAATCTTATGCGAATTTGTAAGTAATCGTGCAAGTTTTGAGTTTGAGTATGAATAATGCTACTCTTAGAAGTAATTCAAACTTTTTAAATTACAATTCAGGCTGAATTTTTAGTGTTTTCAATCATTATAAAAGAATTTATTTATATTTATGAAGAAATTATCTTGAAATTTGATAAAATATATGATATAGATGACAATGAAAATATTGTGTATGGAACTCCAATTCGTGTGGCTGAGGCATTACTTGAGGTTGCCAGGACTTATACAGACAAACAAGTAGAATTATATTTCAACGATTATAAAGAAGAGAAAATCGAAGAACTAAAGAAACATTTACCTCAAAACGAACGTAACTATAAAATTGTTACTACTATACAGAATGCTAATGAACTATTAAAATGGATAGGACCACAACTAAATAAGAATAGTCATATGCATTTCTTTTTGCTCTACGACCCATATGACGCTTCTATTGATTGGGATGCATTGCTTCCATTTTTCAGACACTGGGGAGAAGTTTTAATTAACCATATGATTTCAGATTCTATCCGTGCTATACCGCAAGTTAAGCATGAAAACAAGAAGAAAAAATATGAAGAAACGTATCAGGTTGAGGATATTTCAGAATTAGTCCCATATGGTAGCGACAAAGCCGCATATGAAAAAAGAATATGTGAAATAATTGATAAAATGAAAGGTGCCAAATCAAGACAATACTATGTTGCTACATTCCCATTCTTCAATACAAGAAATTCTCTTGTCTATGACCTTGTACATTGTACAAGTCATGAAAAGGGATTTAATCTTTTTAAAACTACTGCCTGGAAAACATTTGGTGATAAATCCTCAACAAAGAAAAAGAACTACATGGAAGGTCAATTGATATTTGATTTTTCTGATGATGAATTGACTAAACCAACTATAGATGAATATTGCTATGATTTGGATAGCATAGCGACATATTTGCAGGAAAACTTTCATAGAAGAAAAATGTACCTCTTGAAGATGTATGGTCAATTCTGGATAAACATCCTGTATTCCCATCAAATGGATATAAAGATAAACTGAAATCAATCTTGAAATTAACTTATAGTGCTAATATATCACAGAAAACAATAACGTTTTCAGAAGGGAGAGGATGATGCATGGCAGAAATTGACTGTTATATACAAAGAAAAACAATGCTTTATAAAACTGGCGTAGAGTATGGTGATTACACGATGAATTTTGTACAAGGCTGCTCACATGGGTGTATGTTCCCCTGTTATGCTTTCTTACAAAAAAAGCGTTTTGGATTAGTGACTGATTACAAAGATTGGTGTAAACCTAAATTGGTTGAGAATACACTTTCCTTGCTGGATAAAGAAATACCAAATGAGGTGAAAACTATGGCACTATTACAAGACTTAATCCGGCAGATTGATGACCCAGCACTTAGGGAGAGAATTATGCAGGAAACAGATAAATTATTAAAACAGAAAAAATTCGGATTGGTATTTGAAGAACATCTTCCGGAATGCACACCGCTTTATGATATACCAATTCGTATCGGTACAACAGTAGCTCTGAAAACAGGATATGTAAATGATGTTTATACTGTTATAAAAATTAACGGAACAGATGTTTTGTGTGACCGCATAGAAACTCACAAACAGAAAATATTTCAGATTGATGAAATTGTAGCAGTAGCATAGTTCGGAGATCCAATATATCCCACACTTAAGACTATAGATTATGTGGAAAATGCATCGGATAGTGATTTATGGCATACACTTATTGAAGCAGATAACTACCATGCACTTCAGCTTCTTGAGTATCTTTATGCCGGAAAGGTTGATTGTATCTATATAGACCCACCATACAATACCGGAGCGAAAGACTGGAAATATAACAACGACTATGTGGATAGCAGTGATGCATACCGTCACAGTAAATGGCTGTCATTTATGGAAAAAAGATTAAAGCTTGCAAAGAAACTGCTTAATCCGGAAGATTCTGTTTTAATAGTTACAATTGATGAAAAAGAATATTTGCATTTAGGCTGTTTACTGGAAGAACTATTTCCGGAAGCAAGAATACAGATGATAACCAGTGTAATTAGTGCTAAAGGTATAGTACGTACTGGACAGTTTTCAAGAGTTGAAGAATATATATACATTATTGAACATGGTTCGTCTACAATTCAAACAGGATTATATAATATGCTTGACAATGAAATAAAAAAGGAATCAGAACGTGAAATAGAATGGTTAGGATTTCGCCGTAGAGCTCCTCAAGCAAAAAGAGAATCACGACCCAATCAATTCTATCCAATATTTGTAAATAATACTGACGGTACAATTCATTCTATTGGAGATGTTGTAAAAGCAGGAATTGATAGAAACAGCATACCAGTACCAAAAGGATGTACAGCATTATGACCTTTAAGCAAGGACGGAGACGAAAGATTATGGAGTCTGATTCCAGAACAAGCAAGAATCAATTTATCCAAAGGATATTTAAAAATAAATAACTGGAATCACAATAAAAAAACAGGAACAGTATATTATTTAGCATCAGGAACAATTGAGGATATTGAACGAGGCAGTGCAACAGTTTTAGGAAGAAATAGTGATGGTTCAATTATTGCTAAATATTGCATTGAAGGAACAACTCCGCCAAAGCGAGTTTGGAATATGAAGTCACATAATGCTGAAACATATGGAACAAATATCATGAATTTAATTATTGGAAAAAGATTTGATTATCCAAAATCTCTCTATGCTGTACATGACACAATTAAATTTTTTATAGCGAATAAACCTAATGCTCTTATTGTTGATTTTTTTGCCGGTTCCGGTACAACATTGCACGCTGTTAATCTTCTGAATGCAGAAGACGGAGGACACCGTCGTTGCATTATGGTGACTAATAATGAAGTATCCGCAGACGAAGCTAAAAATTTAGCACAAGCCGGATATGCAACAGGTAATGCTGAATGGGAAAAATTTGGTATTGCTCGATATGTTACATGGCCTCGTACTGTTTGCAGTATTGAAGGTCATGATATAAACGGAAAACAATTAAAAGGTTCTTATGGTGTAGAAGTTGAGAGCTATGAAAAAGATGATGATGATACTGTAATTTCTAAAGCTACAGGCAAACCTACCAAGAATACAATTTATAAAAAGACAAAACGACAAATGTATCCGGAATTATCTGATATGCTTATGTCAGACGGATTCAAAACAAATACAGTTTTCTTTAAACTTAGTTTTCTTGATAAAACTTCTGTAGCACTTGTCAGACAATTCAGGGAACTAATACCAGTCCTTTGGATGAAAGGTGGAGCTGTTGGGAAATGTCCGGTACTCGAAACGGAAGAGTTGCCGGATATGCTGATACTTCAGAATAACAAAATGGCGGTACTTATCGACGAAATTTATTATTCAGAGTTTGATACAGAACTGAAAAAATATCCGGAGATAAAGACAGTATTTATTGTAACAGATTCTGAAAGTGCTTATCGGGAGATAACACGTACTTATGACGGCAAAGACTGCTATCAACTTTACAGAGACTATCTGGATAACTTCCGGATTAACATAAGGAGATAACTATGAGAGTTGAATTATTTTCATTTCAAAAAAAGGCTCTCGCTGATATTCGTATGAAAACAGCAGAGGCAATGGGTAGCTATCACAGAACCCATGCTCCACAGGTGATTTCTTTTACTGCACCTACAGGAGCAGGAAAAACAATTATTATGGCATCACTGATTGAAAGTATTTTCTTTGGTGATGAGTCATATGCAGAACAGCAGAATACTATAGTAATTTGGCTTTCTGATTCTCCGCAGTTAAACGAACAATCCAAATTAAAAATTGATTCAAAAGCGGACAAGATTCGTTTAAGTCAGTGTGTAACAGTCAGTGAAAATTCCTTTGATAAAGAGATGTTTGAAGACGGATATATTTACTTCTTAAACACACAGAAATTATCAAAGACTTCAAATCTAACAAAGAATGGTGATAGTCGTACCTACACAATCTGGCAGACAATTGCTAATACTGTACGTGAAAAGAGTGACCGACTTTATTTCATTATTGACGAAGCACATCGAGGAATGCAAGGACGTGAAGCCGGAAAAGCTACGACTATCATGCAGAAATTTATCAAGGGTAGCAATGAGGATAATATTCCTTCTATGCCAGTTGTAATTGGTATGTCGGCGACAACACAACGATTTAATGCACTGGTAGAGGGTACATCTTCAACAATACACAAATCTGTTGTTACAGCAGATGAAGTGCATGCATCAGGACTTCTTAAAGACAGAATTATTATTACATATCCGGAAGATGGTTCTATAAATAATGATATGGCAATTCTTCAGGCGGCAGCAGATGACTGGAAAGAAAAATGGGAACATTGGACACAGTATTGTTATGAACAACACTATGCCTATGTTAATCCAATTTTAGTTATTCAGGTATTAAATGGTAGTGGAAGCAAACTGACAGATACAGATTTAGGAGATTGCTTGCATAAAATTGAAGAGCGTATTGGTTATAGGTTTGAGAATGGTCAGGTCGTTCACACATTTGGTCAGACAAGCTCATCAATAAATGTAAATGGTCTTGAAGTAAATTATGTAGAACCATCAAGAATATCTGATGACAGGAATATACGTATTGTTTTCTTTAAAGAAAACCTGTCTACAGGATGCGACTGCCCTCGTGCTGAAACTATGATGTCATTCAAACGTGCCAGCGATGCTACTTATATTGCACAGTTGCTCGGAAGAATGGTTAGAACTCCGATGCAAATGCATATTCAGGTAGATGATATTTTAAATGATGTGCATCTCTATTTGCCATACTTTAATGAAGATACTGTAAAAGATGTTGCAGAGGCATTACAAAGTGCTGAAGGCGGAGATATTCCTACGGATATTTATGGTGAATCTTTGTCTGGTAAGAAATTCAAAACATTAACAGTTAAGCCAAGAAAGAAAAAAATGGAAACACCAGTATCAGGACAAATGACATTGAATGTGTTTAATGAACAATCTGATAAAGTAACTACTGAAACTGTAGCGGAAGTTCCTGCTTTTGAAGAAAAACACAATGTAGCTATAGTAGATAATCGTAAAAATGATAACAAAAGCACTGAAAAGACATCAATATGTGGGCAAGAAAAAGTTGAAACTGTAGATAAAAAAGAAACAGTTCAGAATGCAAAAGATACAAAAAATACAGCTACTGTTCAAGAAGTCGTTGAAGATTTGTTTGACCGTGAAGCAGTTATGAAATTTATCAATGACGCAGGACTTCTTTCCTATAATGTACGTGCTGTTCGTATCAGCAACTATCTTAACTCTTTGTTTAAAATGGCTCATCTGCTTACAATGTCAGGTTTGCATAAAGAGGCTATTCGTGAAGTTCAAACTGAAATTGCAGATATGATTCATTTCTATGTTGAAGAGTTGAAAACTGCTGGCACATATGATGAACTTGTTCTTCAAGTGAAACAATTCAAATTGGCAACACAGATTTTTGATGCATTTGGTGAAACTGTAGATAACTATTCCGTGCATAATCTGTTTACTACGACAGATACAGATGTAGACAGACAGTTTCGTATAGCAAATATAAAACTCGGCAATGAGGGAATAGGAATGGTATATGGCAATAAATACATGGATGAAGCTAATCCAAATGAATTCAAAATCGATGTTATTTTATTTGTTGCCGACGAAGAATGTATTAAAAAATTGAATAATTATGCCGAAGTACGCTTTCATGGACTTAACGATGATTATCGCCGTTACATTGCAAGGATTGATTCAGAGAAAATCCGAAGACAGTATGACAGCATTGTTTCTGATGGTGATATTGTCAGCAAGCATAATTTCCGCTTACCGGAAACCATTCAGATTCATCATGAGACTGGTGGTAAAGAATATCGTAATCATTTGTTTGTTAGTGATGTTACTGGTGTTGCAACCATGAAATTAAACACATGGGAGTCTGGTGTAATTGAAGAGGAAGAAAAACAGAATGATTTTGTTTGCTGGATACGCAATCCATCTAGAGGTTCTTGGGCACTTTGCATACCATACGAAATAAATAATTAAATAAAGCCAACATTTCCAGACTTCATTATTATAAGAAAAGACGATATGCTTGGATATGTAATAGACATTCTGGAGCCTCACAATCCTGAGTTTAAGGATAATCTGGGAAAGGCTAAGGCCTTTGCAGAGTATGCAAGACAGAATCCGGGAGTTGGTCGCATTCAGCTTATTAGAATGAGCAAAGATGCTACAGGTAAAAATCGCTTCAAACGCTTAGATATGTCAAAGAGTGCTATTCGTGACAAGGTATCTCATGCCATAACAAATGATGAATTAGACCATATTTTTGATACAGACGGATTTTTTATGTAACATGTACAACAAAGGAGCAGGCATATTACAAATGGCTATATGAAGCTATTTTCATTTTGAAACTAAATATTGTCTGAAACTTTTATAATATATCATGATTTCAAATATGATATTCTTTATCACGTTACCCTTTGCGTATCACAATGAGCTTTTTAGTTTCCTTACCGGAATCCTTTGACTAAATCTCTATGCAGTACGCTTACGATTTTTCCACTGCCTGTCAAAATTTTCTTTCTTCAGTTCCTTATAAATTTTATTAAACTCAGCTATAAAATCAGGTATCAGATTATACTCTCCGTTGATACATTTGCCAACAATCGGATTATCTGCATAATGTTCCAGTAGGACTTGCAGAGTTTCCTTAGTGCGTTGCTGTGCATCTTTCTGACAGTTCCTGTAGTCTTCCATGACTGAATCCATTTTGTCAGAAATATTAAGACCATCCAGCAATACAGATACATAAGCTGTATTATGTGCATTCTGATAACGCCGAAGTGTATATAAATAAAACATTGCATCAAAATGTACTTTTGCCTATGCAAGAGTACTAAAACAGGAAACTAAGTTATTATTAAACTGTGCCGGAATTACATACATAAAACTGGAACTACCAGCAAGCAATTGATTCATAACAGCATCAATTCCAGATATATTCGAATTTCTTTTATGTAAGGAAGAATATAATTTCTCTAAACAGTTTCTAAATCGCTTCTTTATATCACCCTGATATAAAAGTGGAAAATATACATTCAAATCAGATTCCGAATCAGTTATTCGCTTTCTTCCTATCAGCTGATTAACCACAGTAGGTATTACAAGAACACTATTTAATTCATATATATAATTATTGTTTTCTATAATTCTTTTATCATTAAATTGGCTGTTACTAGATTTTAGTTCTATTTTATGAAGATAACTCATATCTTCTTTAATCTTATAATAAGGTGACCATTTCTGAAGATATACAAAAATTTCTTCCATAGTTCCCGACATGAATATTTTTGTGGCATTAGGAATACAAGAAGGTATTGAAAGAAGATAGTTGGCTACAATATTTACACCCTTATTAAAAAGTGAGTCATCAATAAGATAGTGTACCTCATCAAATACTGCATAATGTACTCTGCTTAAAAAATCCATAAATCTGTTATCTCCTGTCAGAAGTTTCAAAGCTGCTTTCTGATAGGAAATTATCATTACATTCCTATGACTACCAAAGAATGTGATACATATTTATCTAAAAAATTCAATAAAATTGCTGTTGACATTACAAATATAATATGATATTATTAGAATATAAGTTAAAGCGTTTTTACACCAATTTAAAATAATAACGAAAATGGAGGCTTCTCATGAAAAATATAAAAAAAATAATTTCATTTTTCTGTGCTGCCGGAATAGGAATGACGCTTTCAACAACACCTAATATCTCATTAACAGCAGCAGAATCAAATAAAATTGTGATAAATGAAATTTGCGCTAAAAACACATACTTTGCTGCACCCGACGGAGGATTCTATGACTGGATTGAAATTTATAATCCATCATCAAAAGCCGTGGATTTAAGCGGATATGGTCTTTCTGACAAGGCGGGAAAGCCTTATAAATATATCTTTCCCGATAACAGCATAATCAGTGGGAAACAGCGGTTAATCATTTTCTGTGATTCACTGAATCCTCAAATTGATGGTTATTACACTGCCCCTTTTGGTCTTTCAACCAATGGCGAAACCATAACTCTTACTGATTCCCAAGGAAATACCGTTGATACCGTAACATTCGGACAAATGCAGACAAACATTTCTTATGGACGTATTCCAGATGGTTCGGAAAATTTTGCTTTTATGGAAACTACTCCAAACGCTCCTAACGATGAAAAAAGTGTTATTTCCGTTGATGTACCTGAGCCTGTGCTTTCAAATGAGGGTGGCTTCTATTCTGATGAATTTTCTCTGTCTATTACTGTCCCTGAAGGTACAACGGTTTATTATACTTTTGACGGCAGTCAGCCCACAGTATCATCCAGTATGTACAGCGAGCCTATTGATGTAAGCGATATTTCCGAATCCGAAAATAAACTAAGCGAAATAACCAATATTACATCTATGCAATATATTCCTCCTTCAAAACCAATAGATAAGGCTTTTATTATAAATGCTGTTGCCGTTGACGCAGAAGGCAACTATAGCGATACTGTAACAGCTTCTTATTTTATAGGCTATCAGAACAGGAATTCTTACTATCAGAATTTGAAAGTTATTTCCATTGTCACTGACAGCGATAATCTTTTTGATAATGAAAAAGGAATTTATGTAGAAGGAAATGATTACAACTATGAAAACAAGGGTTTTGAGTGGGAACGCCCTGCTTCTATACAGATTTTTGATAACGGCAAGCTTCAGCATACACAGAATATAGGCATAAGAATTCACGGCGGAATTTCTCGTGTATATCCGCAGAAAAGCTTTAATATCTATGCACGAAGCCAATATGGTTCATCCAAGCTGGAATTTGATTTGTTTTCGGGAAACCTGATAAGCGAAACTACAGGTAAAAAAATCAAGAAATTTGATAGCTTTATTCTTAGAAATGGCGGAGATTTCAGCGACTATTCGCGTTTTCTGGACAAGCTGAATCAGACTATTGTATCAGACAGAGATTTTCTTACTCAGGGAATGGAATCTTGTATTGTATTTATTAACGGAGAATTTTGGGGACGTTATGAAATTACTGAAAGGATTGATGATGATTTTGTTGATGCTCACTTTGATGTTGGAAAAAATAACGTCTGTATCATAAAGAACGAAAAGCTTGAGGTCGGTAATGAGGAAACGTTAAATGAGTGGACAAACCTTTTCGGCTGGATACGTTCTACAGATTTTTCGATTGAAGAAAATTACAGTCAGCTATGTGAAAAAGTTGATATGCAGTCTTTTATGGACTATGTAAGTGCTGAAATCTATTTCAATAATATTGACTGGGGCTATAACAATACGGCTATGTGGAAGTCTTCAGTTGTTGATTCAACAAATCCTTACGCTGACGGTAAGTGGCGTTTTATTCTTTTTGATACAGAGTACTGCCAGGATCCATATGATAAAATTAATCCGCCTGCAAACAGAGATTCATTAAATGAATTTCTAAAGTATAATTCGGATTCTTTTGTTGTAAGTCTGATGAAAGCAGCAATGGAAAACGAAAGCTTCAGGGAGCAATTTTGTCGCACTTTTATGGATATGACAAACAATAATTTTGATTATTTACGTGTTTCCGAGCTTATAAATCAGTTTTCGGCTGAATATCATGACGTAATTGTAGATACTTACAAGCGTTTTCGCTCTAAAGAATCTGATGAATATAATGCTGAAAAAATCTTTTTAGATGGAGTTGATTCTGTAGATGACTTTTACCAAAACAGATTTTCACATATTGTGGACTCGTTGAAAATACACTTTTCTCTTAAAGGTTCTCTGGCAAATATAACTATTAGAAATGATGATTCAATGGGAACAGTAACAATTAATACTATTACTCCCGACTTGACATCAGGCTCATGGAACGGCAACTATTATACAGATTTTCCTATATTACTCAACGCAGAACCTAAACCCGGCTATACATTCTCTTATTGGGAAACATCCGACGGCAAGAAAATAAATATTAACTCTGCGGAAATTGAATTTAATGCCAATCTTACAGTTACAGCAGTCTATGAAAAATCTGATATTATTATCGGAGATATAAATGTAGACGGCAGCGTAAATTCTTCTGACCTCGTTATGCTACAAAAATACTTGCTTGGAAATATTCCCCTTACTGCTGAACAAGCAGCCCGTGCAGATGTCTACGCCGATGAAGTTATTGATGCCTTCGATATGGTTCTCTTAAGAAAATCATGCCTGAATCAGAAATGAGTTTTGATTATAATGATTCTTTGATGTCCGTTGATTCAAAACATAAATGATTTGATAAATTTTTCCTCTTTAATATCATAAATTAAATGCCCTCCTGCATATTAGAAGCAGAACAGACAGAAGGCTTTTTAGGTAGAAAGGAGTAAGCAGCCAGAGCAGAAACCAGATTGACAAGGAAATTGGTAACACTGCGATGTCGGGAATGCCCTTTATCACAGATGTTTTTCAGAAAATCATTTACTGATTCAATTACAGTACATTTACGGAGCATAAGTCTGTCGTATAAATCCATCAGCTTGTTTTTCATATTTTTCTTTGCCCTGGTGACAAGTGTAATGTCTTTTTTCAGAAATTTTTCAAACAGCTTATGAGAAATATAGCCTCTGTCAGCAAATAGTTTACCAAATATTTCTTTAGTCAGTGAATCCATTACAGCTTCGTTTCTGTCATCTACATTGCCAGAAGTAAGGCAAAAAGACAGAATTTCACCTTCATCATTGATAATCAGATACAGTTTGAAGCCATAGAACCATCCCATGAAACTTTTTCCTGTTTTCGCATATTCACTGAAAACACGATGATTATGTATTCTGTGATTATCACATACTTTTAAAGGAGTGGAGTCAACAAAAGATATTCCTGA
>JAIDQQ010000039.1:0-7925 GCA_029062165.1 Ruminococcus sp.
ATCATAAGCAGTACAGACATAAATATTAAAAATTTTTTCATATAAAAGTACCTCCTTAAAGTGCTTTTATATGTAAGTGATTTCAACGTACGAAAAAGACGAGATTTTCCGGAAATTTGTAGGAAGTCACAAATAATCTGAAATAATTATGTAGGTTTTTAACAAAATATTATAATATCTATTGATTTAAGTTTCTGAATATGATACAATATTTATATTGATTTATTACTTTCTGTACTAATGAAATGAAAACATAATATAGTTACATATATGAAGAGGTGAACATATTGAAATATACAATACTCGGAAATTCAGATTTAAAAGTTTCACGTATCTGTATGGGTTGTATGGGTTTCGGAGATGCTAAGAACGGTCAGCACTCGTGGACGCTTGACGAGGAACATTCACGTAATATAATAAGGCGTGGTATTGAACTCGGTGTAAATTTCTTTGATACGGCTATAGGCTATCAGTCGGGAACAAGTGAACAGTACGTAGGCAGGGCATTACGTGATTTCGCTGACCGTGAAAATGTTGTCGTTGCGACAAAATTTCTGCCGAGAACTCCCGAAGAAATTGAATCCGGTATAAGCGGTCAGAAACACATTGAACGCATGATAGATAAAAGTCTTGAAAATCTCGGTATGGATTACATTGACTTATATATTTATCATATGTGGGACTGGAATACACCTGTTTATGATATTCTTTACGGTCTGAACAACGTCGTGAAAGCCGGAAAAGCAAGGTATATCGGAATTTCAAACTGTTACGCATGGCAACTCGCTAAGGCAAATGCTCTCGCTGAACGTGAGGGATTTCCTGAATTTGTAAGCGTACAGGGGCATTATAACCTTATTTTCCGTGAAGAAGAACGTGAAATGTCAATGTTATGTGCCGAAGACAATATTGCAATGACACCTTACAGTGCTCTTGCAAGCGGTAGACTTTCCCGAAGACCCGAAGAAACTTCAGAACGACTGGAGCAGGATAGTTATGCAAGATTCAAATATGATTCAACCAGAGAACAGGACGGAAAAATAATTCAGCGTGTTATTGAACTCGCTGAAAGTCACGGCGTTACTATGACGGAAATTTCACTTGCGTGGCTTCTTACAAAAGTAACTTCTGCTGTTGTGGGAGCAACTAAAATACATCATATCGAAGATGCCGTAAAAGCTGTTGACTTTGAACTTTCAGCAGAGGAAATTTCATATCTTGAAGAATTATATATCCCTCATTCACTTACTGGTGTTATGGCTCAGAACAAGCCATATATCTGAAATTATAAATTACGCCTTTATGGGCAGAAACGGAGATTATTATGAGTAAAAAAATTGTACAGACCGCCGGAAGAGAACAACTCGGAGAATTTGCTCCGATGTTCGCACATCTCAATGATGATGTACTTTTCGGAGAAGTATGGAACGAATCAGCCATAGACCTTAAGACAAAATGTATCATTACGGTTGTATCGCTTATGGCTTCCGGCATAACAGATACTTCACTGACATATCATTTACATAATGCCAAGGCACACGGTGTTACTAAGGAAGAAATTTCGGCTATAATCACCCATGCAACTATGTACACCGGCTGGCCTAAGGGCTGGGCTGTATTCAGACTTGCTAAGGAAGTATGGAATGAAGATATTCCGGCACTGACCGATAAGGAAAAATACCAGAATACTATATTTTTCCCGATTGGTCAGCCTAATGACGCTTTCGCAAAATATTTTGTAGGTCAGAGCTATCTTGCACCTGTATCAATAGAACAAGTACCGGTTTTCAACGTCACATTTGAACCTTCATGCCGTAATAACTGGCATATACATCATGCAAAAAGCGGTGGTGGTCAGATGCTGATATGTGTCGGCGGACGTGGTTATTATCAGGAGTGGGGCAAAGAAGCAGTTGAAATGAATCCCGGTGACTGTATAAATATTCCGGCTGGTGTCAAGCACTGGCACGGAGCTTCACATGATTCATGGTTTTCACATCTTGCTATTGAAGTCACCGGCGAAGAAACAGGCAACGAATGGTTAGAGGCTGTTTCCGACGAAGACTACTGTAAATTAAAGTAACCGGATATAAAAAAATAACACTGGAAAATATTTTTCCGGTGTTATTTTTGTTCCGATAATTTATTTTAATTATTTTACTTTATTAATGCTTTTCTTAAACATACTATGTCAAATACATCGACAACGCCATCGCCGTTCATATCGGCTATATAGTACTGTGAGGAACTTATTGTTTCACTGGCAAGAAGATATTTCTGCATTAATACTATATCCGATACATTTATTGAACCGCTGAAATCAAGGTCACCGCTTTCGTAACTTATATCTGTTTCACCGGCTTCAAAAACAACCTGCGAAAGTGCAGAAAATGAGGTACTTATTGAACCGTCAGAATTATACTTGTAAATAACTTTACTTGTTGAACCGTCATTCTTGAGGTAGAACGACGCTGAACCAAGATAATTTTTATCGTTCATGAATGATACTGTATAATCGCCCTCTGTCCCTAATCCATTTATTTTAGCTGTACCTTTTTCGTCTACATAAATTTTATCTTCAAAAACCGAGTACTGACCGTCAGATGTCATACAGGTCACGAGTATGCGGTTTGCGGTAAACGGTACATTATTTACAGGAATACTGTATTTTCCTGAAACGTAGTCAACTGTACTGCTTAAATACGGTGTCATTGAAATTGTATTTGTTTTTGTTCTGATAGTTTCAATCTGGAAAGTATCAGGATTGATATTGTATTCCAGTAAGTAAACGTTCATGGAATCGTCAATATATACGAATAAATAACCTGCTCTTGTCACTGCATCTGATTTGATAAGGTCAATTTCATAATATCCCGATTCACCGAAATTATTTATTGTTACAGTACCCTTACTGATATTTATATCCGGAAAAATCGGAAGTCCTGCTGTAAATGTGCTGTCCGATTCATAGTCAGTGACTTCGGCATATTTGACATCTGACGGAACGTTTATAACCGTAACTTTAGTATTGCCGTATAAATAATCATCTGCACTGTTTATATCGGTATTCACATAGTAATAAATCGTATCAGTTTCTACTAAAACATCTTCCCATTGTTTTGTACCCGAATTATACTGACTGTCGATATAGTAAGTTTTTCCGTCGGAATCAAGATAGAAGTCAGCATATCCCGATATTTCACCGTTTTCATAGAAAGAAAGTCTGTACTTTCCGGCGGTACTGAATCCGCTTATCGTCATGGGATTAACATATGATGAGGATATTTCCGGCTCAAACCATACAGCTTCGTCTTCGTCGTCGCCGTATATATAACGTGCCTCTACAGAATCAATCTCTTCCGGAACATCATAAATTCTTACTGACATATTGCCGGTTATGTATTCATTCTGTGTCTCAAACGATTTATAAACCGGTTTACTAATTTTCGCCGACTTATCATAATTATAGAAAACTCCGGCATTATCTATATAGAACGTACTGTAACCGGTTACTTCGTCATTGGCGTCATAGCAGTTGATAGTATAATAACCTGACCACAGATTATTCAGTTCAACCGATTTGTTTTTTATCTGAATATCCGCATAATTTTCAGAAGATACCATATCTTCATTCAGATACTGAACTTCAACTCTTTTTACAGAATCCGGCACACCTGAAACTGTTGCGGAAAATGAAACTTCTTCTTCAAAATAACCTATTTCGTCGCTACCGTATTCGATAAAATATAAAGCATCCGTTTCAACGTATGTATCTTCCCATTCTTTCGTGGAAGAATTATATACGGAATCCTTGATATATGTCTTGCCATCATTACCAAGGTGAAAATCTACGTATCCTATATCATTACCACCGGCGTCATAGAAATCGGCTGTATAGTCTCCGACTGTACCGAGATTTTTCAAAGTAAGATTTCCAGCGGAATCGGGTGTCACTTTGCTTTGCATTTCACCATAATGGCTTTTGTCCTGTGAAACGTATAACTGTACTGTTACGATTTCTGCCGGTACGTCCCTTATTTCAGCGGACTTGTTACCGCTTATGTCAAGAAGTTTACAATATTCATTTGAAACATACGGAACTGAAGAAACTTCCGTATACTCCGGACGGTAATTATTATCTGAAGAATCGTAATTATATTCATATGAGTAAATTTTTCCGCTGTCTCCGACAAAAAAACTTGCCGAACCTATTTCCGCCGAAGCAGAACAGAATGTTACTGTATAATATCCTGTATCGGATAATTTATCTACTTTTGCCGTACCACCTGAAACAGATACAGTAGCATTTGTCTTGGCGGTATTCCATTCGGAATCATTATATTCAATGTACGCTGAAACTACATTTTTCGGTACTGAAGAAATACTTGCGGAATAATAATCAGCCTCCGACACTATAGCGATAAAATTATACGTCGTCATCATTGAAGCAGTTAATATTCCTGCTAAAATTCTTTTATTTTTATTTTTCATACTGTCACCTCCGTTAATACATAATATAATAAACTTTGTTCACGTAATTAAGATGTTGCTGTAAATTCGTTCTGCTATAGGCTGGGTCATTGATTCTGAAATCGGAAGCAGAAAAATTTGAAGTATTATTACCAGTATATCCTGTCACGGTAACTGCGTGTGCGTTTCCGGAAGAGTTCTGACACCATATAACAACAGGTCTTCCGGCTTTCAGTTTGCTGTATATCGTGGACATTATGGACTGGTTTATACCTGCTCCGCCGTAGTTATAATACGAAAATCCAGAGCCGGTCACGGAAGACCAGTATATACTGTTATTGGAGAATTTCAACCTGTTTTTCATAGTGTTCGGATAGACCGTTGAATGTGTATTATAACTGTAAGCCATTGCAAGAGACGTAATAATACAACCAACTTTACCGATAGTTTTAGTACCGATATATGTACCGCCCCAACGTGAATCATTCTGCTTATAAAGCGGAACATCAAGGGAAATTTTCGTTCCTGAACTGCCTGTACTTACCGAAGAAAATCTGAATTTCTGAGCGTTTGAGCCGTTACCCTTGTAAAGCTGTATGTTTGTTCCGTTACCGCTGTTCGCTCCGTTCACGTCCATGTAGTACGAGGAGTTAAGTTTCGACTGTAAGTAATAATAACCACCACCGGCATCAATGATACGCCATAACTGAGCTGCTGTGCCGTTATACTGGTGTAACTGAATGTTTGTACCGTCGGCGACTATACCGCCACTGACGTCTATTACTTTTCCGCTGTTTGTGTCATAGAAAGTATAGTAGCCGTTTGATACGAGTATTGCCTTGAATTTCTGATTGTTTCCGTCCGTACTCTCCCATAGGTGTATGTTTGTTCCGTTTTCCGTTCCGAGACCTGAAACATCTATGGAACTTCCTGTAGCACAGGCAGGCGTGATACGATATGTAGAACCGCTTGAAATCGCACTTGTTGTATAGTTACCGGAATTTGTTGAACCACCACCGTTAGTCAAATCGGAATCTGAAACAAATGTACAGTAATCAAGGCTTACGTAACCACCGTAATTTGAAGCATAACCCCAGTTTCCTGTTTTTGAGGTAATATAAACAAGAGTTCCGTTTTTAAGACTGGTTTTAACATTACTTTTTGTGTTAGGTTCTGTACGTACTCTTAAGGTACTGCTTACTTTAACCTGATAGGTTGCGGAAGTGAAACCGCTTGTTGAACTACCTCCGCCGGTTTCCTTACAATACGACAAGCACACCCAACCGCTTTTTGTACCGTTTGTACATGATATAGCATTTGTATGTCCCCAGTCTCCGCTTATCTGGTCAACGGTAAAAGACGTACCGTTTTTTGATGCCCCGACTTTACTGTAGCCTGAACCTGCTCCCGACCTGACATTCACACCGGAAGACGTATTTACTTTATATTCTCCGGTTGAATACGCCTGTGTAATCAGTGACGGATATAAAAGCGGTTGTGTATCGTTCAATATCATACCACCGGAACACATAAGCATAATCGCTAAAGCTGTACCTGTCAGTCTGTGTTTTCTTTTCAAGATTAAACCATTCCTTTCGTTTTTATTTATTTATCAGTTTTTTTCTTAAAGATACCATATCAAAAGCATCTACAGAGCCGTCCATATTCAAATCCGAAGCAATATACTGAATCTTTGATACGTCAGACTTTGAGAGCAGGTATTTCTGTAGTACAACGGCGTCAGCGACACTTATCATACCATCCTGATTGACGTCGCCGAGATATGACGGTGAATAATCAGTTTCAAATTTACCGTCGCCGTCAGTATCTATCTTAATACCGATAGTGGTATCATTTACTTCATGTATGAGTATCTTGTTATAGGAAGTATACAGATTAAGATTAGCTGTTTTATCCCTGTCGGATACGGATACGGAAACACCGTCTTTAAGATTATCCGATTCGAGAACATAACCCTCATCTGTAACTCTTAATAAAGCATTGTCGGCATTATCACCGGAGACTTCAATTTTATACCAGTCAGTCGGGTGATAGCCTTTATTTAATATCATTGATAAACTGTACTCACTGTTATCACCGTGAAATTCAACTGATTTATCCGGTTTATAGACAGCATAACTTCCGTTCTTTACGTCAGCACCTAATCTTGAATTTGTATAGTCAATGACAGTATTGAAATCGGCTTTATCTTTGGCATCGTATTCATAGGACACATCTGCTGTAGGCAGAATAGCATTTACAGTATTGTCACCTGCTCCGTTTATGGAAGAACCAAAATATATGAGGTCAATTACTGAAGAATTTATACCACTGCTGTTATTTTCGTAGTATGAGACGCCGAAAGAAGTATCTGAAGTGTTTATTGAAATGCTTGAATAATCTGGAATTTCTTCGGTTGGTTTCGTATCGGACGAGGCATATTGTAACTGGTCAATAAATGCAAGGTCATTAGTTACATACTGTATCTGTGCATACGAATCATTCCGACTGTTTGTATTTTTACAATAACCCATTCCGTTATTATCATAATAAGGAATTTCCCATGAATGATTTTTTGTATTTATGTACATACAGTAATCTTTATCAAAACCGGTTGTATTTGAATCGGAAATCAGTATTCTGCAATCGTATTTATCACCACATTTGTCTATAGTCCAGTCGCCGTATTCTATTCCGTAAATTACAACGGCGTGTGCTTCCTTTAATTTTCCCTCGTTTTTATTCGACGAGAAGTTAAATACAAGCAGAGCAGGTGTATCACCGTTCTGGGCTTTTTTTGCTAAATCAATAACTTTATCTACTCTTGCGGAATTTGACATACTTGCAAGCATTGATTTTAATTTCTTGTCACCGTTTTCGGTGTACTGTTGAAGATGATAGAAATTAATCAGTGATTCAACATTTTCGTTATCTTTCGGTGCGGATAAATCATACAGACTTCCGGCATTTTTTTCAATATCGGAAACTTTAAGTAATCCGGATTTTGCTAAAATCTGTACGCAGGCGAGACCATAACAACTTCCTTTCCACTTTGAGTTATCTGAATGTTCAGTATAATACTTTATGTTCTCCCACGATTTATTATTTACATCAGAAAAATATTTTTTATATTTATCCGAAATATTATAGAAATCTGAACTGAAATAATTTCTTTTATTCAGGAAACTATAATTATCCCGTCCGAACGTGAAATTACTGTTTGAAGGCATAGTATTAATAGTGGTGGTAGTAGTCGTCGTTGTTGTAGTGGTGGTGGTTGTAGTGGTAGTCGTTGTTGTGGTGGTAGTTGTTGTAGTAGTAGTTGTGGTTGTCGTGGTGGTAGTAGTAGTCGTTGTAGTTGTAGGCTTTGTAGTCTGTTCTTCCAATGGTCCTAAATACTGGCAATATTCAAGTGACACCCAGCCGGATGTTACAACCCATGTATCATGATTCCA
>JAIDQQ010000039.1:8025-25220 GCA_029062165.1 Ruminococcus sp.
TACAACCCATGTATCATGATTCCAGCCTCCGACATCTCTTACATAACCCCAGTCACCATTTATCTGTTCAACATATATCTGTGTTCCGTCCGGAATACCGCAGAAAATTGTAGAACTGGTATTAGGTTCTGAACGCAGTCTTAATCCCGACGTGGTATTTACTTTATAATTTCCGGTATTATAAGCGAAAGCAGTTATAATATTATCCGGTAACGATAATTCAGTACCATAAACAACCGGACTTATCGTCATGACCGATGCAAGCGAAACTGATATAAATTTAAGAATCGCTTTGTTTTTTCTTAATAAATCCACATTACACACTCCCTTTTAAATAATTATTTTTCTCATAAGTACCATATCGAATGAATCAACGAAACCGTCATTATTTAAATCCGCTGAATAATACATTTCCTGTGAGAACGTTTCCGCACCCATAAGATATTTATTCAGAATAACCGCATCGGCAATCGTAACGCTTTTATCGTTGTTGAGGTCTCCTGACAATGATGTTCCGGAATCCTGTACAGTTACATTTACTTCGCAGTATACATCATTTATTACAGCATATATGACAGTCTTTCCTGTACCGATTGCCTTTACTGAACCGTTTTCTACTGTTGCAACATTCCTGTTACTCGAAATCCATGTTATGTTTTCCGGATTATCACAGTTAAGTACAACCAAATCATAAGTATCTCCGGTATTAATTGTCAATTCTTTCGGCAGAACAACAGGTATTTTATTATTATCACCTGTGGTTGTAGTAGTTGTCGTTGTGGTAGTTGTAGAAGTAGTGGTTGTAGTCGTTGCAGTTGAAGTTGTTGTAGTAATTTCAGTTTCGCAGGAAGAATCAAGATATTCGCAGTATTTCAGCGATACCCAGCCGGATTTTACAACCCATGTATTATTATTCCAGCCCCCTACATCTCTTACATAACCCCAGTCACCGTTTACCTGTTCGACATATATCTGTGTACCGTACGGTATACCGCATAAAATTGTTGCATTGGTATTAGGTTCGGAACGCATTCTTAAGCCGGACTGTGCATTTACAACATAGTTTCCGACAGAATACGTCGTCTCTACAGGTTTCGGTTCAGGGTCAGGTGCGGTAGTGTTTTTATCCGGATAATTTATATAAGATACATCAACATCAACATTGCCGTTTATCCCGTTGACTGCACCTAAACTTGAATACTGCCATATACCGCAGTCTGCACTTTTATCATAACCAGTAGGGTCAACGGCATGACTTCCGGAGGGATACTGCGCCCACCATATTTCATAACCTTCATTCCTGATACGTGATATATCTATATAGTTTGTAAACCAGTCCTTGTTAGCGTATACGCCTGTAGTGTAACCTGCTTCCTTTATGATGTCAAGTGCTGAAAGTATGTAGGTAGTAAGAGTAGTTTTGCCTACAGCCTGTTGTTTGGAAGCCTGTTCAATATCGATATATACCGGAAAATCAAATGTTTTTCCCTCAAGACTGTTTAAGAAATCGTAAGCATTTTGTCTGAAACCGTCTTCACTGAATGCGCCACAATAGTAATAAGCACCTAATCTGATACCGGCATTTTTAGCATTTGTGTAGTTTGATTCAAAATATACGTCCTGTGAGTAATTTTCGCCGTTTATAGCGGTTGTTCCGGCACGGATGATAGCAAAATCAACCTTATTGCTTTCCGCCACAGCATTCCAGTCGATAGTACCCTGATATTTTGATACGTCAATTCCGTAACTAAGGTAATCGTAAGCCCTGACTGTTTCGGCAGGACTATAAGCAAATATTGTAAAAGTCATTACAAAAGATGTCAAAAAAGATAATGTTTTATTAATTTTCGGTTTTCTGGACATAATAACCGTTCTCCTTAATTTTTACTTCATAAGTGAATATATTATAATAATATACAGATTTATAAATAGTATTTTACCATATTTTACCATAAATGTCAAGTACCTGACAGACAAGGAATACACATAAATTTACTTATTTTAGATATTTCTTCTTCCACTTGATAAAAGTTCTCATATTTGTTGAATATTCCTATTATACAGGCATATATATCCGTGATTAATGTGCATAATGCAGAAATTCCTGTGCTGTCTATTGACAATAATAAAAAAATGGTTTATAATCTCTGTATTAGCTGATACTAACTTATGCGTATTGGCTTTATATTTTGCATAACAGTTAGCATATGCTAATAAAAATGAATTTCAAGGAGAAGAATATATGAAAAAAATCACGTCAGTTATAAGCGTAACTGCACTTGCAATATCCGTTATCGGTGCAGTGCCGGTTACAGCAGGGGCAGAAGAAAACATCATCTACGGTACAATGAACATTCCGTATGCTGACTTCTACAGGGCTGAACTTTCCGGCAGTACCAACGAATACGAAGTTGACGCTGTATCTTCCGCAACTACTGCAAAATGGTCAAAAAACGGAGCAGGTGAACTTTTCGAGGGTACATATAATCAGGCAAATGAAGACGGTACAGGAACTATTCTCGGTGTGACATATCCTGTTGCGGTCAAACAGTCAGAACTTGATTCACTCGGCGAAAACAACTATAATTTCACTTCTTTGGATTACGTACCGGACGCATACAAGACAGTCACCGTTACTGACGGAAAAGCAGTATTTTCAGCGGTACAGGACGAAATACCGGTAACGTCAGATAAATCTTTAATAAAACTTAGTACAAGTACAGCGTGGGGCGATTACCTCATAGACGTGGAAAACGCTCCGGAAATGGATGTAATTTACGGTGCAATGATAAAGACTTCCGACGGCAGTATATACGCTATGGGTCATGAAGTCAATATATGGCGTGGTGAACTTGCATGGTCATCAGGTATAAAGACTTCCGAACCTCATGGAAATACGCTTCCTTATGAAAATTTTGTCGGTCTCATGGGTGCAACGATAAATGAAGTATCTTTCATTACTGCCGATGGTTACGTAAATATCCCGACAGATACATATGTTCCTGTCAAATTCAACGGAACTGTCAATATTTCAGAAAGCACTTCCGGTACGGGAAAAACTTCATTCACAACCGAAAATTTCCCCGATGACTATGTAAAATCCTACAGTATAGCGGATAATTTCACGGTAACTGACGGTGAAATTTCCTATACAGATGCTGTAGCCGGTTCGTATACGCTGAAAATTTCTGACAGTTCAGGAAAATACGCCGATATGACAGCAGATTTCATACTTTCCACAGATAATATGCCTGTTCAGTATGCCGGTAATGGTTTACTGGTAAAAGCAGATAATGCCGAAAAATCAGATTTTGAAAACTTCATTAAGAATATATCTGTTGTTACCGTGAACGGTACTGACTATTCTGCTTCCGGAAGAGGAAGTACAAAAATTATCGGCGACGACGGAAAAATTGATACTTCCGTATCTGTACAGAATAAAAAGATTTTCGATAGTCAGGGAACGTATAATATATCCGTAAAGGCGACAGGTTATAATACAACGCTTGACTTTGATTTTGAAACAGACGGAAATACTTCCGTACCTGCTCCGACAACTACTACCAATAATACCAGTAACAACACAACAACTACTGCAAAAGCCGGTACAACAACATCTTCTTCCGGTAAAGAAAGTCCTAAAACAGGTGTAGCCGGTGTAGCCATACCGGTGACAGTAATGGCTGTTGCAGTTGCTACGGCTTTTACGGTAAGGAAGAAAAATAAATAATCTGAAAGGGGAAATAATATGCTTTTCCTGATAGCCCTTGTTCTTGCATTCGGCTTTGCGTTTCTGTGTGGCAGACCATTGAAAAAATATCCGTTTGTTTTCTATGTATCGGCAGTTATAATAACCGTAGCAGGCATTGTACTTTCCGGAACTAATCTTCATTCTGTACCGCAGTTAGTCAATACTTACATAATCGGACTTCTTACAAGAGGTGCATTTGCTACGGCTTTATGGTACGTTGTAATGTTTACCGGAGCTTTACCGAATGGTTCAGCACCTATAAAGAAACTAATGCCGGTACGTAGTGAACTTTCGATATTTACGGCGATACTTACACTGTGTCATAATATCGGCTTCGGACGGACTTATTTTGTAAGGCTTTTCACGGATTCTGAAAGAATGTCATCCAATCAGAAGACAGCCGGTATATTGTCGATAGCCATGCTAGTCATAATGATACCTCTTACTGTGATGTCATTTCCGGCAGTGCGTAAGAAAATGAACGCTAAACTATGGAAAAAATTACAACGTACAGCGTATCTCTTCTATGCAATGATATATCTTCATGTACTTGTATTGTATTATCCTATGGCTAAGGCAGGTCGTGAGGGAATCTTCTTCAATATTCTCGTATACAGTATAGCATTTATCGGCTACGCCGTAATGAGAGTAAGAAAGCATATCGTGATTAAAATGAAACCTGAAAATAAAATACTTCCTGATATTATGAGTGCAGTTATATTTCTGTCAGCCGTTTCTGGAGTGCTTGTTTCGTGCGGTAAGGACGTACCGGAAAAAACTTCATATTCCGGAAGTACCCATAGTATCACAACTTCTGCTACTGTGGTATCATCTGAAATCACAACAACAGAAACAACCGGAACATCAGTCGATATTGCAACAACAGCTACTACAACGACTACTGCCACTTTACAGACAGATTCCGGAACTGATACAACTGATTCTGTTACAACCGATACTGCTGATACTACAATGGAAATTACTGAAACTTCCGTAACAACAGAAACTACAGAAACAGAAGAAACTACTGAAACTACAACAACAGCCATTATATACGAAAATGAAACGGAAGAAGAATTTATACCACCCGAAGAATCGTACGAAGAACATCAGGAAGAAAATAATGAACCGTCCGAAGAGCCGGAAACAGAAAAATCATATATTTACAGAAATGGTACATACTCCGCAAGTGCATACGGTTATGACGGTGACGTATATGTTGATGTAACAATAGAAAATGATGTGATAATATCAATATCGGCACGTACTGAAGAAAGTGACGAATGGTATTTCAATTCTGCACAGGATTCAGTAATTTCAAAGATTATTTCCGCACAGAATACTGATGTTGATGCTGTTTCCGGTGCTACATACAGTTCAGAAGCTATTATGAAAGCCGTCAGGGAAGCAATGAAATCCGCTGAAAACTGATTACCTTAAAATCTCTGTTGATTATCTTATAGGCAGTGGATATTCAATTCAAACCGGAAACGTAGGAGATAATAATAACGGCGATAAAAATTTAAAAACCCCCGAAACCGGAATTTTAATCCAAAATCGGGGGTTTTATTTTTTCAAAGTAGCGGAGCTGTCTTGTTACGCTGAATATGTTTTTTTCGTGCATATCACGCTGTTTTGTATTGTTTTCGGTGGGCGTAAGATAAAACATATTCAGGTAAGCCAGATAAATCTTTACACCATTCCGCAATACATAGATAATACCACGCTTTGTTATTTCATGTATACTATTAATTATTTTATTAATTGCAACAATTGCTTTTTTTTGGTCTTCCATTGACGGAAATGAAATCATTGTATTGCCAAGTACTGTTTTACAAATGTGTATAATAATATCTCCTTTGGACTAAAAACTATATTATTTGTTTTTTGTATTTTTATATATTTTTATTATATATTATTTATATTTAATTACTTATTTTTACAAAATTACGGATGTATTGACATTTCAGTAAAAAAACAGTATTATAAAGTTATGGGAAAATTTATTTTTTTAAATCCGGAATACTCTTTTGCATTCTCTTTTTTCAGGCGTTTCCGGATATTCAGTCAGGAATAAATTATGTTGCTTTAAGGCGTCATACATGATAAAATGGAAAAAAACAGGAATTTAACAGGGTGTTGCATAATGTTCAGAAACATAAATATTAATCTGTATAAAATGTACTTTAAAAAAGAATACGGTCTGAAAAGCCAGTACGAATATATAAAAAGTATGTACTTATGGAATGCACAGGCAGTTGAAGAATTTGAAAAGGGAAAGTTTAAAACAGGTAATATGTCATATAAATGGATGCAAGGGAAAATTTCACCGGCTTTTTTTTCCTGTGTACATTCTGATTACAATGTACTGGATTCAGCTGATTTATTTGATATATGTTACTGTAATTTGAGAAATAATTTTCATTTTACAAGCAATACCGAACTTTCAGATGTTATCCATAAAATAATATATAATCCGGAATCGGAAGCGGAAGAGCCTTTCAGTTGGGAAATAAATACTCAAAAAGAAATGATGTATATATCTGAAAAGTATGATACAGTACAGGTTTTAAGCACACTTCTTATCTATGCACAGACAGGCTCTATACATACACCGGATGGTAAATATAATCTGAAAAATGATTTCCGCTATGTAAAATCATACAGGAAAGAAATTATTACCCGTCATTTCGGTGAATTACTGGAAGATGCCGTTGAAATCAATATGAGCCAGATTTCTGTACCGTCACTGATTGATAATTATGATGATTTCTTCAAAAAAAACAACAAGAACAATATATTTTATCTGCTGAAGAAAAATCCTGATTTCCGTCTTAAAATACTCATGATTGCCCCGAATCTTCCGGAAGCAGATGTTCTTCTGCACTTTTATATGTACGGAGATGACTTTTCAGACAGCAGAAAAGTAATAAATGACAGTATAACATTCGCCGGTAATCTTATGAAACAGTTTCCGGAGCAGGTCACGGCAAAATATGTAGCTGTACCGATGTCCTATAGTTTCATGCAGATAAAAAAGAAAAATAATCCCTCTCTTGTCAAAGTTGATGTTTATACTCCGTTCAATAACGCCGACGACAGATTTTCCTTTATTTTTGACAATATAGAAAACAAAGAACTTTATGATTACTATTCAAGAACTTTTAACAGAATGTTTTGTTACGGAACTATGATTCCGGTCAATAAGAAAGATTTTTAAATATATCTTTTGTTTCATTCATTGATAATGAAAGGGGTGATTCTATGGATTTTATTTAACTTTTTGAAGAGGGGGTGCGGATACGGTTTTAAAGACAGTACGAAAAAGAGGGATTTTTTATTGATTTTAAGGGGAAGAAACAGTGATTCAGGAACTATTATTTTAATTTGAAATGGAGGTTATTATTATTATTATTATTATTGGTAAATTAAAAAAGGCTGTTTCCGTTCTGGTGGGTATATCTATGTGTATGACGTTATTCATGTATATACCACCGGTTAAAAGTCATGTAAAGGTTATAACTTCGCAGGCTGCCGGAATGACTATCGAACAGCTTAAAGTAAAATTCCCCCATGGTAAATACTGGAATCATGCTGGAAATCCTGGAAGTTCAAATTCAGTTAATAATCAGGACGGTTATACTTCAACACCATGTCCGAAGCATGGTACAATAAATACAAGCAGTCAGACCTGTAATGGTTTTTGTCCGGCAGGTACACAGCTTTCATGGCAATGTATGGGATTTGCTGAAAAACTTGGTTATGATGTTACCGGATATAACCCGAGAAACAATGCTAACGGCTGGTCTACTTCCACAAACAGTAATGCTCTTGATACACTTAAGGCAGGAGATATTGTAAGATATAAAAACAATAATCATTCTATCTATGTTTTAGAAGTTAATGGCGATACCGTTACATATGCGGACTGTAATTCCGACGGACACTGTATAATAAGGTGGAACCAGACAATTTCAAAATCTACGCTTCGTTCGTCCTTTACTCATGTGCGTTCAGCACCCTATGCACTGTCCGGTGGTTCTTCCTCACAGGGAACTTTCCCAGGGGAAGAAGATAACAGTTACAGTGTACCCATATCGGTGAAAGCCTCGAAGAAAGTAAATACTTATGACGGCAACGGTAATATTGAATCAAACAGGTGGATTGATGCCGGTGACGACTGTACAATTGATAAAGTATACAAGAACGGCTTTGTACATATTGGTTATCCGACGTCAAGCGGTACGAGATGGGCATACGCTAAAAAAGACGATTTTGATTTACAATCCTCGTCCAGAAGTCCGGAAGGAATAGTTGACAATGTTTCAGGCGGAGCAGGTACAGTATATGTAAGAGGCTGGGGTTTTGACCGTGACAACATGGGGGATTCAATTGATGTTCATGTTTATCTCAAGGACAGCTCAGATAATATGATAGGGGTAGGAGTTATCAGGGCTGACAAGCAAAGAGAAGACGTAAATAATGTTTATGGTTACGGAAGTTATCACGGATTTGAGGACACTTTAAATACAGATGCTGTAGGTAATTTTCATGTAATGATTGCATTGATTGATACCGGTAATGCTGACGCAACATGGATTGACGGCGGTGAAGTTACAATTACAAAGGCTTATACTCCCGAAAATCTTGGTGACAATTTCGACGCATTCATAAAACACCCTGACAGTAATAAATTTATAATTGCGGCTGCGACAGATAATGATGTTATATTACATGATTCTTCCGACGGTGCATATGCTACAAAGAGAGTATGGAATTTTTCAAGAAACGCTGATGATAATTCATACAGAATAACATCATATTACAACAGCAAGTGTCTCGATACCGGTGGCGATTCAAACAATATATATACATGGGCTTCAAATGACCAGAATACACAGAAATGGTATATAGTAAGAAACGGCGACAGTTACAGATTAATGTCAGCTTATACATCAGAACTTTCAATGGACGTTGCAAACAATTCACATGAAAACAGAACAGAAATACGTCTCTGGGAAAGTAATGATTCTTCCGCACAGAAATTCAGTATTGAAAAAATATCAGACAGTACAGCACCGGTCATATCAGATGTAAAAATATCTGACGTCACGAAAGACGGCTATAAGGTTACAATAAAAGTATCGGATAATATCGGCATAAAAAAGGTTGCCGTGCCGACGTGGAGCCAGTACAACGGACAGGACGATTTATTCAACGACTGGACTAATACAGCAACCGCAACGCAAATCAGTGACGATACATGGGTTTATAACGTCAAATTGTCCGAACATAATAACGAACGTGGCGTATATTACACGGACATATATGCATGGGACTTCAACGGAAATGAATCGGCACACCGTGGGGAAAATAAACTGCGTCATACTGTTGAAGTAGGAATGTATAGTCTGACAGTTGACCCTAACGGCGGTACTATAAAAATTAATGACGGAAAAAACGATACAACAGATGCTTTTACATATAGTACAAAACTTATCTATAACGGACCTAATTATTGTTCATTATCAGAAACTTCTCCAAAAAGAGCAGGCTATAAATTCACTGGTTTTTACGATTCTGCAACAGGTGGTACAAAAATATACGGTGCTGACGGAAAATGTCTGAATGAGGGAAAGTATTTTAAAGACGGTTTCTATCAACAGACATCTGATTTAACTGTATATGCTCATTGGGAAGCGGAATCTGTTTCCGGAGACGTGAACGCAGACGGAAAATTAAATGTGTCTGATTTGATTCTTCTTCAGAAGTGGCTTTTATCTGTTCCCGATACTAAACTTGATAACTGGGAAAACGCTGATTTATGTAAAGACGGAATAATTGATGTATTTGACTTGGTTGAAATGAGAAAAATGTTGACGAAACTTAAATAATATTAAACAAGAAATCTTCTGCCTGTGAATTAAACATACTGATATTTCATATTGTAGTTTCACAGGGAGAAGATTATTTTTTATTCAGATATTATTTAAGTCGAAAGGGAATAAATATGATGTAATTTGACACGCAAAACGTCAAAAATTGACACGCAAAACGTCAAAAATCAGTATGAAAAAAATACAGAATGTAAAATTTACAAAAAGTACATTTAAGTTTAAATATAAAAAAACACTCCTGAAAGACCATTTAAACAGTCCTTAAAGAGTGTTTTTATATTGTAAAAGGAGTTGAAGTTATGATAATATATGTGAAATTAAAAAACTTCAAGTCTTTCGGTGAAATTGAGTTCGATTTCAGAAAGACTATGAAGAAAACTAAGAAATTCGTCGCAATTTACGGCGAAAACGGTAGCGGTAAAACCAATTTTATTGAAAGTATCCGTCTGCTTGTTATAAATATCGTTGCTTACAGAAATTACTGTAATCTTCCTCAGCTGAAAAAGAATATCTCTGAAAATTTTGAACTGAACATTGAAAACAGTTTCGAATATATCAAAAATTTAATGCAACAGGTTCAGGGATGCGATTTCAATGCGGAACTCAGTAACAGTCGCATGAAAGAGTGTTCCGAACCTACCGAACTTGAATACGGCTTCCGATATACCGGCAGTGACGGCTTGGAACATGATGCCGTCTATAAAATTTCTTTTACTGACCGTATTATCAGCGAAAATCTCCGTTGCTGGACAGGCAAACAGAACGGTAATATGTTCAGTATAAACGGCGATAAATCCGGAAATATCGGCTGTAAATTCAACAGTAACATGATTAAAAACAGATTTCTTTACAGTGAAATACACGAAACTATACAGCAGTTCTGGGGGAAATTTTCCCTGCTCAGTATACTGTTCAATGTTGTGTCTTCCAAAAACAAAAAATATTCAGAAGATAATCTTTCAGTACATCTGACTGACTTTTTACATGAAATAAAGTCAATAAACGTGGTTATCAAAGGTATATCCACGCAAATGTACTATCAGTCCGGAAGTTCCGGAATGCTTCTGAAACTCGATAGTGGAAGTATTTCAGAAAATGAATTTGAAAACCTTATCCGTTCGGAAAAAATACTCTGTCAGATTTTAACGCAGACGTATTCCGATATAAAATTTGCGGAGTATGAAATCATAAGAAGTGATGACGGCTATATAAAATATAAACTTATACTTGATAAAATGATTGCCGGAAAAGTCCGTAGAATAGCCATAGATGAGGAATCTTTCGGTACAATACGGTTGTTGGAGGTACTTGCTCCGCTTGTCAGTTCGTTGAACGGAATGACGGTATTTATCGACGAAATCGACACAGGTATACATGACCTTCTATGTCGGAATATCATAGATTCTGTCAGAAAAAACATCACAGGACAGCTTATCATCACGACGCATAATACAGCACTTCTGAAGTATATTGACCCTTATGAAGCGTATATAATTGACGTCGACTACGAGGGCAACAAGGAAGCAATCTGTATCAGTGATTTCGGACTCCAGAAGACGCATAATCTGTGTGATATGTATATGAGCGGAAAATTAGGTGGCGTACCGGTTATGGACTATGTTGATACCGATGCGGTGGTTGAAATAATGTCAACTATATAAAAATTTAAATGCAAAAAAATCACTCTTTAAAGACCGTTTAAACAGCATTTAAAGAGTATTTTAATATTATTTTAGGATTCATTTTTTGCGATTTCCGTGTGGTTCTTTTATAAGAAACTTTCCGGTTTTCTTCTGCTTGTTTGGAATGTATTCAATCAAATCCGTGATACTGCAATCAAGATATTCACAGATTCGGTCGAGGTACTCAATATTCAGACGTTCGGTCATTTCGTTGTAGATGTCACTTATTGTCGATGGTCTTATTCCTGTCTGCCTTGCAAGCTCCGCCTGAGTTATTCGTTTTTCACCGAGTATTCGGGACAGATGAATTTTTATCATTTTATAACCGCCTTTATATATAATATAACTTTAAACTACTATATTATATACTAAATATGACGTTTTGTCACAAATTTGTTGTGTTATATGTTCTTTTTACAATAATATAACCAATATCGTTATTACTACTCTAAAAAAAATATACTTTTTTATGTTTCAAACAGCGAATAGAGTTCATATATTTTATGCTGTCGATTTTTTCGTCCGGCTCTCTGAAGAATATATTCGTTGCTGAGTGCCAGTTTCATGTAACTTTGAATTTCTTCACCTGTCTGATTATTAAGAATCCAGTTTTTAATTACATTAAAGTCATCTTCAAGCCCTGCTATGTATGCAACGCACAACGCACGGTATACAAGCCGTATATTGTGCCGATACTCCGTAAGATATTCTTTTCCTATACTGTATTCCGGATAGTCTTTTTCTTTGAGTTTGAAACGAATCTTTTTCAGCGGATAAATATATCTGTATGTATTTACCACAAACGATTTTAAAATTCCCTCGCACCACTGGCGGTTCATACGTACAATTCCGATATGGTTGGCATTGTTCATCAGGACTTCATGCGTGATTTCACCTGTTATTTTATTTTCATAAAATTTTGTTTTATGAAATCCGAAATATTTAAAATTTGTCGCCTTGTAAATCGTTCCGCATCCGAGCCGACCGTCTGCAAAACTCTGCACCGCCTTAATATGTGGATATTCTGAACGTATGATTCTGAAACACGCCCCTATAAACAGGCTTTCTGCGTTATGTCCGAGGCAGTCGTCAACCCATAGACGATTCAATTCAACAATACTATCTTTTTCCAAATCATTTGAAATCGACTTGTAAGAATGTGAGTTCATCATTCTGCCGAAAACCGCTACACCTAAACATTTATCCGAGTTTTCTCTGAAAATTCCGAAATTAATTATTCCGAAACTGTCATTCCACTTATGTGAATAATGATTTTCTACAATAATTGATTTTGCAAGTATTTTTTCGACAGGTCTGATAACAAGCGTTCCAAGGCTTTTCGTGTATTTTATTATTTCCATTTTTACCCCCTTGTATTTTATAAAACCGCCTTTTCGTTCGCAAAAAGGCGGTTTTAAGGTTTATTTTAATTTTCGGAAAGAGTACCAGAATAATTTCTACCGTCAGCAGAAAGTGTGACATCTACAGTTTTTTTCGAGACGGTCAAATAACCGTCGTCGTATGTACCGAGAGCATTAGGAATACCTGATATTTCGCTTACGTTATAGGCATTTCCAGCACAAAATTGAGGTCTCACGCAATAATGACAGTGACTTCCGGTAGAATATCCGGTATTACCTTCAACGCCGATAACGTCCGTGGTTTTTACCGTATCACCGGATTTTACCCTGATTTCTGAAAGATGTCCGAAGTAGTAGTAATTTCCGCCGGTACTTCTGATGCAGACATACTGTCCGAATCCTTGCGAGTGATTGGCGGGATTTTCCCATCCGGCATAATGTACAGTGCCATTTACTGTACTATGGATTTCCTTAATGTCAAGACCTACGAGGTCTAAACCGTCGTGTGCTTGTCCTTTAAATTCTTGTGTAACCTGAAATTTTCCCATATATGGCGAGTTCATTTTTTAATCTTCCTTTCTGATTTTTAATATATTATCTAATAAAATATTTCATAATATTATATATACGATTTTTTCCGGCACTGATTTTTTTAGATATGGTAACGACAGAAACTCCCTGTTCTTCGGCAATCTGTAGCATATTTTTATTGTTAAAAAAATATTCTTTTATTGCCACACGCTGTCCTGATGTAAGTTCATTTTCGATAATTTCCAAAAGTATTTGTATAATTTTCTGCCTTTTTTCGCCGGAATCAAAATCTTCAGTAATTTTCAGAATATTTTCGTCTTCCTTGCCATTGAATATCTCATTATAAAATGCTCTTGGCATATTTTAGACCTCTGATATTTGATTTCCGTCCATATCACGCCAATTTCCGTCGCTGTCCATGATGCAGAGTTTGCCGGAGCGTATCACGTAAGCAACTGAACTTTGAACAAGTTCATAACCGGCAATTCCGGTTGATGACGGTAATTCTGAAACGTCGTCAACGAAGATTTGTCCTATAACACGCAAAATTTCATTACTATATCCGACAACATGAGTATTAATCAATCTTAGCATTTTTATCGTCCTTTCTCAACTGTTCGAGAACATCAAGCAGTTTTTCAGGTAATGGAAGCCCTATTTTTCCGGCATTTTCGAGAATTGAAAGTCCCTCGTTAGCGAGATAAAATCCGATGACAGCAGACCGACAGACCGTTCCACTACCGAGTACGTGGGTATCTATAATGTGTCCGACTGCTACTAAAATCAATATGAAAACTTTCTTTGCAATGCCTCTGAAGCCAACCTCCGACGACAGTTTTTTAGCGATATACGCCGAAATAATCCCTGTCAGATAGTCGAGTACCATGAATGCTATCAGAGCATAGAACAGACCATCCAGTTGTCCCCACAGAAAGCTACAAATCGCAAAGAATCCGGCTGAAATCATGCTGATAATTTTATTCACTTCTATTCCTCCGTTTCGAGCTTTGAAATTCTTTCTTCAATCGTTGCTAATTTTGCATCTATTTCTTCACGAGTATACATTTCTAAAATCATATCAATTGCATCATCAATATCTTTTACTGTATGTCTTAAATATTTTATATCATCTGCCATGTTATTCCTCCTGTACATAAATTCTTGCACCGTCGCTGTCTATCAAAGCATTTTTATTGCAGTCGTAAAGCTGTCCGGAACTTTTGTTTAAAGAATTTCCATAGAACTCAATCACGCAGTTTTCCGGAAAACTGGTCTCATAATATTTACATTCCGGCGAAATTCTGACCTTTTTCAATGCAGTGTCTAAAAAGGCGTATCTGCCTATTTTTCGGACAGTTTCGGGTATTCTCACGTATTCAAGATTTTTCGCTCCCATAAACGCACCGGACGGAATTTCCACCGGCATAAGTTTATGATACGGCAGGTCAGCAATTTTTTCGTCGATACGCCAGAGTGCATCAGGATAGGGAGCAGAAATATTTTTTTCCGGAACTTCAGGAAAGAGTTTGTGAGTAGGAACATCACCGGAAATACGCCACAAAGACAGTGGCAAAGGGCTGTACATAGCATTTTTTGGAACTTCCGGCATATTTTCGCAATGTATACCGGAACTGTCTGAATACCAGTCAAAATATTCAGTGACGGTACATTCTGAAAGTTCCTCCGGAGTGATGGCAGTATTGTCGGTGTATTGCAGGACTATACGCAGGAATTTCAGGTTTGAATATGATGATAAATCAAACTCATACGGCGGATTATACCAGTATTTATCGAATATATTTGAAATAATAGTATTGTCAGAGTAACCAAGTAAATCAACCTGTAAAGGTTTACCTGTTGAAGAAGTGGCAGAAATTTTGAGGGATTGCAGAGGTTTTTCAGGGAAATATCCTGTCATTCTGATTCTGTAGTTGCTTTCAGAAAGACCTGAACTTCCGATACTCCCTTGCTCCCAACCGGTTATGTTAATAATTTTTTCCATTATTCGATACCTATCGGGAAGCCGATATTATACAGATATTCGGCATTTTTCAGTTGTTCAGAAGTAACCCCTATGAAACTTTCACGGCTGTCAGATGATTTTTCAGCAATATCACTGTTAAAAACAGATATTGAATAACCGGTATATTTTATAGGTTTGTTTGAAATAAGGTTAAAAACATTGCTCATACTGGAAGAATTACCAAGAACGACAGCTGAAGCATTAGACTGAATTTTACCGGAAATACGACTGTTTTTAATTGCTCCGGTGCATAAGTCAATCAAATTAGAAGAAGAAGAACGGCATACAGCATCTAAAACAATGTCGGAATTTACTATCTGTGTTTTCGGCGATAAAAAACCGTTACCATTAGCAAGTTCAAATTTCTCGCAATTGGCTTTGATATTCAGTGAACAATTCAGCAGACCACAGCCGGAAAATATATTAGAATTGGAATTGTGCTGAATCATGCCGGAAATTATACAGTTTTTCAGTAATGAATTACTATAAAACAAGCGTGATGAATTTATGTAAAAATTTTCAAATATTAAATTTTCTATTGTAGTATTACTGGATAAATTTAGGGAATAATCTGCTGTTGAGTGAAAATTGCGTAAAGTCCAGCCATTGAAGTCAACATTTCCTGAAATATTGACACTTTCAGAAAAGCCATCAGGTCTGATGTCGTTGAAGTCTATGATTTTATTTTCAGTATCAGCCCATCGGACGTATACACTGGCGGAATCCGTATTAATAGCCATGAAATCCGTCCAGTTATCGACTATGTAGGGGTCATTCTGAGTGCCTGTACCTGTCATAAAAAAGTCCTCCTATCTGATTTCAGTTACGCCATCGGGAATGTAAACTCTTTCAATTTTTGATTCAGAAAATGAATTTATTCCGATAATTTTAGTTTTTCCACCACCTAAATTGTCCGGAATACAGGGGAAAACACTTTTCCCGATATATTCCGTAACAGTTGTATCACCATTATTTGTATTATAAATATAATCGCTGTCACCAGTAAATTCAGGAGCTTCAGCCGTGATTTCCTGACCCCACAAAAACGCCTGTATATCGGAAATATCGGCGTTTCCACGTACACCAATACGTATATTATGTCTGCCACCGGAAATTTTCGTCGTAAAACTGAAATGTAATGTTGAAAATTCGCCGTCATGTAGCGTTATTTTCGGTCTGAGTGTCTGTGCGATACCGTTCAGCCATACAGACGTTGCAACAAGTCCGTCACCTGAAAGAATCAGCGTACAATCGAGGAAAACCCACGTTTCACGAGTGCTTGAAAATCCAGTTTCTGCAACGAATCTTTCTGTACTGAAAACTTCACTGATATATTTTTTCAATTCGATAACAGATATATTGTTTACCGAGTTAATTGTTGTGTAAGATGTTACCGTTCCGGTAGAAGAATTTCCTGACGTGCCTGAAATTGTCGTTACTGCTTCCGATACTCCGGCGGAAATCAAGGTTTGAGAGCCTCTGAAACGCCACGTAATATGCGTAATCAGAAAATTATCGTCAATTTTTCCCGAAAAATAGACCATATCGCCTACATCAAGTGCCGGATTTCCGTAATATTCGATAGTTCCTGGAATCCATTTTCTGTGCATTGCTGAATTTGAATAGCAACCGACAGCATAAGCAATCCGTTTGAGTGCGTTTTGATACGATATTTCGGGATTTTCCTGAGTTTCCCATATGTACTTGTTTTCCGAAAATCCTAACACGCACGTTCCGTAATCGGTGACATATGGGACTGTTTTTCCGTATGAATCTGTGTAGGAAATGCCTTTTACGCTGTACTGATAATCGCTAATTTTCGCCGAAAAACGCTTTTCAGCCGGAATGGTCAGAATTGAATATGTTCCGAACTTCCGGAACTCAATTTTTCCCTCACGGTTTGCGAACACAAAACACCCTAAAAATTGTGCAATCGCCTTGACTTCGCCC
>JAIDQQ010000004.1 GCA_029062165.1 Ruminococcus sp.
GTCTGAGTGACGGGACTTGAACCCACGGCCTCTACCACCCCAAGCTATTTCCATGATTTTGGAGTTAAAAACCTCATTAAATGTACATTTAATGTAATGCCTTTTATTAGCTAATTTTTTAGTAGCAAATGCCTTTGAATTATATTTGTGAGTTAGCGAACAAATTAATTCATTGGCATTTACGGCTGTTCACCGTCTGACCTCCTGAGCCGTTCTTATTTCTTGGTTCGCAGAATATTACTTGCGGTCTGTTGCAACTTTGGATGCGTTGTGGGCTTATTTGGCTTAACCCCCTTATTCGTTTTAAAATCATGCATGGAGCGTTGTCAATGGGGAAAATTCGCCTTACATTTTTAAAGGGCGAATTTTAGGAAAAAATTTTTTCTTTCAGCTTTAAGGGAAAAAAATTTTTCCGACCCTTGACAACAAGCGTAAAATGCATGATATAATTGACGAATATGGGGTAAGACAAAATGCTATAAATCATTGCTTATTGTCTTTTTCTCTCTAATGCGTAAATTCTTTCGGCTATGCTCGTTTCATCAGCGAATGTAGCTGGAGTTTTTTTATTTATTGTTGCCTATACTTATATTGGCGTTTTTGCTGTTGCTCTGGTCTATGTTGCCTATTGATATATTATGGGTGTTTTCTTCGCGTTTTGTTTCTATTCCTAAAAGATAATCTGCTGTTATTCCATATAGTTCGCAAAATTGTTTTATTGTATATATGTTTGGCTCTAATTTGTCATTTTCATATTTGGATATATTGCTTCTTGATATATTTAATATTTCTGCAACTTCTTCTTGTGACATTTTGGCATTTTTTCTTGCTAATTTTAATCTTTTTCCCATCATTATATCACTCCTTGTATTTCTATTTTAGCACATTTGTATATAAAAGTCTGTTCTTTTTTGGCACATTTGCCTATTGACATTAGAATTTTTCTTTGATATAATTAAATTGTTCCAAAACGGAACATTTAGTAAACAACGGCGGAGACCTGAACTCCGTTTCCGCCGTTCCTTTTTATCTGACAGGTGGTGAAAAATTGAAGTTTATTAAAAACATATTTAGTTTTGTTTTCTCTGGCAAAACATCTATTTCTATTATAGTTGTGTTTCTGATTAGAATATTTTTCGCTGAACTTACTTTATCTTTTTCACTTGCATTTGCTTCTCCTTATAGAGATATTTCTATTATGAAAATTTCAGGAACTTTTGAAGACGGATTCGCTTATTGTTTTTTTATGATGCTTTTCATATGTGCATTATTCCGTATTCCAAGTATTGTCAGAGATTTTTTTCATGATATTGACGAATATAGAAAAGAAAATTTAAATTGAGTTGGTGAAAATAATGCGTATTGAATTTTTATGTAGTACTATTAAAGAAGTACGATATATTATTGAAAGTTTTCATGATTTTTATATTGTTGAAAATGTAAGTGGTGTTGCTTATCTTCGAGAGTACGACAAATATTTCTTTTATATTGATATTGTTTGTCGTCGACAAAGATAAATCCGGCGGACAAGCCGATTTATATAAAAAATCGCTCCTAACCAATGGAGCAGAAAGGAGTAAAAATATGGCTACATATCTTGTCGGTTACGAGGTTAAAAAAGGACAGTTTCCTAACGACAATGGGGGTTTTGTCGATTATAACAACCGCCTTTTAAACTGTGTTACAGATGATGGACACAGTGCTACTTCTACCGGTTTTTCCGGATTTCAGGTTAAACTTAAAATGTCTGAAGTTGCTTACTCACTGGGCGTTCCGGAGCGTGATGAATCTGTTAATTTAACACTTGAAAAGACTTTCAGAAAGAAAATTGATTTTATTTACGCTCCGAAAAACGGCAAACTTGAGATTGTTGGATTCAAGCTGAATTTTGAAAAATAAATCTTTTTGAAGTCCAACTCATGATATTAGGGAAAAAAGGGGGTGTATTTATGCCTGAAAATTTTACAACGGCTTTAACGCTTGTATGGTCTCAGATTGACAGTTGTGTAACTACCATTTCAGGAAATCCTATGATGCTTCTTGCTGTAGCTATTCCTGTAGCCGGTGCTGTTATCGGACTTGCCAAACGACTTCTTCGTTTCGGTGGTCGCCGTCGTTAATGTCTAAAATTTTCAGGGGGTAGGGGGTGAAACTTCTATCCCCTTTTTTCAGGCATTGTAATTTATGAAAAAACTTTTAAAAAAAATCTTACTTTTTGTACTTGTATTTCTCATAACTATGTACTTTATTGGTTCATGTACGGAACGTCCTGAAAGTAAACCGAAAGAAGAAAATAATACTCCGGTATATACTGAATTAACTCCTGACGAGTATCAGAAACAAATGGACGAACTTATAAAAAAACAACCTGTAACCCAGACCGCTTTTAAAAGTCCGATACTTCAAGCCTATGCTTCTGGACTGACAGATGTTATTTCAGATTTTATCGAAAATACTGCTTTAACTTTTGCTGATAACTGGATAACAGGTTGGAAAGATATTACTGGACGTTCAATTGAAAATAATCCTGCATATCCTTCCAATGATTTTGAAAAACCTGTAGAAAGTATTAAGATACCGTATCAGTATGAATTTTACGGCAAAAACCGAGTTGTCTATAAAAACGGCACTTTTGAAGTAATTGAATGTCGCCTGATGACTTCTGAACCTGTAGGCAGTACCAAAAAAAAGACAGGTCACATAATGTACCGTCGAACAAACCAATTTAACAGCACTACCAGTTTTTCCTTTGATATTTCAGTTACCGGTATTACTAAGAATTTTAATTCAAATTCAGCCTTTACGGTTTCTTATATCGGATTGGAAAGTAATATTTCAGGTCTTTATTCTTCTTTTATTTCAGATTCTTCTACTGGTCTTAAAACTGTACATGTTGCAAGATTTGCAGGAAGTTCTGTTAATAAACTGCATCAGTTTAATATTAACTCTGATGTTGCTGTTACTATTCCTTATATTTGTTATTATGCTTATGGTAGTTCTTATCCGAATGTATTTTCAATGGCTTCGACTGTAACTAATGATTACGAGTTTTCGCAAAGTGTCAACAACTACTACATAAATAATAAGTTTTGGCGGTTTCCTAACGTCTACTACAATAATAACGCCGGTGATATTATCAATCAGAATAATGTAAGCAACTATAACCAGTACGGTTATACTTACAACAACGTAACAAACAGTATAGAGTTTGACCCTGATGTGTTTGCTGGCTTTCTTGATGCTGATGTTATACCAAAATTCAAACTTGCATTTGATGACATATTTTCACATTTTCCGGATATAGGTGCGGATTTCGGTGACCTTGATATTAAGTACACCAATATCATTGATATTATGAATGAAATAAATACTCCGACGGTGACGACGGTACCAGGTGGTACATATCCTGTTGCAACTGGTGATATTAACGTTAATGTTTCAGTGATTGTTACGTTTCCGGAGGAAAAGAAATACCCTGCATTCACTACCGAACCGGCATTTGTAGCGAAAAATCCTGATGTTGATTTTGCCCTTGATTCACCCTTGCCAATTCGAGCTCTTAAAACTGCCGGTGGCTTTATTACTCTTGCAAGTGATTTTATTGAAGATTCCGGATTAATGCCAATTGCTCTGATGAGCGTTTCACTCGGACTTGTTGTTATGTTTTTCCTGTAAGGTGGTGTTAAAATGTATACTATTATGGAAAATATATACTATGGTTGGCAGTATGTTCTTAATCTTGTAAGTCTTGTTGGTGGTAATTTTCATATAGTTCTTGAAAATATCCCTAAGTTTTCCGGATATATTACAAATTTATTAAATAGTTTTTCTGTTCCTGCTTGGATTTCTTCTACTATTTTGGCTATTCTTGGTTTCGGAATTGTTTCCAAAATATGTCACTGGGGGTGATTTCTTGACTACTGATATTTTATTTTTTATCAGAGACCAGTTTGTTTCCCTTTTGGATTTTATGCGTGAAACTGTTGTCTTTGAGCCGTCTATTTACCTTTTCGATTTTCCGATTACTATCTGGGATTTGTCAGTTGGTTTTTTTACTGCTAATATGTTTATGTTTTTCTTTGGTTTTCTTGATGATTATGATGATGTGGAAATTCTTTAGTAAAGGTGGAGTCTGAATGCTTATTGAACTTTTAGAAATTTTTTTGGGAGCTTTCAATTATTTCTTTACTCCTGACGATAGTAATTATTTGTGGTTTTCTCAAATGATTATTTTTTCTATTTCTCTTATTACTTTTATTACTGCCTGTGTATGCCTTTGTATCATTGTTCATGACATTCTTAAATTTATAGGTTCATGGGGGAATAAAAGATGAATGTTTTTATAAACACTATATTTTTTCTTTTTGAGACTAAATTTTTTTGTACTATTTTTGCAGTTCCCTGTGTTCTTAGTGGCTTTAAACTTGCTTTCAAACTTTTTTCAAGGAGGTAATTTTTTTGATTTCAGGTATTTTTGGTCTTCCTGGTTCCGGAAAGTCTCTGTTACTTGGTTTTATTGCACAACGTGCCGTTAATGGTAAAAACATAAATTATCATAGTCTTGTACTTGGTAGTATTCGTAAATATAAGTATGTATATACAAATTTTTCTTGTCAGGGTTGTTATAAACTTGATTATGAAAAATTAGGTATACTTAACTATTCTGATTGCCTGATACTCGTTGATGAAATTATGTTGCTCTCTGATTCTCGTGATTACAAGAAATTTACTGATAATTTGAAATTTTTCTATTCTGAGCATCGTAAGAGTAACTGCGATTTTATTTATGCTTCACAGTCTTATGATGACGTTGATAAGAAAATCCGTAACCGAACACAACAACTTTACTATGTAGATAATTGGTTTCTTGAATTTTCAAGAGTCCGTAGAATTGTTAATTATTTTGATGTCTCCAATGGTAAAATAAATGAGGGTTATATATATGCACCGGCTATTACTGATTTTCATTTTTGGAGACCTAAATATTACAAAAACATAGATTCTTATGAATTGATTAACGGACAGCTTCAGGAACAACAACCGGAGTTGATACCATGGGAATCAAATAAAAAAGTTATCAAATAAGTTTGGTGGGGTGGAGGGGGGACAACCCCCCAGCTTGCTGGGGGTGTCCCCCTACTTGATTATATACACATATTGGTGTCACCTGTTAAGGTGAACAACAATATGTAATTTGTCTTAGGTAATTGTTAAATTGCCTTAGACAAATTCGTAAAATAAGGAGTGTGATTATATTAATGGCTATTTCTTACTACAATTCTAAAACTAAGGTTTATTCTGACGGCACAACAAGTACCATTGTTTTTGATACGCCTATTTTCAGAGACCGGAATATGTCATATTTTGATAGCATCAGAAATGTTGTCCAGTCTTATAATCCCATTTCCGATTTTAATAACAAACCTATGTGCAAACTTCTTAAACAAGCACGTGCTTTTGAGAAATGTTATGGTAAATCTTCAAAATTTCTTACAGATATTGAAATAAAAGTCGCTAAAAGTCTTTTATTTCCTACAATAAGAAAACAACGCTCTGTAATTCGTTCCGATAGTGTTAAACGTGCTAAAGACCGTATTTTTGACTATGTTTTAAGTAACGATTTTAATTATTTCTTCACTGGTACTATTGACCCTAAAAAAATGGATAGTAGTGACCCTAAAGTTCTTTTACGTCCTGTTCAGGACTGGTTAAAAAATCTTGTTCGTCGTTTTAAAGTAGAATACATTTTCGTTCCGGAATTTCATAAAGACGGTAAAAAGATTCATTTTCATGGACTTATTAAATTTGATGAGTCTGTTTTATCTGATTCTAAAACTAAATTTTTAGTTGATTCCAAAACTAAACTTTATAAGGGCTTTAAAAGACCTTATAAGGATTTTACTGCTATAAGGAAAGGGCTTCGTCCTGAAAACGGTCGTATTGTTTATAATCTTCCTAAATGGCGATTTGGTCATAATACTGCTATTAAGTTATTTGGTGATATTATGCATACGGCTTTTTATGTCACTAAGTATATCACTAAAGATGCCAGTAAAATTTTTGGTAAGTTCTTCTGGCATAGCAGAGGGCTTAAAACTCCTGATATTAAGCTTGAAAATATTGATTATAGCAGTGTAAAATCTAAAGAATATTTTAACGAACATATCGGGCATTTTAAATACATATTCCGTCGTGGTGAGGAAAACAGGTATATTGAAGAACAAAAGCGTATAAAAGAAGAAGAGGCTAAACGTATTGCTGAACGTATTGAAAATGAAGATGAGATTATTTTTGACGGTACTATATGTTACAGTGCTCTTACAGGTGAGATTTATTTTGAATGTTCTTCTTCTCCGCCTGATTATTATCTTAGCGGTTATGAACTTATTTTTGGCATTGACTATTATTAAAGGAGGTGAAATTATGCTTTTTAAGGACTGGTTTCAAGAATATTATGAGGTGTACTGTGACGGCGTTAAATCACATGATTATTGCGTTGATATTCTGTGCATAAACAAGAAACACTTTGTCTGTATAGCTGATATGGAACTTTCGGCAATACGTCCTATCGACGTTCAGCGTGTTGTCAAGTCTTCTATGATTGACAGTTCTGACCGTCAACGCCGGACTTACTTTCTTCTGAAACGTGTTCTTCGTGAAGCTGTCGTTAATGACCTCATAGAAAAGAATCCGGCGGAATATGTCAAGCCCCCGAAACGTATCAGAAAAGATGTTTCCTGCTTTAAAATCGAACATCTTGAACAACTCTTTGATGACGATAGCAAGTACAGCCGAATGTTTCAGCTGGACTTATGGACAGGTCTTCGACGTGGTGAGTTACTGGCTCTGACTTGGACTAATGTTCACGTTCCGGAAAGATATATCACTGTCTGTCAAACACTGGTGCATACTGCCGACGGTGATGTTATTATCTCAACGACAAAATCACGTTGTGACCGTGTTGTGCCTCTGCATCACAAGGCGATTGCACTTCTTCAACAGATAAAAATGCTTGATAGTCCGGAAGGCTTCCTGTTCCGTAATGCTGATGGTGAGCCAATCAGACTACGACAGTACAACCGCATTTACTGTAATTATTATGAACAACAGCGTGAAAAATATCCGGACTTGCCTTATTATACGCCACATAACTTACGTCATAGCTATGCGACGTATATGTTACAGTCCGGTGCAGACATTGAAACACTTCGGGCGTTGCTCGGTCACGTTGACATAACAACCACTCAACGCTATGTACATAGTAACCTGAATCAGATGTACAATGCTACCAATAATCTTAAATTCGGTAATCTTTGATAGGGGGTGAGAGTATGAGTATTTTGTTTAATTGTTATGATGAGGATAACGGACAGTGTCAGACTATGGATTTTGATTCTGACCGCTGTAAAGGTTGTGAGGATTATTATACTTGCTTTTACAATTTACAATCAAGAATGGCTTCGTTTAATCAAGTTTCATGTCATGAGATGTCAGAATGTCATGATGATTCAGACTTCGACTTACCTTTCTGAAGACAAAAAAACAGGGGGTTTTTACTCCCCCTGTCCTGCCGGTCACTGCTCTGCCTGTTTGGTATTCAAGTATTCTGCAAGCAGTTTTTCAATAATCTTTGCAACGCTTGTTTTCTCCTTGATTGCTGTTATTTTTATTCTTTCCAGCAGTTCTTCATCTATCGTGGTTGTTAATCTTACTTTTGCCATTTTTTTCACCTCCTGTATTTATTATAATGTGTGTTTCTGTATTTGTCAAGTGATATATACATTTTTATATGTTTGTATGCAATTTTGATTATTTACAAATGTGTGCATATGTGATATAATGTAATTGTAATAAAGAGTGATTACACTTTATGTTGCATAGTATCTTGACAATTGAATATAACGAACATAACTCGGAGGTAAATTTATTAATGGTCAAATCGTGGGAGAGTAAGGAGAGTACAGGAATGGAAAAAGATTTTACATTACTTGCATATCGCCTTAAAGCACTTTCGGAGATTTTAACATATGCTCCTGAAATCGTTATAAGAACTGGTGATACTGAGTTCTTCAATTCTATGAATGACTTAGTAGCACAGGAACTTTTAACGGCTTCTGAAGTGCTTCTGGAAGAAGATTTAGACGAAGAAAAAAGATAGCCGGTTCACCCTGACAAGTAACCGACTACCCATAAACCATAAACCGTAAGCACGTGAGTAACTCCCACTGCGTACCGTGCTTACATAATATCACAAAATTGACGATTTGTCAATAGGTAAACTAAAATTTTTTTGAAAGGAATGATATTATGTCACATAAGCCTTTTGGTATACTTAGACTTCAAAAGCTTGTTTTCAACTGTATCTTACATCACATGGAAAATGCTGAAGAAATTCTTAGCATTTTAAGAGCCGACATCAGAAGAAACGGCAGAAAAGAAGTATTTCACTATAAAAAAAGTCGTATCCGTTCCGGTTATTTTACGGAAAAAATTCTTGTCTATGTTGATATCAATGATAATACTGTTGTTGGTCTTAGTGTTGTAGCACAGACTTGTTCAGACGGTTACAGAACTGTATATATCAATGATATTTTAAATGACGATTCTTTGCTTGATTTTGCGTTTTATAACGCTGATTTCTCTTTCTGTCCTGCATACGGAATAGATAACAATCATTTATCATTTTCCGATATAATAAGAACGGAAGAAACTGTACCTGAAGTTTCTGCACCTGAACTGCCCGAACAGTCTGATGACGTGCCGGAAACAACAGACAATACAGAAACTCACGGCTGTGAACGCTGTTCTGATTGTGTGCATTACACTGAATGTGATAAAAAACATACTCCGAAGTCTTCCGGCTGTCGACAATACGTGAAACGTCGTTATCATATTCGGGAATAATCTGCAATTACAAAAAGGCACGTTGCTTCCCTAACTGGAAACAGCGTGTCTTTCACAATTCAAATTCATTTTAAACGGAAAGGACTGTTTAATATTTGAAAGTCTTAATTGCCTGTGAGGAATCACAGAGGGTATGTATTGCGTTCCGTGAACGTGGTCATGAGGCTTACAGCTGTGATATTCAGGAATGTTCCGGCGGTCATCCGGAATGCCACATACAGGGCGATGCACTTTTACTGATTAACGGAAAATGCCGTTTCACCACAACGGACGGCATCATACATGAAATTGACAGTCAGTGGGATTTGCTTATAGCCCATCCGCCGTGTACATATCTAAGCGGTGCCGGAAACAAGTATATAAATATTGAAAAGTACGGTCAGAAAGCACTTGACAGACTTGAAAAGCGTGAACAGGCTTTGGAATTTTTCATGAAATTCTGTGAAGCTGACTGTGACAGAATATGTGTCGAAAATCCGGTAGGTTATGCAAGCCATTACCGCAGACCTGACCAGATAATTCACCCATACTTTTTTGCCGGAAGCGAAAGCGATACGGAAAACTATCAGTTGAAGCGTACTTGTTTATGGCTGAAAAATCTGCCGTTGCTTGTATATCCGGACAAACTCCCGAAACCTGAAGCACATCATATACGTCCTGACGGTCACAAGGTTTACTTTGTGGAAAGCATAAGAAATCAGAAACTGAGAAGCAAGACATTTCCAGGAATAGCAAAGGCTATGGCTGAACAGTGGGGAAATTTGGTTTCTCCAATTTACAGACAGCTTTCATTCTTTGATGATATGTAATTTTAATTGTTATTCTTCATTCATTATATCAAAGTGCCTTCGGTAACGTTTCGGAATATTTATCCCTACTATATATCCTATTGATTCCAAAAAGTCCGAAATTATATATATTCCGTCCCTGTAGAAAACTTTGATTCTCTTTTCCTTATACGGAATGTTCTTGTAATCCGGAGGACATATAAAAGTCCAGTCTGCACCGCTTTTATCGAAAACTATCCGGAAGAATTTGTCAATGTCTGTATCTCTGTACCCTGCTTTCATTAACAATATATGGTGTTCCATAGCTTCATCAATCTGACACATAACAGCTTTTTTTCCGTCGAATGATATTGTTGCGAGGAATGGTTCATCTGCTCTGATAGCGTTCATCACACTTTCTTCCGACGGATATTTTACTATCTCTATTGCGTAACACTCCTTATTTAATTAATGAAAAGGCACGTTGCTTCCTTCACCGGAAACAGCGTGTCTCTCGTGGTCTGAGTGACGGGACTTGAACCCACGGCCTCTACCACCCCAAGCTATTTCCATGATTTTGGAGTTAAAAACCTCATTAAATGTACATTTAATGGAATGCCTTTTATTAGCTAATTTTTTAATAGCAAATGCCTTTGAATTGTATTTGTGAGTGAGCGAACAAATTAATTCATTGGCATTTACGGCTGTTTACCGTCTGACCTCCGGTAGCCGTTCTTATTTCTCGGTTCGCAGAATATTACTTGTGGTCTGCTTAAATCTTGGGTGCGTTGTGGGCTTATTTGGCTTAACCCCCTTATTTGTTTAAAATCATGCATGAAGCGTTGTCAATGGGGAAAATTTGCCTTATAGTTTTAAAGGGCGAATTTTAGGAAAAAATTTTTTCTTTCAGCTTTTAAGGAAAAAAATTTTTCCGACCCTTGACAACAAGCGTAAAATGCATGATATAATTGACAAATAAGGGGTAAGACAAAAAGTTATGAATCACCTTTAACTGTTATTTTTTCTCTTTAATGTGTGGATAATTCCGGCTATGCTCGTTCATCAGCGAACATAGTCGGATTTTTTTGCAAAATCTCTTGACTTTCATCTTTACTTATGGTATACTTTTTATATCCGGATATGCTTTCACATAACCGGTTTATGTTAATACTTTCTATACTTTCTTCTTTTTGGAATTTTTGAAGATAGTTTTGCAATTATATATATTATTGCTACTGTACCTGCAATTATTATTAAAGCTACTAATACTTCGCCTGATATGTTTTCTGTTATTAAACTTAGTATCATTGCGAGGAATCCTTTTAATACTTCAAATACAATTTGTAACGCTTCTTTCATTGATTCCATTCTTTCGTCTCCTTTTCTTGAGGGGGCGTTTTTTTTATGCCCCTTGTTGCATTTCTCTTAATGTTTCTATTCTTTCTATAACTTTGTTTTGATGTGTTTCATTTAGTTCTCTGTAATTTTTTAACATTTTTCTTTCTTCTTCTGTTAGTGGTTCAAGCCTTTTAGTTTCATTTCCAGTCAAAAAATCTAATGTTACATTAAAGTAATTTGCTATTTCCATTAGTATATCTATTGTTGGTGTTCTGTCTCCTGTTTCATATGTGCTATACATTCGTTGTGTTATTTTTAAATCTTCTGCTATTTTAGTTTGACTTATTTTTCTGTCTTTTCTTAGTTCTTTCATTATTTCAGAATGTTTTGATTCTAACATTTTCATCACCTCACATAAATTATATAATATTTGTTGAATTTATACAAATTCAGTTAAACCGATTTGGTTTAATTGCCTATTGATTTTTAAACCATTTTGTGCTAAAATTGTATTTAAGTTAAACCTATATGGTTTTTCTGCACCATATTGGTTTTTCTATAACTAAATTGCCAGTAGTTATCTAAAGAAAATCTCCTGACCCATACCGGCGGATTCATACCGGAATCCGCTTCCGCTGTGATGTGGGTTAGCTTATAAGGTGGTGAAAATAATGCATATTGAATTTTTATGTAGTACTATTAAAGAAGTACGATATATTATTGAAAGTTTTCATTATTTTTATATTGTTGAAAATGTAAGTGGTGTTGCTTATCTTCGAGAGTACGACAAATATTTCTTTTATATTGATATTGTTTGTCGTCGACAAAGATAAATCCGGCGGATAAGCCGATTTATATAAAAAAACGCTCCTAACCAATGGAGCAGAAAGGAGTAAAAACTATGAGTACATATTTAGTTGGAGTTGAGCCCAAAAAGGGCGATTTCACTAATAAAGATACTGGTGAAGTTATCCGGTATAACAACCGCCTTTTAAACTGTGTCACAGATGATTTGCAGAATGCTGATAGCTTTGGTTTTTCCTGTTTTCAGGTTAAATTAAAGGTTTCTGAAATCGCTTTATCTCTTGGAGTGTCTGAACGTGATGAAGCTGTTGACACTGCACTTAAGAACATCTGTAAAAATGAGATTGAATTTATCAACGCTCCGAAAAACGGTACACTGTCGGTTGTGGGGATTCGTGCAGTGTTTAAAAAGTAAGTCGGGCTGTAAGGTCTGATTTATACATGATATTAGGGAAAAAGGGGGTGTATTTATGCCTGAAACTGTTACAACTGTTATTACTTTTATTACTGGTGAAATGGTATCACTATCTAAAACCATTATGGGAGATGCTGTTTTATCTTTTCCAGTAGTTGTGGGTATGGTTGGTTCTGTTATCGGATTAACTTTTACTATACTGGGGCGTAGGCGTAGAAGAAGATAACACATTTTCGGGGGTAGGGGGTAAAACTTCTAACCCCTTTTTTCAGGCATTTTAACTTATGAAAAAATTTTTTAAAAAAATCTTACTTTTTGGACTTGTATTCCTCATAACTATGTACTTTATCGGTTCATGTACAGAACGTCCGGAAAGTAAACCGAAAGAAGAAAATAATACTCCTGTCTATACGGAGCTGACACCTGACGAGTATCAGAAACAAATGGAAGAACTAATCAGGCAACAACCTGTAACCCATACCGCTTTTAAAAGTCCGATACTTCAAGCCCATGCGTCTGAACTGACAGATGTTATTTCAGATTTTATCGAAAATACTGCTTTAACTTTTGCTGATAACTGGATAACAGGTTGGAAAGATATTACCGGACGTTCAATTGAAGATAATCCTGCATATCCGTCCAATGATTTTGAAAAACCTGTAGAAAGTATTAAGATACCGTATCAGTATGAATTTTACGGAAAAAATCGTGTTGTTTATAAAAACGGAACTTTTGAAGTAATTGAATGTCGCCTGATGACTTCTGAACCTGTAGGTAGTACCAAAAAAAAGACAGGTCACATAATGTACAGGAGAACAAACCAATTCAACAGTACTACAAGTTTTTCATTTGATATTTCTGTTCGGGATATTTCTAAATCTTTTAATTCCAGTGGTGCTTTTAGTATTTCTTATTTTGGATTGGAAAGTAATATGTCAGGTCTTGATTCTTCGTTTATTTCCAATTCTTCCACTGGTCTTAAAAGTTTACATTTCGCTAAGTTTGAAGGTAGTTCTGTTAATAAACTTCATCAGTTTAATATCAGTTCTGATATTGCTGTTACTATTATTTCTATTTGTAATTATAGTATAGGTACTTCTTATCCTAATGTATTTTCTATAGCTTCAACTGTAACTAATGATTATGAGTTTTCACAATCTGTCAATAACTACTACATAAATAACAAATACTGGCGGTTTCCTAACGTCTACTACAATAATAACGCCGGTGATATTATCAATCAGAATAATGTAAGCAACTATAACCAGTACGGTTATACTTACAACAACGTAACAAACAGTATAGAGTTTGACCCTGATGTGTTTGCTGGCTTTCTTGACGCTGATGTTATACCAAAATTCAAACTGGCATTTGATGACATATTTTCACATTTTCCGGATATAGGTGCGGAGTTCGGTGACCTTGATATTAAGTACACCAATATCATTGATATTATGAATGAAATAAATACTCCTACGGTGACGACGGTGACAGGTGGTACTTATCCGGTTGTAACCGGTGATATTAATGTAAATGTTTCGGTGATTGTTACGTTTCCGGAGGAAAAGAAATACCCTGCATTCACTACCGAACCGGCTTTTGTAGCTAAAAATCCTGATGTTGACTTTGCCCTTGATTCACCGTTACCGGTCAGGGCTCTTAAGACCGCCGGTGGATTTATTACTCTTGCAAGTTATTTTATTGAAGATTCCGGATTAATGCCAATTGTTCTGATGAGCGTTTCCCTCGGACTTGTTGTTATGTTTATCCTGTAAGGTGGTGTGGATATGTATACTATTATTGAAAATATATATCATGGCTGGCAGTATATTCTTAACCTTGTAAGCATAGTAGGTGGGAATTTTCATATAGTCCTTGAAAACATTCCTAAATTTTCCGGATATATTTCAAACTTGTTCAGTAATTTTCCCGTTCCTGTGTGGTTTTCTTCTACTATTCTTGCAATCCTTGGTTTTGGAATTATTTCTAAAATATGTCACTGGGGGTGATTTCTTGGGATAGCTGTTCTTGAATTTATACATGACTTATTTCTTAAAATTATTGACATTATGAGGAATACTGTTATATTTGACCCTTATCCACCTTTCTTTTATGATACAATAACTTTAATGGACGTTTCAGCCGGTATTCTTACTATTTCTATTATCCTTTCTATTTTCGGCTTTAAAGATGATAATGGTGATTTTAATAGTACTGATACTGGCGGTGATTTCGGTGACGCTGTTGAATATGAAGATTTTGACGATGACTATTATAATTAGGAGTGATATTCTTGCTTATTGAACTTTTAGAAATTTTTTTGGGAGCTTTCAATTATTTCTTTACTCCTGAAGATAAAAATTATTTGTGGTTTTCACAGATAATTATTGTTTCTGTTTCTATTATTATTCTTATTACTTCCTGTGTCTGCCTTTGCATTATCATTCATGATGTTCTAAAATTCATAGGAACATGGGGGAATAGAAGATGAGTATTTTTCTTTATACTATACTTTTCCTTTTAGAAACTAAGTACTTTTCTTTTATGCTTACTGCTCTGATTGTACTTGGCTGTCTTAAGTCTGTCTATACTCTTTTCATCAGGAGGTGATTATATGATTTCTTGTATTTTTGGTCTGCCTGGTTCGGGTAAATCTCTTTTTCTTGGTATGATTGCAAGACGTGCTGTTCAGGGAAAAAATATTAACTTTCATGGTCTTTCACTTGGTGACCTGAAAAATTATAAGTACGTTTATACTAATTTCAGATGCGAGGGCTGTTACAAACTGGAATATGACAAACTCGGTGTTTACAACTATGAAGATTGCCTGATACTCGTTGATGAAATTATGTTGCTTTCCGATGCACGTGACTACAAGAAATTTACTGATAATTTGAAATTCTTCTATTCTGAGCATAGAAAATCAAAATGTGATTTTATTTATGCAAGTCAGGGCTATAAAGATGTGGATTTGAAAATTCGTAATCGTACGGAGCAGTATTATTACATTGATAATTTCTTTTTAGATTTTTCTCGTGTTCGTCGTATTGACTTCTTTTTTGATATTATTAATTATAACATTACTGAGGGTTTTTCATTTGCTCCTTCTATTACTGATTTCTTTTTTTGGAGACCTCATTATTATGATAATATTGATTCTTATGAACTTATCAATGGCAGTTATAAGGAACAACCGGAGTTGATACTTTGGAATACTAAACAAAAAGTTTCGGTTAAGTCTTAGGGTGCGGAGGGGGGCAACCCCCCAGCTTGCTGGGGGGTGTCCCCCTACTTGATTATATCCACAAATTGGTGTCACTTGTAAAGTGAACAACAATTTGTAATTTATCTTAGGTAATTTTTAAATTGCCTTAGATAAATTCCTAGAAAAATTCTTAAAATAAGGAGTGTGATTATATTAATGGCTATTTCTTACTATAATGCTAAGACTAAGGTTTATGCTGACGGCACAACAAGTACTATTGTTTTTGATACGCCTGTATTTAGAGACCGAAATATTTCATATTTTGATAGCATCAGAAATGTTGTCCAATCTTATAATCCCATTTCTGATTCTAATAAAAAACCTATTCGTAAACTTCTTAAACAAGCACGTGCTTTTGAGGGATTTTATAATAAATCTTCCAGTTTTCTTACAGATATTGAAATAAAATTTGCTAAAAGTCTTTTGTTTCCTACATTCAAAAATAATCGTTCTGTCACTCGTTCTGATAGTGTTAAACGTGCTAAAGACCGTATCTTTGACTATGTTTTAAGTAATGATTTTAATTATTTTTTTACTGGTACTATTGACCCTAAAAAAATGAATAGCAGTGACCCGAAAGTTCTTTTACGTCCTGTTCAGGATTGGTTAAAAAATCTTGTTCGTCGTTTTAGTATTGAATATATTTTTGTGCCTGAATTTCATAAGGATGGTAAAAAGATTCATTTTCATGGTTTGCTTAAATTTGACGAGTCCGTATTATCTGATTCTAAAACTAAATCTAAATTTTTAGTTGATTCTAAAACTAAAATTTATAAGGGTTTTAAAAGACCTTATAAGGATTTTACGGCTATAAGGAAAGGGCTTCTTCCTGAAAAAGGTCGTATTGTTTATAATCTTCCTAAATGGCGATTTGGTCATAATACTGCCATTAAGTTGTTTGGTGATGTTATGAATACGGCTTTTTATGTTACTAAGTATATCACTAAAGATGCCAGTAAAATTTTTGGTAAGTTCTTCTGGCATAGCAGAGGGCTTAAAACTCCTGATATTAAGCTTGAAAATATTGATTATAGCAGTGTAAAATCTAAAGAATATTTTAACGAACATATCGGGCATTTTAAATACATATTCCGTCGTGGTGAGGAAAACAGGTATATTGAAGAACAAAAGCGTATAAAAGAAGAAGAGGCTAAACGTATTGCTGAACGTATTGAAAATGAAGATGAGATTATTTTTGACGGTACTATATGTTACAGTGCTCTTACAGGTGAGATTTATTTTGAATGTTCTTCTTCTCCGCCTGATTATTATCTTAGCGGTTATGAACTTATTTTTGGCATTGACTATTATTAAAGGTGGTGATACTATGCTTTTTAAAGACTGGTTTCAAGAATATTATGAGGTGTACTGCGACGGCGTTAAATCACATGATTATTGCGTTGACATTAAGTGTATAAACAAGAAACACTTTGTCTGTATAGCTGATATGGAGCTTTCGGCAATACGCCCTATCGACGTTCAACGTGTTATCAAGTCTTCTATGATTGACAGTTCAGAACGTCAACGCCGGACTTACTTTCTTCTGAAACGTATTCTTCGTGAAGCTGTCGTCAATGACCTCATTGAAAAGAATCCGGCGGAATACGTCAAGCCCCCGAAACGTATCAGAAAAGATGTTTCCTGCTTTAAAATCGAACATCTTGAACAACTCTTTGACGACGATAGCAAGTACAGCCGAATGTTTCAGCTGGACTTATGGACAGGTCTGCGACGTGGTGAGTTACTGGCTCTGACTTGGACTAATGTTCACGTTCCGGAAAGATATATCACTGTCTGTCAAACACTGGTGCATACTGCCGACGGTGATGTTATTATCTCAACGACAAAATCACGTTGTGACCGTGTTGTGCCTCTGCATCACAAGGCGATTGCACTTCTTCAACAGATAAAAATGCTTGATAGTCCGGAAGGCTTCCTGTTCCGTAATGCTGATGGTGAGCCAATCAGACTACGACAGTACAACCGCATTTACTGTAATTATTATGAACAACAGCGTGAAAAATATCCGGACTTGCCTTATTATACGCCACATAACTTACGGCATAGCTATGCGACGTATATGCTACAGTCCGGTGCGGATATTGAAACTCTTCG
>JAIDQQ010000040.1 GCA_029062165.1 Ruminococcus sp.
TGGTCTGAGTGACGGGACTTGAACCCACGGCCTCTACCACCCCAAGGTAGCGCGCTACCAACTGCGCCACACCCAGACTTCTTTATTGAACGTTTTCATTCAACTTACAGTATTATATCATATATTTATTGATTTGTCAAGGGATTATTTTCTTTTTGTCAGATTTTATAAAATCCCTTGACTTTCAATGTTATTTTTTATTTTTTCTGCACAACAGACCATAAATTACTATACAGCATACGGCAATAACTATTATCGCAATATTAACCGATATTACCGCTTCTGTAACGGCGTACATCGTACCGGTGAAAGCCCTGAATACCTGTGGTTGCTTTATCACGAATGAATCAAAATAACCGACTCCCAGTAACCATGCAGTCGGCACTGTGCAAATTATTCCGGCGATAAGTGCGGAAATGCCTGTCCAGTACAGCGAAACGCCTACAGACTTTATATTTACGATTATTAAAAGTACTATCAGAAATACTGTCACTCCGGTACATATCATTAAAATTTTCCCGATACGACTGAATATCCTTGAAACCTGGGATAATACCCCATATTCGTTAAGTGTTGAGTATTTATAGACATCACAGTAATTTTCCGTCACACGATATGCATTTTCTATAGTTGCGGAAACCTTTTTTTCATAAACATCATCTTTTTCGTAGTTGTTTGTATCGGCATAATCGCTGAAAAAATTCCTGATATTATTTTCAAGAGTTTCATTTTCGGGAACAGTAAACTTACTGTTTTTACCTGCTCTCAACGTACTGAACATTGAATTTACATAAGCGTTTGTCACCTGTCTGATGTAGTTTTCGTCGAGAGCGTCCATATAGACATCTGCCGGAATACCGGTTGTATTGTACTGTGAAACAAAATATTTATTAAGTTCACCTGTTATGAGGGAATATACCTGATTTTTTTCAGATGTACTTATGATTTTTGATTCTGTAACATTTGTATTCACAACCGCCACAAGAGATGATACAATTATCATGAATACCAGAATTATTGATATAATCAGTGATACAAGATAGGTACTTAATTTTTTCATTCCTGTACCTCCCCTGTATAGAAAATTTTTTCAGTCGGTTCGCAGATAACACCTATACGTCCGTCCGGTGAGCCTAAAATATCTTTTTTGCAGGTATAGAGTGTCAGTTTTGTTTCCTCGGAGGGATTGACATATCTGTTATTGCTTTTGTCAAATTCTATAAGTTGCTTTACTGTATAAGTGAATTTTCCGTAATTGGTATTTACTGTTATAACGTCACCTGTTTTAAGATTACTTAATTCTGAAAAGAAAGTATCTTCATGTGCACTTATGACGGTATTTCCCTGCTCACCTGCCAGTACAGAACTGCTTGACTGACAAGCACCTCTTTCAAAGAGTTCGGCGTTACTTCCGAAGTATACAGGTATATCAAGTGTAAATGCATCGCTTTTTAATATCGCATAGAGTTCTGCAAACTGCGGATGTATAACTTCTCCGGTATCGCTGACATTTTCTTCTTCCGGAACATCTTCTTTTATTTCGTTTTCCCTTATTACAAGCCCCTGTGTACTACCGTCGGGAGTGATTTTCAGATTGTCCATAAAGGCAAGATTCAGATAGACCTTAAGTTTGTCATAAGGTTTTATCATAGCGGTTATGAGTACTCCGAGACATACAAGACATACTATAACAGGCGTTATTATATGAATTATCATTGATTTTTTCATTTTTCGTCACCGGTTCTGAAAAGTTTTGAGACTATACTGGCAAGCATTCCGGCAAATGTGATAAGTCCGGCAGAAAGTAACAGAATACCTTTTCTGTCGTAACCGGTATCTTCAACGAGTTCACCAGCGTTTATCGTGCCGACGAGTTCGCCCTCACCGTTCCGCATAGAAAGCGATATATTATCCTGACTTATTTCATCGACACTTATATTTATATCGAAAGTTTCACCGAAATTTACCATAGAATTTACTACTTCCGCTTTCTGTTCAACCGGTAACTGTTTCATAATACTTTTACGTTCCTCAACAGTGAGATTATCAAGAATAACCTGTTGTTGTTCCGGCGTGAAATTCCTGATGTAATTCATTTTATCGTCATAAGACATATCAATAAATTCCTGAGGTTCAATGCGTGTAATCTCCTCACCGCTTTCGGTCTGCAGAGTGATACCGCCGGAAGTAGTCGGCTGAACATCATTGTTTGTATCTGCCGGAACGTTTTCACCTGCTCCCGAAACTGAAGAATTATCTGTTTCCGGTACAGTAGTTGTAACGGTAGTGGTAGTAGTAGTGACAGGATTTGGATTCTGTACGCCGGTAGTAAAAATATTGTCTTTATTCTCGTGGAGATAGGCAATAGCTGCATCAAAAGACGCCGAATCATAATCTTCGGGATTGGCGTAATACTTAGCGTATGCTTGCTGAATAGTTTCTTCGGGATAGCCTGACTGCCTTGCGACTTCCGCAACGTCATCTATCGTTGTAGCGTATGCACTGACGGAGCAGGTCATAATACCGGCGACTGCCATAGCTCCGAGTAACGTTTTTATAAGATTTTTTTTCATTATAACATAACCTCCATGTTTTAATAATATAATTATAGTCGCTTCATTAAGGTTTGTCAAGCGGAAACAGGTGTCTGAAATACTTTTCAGAATAATATCACAAAATTTTCAAAAATTTTTTTCAAAAAACTCTTGACATTTTGATTTTTATGTGATATAATAAAAAAGTAGTTTAAATAAGATACGCCGCTGTGGTGGAATAGGCAGACACAAGGGACTTAAAATCCCTCGGAGTAACATCCGTACCGGTTCAAGTCCGGTCAGCGGCA
>JAIDQQ010000041.1 GCA_029062165.1 Ruminococcus sp.
CACCTAAATTATCACATATTTTTTTAATGTTTTTACTTTTAGAATATTTAGCATATTTTATTTGTGAATATACGACTTCAGTTTTATAATATGTAAAATATTCATTACTTACTGGTACATTTGTAGTATGATATGATGGTAAACTCTCATTTAATATTTCTTTTTCATAAGAAATATTTAAAAATTGTTCCAACATTTTTGTATTTATATTTCCGTTATCATCAACCATTAAAGTTAAAATTTTATAAATAATCTTTTTATCTTTATCAGACAAATTTTCATTATTTAACAAATTTCTTAATTTCTTTTGGTTTTTAATGTAATAAGATTTTTTTTCTGAATCATAATAAATATAATCAGAAATATCATATACAACTGCTTCTTCTTCCGGTTTCCAGCCGTGAACCTCTTTCACGGCTCCATAACCTGTCAGTGTATTCAGTAATGCGTCAGCTTTTCCGGATACGCTTATAAGATTACTTACCTGATTGTTCAGTGAAACAGATGCTGTATAATCTGTTGTTTCTATAATACCGGAAACATTTTCAAGTTTGGAGTCTGCTCTTGTCAGAATAAATTCCAGTTCTGCTTTCATACGGTTAATTTGTTTTACTTCAAACCATGTAACAACATTATTAACTATACCTGACGCCCATGAATACTGCATATTTTCAGTTGATAAGACAGAATCGGCAATAACGCTTTTATTTCTGCTGATTTCTTCTGAAATTCCGGCGACTGTATTCTGACTGTAATCGTGTTTACTCAAGTTTTCCGACCTCCCTGCTGATTACTGATTTTCAAGTTCAATGACAGCATTATATATACTTTCTGTCTGTTGTTTTGTATTTTGTATAAGCTCATGTACATTATTATACAATGTATCGTAAAATGCTGAAACTTTACTGAAACTCTCATATGCTTTTCCGGAAAGTCCTGAATCAGCATTTAATTTTACAGAATCATTTGAAATTGCTTTTTCCATCATTGACAGTGATTTCTGAATGCCCTGTAAGTTATAATACATCATGGGCGAAGTTGCTTCACGGAAATCGGACAGAACAGTAATCGGTTTCAATGTTCCCAGATTATATGGTTTTTTAGCATTAGGACTGATATTATTATATTTTGATTTGATATTGCCAAGAATACCGGCAGAAAGTTTAATCCATCTTTCCGTATCTTCATTATTGGATTTTCCCCAGTTTATATTGACCGCAGGAACTCCGAAACCATTATAAGATACATTTACATCACGATTCATAATAAATGCCAGAATCGTCACTACATATGGTAAAACATAATTCTGGTCTTTTTCATTTTGCTTGAAATATATAAGTAATTTGTCAAGAGCTTCGTAGACTATTACCTCTTTCCATAAAGGCATATCGTCCAATACATGAATATCGTGCAGTAACTGAAAAAGCTGTTTTCCGTCTATATTATTTTCATTACAGTATTTAATAAGATATGCAATAATAGTTGTCAGTTTATCTGTATCAAGTATTTCTTTGTCGCCGTTTTTGAGAGCCTTAATGAACTCCTCTCTGTTTCCGCCGATTTCCCCGACAATACGGGCGATATATTCAATAAGACCTTTTTTATCTTCGCAATCGCTGTACATAATATACTCAACTAATCCACGGATTAATTTAATTGAATCTGTTTCAGATGTATAATTAAATTCATCTGTTAAAATCAGTTTACCATTTTTATCAGTCGTATACGTAAGAATAGAGTTAGGGCTATGACATTCCGCCACTGACCTTACACCATTACTACCATATCCCGAACCGGTATAAAGCTGTTTACTACCAGGGATTGCACGCATAAGAGGGTGAACGTAATCGGAACAATATGATATATTTTTTATCTTTGATGCCCTGCCTAATATCTGGACATCATATTTCTTCATGAACTCATCGGAAAAACCCTGACCATCCATAGCAACACACTTTTTTATATTATCGCAACGTATTGTACAATACATTGCTTTATTTCCGCCTTTGGAGTGTCCGACAACGGTTATATTGTCTTTACCCTTAATAGATTTAATGAAGTTATATGCGTCAAGCTGTGCTTGTGTATCTTCTTTGCCTATTCCCTCAACATTATCTTTCCATTCTTTAGCACCTTCAGTTCCTTTGAAAACAACAACGTGTTCGTCTGAATCAGGGTCAGTAAGGTCATAGGCAAGTACCTTGTAATTTTTTTCGTTATCGGGCAGAGAATGCATTGATTCAACGCTTACTTCTTCGCCGTCCATATTCATTGCCCTGTTCAGTTTCAAAGCACGTATTTTACTGCTTTTTTTATTGTCCTGCATATATTCGATAACAGCGGCATATTCATTTTTGCTTATTTGCTCACCGCCTGTGGTATTTTCGGAAGCGTCTGCATTTTGGAAATCTTTTATATCAAACTGGTCTACATATTCGCCTACGTCCTTACAGTCTTCGAGAGGCTTATATGGCTTATCTTCCTTGATTTTCATTGATTTTATATCTTCGTCGCCACGCATATATATTATATGCTCCAGAACACACAGTTCATAATCGCTGTATTCCACGTTACTCAATTTTATCACCCCTTGCGTTTGAACTGTGGAGCAGGTGTAACCTGATTCAGCATGTTATTCAATGTTTTATATTTATCGGCAATTTCTTTTATATTCTGTGAAATATTTTCAAGATTGCCGGAAGCAGTTTCATCAATATGCCCGATTATCTGACCAACCGTTTCAAGTTTCCCGTCAGCCCTCTGCAAAATAAACTGAAGTTCTGCCTTTAAAATGTGAATCTTCTGTACATCAAACCACGTCACAACGTTATTTACTATACCTGTTTCCCATGAATATTCCATATTTTCAGTTGATAATGTAGTATTTTCCGTAATATTTTTCAATTCAAGTATTTCAGAAGAAATATTACCGAAAATATTTATACTATAGTCATGTCTGTTCATTCCGCTTCCCCTTTATATTCCGAGATTAAACATTGAAGTATATTTGTCTTCCGCTTCAATATTTCCCGTGAAATTACTGATTTCATTCTGGACAGAATCATAGATGTGGTCAAGCTGTTTGCGGAGATTTTCAACTTCTCCCTTGAATGTTTTCATATTATTATGTCTTGTACCTGAAATAAAACCCTGCTCAACAAGTACCTGAAGGGCTTTTATAAATTCGTCAAGCATATTTTTGATTGCTTCGTCTTTTGCCTTGAGTTCTTTTGTAAGCCTGTTCCATTCGTCGACGTCAACAACAATATCCCTCTGTATTCCCTCTGCCATAGAAAAAAACTTCCTTTCTTCAAATATTTACATACCTATCATTGCATTCATTTCTTCTTCTGCCTGCGATTCCTTTAATTCCAAATCAAGTTCATTAAGACTGCTGACAGCATTCTCAATAGTTTTATTTGCCTGTTTCATCTGTTCTTCGGCTTGTTCAAAATCACTGCTACATGATGACATCTGCGAATTGATTTTTTCAATCATAACCGATATTTTATTTAATGTTTCGTTCTGTACAGAATTTATTTTTTCCAAAGCAAATTCTGCCAGACCATACGCAAAACCGTTGACATTATTATATGTTTCATGCATTGCATTGAAATTAATACGGAGTGTATTGCATAAATTTACGATTTCAGCATTGGCATTGTCAAGAGCTTCTTTCTGTTTCTGTAATGCGTTATACTCGTTACTCTGAGCCTCAAGCTTTGCCGTGAGTTCTTTTCTTAATATATCCTGTTTTTCAATAAGGTCATGAGCTTCCTTAATGCTTTCGTTTACTTCTTCTACTATTCTCGCCATATTATCAAGTTCCTTTCGTTGAATTTATCATATATTACATCTTTTCAAAACTTTACGGAAAATCTTCAAAAGATGTAACATAACAGAAACAGAAAACAAGAAATTATTGTCTTCTGTTCTGTTACATTACGTTACGTCAGTGATACATTTTAACTGTCAATACGTATTGATGCCTCTTCCATGCTTTTAGTAAAGTCTGAATTTTCTGTACAGAAATCAGAAACTTTTCTTACATTGTTTTCAAGTTCAGTAATGACTTCTGCAATTTTTGTTTCAAGGTTTGAAAAAGTCTGGTTAATCTCTTCCATGTCTTCACGGAGAGTTTTGAAACAACCTGCAAGACCTGTCGCCTCGTCGAAAACAGAGTTGACAAAATTTGCTGACTTTTCACCAGCCCAGCCCTCACCGTCATAACCTGTTTCGCCACATACACGCTGTGTTTCGGCTTTAAGGTCTGTTTCAGTACTGTTAATCTGTTCCTGAAAGTTGGTAATTTTTTCCTTGAACTCCTGTATTGCTGTACTTACTGTAGTATCCTGAAATGTCTTCATAGCGGTTGCCGTATCGTTTAAATCTCCGGCTTCTGTATCGAATTTACCTTTAAGGGCTTCCATTTCTGAATACACACACATAAATTTATCCGACATTGTTTTTTCACCTCCTTTACGGTATTATATATCTATGACAAACAAGGCATATGCCCTGTACTACATAGGCTATTCCTTATGTAAAATAGTCTTTATTCTGTATACGGTTGTTTTGTTTTCTGCATTGACGTACAATGCATCTTTTTCGCCTATTTCTGTATTCATGATTTTATTTCTTTCGGCAAGAGGAACACTAATGAAACCGTCAATGATATTTCCGGCACGTGCTGAACCAAACAACATAAAGTTTGCCTTGGCACTTTTTGCCCTGTAAAGTTTCGGGGCTTTTACGGAAGAAATCTCATCATTATCGACATCTGAAGCCATCCATGCGAATTTATATGGCAGATAGTTAAATAAACTGTCGTCAAAATCATTGAGCATTTCCTTACTGGAATCTTCATAAATCATCATAAGAAGCGGTTTGTCGTTCAGTACGGACATATCGCCGTTATTTTCAAGGACAAGTTTCTTTCTTTCCTCGAGTTCTTTTTTCCAGTCACTGCAAATGCTTTTCATATTCTGCGTACTTATTTCATATCTTGTTATGCAGTTATATTTGTCTGCCAGTCCGGCGTATTTCCTTACAGTAGCCTTGTCGAAAATGACAATCTGTACTGGTGCGGATTCAATACCGGCATTGATACATGAAATCATATATTTTATAAAATTGGTTTTATCCGGTTGAGAAGTTCCGGCAATTATCATGTTAAGTCCCGAAAGATTCATTTTTATCGGCATGAGACTGTTATAATCGAAGCCGAGAATAAAGCTGTATGGCGTGAAATATGAAAAATATTTACTTCTCACGTCGTTTTCGATAAGCGGATTAGGTATTTCAGGAATTATCATAGCTTTTCTGTCCGGATACTGCATATTGATTTTATTGACAAAAGCTTCAATATGCTTACCTCTGTCAGTTTCCTTTTCTCCCTGAAAACTCTTGTAAATCTGACAGTCAAGGGTTTTCTTGTCGACTTCCACAAGACAGCGTCCGGCAATATCGTCAACAGATAGTCTGAACGTATTGAAAAGATTTGTATATTCATCGGTGTTGGTATGATGCAGACCTATACGGCACGTAAAATGTGAAATTAATTTATATTCAATGCCCTTGACACTACTATTTGTAACAACAACACTTATTCCGGCAGAGAGTCCCTCTTGCAGTACCGATTTCAGAACAATCTTATCATTAAGATAAAGTTCCTTGAAAGATGTGAAGTTATCTATCATAAGGATTATCAGCGGTAAATCGGAATAACCCGATTCCTTATATGCCGTATATGAACTTACTCCGGCTTTATTGAATTTCTTTTTTCTTTCGGAAATTTCAGTGACAAGAAGTTTAAATAAATTATTCATTTTTTCTTCTTCGTTCTGTACAACAACGCCACCGACGTGTGCAAGATTATTGAACTGTTTCAGTATCATTGAAGAATAGTCTATAATATAGAAATTAACTTCTTCGGGAGTATATTTTTCCGCAAGAGTACGTATGATAAGCTGAAGTATATTTGTTTTGCCTGTCTGTAGTTCGCCGGTTATGAACATATGTTTCAGTGACATATCAACGATATAATTTTCCTGTCTCTGATTTGCGGGGTCATCGAATATACCTAAATCGGCGTATATGCCTGTACCTGCTCTCTTCGGATTTTCCGTATAGGCAATGACTTTTTCAAGAGGTGGCTGGCATATATTCGGAAGTTTTTTCAGATTGCTTTTTTCAAAACATTCTGTAATCCTTGCCATAATGGCTTCTTTCTGTGAAATCATTTTCTTATCGTTTCCGGAATCACTGTTTTTTCTCGAAAATGCCGGTAGTCTTCTTCCGGCAAAGTCAACCAGTGACATTGTAAATTCTTTCTGCTGTTCAAGTAAATCGGCGTCGGCAGATGCTCCGCTATATGCTGACTGAAACAACTCGAATACTTCGTTATTGCCTACCATTAAATAAGCACGTCCGGCTTCCTTTATTTCCGAAGCAAGAGGAGTTTTTATAACTTCCTGACTGTCTGACGGTGTCTGGACTTTAAGACAGATACGGAATTTTGAATTACTGTCAATCTGTGAATCAACCTGTCCTTGAGGTTTCTGTGTGGCAAGTATAAGATGTACTCCGAATGAACGTCCCACACGAGCTATACTGTTCAGTTCTGACATGAAATCACCGTACTGTGCTTTGAGTTCCGCAAATTCGTCGACTATTATAATCAGGTGTGGCAGAACTGTTTCAACATTATGCGATTTCAGTTCATTGATATATTTGTTTATATGGTCAACTTTGGCATCTTCAAAAAGTTTCTTACGACGTTCTATTTCCGCTTTGATTGATATAAGTGAACGGTTTATGCCTTTACCGTCAATATCAGTTATGACGCCTAATGTATGCGGTAATGTCTTAAACTGATTGCCCATTCCGCCACCTTTGAAATCTATGATAAGAAATGCTACTTCTTCGGGGCTGAAAAGTGTCGCAACTGAAAGTATATAGGTCATAAGGACTTCACTTTTTCCTGAACCGGTTGTACCGGCAATAAGTCCATGCGGACCGTGTGCCTTGTCGCTGTCGTGAATGTCAAGATATACTGTTTCATTACCGGAACATACGCCGATAGGAACAGCCATAGACTTCGTGACATCTGATTTATTCCAGCGTGCTTTTATGTCAAGTTCTTCAGCGGATTTTATACCTAAAAGCTGATATAATGTTATGTTCTTCGTGAGGGTGGATTCAAGGCTTACTTCCTCGCAGTATATGGAAGCAAGTTTATATGATATACTATATAAGTCACTGTCTTCAATGCGGGTATATTTAAAGTTTACTATTTCTGTATTTTCGTTTTTGATAATACGTCCTTTTGTATCGTCGTCGACAAGGACAAGTTGCGAACAGCCTAATGGTATATAATCGCTGTGGTTTTCAAAGAATATGAAAGTTGCACCATAAAGTGAGGCTTTTTCTATGTACTTTGAAACAGGGTGTTCCTTTATGCCGAAATCATTCATGACAAATACCACTATATGCGGAAGATGTACTTTTTCATTGGAGCAGGCTCTCTTGTCAAGTTCGGAATAGAGATATTCAAAAACGGTTGCTTTACTCTGGTTATCGCATACTATATTCCGGAATTTGTCATTATTTATGTGTCTGAACCATTTTATCCAGTCATATTCTGAACATCTTTCGTTATCCGTTATAAGAAAAGTAGTAACATCATCATAGTGCTGTCTGATACATAAATCAAAGTAGATTACTTTCATAATTTCATAAAGATGTCTGTCAGTACCTACCACGCCGATTACATTTGCTTCCTTTAATTGCAGAAGAATAGGTGCGTCAGATATTTTCCTGTATTTTTCGGATATATTACAAGGTAAATCAACAAGTTCGTCGTCGTCGGATTCGTATTTTTCCTGTGGTTTGTAGTCAATTTTCCGGATTGCGTCGACGTCTCCGCTACCTATTCTTATTTCAAGGAAGTCTTCGTCTTCGGGTACTCGGTCAAAAAGACTTCCCGAAAAATTCTTTGCGAATGCGATAGTTTCATTGCAACGGTAATATATTCTGTTGAGTATCTGCCATTCTTCCTTACGCATATCACTGATTTCTTTTTCCTTGTCTTCTATATACTTTCTGTAACCCTGTTCCCTGTCCTGAATCTGCTGGAGATATTCTTTCTTGTCGTTCATTATGGTCAGAAAAGACACTATAGCACCCATTGACATAGAGCATACACTGAATAGTATAAATGAAAGATTTGTCTTTCCGACTACTCCACGCAGAAGTATTGTAAGGGCAATCATTGCAACCGTCGGCATGAGTTTCAATAACATATTGTTTTTAGGCTTAGGCGGTTTTTCCTTAGGCAAAAGAAGTTTTATTTCCTCGTCGTTTATCTTGAGTTTAAGACGGCTGTTACGTATGAATTTAGGATAATTCATAGCACCGATACTTTCGTTTATGTCCTTGCATGAAAACCTGTTCAGGCGGATATTATATTTTCTGTCCATGTATATATTTCTGCCGTGTATGTAAAAACAGCAGTCAAAAATATTGACGAAAGTAAACGGATATAATTGCAGGGAATTGCCGTCGAAAGATATTATTTTACCGTTATATGCAATGGTAGTACCTTTTTCGGCTTGTAGAAATATTTTCCCCTCTTTGCTTATGATTTCAATTTTAACCTTGGAAGCTGAAGAAGTATCTTTCAGCAGGTCACAACCTTTATCACTGCCGATTGTTACCATTGCAGATGATGACCAGTCAACAGCACAGTTGAAAGTTATAGCCGTGAAATCATAGTCCTTAAGATAACTGTTCCCTGAAAGACTGTAATTCCTCGGAAGAACATTTATGACGGTTCTGTTACGGAGACCGTAATCAGAAAGAAGTTTGTCACCTGTAAGAAATGCTACAGGGTTTTCCGCAAAAAGATAACAGTCTTCTTTTATGTCTGTCCTGTAGTTCAGGCTGAAAGCGTTATTTATTGCAACAAACAAATCATAGGCGGTTATATCCGAAGATACTTCTATATCATATTCAGCTTTTACAGGATAAAACAACTTGACAGTCATAATTATCTTGTTGTTATTCAATTTCCCCATCCCTCCCGATATTTCAAGATTTTCTGTTGTTTCTTCTCTTTCCGGCTATACCGGTTACAGTCAGTGCGAGACCTGAAACTATTCCGGCGGTTACTGTACCCATTATACCTTTGTCACCTGTCTGTGGACGTTCATTGTCATCTTTTTCTTCAGTGACAGTTGTAGTAGTTGAATCGTCGGAAGTTGTTACAGTAGTAAATTCCGGAGCTCTTAGAACTCCGTGTTGTTCAACGGCTTTTTCTGTAGTGAAAGTATTCTGTATTGATACAGTTGTTCTGGTGGTCTTTGTGGTTACATTCGGAGAAGTATTCGTTACTATATCTGTAGTACCCTCGCCGGTAGTAGTAGTTTCAGTTGAGACTGTACCGGAAGTTTCACCTGTTCCGGTAGCTGTTTCAGTAGATGTAGCTGTAACGGTTGCAGTGGCGGAAGCTGTCGTTTCAGTCGGGACTGTTCCGGAATTTTCAGCGGTAGCGGAAGTAACTGCCGTTTCAGTAGTGGTACTTCCCTGCGTAGCTGTATCGGTGCTTATAGCCGTAACGGTATTTTCCGGAGGTGCGGTATTGGTGCTTATAGCTATTTCTGTAGCGGTACTTGCCGGAGTTTCGGCAGTAGTAGAGGTTGTTACAGTTACTGTACTTTCAACCGGTGGTGCGACTGATACAGAAGCAGTTGTTATAACTACCGGTGGGGCTTCCGTGGGTACGGTTACTACTGGTGGTTCTGTTACAACGTCGGTTACTATCGGCGGTGCTTCAACATTACTGCTTTCGTTGCCAGAAGAATTTTCACCTGACGGTGTTTCAGTACCGGAAGTGCCGGAAGTAGTTTCGCCGGAATTGTCCGGAGTTTCAACGGCTGAACTTTTTATTTTCTTGTCTGTTTCAACGGCATTTGTCGTAATGCCTGTAAATGCTGAACAGGTGCATATCAATGATACCAGTGCGATTATAATTTTTTTGTTTTTCATTTTAAAAATAACCTCCGTTTTGAATTATGGTTTTAAATATTATAGAATGCAAGTAAAAAAACCTGATGTCTGTATTTGCCTATGCCGATATACCGGCATTTTTTCAGGCATGAATCTGTGTCGGGATATTTTCCGTTCTGCATAGCCGTCAGGAAATCTGCCGTAAATTCCTTGTCTGAATCTGAAAGCAATGTATATTTGGCGACATATGAATCAGAAGAATACAGCCGGATAAAGTTTTCATTTTCGAGTATCTTTATATCGTCAGCCGTAATGTCTTCCCTGAAACATTTTTCAGCACATTCTTCGGCAATAACCGCAAGTTGCTTGTCGAATATCAGATTGGGATATCTTTCGACTATTACATTATAGATAGCTTTTTCCTGAACTTTTAAGGCTATTCCGGAAGAAACATATACATTGGCGGAAATCAGCAGTATAAGAATTATCACTTTAATGACAATTGATTTTATCAGCTTTTTTCTTTTATTCGCTAACATTTTCATGCTCCGTTTCATAGATTATTATGACAGCCCAGCCGAATACTTTGTTTTTTTCGTCATAGAATCTGCCTATTCCGGTATAATTCCAGTTGTACTGTGAATAGAGTTCTGTTTTTTCCCTGCTCATTTCAGCGAAGTCATCTGATGTTACCGCCGTATTTGAAATAAGTACAACATTGACCTGATTTTCCTCGTCTATATCCGGAAGAAGATTCTGTACGCCTGCATCATTCCGGCACAGCGACAGTATATATGAATTATCATACTGTATAGCCGGATTCTTACAGTAATCTTCGGCGGCGGTATCTGAACACCTGTCAATTACCTTGTTTCTGTTTTTCAGACCTAATTTCTTTTCGGCGTTTGAGATTTCACTTGCTTCGGACTTTACAGCTATTTCCTTGAGTTTTTCGCCAAGTATCTCGCTGTTTGCGTAATATTCGTCGTCAAGATAGCTGTATATCAGGTTAAAAGCTCCGGTATCTCCGCCGGAAGAAAAATACATACCTTTTCCCATAAGGTAATCGCTCTGTGCCGAAAGACATTCAATAATTCTGTCATGGTATAACCTGTTGTATTTTTCGTCATATTCAAAGTATGAAAGACTCTCGGCGAGAATATCAATGCTTCCCTCGTAATCGTCAGCGGACATCTTTTTTTCACTTTCGGTCAGGCATGATTCCTTTATACCGGCAATGTTTTCAAGTATCTGCTGTGCCGAAAAATAATGTCCCTCGTCTTCCTCGCCTATGAGGTTACATAATTCTTCAGCCTTACGGAAGTCCTTGTTTTCAAGGGCTTCTTCAGCATCATGCAGATATATACCGTACTGGTGTATTTTTTCAATTTTTTCTTTTTCGGCTTCAGTTTTTCCGGTTATGTCGTCGTCGTCAAGGTGACCGTTTATTATACCGAAGTTTCCGAAGTCTGAAATTACATCTTCATAGCTGACGTTATAATTATAGAAGTCTTCTGCACAGCGTTCAATGAAACTGCTGTACTTTTCCTTACGTTTCTGATTGTCAAGCAAATCGGGGTATTGCCGGAAGACAGTAACCAGTTTGTCAGAATCACCGCTTTCAATGGCATTCCGGAAAGCGTATTCCGGATAGACAAACGCAAAACATAACGCCGATATGACCGCAAGGACTATCACTGCAACTATTATCAAGGGCATTGTCATTGAAGATTTTTTCCGGTCAATCAGTTCGCACTGACATTTCACACAGTAATCGGCGTCAGCCTTATAGACTATATTACATCTTGGACATATCCGTGATTTTATTTTTTCTGACATTGCAATCACTCCATGATTTTTCAATTTCCTGCGGAAGTGTTATACTTCACGTACTGAATCATATATACATCAGGGTCATTATATTTCCGGTAGAAATAGAAATAATGCTGACCGTCGGGGGAAATCCGGACTATATCATATTTTTCACCATATCTTTTAATTATAATTTCCCCCTGACCGTCATCTATTTCAACGGCGTTATCCCTGTAAGCCGTCTGAAGCGAAACATCTATGCGGTTGTCTTTGTACAGGTATATGGAATCCTTGCCGGTGTTGCTTATGGAAAAATCTATTCCCTCACCGGAAAAATCTGCTGTTCTCTGTACGTCGTCATAATAGAGACCGTCCAGTTTGTTACAGAGAATGACGGAATCAACATCGTTTTCTTTTTTTATCCGGAATACATAAAGCTGATTGTTCTGACCGTCAGTATTATTAAAGTTGTTGCCTTGCGTAATCTCGTTGAAGTTGAAAGTGTCAAGGAAATTTTCGTCTATTCCGGAAAAGTCCGTGTCCTCGAAAGTAATGGTATTGTCTTCATAGGTGAAGCTGTAATCCTCGTCATTATACTCCATAGTGTTATCTTTGAGGTACATATATTCATTACATTCAACAGGTCTTGTGCCGAAAATATTTATAAAATCGCTGGCATGACTTTTACTGAAGACGGAATCGCTTATACTGTAGTACTTTCCTCTTATTGACGTCTCATGGTTATCTTCCGGAATACCGGCAGATTTAGGAGCAGGTCTTGTTGTGGTGACAGTTCCGGTAGAAGTTTTAGTAGTACCTGTAGTAGTTACGTCAGTATCGGAAGTATTTATATAAGTACCGTCCGGAGAAGCGAAAGGAGTTTCCGGAAGTGTAGCCTTTGCAACAGTAGTTACTGTTTCGTCGGGAAGCTGTCCGGTCAGTCCGGAATTTCTGTCCGGAGCTTTTGCGATAAAAAGACATATTCCCATAACACACGCCATTCCGACTATACCCATTATAATATTACGTCGTCTCCGGAAGCCGTCGGGAACATATGCCGGAATCTTTTCCGGAAGTTTTTCAGGGGCGGAAGTTTTCGTCATTACCGGTATTTCAGTATGATTTTCTACCGGAGTTTCGGTAAATGTCATTTCTTCGGGAATTTCAGAAACTTCTTCCGGAACTTCGGGAATTTCTTCCGGAGCAGGCATTTCAGAATCTTCAAGCAACGGCATAATTTTTTCCGTTATATCGGCAAGTGTATAACTTCTGTATTCCGGCAGGAAAGGCATTTCCTCAAGACAGCTGTCGCATTTCAGTAAGTTTTCTGTTTTGTTTCCGCAGTATCTGCATATCATGTAATCACCCCTAACTGAAATAGAAGATATACAACATCAGAAGCGTGACGAAAGTCGCCGAGGAAAAAATGTCCAGAATCCTGAATGTTGTGTTTATTTTTCTTAGACCGGAAGTATTTTGTTCAACTATATCCATAGCACAATCAATGCAGAAGTCCATACCGGTTGACTTTATTTTTTCATGACATACCGGACATAGATTTATTTTATGGTATTCACAGAAGTCACTGCCGTCGGAAGCCGGACTTCCGCACCCTGAAAACTTACATTCACGTATATTAAGAGGAATGTCTTCCGGTTTTTTCCGGACTATCTTTTTAATATTATCCGGTTTGTTTCTGTCCGTACCGCATACTATGCACTGATTATTTCCGTTATCGTTGAGAGTTTCGCACAGACGGCAACGCCACCTGTCCGATTTTGCAGGAGAATATTTTTCTGTACCGCATACTATGCACCGGTTATTTCCGTTATCGTTGAAAGTTTCGCATAGACGGCAACGCCATTTTTCCAAATCTATTCACCACCTGTCAGCCGAGTCTTTTTAATATATTGAAAGTCTCTTCAGCCGAGGGACGTTCAGCCGGTTCAACGGAAAGCATTTTCTTAATCAAATTAGAGTAGTTTGCGTTGAGACCGCTCCATAGCTTGACCGGACATCCATGACCTACCGCCAGCCCTATGTACTGAATATCCGGATTACTGCTTGCCGGAAGTTCTCCGGTGAGGATTTCATGGAAGATTATTCCCAGTGAAAAAATATCCGACTGTGGTGTTATATCGATTCTTTCTTCCGCCCCTTGTTCGTCCTGTGCGGTACGGATAAATACTTCCGGCGACATATAACTCTGACTTCCGCCTATGATTTCCGGATAATCTCCCTGAATGAATCCGTTGTCGAAGTCGATAATCTTCAGAGTTTTCGCACCGGTAGCCGTTTCCTTTATGCATAAATTGTCGGGTTTGAGGTCATTATGGACTATATTGTTTCTGGCGAGACCACACAGACTATACGCCAGTACTTTCATAAGGACGTGTCTATGTGGTGGCGGAAGATTCTTTATTTCTCCGAAACTTCCTGACTGTTCAACCCATTCAGTGATGAGATAGTAGTGACCGTCTTTCCGGATAAATTCAACAGGGGCGATAAGATTTCCGTTATCAGAATTTTTAACAAGGGCGTAAAGTTTCTTCATGCGTTCATAGAATTTCTTGCTTGCTTCCATGTCCTCACGCTGAAATACAGTCGCCTGACTATAGGGAATATCATAATAAGTTTCTTTGAGTTGCTTTATGAAGTATTTCCTGCCGTTTTTCGTGGCTGAACCCCATACGGAGTTACCGGCATTATCTGAACGAAGTTCACCGTTAATGCGGTAGCCGTTAATTTCAGTTGTTTCCAGAAGTCTCACTCCTTGCCTGATTGAATCTGTAATAGTTTTTTTTGTAGCTGTCATTCCAGTATGATTCGCTGAAAATATGCTTGTCGCCGTCGAGAGCTATGAAGCGTTCCCTAAGGAATTCCCTTATTTCCTGATAGTCGTTGAATCCATAGAAGACGGCTATAAGAGAACAGTCATCGCCTGATTTTTCGTTGAGAATTTCCAGTAATTTCCTTTCAGATTCGGTGAAACTTCCGGAAGTGAACATCATTGTAATCAGGAAAAATTCAAAGACCATAGGACTATTAAAATAGTCGTAACAACCGTCAGTGGCACATATGATGATACATTTTCCGTTGTGCCGTACTTTTGCGGAATGAATGGTAAAAAGTTCCTTGTCGGGATTACCGTGTAGCCGGTTGGTCATTACGGAATCATCAAACAAATTTCGGTAGGCATCTTCTGAAACAACGTCATCTTCCGTGACCTGTCCGAGACCGTCGGCGTCAATTATGTAACCTCTCGAATCGCCAGCCCATATGAAGTCAATGTCAAGGAAGTCGCCGTCATTCCGGATAAAAGTTCCGCTTATAGTCGTCGGGAGAATGTCAACCAGTGTACTTCTTGAAGTTTCCATAGGATAGACTTCATTAATTTTCTTAAGGAACGAAAAGAAAGTTTTTTCCGGATTATCGGGAAATTCAAGGGATTCACTGCATAGCTTGTCCAGTAACATGGCACAACTCCGTGAAGCGACGTACGCACTTTTATGACCGTCAAGACCGGAATGTTTTTCCGAACCTGCACCACCGCAACCGTCGAATACAAACATATAACCGTTGCCGTCATTGTCGAAACGGTAGGTCAGGGAATCTTCGCCCTTATCCTGAATCTTTTCGGCATCAAGATATAAAATTCCGCTTAATTCCGCCATAAATCTCACCTCAGACAGAATTTACTATGCGGTCAAGAATCCTTGTAAAATCTATTTCTTTTGCCATGTCATTCGGATTAATCTGCACAATATCGAGGTTTTCCCAAGGTTTTTCAATAATATTTCCTCTTGCGTCCTTGCGACCCTCTACTATACGTTTCCAGCCGTCATCTTGCGGAAGTTCCTTTACTTCCGGAATGAACAGTATAAGGCGTTTTGTCTGATACTCCATAGTACCGGCGTGCCTTACCTGATTACCCCACATATAAGTAAGTTCGCCGAAATCAGCAGGCATATTAGAGGGGTATAAATCGCAGTCCTTGCCGTAACCGAGTTCGTGAGTGGGTGCGTCAGTGAAGAGTACTATTATATGACGTCGCTTGTGATTGTCCGAGGGCTGACACCAATCGGACTGCATAGCAAGGGCGAGAGCCTCAAGACCATCTTCGGGAATGTCACCGCCCCCGACAGCCTCAATGGAATTAATGCTCCGGAGGAGCAGGGAACTCTGGTCATTGGCGGTATCAGAAAGAATATAGAAATCGGTGTACATAAGAGGAACGCATCTGTCTTTCTTGTATTCGAGGAAATCACGGAAAAAAATGATTTTCGCCCTAAGGACGTCAACGTGTTTGTGTTTCTGATTGAGGGCATTGACGACTTCCCTATAGAAATCGGGAATCATCTTCTTGACAATCCGGATAAGATTTTCCATACCCATACTGCCGGTGGCGTCTATGACAAAAACAACGTCGACATTATATTTCATGTCAATGCTGTTTTCCCTGAAATAAGAGCTTACGTAATTGCTTTTGAAGTAACCGTCCATAATGAAAAAAACTCCTTTAATTAAAATAATTTATCTTGGAATCATGAAGCCCTCGCCCATACCCCGAAGCTGTTTCTTACTTATGCAGTCAGGGCAGACCTCTCCGAAGCGTGAGACCGTCCTTACCTTGCATTCCGGACACAGACATTTTTTCTGACTTGCTTTGTTCCGGCATGAATCGCACATTTCGTCTGGACCGGAGACTTTCCGGAGATTGCAGACAGAGCAGTAAAAAATATGGGAAATGGGTAGCGGTTTAGAGATTCTTGGATTTGCCCTGAAGTCGCAACCGCAATCGCAGAAGATGTCGTCGGGATTGCTTGGAAGACCGCAGACAGGGCAGAAAATACCGTTATCTCCGGAAATATCGGGTGAATCGTCGGGAACAGGCGGATTTTTGGCATAATCGTTCCGGCATTGAGGGCAGAAAAGACTTCCCTCGGCATAAGGAAAACGACATTTCTTGTTAGGGCAGAAAAGCGGTATATCGGGTGTTTTCGGCGTTTCAGGATTTTCCGGAGCAGGTGTATTTTCTGCCCACATTGACGAGATGTCACGACCGCACTTGTTGCAGATATTTATATACTTGTTTATTTTTTTATCACAGTAAATGCATTTAACTTTTTTGTCAAACATAGCAAAAAAACTTCTTTCGTGTTATTTAAATAAAGTATAATACTTTTCAGTAAAAAAGTCAAGTATTTCCGTTATAAAAGTTCTGAAATACCTGCTCACAAAGATATTAATTTATAATTCAATATATTTTGTCATAGCTTGTTTCAGGCTATATATAGAAAAAATTTCCTGATAAAAAACCGTATCTTTTTCAGATACGGCTTTTTGATTTATTTATTTATTTATTTATTTATTTTTACGACGGATTCCGGAGAATTTAACAGCTATGAATCCTAAGCCGGTCATGATAACTGAAGCAAGTGCTGTGAGCATATTTGTGAGTGAGTTATTGCCGGTTTGAGGGAGATTAACTTCCTGATTTGCGTTGTCTGTACCGATTCCGTCTGCCGGATTGATTTCGTATACATCAAGAACGTTGTCATCTTCATCAGTAATTGTTATCTGGTAGTTGCCGTCGGGAGTAGTTGTAATTTCAGCGGAGTCAGCTTTTGAATCTTCGTGTTTGCTGTTGTAGTCGTTTACAGACCATTCAATGAGTTCTTCGTCAGAAGCGATATGCTGAACAGCTGAAGTAGTAGTTGTTATTACAGGAACTTCTGTTGTAGTTGTAGTAGTAGTTGTTGTTTCAGAAGAAGTTGTAGTTGTTGTTTCTTCAGTAGAGGTTGTTGTTTCAGGAACTTCTGTTGTAGCAGTTGTTGTAGTTGTTTCAGAAGTTGTTGTTGTGGATTCTTCTGTTTCGGAAGGAGTTGTCATAACAGCTTTTGGTTCAACGGAATATGTTGTTGTGGTGGAAGTTGTTGTTTCGGAAGAAGTAGATGTTTCGGAAGTTGTAGTTGTAGTAGAAGTAGTTGTTTCGGAAGAAGTATCTGTAGTAGCTTTGGTTGTTTCGGAAGTTTCAGTATTGGAAGTTGTTGTAGTAGTAGCTTTAGTAGTAGCTTCTGTTGTATTTGTTGCGGAAGTTATAGATGTAGTAGTTGTTTCTTCGGAAGCAGTTGTAGCTTTAGTTGTAGCGGAAGTAGTTGTTGTGGTTGTTTCTTCGGAAGCAGTTGTAGCTTTAGTTGTAGCAGAAGTAGTTGTTGTGGTTGTTTCCGGAACTTCTGTTGTAGTGGTAGTTGTTGTTGTTTCAGAAGTTGTAGTAGCTTCTGTAGAAGTTGTAGAAGTTGTTTCTTCGGAAGTAGCTTCTGTTGTAGAAGTTGTTGTTAATGGTTCAGCAGTAGTAGTTGTTGTAGTTGTAGTAGAAGTTGTAGTAGCTTTAGTAGTTTCCTGAGAAGTTGTTCCCTGAGTGGAAGTAATAGTAGCTGTAGTAGTTGTAGTAGGTTCAGCAGTAGTAGTTACTGTAGAAGTAGCTTCTGTAGTATCTGTTGTAGCTGAAGTTGTTGTAGTAGCTCTGGTTGTTTCGGAAGAAGTAGTTTCTTCGGTAGTTGTATCTTCGGAAGTAGCTTCTGTTGCGGAAGTTGTAGTTGTTGTAGTGGTTTCTTCAGTAGTAGCTTCTTCAGTAGTTGTTGTGGTTGTTGTGGATTCTTCTGTAGTAGCTTCTGTTGTGGAAGTTGTTGTTTCTTCAGTAGTAGCTGTTTCAGAAGTTGTAGCTGTTCCGGAAGTTGTTACAGTTGAAGAAGTTTCAGAAGTTGTAGCTGTCTCGCCGGAAGTAGCAGTTGTAGTAGTTGTTGTTTCTGTAGAAGTTTCAGTAGTTTCTTCAGTAGTAGTAGTTTCTGTAGTGGATTCTTCAGTTTCTTCGATTTCTTCGGAAGCAGTTGTTGTAGTTGTTATTGTAACTTCTTCTTCGTCTTCGTCGGAAACTGTAGTAGTTGTTGTTGTAGTAACTTCATCTTCTTCAGAAACTGAAGTAGTTGTTGTAACTTCTTCTTCAGGAACTGTAGTTGTAGTAGTTTCTTCTTCGTCTGTATCAGTAGTAGAAGTTGTAACTTCCTCTCCGTCAGCTGTTGTAGTAGTTGTTGTATCGGAGACTGTAGTGGTTGTAGTAGTAGTTCTTCTTCTTCTGGTAGTAGTAGTAATAGTAGTTATATTTTCTTCAACTGATATTATGCTGAAGCTGACGTCCTGAAATACATCACCTTTATTGAGTTTTGCCAGAAGAGAGTTTTTGTTTTCTTTAGTTTCTTCTTTGTTTTCAGTGTTTTCTTCTGTAGTTTCTTCTGTTTTCTCTTCAGGTTTGTATATTTTGTATTTGTTATCAACAGATATGGCATCACCGGTTACAACGTATTCAACTTCACTGATTTCTGTGATGTGTTCAATATCTGCTTTGTCTATGTAACCGATTATTGCTGAATTGTTCTCGTCAAAAAGTTTGTTTTCCTGATAGATGTATATATTTAAGTCTTGTTTTTCTTCTTCGTTTAAGTAATTCATTGTACTTTTTGAATCAACTTTATCATTAAATCTGAAATTAACATCTTTATCTGCTTTGATTCTGATACGTACTGTAGTAACTAATTTTGCTTTTGCTCCCGGAGATATAAGAACTATTGCACCGGTTTTATCATTCAATGTTACATGACTTATGTACTCTGAAGCTGTGCTTTCTGGATAATCATTATCTATATCTGTATCTATATCTGTTTCCATATCAGCGATTGTTGTGTCGGAACCTTCATTTGCTATCGAATGGATTCTGGGATTTATTGTACCAATCATTATTATTGCTGCAAGACCTGCGATTATCTTTTTTAACATAAGAATTCTCCTCTCCGTGAATTTCGGTATTTATTATTGTTAATTAATATCCAGAACCAGTTTTTAATTTGTTTTGTTCTGTTCCATTTCTATGATTATATTCTATCATTATTTCAGTGATTTTTGCACTCTGAAAAAAAGAGATTTTCCATAAAAAATCAGATACAAAAACCGTAAATTACCGGACATATACGGAGAGGGTATATATAAAAAGCAATCCCACCGGTATTTTCATACCAGTGGGATATATCTTTTAATTATTCATCGGAACCATCAGAGGGTTCTTTCGGATTTGATGTTTCTTTGTCAGGATTTTCTTCTGCCCCTTTTTCTGTATCAGTAGTTCCATTGTCTGAACCGCCAACTATTTCGCCAGGATTCTGATTGTCGTCACTAAGTGTTATGCGTGGCATTTCATTCTTTTTAGGAACTGGTTCAAGGAGTGAGTCACTTACTATACGCTGACCTTCACTTGTGAGAGCGTTGTTTACTCTGTAGAGTTCTACACGGACTTTTTCAGGCCATTCCATTTTTTCAGCTTCTTCAGGAGTTATCCAGTAAATGAATGTACCTTTAGAAATTTCTGTTATAAGTGAACCTTCAGGAACAGGAGGTGCCATGAGAACCTGATGTACCTGAACCTTTGTTTTATTGGCTTCTTCGAGAGCAGCTCTGACTTCTTCTTCGGTGAGACCTGTAAAATCTTGTTCAGGAGGCTGACCGACAACTCTTCCTTTCTCATTGAAGAGGATAACTGCATTGTAAGACGGATTACCCTTGTAGTTGCCTATGAATACATAAGAATCTTTCGGGATAAAGATGTTATTTTCCTTGTCGAGTAAGTAATCGTTAGCAAGCTGACCGAATAAAGTAGCATCTTCTTTTTCGGAATCTGTTGATTTGGTGAAGTAAACGTTGTCACCTGTTACGCCAAGTACGTCAAATTCAGAGATGTAAATTTTTTCGTCGTTCTTATCTAAAATCTGTATTTTGATTTCAGAAGTTTCAAAAGTAGCTATATAATTGCTTGAAGGTTTTGAGAAGTAAATAATGCCGTCTTCGTTAAATGTAACAAATGTTTTCTCTTCAGCTTTTTCGCTTTCAGCGTTTTCTTCTAATATATTCTTCCAGTTACCTTCTTCGTCTTTTACGAATACAGCACATTTCTTAATAGCTGAATCTTTGAATTGTTCAGGTGTTGAAAGCTTGATACCGCATATTGTCTGTGGCTCATTGAAGTTTACATAGATATTGGGTTCACCCTTAACTGTTGCTTCAAAATATGTGCCTACGTTATCGTCGAATGCGTTTATAACGGGGTCAACTTTTACAGGATGACAGTCCATGGTTTCGTCGTTAGGTTCATTTTTAGTGATTTTGGAATTGAAGTATTCACTTGGTTCGGTGCTATTATCAGAAGTTTCTTCGTAATAGTCAGAAGTGATAGTCCAGTTTGTCTTTGCAAGACTTCCGTCGTGTTCAATTTTGGTTCTTATTGTTTCAACTGTATTTGAGTAGTTAAGATACTGGTCAACTGCAACAACCTTGTAAAATACAGTACGGTTATTGAAAGCTGTAACGGTATCAACATAAGTTTTCTTGCCCTGTAAGAATGTTACCGGAGTTTCTTTAATGTCACCGCCGGATATAGTGCAACGTCTGATTTCATATCCGAGGATATCAGAATCACTGTAGTTACTGTTAGTATTGATTGTGAGTGTAACTATGTTAGACTTACTGCCTTTTCCTGTCTCGATACCTACGCTGTTTATGATAGTATCTGTTGTTTTGTCTTCTTTTAAGAAGCTCTTTGCTGAACCGTTCTTAGCGATAATACGTGAGTTTTCGTTAGCATACTGAATAGCTCTTGTTTCATCCGGAAACTGTGAAGCATATAATTCTGTTGTGAAGTTCGGAGTTTTACCCCAGCGTCTGAAGAATTCGAGAACGTTTTTGCCGGAAGCTGCACAAGCAAGTCTCATAAGATTCTGGTCAGTACCGTCATTGAGTTCAAGATTAAGTTTTAAATCTGTTTCCTTTTTAACATTATTAGCTTTTGAAGGATTTCTTGAATACTGGTCCATTTTTGCATAGAAGAGATTATCTATAATTTCTTTGTGTGTGCCGTAAGTCTTGAAGTTGTAGTCTTTATCGAAAGCAAGGTGTAACTGCCAGTACATACCAAGCTGTGTACCCTGGTCAGCCTGACCGCTTGTGTTTGAAGTAACTTTCTTGTAAATGTTCGTGTAGTTCAGTCTTGAACCTTCGTTCTTATCCTGAGCCTGTGCAAGCATTGAGAAGTAGTTATTTGTGATTTCAGGTACAGCATAGCTTGAGTCATTGAGGCAGTGACCGATTTCGTGTGCGATACCCCATCCGAAGTAGCTACCGCTCTGGTATTTGCCGTTTTCGTCAGCCCGAACGCCTTCGCACCTTACCATATCCGGTACTGAACCATACTGGATACCGATATGATTTCCGGCAGCGTACATGAACGCACCCTGGAACATTCTCTGATAGCGGATATTGAGATGCTGATTAGGTATACGGTCAACAACGGCTGTAGCGTCGTCACTCATGCCCTTGTGCTGATAGAAGAACTTAACCATTTTTTCCATAGCGTCCATTGAATTTATGAGTTTTTCAGCACGGTCTGTAGTTGAGCCATTGCCTAAGCCTGCGAGTATCTGAGTTGCAGGAAGTGAATACATCATTGTATCGTCAAGAATATCCGTTGCACCTAAGATACAGAGTTGTTCATTGTAATCCATATCAAGATAAGAATTCTTTTGGTTGTTCGCATCCTTTGCACCCTTATGAATTTCATTGTGCAGTTCAGGCATCTTTGCAACGTAAGCATCAAGTGCTTCAATATATTCAACAGCTTTTGCTACTTTTTTGTCATGGTCATTCATTTGATAGATGTCAAGGAACGGAACTTCTGTACCACCATTAACACGTACAGAATACTGTTCTTTTGATGTAGTAGTGTTTTGATATTGTACATAGAGTGCACCGCCACCCTCTGCACTTGCAAGCTGAGGAGTAGGAATTGTGAATGTATTAGCACCTATGTTAAGATTCTGCGCATTGAGAAGTGTCAGACCACCGGATTCGGAGTTATACTGTGTTGCAATGAGTTTAATATTTGTGCCTTCGCCGGTTTTCATAATGTTGCCGTATGAGTTTTTACCGCCGACATAAACTGTAATTTTTGTATTTGAACCAGCAGTAACGCCGAGAGGTTGCCAGGCATTAAGACCATTATATCTACGGCTTGTGCCTGCTTCAATCGGGTCATTAGTTGTAATGCCATTGTGAACAACAACCGGAGGTGGCATTTTACCTTCCTTAAGTATTTTTTCTGCTGTTTTGAGTTCGTTTTCGAGCATAGTTCTTTCAGGGTTAAGTTCACCGTTTCTTGGGTCTGGCTCGTTGATTTTTGTACGGAGTTCATCAATATCTTTCTGCGTAATACCGTCTTTAAGAACTGTATGGAGGTCATCTTCATAGAGAGCCATTATCTCATCATATACTGGGTTGTATTCATAGAAAAGAATTTCTGAATAAGTAACTTCATTATTGCCTGCTTCACGCCAGTTGTCGAACCAGATTTTAACTTTTTTAGCCTTAAAGTGCGGGAATGACCTGAGGTAGTATATTTTATTGTTTTTGTCTTTTAATTTACCGTCGCTGAAGTATCCTGATACTGCACGCTCCCACTGTTCTGTTTCTTCGTTCCATACGTCAGCATATACGTAACATACGTCTGCCTTAACCGGTATTGTCAGAGCAAAAGAACTAATGTCATATTCTTTATCAAATTCAAATATAAGACCTGCGTCAGACCAACCTTTATGTGTGTAATATGTTTCCTGATCGCCGTCAACAACACTCCATGCTGTCATATCATTTGTAGTACCTGCTTCGATTGCTTTGGCGTTATTAGCATCTTTTGTGTTGTTGCCTATTATATTGCCGCCTAATCTTGTAACAGAAACGATATGTGAACTGCCAGGATTGTTGTTTTCGTCTACGTTTATAGCGTTATACTGACGCATTATAATAGGGTCAAGAGTAGTTGTTTTTGCCTGAGTGTGAACGGATTCTCCACTATCGCCTTTACGGTTAGTGCTTTTTACGTAAATTTCGTATTCATGACGGTCTTCAAGGTCTGTAAGGGTACAACTTGTTTGGGCACCATATGGAGAAATATATTCCGTGTATTCAGTTTCTTCATTTGTGAGGTCTTTGTAGTAAATTTTATAACCTGTAGTGCTGTTTGTGTTATCGCCGTTCCATGTGAGTTTAATTTGTCTGTAGTCAGCGACAGCACGTACATTATCGGGCTTATCAGGTAAGCTGTTGGAAACTGTAGTAACTTTCTGTACTTCAGACCATGCACTTCTGTAATCTTCGCCTACTACACGGACGTGTACATAATAAGTTGTATTTATCTTGATAAGTTTGAAGTTACCGTGTTCAGACTGAAGTGAATAAGTATTTGTATCATAAACGATTGAATTCTGTACACCTGGAATAGTTGAAGCGAAACTGCCGTCAGATTTTGTATTCGGACTTGTGGAAACTTCAATTTCAAATCTTTTCTCAACGTTTAAAGGAATATCCCATGTAACAGTAATTTTTGCGTCCTTGTCAGCAACGCCCATATCCTGAGCGATTTTAACATTAGTCGGGTAGTCAATAGCCGGTGGTGCCATATGTTTTTCCATACCGTTAAGCATCTGAACTTTACCTATCTGAGCAAGGCTTGTGCTCTTAACGGCGGTAAGTGTAAGAGTAATCATTTTAACAGCAACCTGTTTACCGAGGTTTACTGAAAGATTACCACTTTCGTCAACATTAGCTGACATACTTACATTGGCAAAATTGCCATTCTTTTCATCTTCGCCCATAGGATATGTACCCTCCGGAGCAATGGTCTGGCTTATAATTGTATTATCTGCTAATACAATTTCAACTGAACCTGAATCAATGTTTGCAGGAATTGTAAATTTCTCAAGTGGTGTATTGCCGAGAGGAATCGGAATATCTAAAGGGTCATCTATTGAAGGTGCAACCGGTACTTTTTCTTCGTTACCATTTTCGTCAGTAACAGTTTTATATCTGCCTATTTGTATCATATTCGGTGGTGGTGCTTCTTCACCGTCACCGGAATTTTCATTTTCCACGGAACTATTATCTGAACTGAACAGGGCTGAAATATCACCTGTAATTTCTACATCGTCGGGGAGTAACTCTTCTATAGAATTCATAGCAGTCTCGCTCAAATTCTCTGCCACCACAGTTTCCATTACTGTTGCATCAGTACTCCAGTTTCTTGTTTTAAGATAGTTCTTTGCAAAAAATGTGAAGTCAGTGAGGTCTATTTTACCGTCATGGTTAAGGTCACTGTCGTTATCGCTTTTTTCTTTTCCATTTCTTGCAGAAGCGTCAAGGTCAGAGAGCATGATATTTAAATCACGTTCGTCAAGACTGCCGTCGTCGTTTACATCGCCTACTGCCAAAGTACCAGGGTGGTTTTCTGGTACGGCTACAGTTTTGCCGTTTACCTCTTTAGTAGTAGTTTCATAAGTATATATGTTCTCATTGAAGCCGAGATTAACTATCGCATTACAGGTCGAATCCTTGAGTTCTTCTGTTTCCTGGCTATATTTCTTTAATCCGGGAGCATTTACTTCAATACGATACTTACCATTTTGAAGATTACTTGGTGTTCTTAAGTATACTGAAGTGTTAGATTTCTTGCTTATCGGAACAGTATCGTTTTTCACCGTCTCATATTTCTCTGTTTCTTTACCGTCTTCTGTAGATTCTATAACCTTACGTTGCAGTTCAATAGGTTTCTGCTCCGGGTCATCAACATTGTAAATTTTTACTGTACAGTTAAAATCGTCTTTAAATTCAAGGTAATTTGTAATCTGAAGATTAATTGTAGTGTAGCCAGCCTTAGCCATTATATCGGCTTTTGCTAATGTAGCTTCTCTTAGTCTTTTTATTTCTTCTTCCCTTTTTTGTTTAGCTATTTCTTCTTCAGTTAATTCAGGTTTTTTAGTTTCTTCTTCACCATCTGGCGTGCCACCATTGTTTCCATTTCCATTATTGCCTTCACCCTCTGCACTAGCTGAAATGACATTGTATGAAAGAATTTCCGATGCGCCTGACACATTCGATAAGCTTCCCATCATAGCTAATGTTGATACTAAAGCAAGTGCTTTCTTCAGGTAACGTTTTCTCATTGAACCTTTCATAATATTCATCCTTTCTGAATAAGGCAACTTATTATTAAATACTGAAAATGAAATCAATAAGCTTGCCAGATAAAATTTCTTTACCGGAGATACCATATTGTTTTTCGCTCCGTCTGTGTTGATTATATTATACGCTATCTGAAAAAAAAAATCAATACTTTTTTTCAATTTCAGCTGATTTGTACAGTAAATTGTCTTGTTTTTATATAAATCCGTTAAAAAACAGGGCAAAAAAAAGCGGGAATATCATATGAAATCACTGCCGTAGAGACAGGCGAATATCTTTCAACAAAGTATATATAAAAATACCTGTATACTGAAATATACAGGTAAATATGATTCATTCAAGATATTTTGTCTGACCGGACGATATTCTGCCGGAAATATTCTGACCGGTAGTATTATTCATATACTGAAGCATAAACTCTGAACGTATCTGTGACATTTCTGTATGGGTTTTCATAATATCAATAAGTCCGGAGAAGTCTTTAGTTTCACGTGCGATTTCCGTTGCCGTTCTGACAGCATCAAGAGCAGTTTCCAGTTCACGTATCATAATATTATAGTAGTTCTTGACGTGTAACATTTTAAGTTCATGTTCCTGATTCATCTGTGTAAGAATGATTTCTTTTTTCGTCTGAATTTCCGCAAGTCCGAGTTTAAGACGTGCTTTTATTTCAGAACGTTTTGTTTCTTCCTGCTGTTTACAGATATTATATTCCTTTACGGAGTTAGTTATATTATTGAAAACTCCACAGATATTTGAAACTGCTATAGAAATCGGGTCAGTACAGATATTAATGTTTTTGTCAGCGGTCTTAGATTTGTCATTGCAATCAGTCCATTCAACGTCAATGTATTCGTTTTCCATAATTTTCACCTTATCTTCCGAACAGTTGTTTAACATATGATTTATAGAATTTCGGGTATGTGTCTTTCATAGCGTTGACGGTCTGCAAGGCACATTCAGCAAGCGGAACATTGGCTTCCTGAATTGCAAGGTCAAGAATTTCCATAGCATTCTGAAATATCATGTCATTTGCTTCACGGAATATATTAAGATATAAATAAGCGAGTTCCCTGTTTTGTCTTAGATAATTCCGGTATAACTCCGCCTGTACGCAATACGCCTCGCATATAAAAATATTCTGAACACTTTCCAGTACGCTTTTACCACTGGAAACGGTATTCTGCTGAATTAACTGAAAGTCCATAACATCACCCCATAAGCCATAAAGCACCGGCGAGTGATTCATTAGTCATAGCGATATGACGGTGAATATCCTGATACTGTTCTGTTATCTGATACTGATTGTCAATGAACTTTGTAGTAAGAGAATCGGCAATCAGTTTTGCAATCTGCTGAAGACTTTCTATGCGTTCTTCGGTATTGCTCTGACTTATATTTTCAGCAGTTTTGCGGAATTTGTCCATAAGCTGTTCAATCTGATTTTTTTCGTCGCTTATGAAATTAGGAATTTCCTGTACAGCATACTTAGCTTGTTTTAATTCGTCACGCTTTGCCCTCATCTGATACTTGAACATTTTCGCCTGTTGCATATTCTGTTTGGCTTCATAGTATTCTTCTGAAGATACATTATGAAACAGGTCTGAAATAGACGGTACAACCCATGTAGCTAAAGCACGGTCAACACAATCAAGCTGTTCGTTCTGTGTGACGGCACAGGTTTCCAGATTAATGAAATCTACTTTCAATGAAAGTTTCAGGTCACTGTGCTGTGAATCAATAGTCTTGAGAGTATTATTTATTTCGTTTAAAACTTTCTGCTTCCAGCGTACAAAATCCTGCATTTTGTATTCGACTTTTGAACACGCATATGCAAGATTGCCATAGGCTTCCTCGTAGACACGCTGACCTTCGCTTATATACTCACGTGCCTGATAGTTCCATTCTGCAATTTTCTGACGCTTTTCGTAATTATCCTTAGCCTTGTCAAATAATCCCATAATTAATTAACCCTCCGAAAAATATGGACAGGCGAGTGAAACAATGTCAACAACTTTCTTTTTTCTGCCTGAAAGTGTCGTTGCCGTCCACTCTTCTGCCTGTCTTGTTGCACCTTTATATAGATGGTGCTAATCTTTTGTTTTAGTCCTCAACGAAACTTGAACATACATAACTTCCGGGGCTTGAAATCTTCTTGCTGTGATAAGTACATTTTCCGCCGGAAATCAGACCTGAATTGAAGTAAGTACAGTTATAGCAACAGTCGCTGGAATCTTCCTTGAAATAAGCACAGGCAGGTCTGTCAAAATCAACATCAATGTTCTGTTTGTTGCAGTGTTCGGAATTTTGCCATGCCCAGCCGTTAGCAGTACCGCAATAAACGCAATCGCCACAGGTTTTTCCCATAATTAACATCTCCTTTCCATGTTATAATACTGTAATTCTGAAGCGGATAACTTCCTGATTTATTATATCACGATAAATATTATCTGTCAATACTTTAAAGTATTTTTTGTGACATATTACAGAAAGCAGGATTATTTTTCAGCTTTTTGACTAAACATCAGGAACAATAAATTATTCTGTTATGTCAGTAATCTTCATGACTATTTCCGCCACTGCCTTGAGTTTGTCGTCCGGAAGACGCTTTATACAGCTGAAAATCATATCAGTATAGAATTTTCTGCTTTCCGTATCTTCGGTGTTTATGCGGTCGTCAAAAAATTCGCTGTAACTCAACCCGAGAGCTTCAACAATCTTGTCAAGAGTAGTTATAGTAGGACTTTTCAGCCCACGCTCAAGATGTCCGAGGAATGCCGGATTGATACCGGCAATCAATGCAAGTTTTTCCTGACTCATTCCGCACTGTAAGCGGTAGTAACGTATTCTTTCGCCGACTTTATTATTCATAAGAAAATACCTCCTGTATCTTTTAGTATTATCTTATGATTTCCGCCTGACAAGTTCAATATGTAAAAGATATTCACATACAATACTTTTCAGTATAAATTTCTTATATCTTCTTCGGGAATATCCGGATTAAGTCCGAATAGTCTGTAGAGTTCTGTCAGTAAGTAGCCGTTATGCGTAATATAATCAAGTTTTTCTGCCTTTTCGTGTTCTCCGATACTGTTCAGAAATACAGCAAGTTCACCGCTGTAATAGCTGTAAATAAGTTCGTCAATGCTGAAACTGTGCATAAGGTCAGTAAGGCTGTTAAGTTTATTGCCGAGCATCTGCATAAAATTCCTTCCTTTCTGTCGTCAGACTATTACATAAGCTGTAAGTTTTTTCCTTACACGTTTATCATATCATATTCACGTAAAAAATAATAGCCCAAACAGTTACCGGATTTTATTTTTTTCCGGAACTGTTTTACAGAAAATTTTTATAACCGTCCATCATGATACAGCGGTTTATATCTTCCATGAAGAAAGTAAGATATAATTCAGCATAATTCAAAGCTGTTTTCCTGTCTCTGCATACCTTCGCACCGCCAGCCATTCTGTACAGTTTTTCGCAGTAGTCCGAAATGTCCGCACCGTTCTGAACGTCACGTATCATATCAGTCCATTCAGTTTCATTCAGCAGGATATTATGATATTTTATTTCAAGTACCGGTTGTTTTTTAGCGATATATTCAATATTTTTAAGAATGATACTTGTTGTATACCGTTCTGCCATAAGTTCAAGTGTCATGGGAATTTCTTCATTCGGTTCACAGTTTTCGTAGTACCATTCACTAAGGTTATTGAGATGCGAAAAACAGTAATCGGAAAAACCAATGTCGGATTTGTTCTGATAGCTTCGCTGGAGCTGGTCATATAATTCAATATAAGACTGATAAGTATCAAAATTCTTGCCGTTATCAGTTTTTATCCTGTAATCCGTTCTTTTAAAGATATTCGCAAAATTAGGGCTGTAATTTTTTCTGTTAATCATAAGATTATGCTTCCGGCTAAGTACAGCATTGTAAACATACGGCTTTATGACTTTCAGTACCGGTATAGCATTTACTTTCCGGACAAGTTCGCCGATATTTTCCATAAAGAATTTACTTTTTCTTCCCTTATAAAGAAAACCATGCTCCAGTGACATCTGATACAATAAAAAATGTTCTTCGGGGTCTGTTTCGTCCGAATCCGGATTTTCAGAAAATTCTTTCATACTTTCGAGACGTTTTTTATAGATATTCTCATTTCTGATAGCATCAGAAAATTTCCTTGCATTTTCTGACTGTTTAAGCCAGTAGAATATTTTCTGTTCTTCGTCTTCGGGTTCACCGAATAACAAGCCTTTTTCAGTTGCCATAGCGGTATAGAGGAAAAGTAAATCTTCATTCTGATTTTTATGTATAAGCCTGTCGAGTTCTGTGACAATAACGCTTATATTGTCAGTAAGTATTTCGTATTTCCGCAGTAAAGTAAAAAATTTTTCCCTGAATACGTCAGCCTGCTCCGAAGCACTTTTCATTGTAAGTCCGTATTCCTGAAGAAGTTCTTCCATTGGAATGTAGTTATCTGCTTGTTCGTCAAGCCAGCGTTGCAATTCTTCATATTCATTCATACTAAAACACTCCTTTATTTTTATATATTATCACATAATCGCAATTTTGTAAACTAAAAACAATTCCTTTTTATGTATTTATTACGGAACTGTTTCATAAAAAAATCCCCGAAACTGTCTGCGGAGATAGTCTCGGGTAAAATATTATTTATCAGATTTTCTTAATATAACGAATACCGCTGAAATTATTATGAAAGATATTAAAATCAGTAAATATTTATCGGAAAATTTTTCACCGCTGTACATTGAAAACAGATAGCATATACCTAATTTGTCTTTAAGTCCGATATTTGAAGCATAATATACCATAGATGCCATATATCCGGCAGAAACACTTTTACTTAATCCGGCAACCGTGAAACCTACCGTCCCCATAAAAAGAGACGACGCAAAACTTCCGATAAAATGTTTGTAAGTAACGTCACATTCGTTATGCCTCATGACAAGTACGAATATTCCGGTAATAAGCATGATTGCCACTACAGAATATATAACCCTTATAATACATACAGTCAGATAACTGGTTTTCTTTGAGCGTATAACATCACGGATTTCAGGATTCTGTTCCGGAAGAAATACCGGCGTAAGTATAATCGTACCGATAAACGACAGTAACATTTCAAGGGGTTGTGCAGACGCTCTTGAATCAAGTGCGTTGATACTGAATACAACCGGCGTCAGAAATGCCACCGCTATCGCCAGTATAAAGTGTATCAGAAAATTATGTTTTAGATTTACCGATAATATTTTTCCGAATGACATTTAATCCACCCTTTCTTTTTTCGGAGTAAGCCCATATTGTCAACGCTATAATCGCAAGGGCAAAGACAGTATAGAAAATTCTGCTGAATACAAAATTATTCATATTTGATATAAAGACATCTCTTTGATACAGCGAATTATGACGGCATACAAGTGTGAATTGTCTGATACCTCCGGTGAGTTCAATATCACACATTACGCTTGCAAACCACATAACACCTTGTGCGAATACCGCTATTAACTGTGATGTCATTTCAGTAACCGCCATTCCGAGAGCCGTCGAAAAAAGAATATTCGGTAACAACCAGTATACTGACATCTTCGGTATCGCAAGGAAGTCTGTATCATATTCCGGATAAAGTCCCGAAACTTTATAAGATGCGATAAATGCAAGTATCATGACCGGTACGAACATAAGCGTTATAAGTGCGAAAAATCTTGTAAGTACCAGTTTCGAGGACGATATTTTTCTTGAGTAAATAAGATGTTCCATACGTGATTTTTTATCGGCATTGGCGAGGCTTGCCGAAAGAAATACAGGTAGTACAGCTACAATAATTCCGATATAGTCACAGAAAAGTCGGGCGTATGCACCAGTAATCTTATCTTTGTCGATAATCGCATTGTATTCCGCTAAAGCGTCTTCGTAAGTTTTCGGTACTTGCGAAAAAGTACCTACAATATAGTTATCTGAATAATCCGAACCACCACCGATAATTTTATCGGCTTTCCGCATGAGTTCACGGAAATGTTCGTAAGTCATAGTATCGGGGATATTTATTTCCGGTAAATTTGCCGACTGCATGACCGGTACAAAACCACCATTACCATCAGGTTGCATGACCATAGCACCCTCACTGAAATCTGAAAAATTATCGAGTTCCTGTTTTGTGATACCGGATATTTCAGTAATTATTTCCGCAATCTGTGCGGATTTTTTTTCTGAAAGTTTAACCTCTTTATAGAATCCGATAGGATAGGCTTTATAATATCCACGGAGATACTCCTTTACCAGACCTTTCGTAGCTTCCGGCATAAGAATTTCCGGTACTTCCTTTGCAATCGTTCCATAGTCGGCGAGATTCGGAGCAGGTTTTTCAATTTTTCTGTCTGCATCCGGACAGAATTGTGTAAAATTGAAACCTACTACAGCGACGATATATATAATAAACGTCAGCGAAAACAGAATTTTTTTGCACTCCTTGAAAAACAACATTATTCCACACCTCCGTAAACGTCGCAACCGTTCTTATAGAGACAGTACATATAAGCGTCTTCGCAGTTAGGCTCGTCGGGAACGGCGTTCTGTAAATCGGGTACGGTATCGGAAATTATACGTACTGTATTATATTCCCCTTGTATCAGCATTCCGGTTACGATATAATTTTTCTTAATCTGCGTGAGATATTTTTTCTGTATGCTGACTGTAAAAACTTTTCCCCTTGCATTGTCAATGAGTTTCGTTACAGTACCTTGCCATAGTATTCTGCCGTCGTTCATAATGGCTATATCTTCGCAGGAAGCCTCAATATCGCCGACAATATGTGTAGAAAGTATTACAATACGTTCTTCGGAAGCGTCAGTAAGCAGATTCCGGAAGCGTATACGTTCTTCGGGGTCAAGTCCGGCAGTGGGTTCGTCGACTATAAGTACTTTCGGGTCATGAAGTAATGCCTGTGCGATACCTAACCGGCGTTTCATACCGCCCGAAAGTGCCTTGACTTTTTTGTGTCGGTGTTCCGTGAGATTTACTTTCTTAAGAAGTATTTCAATCTGTTTCTGCCGTTCAGACTTCGGCATACCCGAAAGCGTACCGAGATAGTCGAGAGCCTCATATACGTTCATGTTAGGGTACATGGAGAAGTCCTGCGGAAGATAACCCGTTATACTACGGATTTCCTTAGTGTTTTCAATCGGTATTCCGCAGACAGTTATATTACCGCTTTTTTTCTGATGCAGTCCGGCGAGGGTTTTCATGAGAGTAGTTTTACCTGCTCCGTTACGTCCGAGAAGTCCGAACATTCCCTGATTGATAGTCAGATTGATGTCTTTAAGAGCGTGTTTCTTACCGTAGAACTTATTGACATTCTGAATTTCGATTTTTTTCATAAGAAAAAATCAGTCCTTTCATAAAAAATAGCATGGAAACTCTTCCATGCTTTTATTATAAAATGTAATTATCAACTTTTTATCTGATTTTCAAAAAAAATTCTGCGGTGACTTTTCCGCCGTTTCCGGTATTGGATATATCGATACTACCACCACACTTTTCGCACAGTATTTTACATATATAAAGTCCGAGACCAAAATGTGAACTGTTTTGTTCCCTGTCGTCACGATAGAACGGTTCTTTAGCGAGTTTAAGGGCTTTTTCGGAAAAACCTTTGCCGTCGTCAATTACAGTTATTTTCATACAGTCATCTGATACAGAAATATCTGCTGAAATCTTATTATCCGCATATCTTACGGCATTGGACATTATATTCTCGTATACTTCCATGATAAGCTGACAATCAATAAACAGAATATCCGTATCGCTCTGGAAACTGAATGAAAATTTTTTATCCTTACAGATATACTTTCCGGACTCCGAAAAATTTTCCCTTAAAGTACCGGAATTTACTTCGGTGGGAGCAGGTACAATGTCTTCGAGTTTCTGGACGGCACTCATTTTATAGGTATAACTTTCAAGGCGGTTTATCTGACCATTCATTTTTGAAAGAATTTCAGATAATTTTTCCGGAGATATATTTTCACTGTACTTTGTCAGAAATTCATTATAGCCCTTTAGTACCGTGAGGGGCGTTCTCAAATCGTGCGAAAATGCTGAATTTAAACGTTTTCGCTCTTCGAGTGACCGCCACATATTGCGGTTGTTTTCGTCGAGAGCCTGACGCATATTGTCAAAAGCCGTGCATAATTGTCCGAGTTCGTTATTTTTCGGGTACTCTATCCGGAAGTCAAGTTGATTGCCGGAAATTTTCTGTGAACCGTCAAGCAGAATTTCAATAGGTTTCTGAAGTTCTCGCTTATAGAAAATAATTCCTGTAACCGCCACACACGATATTATAAATGACGGTATCACTAAAAACTGTGAATATACAATTATACAATATATTATCATATATTTTCTGTCTGCAAAGGGTCTCTTGTCGGTTACAACATATTTGTCAATAAACTGTTTGTCATCGAAAAGTACTTCCATTTTTTCGTCACGACTTGGAATAAGTCTAACATCTTTGTGAAGTGTTTCGTAATAGTCCTGTAGATAGTTCGTGCCTATTCCGATACCCATTGAACCGGAAAAAGCTACGAAAAAACATACTGACAGATAAACCGCAAAACGCCATTTCAGCGAGGCAAAACTTTTTTTCACTTTACCCATTTATAACCTATCCCCCATACCGTTTCAATATGATACGCTTCGTCGGCGAGTTTAGCACGTATACGGCGGATATGTTCGGCGACTACGGTTGAATTACCGTCGGCATCATAACCCCATATTTTTTCGTAGATTCTTTCCTTGTCGAATACCTGACCGCTGTTCATGGAAAGAAGTTCGATAATTTCAAACTCCTTACGGGCGAATTTAATTCTGATACCGTTTACCGATACCGTTTTAGCGGAATAGTCAATACTTACTCCACCATAAAAGCGTACGTTTGAAACGGCTTCGGAACGGCGTTCACGTCTGATATGTGCCATAACTCTCGCCCCGAGTTCTTCAATGGAAAACGGTTTTATGATGTAGTCGTCGCCACCGGATGCGAAACCGTTTATTTTGTCGCTGTCCTCAACCCTCGCCGTAAGAAACAATATCGGGCATGAAACATAGTCACGTATTTTACGGCATACGGAAATACCGTCCATATCGGGCATATTTATATCAAGAAGTATTATATCCGGATTCATTTTTATTCTGTCAAGTACCGCCGTACCGTTTTCAGCCGTAATGACTTCATAGCCGTTTATCTCGAAATAGTCTCTTAGCAGACTTAATACGTCGGGTTCGTCGTCCGCTACAAGTATTCTGTACATAAAAAATCACCTCTTTGTTATTATAACATATAATTATCAACTTTTCATCAACTTATTTCATAATATCGCATTACTGACATTATGCATTGACTTCCTTTTTACTAAAGCACAAAATATCAGTAAATCAGTACTAAATATCATTACATTTTCCGGAAAGCCGTGCTATAATATAATCAGAAAAACAAATACAGAACACAAACAACGTACAGAAAAGTGCGTTAAACAAGAAAAAGAAATCTGAAATAAACAAAAATCAATCCGAAAAAAACAAATACACGTAATCAGAAAGAGGTAATTACAATGAGCAAAGTAAGTAAGAAAATCGCAACAGTTGTTGCATCAATGTGCATCATGGCTACAGCAGTAGCTTCCAACATAAGCGTTATGACAGCAGGTGCTGCTTCAGACTACATTTCAGACGGCTGGTACTACATCAAGAACATCAACAGCCAGAAGTACATTGACGTTGCAGGCGGTAAGGGCGTAAACGGTTCAAACGTTATTCAGTATCAGGGTAACGGCGGAGCTAATCAGAAATGGTACGTCAAGAACCTCGGTAACAACGTTATCACACTCCAGTCAGGTGTAGGAAGTAATCTCATGCTTGACATCGCCAACGGTGCTAACGAAGACGGTGCAAACGTTCAGCTCTGGGAAGCTAATGGTGCAACAGCACAGCAGTTCAAGGTTGTAAAGAACTCCGATAATGTTTACTGCTTACTTACTGAAAATTCCGGCGAAAGCAAAGCAGTTGACGTTTATGGTTGGTCAGCAGAAAACAACGGTAATATCAATCAGTGGTCATATAACGGTCTTGCTTGTCAGCAGTTCAAGTTTGAGGCTACTTCAAACGGTTCTGCACCGGCTTCAAGTTCTTCAAGTAGTTCCTCATCTTCAAGCAATTCCGGAAATACTATCGAAGTCAAGAACGGCGGTACTTCACTTTCAGACGCTATAAAGAAAGCTAAATCCGGTACAACAATTGTTATCAATGGTACTGTTAAGTCAGGTGCTGTAAAAGTTCCGGCAGGCGTAAACATCTCCGGTAAGAACAACGCTACTATTGACTTCTCTTCAACATCAGGCTCAAATGGCAGAGGTCTTTCATTCTACGAAAACGGCTCAAGAGTAGAAAACGTTACAATTATAAACGCTTCCGATAACGGTATCTACATTGAGGGTTCTAACAATACTTTTGACCACGTTACAACAGCTTACAATGAAGACGCAGGTTTTCAGGTATGTAACGGCGGTTCAGATAACAAATTCCTTAACTGCTACTCACACCACAATGCAGACGCTAAGGGCGAAAATGCTGACGGTTTCGCAAACAAACTCCATTCCGGTACAGGCAACTACTATGAAAACTGTATCGCTGAATACAACAGTGACGACGGTTGGGACTGTTACGCCGCACACGGTGCTGTAACTCTCGTAAACTGTCAGGCTAACTACAACGGCTACTGCGATGGTATCTACGGTGACGGTAACGGATTCAAAATGGGTGGCGTTGATAACAAGACCGACGGCGTAAAGGCTCACCTTGACCCACTCAACCACGTACTTAAAGGCTGTACTGCTAAAGGAAATCTCGCTTCCGGTTTCGACAGAAACAATCAGAGCGGTGTCGTAACTATGGAAAACTGTACTGCTGACGGTAACAAGAAAAACAACTACAACTGGCCCGCTAATGGTACACCTTCCGCACTCGGATATAAGGTAACATTCGGTAAAGCTAAGATTATAAACTCAACTTCAAAGAACGGCAAGAACAATATCACAGGTGCAACACTCTCCGGAAATTGCAGTGGTTTCTGATTAATTGAAAAGTGACTTCTCTTAAATAAATATGCTTATTACAGGACTGTACGGAACATATATTCTGTACAGTCTTTGTATTCCGTAAAAAAAATGACATACTTTTCTGTACGCCATTAATTTCAGACAAATTTACTGAAATGTAGTTTTTCAATGAACTGTTTGTTTTCCTTGATATAAAATATAATGCTTATCCATTTACCTTTTTTATCGGATTTTCCCATTTTGTACGTATATAATATATCGGTATTTTCAGATAATGATTTCTGACAGGCATCAAGAACACGTATTCTGAAACTGTCAAAACGTCGGTATTCTTCCGGACGTAAGCCGAGTAAACTTTTAAGTTCGGCAACATCAATTTCAAGCATTCCGATATTGAGATAACGTTTCATTAATTTGTACATACGTATCTGATTTTCTGATTTAAGAAAAAAATAATTCCAGAAATGATTTTTGAAATAATATTCACTGAAATCAGTAAGAAGCGGTAAAATGTTATTATTTGAATTAAATGAAAGAAATAATTTATTATTCTGATTTCTGTAAATTCCGCAGTCACTGAAGATGTGTGCCGTCCGGTTATAATTGTTTTCTTCCGGTATTTCTACAATCTTGTTCAGTAGTATGTTTATCGTCCGGCGGAAATAATTATTGTTTTCTTTTTCTATATCCATAATTTCACAGAAATCCTCAAATGAAAATTCAATATTTCCGTCGGAATTTTTTTCAGAATTTATTTTCGCAAGATATACGGTAAAAAAACGTTTTTCCGAAATAGTCATATCATTTATCAGATTTTCAAGGACTTTTATTTTTTCGGATAAACTTTTATCTTTTTTTCTTTTTTTCTTCACGGAAACACCTCCGGAGATGTCAATTGAGGTATTTTCTGTAATTATCCGCCGATTTTTCAGTAAGTCTGTAACCGCTCCTGAGACGTTCAGAAGCGATTTCCGATTTTATTCTTTTCGGTATATCCTGCTCCAGTATGTGACTGTCGTAAAAATTTAAGTCAAGAAATTTACCGTCCTTATCGTTGACGAAACAATTTTCATAAAATTCAAGAAGTTCAGAATCTATTATATCTTCGTATGTTGAGTAAGGCACGTAAGGAATCCAGAATAAAATTTCCGCATAAACTTCATTGAAATCGAATATTATTCTGAAACGTCGGTTATAGTTGCTAAAATTCCAACTGAATTTATGGAAAATATTTTCGGACTTTTCGATTGTGAAAGTATCGTTCCGGAAAATGTTTACTTTAGCATCGCCGAATATGCTTATATGTTTGATATATTCCAGTCTTTCGGGGAAAATCTGCTTTTCACGAAGTCTTAACGGATTCCACAGATAAACGTCACGGGTGGCGATACAGCTTACATTTTCGTATATAAGAACGTCATCATCAGAATTTTCATAAAGTTGTGTATCGTTTATCACAGGATGTTTTTTGTTCATACTGGAAAGATAAGTCCAGTTTTTACGCCGTGCGAAATCTTCCGGAAGTCTTATTTTTTCGAGATTATCGCAACAACTTAAAGAAGTTCCGTAAAATTCGGTTACACTGTCGGGGATATAGATTTCACGTATAGATGAATTATGAAACGCAAGACTATCAATTTTTTCGAGATTTTCAGGAAGTATTATTTTTTTCGCCACAGAATCCTTAAAAGCATTGTAACCTATTGTTTTAACGTAATCCGGTACGTGTATAACGTCAGATTTTTCCCGACACCATACTAATTTATCGCCGATAATAAGCGTTTCGGTATTTTCATAGAACGGCGTATCGGAAAAACTTCTTTCGCTACAACCGATAAGATATTCAGTTCCTACTACTTCTTCAATTGCGGAATCACAAAATGCGTAAAAACAATAATCTATTCTTCCCTGAAACGTTATCTTTTTAAGTTTTTCACACTTTGAAAAAACAAGCGATGATATATAACGTACTCCGTCAGGTATGATTATTTCAGTTATTTCAGATTGTGCAAAGGCAAACAATTCTATTTTTGTTACCGGAAATTCGCCTATAAATTGTGGTACTTCTACTTTCCCACCGTTTCCGATATATTTTTTTATATGTATTTTTCCGTGTTTCCGCCGGAATACGTATTCTTTCAAAGCGTTTTCGTATGATATTTTCATTTTATCCCTCTTGACTTTTCGATATTTTTATGATATAATACAAACGTGAAGCCGAATCCGTGTGGTGAGGTTTCACCGTGGAAAAATTTATATAGTTCAGTGGCAGAACGTAAGCTCACCTGTGGTACTCCTACCACGACAAGAGCCGTGCAGTTACAGCGGTTCGATTCCGTTTGTAAATTTTTCGTATGCTTTCGCCTTTCGGTGAAGGCATATTTTTTTATTATTTTAACATATATCAGATGATATGTCAAGAGTTTTCCTTGACAAAACCTACAAAACAGGATAGAATAATTATATATATGAATAAAAACGGAGGTCATTATGAATCTGAAAAAACGTCTTATAGCCGGTGCAATGTGTACCGCTACCGCCTTATGTCAGCTTACAGCGAATCTGCCTGTAGCTTATTCCGCTGAAGAACTCGCTGAATCAATCGCAAACGATTCCGGACTTGATTACGATTTTGCACGTGCTTTACAGTATTCCATATATTTCTACGATGCCAATATGTGTGGTACGGAAGTTGAAGAAAACAATCGCTATTCATGGCGTGGGAACTGTCATACATATGATGCTGAAATACCACTCATACCTATGCCTGACAGTAAAAGTTCCGGTACAAATCTTACACAGGAATTTATCGACAAATACAGGGATATTCTTGACCCTGACGGTGACGGTCTCATAGATGTCGCCGGTGGTTTCCATGACGCCGGTGACCATGTTAAATTCGGTATGCCCGAAAACTATGCCGCTTCTACAGTCGGCTGGGGTTATTATGAATTTCGTGATTCGTATGTGAAAACCGGTCAGCAGGAACACATTGAAACAATTCTCCGCTATTTCAATGACTATCTCATGAAATGTACTTTCCGTGACAAAGACGGTACAGTAATAGCACACTGCTATCAGGTAGGCGACGGCGATATTGACCATGCTTACTGGAACTCACCGGAAGTAGACAGTATGGTACGTCCGGCATTTTTCCTTACTGCCGACAAACCACAAACTGACTACGTAGCATCAGCGGCGGCGTCACTGGCGATAAACTACCTCAATTTCAAGGATACTGACCCTGAATACGCTGAAAAATCCCTCGATTACGCAAAGGCTCTGTTTAAATTCGCTATGGATAATCCGAAAGAACTTAGCGACAATGAAGACGGTCCGAAAGGTTATTACCGGTCAAGCAAGTGGGAAGACGATTACTGTTGGGCGGCTGCATGGCTTTACAAGATAACCGGCGAACACAAATATCTTGAAGAAATATATCCTAATTACGACTACTACGCCGCACCTTGTTATGTACACTGCTGGAATGATGTATGGGGTGGTGTTCAATGCGTACTGGGTGAAATATGTATGGAAAAACCTCTTAAAGACGGCGAACACGTCTATCCGGATTTCATAGACGAGTTTAAAGAAGTAGCCGGTAAAAGTCCGTACGAGGAAATGAACTGCTGGGAATCCGTCGCAAAAGCTATTGAAACTTATATGTCCGGCGGTATCGGAACAGTTACACCGGCTGGCTACTGGTGGTTAGATACGTGGGGTTCTGCACGATATAATACAGCCGGACAGTTAATGGCACTCGTACACGACAAGTACGTAAACGGCGGAAAAGCCGGTAAATACGGCGAATGGGCAAAAAGTCAGATGGAATATATTATGGGAAATAATCCGCTGAAACGTTCGTATATAGTCGGATATAACGAAAACTCGGTAAAATATCCGCATCACAGGGCGTGTTCCGGACTTACCAAATGCGAAGACCTCGACGAACACAGATACGTTCTGTACGGAGCTTTGGCAGGTGGTCCTGATAATGAAGACGGTCATAACGATACTACAGCCGACTGGATTTACAACGAAGTAACCATTGACTACAATGCGGCATTCGTCGGAGCGTGTGCCGGTCTGTATGAATTTTTCGGTACGGAAGATATGAAACCTACTAAAGATTTCCCACCTGCTCCGAAGTACAGCGGTGGTGCAAGCGGTGGTAATAATTACTGGGTCAATGCCTGCGGTATAGATGACCTCAAGGCTGACGGTTGCGGTGTTACTAAAATATCGCTTATGGTTATGACCGATTCTACCAAAATAAACAACGATATTTCAGTAAGATATTATTTCAACAGTTCGGAAATATCCGACGTGAACACCGTCACGGCAAGCAAACTCTATGACCAGTCGGAAGTAGAAGCCGGTGCGACAAGTTCCATAAGCGGTGTACAGAAATACGATAAATTACCCGATACTTATTACGTAGAAATAAAGTGGAAAGACTATAACATAGCAAATTCCGGTAAAAAGTATCAGTTTACGCTAGGAATGTACTATGGCGACAAGTGGAATCCTGAAAACGACTGGAGTTATCAGGAACTTGAAATTTTCAAGGACGATACTGCTTTTTTCGGTACGGGAAATGAAGTCCGTAATGATAATATATGTGTTTATTCCGACGGCATACTTGTCGGCGGTATCGAACCCGACGGAAGCAAACCGGAAACTTCTACAGCGGAAACTGATAAAATTCTTTACGGAGACTCAAATTGTGATAATGAAGTAAGTCTTTCTGATGCGGTATTTATAATGCAGTCGCTTGCAAATCCGGATGAGTTTAAACTTTCGGAGCAGGGTATGAAAAATGCTGATGTAGTCGGTAATGACGGCGTTACAAGCAATGACGCTCTTGCAATACAGATGGTAGGTATAAATCTTCTGAAACAAACCGATTTCCCACTTAATGAACTAATTGTATAAAAACATACTTGACAAATTATAGAACGCATGATATAATTGCTTTATATTTTTTGATATGGAGGTTTTTACATGGAAAATCTGATTTTAACAGAAGAATGGGATAAAACTTTCCCGAAAAGCGATAAGGTTATTCATAAGAAAGTTACATTTCATAACCGTTATGGCATTACTCTTGCCGGTGACCTTTATGTACCGGAAAATGCATCGGGAAAACTTCCGGCAATAGCTGTATGCGGACCTTTCGGGGCAGTCAAGGAACAGTCTTCCGGACTTTATGCCCAGACCCTTGCAGAACGTGGATTTATTACGATTGCTTTTGACTCGTCATTTACCGGTGAAAGTGGTGGTCAGCCACGTTACGTCGCCTCACCGGATATAAACACGGAAGATTTCTGTTCCGCTGTTGATTTTCTTTCCGTACAGGAAAATGTTGACCCTCAAAAAATAGGTATTCTCGGTATATGTGGCTGGGGTGGTATGGCTATAAATGCCACCGCTATGGATACAAGAATAAAAGCGACTGTTTCTTCCACAATGTACGATATGACAAGAGTTAATGCAAAGGGATATTTTGACGAGGCAGACAGTCCGGAAGCACGTTATGAAACCCGCAAGGCTCTTAACGAACAGCGTATTAAGGACTATAAAGCCGGTGAATACGAACTGGGTGGCGGTGTCGTTGACCCTTTACCTGAAGACGCTCCGTTTTTTGTGAAGGATTATTACGACTACTATAAAACAGAACGTGGTTATCATAAGCGTTCACTTAATTCAAACGGTGGCTGGAATAAAACTTCTGCATTGTCGTTCATGAATATGCCGATTTTACAGTATGCCGGTGAAATAAAATCCGCTGTACTGCTTATTCACGGCGAAAAGGCACATTCATGTTATTTCAGCAGAGATGCCTATAAACTCCTTAACGGCGATAACAAGGAACTCATGATTATTCCGGAAGCTGTCCATACAGACCTCTATGACAGAACTGACATTATACCTTTTGACAAAATTGTATCTTTCTATAATGAATATCTGAAATAAAATATAAAATCCGTATATTTCAAATATACGGATTTTTTGTTAAAAGAAAAAAATATTGTTTTTTACCGCACATTATAGCATTAGGAAACGTCAATAAATATAGGAATATATTTACAGGAGGTTCACTTATGAAAAGAAAATTAATCGCTATGATGTCGGCACTGGTTATGTGCTTTTCCGCCGTACCATATACCGCAAATGCCGAAGAAGTTCCGGAAAATATGCCGGAATGGATTCCACAGAATTTTACAGAGGCACTTCAATTTGATAACGAATACGGTATAACCCATATCGAAGACGGTCTTATATGCTGTGTCCGCAAGCAGTATGTTTACGCCGATGACAGTAATGAATATCTTACGGAATATTCCGGTGACGATTCAATGGGACTGCTTACACTCTCCAGTGAGACATATAATTTCGTAATGCCTGAAAAGCCGGACGAATCCGACGAAGAAGCCTATCAGAAATATCTTGATTTTCTGCATAGCAACGGCATAAGTGAATTTTTTGCGGATAATGACCTTGTTTACGTTGATTATAATTATGAAGTAACTGTTTATACAATGAATCCGTCAAGCAGTGTTGAAATCAACTGGATTGAAAAACACCCACAGACTAAAGAAATTGTAAATACTACAACATTGTCATTTGAATCGTCAGCGGAGGGAGTTGTTACCGAAACTGATTTATACGGCTGGTTTCCGGACACTATGGGAGAATGTTATTCCTATACAAAAAATAACGGTGAAATTTCCATACATGACGGATACATTGTAGTATGTGACGAAGTATGCTGGGACGGCGGTTACAGTATGATTGTTGAATCAATCGGCACGACAGACCTTGAATTAGTAAAAAAACAATCATCTTCTATGAGTTATATTGTTCCGCTTGATGGTGGTTCTTCAACACAAGTACGGCTTTATAAGCCGGTTACTTCCGGACAGGTAAAAGTTACTTTCAAACACGCAAGAGAGTGGGAAAAAAACGGTAAAGAAATAAAGAAAGTTATTAAATATTTCAACGTCGACGACAACGGTAATATATCTGAAATCGACGGTATAAACGACGGTGACTGCAATGGTGACGGACAGTTTACTATATCCGACGTGGTAATGTTTCAGAAATGGTTATCCGGTACAGGTGAACTCACTGACTGGAAAAACGCTGATTTGACATTTGACAATAATCTTGATGTTTTCGATTTGGTACTCATGAAACAATTAATTATAAACGGAGGTATTTAACATGAAAAGAAAATTAATAGCTATGATGTCCGCACTGGCAATATGTCTGCCGGTAATGCCGTATAACGTCAGTGCGATGGACGTTCCGGAAAAAATGCCGGAATGGATTCCGCAGAATTTTACAGAGGCACTCCATTTTGATAACCAATATGGCAGAATACATATCGAAGACGATTTAATCTGTTGTGTATGGCAGATATACGATGATAAATGTCAGTATACTACAGGAATTTCCGGCATAACGGAAGTATTTTCCGATACGTTAGTATTCGAGATGCCACCTGAACCTGACAAATCCGACGAACAGGCATATCAGGAATACCTTGATTTTATACGTGAAAATAATCTGACAGACTATGTTAATTATTTTAAACATTACGGCGAGGAAGTAAATATAAAATCCCCTTTCAAGTACGAAGTGGCAGTTTATAAAATGAATCCGTCCGGAAGTGCTGATATTCAACGCATATCAAAAGACGGTGACCGCATTGTAAGTGATACTACTTTTTCGTTTGAATCTTCAGCAGACGGCGAAATTACTGAAACGGATATATACGGCTGGTTTCCTGATTGTATAAGCGAGTGTAACTTTGATACAGTTTCAGTAGTCAATGGACACATTGTTTTCTGTGATGATGTATGTTATGACGGCGGATTTAGTCTGATGTTTGAACAGACCGGAACAGCAGAACTTGAATATGTTGCAGGCGGTAGTTTTTATTTAGAATCTATTGCACCGTCAGCACCGGGAACAAGTCCTGTAGTAGTAAAAGCATATAAGCCTCTCAATGCCGGACAGGTTAAAGTTACTTTCAGACAGGCACAGGATTGGGAAGGTGGATATGTCGGCGAAACAGTTGTTAAGTATTATAACGTCGACGACAACGGTAATATAACTGAAGCAGATTGTAATATAACCGACGGTGACTGCAATGGTGACGGACAGTTTACTATATCGGACGTGGTAATGTTTCAGAAATGGCTTTCCGGTACAGGTGAGCTTACCAACTGGCAGAACGCTGATTTGACATTTGACAATAAACTTGATGTTTTCGATTTGGTACTTATGAAACAGGCTGTCATTGAAAATATGCCGACAATAGATTACGATTATAAGGAAGTTTCCAAAGACGATATAACCATACTTAAACAGGAAATACTGTCAAGATACCCCGATACAGATATGAAAGACTTTACTTTTGTATACAATCCTGACCACCCACAAACATATAGTAAGCGTAAAGCCTTTGACATTTATTATAAAGGTGTAAAGTTAAAAGGCGACGAGCGTCACAATATATGTGCAAGTGTCTATACACGCCCAGACGGTTTAAGGGAAGTAGACATGAATCTCGTAAAAACTCCGGAAGAAATAATGGAAGTTGATACCAGTGTGAAATGTATTGACCGTTATGAAATGAAAAAACTTCTTAACAGTGAAGAATATCCGGAACTTACAATATATGTTAATTACTGGGATAAACCGGTACTCGCCTACAGACTGGAAGATGAAAACGGTTTCGGTGCAACTATATATGATGCGGTGACAGGCGAAGAAATAGAATATATCCCGTATCTTGTATGTGCTCTGCCGACGGATGATTTGCAATGATTAGCGACGAATTACTTGAAAATATGTCACGGGAAGAACTTATACAGCTTATACGGATTTACTCTAAAAACTGGCTCGCTATGGACGGTGCATGGTTTCAGGCAGTAGAAAAAAGTCGTGGTATGGACGAGGCTATGTTAATGGATTCTGAAGCGTGGAAAGTATTTACAGTTGCGGAGGCTCGTAGGATTAAAAAATTCCTGAATCTTCCGGAGCAGGCAGGGCTTGACGGTCTCGCAAAGGCACTAAAAATACGTTTCTATGGAAATATAAATACCGGTGAAATAATTACGGAAAACAATACTCTTATATACAAAAATACTGAATGTTTCGTACAGACCGCAAGAAAACGTAAAAATATGGAGTATCACCCTTGTAAGACGGTAGGTATTATAGAGTATTCGGAATTTGCAAAAGTAATTGACAATCGCATTTACTGCGAGTGCATAAGCTGTTATCCCGATATTACGGATAATTCCTGTTGTTGTGCGTGGAAGTTCATACTTGAATGAAATCAGACAGACTGTATTTTTATACAGTCTGTTTTTTTTGATAAAAATGCTTGCAATTTTCTGTAATATATAGTATAATTTAGACAGATAATAGAAAGGTGGATTTGATATGTCTGAAAACAGGGGAAGGGCTTATACACGTTATCAGCGTAACAGTCACATAAACAGAAAAAAACGTATAATTCATGATATGTATGATTACTGGTACTATCCTTATGAGGGGAAACTTTCCAAAGGGAAAATACATTGTTCATGTTCAATGTGTCGTCTGAAATATTGGGAATATATCCCGAAACGTGATAAAAGCCGTCTTATTGCAATGGATTACTCACTTGATATGGCATTGAAACAATTTCCGGTTGAATAATGATTCTATGTTTTTTGACTGAAACTATTATTTGTACTTGCAATTTTCTGTATAATATGGTATAATATCACAGAGGTGATACTATGTGGAGCAAAACAAAAAAAGCCCTTGAAAGTCGGCTTGCTGACTGTCTTAGAGACAGGGTATATTATACTTTCGCAAGGCATATTTATTATGATAACTGCTGGGATTATCAGTTTCCGATATTTTATATTCGTGTAGACAAGGAAACGTGGTTTGCTACTAATCCACAGTGGACTTATAAAGTTAAGGAATATAATAGGATAACAAGGAACTATCAGAAAGCTGTCGACATGGCAACCAAGGAAATGGGTACGCTAGATATGTTCGGATATACTGAACACGAAGATTATTTAATGGAAATGGTACATAATTATCTGAATGTATATACAATTGAAGAGTGCATGAATCACGATAATTATTTCTACAGAATACTTGCCGTCCTTGACCGGCGGACAGGTAAACGTAAAATAAAAGCACTTCTTGACAATATCGACAATGAACCCGAATGGTTCAGGAAATACATTACTTTACGTGCTACAGCACAGAATATAATCTAATCATATGGAGGTAATTTAATGAAAGTTCTTCTTATTAACGGAAGTCCGCACGCACAAGGTAATACATACATTGCACTTGCGGAAATGCAGAAAATTTTCCATGAAAACGACATCGAGACGGAAATAATTCACGTCGGTAACAAGGACGTAAGAGGTTGTATAGCCTGTAATACGTGCGTCGAAAACGGAAAATGTGTCTTCAATGACATAGTAAACGATACCGCACAGAAATTTCAGGAGTGCGATGGGCTTGTAGTCGGAACGCCGGTATATTATGCCTCGGCAAATTCAACCCTGATTTCTTTCCTGACACGTCTTTTTTACAGTACGCACTTCGATAAGACCATGAAAGTCGGAGCAGGTGTGGCAGTCGCAAGACGTGGTGGACTTTCTGCAACTTTCGACGAACTCAACAAATTCTTTACAATTTCCGGTATGCCGATTGCGTCAAGCCAGTACTGGAACAGCGTACACGGAAGATTACAGGGTGAAGCCTCACAGGACGAAGAGGGTTTACAGACTATGCGTACACTTGCAAGAAATATGTCTTTCCTCATGAAAAGCATAGCACTCGGCAAGGAAAAATACGGTCTGCCCGAAAAAGAACCGTTTCAGCGTACAAATTTCATAAGATAACAGGAGGTCTTTAAAATGAAAATACTCGTAATTACAGGAAGTCCACACAAACACGGTACTACAAATGTACTTGCCGAAAACTTCATAAGAGGTGCTGAAGAAGCCGGTCATGAAGTCTGTCGTTTTGATTCAGCATTCATGAATGTTCACCCATGTATCGCTTGCGAAAAGTGTCATAATACCGATACCGGTTGTGCTTTTAAGGACGATATGGAAAAAATAAATCCGGAAATACTTTCGGCAGATATGATTGTTTTCGTAACCCCTATTTACTATTACGGCATGACTTCACAGATTCGTGCGGTTATCGACAGATTCTATGCCAATGACGCTCTTATTCACGGCAACAAGAAAACTGCTCTCATGGTGACTATGGCTGACGACGTCAAAAAGACTGCTACCGGTGCGGTTGCCTCATTCGAGGGTATGGCGGATTATCTCGGCTGGGAAATAGTCGGTACAATAGTAGGCGTCGACTGTGGTGATGTTTCCGCACTCGAAAAAACAGACTATCCGGAAAAAGCCTATCAGTTCGGCAGAAATATATAAAAATAATGTCCTGTAGTGCATATCGCATTACAGGACGTTTTACAAAAAAACGAAAGGACTTTTAAAAATGTACGAAATGAAAGACGATATTTTTTACGAGTACGTGAAAAAATACGATAAACTTTTACTTGATTATGTTCTGTTATCGGCTGATGATGGCGAAATTTCGCATAAAAAAGCCGTTATAAATGCAATATCTGTAATTAATTCAAGGGAACGGATTGGTAATCAGTATTATAAAAAAAGTCCGGAATTTTATGTTGATGAAAATAAAATGATTTGCCGAAAATGCAGTACAGAAAATTTCTTTACTGTTGATACAGTAAAAAAGTATGGTAATTGTATGTGTGTTGAAGAATCATGTTATTGGACTTATCGTGATGCATTTCTTTACTATACGCCATATCCTGTACCGTATACGGAAAAGGATTTTCAGAAAGTAAATTATGTGCTTTTTCCGGAGTGTTACCGTAAAGACCTTGAAATTTATCAATGGAATGATGAGTTTTCGGACTATTTCAACGACGGAAAAGAAGGTTTCGGTGCGACAATGTGGAGTATTTACGATAAAAATATGTGCAGATTTGTCATTATTGGTACATCTATGACAGATTGAAAAGGGAGTTTTTTATGAAAATTATCGAAAATATGAATTTTGAAGAGGAAAGAGCTTTATATAACAGTAACGGAATTATTCTGAAAAACTGTTCGTTTGACGGGCAGGCGGATGGCGAAAGTGCTTTGAAAGAAAGTCGGAATATAGAGGTTTATGACAGTTATTTCAATCTGCGATACCCTTTATGGCACGATACCGGCGTAAAAATTTCCGGTTCTGAAATGACTGAATTATGTCGGGCGTCATTGTGGTACTCGCACGGTATCGAGATAGAAAATTCTAAAATGTACGGTATAAAGGCACTCCGTGAATGTTCCGATATATCGATAAAAAACTGCGATATTATTTCCCCTGAATTTGGTTGGTTTGTGAAAAATGTAAAAATGTACGAATGTACGATAAAAAGCGAGTACTTTATGATGCGTTCCGATAAACTCGATTTCAGAAAAGTAGATTTCTGTGGGAAGTATTCGTTTCAGTACATAAAAAATTCCGTATTTGAAAACTGTAACTTCGATACTAAAGATGCTTTCTGGAACGCACAAAATGTGACAGTCCGTAACAGTATCGTAAAAGGTGAGTATCTCGCATGGTACTCCGAAAACCTTACGTTTGAAAACTGCATAATTACCGGTACACAACCTTTATGTTACTGCAAAAATCTGCGACTTATCAACTGTGAAATGCATGATACTGACTTATCTTTTGAAAAATCTGACGTCTATGCGGAAATAATAACGCCGGTCATAAGTATAAAAAATGTACATTCCGGAAAAATTTACGTGCCGGAAGTCAGCGAGATTATCAGCGATGACCCATCTGCAACCGGTGAAATTATAATAAGAGGTTCGGAAAATGGCTGAAATAATTGAAATACAAAATCTGTCGATACCGGAAATTTTACCGTATACAATCACTTCGGAAATACAGTTGAAACGCTGGTTTGAACCCGATTCCTGTGGAATTTTTATCGCAGAAAGTCCGAAAGTTATAAGGCTTGCTCTCGATTCTGATTACAAACCTCTTTCGATTCTCGCCGAAAAAAAATATATCTCCGGACAGGCAAGCGATATTATCAGACGTTGCGGAGACATCAAAATTTATACCGCAGATAGCGACGTACTGACTAAAATTACCGGCTTTAAACTCACACAGGGTATACTATGTGCAATGCGTAGGAAAAAATTACCGGAATTATCGGAAATACTCGAAAAATGTAAGAGAATAGCTGTTCTTGAAGACGTCATGAATCAGACTAATATAGGTGCGGTAATACGTTCTGCGATTGCAATGAATTTTGAGGCGGTACTTCTTACACCCGCAAGCAGTGACCCTTTATATCGCCGTGCTGTACGTGTGAGTATGGGAAATGTTTTCCGTATTCCGTGGACTTACTTTCCCGACGAAAATTACATAGAAACTCTTAAAAATTCCGGATTCAGTACGCTTGCTATGGCACTCCATGACAATACGGTTAATATAGATAATCCGGTTCTGAAGTCTCTTGAAAAAATAGCAGTGATACTCGGTACGGAGGGTGAGGGGCTGAAACAGTCTACTATTGAAAGTTGCGATTTTACCGTAAAAATTCCCATGGCGGAGGGCGTAGATTCTCTTAACGTCGCCTCCGCAAGTGCCGTGGCATTCTGGGAACTCTCAAAGAAATAAGTTATTCCGTTTCGCTTAGATAGATTGAAATACGATTATTTAAATTATCAACGCATTTCTGTGGCGTTATCTCTCCTGACAAAAATTTATGATATTCTTCTAAAACGATTCTTTCCACTTCTTCGGAAGTATACGGTTCAAATTCAACATTGCGGAGATATTCAACAGCCTGTTCTATAGCCTCTTCTGTAATCTCTATCTGTTCGTTACCGTCGGGAAGATTCTGCGGACAGTGTACGGACATACTGTTATATTTACTTTCTTTCAGCTGGTCGTTAAGATTTTTTTCAGTGACCGGCATACTGAATATCATGCCTTTGTTTATTGATTTATCATTTAACATGAGTTCTATAAATTCATAACCCTCCTGTTTTTCGGAACTTGTTTCAAGGATTCCTAACATTGAAAAAGCATCTGTAATATAACCCTTACCGGTTTCCGACGGATAGCCGATAAAAGTTACATCAGCACCGCCGAACCATGCGTAAGTCTGTTGTGTCAATGAGGCGTTTATTCCGAAAAGATCCACGTCGCTGACAAGTGAACGGTTTTTTATAAGATTGTCATTTCCGACAGGGTCATATGGCTGAAATGCAGGCAGATTATTAATACTTTCAAGCATATCCTTAAATGCTCCTCCGAAATCGCAGGTATTATTTTTGTAGTCGACGGCATCCACAGCAACACGTTTTATTAAATAGTTCGGTATGTCGTATTCCATCCACGCATAGTTAAGGAAATTCTCCATACCGTCCGGCATATTATAGAACGCATTAAAAGCCTGCTCCGGAGTCCAGTTTTCCATATTTTCGCCGACGTTTTCAGTCTTTGCAACGGCTGTATATAAAATCCAGTTATCACATATTGCCGGAAGTTTTCCGTCAACTTCGAGACCTGCTAAGACATTCGGCAGAAAATCATCTTTTTTAAGAGTTTCCGACTGTTCCATAAGCGGATAGAGGTCTGTTAAATAACCTCTTTTTATGAACTGTGTGAAATCATCAGCACCGGTGTATACAACGTCAATATCTTCACCGGAAATTATATCGAGATTAAGAAGTTCAAAAGGGTCTGAATTGTCGCCCCCTGGGTAGAATTTTATATTTACGTCGCAATCCATTTTGTTGATAATCTGACGTTCTACTTGTGTCAGTTCCTTTAAAATAGTGGCGACGTTCAATGTTTTTTTGTCGGTAGTTTCCGACGTTTCTTCCTCAACGGGCGGAGCAGGTGGGTTGACGTCCTCGATTTTTTTACCGCATGAACACGTATTCAGTATCGCAAGCAATGCAATTATCATTGATATTTTTTTCATGTGTTTTGTCCTTTCGTATTATTTCTGAAAAGCGTCCGGAAAAGCCTTTCATATATAAGTGATTCGAGAGGGCAAAAAAGACGAAAAAAATATATATTTTTTTCATTTAATTAAAATCTCTTTCTGTTCGCAGATGTCGCCTTCAAGTTTGTATGTTACTATGTATTCAAGGGAATCTTCTTTTTTTTCGGTCTTGATGTCTCTTTCGAGGATTTTAATATCATCGTCAAGGAAATTTTTTTCGTAAAGATATATTTTTTCCATAATTTTTTCCGAAAGTTCCTCTTCCGTGTAGGTAGTTTCGGAAAGTTCAGTTTCTGTGTACCTGTTTTTTACTATCCCTACAGGAATTGTTTTCCCTAAGACTTTTAAATATTTTTCGTTTTCCTCGGTAGTAAAATTTGTAAATTTATTTTTCCCGAAAGAAACCGGTATTTCAAAACTGAAAAGTTTAAGTGTTTTCTGACTGAATGTTTCGCCGGTAGGGTTGTACTGTCTGCTTTTATAACTTCCCTCGAAAGTAACTGTTTCCTCGTAAGTACCGATAATTTTTCCCATAGCGTGATGCAGATTTACGTGACCGGTCTCATCTTTGGTCACGCCGTTTATCAGCATTGTTCCACGTGGAACATAATCGCCGACTTTGTGCATTAACTGACCGTCATAAATTGAAGTGTAAGTTATATAGGCGTCCTGTGATGATACCACATTACAGGGTATGCGGTCATTAATCATTTCCGGCTTCTCGACGATTTCAGTTACTTCCACGACTACCCGATTACCTGTAATGTGCATACCAGCCCATGCGACATCATCAATCATAAGACGGAGTTCGTTTTCACAGTACGGAAAATTAATGTCCTTAATCGGCGTACCTTGTTTTATGTTAAGCTGTTCGAGTGCTGTAATTATAGTCGAGTCGCTGACTTTTGAATTTCCCTGTATTTCTATGGTCATTATTATTCCCGAAAAATAAAGCGAAATTGCAGTAACAAAAATTATACCGGCTATTATCCCGAAACGCTTTTTATGTCGGATAACCGTTGAAGAAATTGTATCGTATTCAAAACTGGTCAGGTCTATGTTCAGATTCTCGGCAATTTCCTGTACTTCTTTTAAGTCACGACGATATATTTCAGCATAAAAAACATCATTCCGGCAGTACTGTGCGAAACAGTCAACATCACTGTCATGTAGGGCATTTATAAATTTATACAGATTTTTTCCGCTTGCATTAATCCTCACGCAACCCTTTATCTGATTCTTCATTGTTTCCGGAGTTCCTTTCTGTAAATTCGATATGTGAAATTTTTCCGCTTATCATCAGACCGTTTTTATTGAAATCGCAAGCCCGCAGGTTATCACCCCAGATATTTATGCACAGTCTTCCGGATATGACACTCATGAAAATTTCGCTGTATTCCTCGATTCTTTTACAGTTTTCTATCAGTATTTCCTTGTTGCCGTCCATATGGATAAGCGGTGTGAGATAGAAAGTTTCAAGTGTTTTGTCCGCAATTTTTCTGAACATAAATTATCACTCCTTTTTGAAAAGTCGTATTTTTTCGTATTCGGATAATAGAAAAAATGTCATGATTATAAGCATTACCGACGGTACAGGCGAGTGTGCCTGATGTGTCCGGACGTTCACCGACGACGTGAAAACAGTTTCGCCGGAAAGTATAACCGGTGAAAGAATCCGGCATACTATGAAACTTATTACCGATATTATAAGTCTTTCGATTATCAGAGGTTTAAGGGAAAGTCCGCCGGAAACTGCTGAAATCTGAAATATTACGCATATTCCCCCGAAAGAAATCAATGCACTTAAGTAAGGAAGTAATTTGTAATTTCCGTGTGAAAATCCGGTCACTGCCGTAACGTCCGTTACAGCTTTTACAATCTGTCCGGAATCTTCAGCGGAAATTCCTGTTATTCCTGAAATGAATTTCCCGATTACTGAAATTATACCGGTATAGTCAAGAATCGCCGTAATTACCGCAAAAATCATCACCATAAAGCATATATTTATTATAGAGTTCCCACCGTTTGCGACGCATTCCGTAAGCATACCGGAAGTTATTTTTATATCATTTTTCTGATTTTTAAGAGTACAGTTTTTCCGCATGAAAAATGAAATCATAAAGGCAAATACGATATTTGCACTTACTGTTGAAATAAGTATCAGATTTCCGGCTGAATTGTTTCCGTAAAGCTGTGACGTCACACAACCTGATATGAAAGCCGTACCTGCTCCGAAACATACTCCGCTGAATATTTCCGCACGTTTTTTGTCAATAAGCCCCTTTTCGTAGGCGGAACTCAACATCTTGACACCGGTAGGATATCCGGCAATCATACTGAACACGAATACCGGAAAAACTATATTGTCCATACCGAAAAGAAATTTTCCGATTTTACCAGTAAACCGTGAAATACCGTCGATAATACCGCTTTTTATAAGTAATGGTGCTAATATCATCATTGCATAAAGCGACGGTATTATTATATTGAGACATCTTCCGACGGCATCATATACTGAACTGTTTATTATGTCAGGCTTTACAAGGCAGAATACAGACATAAATATTAATGTAACAATTTTAATATAAAAAATCAATTTTTTTCCCATAACATCACCTTATTAATTTTATTACGGTACTTCCGGAATTATGTTGAAATGAAAAAATTGTAAAATTTCGGGAAATGCCTTGACATATCTGAAGATATATTATATAATTATTGTAACAACAGTTTGCCATGTTGTAATGTTTTTCTTGAAACGGGGGAATTTTTATGGATATATTCAGCAGATTAAGTGATTTACTGAAATCCAATCTTAATGACCTTATCGACAGGGCAGAAGACCCTGAAAAAATGGTCAGGCAGATTATCGCCGATATGCAGAACGAACTTAATAAATCCGTACAGAATTACGGAAAAATAAAGTCGGAATGCATTCTTAATGAAAAAAAGTATCAGGACGCTTTGAAAAACTCTCATCAGTGGGAGGAAAAAGCTAAAAACGCTCTCTTACAAGGTGACAGGTATCTTGCAGGACAGGCTGTAATGAAAAAAGTACAGTCCGACGAAGAAGCGGTATCCTATAAGGAATTGCTTGATAACTTGAAAGTTAAGGAAGAAACTATGAAAGCTCAGGTTGAAACCCTCCGGCTGAAAATTGAAGAAGCTAAAAGCCGTCAGGAAATACTTATAGTCCGTAAAAAAATGGCTGATACCCAGAAACGACTTTCTGAAATATCCGGAAATCTTGACAGCGTAAAGGAAAATACCGCTTCAGTTACGGAAGAAGAAAACGCTCTGAAAAAAGAATTGTCTTCTAAGGTCAGTTCAGAACTCGCAAGGCTTATGTCAGAAATGAATATTGACGATTCCGGTGAGGAATAATAATCTCAAAAAAAGGAAATATTTTATTATGAGTAAAAAAAATAATTATCCACGTAAGGTCTTTGCAACCAGTCTGGCAGTGCTTAGTGCATTGTTTATAGCAATAACTTCTATTCTTTACATTCTCTATAAGGGCTGGAGTGCCAAACTCGACTTTGAAAAATGGAAAGATTACGACGAATGCGGGATATAATCAAATAAATTAAAAGAATAATCAATAATAGGACGGATTTTTTCCGTCCTGTTTTAGTAAAGGGAGTTTTAAAAATGCTTGTTTCGTTAAATAATATAAATAAATTCTATAATGGAAATCAGTTACTTGATAATATATCTCTCACGATTGACGAGACCGACAAAATAGGATTAGTCGGGAATAACGGTTGCGGAAAGTCAACGCTTCTGAAAATAATAACCGGTACTGTAGAGCCTGACCGCTTCACCGAAAAGGATGGTATCATTTCATTTGCCGGAAAGACTACAATAGGCTATCTCGAACAAATGGGCGGACTTGATTCTGAAAAAACTGTCATGTCGGAAATGCAGGGTGTTTTTTACGATATGCATAAAGCTATTGAACGTCTTCGTGAAATAGAAATAGAAATTGAAATGGGTAATAATTCGTCAGTTGACGAGTATCAGCGATTATCTTCGTGGGTTGAGGCTAATGACGGTTACAACACCGACGTTAAAATAAGAACAATCCTGAATGGTATGGGATTTTCTGAAAATGAACTTAACCGGACTGTTTCGGGATTCAGCGGTGGCGAAAAAACACGTCTGTGTATAGCGAAACTTCTTCTTGAAGAACCTAATCTTCTGATACTTGACGAACCTACAAACCACCTCGATTTCAAGACTATCATGTGGCTTGAAGACTATCTCCGCACATACAGGGGTGCGGTACTGATAGTATCGCATGACAGATATTTTCTTGATAAACTATGTACTTCTATATGTGAAATCGAAAGAGGTACGCTTACACGCTATAAGGGAAATTATTCAGCGTTTGTGCGTCAGCGTGAGGAAAATAATGTGCGTCGTGAAAAAGAGTACGAAATGCAACAGAAACAAATCGCTAAACTTGAAGACTATGTAGCTAAAAATCTCGTGCGTGCCTCTACTACGAAAATGGCACAAAGTCGTCGCAGACAGTTAGAAAAAATAGAACGCATTGAAAAACCTTTCCATGAGACGAAAACAGCCAAAATCCATTTCACATACACCATAGAACCGCCTATAGATGTACTTAAAGTCAAGGGCGTTGATATTTCAGTAGGTGAGGGAAATTCACGGAAAACTCTTGTAGACGAGGTAAATTTTGAAGTCCGTCGGGGTGAAAAAATAGGTATCATTGGCGATAACGGTATTGGAAAATCAACGCTTCTGAAAATTATTCAGGAAAAACTTTCGCATAAGGGAATTGTCCGCTGGAACAGTAATATAAAAATATCCTACTTTGAACAGGAAAGCACCAACTTAAACCGTGAACTGTCCGTAATGGAAGAGATACACAGCCGATATCCGTCTATGTCAGATTTGGAAGTGCGTAGTCTGTTGGCACAGGTCAGACTGACCGGCGAAAACGTCTTCAAACAGACAGGAGTTATCAGCGGTGGCGAACGTGCTAAATTATGTTTCGCAATCATGATGCAGGAACACGGAAATGTCCTGATACTCGACGAACCTACAAACCATCTTGACTTGTTGTCAAAAGAAGCCATTGAAGAAGCACTTGAAGAATACACCGGTACTGTAATATTTGTATCGCATGACAGGTATCTTTTAAGTAAAATTGCAGACCGTCTGATTGAACTTACTGCCGGAAAATATCGTCTGCATGACTACGGATTTGAAAAATATCTTGATGTACTCCGTGAGGAACAGGCGGAACAGAAAAGAATTTCCGACGCTGAAAAATTCGCAAAAAATGCTGAAATCGCTAAGGAAAAATCCGTAAAGGCTTACCGTAGCAAGCAACAACGTAGTGCAGACGTAGCAAGGAAAAATGAAATGAAACGTCTTGAAAAGAAAATAGACGAATTTCAGGCGGAAATTGATTCCCTTACGGAAGAAATCTCACATGAAGAAGTCTATAGCGATTACGAACTTATGAACAAAAAATGTACGGAAATTGAAGAACTCAAACAGCGTATAGAAGAAAATTTTGAAAAAATGATTGAACTTGAAGAACAATTATAATTTTTCACATATTTTGATACGTTGTATTGTCGAAAATTAACAAATTTTAAAAAATATATTGAAAACTGCCTTTTAATATGTTATAATTAAATCCAACACGCACGGTTATATGTCGTGTAAAAAATTATGGAGGTTTATGATTATGAAGCACATTCAGACAATCAACAAGGCTAATCTTAAAGAGTCTGCTAAAAAAGGTGGCTGTGGCAAATGTCAGGCATCATGCCAGTCAGCTTGCAAGACTTCCTGTACAGTCGCTAACCAGAAGTGCGAAAGATAAGACTTGCATTTCACCGGAGGCAGTGTTTGTAAAAAAATACTGCCTCTGTTTTTAGTTATGAGGTGATATTATGGTTTTTAACTGCAAAATGTGCGGAGCTAATTTAAATGTGCGAGCCGGTATGCGTATATGTAAGTGCGAATACTGCGATTCCGTACAGACTATTCCGGATTTAACTAGTGAAAAGAAGTTACAGCTTTTCAATAAGGCGAATGCTTTACGTTTTGCGTGTGATTTTGATAGGGCAGGCGACGTTTATAGGGATATTGTGACAGATTTTCCGGAAGAAGCCGAAGCGTACTGGGGATTGTGTCTCTGTAAGTATGGCATAGAGTACGTCGTTGACCCTGAAACACAGAACAGAGTGCCGACTTGTCACCGTACATCTTTTGAAAAGATTCAGGATATACCGGAGTTTCGGAAAGTCCTTGAATATTCCGACGTGAATTTAAGAAATATATACATACAGCTTGCGGAAGTAATCGACGGTATACAGCAGAATATACTTGAAATTGCCATGAAAGAAAAGCCGTTCGATGTGTTTATATGTTACAAGGAAACTGCTGAATCTGGTTTTCGTACTGCTGATGCGTTACTTGCGGAAAAAATTTATTCCGTACTCACAAAGCAGAATATAAAAGTATTTTTCGCACCGGTGACGCTTAAGGACAAGTTAGGCACGGAATTTGAACCCTATATATATTCAGCGATAAATTCCGCCCAGATTATGTTATGCGTCGGGACGTCTCCGGAACATTTTGATTCCGTATGGGTACGGAACGAATGGAGCAGGTTTATCGAACTCATGAAGAAAGACAAGTCTAAAATACTCATACCGTGTTATGCGGAAATGTCAGTAGGACAGTTGCCGATGGAGTTCAGAGGGTTTCAGGCACAAGACCTCACGGAAACAGATTCGCTTGAAAATATCGTGAAAAACGTCGGCGACATCATGAAAGCAAGCGAGGGGGCAAAATCGCAGTTAAATATACTTATGGAACAGTTTGAGGGACAGTTAAGAAATGAACGGTCTAAACTCCGTATGCTTGAAAACGTACATCATCAACAAATGATTTACGAAAAGCAGAACGCTAAAAAGATGTTCAAAAAGGAGTATACACCACTTTCAGCACTTGCTTTTCTTGAAATTATGATTGTTGGCATAGTTTCGTTTATACTTACCATGCTTTATGCTACTTTTGATTTTGACATAATGCTTGTACCCATAGGAGTCTTGATTTTTTCGGTACTACCGGCTTGTATAGCCTTGCCACGCATAAACAGACGCAACAAAAAAGCCCGTGAAAATCTTGCCCGACGACTTGCATACGACGAAAACGCACCCGATTTTGATTATGGCAGTCAGGACAATGAAGTAGTACAGCTTCGGGAAATTGCTATGAAAAATTACGAAAAACAACATTTTTCAATAGGAAAAATATTCGGTCTGTATTGGCTTTGGAATTGGTTTTCATTTCTTCCTAAAAGTTTCATAGAGGGAATATTAGATAATAGTTATGATAAAATTGCCCCTGTTTTTACAGCAATTTTCAATGTGATAATACCTGTTATCGCTCTTGCTTTTATACTCCGGCGTAATGTAAGACTGAAAAAAGAACTCAACGAAAAGTTAGACGAGATAAACAAGAAAAATAAAATCTGAAAGGAAATTTTTAAAATGATACATAAATATAAACTTAACGGATTCAATATAGTTCTCGACGTCAACAGCGGTGGTGTGCATATCGTCGACGAACTGACATACGATTTACTCGACAACATAAAGCCACCGTTTGAGCCGGAATGTCGTCCGGATATTATAGAAAAACTTTCCAAGGTTTATCCGGCAGAAGAGATTAAAACCTGTTACGCTGAAATAGTCGAGTTATACAACGAAAAAATACTTTTTTCCGAGGACGATTACGAAAAATACGCACAGTATTCAGTAGCGTCACCGGTAAAGGCAATGTGTCTTAATATCGCACATGACTGTAATCTTCGCTGTAAGTACTGTTTCGCATCTACCGGCGACTTCGGCAAAGGCAGGAAATTAATGTCTTTCGAGACCGGCAAACACGCTATTGATTTTCTGCTTGAAAAATCCGGAGACCGTCAGAATCTCGAATTAGACTTCTTCGGCGGTGAGCCTCTTATGAATTTCGACGTCGTAAAGCAGATTGTAAAATACGCAAGAAGTCGGGAAGCCGAATTTAATAAGAAATTCCGCTTTACGATAACTACAAACGGCATACTTCTTGACGACGATAAAATTGATTTTATAAATAAAGAGATGTCAAATGTCGTATTGTCGATTGACGGCAGAAAAGAAGTCAATGATTTTATGCGTCCGAGGGTGGACGGTTCAGGCAGTTACGATAAAATTTTACCGATGTTCAGAAAACTTGTCGAAACCCGAGGTGATAAGGAGTACTATGTAAGAGGTACATTTACAAATCATAATCTCGATTTCGCCGACGACGTTTTTGCACTTTACGACGCCGGTTTTGACCAGATTTCCATTGAACCTGTTGTAGGAGATTCCGACGAGTACGCACTTACGGAAAAGGATTTACCGGAAGTTTTCAGCGAATACGAAAGACTTGCTAAAAGAATTATCGAAAATGAAAAATCCGGTAAGAAATTTAACTTTTTCCACTTCATGATAGACTTAGACCAAGGACCTTGTGCGATAAAAAGACTTCGTGGATGTGGTTGCGGAAATGATTACGTCGCAATAACTCCGGACGGCGATATTTTCCCATGTCACCAGTTTGTAGGGATAGACGAGTATAAAATGGGTAATATCGATGAGGGTACATTCAATCAGGAAATGAAATCGGATTTTGCTAAGGCACACGTCTACACAAAACCGGAATGTACTAAATGCTGGGCAAAATTCTATTGTAGCGGAGGTTGTAACGCCAATAATTATCAGTATATGGGCGATATCAGGACGGCTCATAAACTTTCGTGTCAGCTTGAAAAGAAACGTCTTGAATGTGCGATAATGCTGAAAGCTATACGAATTTTCGGGGAGCAGGAACAGTAATGGATATATGGGAAAAACTTTATATTTCTGCAAAATCCGTACAGAATGAACGTAAAATATCCGCTTATGTATCGGGTGGGGAAGTTTCAGCGTCGATACTTTCAGTATCGGGTAAAATATATACCGGCGTATGCATAGATACGTGTTCTACACTCGGAATATGTGCGGAACGTAATGCGATATTCAACATGATTACCAACGGCGAACACGTAATAGACAAAGTACTTGCAATTATGCCCGACGGTAAAACCGGTACACCTTGCGGTGCGTGTCGGGAATTAATGGTACAGCTTATGCCGGACAGTTATAAAAATATAGAAATCATGCTTGACTATGAAACTCGAAAAACTGTAAAATTAGGCGATATTACGCCGGAATGGTGGCTATAGGAGGAGTATGAAAAACAGGGTCAGACTAAGAGTTATGGACGTCGACGGCGAAAAATATCTGTGGTCATATAACTACGATGACATGGATTTTTACAATTATCCTTATTCTTATTATCTTTTTGTACCGGAAAACAATAAAAAATTAAAAGTAAGAGTTTATTTTACTCGATATAGTCCGAATATGAATATAGACGCTTATTCCGACGAGGGAACACCTTGTTTTTACGGAGAAGAAAAAATTATCCTTAATCTGTGCCGACCGTTTTTCGCCCGACAGATTCTTGATTACGTTTTTAATAATCTGTGCAGTAAATCCGACGTCGGAGAGATTAACATTAAAGACGGTGATAATATTCTGTATGAACTGGGCTACAGAGATTTTGACTGATAAAGTCAGGTGATACAATGAAAAGAAAAACACGTACAATAACAGTAAACGGTAAAAAATACGTCTGGTGGTGGGGAGTATATTACGATTCAACTGAATTGTATCTTTCACCGGAGGACGATAAAACTTCTGTCATAAGAGTGGATTTTACAGATAAAAATATCAGTGGTCAGTTCAATATGAGCGTTATTATCCGTAAAGACGGTACGGAAAAAACTGTAAAAATAATAGAACCGGCAATGTCCGGACTGCTTTTACCGTACTTACAGGAGCAGGAAATGTTTATTACACGTAAAAATATATTCATAGACGGTTGTGACCTGCTTAGAAAAATGGGTTATGAAGTTATCGGGATAAAGAAAGGTCTGTGTTGGTGATAAGTCATGAAAAAACAAGTATTATGTTTTTTTGCTGTAATATCTGCAATAGTTTTGACGGCAGTAATTTACGGTTGTTATATGGATAAACGCTTGTATAAAGAAGAAATCGAAAACACCAAGAGAGACGCTCGTATATATATATGAAACAAAAGTACGGAATAGATGTTGAAGTAGTTGATGTAGATATTAATGGTCAGGGGTTGGCATATGTGACTGTAAATGACGGCGAAAATGATTTTCATGTCAATATTTTCCCTGGCTCTCGAAGCGACGACTATCAGGCGGAAGAAATAGAAAACGCACTTCTTGATATGATAAAAGCTGATATTCCGACGGCTTTTAAATGCGAATTTGATTATAAAAGAAGGCGTGGTATGTACTATAACGGTGAAAATCTTGATGCAGTTCTTGACGAAAATGACACACTGTACGTATATTGCGTGAATACGGATTTTAAGGAAGTACCTGTCTTTGAATTTCTGCGTAATAATATCAGCAAATGCAGACTTTATTCTTTTTCGTCGGAAGAAATGCTGAATGATTTCATTGAATATCGCGAGGCAATTATTCATTATGCACCGTATATAGACAGTTATTGTATAGTTAACAGTTCCGACAGCGATTTAATAACAGAAACTTATAATATCCAGAAATACAATGATTTTATGTATTGTCTGCCTTACACAAAAGATGATATAGAACCGGAAACGATTTTTGAAGAAATGCCCGAATCATATTTTGACTGGGCAAACAGCGAATATGAATTTATATCAGCGTATGGTCTCAAAGAAAATTATGATTTATGTATATGGTTGCCGATTCCCGAAGATAACAAAAACAAGGATTTTTATTGGTCTATTGAATATTATGATGGTGATAAAAAAGTTCGGAAAACAGAAAAATGTCATATAATAGACGGCTATGCGGTTAATAATTTTCTTAGTCTTCTTGAAAATGATGTAAAATTTGCACTTGTATGTAAATAAATTAACACTCGAAACGCAAAAAAAATCCCCTCCGTAATTACCGGAGGGGTGATTTTTTATACTATAGGGGCAATTGGTTGTGTATTGTGTTCAACGTATGATTCGTTTTTTACGACTTTAACGTGTCCGTAACAGTCCATACCAGTACCGGCAGGAATAAGTTTACCAATAATAACGTTCTCTTTAAGTCCGAGAAGTCTGTCGCTCTTACCTCTTATGGCTGCGTCTGTGAGTGCCTTTGTAGTCTCCTGGAATGACGCTGCCGACATAAAGCTGTCGGAATTTGACGACGCTTTTGTAATACCTTGTAATACCGGACTTGTCTGTACGAGTTGTAAACCGATTTCACCATTGTCAATGCGAGCCTGTATTTCACTGTTGATGATGTCAATTTCTTTTCTGTCGACGAGCGTACCAGGGAGCAGGTAACTACTTCCGGTTTCTTCGACTTTGATTTTACGGAGCATCTGACGGACTATTACTTCAATGTGTTTGTCGTTGATGTCAACACCCTGAAGTCGATATACTTTCTGTACTTCATTTATGATATAGTTCTGTACGTCAAGTGTACCGAGTATATTAAGAATATCAGCCGGATAAACGTTACCTTCAGTGAGACGTTTGCCCTTTTCGATAACTTCGCCCTCGGAAACTCTGATTTTAAGATTATACGGTATCATATAATTTTCAGATTCGCCTGTTTCCTCGTTGGTTACTATGATATTCTGTGTTGTTTTTACTTCTTCAATGTGGATAGTACCGGAAATTCTCGAAAGAATAGCCGCACCTTTCGGACGTCTGCTTTCAAAGAGTTCCTCAACACGTGGAAGACCTTGTGTAATGTCTTCGGCGTCGGCGGAGGCAACACCACCTGTGTGGAAAGTTCTCATAGTAAGCTGTGTACCTGGTTCGCCGATTGACTGGGCGGCGATTACTCCGACAGCCTCACCAACCGCAACGACATTATTATTTGCGAGGTTTGCTCCGTAACATTTTGCACATACACCTGTACGGGCTTTACACTGGAGTACGGAACGGATTTTTATTTTTTCAATACCGGCGTCGATAATCTTCTTTGCGTCAGCGTCAGTGATAAGTTTATTGCGTGATATAATGAGTTCGCCGGATTCGTCCTTGAGGTCTTCAGACAGGTATCTTCCGACAAGTCTTTCAATAAACGGTTCAACTATTTCATTACCGTTCTTGATTTCGTAAACTTCTATACCCTCTGTAGTACCGCAGTCTTCCTCACGAATGATAACGTCCTGTGAAACGTCAACAAGACGACGTGTAAGGTAACCTGAATCGGCGGTACGTAATGCTGTATCGGCAAGACCTTTTCTGGCACCTCGTGAGGCTATGAAGTATTCGAGAATGTTAAGACCTTCACGGTAATTAGCACGGATTGGAATTTCAATAACCGTACCGGAAGTATTTGCGATAAGTCCACGCATACCGGCAAGCTGTCTAATCTGTGAAATAGAACCTCTCGCACCGGAATCCGCCATCATCCATATAGGATTGTATGGGTCAAAATTTTCCTTGAGTTTCTTTGTTACTTCGTCGGTAGTGTTCGTCCAGAGGGAAATTATTTTCTTGGTTTTTTCCTGTGCGGAAATATAACCAAATTCGTATTCATTGGTAATCTGTTCTACTTCTGCGTCGGCATTTGCGAGTATCTGTTTCTTTTCCGGTGGGATAGAAGCATCACATACCGCAACGGTCAGGGCTGCCCTTGTGGAGTACTTATAACCGAGAGCCTTAATTCTGTCGAGAACTTCGGAAGTAGTAGTAGTACCGTGAATCTTTATACATCGTTCTATTATATTCGATAACTGTTTTTTACCTACAAGGAATGCTATTTCAAGGTCAAACTGCTTGTCTGAATTGGTTCTGTCGACATAGCCGAGATTCTGTGGGATATTTTCATTGAAAATAAGTCTTCCTACAGTAGCATCAATAATTTTTGATACTTTCTTGTCGCCGATGTCTTTGGTGATTTTTACCTTGATATTCGCATGAAGTGAAACGTCGTGTTCCTGATATGCCATAAGTGCTTCGTTGACATCACGGAAAACTTTTCCCTCACCTATTTCACCAGGTTTAGCCATTGTAAGATAGTAAGAACCAAGTACCATATCCTGTGACGGTACTGCAACCGGTTTACCGTCCGAGGGCTTTAAGAGGTTATTTGCGGCAAGCATAAGGAATCTTGCTTCTGCCTGTGCCTCTGCTGACAGTGGTAAGTGTACAGCCATCTGGTCACCGTCGAAGTCAGCGTTAAATGCCGAACATACAAGCGGGTGGAGTTTTATTGCACGTCCTTCAACAAGAATCGGTTCAAATGCCTGTATACCAAGTCTGTGAAGTGTGGGAGCTCTGTTCAGCATTACAGGGTGGTCTTTTATGACGTCTTCGAGAGCGTCCCATACCTTATTGTCGGCACGGTCTATGAGTTTTCTTGCACTCTTTATATTTGCGATTGCCTTTTTATCGACAAGTCTTTTCAGTACGAACGGTTTGAAAAGTTCGAGAGCCATTTCTTTCGGAAGTCCGCACTGATACATTTTAAGTTCAGGACCTACTACAATAACGGAACGTCCGGAATAGTCAACACGTTTTCCGAGAAGATTCTGTCTGAAACGTCCCTGTTTACCTTTAAGCATATCGGAAAGCGATTTCAATGCACGGTTATTAGGTCCGGTGACTGGTCTTCCGTGTCTGCCATTGTCAATGAGAGCGTCAACGGCTTCCTGTAACATTCTCTTCTCGTTTCTTACGATAATGTCCGGAGCGTCAAGTTCCAACATTCTTTTCAGACGGTTATTTCTGTTGATAACACGTCTGTAGAGGTCATTGAGGTCAGAAGTTGCATAACGTCCGCCGTCAAGCATAATCATAGGTCTAAGGTCAGGCGGTATAACCGGCACAGCGTCGAGTATCATCCATTCGGGCTTGTTGCCGGAAAGTCTGAATGCTTCAATAATCTGCAATCTTTTCAGGAGTTTTACTTTTTTCTGTCCGGACGGCAGACCGATTAATTCGGCTTTGAGGTCATCTGCAACGAGTTCAATATTATTTTTCCATTCAACGTCAATAAGGCTTGCGAATTTCATACACTCATCGCAGGCACATTCAGCAGGCTTGTTTGTACAGTGTACTTTTTTAGTACCTATATAGATTTTGCCCATATCGACGAGACGTGTTTTATGTGCGTCGTATCTTTCGGGGTCGTATTCGTGGAGAAGTTTTTTAATAGCTTCCGCACCCATTTCGGCTTTAAAGTCGTCGCCGTATTTTTCGAGATATGAAAGATACTCTTTTTCGGAGAGCATCTGTTTTTTGACGAGTTCTGTATTACCAGGTTCAGTAACAATATATTTTGTGAAATAAAGGACTTCTTCAAGGCGTTTCTGTGAGACTTCAAGTACCTGTCCGATTCTTGAAGGCGTACCCTTGAAATACCAGATATGTGAAACGGGGGCGGCAAGTTCAATATGACCCATTCTTTCACGACGTACTCTTGCCCTTGTTACTTCAACACCACAGCGGTCACAAATTTTGCCTTTAAAGCGTATTTTCTTGAATTTACCGCAGTGACATTCCCAGTCTTTAGTAGGTCCGAAAATTCTTTCACAGAAAAGACCGTCTCTTTCAGGTTTTTGAGTTCTGTAGTTAATGGTTTCGGGTCTTTCAACAATGCCATAAGACCAGCTTCTGATTTGTTCAGGTGAAGCAAGACCGATTTTTATTGATTCAAAAGTATTAAATTCCAAACTGCTACCTCCTGCAAAATAAAGGTAATCCGCAATACAGAACCGCCGGTTGTGACGATTCTGTATACGGTATCATGATACGTATGAAATATTAGTCCTCACTGGATGGGTCGTCAAGGTCAAAACTGTCAAAAAGTTCGCTGTCGTCGTCTATAACGAGTTCGTCATCATCAAAAGAAAATTCGTCTTCGTTATAGTCTTCTGATTCTTCGGATTCACTGCTTTCATCATCTTCAAAAGTAAAGCCTTCGTCTCTTATATCATCGTCGGAATATTCAGTATTGTCTTCCGTTTTTTCGTCAGCGAAAGAAGTACTATCATGTGATGGTATCGGGTCATCGTCGTCAAAATTCTGTTTGAGGTCAATTTCTTCCTGATTGATGTCAAGCACTTTAACATCGAGACAGAGCGACTGCATTTCCTTGATAAGAACCTTGAAAGATTCCGGAATACCAGGTGTAGGAACATTCTGACCTTTAACGATAGCTTCGTATGTGTTTACACGTCCGAGTGTATCGTCTGATTTGACCGTAAGAATTTCCTGAAGTGTATAAGCTGCGCCGTAAGCCTCTAAAGCCCATACTTCCATTTCACCGAAACGCTGTCCGCCGAACTGTGCCTTACCACCGAGTGGCTGTTGAGTTACGAGTGCATAAGGACCTACTGAACGTGCATGGATTTTATCATCAACAAGGTGGTGAAGTTTAAGATAGTACATATATCCGACTGTTACACGGTTATCGAATTTTTCACCGGTTCTGCCGTCGTAAAGGGTAAATTTACAGTCTTCGGTAAATTCGAGTGCTTTCGGATTGATAACTTTATCCATAGATTTCAGTTCAAAATTATCGTCACAATGTTCTGCATTGTATTCAGCGGCTTTTTTGAAACATTCTCTTATGTCGTCTTCGTGTGCGCCGTCGAAAACAGGTGTCATAATATGCCAGCCGAGAGCCTTACAAGCCATACCGAGATGTACTTCAAGCACCTGACCGATATTCATACGTGACGGAACGCCCAGCGGATTAAGAACAATGTCAAGCGGTGTACCGTCGGGGAGGAATGGCATATCTTCTTCCGGAAGTATTCTGGAAACAACACCTTTGTTACCGTGTCTGCCAGCCATTTTATCGCCGACTGTTATTTTACGTTTCTGTGCGATATAGCATATTACACGCATATTTACTCCGGCACTAAGTTCGTCGCAGTTATCACGAGTGAATACCTTTACATCTACTATAACACCGGAAGCACCATGCGGTACTTTAAGTGAATTATCACGTACTTCACGGGCTTTTTCGCCGAATATAGCACGGAGCAGGCGTTCTTCTGCTGTAAGTTCAGTTTCGCCCTTAGGAGTTACTTTACCTACGAGAATATCACCGGAATTTACTTCCGAACCTATACGGATAATACCGTTTTCGTCGAGGTTTGCAAGAGCGTCGTCGCCAACGTTTGGAATATCACGTGTAATTTCTTCCGGTCCTAACTTTGTATCACGACATTCTATTTCATATTCTTCTATATGGACAGATGTGAATACATCTTCACGGACAAGCCTTTCATTGAGAAGTACGGCATCTTCGTAGTTGTAACCTTCCCATGTCATGAATCCGATAAGAGCGTTCTTGCCGAGTGAAATTTCACCGTCAGCAGTAGCCGGACCGTCGGCGAGAACCTGACCTTTCTTTACTTTTTCACCGGCTGAAACGATAGGTTTCTGATTTACGCAAGTACCTTGGTTTGAACGCTTGAATTTAGTAAGTTCGTATTTGTGTTCAATGCCGGTACAGTCAATCATGTGGATTCTGTCGGCGTCTACATAGGAAATTTCACCGTCTTTTTCGGCGACTATGCATACACCGGAATCAACAGCGGCTTTGTACTCCATACCTGTACCAACAAAAGGTCTTTCAGTTCTTAGGAGCGGTACTGCCTGCTTCTGCATATTTGAACCCATTAACGCACGGTTAGCGTCGTCGTTTTCAAGGAACGGTATCATTGAAGTTGCAACCGATACTACCATTTTCGGCGAAACGTCCATGAAATCTACTTTTTCACGTTCGCATTCAAGAATCTGGTCACGATAACGAGCATTAACACGAGGTCTTTTAAGTTTGCCGTCTTCTGTAAGAGGTTCGTTAGCCTGTGCGACAATGTAATTGTCTTCAACGTCAGCGGTCATGTAGATAACTTCGTTTGTTACGATACCTGTAGTCTTGTCAACACGTCTGTACGGAGCTTCAATAAAACCGTACTCATTTATTCTTGCGAAAGTTGCGAGATAGGAAATAAGACCAATGTTAGGACCTTCCGGCGTTTCGATAGGACACATTCTTCCGTAGTGGCTGTAATGAACGTCACGGACTTCAAAACCTGCTCTGTCTCTCGAAAGACCACCAGGACCGAGAGCCGATAAACGTCTTTTATGTGTGAGTTCGGAAAGAGGGTTGTTCTGGTCCATGAACTGCGAAAGCGGTGAGGAACAGAAAAATTCTTTCATAGCGGAGGAAATAGGTCTTATATTTATAAGTGATTGCGGTGTCAATGCACTGACATCCTGTGTCTGAATGTTCATTCTTTCACGGATACTGCGTTCCATACGTGCGTAACCGATTCTGAACTGATTCTGTAGAAGTTCGCCTACTGAACGTATACGCCTGTTGCCGAGATGGTCTATATCGTCGACAGTTCCGACACCCTCACAGAGATTAAGGAAATAACTGATAGTTGCGAAAATATCATCAAGAATAATGTGTTTCGGTACAAGTTCGTCGGCACGTTTCTTTACGTTTTCTTCTATCTCGTCATTATCGGCGGAAATTTCAAGTATTTCACGGAGGACTTTAAACGAAACTTTTTCATTGATACCATATTTTTCGGCATCAAAATTTATATAACCGTTAATGTCAACCATACCATTACCAATAATTTTTGCGACTTTTTCAACCATACGTATTTCAGTTTCGTCACGTTCATTTTTGAAGTATTCCTTTACTTCTACATTCACGAATGCATAGTAAACGCCAGCCTGTTCGATTTCACAGGCTTTATCATAGAGGATAGTTTCACCGGCATCAGCCATGATTTCGCCGGTCATTGGATTGATAACCGGTTGTGCGAGAGTGTGTCCGGCAAGACGTGAGGCAATACCTAACTTCTTGTTATACTTGTAACGTCCGAAACGGCATAAATCGTATCTTTTAGCGTCGAAGAAGAGATTATTGAGGTGAGTTAAAGCACTTTCAACTGTCGGGGGTTCACCGGGACGAAGTTTTTTATAGACGTCAATAAGAGCGTCGGAATTGTTTTTAGTACCGTCTTTCTGAAGAATGGTCTGTTTCAGACGGTCATCTTCACCGAACATTTCAAAAATTTCCTCGTCAGAGCCTACACCTAACGCCCTTATGAAAGTAGTTATAGGAATTTTCCTGTTTTTGTCGATACGGACGTAAACGACATCATTTGAGTCCATTTCATATTCCAGCCATGCACCACGGTTAGGAATGACTGTAGTATTGAAAAGGTCTTTACCGGTCTTGTCTTTTTCAAAAGCATAGTAAACACCAGGAGAACGCACAAGCTGTGAGACAATAACACGCTCCGCACCGTTTATAACAAAAGTTCCGCTGTCTGTCATCAAAGGGAAATCGCCCATATAGATTTCACTTTCACAGGTTGCTCCCGATTCCTTGTTTGTAAGGGTAGCAGTAGCACGCATAGCCACCTGATAAGTAGCACCTCTTGATTTGCATTCTGCGAGGGTGTATTTAGGTTCTGTATCAAACCTGTATTTGCTAAAATTCAGAACGAGATTTCCATTATAGTCTGTAATGGCGGTCATATCACGGAAGACCTCACGCAGACCCTCTTCCCTGAACCACCTGTAAGAGTTTTTCTGCACTTCTATGAGGTTAGGCATTTCAAGAGGTTCAGTAATTTTACCGAAACTCATTCTGACATTCTTTCCCAGCTTTTTAGGTGTAACATTCACCATAGGCGGAACCTCCTTATTTTTGGATATTCAGACCTGCCCATTATTCCGGAAAGACAGAAGCAGGCAGGTCATTTGCTGACATATGGTTATATCTCACCGGACAAACTGAAAAATTTTTCATAAAACTATTGACAAGTCTTTACCAGTGTGATATAATAACAGATAATAGGGTATCATTCCATACCGATACATTATAATATTATAATACATTATAACATAAATGTCAAGAGGGTATGGCAAATTTTGTAAAAAATGCCGGTTTGCAAAAAAAATCCGGCGTTATTTTTATATGATTATACAAAAAATTTTAATAATATAAAGGACGGTGATTTTTTCATGAAAAGATTTTTTCTGATACTTATTTTAGTGATATCTCTTTCAATGTTTTCATGTGGGAAAAAAGAAATATATCCCGATTTCACCGTTGATTTCCTTGACGTCGGCAAGGCTGACTGTATGGTTTTAAGAACTGAAAACAGTACGGTTGTAATTGACTGCGGTGAAAAAGGTGACGGCAAAAAAATACTTGAATTGCTTGCGGAAAATGAAATAGAATCCGTTGATTACCTCATAATCACACATTACGACAAAGACCACGTAGGCGGTTCGGCGAAACTCATAAACAATATCGAAGTGAAAAACGTCCTCGCACCTGATTATCCCGAAGAAAGTAGCGAAATGGAAAAATACAACAAGGCTCTCACAGGGAAAAATATAACTCCGGTACTCATGCATGATGATATTTCATTTAATCTCGACGGCGTGGAATATACCGTCTATGCACCTAAGAAAGATTTCTACGGCGATGATGATGACAATGATTTTTCACTTGTCACGAAAGCTGTATATCATGATACGACTTTTCTTTTCACCGGCGACGCTATGGAACAACGCCTTGAAGAAATAATGGATATCGGCAACTGTACACTTCTTAAAGTACCGTATCATGCAAGAAAACTCGATAATCTGGAGACTTTCATAAGCCGTGTGAGACCGGAATATGCTGTTTCCTGTACTTCGGAAAGCGAATTTTCTTCCGATACCGAAAAGATTTTAAACAAGTACAGAATAAAAAGTTATGCGACGTGCTATAACGGCAATATCACCGCTGTAAGTAACGGCAATGAAATAAAATTAACAATGAATAATTCATAATTCATGTTCCCGTGTAACCGGTTAACCGTCTTCCGAAACGTAAGAAATTACAGAAATACGGAAAAACCGCCGGAAATTCAAAAAGTTTGTCACAGTTTATAACGGAATACTTTTCAATTCTTAACTGAATCAGTAAAAAAGGCGTATGTGAAAAAAGCATACGCCTGAAAAATAAGATTTCTGATTAAAATATATAACTATTTTTTCTGTTTGAAATAAAGTCCTACAGCCTCACTGGCGGAAAGCATTACTATAACCGCAACAGTACAGCCTATCGAAACGCCGTATAATATTCCGGCAAGTGCGAGATTTCCGTTGTGTTGCGGAATCATGGCGAGACCAGGGAAAACCTGTAGTATTCCCATGACTATGAATATAAATGTTGTCAGCGATTTGAAGCCACCCATACCGGTTATGAGTGTAAGCGAACCGAAAGCGGTTACAAGTGCTATGTAAAGTGCGGAATCTTTTAACATATTTCCCATACCGCTTATTGTGTCCTTGTAAGTCAGACCGAGACTTCCGCTGTAAAGCAGATAGAAAGCTATAGCTCCTATAACGCCTATTATCGCTATAACTATAGTTATTCTGAAACCTTTTTCAGCGAGTTCGGCATTGCGTTGTTCCTTGAGTTCCAGCATCATACGGAGACTTTCTTTAGAATCCTTCTGATTGGAAGTAAGCTGTGATGCTACTGCTTGTTTTTTCGCCTCTTGCTTTATGCGTTCTAAATCTGAATCGACATATTTCGGAGTATATTTAGGCAGTTCGGGTTCTTCGTCGAGTACCGGTTTTTCCACAGGTTCAGGGGGCGGAGTATTTTTCTTTTCTTCCTTTGGCGGAGGGGTATAATTATCTTCGTCGAGTACAGGTGCAGTTACTTCCGGTTTCGGAGCGATACCGCCCATTTGTTCACGACGCATATCAAGTATCTGCTGACGCTGTAAATCGGAAAGATTATCGAATATTGTCTTTAGTTCCGGATTGAAAGTAGCAATTATTTCCTCGTCAGTAATGACAGGTTTTTCAGATTCACGGTTTATAACAGGTGCAGAAGCCCCGAGAGTACCGGAAATATCGTCAAGGACAGGTGCAGAAACTCCGGTAGGGTCACCTTTACGACGGTCATTAAAGGAATTGTAATTATTGTCCATGCTATCGAGTGAAACAGCCTCAACGCCTTTCGGAGCGCCTTTTTTCTGTTCGTAAGCCGGATTGTAGTTGGTTTCCATGCTGTCGAGGGAAATAGCCTCAACACCGGTAGGAGCACCTTTTTTCTGTGAAGATGACGTATATTCTATATCTTCCAGAACAGGAGAGTAATTATTATCATCTGACATTAAATCACCTCTTTTTCAAAAAAATCTTCAGGATTAATGTATTCTTCGGCGGAAACGGTTGAAATATATGCGTAATATTGCAGTAACATTGAAGCGTCTACTGCATTTATTTCCTCGTCGTCGTTGACATCTGCCGTAAGTTCCTGAACGGTTGTGAAACTGCTTTTACCTTTCGTGGATAATACGGCATATTCCGCAAGAATCATTGAGGAGTCAACAGCATTTACTAAACCATCGGCGTTTACATCACCTGATTTATTTTCTATAGCAAATTTTTTAAGGGAAATCGGATATTCCGTCCTGAAACTTTCCGATTCGTAATCAAAATCAAGACTTGAAAGACCCATTTCAGCAGACGCCGGAATATGAGTTACTGCTTTGTTGTAGTCGTCAAAATCTTCCGTACCTCGCATGAAATATTTACAGTCAGAAATTTTACTGAAATATAAGTCAAAAGTAGGGTCAAGGAGATAGTATTTACCGTCAATACAGGCGATATTCCATGCATGAGGGGCACCGGCTTCACCTACAATCATACGGCATGAAATACCTGCTTCGCGTGCCATACGGTAGAAAAGCATTGAAATACCCTGACATACTGCCGTACCGTTATACAAAGCCCCGTAAGCTGTAAATTTAAGGTCATTGTCGGAAGTATTGTCGTAAGTGACGTTGTTTATTATGTACTCGTAAATAGCCGATATTTTTTTGTAGTCGTTTTTTTTGGATATATTCAGTTTGTCAAGAATTTCCTTTATTTTTTGGTCAGTAAGTTTTTCCTGTTCAGCGGTTGTAGTATAGTTTACATTCAGGGAAATTTGAATATCATCATCATATGTACTGATACTGTATTCAACATAGTTTATAGATTTTCTTAGATAATCGCCCTGATTAGATTTATCTGTTTCAACCGTCGAATTTCTAAGGACATTAAGTACAGTCTCTCTGCCGTCGGAATTAGGCGGTATTGAAAATTCAATAGTAGTATTGCGTTTGGTCATGTTTTCCCTGACGTATTCAGCCATTGAATCAATATTATCAAAGTAGTTTGTCTGTGCGGAATGTACTTTATATTTCGCCGGTACTTCTGAAATTCTTATACTCGCAGAGGTATCCAGCGAAACCACATTGACAGTTAAAGCGATAACTGCCATTACTGACAATAAATTTTTAAGTAACTTCAATTCAGATACCTCCGGTAATATTTGAAATAAATTATCTTTCGATAACCTGACTTCTGTCAGGACCTACACCAATCATGCTTACGTGACAGCCCACGAGTTCTTCAAGACGTGCTATATATTTCTTACAGTTTTCGGGAAGTTCTCCGAAAGTACGGCACTGTGAAATATCTTCGTTGAATCCCTCAAATTCTTCGTATACAGGTACACAACCGTCAAGTTCTTCAAGAGCAGGTGGGAAATGTTCTGTTACAGTACCGTCGGGCTTTTTGTATGCTGTACATATTTTGAGAGTATCAAGACCGGAAAGTGTATCGAGTTTGTTAATAGCGAGACTGTCAAGACCGTTTACCCTTACGGAATGACGGACTATTACGGCATCGAACCAGCCTGTTCTTCTTGGTCTGCCGGTAGTAGTGCCAAATTCACCGCCGACATTTCTTATTTTATCGCCTGTTTCGTCGTCGAGTTCAGTCGGGAAAGGACCTTTTCCGACACGAGTAGTATAAGCCTTTGCAACGCCTATGATGTTAGTTATTTCCTTAGGTCCTATGCCAGTACCGACGCATACACCGGCTGACAGTGGGTGAGAAGATGTTACATAGGGATATGTACCGAAGTCAATATCAAGAAGTGTAGCCTGTGCGCCCTCAAACATGATATTTTTTCCGGACTTTGAAGCCTCAAAAGTAAGTACGGAAACATCGTCCATATACGGAAGAAGTCTCTTTCCGTATTCAGTATATTCAGCTATTACGGCGTCTAAGTCGAAAGGGTCACCGCCGTAGACTTCTGTAATTATTTTGTTTTTGAGTTTACCAGTTGTCTGAATTTTTTCGGCGAGAATTTCAGGGTGAACGAGGTCAAATAATCTGATACCGCATCTTTCGTACTTGTCCATGTAAGTAGGACCGATACCTCTTTTTGTAGTACCGATATCCTTACCACCACGGAACGCCTCTGAAAGACCGTCAAGGGCAATATGCCACGGCATTACGATATGCGCACGTGGGTCAACCTTGAGATGACCGAGAGTTTCGAGACCTCTTTCAGCGAGACTGTCAAGTTCGCCTATGAAGTCCTTAGGGTCAAGAACTACACCAGCTCCGATAAGACATAAGGTATTCGGATAGAGAATACCGGACGGTATAAGGTGAAGTTTATATACCTCACCATTGTTTACGACAGTATGACCGGCATTGTTACCGCCCTGTGAACGTACAACTACATCAGCACGGGAAGCGAGAATGTCAATAACTTTGCCTTTACCTTCGTCGCCCCATTGAGTTCCTACAACAATATTAGCAGGCATTTAAATTTCCTCTTTTCGTAAAATATTAGTGTTTCAGGACACACTTACAATTTATTATATCACATGATTACAGATTTTTCAATAGGTTTTGAAATTTTTTTAATTTTTCTTATCCGGCAGAATGTAATCCCCTGGTGTATAGCCGTCGCCCTCCGGACATAGTAACCACCCCTCGCCACGTACTTCAACAACATAAATCCAGTATTTGTTTATGTCGTAATCTTCACTGCCGTCAATCTGAAATTCGACTTTTATCTTGTAAGCGTCTCTTACAGACTTTGCACCGTAATCTTTTTCGTAAAGTTTTTTAATGTCATTAGTTTCCGACTGGTTAAGGGATTTCCGGTCAAGTATTTCAGCGGAGAGACGTATATTTTTACCGTAATCAAGTTCAAGGGTATCTTTTTCCTTTTCGATTCTGTCGTTCAAAGTTCTTATATATTCGTTCCATTCGTCCGGACTTTCCATATCATTTTTCATTTCTTCTATGTAATCGCTTGGTAGCATGATTTTCAGCATTTTTTCTGAATTGTTTCTGTTATACGCACTGACAAAATCTGTTACCGGTTTTTCGTAATCCGGATGTGTACTTCTCACAACCGGTTTATCCGTACCACCGCTGAACATGAATACAATTATTTTCAGGAGTGCTATTATTATGATAGTCAGACATACTATACCGATAATAAGCTGTCGACGGTTTGCTACTGCAACGGCTTTTATTTCATTTGCGACTTGTCGGTTACGGTATGAAAGACTTTCAGGGCAGTTGCATTGTTCGCCGTCCGGAAGTTTTTTCCCACAATATCCACAGAAACGCATATACTACCCCCTTACAGAATTAATTTATCTGTATTTTATCATAAAAGGAAGTTTATGTCAAGCGAAATAAAAACGGACATATAAATTTATACGTCCGTTAAGATAATATTATTTCAGTGCTGACATAGGGTCAGTAAAAGTGCCGTTGTGTATGAGTTCAATATGCAGATGAGGTTCTAAAGCACTTTCGATATCGGCTGTCTGACCGACAAGACCTATCATATCACCGCTGACGAGGTTATCGCCTTCCTGTACGGATAAATCTTCCGCAAGATTACAGTATTTTGTCACAAATCCGTTGTGATGGTCAACAGTGACGGTTATACCCCACAGGGCATCTTTTCTTACAGATGTAACTTCACCGCTTGAAATTACATATACTTCCGAACCTGTTTCAGACGCAAAATCCGTACCGTTGTGTGTCTGCCACGAACCAGTAGTTTCATTTCTTACAAGTTCCGTACCGCTGAAAGCTGTCATAACGTCTGAAATATCTGCAAGCGGTGCTTTTACATTATCGAGTTTCGGAGTAGCAGTTTCGACAATTTCGGATTCTTCGGGGGCTATAACTTCTTCAACCGGTGGGTCAAATTCTGCGATTACTTCGTTAAATTCTTCTTCCGGAGTTTCAATTATTACTTCTTCTACAGGGATAGTCTCCATGATTACCGGTACAGCAGTAGTGACGGTAACAGTAGTAGTCGTTGGAATCATAGCTACAACATACGCTGTAGAAGTCTGTTTCGGGACGTTATTGTATTTTTTATCAACGGCGGTATCCGGTGAATTTATACCGGTATCAAACTGACTGTCCGTTAATTTTTCGCCCTCACTGTATGCAAATAAACACGCACCACCAATCATAACAGCACTTATTCCAAGTGCCAGATAGAAGCCCTTTGACCCTTTGATTTTGTTTTCTGTTAATACATTTTTCTTCACGTATAACACCTCCGTTAATATTCTGTACAGATTAACGGCAGATTATACATAAAGAATAATTATTCGTGATGTTTAAGTGCTGATTTTATACCGCTGATTATTACCTCTCTTGCATGGACGGCTCTTTCCTTAGAGAGAGCAGGGGTATCGCCGAGGGGGTAATCTATACCGAGTTCCTTATATTTAGACTTCGCCATATCATGATAGGGGAGAACGTCGAGAGCCTTTAAATTAGTAAGTGTAGCGAGATATTCACCAAGCCGGAAAAGTTCGTCATCATTGTCGGTGATTTCAGGTACAACTACGTGCCTAATCCATACGGGAATATTAAGGTCACGGAGATGTTCAGCGAATGCGAGTATATTTTTATTATCGAGACCGGTTAATTTTTTGTGTTCTTCGGGGTCAATGTGTTTTATGTCAAGCATAACTAAATCAGTATATTTAAGGACTTCGTCAATTTTTGAGTGTTCTTCCGGATTATATACGCCAGCCGACGTATCAAGGCAGGTATGCACACCCTTAGACTTTGCAAGCGAGAACAGTTCCGCAAGAAATTCCGGTTGTGCGAGAGGTTCGCCACCGGTAGCGGTAATGCCACCGGATTTTAAAAACTCCTTATAGGAATCGTATTCCGCCATGAGTTCTTCGGCGGTCATTTCCTTGCCCTTACCGAAAGCCCACGTATCAGGATTATGACAGTATTTACATCTAAGCGGACATCCTTGGAAAAATACCACAAATCTTATCCCCGGACCGTCTACCGTTCCGAAACTTTCTGTTGAATGAATATGACCTATCATATTTTAACACCTCTTGTTTAAATAATTTAATAATATAATTTTGTCATTAGGAAGTTTTTCCTCAATGACCAGATTAAGCAAATCTTTCAGAGTTTTTCCTATTTCCGTACCGTGCAGACCGTTTTTTAATAAGTCGTTACCGTTGACTGCAAGATTTTTAAGACTTCTGCACTCGTTGTTCCCGACGATTTCATGCCCCTCACGGATAATATTATCAAAGAGCAGGTTTTCTTCAAGTACGAAGTCATTTTTTGCGGAATTGTCGCATTTTTTGAGTTCCATGAGTTCAAAGAAAAGTTCGTCACCGATAAGTGACATAATTTTTTTTGCGTCTTGCCTGTTAAAAATCTTGTCGCTGTGATGTGCTATAAGCATTACGGTACAGGCGATAGATTCGTTATCATAGCGGAGACGTTTCATAATATCATGTGTCATATCCGCACCGGCTCCGGCATGATTTTTAAAATGACCACGTCCGGAAGCGTCAAATTTTGCACATATGGGTTTTGCTATATCGTGGAAAAACAAGGCTCTCCGCAGACGTAAGTTACCGGCTGGTGCGAGACCTACCGCACGCACAATATGTTCCCATACGGTGTACTTATGATATGGCGAATGCTGTTCAAAACCGATACATTTTTCAAACTCCGGAATAATAGTTGTTATAACGTCGCTGTACTCCATGAGGACTTCCACACAGTTTTTACCGCATATAAGTTTGTCGAGTTCTTCCCGAATACGTTCATGTGAGATATTTTTAAGGTGGTTTTTCATTTTATGTATCGCCTTAGCGGTTTCGGAATCTATTCTGAAACCGAGTTGCGACGAAAACCGTATAGCACGCATAATTCTGAGTGCATCTTCACTGAAACGCATTTCCGGATTGCCCACACATCTTATGACTTTGTTTTTTATATCTTCCGTACCGCCGAAAAAGTCAATAATATTACCGTCGGAATCCATAGCGACAGCGTTTACAGTGAAATCACGTCTTGCGAGGTCATCACGGAGACTTGTTGTAAATTCCACATTGTCCGGTCTGCGTGAATCGGAATAAGTACCGTCAATGCGGTAGGTAGTAATTTCATAGGGTATACCGCCGGAAATTACCGTAACAGTACCGTGTTTCATACCGGTGGGAATGGTTTTATAGTCACGGAAAATTTCAATAATCTGTTCGGGAAGTGCATTAGTAGTAATATCGGTATCGTGAAACGGACGGTTCATAACAGTATCACGGACACAACCGCCTACAAGATACGCTTCAAAACCTGCTCCGGTCAGAATGTCAAGTATTTCAGATGATTTTTTATCCGTCAAAATGTTCACCTCTTTTTTTTGTATGATAATATTATACAACTTTTTTCAAATCAAATCAATAGCAATTATTCAAATCTCTTGACTGATACTGAAATTTATGTTAAAATATACCTGTAAAAAATTATATCGGAGGGATTTATTTTGGCTCTTACTATTCTCAATCAGACAGTCATTATGCTGATACTTATAGTAGTAGGCGTAATCTGTGCGAAACTGAAACTGATAAGCACTTCCACAAACAAAGAACTCTCACAGTTTGTATTGCAGGTAGTTAACCCTGTAGTAATATTCATGTCGTATCAGAAAGACTATGAAGCAAGACTTGTTAAAAATCTTCTTCTTACGTTTCTTTTTTCGGTGATTGCCTTTGCGGTTACTATTCTTGTGGCGTATCTTTTCGTATGGAAGAAAGACGGCAGACACACCGAAGTGGAACGTTTTTCGGCGATATATTCAAACTGTGCGTTCATGGGAATACCGCTTGTAAATGCATTGTTCGGTTCGGAGGGTGTATTCTATCTGACAGCTTTTCTTACGGTCTTCAATATAGTAATATGGACACACGGTGTTGTAATTATTTCCGGCGAAAAAGATTTGAAACAGGTTATAAAAGTTTTCTACTCACCGACGATAATAGCAATAGTCCTCGGAATAATAACATTTTTCCTGAAAATAAAGTTACCGGCTGTCCCGACAAATGCGTTACAGTTCATAGCGAATATAAATACTCCTATGGCTATGATAGTATCGGGTGTGACAATATCTTCTACAAAAATAACTGAACTGATTAAAAATCCACGTATATATTACGTATGCCTTGTGAAACTGCTGATTATACCTGTCATTGTGGCACTTGTGATGATACCTTTCAGTATTGACGAAATGGTAAGAATGACTGTTGTTATTACGACGTCTGCACCACCGGCGGCAATGTGTACACTATTCTGTCTGAAATATAATAAAAATTCTGTATACGCTTCGGAAATTTTTGCTTCCGGTACTATACTTTCTGTAATCACTCTGCCATTGGTTGTAAATCTTACGGAAAAATTAACAAATTTACTTCATTAAGTTTGTTAAAATTGCTGATTTTATTATTTTTTTAGAAAAAATGTTTGAATTTTAGTC
>JAIDQQ010000042.1 GCA_029062165.1 Ruminococcus sp.
GTCAATCTGCCCCGAAACGAAAAGCCGCAGATTGAAATCCTTACCCGTGAGGAGCAGGAACGTCTTATGTACACGAGCTACAAATTCAGATACGGCATATTCATCAGGCTTACTCTCGCTACTGGGGTACGTCTGGGCGAACTTCTTGGTTTACGCTGGGAAGACGTTGACACAAGAAAGAATATGCTGAATATCCGCCGTACTCTCAACCGTCTGCCGAAAGTAGACTACAACGGAATCGGAAACTCCACCGAGATAGTCATACAGGAACCAAAGACCAAAAATTCCACACGTTCAATTCCGCTTATGCAGGTGATAATCAGAGACTTACAGCAGTGGAGAAACGTCCAGCTTTCAGATGCCCGAACCGCAGGAACAGTGTATACTGATTCGGGCTTTATAGTCACCAACCCACTCGGAGGATACATAGAACCACGTACTTTCAAGGACTACTACGACGAAATTCTTGAAGCCGCCGGACTTGGACACTACACGTTCCACGCTCTCCGCCACACATTAGCAACAAGAGCTATGGAGCAGGGTATGGATGCTAAAACTCTCTCGACACTTCTCGGACATTATTCCGTTGCATTCATTCTTGACACATACACACACGTTCTCGACAGTCAGAAGCACGAGGAAATGAAACTCATGGAAGACCTGTTCAATATGCCGACCATGCCACAGTATCAGTCATATCCTGTCATAGTCACACCTGCTCCGAACGGTTTTATTCTCAATGCTGTTGACTTTGAAGACCTTAAAATCGAAGCCAACGACATCAACTATGGCATAAGCTGTATACAGTCAGCTATAGCACAGACACTCTCAAACATATATCCGCCCTCTCCCACTCCGAACAGCGAGCTTATTGTAAACATCGGTGAATTTGTTGTTATGGTAAATATATAAATAAAAAGGAGAGCATAAAAGCTCTCCTTTATTTTTTGTTTGTTAATCAAGGTTAACACAAATATTTATCACCAATCATTGCTACATATTCCCCGGTACACAAATATCGCACTTTTGGGGTCATTTTGGGGTCAAAATCATTAAAGCAACAAAATTAATCCTCGTAAACGTATGTGTTTACGAGGATTTCTGGTTGCGGCGGCTGGATTTGAACCAACGACCTTCGGGTTATGAGCCCGACGAGCTACCTAGCTGCTCCACACCGCGTAATATATCAATATCGCATCAGCTTCATGCGACTATATTAGTATATCATGCTTTTCATGAAATGTCAATAGTTTTGGATATATTTTTTTATTTTAACTTATTATCACTGTTCATAAAAGAAACTGCCTGTTGATATTCCGTTATTTGTCCGGAAATATTACAGGCAATTTCTATAATCAGAATTTTTTTATTTTAAATGTTAAAAGTTTATCTCTGTAATATTCGTATTGTTTTTTTCTTAATGCGATTTCTGCCGGTATTCCGTGGGTGAGGTCATTACATAGAGTATCGAAATTGTCAAGGATTTTAACAATTCTTTCCTGCTCCTCTATCGGTGGATATGGGAATTTAAAGTCACTTAATTGAGTTAAATTTAAATTTGGCTGTGCAGAGCCTTTAATACACATTCTCATATAATCCTGCATATATTTTGATTCTAAAATATATAGTATATATTTTAAATTTTCTTCACTTTTTAATCTTATTATCGCAAGTGCCTGATTTGTATTTGCTGGCAGTACGTCTTTAGTAACTATAGCTGTTTTGCCTATTGTTCCGGCTATTGAAAATAAAATATCTTTTTCTTTTAAAACAGACCTTTTAAGAAAATTATTGTGTGTTTCCGGACTGACAAAGAATAATTTACTTTTATCAATATATCTGCCGTTGAATGATTCTGTTTTTATAAATGATATACCTGATTTTTCGTATAATTTAGGTGTAGTACCCTTTGTGATAACTTCGCAAACTTCTTTCAATGTTTTATAGTCAACGTCATCTCCGAAAGTTAAAAGTTTATTCCTGTAATATTTGTACTGCTTTTTTCTTAATTCAAGCTCTTTTGAAAGTAGTTCCGTACATTCTGTAAACATATCAAGTACACGTACTATTTCTTTCTGAACTTCAAGAGACGGTACAGGTACGGAAAAATTCATTACAGCAGTTTTGTCACCTCGTGGCATTTTTCCACCTCTTGAATTTTGTATATCATAACGGAAAAATTTTTCAGATGACAGTACATAATAAAGAAATTCCGGAAGCATTTTATTTTTATCATTTACTACAACCGGCAAAACATCACTATTTGTACCACCTTCACAATCGGAAAGCCATATTTTTCTTAGATAAGGACGGATATTTCCTATTAATACCGTACCGACAGGATAATATATACAATTATATTCTTTCGGTAAAGATATAGCGTTTATCTTTCCTGCTTTATCAGGTAAAAGATTTTCAACACTTATATAATTATTTTTATTTAATTTATCGATACTTATTCTTGTTTTAGAATATGATGCTATATCACTTAATTTTACATATTCCACACCGTCCCTGATTTCAAAACTCACAATTGATACACTCCATTCATAATTTACTGTATCTACATTATATCATAATTTCCATATAACGTCAACAGAAATATAAAATATAATTATTTTATTTCTTTAAAGAACATTATTTAATATTTCATTTAAAAAGACTTGCAGTTTTATGTAAAATGTGATAAAATATTATATATAACTGATTACAAAGGAGTATTTTATGGCTAAAATCAAGACTGCTGTTATTTTCGGTGGTACGTCACGTGAATATGCTCTTTCACTTTCTTCTGCCACCGATGTTATAGCAAATATCCCGAAAGATAAATATGAAGTTATCTGTATAGGCATTACCCGTAAAGGCAGGTGGCTTTACTACCCCGGAGATGTTGAGGACATAGCTTCAGGCAAATGGGAACTTAATCCCGATTGTACTTCCGCTGTCCTCTCACCTGACCCGCTCCACCGTGGTATTATTATACTTGAAAACGGTGAGGCTTCTGTCCGGAAAATAGACGTTATTTTTCCGGTACTCCACGGTAAAGCCGGTGCGGACGGTACTATACAGGGACTTCTTGACCTCTCCGGCATTCCGTATGTCGGAAGTGGTCTGCTTGCGGCGGCATCATGTATGGATAAGTCACATACACATATGGTTATGGACGACTTCAATATAAAAACTGCTCCGTGGCGACTGATTACCCAGCGTGAACTTAATGACCTCGACGAATCCTGTAAAAAAATTTCCGCTGAACTCGGTTTCCCACTGATAGTCAAACCGGCAAACAGTGGTAGCGATGCCGGTACAGGTTTCGCCGATAACTATGAATCGCTTGTATCTGCCGTGAAAGTCGCATTTTCCAACGACAATAAAGTTGTTGTGGAAAAATTCATAAAGGGCAGAAAACTGGAAGTTTCCGTATTCGGCTACGATTCGCCGATAGCTTCGGAAGTAGGTGAAATAACCGATAAAACACATACATATAATCCCAGTAATTTCAATGCGGTTTCCGGTGATGATTTGACCATTCCGGCAGATTTACCGGATAAAATATGTCGTGAAATCCGTGATACTGCCGTGAACGCTTTCAAGGCTCTTAACTGTAAAGGTTTCGCAAGAGTTGATTTATTCCTCACCGCCGACGGAAATATTTTACTTAATAAAATCGGTGTCGCCCCTGGTTTGAGGATAAACAGTGTATTTCCTAAACTTATGGGTACTCTCGGTATGTCCTACCCTGCTCTTATGCATAATCTGCTTGACAGTGCTATTGAAAACGCTGAACGCAGTTACTAATCATATAAGGAGTTTTATTTTGAAAAAAAATCAGATTATTTCTTTAGTAAGCGTACAGGTAGAGGACGGTGAGCGTACAGAATCGGAACTCTTTACAGATGCCGTCATAGACTGTACCACAAACAACAGTATCATCAGATACGAAGATACCGAAGCAACCGGCTTTGAAGGTTCTGTCACAACCATAAAGATTATCAACGGCAAAGAAGCTACTATTATGCGTACAGGCTCTTCAAACTCGTTTCTTACATTCGAGATAGGCAAAAAGCATTACTGTCAGTACGGAACGCCTTTCGGTATGTTTCAGATGGGTGTATATACTCACGCTATAAAAGATACTTTATTGGAAAACGGTAAACTTTACATGAAATACACTCTTGACGTAAATGCTTCCAAACTCTCGGATAATGAGATTACTATTACTATACCAGATTTCAGGAAAGGACTATAATATTTATGGATTACATCAAAAAAGCCTCTGACCAGCTCCGTCAGCTTATAACGGAGGCTCTCGGAAAAACTATCGCAGACGGAATTTTTCCGGCTGTACCTGTACCGGATTTCAATATAGAAATTCCGGCTGACAAGTCACACGGAGATTTCGCTTCTAATATCGCTATGGTATGTGCTAAGGCGTTCCGTACAGCACCTCGAAAAATTGCCGATACTATCTGCGAAAAAATTGACCTCAATGACACACTTTTTGAAAAATGCGAAGTCGCCGGAGCAGGTTTCATGAATTTCTTTCTGTCTCGGAAATGGTTTTCAGATGTCGTTAAAAACGTTCTCACAGAAAACGACGATTACGGAAAAACAGGTCTCGGAAACGGTAAGAAAATTTTAGTCGAATTTGTTTCCGCCAATCCTACAGGACCTATGCATATCGGTAACGCTCGTGGTGGTGCTATCGGCGATTGTCTCGTGAGCGTTCTTCAATGGGCTGGCTATCACGCTGAACGTGAATTTTACGTAAATGACGCCGGTAATCAGATTGAAAAATTCGGTAAGTCACTGTCATTAAGATATATGCAGTTATGTTCCGCAAAAGGTCAGCAGACTATCTATAACTGCATGAGTGATACCGAAAAACTTTGTAATGACATCTACGACAGAAGCGGTGAGGGTCAGGAATTTGAAATGCCTGATGATGTATATTTAGGCAAGGATATTATCGAACATACCGCCAACTACTACAAACAACATCTCTTTGAACTCGAAAATGTCTCCGAAGAAGAACGTCGTAAGGCTCTTGTTGATTACGCACTGCCTTTAAATATAGCCGGTCTGGAGCGTGACCTTAAAAAATATCGTATTGTCTATGATACTTGGTTCAGGGAGAGTAAACTGCACGAATCCGGCGAAACTATGAAAATCGTGGATAAATTACGTGAAACAGGTCATACTTATGAACAGGACGGTGCAATATGGTTTAAGGCTACTGATTTCGGCGTTGACAAGGATTTTGTACTTGTACGTGCTAATGGTATACCTACTTATGTAGTACCCGATATTGCATATCATTACGACAAACTTGTTACAAGAAATTTTGACAAGGCTGTAAATATTCTCGGTGCTGACCACCACGGTTACGTACCACGTCTTAAATCTGCACTCACTGCACTCGGCGTTGACGCTGATAAACTTGATGTTGTTCTCATGCAAATGGTAAGGCTTGTACGTGACGGCGAAGTAGTAAAGCTGTCAAAGAGAAGCGGTAAAGCCATAACTCTTGTAACGCTCCTTGACGAAGTACCCATTGACGCCGCAAGATTCTATTTCAATCTCCGTGAAGCTAATTCGCAATTTGAATTTGATTTAGACCTCGCTGTAGAAAAATCCTCACAGAATCCGGTTTACTATGTACAGTACGCCCACGCAAGAATATGTAGTCTGCTTGCTAATCTTGAATCAGAGGGCATTGAAATTCCGGAATCCGCTGACCTCGATATTCTCGGAAATTCACGTGAAATTGAACTTATAAGACATCTTGCAACCCTCCCGAAAGAAATAAATCTTTCCGCAAAGACTTATGACCCCTCAAAGATTACAAAATACGCTATTGACCTTGCAACGCTTTTCCACCGGTTCTATGATGCCTGCTCCGTCAAGAATGCTGAAACTCCCGAACTCATGAACGCAAGAATTTTACTCTGTATGGCAGTCAGACAGGTTCTCAGGAATGTTCTTTCTATTCTCAATATCGAAAGTCCGGAAAAAATGTAATCCGGAAAAAATTACATTTTGTATCATATTAAATTACATTCCGGTTACAATAAAATACAGATTTTGTAATTTTTATCACAAAATCAACACTTTTATTTGTCAATTACGTACATTAAAAATCAAAAAATTAACAGTTTATTAACAAATTACTTTTCAAAATATGTTACAATCTGTAATATATAAGGAAACTATTAACAAGTCCTTAAAAAAAACATATCCATTTATAAATAACAGAAAGGATTAAATTTTATGTCCAACAGATTATTTCAGGGTTTAGTACACCAGATGCGTGATACTATAGACGCAACAATAGGTGTTGTCGACGAAACCGCTACAATTATCGCCTGTAGTGACCTCACACGTGTAGGTACTACTAATGAATTTGTTTCGCTTGACCTCGGCGACTCACATGACATCTTCATAAGAGACGGTTTTACATATAAACCGTTCGGCTCAAGGGTAAAGCCTGATTACGCCGTATTCGTCGAAGGTGTGGACGATTCCGCCGCCAAATACGCAAGTATACTGTCTATAACCCTCTCCAACATCAAACAGTACTATGACGAAAAATATGACCGTAACAATTTTATCAAAAATGTAATTCTTGATAATGTTCTCCCCGGTGATATTGTAATAAAGGCTCGTGAACTGCATTTCAATGCGGAAATAAGCCGTGCGGTATTCCTTATAAGAATAATTTCTGCTAACGATATTTCCGCCTATGACGTTATTCAGAATCTCTTCCCCGACAAAAACAAGGATTTTGTCTTCAATATAACCGAAAGCGATATAGTGCTTGTAAAGGAACTGAAAAGTACAGTAGATTCCAAAGACCTCGAAAAGCTCGCACGTTCAATAGCTGATACCCTGAGCAGTGAATTTTATACAAGAGTCAATGTTGGTATCGGTACGGCAGTAGTAGGCGTAAAGGAACTTGCACGCTCTTTTAAAGAAGCTCAGATGGCTCTTGAAGTCGGTAAGGTTTTTGATACCGATAAGGTAATTGTAAGCTATGATAATCTCGGTATCGCAAGGCTTATATATCATCTTCCTACCGTACTCTGCGAAACTTTCCTGCACGAAGTCTTCAAGGTTGGCAGTATAGAATCACTTGACCACGAAACACTGTTCACTATACAGAAATTCTTTGAAAATAACCTCAATGTTTCTGAAACTTCAAGAAAATTATTTGTACACAGAAATACTCTCGTCTACAGGCTCGAAAAAATAAAGAAACTCACCGGTCTTGACCTCAGGGAATTTGACCACGCTATAATATTCAAGATTGCCCTTATGGTAAAGAAATATCTTTCTGCTAATCCGGTTAAATTTTAAGGAAGGTGTGAATACTTGGTAGAGCTTAAAAACGTATCTGTAACTTATTCAAGCGGTGTCGACGCTTTAAACAATGTAAGTCTCAAGATAAACGACGGTGACTTCACATTTGTTGTAGGTTCGTCAGGTGCGGGAAAAAGTACCATGATTAAACTGCTTCTCAAGGAAATAGATGCCACAAGCGGTTCTGTTACCGTGAACGGCTATGACCTCGGCAAGCTGAAAAAAAGTAAAATTCCGGAGTTCCGGAGAACATTAGGCTTTGTCTTTCAGGATTTCCGGCTGATACCGTCAATGACTGTATACGAAAATATAGCCTTTGTACTCCGTGTTATCGACGCTCCGGTGAAATATATTAAAAAACGTGTTCCGTATGTTATCGGACTTGTAGGACTTAAGGAAAAAGCCAATTCCTATCCCGACGAACTTTCCGGCGGTGAAATGCAACGTGTAGCTATAGCCCGTGCTTTAGTCAATGACCCGCAACTTATAATCGCCGACGAACCTACCGGAAATATTGACCCTGAACTTTCATATGAAATAGTAGAACTTCTTAAAGGTATCAATGACCAGGGTACTACTATTCTTATGGTCACGCATGAACACGATTTAGTAAGGCATTTCGGCGGACGTATCATAAATATTACCGATGGTCAGATTGTATTTGACGAAATTGTAGCCGGTACTTCCGACGACCTGACAGACTTTGAACCGGCTATACTTCCTGTACCCGACAGCTTCACAGAAGACGACGGTACAGACGCTGAAGAACTTCTCGGCGAGTCTGAATTTCCCGATATTGATTTCAGTGACGAACCTGAAGAAATTGTTGAAATAAAATCAGTTGCACCCTCTTCACCGGAAATAAAAATAAAGTCGTATCGTACTACTTTACAGGAAGAACTTATTATAAATGATATTCCTGAACCGGATAACGATATTCAGACGGATAACGTCGACGACGATATAAATGAACTTATAGCTTCACTGGAAACTTCCGGTGATGATTCCGCCGAAAGTGTCGACGCTGAACAGATTATATCGGCTATTATGGAACAGTCACAAGGGGGTACAGAATGAAACCAAGCGGTTTTAAATATCTCGCTGACCAGGGCGTTGAAAATATCTGGAAAAATAAAATGATGGCTTTTGCAACTTTCTGTGTGCTTTTAATATCACTTCTGCTTGTAGGGGTTGCCGGATTATTCTATATAAATATCAACTCTATGATAACCGGTCTGAGCGAACAGAATGAAATAGCAGTATATGTGAATATAGGCACTTCCGATGCAAGAGTTAATGAAATAGAAAATGAAATCACAAATCTTGATAACGTAAATACTATAGAATACATCTCAAGGCAACAGGCTCTTGAACGTATGCAGAACAGAATTGACAGCCGTGGACGTGCTATCTTCAACTACATTGACGGTTACGACTTCATGCCCGACGGTTTCAGCGTTACATTGAAAGATACTTCGCTTATTGAAGATACAACAACAGCTATATCCTTGATACCCGATATTCAGGAAGTCGATTCCTCAACACAGGTTACGGAATTTCTTATAGAATTAAGAAAAATGGCTACTCTTATAGCCGGTGCGGTAATAATAGCACTGGTCATAGTGTCAATGATTATGATTTCAAATACCACCAAAGCAAGCGTATACGCACGCCGTGAGGAAATACAGATTATGAAATATGTCGGTGCTACTGATGTATTTATCCGTATGCCGTTCTTCGTGGAAGGCATGGTTACCGGTTTCTTTTCCGGTACAGGAGCATTTTTCATAACATGGGCTATATACCGTTCTGTGTATAACGTACTTACTTCACAACCTGCTCTTATGAGTGCTTTTAACATAGGTAATATTATACCGTTCTCACAGATAAGAATATCCGTACTTGTATGCTATCTTATTGCCGGTGCGTTCATGGGTGCTGTAGGTAGCGTCATAAGTACACAGAAACATCTTGATGTCTGAAAAAAAGGAGTGGCAGACAGTTTGAAAAAAATATTAGCTAAAATCTTTACTTTTGTTATATGTTCGGCTGTCTCTGCCGGAACTGTAGTTAATTTTTCGTCACAGGAAAAATCTGCAAAGACTATTCCGGAAATTCAGGCGGAAAGAAAAGCCAATGAAGACAAAATTGCAGAATTTGAAAAACAGATTTCTGAACTCGGCGAAAGTATGTCAGGTGAACAGTCACTGCAACAGACTTTAGCGGAACAGATTGAACTCATTCAGGAAAATATAACTCTTCTCGGTCAAGAACTCGAAAAATTAAATTCCGATATTCAGAAAGCAGAAGAGAATATAGAATTTCTTGATTACAGCATATCGGCACGACAAAAAGAAATTGAAGAAAGTATTGAACTCTTCAAGAAAAGACTATGTGCCATGTATATATCCGGAAACAACGACAATATGATTTCTATGCTTCTCGGCTCGTCAAGTTTCTATGATATGATGACCCGTGTGAAAATCGTCAACAACATGGCTGAATATGATGAAAAACTGATAAATGAAATTCTCGGAGATATAAGCGGTCTCGAAAAGGACAGAAAAGACCTCGAAACAGAAAAACAAAGTCTTGAAGCTAAACTTTCTGAACAGGAACAGAAAAAATCTGAAAAAACTGCTGAAATACAGTCCCTTAATGATAAAATGTCACAGTCACAGACTATCATGGAACAGATTAACGCACAGCAGAATAAAATTCAGAACTCCAAACAGGATGCTGAAATGCTCCGTGCTGATTTCGACAGGCAGGAGCAGGAAATTCAGGAAGAAATCCGACGTAAAGCCGAAGAGGCTCAAAGACTTTACGAAGAACAACAAAGACGTAAAATGGAAGAAGAATTCCAACGTAAACAGGAAGAACTGATACGCAAACAGGAAGAACTTATCAGGCAACAGCAGGAAGAAGAAAAACGTCGTCTTGAACTGGAAGAACAACAACGTATCGAACAGGAAGAAGAACGTCGTCGACAGGAAGAAGAACTTAGAAAACAAGAGGAACAGAACAGACTATATCTGCAATGGCTTGAACAGCAAGTACCACAACAGGAATCTGTTCCGCCTGAAATTCCTGCTCCTGAAACACAGTCATATATATGGCCTGTACCTGATTATTACTACGTCACCAGTTATTACGGTGAGCGTGAGGGCTTACAACATAAAGGCATCGACATAGGCAACGCCGGTATTGACGGTGCTGACGTCTGTGCAGTCCGTGACGGTATTGTAATATCTGTAAATAATTCCTGTACACACAATTACGGAAAAGAGGATGTTGGTTGCGGTTGTGGCGGTAACTTCGGAAATTATGTTACAATATCCCATGACGGCACATATACAACTATATCCGCACATATGGCGTACGTGACCGTCTCTGTAGGCGATTACGTCCATCAGGGACAGAAAATAGGTGCAGTCGGTTCAACAGGCTGGTCAACAGGTCCGCACCTGCACTTTGAACTCCGTATTAACGGTATAGATTCCAACCCCCTCGATTATATAAGTCCGTAAAATAGTTTTATGAAAGGAGGCAGTAGTCTTTCAGGACTACCGCTTATAATGAAAAATTTAATCATAGTTAAAAAAATTCTTGCCTTTATGACTTGTTCCGCAATATCTGCCGGAATAATTGCTAATTATACTGATTCAAATGACATTCAGACAGACGTTTCTGCTAAATCAATTGCGGAAATTCAGGAGGAAAGAAAAGCAAACGAAGCTAAAATTGCTGAGTATGAAACACAAATAAACTCTCTTGAAAACGATAAAGCCAGTCAGAAAAATTTTCAGGAAGCACTCGCTGAACAGATTTATCTTATTCAACAGAATATATTTCTCCTTAACAATGAACTCGATAAACTGACCGAAGAAATTTCCTCCACGGAAGAAAATATCAGACATCTTGATTCTGATATATCCGTACAGCAGGAACTTATCAACAGTAATATCGAATTATTTAAAAAGCGTCTTTGCACTATGTACATATCAGGCAATAACAAACTCGCTGAAGTGGTACTGGGTTCTGCAAGTTTCTATGATGTAATGTCAAGCGTTGAACTTGTAAACAGAATAGCTTCACACGACGAGGAACTCATAAACAAATTACTTGACGAAATAGACGGTCTTGAAAAATCAAAAAAAGACCTCGAATTTGAAAAGTCTACCCTACAGATAAAACTTGAACTTCAAGCCGAAAAAGTAACTGAAAAATCGGCTGAAATCCTCCAGCTTAACGAAAAAATGGAACAGACACAGGAAATTATTGACCGAATACAGCTTGAACAAATCAGGCTTGACAAGACTAAAACCGATACTCAAAAATATCTTGACGAACTCGCTCAGGAAGAAATCAAGATAGAAGAAGAAATACGCCGTCACGCCGAAGAAGCACAACGCCGTTATGAAGAAGAACAACGTCGTATAGCCGCACAGAAAGAAGCAGAACGTCTTGAAGCTGAACGTCTCGAACAGGAAAGACTACTTGCTATTGAACAAGCCTCACGAGAACAGGAATCAAGGGAAATCGAATCCCGTGAAATTGCTTCTCGTGAACAGGAATCGAGGGAAATCGAATCCCGTGAAATTGCTTCTCGTGAACAGGAATCAAGAGAAATCGAATCTCGTGAAATTGCTTCTCGTGAACAGGAATCAAGAGAAATTGAATCTCGTGAAATTGCCTCACGTGAAGAGGCTTCAAGGGAGCAGGAACGCATAGAACAAGCTTCAAGAGAAGTTGCTTCTCGTGAAGAGGCTTCAAGAGAACAGGAACGTATAGAACAAGCTTCAAGAGAAGTTGCTTCTCGTGAGGAGGCTTCAAGAGAACAAGAACGTATAGAACAAGCTTCAAGGGAACAGGCTTCTCGTGAAGAGGCTTCACGTCAGGCGGAAATTCTCGCACAACAGACTACTACTACCACTACTACAACTTCCACTACTACAACAGCAACTCAGACTACTGTTACAACAACTACAGAACAAGCAACTACTACAACTACCACAACAAAAATACCTGCTCCGTCGGCAGCCGGATACATATGGCCCACACCTGGTTATTATTATATATCAAGTCCGTTTGCACAGCGGTGGGGAACTATGCACGGAGCTATTGACATTGGTGATGCCGGTATCATGGGGGCAAATATAGTTGCTTCAAAATCCGGTACTGTCACATACGTAAACAACAGCTGTACGCATAACTACGGAAAATCTTCAAGCTGTGGTTGTGGTGGTGGTTACGGAAATTACGTAATCATTCAGCATGACGGTACATATACTACACTTTACGGTCATATGACTTCCGCAAATGTTTCTGTCGGTGACTATGTTCAGCAAGGCGATATAATAGGTACAGTAGGTTCTACAGGTTGGTCAACAGGTGCACATCTTCACTTTGAAGTACGTGTAAACGGTACTAAACAAGACCCTCTTAATTTTGTAAATCCATAATTTAACACGCTGAACGCAAAAAAACAGGTACATTATTATGTACCTGTTTTCTTTTTTTCAACCTTCATGACCGCACTACATATTACGTCTTTCGCACCGTTTTTACGCAACAATACGGCAATTTCAGAAAGCGTACTGCCTGTTGTGGTTATATCGTCAATGAGAAGTATACGTTTTCCGGAAATATTTTCCGTAACCTCAAACGCATTTTTAAGATTCAGTTTTCTTTCTTCCCTGCTCAGAGTTTTCTGTTCTTTAGTCTCACGGATTTTACGTACTGAACACCGGACAGGTTTATTTATTTCCGCCCCGATAGCCTCGGCAATAAGAAACGTCTGATTATAACCACGTTTCCGCCGTGAACTATCAGACAGCGGTACAGGTACTATAATATCAATTTTACCGGATATATCGTTATTTTTAAGGACGTCCGCAAGACAAGCCCCGAATGCATAGGCAGAATTTCCGCAACTACCGTTTTTAAGAAGATGTACCGCCGGAAGTACTTCCTTATTGTACTCAAATACCGCAAAACTTTCCGAAGCACCGTCTATACTGAAATTTCCGGTATATGATGTCAATTTGTCAGTACATTCCGGACAGAATCTGTCATTTCCGGCTATCAACTCATTGCATACCGGACATCTTACAGGAAAAAATAAATTTAAAATTTTTCTTTTTGTATAGTAATTCATTCAGAAATACATATAAAGCTGACATTTTATCATGCCGTTATATAATTTACGACGTTTATGTGCTTTCTTACCGAAAAAACTTTCAAATTCTTCATGCGGTGAGATGATATAACTCGATTGTCCGCTACCTTTTCCGAAAACTTTTCCCATTTGTCTGTAAATATTTTCAGCTTCACGGATTTCAAGAAGTCGTTCACCGTATGGCGGATTACAGATAACTATTGAATTTTCCGGCTGTCTGAATTTAGAAATGTCAGCCTGTTCAATCTTCATGCGTGATTTTATACCGGCTTTCCGTGCATTGTCAAGAGTAAGTGCTACTGCTGAATCGTCTATATCAAATCCGACAGCCTCGAATTTTGCGGAACGGTTTACACTGTCTATAGCCCTTGTACGCTCTTCACGCCATACACTATCCGGAATACTTTCCCACTTTTCAGCGGAAAAACGTCTGTTTATGCAAGGTGCGATATTAAGGGCTTTAAGACCGGCTTCAATAAGTAGCGTACCACTTCCGCAGAAAGGGTCACATACTACGGAATCCGGATGGATTCTTGCCAAATCTACTATTCCGGCAGCGAGTGTTTCCTTAATAGGTGCAGAATTTGAATTACGTCTGTACCCTCTCTTATGGAGACCTGTTCCGCTTGTATCAAGATAAATTATCACATTATCCTTGAGTATGCTGAATTTTATCTGTACTGTTGCACCGGTTTCCTCAAACCATTCCACACCATACTTGCCTTTAAGACGTTCAACGACTGCCTTTTTTATTATCGCCTGACAATCCGGTACACTATGTAATTTTGAGTTCAATGAATAGCCTTTTACAGGGAAAGCATCTTTAATACCGATATATCTTTCAAGTTCAATTGACCTTACATTCTGAAATAGTTCCTCAAAAGTGACCGCTTTAAATTCGGCAAGTTCTATCATGACACGTTCGGCTGTAGAAAGACACAGATTAGCTCTTGCAAGTATATTCTCGTCACCGGTGAAACTTACTTTACCATCATTTACCTTTATGTTGTCTCCGCCTATTTTTGCTATCTCGTATTTCAGAACGCTTTCCAGTCCGAAATGACACGGACAGCACATTTTTATTGAATTATCCATATTCTTCTCCTTATGAATATACCGGTTAAAATATATTTAACCGGTATTTTTTGTATTCAGATTTTTAAATTATCACCAGTATGTGTCTGCACCGGTATTATCATAACCGGTATCCCATGTGCCACCGCCGGTACTGTCGTAACCGGTGTCCCACGTACTACCGCCGGTGCTATCATAACCTGTGTCCCACGTACTACCGCCGGTGCTGTCATAACCTGTGTCCCATGTACTACCGCCGGTACTGTCATAACCTGTATCCCATGTACTACCGCCGGTACTGTCGTAACCTGTGTCCCATGTACTGCCACCGGTACTATCGTAACCGGTGTCCCACGTATTACTGCTACTATTATCAGTATAGTTGTTATTATAACTGTTGTCATAGCTGTAATTGTTGTTGTAACTGTTATCGTATGTCGTGTTACTGCTACTGCTGTAGTTGTTTGAACTTGGTGTTATATAGTTATTGTAACTACTGCTGTTACTATTACTGTTACTGTTGCTGTAGCTTGTATTACTGTAACTGTTGCTTCCAGAACTACTGCTTACTGCCGGATTGGAAACCGCACCACTATGCGAACCTGTACAAACCGGTGCATATGTTGATTTCCAGTAACCTGTTATACCTTTTGCACAGTAAGTACCGGCAATCATTCCGCTTGCCGGACACATAGGTTGTGAAATAACTGATTCTACTGGGTCAAAATCTGCCGGTGTATCAAGGAACATCGTATTTGCGTATTCGCCTATAATGTTATTCCATACCTGTGCAGACTTGAAGTTTGATGGCAGGCAAAGCTGATTATTATTATACTTATATCCGACTGTTATTCCTGATACAAAATCTCTTGTAAGTCCTACAAAAGCTTCGTCGTACCAGTTATCAGTAGTACCGGTTTTTCCTACAACTACTTTATTACTAAGTTTGGCGGCTGTACCTGTACCATTATCAACAACATTTTTCAGAAGTCTGTTCATAACCCATGCTGTCTCATCGCTTACGGCGTAACGTGCATTACCGTCATTCTGATAAATTATTTCCTGTGTACCGTCTTCTATTCTTGTTACTATATGTGCGTCATTGAATACACCCTGATTACCATACGGAATATAAGCGTTTACGAGTTCTTCAAGTGTAATACCGTAAGTCAACGCACCAAGTGCAAGAGGTGCTATTTTCTTATCTTCCTCAACTAAGCCCATACCGAGATTCTTTGTACAGAAATTCCATACTGCTTCCGGTGTCATTGATTCTACAAGCTGTGCCGGTACTGTATTGAATGACTGTTGTAAGAAGTAGTAAACACTGTACGTACCATATGAGAGCGTTTTTCCGTAGTTAGTTGGCCAAGGTTCACCGTTGCCGTCTGTCATTATAGGAGCGTCACGGAATGTAGAACCCCAGTGAATAATATCATTTTCAAGTGCAAGTCCGTAAGATGCAACCGGTTTCATAGTTGAACCAACCTGTCGCCTTTCCTGTACTGCGTAACTCGTTGAAAGTGATGTTGTTTTTTCACCCCAGTCACCTGCAAGGGCTTTTACAGAGCCGTCATAATTGAGTGCCACGAATGCTACGTGTGGCAGATATTCTTCTGCCTGACCGTCACCGTCTATATCCGCCCAGCGACGTACACTGTCTACGCTTAACAGATTACCGAGGTCAAGGAATTTTTCTTCAACATACTTCTGCATAGTATCGTCAACAGTCGAGTAAATCTTGTAACCGCCCTTATTTATACGCCTTATAGCTTCGGACTGGTCAATGTTGTACTCGTTCATAAGGAAGTCTGCTACTTCATAGTACATAGCATCTACTACCCATGAATAAGCGGTCTGTTCCTGTTCGAGTTCTTCTGCTCTGTCTTCGGGGTGTAGTCTTAAATATTCTTCCGAATCCGTATATACAAGTTTCGTACTTAAATATTTCTGATATTCGTCGAAAGTTATAGCACCATTCTTGTACATCTGATAGAGAACATAACGCTGACGTTCTCTGTTATTTGCCTTACCGTCTATGATAAGCCGGTTGTTATCGTTGTATGTCTCGACGAAAGGACCGTAATATTCCGGAGATTTAGGAATCGCCGCAAGTACGGCAGCTTCCGGAACTGTTATCTCGTCGACGTTCTTTCCGAAATATCGGATAGAGGCAAGCTGTATACCGTTTATAGGTCCGCCGAAACCGATATAATTGAGATATTCTTCAAGTATTTCGTCTTTGGTGTAGGTTCTTTCAAGTTGCATAGCCCTGAAAATCTCTCGGATTTTACGTTGTGGCGATGTTTCCTTGTCGCCGGTGAGGTTCTTTATTAACTGCTGTGTTATAGTAGAACCACCCTGATTTGAGTCGTAGAAATGCAGGAACATATTCATAAATGCCGAAAGTGTACGTTTATAGTCGACACCTTCGTGAAGATAGAAACGTTCGTCTTCGGTGTATACGAAAGCGTCTCGGACGTGCTGTGGTATTCTGTCGATTGATACCGGTATACGCTGGACATCGGTTTTTACCCTGTTGAGTATGACTATTTCGTCTTTACCCTTGTCATTTTTCTGAATACCGTAGAAATAAGTATCGCTACCGGATTCAAGTTCCTGAAGTGTCACGTTTGTAGAATCGTCCATAAAGTCAAGGACGTAGACAGTTAATGCAGTCGCTACGATTGTACCGGTAATTACCATTACAAGAAACAGCGAAAGCAAAGTTGTGGAGATTACAGCCAGTAGTTTTTTAAGAATCCTCACGGGCAGACTTTGTTTTTTCTTCTTTTTACGTCTGCTTCCTGACTGTACATTGTTGTTAGTAGTACTCATTTTGTTTTCTTACCGTATATAACGGTGAAACTCCTTTCTGTTATTTATATTCCTGAATCAGACAGAGTGCCGGACTGTCTGAAAAAAGGTCTTAAAAAAAGCAGAATTTTTTAATTTCCGGTCAGATTGAACCGTCTTTTATATTATACCACATTTTTTTCCGTTTGTTAAGTATTTTTTGAAAAAAAACCGTAATTTGTATAATATAGCAAAAACAGACGATAATATTTACAGAAATTCAGTAAAGGGAGGTATTTTTTCATGGAAAAAATTTCAAACCGGAAAATATTTTTTATGGTATTCGCTTCTGTGGCTACTGCCGGTGTACTCGTGATATGTACACTTGCCCAGAGCGTCCGGAATACCAAAATTCAAACAAAATTCGCCGTAAACGTTCCGGAAGTCACACAGCCGGAATGCATAGTACGTGAATATGACGGAAAAATAGGTGTTTTCCGTGGTGAAAGCGATACTCCATACAAAATCATAGATTATAATGTGAATCTTCTTTCGGATTATGACCGTCAGATAATTTCTGCCGGAATCGTCATGGAATCCGACGAGGAACTAAGGAAATTCATTGAAGACATAGCAGGTTAAAATTTTCGGTTTTTCTTTTTTTTCCGGACTGAATAACCGAAATCGCCTGTTTTTCTGCCGAGTGTAAAATATTCGCCGTGTGCATAGGCAGTAAGTCCGCACTGTTGAAGATTTAATTTTCCCTTGCTGTCAATGTACTTTTCGTCAACGTCAATGCCGACTATCTCCGCAAGAAACATTGTGTGACTTCCTAACGGTTTGACTTCGGTTACACGGCATTCAAGAGATACCGGACATTCTTCTATAAGCGGTACGGAAACTTCATGAGCAGGTACAGTATGAAATCCGCATAGGCTGAATTTGTCAACGTCTCTACCGCTTTTAACTCCGCATAGGTCTGTATACTTTACCATTGCGGAAGTAGTAAGGTTTATGACAAATTCACCGGATTTTTCTATTATATCATGCGAAAAGCGTTCAGGTCTCACGGAAATGTAGGTCATAGGCGGGCGGGTACAACATATGCCAGTCCATGCAATAGTTAAAACATTAGGATTTTCCATAGTACCGCACGTAACGAGTGTCGCCGGTAACGGTGCAAGCAATGCACTTCCTTTCCAAAATTGTTTATACAGTTTATATCACCTCTTTTTTTTCGGATATATTAATTATATCACTGCAAAAGACTTTTTTCAACATTTTTCAGTAATTTTTTATTCCGGAAAAATTTTATATTCCGGTTACTTTTTCTGACAAAATATGACCTGTACATATAGTATAATAG
>JAIDQQ010000043.1 GCA_029062165.1 Ruminococcus sp.
ATTCTGTACTATGGAAAGTTATATGTACAATACAGTCTTCAGTATCGAAAGTATAATAATTTTCAGAATGATTTATTATACGGATATTTTTTAAATTTATTTCCTTGTCGGAATCTCTTAGGGTTTTAATAGTATTCAGAATATCTTGTACTGTAAAGTCCGGATTTTTTTCTGTATTTATCTGAAATGAACGGCTCATAATATTTTACCTCTTTATTTTAAAAAATCTTCTGTTTAAAAATTTTCCGCAATACTGGCACGGAATTTTCTTAAAAACCGGTGGTATTTCTGGGGTTACGTCCAATGGAAGAAAAGTATGGTCATCTTCATACATTGGCATAGCGTATATGCCGTCAAATGTGTTCAGTTGCCGGCATTCGAGACATACCCAGCCGGTTTTGAGTGAGACGTGATATAATTTTCCGTCATATTCGTAACAATATACGAACATCTGCAAATTATCCCTGTATAAAGATACAATTGACAGATAAAGTTCAGAAACATTTATATTTTTAATGTATGTTATAAAAGATAAATGATGTTCTTTACTAATCATATCCGAAGTTTCAATATCATGATAAATTTTGTCATAATATTTTTCCGGAATTATATATGTTTTAACTCCGTCAATTATATATTCTTTTTCGCAATATTTTCCGATTAGTTTTTTCATGATTAATTCTCCGAAAATTTTGCAATTATTTTAATTTTTCCGATAATATGACGGTTGAAATTTTTCAGTTCTTCCGCCGGAATCCATAACTCCTTATGATGTTTTGCACCTACTGTATGAACAGTAAAATTTTTAATATATTGGTCATCAACTTCAAATTCCGTTACGTAACCTTTTCCGTCAGCAGTTTTTGTATTCCATTTTTCAGCGATTTCACAAGCGTAATCATAGTTTAGTACTGGATAGAAAATAGGCTGTTCGGGAAGTCGTGGCGGAAATTTTTCGTAATCGCTTTCGGCTATTAAATCAAGTTCAGCAGTGCCGACAGGTCTGTATAAAGTCATAGTTTCATCTCATTTCAAAAAATATTTTTCAGTCATTTTTATAGGGATTTCCTCACAGGATTTTATTAATGAATAATTATCAAGTATTATTGTTCTGAATTTATGTAAATCCATTTTATTATATTTCCAGTCAATAATATCCAGACGCAGTAATTGTATTAATAAATCTCCCTTGAAAAAAGTAACTTCAATAAGCGGATTTTTTTCTAATATGGAAACTGCAATGGGTAAAAGATATTTCAGACCGATTTTCTGACCTATCATAAGCCTTATTTCCTCATATAAGAGTTTAGTTATTGTTTTTTTCCTTGCACTGTGGCAGGTTTCGGATACATAAGAGCTGAAATTAGGTTCACACCAGTAATCGTTTTCAAGTTCTTCAATAGATTTGTCTATGTTTTTCATGTTATAACTGCTCCTTAATCTATGTAAGACTCTTTTTGATTAAATTCATCATCAATATGAACAAACCGCCGGAAATCTTCGTCAATGATAAGCAGATATGCACTGAAGAAGAAAAAATCATCATAATCCCGTATAAAATCGCTGAAATTTCCGTAAATATACATATCAAAAATTTCTTCGCTACCCTCAAGAAAACATAGATAACATTTTTCGTGTTCTGTCAGGGGACTTTCCGGAAGCAATGAAAAATCAATATGCAATATTGAAAACGGAATTTTTTCCATGAAAATTTCAATACGTTTTTTTTCGTTGTCGTCGGCGAAACGGTATTTTTCCGGAAAATTTTCGACTTCCTGCATAATCTGCAATTTTGTTTTATCTATGCAGATTTCTTTAAGACGACGTTTATTTTCGGCGAGTTTCTGATTTAATAATTCTTTAAGTTCTTTGTCCAATTAATTCACCTTCCTTACAGATGCAAACCATTTTTCAGAAAAATCATTTTGTGCTTTAGTATCGGGGAAATTTTTCATATCAGAATATTCAAAAATGCAGACTATATTTTCAGATAATGCTTTTTGTCCTAAATTCACAAGATAAATTTTATTACAAACTCCCATCATTCCCGACTGTACGGCGTTTAACTGTGAGCCTTTACATTTTATTCCGTAGTTCATTTCCAGTAATTTATCACGGAATTTCTGATATGCCGAAAAATAATTATAATCTTTAATAAAAATTTTTTTATCTTTAATATCTGATTTCAGAATAATATTGTCTGATGTTTCGGCTTCGTCTGCAAATATGGTTATTTTAGATTCGATATTGTTTTCAATATTAACAATTTTAACTATATATTTTTCCATTTTTGATACTCCTGTAAATTTATAGAATAATTATACAGTATCTGCCGGAAAAAGTCAAGAAAAAAGCCTGAATTATTCAGGCGTTTTTATATAAAATATATCAAATAAATAATTATATTCATCACGGGAATCAAAACCGATTTCATAGACTTTTGTCATGTTTTCGTCGATAATTGTTATTTCATGGTAGGTGTTCCATAGACTTTTTACAGCAGTGGAAACGACCATTATTTTTACTTTTACCGGAATGCTCTCAAATAAAATATAGACAGTCATATTATTCACGAGGTGCATATTTTCGATAATAAAACCGTAAATATTCTCCGAATTACAGGCTATTTTTAAATCCGGAACTTTTTCACATGAATAATAATTTTGTATTTTGTCTGTGATTTTAATATTTTCACAAATTTCAATAACTTTAATTCCAGATATTGTTTTCAGCATATTGTGAACACGCTGTAATAAAATTTTTTTCTGTAATAGTTCACTGTTCAAATTTTCCACCTCATAGTTACATATACGAAAGTATTTTCAGTATATCAGTATTTAATTTTTCGATTATTTCCGGCGGATACGTTTTTTGCAGAAATTCAATAAAATCATTTTTATTTATAAGTTCCGCAAATACGTTATCAGACGTAGTGTTGTAATCCTTGAAAATGAAACGTATATTTCCGTTATTAATATCAAGACTGAAATGCTTTATAGCCTCCACGGTATCGGGAGATTCAGAAAAATCAATCAGGTAGAAATTATGGAAACATTCTTCTTCATAGGGTAATAATCCGTCGGCAAGCATACACATATATTCCGGTAACGCATAGTGTAAAAGTCCGTCGGAAAGCGTATACTGAATTAACATGGAAAGTGTATTGACAAAGTATGATAATTCCGGAAAACTGCTTTTTTCAAAGTCAAAATAGGCGAACTCAAAAATATATGAAAGAATATAAATTCCGTCATGACTGCAAAGTCCGTAATCGTTACGCTTGTATTTTTTCATTGAAAATTCATGTAGTCGGAAAGTTTTATTATAGTTGCGTATCTTTTCAAACGGCGGTATATATGTTACAGGTTTTTCCGTCACATAACTGTATAATCTGTGTATATCGTTTGTTTCTGGACTGAAAAGCGGTTTGTGTATAAGTCTGTCGGAATCCAGCCCGAAAACCATACTACTATGTTTTATCGCTTTGGTGATAAGTTTATTTATTGTCATAATATTACTCCATAGTCATCATGCCATGTAATAAATTCAGGGATTTTATGAGTTTTCTCAAAATATAAAAGTGCCTTATTGATAGTTTCAGCTGGCAGAACCCATGATAAAGGGTAATAATCCACTTGTCCGTTACTTAAAGTAAATTTCATTGTTTCGTCGTCTGAGCCGTTGTAATCGGGATTGCGTGAACTTAATCCGGAATCTCCTTCTTCACGCAGATACATCAGCCAGCCATAATCACCGTTTATTAAGGCATAAAGATATTGTCCGTCGTCCAGTCTTATTTCTATTTCCTTGAATTGATTGTATGTCCATACGTCCATATTTGATTCTCCTTAATTTTAAGATTATAATATTATACAATATTAATTATAAAAAGTCAAGAAAAAAAGTCCGGATTTCTCCGGACTTATGAGTTTATAAATCTATGATGTTACTGTTACTTCCGCCGGATTTTTTATCTGAAATGCAGTCATAAGCACCTGTGGCAATCATTACGATACCGGCGATAATTCTTGTAGCGTTTCCGGCAGACAGCAGATTAAACAGGAGCGTCCCACCGAGTACTAAATCTATAGAAGCAAGTACCGCATTTACTATCCGTGAACCGTTATTATTTAACGCCCTTACAGCGTAATCGATACCGTTAAATGCTAAAATAAGTCCTATGGTAAGCGGAATAATAGTCTGTACGAAGCGTGGGAGCGACGTTATAGCACCGCCTATCAGTATACCGATAATATCCGGAATTATATGCGGACTTCCGGAAGTAAGCGAACGTATTATATTTATCACGCTGAAAATAATTACTGCCATACCGATTATATAAAACAATGATGATATTACATTCGGGAAAAATGCGATTATTATTCCGGAAATCAGTAATATCAGACCTTTTCGGGTTGTATTCATAAAAAATTACCTCACTTTACAAGGACAGTCACGAATTTCATAATAAATTTGTGGATTGTATCTGACTGTTCATAGATTTTTTCTGACATATCGTCTACAAGTTTCTGACTGAATTTAATTTCGTCATTATTGGGTGCGGAGTTACCGAAACCGGCTTGCAGGGATATATCCATGAAATGACTGAAATCTCCGTTGTTGAAAAGTTTTCCGCTGAAACATTTTTCGGTTTTTTCTGCAAATTCCGTGAAATTAAGTTCTTCCTGTTTAAGTTTCTGAGTTGCAAGGAGTTTTTCCGCATATCCGTAAAGATGTACTGCCTTTGCGGAATTTTTACCGGTAGTGAATTTTCTTGTACGTGAATCAAGGATAATTTTTCTTCTTAAGAGAACGGCAAGTATAAACATTCCGACAGACAAAATCACGGCAATTACATTTTTCACGGAATCCGGTACAGTAAAGCCTGTGTTATTATCGTCCGGAGTTGTTATTACTACAACACCGCTTGAAACTATTGTAGTTTTTGTAGTGGTTGTAAGCTGTCCTGAAGTTCTCCGTGAAGTGCTTGACTGTTCAGAACCTGATGTTTCAGTAGTAGTAGTTTCGGGTTGTGTGGCGGATTCTGTAGTTGTAGTAGTAGTAAATTCTTCTTCCGGAAGATTATTGTCAGAATATCCTGTTGTGAACTCAAACGGCAACCAGCCATAGCCGTCTAAATAGATTTCCGCCCATGCATGACTTCTGTTATCTTTGAGTTCTATTGTATAAGTTCCGTCGCTGTTTTTTGTTTCGTCTGTGAAGTCGTCGTTTACTACTATATAACCGGTTGCGTATCTTGCCGGAATACCTGCCATTCTCGCAAGCATTACACCGGCTGTCGCATAGTGTATACAGTATCCACGGTGATTTTCAAGCAGAAAATAATTTATAAAATCACGGTTTGCCGGAGTTTTCCCCGGACTGAGTGAATAATTATTTTCCTGTTCTATTTTTTCTCTGATAGCTTTGAGAACGGCTATTTTGTCGCCTCCGTATGTTGTATCACGGTTTATAATATCGCCGTATGCTGTGCGGATTTCTTCCATGTTTTCATTATCCGGAACGTATAAATAATTTTTGTATACAAATTCCTTATACCTGCTCTGGAGAAGCTGTGCAAGAAGTACATTTCCGTTTGAGTATGCGTAATTATCGTTATTGAAAGGCATTTCATTGTAAGTGTAAAATACCTCATCATATGCGAAAAGTCCGTTTTCCGTACAGTACTGCCTGAGATTGTTTTTAATATCTTCATTATATACGAGGCTTGCGGAATATATATTTTCCATAATGTCTCCGAGGAAATTTGAAATATTTTCCGCATCTGTCGGAACGAATTTATATGAAAATTCATTTTCCCCCTTGCGTTTCGAGGAAACACCTCTGTCCATATCGTAAGTGAGATTTCCGAAGTTATCAGTACCATACGGTGCAAAACTCTTGTCGTCACGGAGTTTGGAATTTATCCATATGGTATTTGTAATAATATCCGGCATTATGTTACGTGAAAACAGTGAATGAAAGTCCTGTGGATAAACACCATATCTTTCAAAATCCGTGAAAAGACCGTCAGTATAGGAGCTGTCCGGCAAATCTGACCATTCATTATCACCGTACATTGAACCGGTATATTCCTTGAGATAGACGGCGTTTGTCTGTGGCTGGTCAAAAGTAACTACTAAATCTGTAATGTTCTTGAATTTAAGTCTGTCAGTAGTACCTAACTTATGATTTTCGTATTTAAATTCAAAACCGAACGCCCTTGTAAGTCTTGAAACGCTTTCGGCGAGATTTTCAAGTGAAAAATCGTTTATGGCGTCACGGATTTCAACACGTTTCCGATTAAGTTCTTCACTACGTTCATAGCCTGATACCTGCATGATAAGTGACGATACCGCCGTTATTATCAGAACTACCAGTATTATAAATATACCACATTTTTCGGTTACTTTCAACCTCATCTGCCGTTTAGGGAAAAACAGATTGTCTTTCCGGACAAATCCGCCGTTACCGCCGTTAATCTCGCCAATGTCGATAGTTGACATTGCAAGCACTGCCAGCCAGTAAGCGACGGTCATTACTGCCCACGGTATAGGAATTTCAATACCGTTGTAAAGTCCTGTTTCGAGAATGGGAAATGTCGCAAGCAATGGCAGTATAGGGTTAGGGTGATAGATAGTAAAGAAATATATTATCATTGCAAGCAACCACGCCGAAAACATAAAGAATATCGTTACTGATTCTTCTTCAACCAGCGGATTCAGCGATTTATAATAATGTATGTCAGTATGATACGATGTACTGTATATTACGTTATAGATAAACTTGAAACCATCTGCAATATGTTGTATCTGACGGTATGCAAGACCGGTAAATACCGCTACCGAAGCAAGCATTATCCACAGTGAACGCTTACCGATAAGAGAGACTATTATATAAAACAGTGATACTATCACGGCACACGACAGAAGCCATTTATGATTATAACTGAAACTGAACATTCCGAGGAACGACATTATTACTGAAGCATAACCCATTATGGCTATCAAGATAGCCTCTGTCTTACGGATGTCCGGTCTTTTTTTCTTTACGGACATTACTATACTGTCGCAAATTAAAACGCCGTTATTGTTGACTAAATTCTTTTTTTTCAAGTTCCGTACCCCCTAAAATTCCATATCCCTGACTGATGCGGTTATTCTGCCTATAACAACCGGTACTACATTCAGTTCAGCAAGTCCGGAGCAGGTTTTTTCGGCATCTTCCGGCGATTTGACTACTACTACAGCGTTTCTTGTATCAGCGTCGATATTTTCTTCAATGTAGTTAAGTACCGGCGTATCGGGTAAGGACGTTATGAACGTAAACGACGAAAGAGAGATATTTTCAGACTGGAAATATTTTTCCGGCGGTTCACAGAAAAGATTGTCTTTCATTGAAAGTATAAGTTTTTTTACGGTCTGGGTCAGTACTTCCTGACTTGTTATATCTATTTCAGAAAATTCTTTCATTACGGCGTTATAAAAAACTATTGTATGAATGCGTTCGTTTTCAATCAGAAACTGCGATATTGAAATAAGTGTTTCAACGAGTGTATCGAATACCGGTAAAGTATATTCGGAATCCTCATAACATCTTAAATTAAGAAAAAGCATACATGGAACATCTACCGGCAGACTGTAATCTTTTACTATAAGGTCATCTTTCTTTGAAGACAGTTTCCAGTGAATACGGTTTATTTTATCGCCTATGGCATAGTCTCTTAAATCGAATACTTCGGAAGGGTCATCACCGGCGGTACTCTCCGAAAATACGGAACTTTCTTCTGTTTCACGGTCAGTATAGTTGATAGTGCCGTTTACCTCATGTATTTCCGGCATGACCGCTATTTCCGCTGTGATATTCATTCCGGTTCTGAAACGGAACATTCTTAGAGGGTCATAAATATCTATATGTGCGGAACGTATTTTCAGTATACCGCAGTACTTTGAACTTAACTGGAAAGTCACACGCTGGGTATTTCGGGCTTGTAATGGGAACATCAGTTCAAATTCGTTTATCTGATTATTGAAAATATTATAATATTCTATATGTGCTTCCGCCTTGCCTATCGGAAATATACTGTTGTTGGTAACGCATAACTGTACAGGAAATGAAGTGTTTTTCGGAGTGGTTTTCGACGGTACGGCAAATTCTGTTTTGGTCATTTTTTTGGTTATCAGCGTTGTGACGAACATCACTACAGGCAGTGCTATGAATATTATCATGAGTATCAGGGAAAAATCCCATATATACAGTATATAGAAAAATATACATATTATTATCAGGAGCAGGAAAAGTATTTTTGTTATAATCATGACTTCTTACCCTTGTGAAATTTTCGGTACTGATACGGTTTTTATTATTTCTGTTATGATGTTACCGGCTGTCAGTTCAGCGAGTTTCGCCTTAGAGTTCAGCATTATACGGTGTTCAAAAACATCGTGACATATATATGAAACGTCATCGGGGATTACATAATCCCTGCCCATTGCAACCGCTATTCCTCTTGAGATGTTCATTAATGCAAGCGTACCACGTGGGCTTATACCGAGTTTCAACATAGGGTGATTTCTTGTTGCCGTCGAGAGAGATACTATATATTCGTAAATTCTGTCGTCGATATATATATTGGAAATATATTCCTGTAATTCAAGAATCATATCGGCATTTGCGACAGGATTCACGCTTGCAAGCGGATTATCATGCGATTTTGATTTCAGGATAGAAACTTCTCCGCTGAAATCCGGATAGCCCATACTTAACTTTAACATGAATCTGTCAAGCTGTGAATCCGGTAAATTATGCGTACCGGCTGAACCGATAGGATTCTGTGTAGCGATTACAGTATATGGTTCGGGAAGATGATAAGTCACGCCGTCGACGGTAATGCTTTTTTCCTCCATGAGTTCGAGAAGTGCCGACTGTGTTTTACTTGAAGTACGGTTTATTTCGTCGGCGAGGAACAGGTTACAGAACGCTACACCTTCACGGAACTCAAAATTTCCGGTATTCTTGTTATAGATTGAAAAGCCGGTGACATCTGACGGAAGTACGTCGGGTGTGAACTGCATACGGTTGTGTTCGAGTGAAAGGGCTTTCGAGAACGCAAGTGCAAGGGTAGTTTTGCCTACCCCTGGAATGTCCTCAATAAGCACGTGTCCTTTACAGAGTATCGCAAGCAGAACTTTTATAATAATCTGGTCTTTGCCTATTACAGCTTTTTTTACTTCGCTAAGGATAGAGTTTATACGGTTTGAATAATATTTTTTGTCCATTTTTATTATCTCCTGTATCTTTATTTTTTAAAAAAGACTGCCGGTATTTTTTTTAACGGCAGTCCGGAAAATTATTATGAGATTTTCTTAAATCTCTTTACTGCCTGTCGGGTCAATGAGAATATCTTCAGTAATTTCACCTTTCATGAGTTTTTCAAAGTCATCACCGTCAATTTTTTCAAATTTAAGTAAATAATTTGCGAGTAAATGAAGTTTATCCATATTGGCAGTGAGGATTTCTGCACAGTCGCTGTAAGCCTTATGAATGATAGATGATATTTCATTGTCAATCTGTCCGGCGACTGCTTCGCTGTAGTTTCTTGTATGTCCGTAATCCTTGCCAAGAAATACTTCGTCATTGTCAGAACCGTATACAACTGTACCGAGTTTCTTTGAAAAACCGTACTTAGTAACCATGTTTCTTGCAGTATTCGTAGCACGTTCAATATCGTTTGATGCACCTGTACAGATGTCATCAAGTACCAGTTCTTCCGCAACACGTCCGCCGAGAAGCATTATAATACTTTCCCTCATCTGATTCCTTGAAACGTGCTGGTCATCATTATCGGGTCTTGTTACGGTAAGTCCGGCAGCCATACCACGCTGAATAATAGTTACCTGATGTACTTTATCCTGTGTAGGAAGATTATAAGCCGTTATAGCGTGACCGGCTTCGTGATAGGCAGTTACACGGCGGTCATGTTCGGAAACTATTCTTGATTTCTTTTCAGGACCGGCTATAACTTTCATAGTAGCGTCTTCAATATCCTTTTCGGTAATGGCAAGTCTGTCGGCACGTGCGGCGAGTAATGCCGATTCATTCAGTAAGTTTTCGAGGTCTGCACCGGTGAATCCCTGTGTAGTCTGTGCGATTACTTTCAAATCAACGTCCGGAGCAAGTGGCTTGTTTTTAGCGTGGACGTTCAGAATTTCTTCACGTCCCTTTACATCCGGATAGCCTACTACAATCTGTCTGTCGAAACGTCCCGGACGGAGCAGGGCAGGGTCAAGAATATCACGTCTGTTAGTGGCGGCGATTACTATTACACTTTCGTTACCGGTGAAACCGTCCATTTCAACGAGTAACTGATTGAGGGTTTGTTCACGTTCGTCGTGACCGCCTCCGAGACCTGCTCCACGGTGTCTGCCGACGGCGTCTATTTCGTCAATGAATATTATAGCCGGTGAATGTTTTTTAGCCTGTTCAAAGAGGTCACGCACTCTTGACGCTCCTACGCCGACAAACATTTCAACGAAATCTGAACCGGAAATGGGAAAGAACGGACAACCGGCTTCACCGGCGACTGCTCTTGCGAGTAAGGTCTTACCAGTTCCGGGAGGACCTAAGAGTAGCACACCTTTCGGGACTTTTGCACCTATTTCAGTATATTTTTTCGGATTTTTGAGGTAGTCAACAATTTCTTCGAGTTCCTGTTTTTCCTCGTCAGCACCGGCGACATCTGCAAAAGTAGCTTTTCTTGCTCCGGACTGGTTTTTAAGATTAGCTTTTCCGAAAGACGTATATTTACCACCACCGCTACTTTGTTTCATCATGAATACAAGTATAGCTATTCCGAGAATGATAGTCAGAATTACCGGTATCAGCGAGTACAGCCATGTACGGTCAGTAATTTTAATATAGTCCTGTTTCAGAGGTTCGTCGGGGTATTTTTCATTGTAGTTTTTCCTGTAGTCTTCGGTATCGCTAAGGAAGATGTTGACGTTAGGGACTTCGTATCTTTTTTTGCTTTCCTCCCCCCTCAGCTGATAAGTAAGTTCGCCTGTACCTAAATCAAGTTCATAATAAGATACTTCAAAATTATCAAAATGACTTATTATACTGGTATAGTCGTTTTTGCTTGTCGAGGCGGTAAGCCTTGTACTTAGAAAATAAATTCCGAAAATGGCAATCATCACGACAAGCAGATAGGTAAAAATGCCTCTGTTTCTTTTTGGTGTCAAAAAATATCCACTCCAATCTTTGTTATTTTTTTCTTACTGAAATTTTCAGAAATTTCACAGTATTGCTGTCGGGGACTACACGCTGTGCGATACCGATTTTTTCGGCGAAAACAGTGCCTTTTTCGTCCTCAAGGAAGTGAAGTGTATCACGTTCACCGGCAGGGATTTTTTCGTTAATCAGCTTTTTTACCGATGACGTGAAATTTCTGCCCTGAAGTTGTATTCTGTCACCGAAACGGCGGTTACGTATAATAACCCTTCCTATTATTTTATCATAATCCAATAAATAAAATGTTAATTTTTTATGAACATAATTAATTTTCTGCAAATCTTCACAGGAAAGAATTTCACATGAAAGAATCCTGTCAGAAAAAACAGAATTATCGCCGGTTTTCAGGACAGTCGAAAGAAGTTCCGGCTGTGTATCGGGGATAATTTTTTTCAGTTCAGCGGTGTGACCGTCGGAAACAAAAAAAATATCTCCTGAAATGTTTATTTTTCCGCCGTCCGTGAGAATTTTGTCAGCCGTTACAAGCCTGTCATGAGAGTAGGACAGCGAATTTTCAGCCAGAAGCCGTGCGATACATCTTTTACGGATTACTTCGTGGAATTTATTCAGACCTTGTAATTTATTACCGTTTCTGCATTCGGAAAGTGCATTTTCCGTAAGTTCTTCGATAAGGGAATTTTCAGAACGTATAGCGTCTATGGAGTTCACGGAAGTTTCAATCAGTGACGGATTTATTACGGAAAGTACCGGCAGAATCTTGTGACGTATCTTGTTTCGGGTGTAATCGTCGGAAAGATTGGTACTGTCTGTAACGTAATCCTGACCGATATTCCGGAGATATGCTTCAATCTCCTGACGGCTTACCACCAGTAGCGGACGGATTATATTATCACGTACCGGCGGTATACCTGATATGCCTTTCAGTGCCGAACCCCTTGCAAGATTGAATATCACTGTTTCAATATTATCATTGGCATTATGGGCGGTGGCAATCTTTGCACCGGAAGAATTTTCCGAAAATATTTTATATCTCAGTATTCTTGCCGATTCTTCGGTTGAAAGTCCTTTTTCCTGTGCGAAAGTTGTAACATCACACGAAACGGCAGTAAACGGAATATTCATTTTCCGACATAGTTCACGGCAGAAATTTTCATCTCTGTCGCTTTCCTCACCACGTAAGCAGTGGTTTACGTGCAATGCCTTTACGGTAAAATCTGTTTTACGGCTTATTTCCGTAAGTACAACAAGAAGGCTGATACTGTCTGCACCGCCTGAAAGTCCGCATATGACAGTATCGCCTTTATTAATCATATTATATTTTTTTATAAAAGAAAAAATTTTATCAGTCATTTTATCTCTCCGCCGGATTGCTGTAATCCGGATTTGAAAAACGTGTATATCTGCCATCCCACATAAGTTCAACAGTACCGGTTTCACCGTGGCGGTTTTTTGCAACAATGCATTCGGAAATATTCTGTTTTGTGCTTTCCTTGTTGTAATATGCGTCACGATACAGGAAAATAACTATATCAGCGTCCTGTTCTATAGAACCGGATTCACGTAAATCTGAAAGCATAGGTCTTTTGTCGTTACGGCTTTCAACGCCTCTTGAAAGCTGTGAAAGTAGTATTACAGGCACATCAAGTTCCTTAGCCAGTATTTTAAGCTGACGTGTTATTTCAGATACTTCAACAACTCTGCTGTCATGCCGTGAAGATGATGATATAAGCTGTAAATAGTCGATAATGACAAGACCTAAATTGTGTATATTCCTTAGTTTTGCTTTTATCTGCTGTACCGATATACTTGCAGTATCGTCCATATAGATAGGAAGAGTACTCAAATATCCTGCACCGGTTGCCAGTTTTGACCATTCTTCCGTAGAGACACGACCGTTACGGAGACGACCGGAATCGACTTGGGATTCTGTGGAGAGCATACGGAGTGCAAGCTGTTCACTTGACATTTCAAGGTTGAATGTCACAACTATCTTTTCGGTACGTCTTGCGACATTTACGGCTATATTCATGGCGAAAGAAGTTTTTCCCATTGCCGGACGTGCTGCAATTATAACGAGGTCAGACTTGTTCAGACCTGAAATAATACTGTCAAGAAGTGTAAATCCTGTACGTGCGCCGATATATTTTTCTTTTTCAGGACCTGAAATTTTACCCAGTCTGTCGTAAGCCTCCGTTACAGCTTCCGAAATAGGTGTCAGACCTTTTATACTTCTTCCCTGTCGAAGTTCGTAAATCTTTTGTTCAGCGGAATCAAGAAGATTATCAGATTTATTATCGCCTTTGTTTATGCTTTCAATTAAATCTTCGGCGATTTTGGCAAGGGAACGCAACATATATTTTTCTTTGACTATCTGGCAGTAACTACTGACGTTTGCAGTTGTGGGAAGCACATTGGCAATTCCGGAAAGATAGCGTCTTCCGTCACTGACGTTATCAAAAATCTTTATTCTGTGTATTTCGTTAAGTATAGTCACAACGTCAATAGGTATATTGTTTGTATACATATTAATAATAACCCTGTAAAGTTCACTGTGATACTTATTATAGAAATATTCCGGTCTTACGATTTCAATTACTTTAGAAATTACAGACGGGTCAGCGATAATAGCACCTATAACAGACTGTTCCGCTTCTGCACTGTTTGGCACGTTATTTGATTCCATCAGGTATCACCTGTCAGCCTTCAATAACTTCAATGTCGATTTTTTCGGAAATACCATTATAAAGTTTTATCACGGCGTTATATGAACCGAAATTCTTTATATCGGTACTGAGGTTTATTTTTTTCTTGTCGACTTCAACACCTACCTGATTTTTGATAGCTTCAGCGACGTGACCGGCGGTCACAGAGCCGAAAAGTCTGCTGTTTGAACCGGCTTTAGCGGTTATTATGACTTTTTTTCCTTTGAGTTTTTCAGCGGATTCCTTTGCATTCTGGATTTCAAGGTCAACCTTGTGTTGTGCCGACGCTTTCTGTCCGGCGAGTTCAGCCATATTCTTTGCGTTAGCCTCTATGGCGAGACCTTTCGGAATAAGCATATTTCTTGCATAACCGTCAGCGACGTTTTTTACTTCGCCTTTCTTTGCTGAACCTTTTACGTCCTGTAAAAAAATTACTTTCATAAAAAACTTCCTTTCTTTTTTAAAAAAATTTAAAAATAATATATTAAACCGGAATTTAATTACTTCCGGAATAATCAGCTTCATTAATGGCATTTTTGAGAATATCAATAACTTCTGATGTAGGTTTGTCCTTGATTTGTGTCGCCGCCATAGTCTGATGTCCACCACCGCCGAGTTTTTCCATTATCACCTGAACATTCACCGCTCCGAATGACCTCGCAGAAATATTTACGGTATTTCCTGTCCTGTAGAGTACGAAAGACGCTTCAACACCGGATATACATAATAATTCGTCGGCAGCCTGCGGAGCGGCAAGACGTATATCAGCAGATTCAAAATCGGCGGTTGCTATGGCAAAATTGTTATATATTTCAGCAGATGATACTATTCTTGATTTCCGCTTATATAAGTCTATAGAGCCGGAAAAAAGCAGTTTCACCCCGACGGTATCTGCACCGAGTTTTTTCAGAAATGCCGCCGCCTCGAAAGTTCTCGCACCGGTACGCATGACAAAATTTTTTGTATCAAGCATTATTCCGGCAAGAAGAGCGTCTGCATGACATGGTGGCAGGACTTCTTCCGGCGGAAAACTGAAATACTGTATTATTTCCGCAACCATTTCCGAAGCAGATGACGCATACGGTTCATGGTGGAAAATTACCGCATTATCGATAAAACCGGCTTTTTTTCTGTGGTGGTCAATCACTACAACGGATTTTGCCTTGTCGTAAAGTTCCGGCGATTCAAGGACGTCACGGCTGTGTGTGTCTACTATTATAAGTAAGTCCTGCTCCGTTATGAGAGATATAGCATTTTCCGGAGATATAAATAACTCATTGTCGGTTCGTTCTTCAGTGATGTCGATAAGGTTTGTGGCGAGGTTTGCGGAACGGTTTACGGCAATATGTGCCTCTTTTCCGAGCAGGCGGACAGCACCAGCCATACCGCACGAAGCCCCGACGGAATCCAAATCGCCGAACCGGTGACCCATCATGAAAATCTTGTCTGAACTCATGATTACGTCCTGTAAGGCGTTTGCGAGTATACGAGTTTTTGCACGTGATTTTTTTTCCATACCTTGCGAAACTCCGCCGAAAAACTGATAACCGCCGTCAGTTTTAAGTACAGCCTGGTCTCCGCCACGTCCTAACGCCATATCTAAACATTGTTTGGCAATCTGTTCACTTTCGGAGAGGGATTCCGCACCCTTGCCGACACCGATTGAAAACGTCAGCGGATATTTTCCGGCAATCTTGATATTTCTTGCGAGGTCAAGAATATTGAATTTTCCGGCTATAATCTCATCAAGGTGTTTGTTTTCGATAACCGCATAGAACGTATTTGACCCGCTTTTCCGGACAAATCCGTTAGTACTGCTCATGAAGTTTTCGATAAGTTTTTCAACCTCAACAGATGCCTGTGATTTTTCGCTTTCCTTGGCGTTCTGAAGAATTTCGTCGTAATTGTCAACCATTATTACAACGACATTCGGATGAGTTTCGTCGAATTTCTTTTTAAGGGCGATATAGTTTGTATCGTCGTGGAAGAAAAGAATATAAAGTGATACATCATTTTCGGAATATTTATCCGAAGATATACGGTATGTACTTCCGCCTATTTTACATATACCTGTACCGGCTGAAATTATATTTTCAATGTTCACGTCCGCCAGACTGTCTATATCAACGCCGTAAATATTACGGTTACCGCCTAATTTTTCGGAAAAAGCGGTATTGTACCATATAAGCTGACGTTCGCTGTCAATGACGGCTACCGGTTCAGTGACAGAATTTATATATTCAGATACGGAGTTTTCAAGATGTTCGTTCATTCTTGAAACGTGTTTTATGGTGTTTCCGGCGAAGAAAAAAATTTCAGCGATACAGAAAACTGCGGTCAGTGCGGACAGTACAAGACAGGTTATTCCCTTAGCAGAATCGTAATCCCTTAGCATAAGCGATGAGACTATTGTTTCAGTCAGAAGAACTGCAAGCAATACAAGAGATACTGCCGGAAATTTCTTTTTCAAAAATTACAGCTCCTTTCGGAAACACTTCATGTTTCCATGATAATAGGCAGTATCATGGGATGACGCTGTGTTTTTTTATAGATAAATTCTGCAAGTTCGTCACGCATTTTGTCTTTCAGGAATCCCCATTCACGAAGTTCAGCGTAGGAACAGCCATAGAGAATATCTTTAATACATTTGCGTGCGTCCGTCATGAGTTCCTCGGATTCACGGACGTATACAAAACCTCTTGAAATTATATCCGGACCGGCAGAAATTCTGTTTGAACCTCTTTCCAGACCAATTACTACTATAATAATACCGTCCTGTGCGAGATGTTTTCTGTCGTGAAGGACTATTGACCCTACGTCACCTACGCCGAGACCGTCAACAAGAGTACGTCCGGCAGGTACCTGCGAGACTATACTCATTTTATTACCGTCAGTTTCTATAACATTTCCGATACTCGCAATGAAGATATTTTCTTCCGGTATGCCTACTTCAAGAGCCAGTTCACTGTGTTTCTTGAGATGTTTATATTCGCCATGTACCGGTATAAAGAATTTAGGTTTTGTAAGTGCAAGCATAAGTTTAAGTTCTTCCTGACAGGCATGACCGGATACGTGTACTTCATACATAGCCTCGTAAACGACTTCCGCACCGGATTTCATTAACTCGTTGACAACTTTTGTCACGTATTTTTCATTTCCAGGTATGGGCGTTGCAGATATAATAATGAAGTCCATAGGCGTTATGACTACTTGTTTGTGGTCATTCATAGCCATGCGTGTCAGTGCCGACATAGGTTCACCCTGACTGCCTGTGGTAATCAGTACGATTTCTTCACTGTTATAACTGTCCATGTCTTCAATGTCAATCATTATCTTGTCGGGTACATTGAGATAGCCGAGTTCCTTTGCGGTAGCTATTACATTTATCATACTTCTGCCGAAAACTGCTACTTTACGTTCATACTTGACCGCACAGTTTATAATCTGCTGAACACGATGTATATTTGAAGAGAACGTCGCAATTATGACACGTTTTCCCTCTGCCTGCTGGAAAAGCCTGTCGAAAGATGCCCCGACTGTCTTTTCAGAACGTGTAAAACCTGCTCTTTCGGCGTTTGTTGATTCCGACATAAGTGCAAGTACGCCCTTGTTACCAAGTTCGCCGAAACGTGCAAGGTCAATAACTTTGCCATCTATGGGAGTAGCGTCAATCTTGAAGTCTCCTGTATGAATTATTACTCCGGCAGGCGTATGGACAGCCATTCCGACAGAATCCGGAATAGAGTGGTTGACTTTTATAAACTCAACCGCCATACAGCCCATTTTGACAGTTTTACGAGGTTCAACAACGTGCAGTCTGACCTTTCCGCTAAGACCTTGTTCTTTGAGTTTGCTTTCTATAAGTCCTATTGTAAGCCTTGTGGCATAGACAGGTACGTTTACTTTTTTCAGAAGATAGGGTAAAGCTCCTATGTGGTCTTCGTGACCGTGGGTAATTACTATACCTCTTATGCGGTCACGGTTTCTTTCTACGTATGCGAAATCAGGTATTACAATATCTACACCGGGCATATCGGAATCGGGGAAAGAAAGTCCGCAGTCGAGAATAAACATATCGTTTGAACATTCAAAGACGGTCATATTCTTGCCTATCTCGTTGAGACCACCAAGCGGAATAATTTTAACGGTAGCTTTTCTTATTTCTTTCGGCTGTGGCTGGGTATGTTTTTCCGGAGTGACTATATTTTCTGCCGGAGTTCTTTTTTTGTAGTAACGTTTCTGATACGTACCTTTCGGAGTATATTTTTTTGGTCGGGTAAATTTTTCCCTTTCGTTCACTATATAACCTCGCTTTCTGGTAAATGGTGAGTGGTTTTATGTTTTCCGGATTTTTTAGTGTGAAGATATCTGAAACAGACAGATAATACAGGATAATTGATAGATAAACATTGAAAGAATATTCCGGAAAAACGATAATATTTTTAAGTAAATGCTTCCGGCTCAACCGGAAGCGTCATTGATACATTTATAATTATACAAAAATAAACAGGTAATGTCAATAGCAAATGAAAAGTTTTGCATATTTAACAATTTTTTTCTGACACACTGCTTTTATAATTAATAATTAAAATAATTCTTAATTATGAATTGTGTTTAAGTTTTTCGCACCAGTCTGAACAGATTTCGGAAGCTGTCTCGGCGTTATGAGACTGTGCCAGTAAAGTTATATGATTTCTACCGCTCCGTGTGATGATTATTCTTCCGTCAGTTTCCTCGATAGTCTTTCCGCACGGAATATCTTCCGGATTTTCGATAAATATTTCACGTCTCACGGATGCAAGAGCAGGTAAAGACTTTACAGTGCGTATGAACTCCGGTTTGTTGCGTGCCAGATGTATACACATATATAAAGGGTCATTCAGAAATCTCTGCTGTATCACTTCCGGCGGTACAGGTTTTTCAGTTGGAAAACGTTTTATTTCAAGCGTAGTGTTTTCTGTAAGGATATCCGCTGAATAGTGGAAATTTTCCGGTAAATATACAGCCTGTCCTGTAGCGGAAAGTTTCACGGCATAGGCGAGTATGAGTTTTTCGTGCGAAATGAATCCGGCATCTGTGGAGTAGGCATTTACCCTCTGACCGTCATCGGAGACCTGAAACACAAGACTGTCATCTTCACCGGAAAAAAATTCAAGCCATAACGAACGTACTGAACGGTTACCGCAACTTATTCCGGCTGGTATGGAACTACCGGTATCGCTGAAAGTATCGGCGAGATTATTTATATAAATCTCCCTGAAAGAAGTACATGACATTATTTTTCCCGATTTGCCGGTATTTTCTGCCGGAGTTGCCTTCATGATTTTAGTCAGTATGGCTGACGATACCGGAAAACCGTCCGCCCCGAAAAATGACATCTTAAGACTTTCATTACCGCTTATGAATATACCGCAGTCCGCCGACAGCATAGACAATCCGAAACGGAATGACGGCAGGTCAGTATTTTCGCATACATATACGTCGTGACCGCATTCAGATATACCACTGCATAACGCATACAGAATATGCATATTCCGGAAACAGTCGCAACCTATACTGAAACGTCTGAAAAATTTAGCTATAGTCCGTCCGAATAAAGCCGTTTCGGAAGAACCTACCGTTACACCGGAAAGAGTTTCGCAGAAACCGTCACGGAAACTGAAGTATTTGTTTTCACCCGAATAACTCATAAAATATATCGCTCCTTTGTTTTTGGATTCTTTATTATTTATTGACCTTAATTTTCACTTTATTCATAAGGAGTACAAGCCCGACGAGATTCGGGAACGCCATAAGACCGTTAAAAATATCGGATAAAGTCCATACAGTTTTCATAGTGAGGACTGCTCCGGAAGAAGCGAGTACCGAAAATATTATACAGAATAATTTTTTATATCTTCCGCCGGAAAGATAACTGAAAGCAGTTTCGCCACAGTAGTACCAGCCTATCACCGTACAGAATGCGAATATCGCCATAGATACCGCAAGAAACGGTACGGAAAATTCATCAGTAACAAATGAAAAAGCTGTCTGTATGGAAAATGTACCAGTACATATTACGGTCAGGGCGGTAAGGGTACAGCATATCATGGTATCGAAAAATACTTCCGACATACTCCACATGGACTGTACTTCCGGCGAGGTGTTTTCTGCTGAACTGTGCAGAATGGGCGAACTTCCTAAACCGGCTTCGTTGGAAAAAATTCCCCGACGTATTCCGGTGGAAACAGCTTTTGAAAGAGTATAACCGGATATGCCACCGGCAAACTGTCTTAATCCGAACGCCTGACCGAAAATTTTGCCTAATGCATCTGGAATATTTTTCCGGAACACAACAAGAACAGCTATACATACTGCCATATATGCCACCGATACAACCGGTAAAAGTAACTGTGCAGTTTTTCCGATACGTTCCGCACCACCGCTTGTCACGAGGTAAATAAGTACAAATGCCGATACCGCTATTATGTATTTATTTATACGTAAAGTTTCAAGACTACCGGAAAATGTATTGACCTGTACCATACCGCCCATACCGATACAGGCAAACACACAGAATACCGCAAAAATTACGGCGAGTTCCTTACTTCCTAACCCTTTACAAAGATATGCCATAGTACCTTTTATATCGTCAGTACTGTACATCATGGAAAGTGTATTTTCCGCATATACAAGAGCCATTCCGAAAAATGCCGATACCCACATCCAGAATACCGCCCCTGCTCCGCCTATAGCTATTGCAGATGTAACGCCGGTTATATTACCAGTCCCCATAGCCGTACCCAGTGCCATACAGACAGTACGGAACTGCTTTCTGTCGGGTGGATTCTTCCGGAAAAACGGTATAATCCTGAACTGTATGAATTTTAATTTTACTGTATATATTATGCCGGTAGTCATAAGTAAAAAGATAAGACCTGCTCCCCATACGTAAGAATTTATTTTTTCAAGAAAAGCCGTCATAAATATTGTACCTCCTGTAAAATGTCATATAAATTTGATAAAACCGGTATACATTAAAAGATATTTATGCTATAATAGAAATATAACTTTACAGGAGTGTGAATATGAAAAATTATCTTCCTGACAGGAACTGTCTTTTTTCGTTGAGAATAATTATAACCGTCGTTTCGGTGTTACTGATAATAGCAGTAAAATACTTCTTTACTGTAGATTTACTTGTAATGCTGATAAGTATTATAATCGGAGCAGGTGCATTTTTCGTGATGTTTGCGTATCTGCCGATGTTTATCGGGTCAATAAAGTATACGCTTACGGAAAGTGAAATAATAACTTCCGGCGGAGTTATAATGCAGATACACAAATCAGTGAAATATACGTCGATACAGTACACGAACGTAATAACAACACCGTTTTCGCAGTATACCGGACTGAATTTCATAGTATGTTTCGTCTATGGCGGACAGGTCAGACTTCTTTTCCTTAATCATGCAGATGCAAAGGAAATAATCGAAAGAATAGACCGGAAAGGAGAGACTGAAAAATGTATCACGAACACCCCCTTAGAATCTTAAGATATTCCGCAAAAAATATATGGCTTCTGATATTTCCGTTACTCCGTGGTGTCCGGACTATCCGTTTTGATGCCGAAAGTTTCTATAACTGGGTACGTGGTGCATGGTTCGATATAGCTGTTATAGGAATAATTATTGTATTTGGATATATCCGTTGGCATTTTTCCGGAATAGAACTCACTGACAAGGAAATAATCCACCGTGAAGGCATATCGGCTGAAATAAAAACAATTATACCGTATTCAAGCATAAGTACCGTGACAGTAGAAAAACCTGTATGGCTTATGCCGGTAAGAGCATTGAAAATAAGTTGCGATACCAGTGCAGGAAATTACAAGTCAGCGGATTTGCGGATTATGGTTACCGGAAAATTCTGTAAGGATTTTCTGTCAAGAGTACCCGACGTTAATCAGAAAAACAAACTGAAAGATATTCCCGAAACAACCCCTTTATCTGTACTTCTTTTTTCGGTATTCTTTTCAAGCGGACTGTCCGGTACTATATATATAGCGACGTTCTTCATGAAAGGCGGTGACATTGCACGGGATATAATAAACGTATCGCTTGACCGTCTCACCGAAACTACTGAAAAACTCGCTGAAAAGCTGATTATACGTATACCGTCGGTGGCGGTATTCGTGGGAGCATTTTTCATAGGAGCGTGGATTATATCGTTTCTTATGAATTTTTTCAGATATTACGGTTTCAGCGTCGACGGCGACGAACACTGTATAAAAATTTTCTGCGGACTTTTTAACCGTCGGGAATACCGTATAACTTCCGCACATATAAACTATACCGATTTAAGACAGAATCTTATTATGAAATTCACAGGTTCGGTAGCGGTAAATATAAGCTGTGCCGGATATGGTTCTGAAAAAAATCAGTTGCCGGTACTTTTTCCGGTAAAGAGGGAAAAAAATATTGACGGTTCACTTGAAAAAATCGGGATATTCACCGGCAGAAAAAACGACTTCAGACCGAAAAAAAACGGTTGGTGGCAGTATATATGGCAACCGGTCATAACATCTGTGGTAGTTTTTCCGGTACACATATTCATAAAAAAATATATTCCGGCACTTTCAGAACTTTCATTCTTTTTTGCGGTTATGGCGGAAATACTTCTTGTGTGGTTTATTGCCGTGAAACTTACTGCATTTTTCACAAGCGGAATATCAATATATGACGATAAAATAATGGTGAAATGCTCCAGAATGGCAGGTTTTCATACGGTAGTTGCGGAACGTGACAAACTCGTGAAGTTTGAGATACAACAACCGGTTTTTCAGAAAATAAGCGGAAAATGTAGTATTATACTATGGTTCGGTGGTGAGGAACGTTCACATTTCAGGGTAAGAGCCATGAGGGTTGAGGACGTCAGAAAAATTTCCGCTATGTTAGGGTATTCAACCGGCACGAAAATATAAATATTTACAAAATTCTCCCTTGACTTCTTAAAAATCCTCTGATATAATATTTTATGGAATAATTTGTATATTTAAGGGGATTTTTTATGAATAATCTGTGTAAAATGACTTTACTTGTATGTACGGCTTTTCTTTTTTCGGGCTGTACCGACAAAAACGAACCTGTTAAATTTGCATTTGCCGAAAGACAACCCATACATCTGACCGCCAAGGAAATCGAACCTTATGACCCTGTAACAAAAATACAACTGACTTTTATCGGCGATTGTACTCTTGCTACACAAATGGGTGCAGATTCCGAAGGTACTTTCAACTGGTATGCGGAAAATTACGACAAGGAATATTTTTTTGAAAAAGTTTATCCGTATACTTCCACAGACGATTTCACCATAGCAAACTGTGAAAACGTCTTTACCGACGAAGCACTTCCGGAGGCTTACAAGGGCTATACACCGGCGTTCTGGTTTCGTTCACCGAGCAGGAATGCTGAAATATATCCTGCCGGTGATGTCGAGGTTGTGACCGTCGCAAACAATCATACTTATGACTACAACGAGGACGGCATGAACGATACTATAAAGGCTATCGAATCTGTTGACGGTCTTCAATGGGGCGGTACTGACAAAGACGTTATTCTTGAAAAAGACGGCGTTAAAATAGGTCTGATATGCGATACCATGTGGGGACCGTGGGAACTCGATAAAATTACTGAACGTATCGGACGGCTTGAAAAATCTACTGACATACAGGTAGTTTATTTTCACGGCGGAGAAGAAGCCATCCATACGGAAGAGGACTGGAAAGTAGAATGTTGTCACGAACTCGCCGACGCCGGTGCTGACCTTATTGTAGGAGCTCATCCGCACGTACTTCAGCCTATGGAAACTTACAAGGGCGTACATATAGTCTACTCGATAGGAAATTTCTGTTTCGGTGGGAATACATTTCCGGAAAACAGAACGGTTGTCTATCAGGAAACTTTTTCTTTTGACAGGGATTCAAAGAAAATAGTCGGAAGAGAAGAAAATATAATACCGTTTTATGTATTTACAGGAAATATAAATAATTTCCAGCCTGCTCCGATTGACGACGAAATCATAGCTAAACAGGTTACGGACTTTATGTACAGAAAAACCAATTCACTTTTTTAAGGAGCAGGAGTTATGATTAATCAAATCAATAATTTTAATAATATTCTGCTTATGTTGTTCTATACTGACCCGTTAGAAAGTTTCATGGATTCCCTTAAGGATTTCCTTGGGGCTTTCGCAATGGGATTGTTGTTTTATTTTGTGTTCCTGCCACTGATATTTCTTATATCACTTATCGCATTTATTGTCTCAGCGGTATCTTATAGTAATGCAAAATATCGTAGGGACGAAAATATTGACCATTACAGGCACAGAATGTTAATATGTAGGAGAATATTTTTCGTTGTTGTAATTATAGTAGCTGTTTGTGTGTTTTATTTATTTTTCCCATGGTAATTAGTTAAAAAAAAACATAAAAAAACAAAACTTTTTTTTAAAAAAACTCTTGACATTTCCGGAAATGTATGTTACAATATATTTGTGAGTAAACTATACAGCAGCGGGAACGATTCAGTTCACGAGGAAAGTCCGGACATCACAGGGCAAGGTAACTGCTAACGACAGCCGGAGGCGACTCCCGGGCAAGTGCAACAGAAATAAACTGCCACTTCGGTGGTGATGGTGGAAAGGTGCGGTAAGAGCGTACCAGAGTGCAGGAGACTGTACTGCTATGTAAACCCTACCTGATGCAACGTCTATTGGTGCTTCATATCATAACGTCTGCCCGACGGATATGGAGTAACGACGGCTTGAGGTTTCCGGCAACGGAAATCCTAGATAAATTGCTGTACTCGACAGAATCCGGCTTATCGGTTTGCTTACATTGACTTCTGCGACCGTATGTTACTGCATATATGTACCGTCATAGAAAAAATTATAATAATTCATTTTTGATTTCTGACACACTTGTGACGATTCCATTGCTGGACGGTATTTGCACTATAGCAGAATATCGCCTGAACAGCCAGCTTCATTTCGTCCGCCCACTATTTTTATAATGATTTTTATGATGACACCACTGTGTATATCAGCAACTCCGGTTTGCAGAAGTTCTCTCAGAAAAATAAAAACTCCGTATATAAGAATATTATGAACTTCTGTAACTTTGGTTGCAGAAGTTTTTTTATGGATATTTTTTCTTTTTTATCGTAATTTCCGTGCATTGACTTTTTTGTGAAGTTATGCTATAATAAATACTGTCAGATAAAGCTTTATTTGGTGATTATTCATAAAATTATACGTATAAACCCATGATATAGTTAAAATAATTTTGTATAAGGGGTGGGAATATGTTTGAAACGTTATTCAGTAATTCAGCGGCAAAACTCCGCATAGTTGCAAACATAACTTTTTGTCTGTATATCATTTGGGGAGGAATAGTAGGCTATTACTTTGCATCTGCTAATGATACCTTTATAGTATTTCTGATTGGCATTGTGGCTGGTTTTATAGTGGGGTGGCTCAATACGCTTATGATGCACGTTTTTGCCAATATAGCAGAAAATATTGTAGCTATCGGCAAGATGGTTTATAAAATTTCTGAAAATTATCCGGAAAATCAGGAAAATTAAACAAAAAACTCCGTATATACATGATATACGGAGAATTTTTTTATATAACCGTGAGTATTATTATTAATACGGCAATCAATGCGACGGCGGTTACTGCCGGAATTATTTTTAGTCTTTTTTTCCGTCGGAGTTCCGGAGTAATCATTGAGATATATTTTTCCGCCTCTTCCCGTGTGACCTCTGCCGGAAGTTCCCTCACCTCCGGACGAAGATAAAACACCGCCTTTTCAAAGTAGATACTTTCGGGGTGATTTACCTCGATAATTTTCTTATTTACGCCTTTAATCATAAAATTCCCTCCATGAAAAGTTTTTCATGGTACATTATAGGAAAATTTTTCTGATTTATTCAAGATTCCGGACGTAGTGGAAAAGATACTGCTGTGCTATGCCCTTATGCTGAAATTCCGGAAAACCATTCGGATAATACGTTTCAAGAACACGTTTTATCCATACATCAACAGGAAATGCTTCCGTGCGGTACATACCGAAAAGAAGTACGCACTCACTTACTTTTGCACCGACGCCCTTTATTTTCCGGAGTTCCTGACGTGCGGTATCGAGGGGCATTGCGGAAATCTCTTTCAGATTTATATTTCCGCCGGAAACTTTCTGAACGGCATCGTAAATATATTTAGCACGGAAACCACTTCTTAAATAGTCGAGAGTTTCGGGAGTTTCGCCGGATAACATTTCAGCCGTCGGGAAAATGCCGTCATAGTGGTTGCAAAGTCTTTCGATAATGCCCTTAATCCGTGGAATATTGTTATTCTGCGATATTATGAACGATATTAAACATTCCCACGAATCCTGTTTTAACAGACGTATTCCACCGGCGTAGGAACACGCTTTTTTAAGTGTTTCGTCCTCCGAAAATGTACGCTTTAATTCTCCGTAATCCGTACCGAAGTCGAAGTAATCGTACCATATATTCAGGAAATCTTCTTCTGTGGTATCGTGGAAGATAAACTGCTTTTCACCGGTCTGTGAAATCGTCAGCGGTGTGTTGAGGAATTTCCCTGTATACGTACACTGAAAATCCGTCGGAATTTTTTTCCAGCGGAAAGCCTGTCCGCAGTCGAGTGTATCGTCAAGACTGAAATCTTCTGCCGAAACGATAATGTTATTGTTTTTTACTGAATAATCCATAATGTTACTCCTTTTATGAAAATTTGGTGAAATTATACAGAAAAGACTTGATTTTTCTGTAAGATTATACTAAAATATTATTATCCTGAAGAAAGAAAGGAAGAACAACAAATATGACCGAAACAGAAATTTTTGATGATGTTATTGACAATCTCCCTGTACTTGTGAAACAGGATTCCGAGGGGGTAAAGGAAAAGTTATCGGAACTTTTTCTGGATTTCCTTGAATTATCGCACCTTTACGATTCTGCAATAGAGGTTGTGAAAACTTATCTGAATATCCTTGACAGTGAATTTAGTGTGAAATTTCAGCGTAATCCGATTCATAATATTGAAAGCCGTCTGAAATCTCCGCAATCGATAATAGGCAAGCTACAGAAGAAAGATTTACCGCTCACACCGGATTCAGCACGGAAAAATCTGCTTGATATAGCCGGTATCCGTGTAACCTGCTGTTACATCTCCGATATTTACGCCATTGTCGAAATGCTCGGCAGACGTGATGACTTCACAGTGATAAAGCAGAAAGACTACATTAAAAATCCTAAGCCGAGTGGTTACCGGAGTTATCACCTGATAGTCAATGTACCAGTTTATCTGTCTACCAAAAAACAGTACGCCCCTGTGGAAATTCAGATACGCACTATAGCTATGGACTTCTGGGCAAGTCTCGAACATCAGCTTAAGTATAAGCCGTCTACAGTCATAACGCCGGAAATTTCCGAAGAACTCAAGGAATGTGCCGAAAGAATAGCCGAAACTGATTTACAAATGCAAAGAATCTTCATGGAAATAAATGACCTTTAACAATTCAAATGACCCTTTTTTACAGGGTCATTTTTTCATTGACGATACTAAACAGAATCCGAAAAATACAACAATATCCGCCGTGACTATCGTAGCACCCACCGGAGTACCGCATAAAAGCGATATTATAAAACCTGCTCCGCCACAGAATACCGCCGTTATTGCCGAACATATTATTACGCTTCTGAAACTCCGGAAAATCCGCATTGCCGTTATCGACGGAAATATTATAAGGGCGGAAATCAGTAATGAACCTACTAAACTCATGGCGAGTACTATTATTATAGCCGTTATCACCGCTATTATCAGATTATATATATCTGCATTTATTCCGGTTGCCTTTGAAAAATTTTCGTCAAATGTAACCGCAAATATCTTGTTATAGAAAAGTACGAATATACACAATACTATTACCGAAAGTGCTATACATAATATTACTTCTTTCTTTTCGAGTGTAAGTATCGACGTAGAGCCGAAAAGCGTACTGCATACATCTCCGGCGACGTTTGCCGACTTGGAAAACATATTTATCAGCATATATCCGATTGCCAACGCTCCGACGGAAATCATTGCCGTTGAGGCGTCACCACGGATTTTTGTATTTCTGCCTGTCCGGAGAATTAGTATTGCTGAAATTACCGTTATCGGAAGTATTATCAACATCTGATTAGTTATGCTTGTGACAGTCGCAATTGCCATAGCTCCGAATGCAACGTGTGAAAGACCATCGCCGATAAACGAAAATCTTTTCAGTACGAGAGTTACTCCTAACAGTGACGAACACAACGATACAAGAATTATTACTGTAAATGCATACCGGACTATCGGGAAATCGAAATAATACTGTAGTTTTTCTGACATTTTTTTTACACCTCCTCCGCAAAACCTGTACTACTGGTGATATAGTCGTTTACCGTACCGAAAAACAATTGTTTTTTCGCTATATGAAGTATATGCGTTGCGTATTTAAGTGAAGCGGATATATCATGCGAGACCATTATTATAGTTATTCCGGCGTGATTCAGTTCTGCAATGAGTTCGTATAAATCGGTCTGTGCCTTAGGGTCAAGAGCGGTTGCAGGTTCGTCGAGTAACAACATTTCGCCGGTAGCACATAAAGCCCTTGCGAGAAGTACCCTCTGTTGCTGACCGCCTGACAGTTCACGATAACATTTCCGTGCAAGATGTTCTATGTGAAGTTTTTTCATATTGTCTTCCGCTAACTGCTTTTCCGCCTTGTTGTAGAAAGGTCTCAAACCACACCCCGACAGACATCCCGACAGTACAATTTCCCTGACTGATGCCGGAAAATCTCTCTGTACCGGAGTTTGTTGAGGTAAGTAACCTATGTCACGTGCGGAAAGTCCTTCCCATACGATTTCACCGGAAACTGTCGGTTTAAGTCCGAGTAACGCTTTTATCAGGGTACTTTTTCCCGAACCGTTTTCGCCTAATATGCATAAGTAATCGCCGGAATTTACCGTAAAATTGAGGTTTTCAGTTACAATGCCGTCCTCGTAACCGAGTGTGGCATTTTTACATATAATACGTTTTTTCATGATAACACTTCTTTCAGGGTATCGAGATTTGACTTCATTATTGAAAGATAAGTCATGCCGTCGGAAATCTGTTGCGACGTTACTGACTGTATCGAATTAAGTTTCACAATTTTCTGATTTTGTGTTTCAGTACCGGATATGATTGCTTTTGCTACGGAATCGTCTGAACCCTCGATAGTGAAAATTGTATCAATGTTCAGTTCGTCGACTTTATCGGCAAGGAATGTTATTGTTTCAAAACTCGCTTCTGTTTCGGCACTGCAACCCGAAAATACCGCAAAATAGTCAAGACCGTAATCGTCGACGAGATACCGGAATGGGAATCTGTCGCCGAAAATGAGGGTTTTATTTTCGATACCGGAAAGACTTTCTGTATATTCATTGTCGAGAGTTTCGAGTTTCTGACGGTATGCCGATAAATTTTCCCTGTATTCTGTGGAATTTTCAGGGTCAATCTGACAGATTGTATCGGTTATGACGTTACATAAAGTCACGGCATTATCGAGTGAAAGCCATATGTGTTCGTCATATTCGGCGGAATCTCCGGATTCTTCGGACTGCATACCCTCTTTTATTTCCTCGACTTTCGCCGAGTTTCCGAGACTTTCAAGCATATCAAGTACAATAATATCCTTGTTTTTCGCCTGATTTATTACATTTTCCGTCCATTTGTCAGACTCTCCGCCGGTATGGACAAACAAATCACACGAGGAAATTTTAATAATATCGTCCATTGACGGCTGATAACTATGCATATCCGCACCGTTACCGAGCAGGTAAGTTATTTCTATATTGTCCGAATTTCCGGCAATTTCCCGTACCCAGTCGTATTCGGGAAAGACAGTACAGACTATATTTATCTTGTCGGTTTTGCCGTCTGGTACGGAACTGCAACCGGTAAATCCGCCTACCACAAGACAGCATATTATTGATAAAAATTTTTTCATAAATAAAAAACTCCTGTACAAACGAATTTGAAAATCATTCTCAATTTCAGATTATATCATATATGTGTCTGTTTGTCAAGGGAAATTCAAAAAATATTCCCGATGTTCCACGTGGAACATCGGGGGATTGGTTATGCTTTGAGGTTTATTCCGGATTCTTTCAGATTTTCAATTATCTGGTCAGTGACCGCTGAAACGTCCTCACGGGTAAGTGTGCGTGTTTTGTCGGAGAATAAAATTCTGACGGTTATCGACTTTCCGGCTTCGTCGGTATACGTACCGGCGGAACTTACTTTCTTTATTAACGCCGATTTTACGGCTTTTATGGCGTTTCCGATTGATTCAAACCTGTCCGCCATGAAAGTCAAATCAACTTCCATTTCCGGATATTTTGAAGGCTCGTCGTATACAAGACTTGCGGTATCGGTTGCGGTGAAGTCCGTAATATCTATTTCAGCGTATACTATAGAGGCTTTTTTGTCTATTTTCCTTGATATAGTCGGATAAACTATGCCTATCTCGCCTATTGTCTTGTCATTGCAGATAACGGCGTTAAGATTACGTGGGTGCTGATACGAGTGTGTAGCCTCGATTTTATCGAATTTCAGGGCAGAATGCTTTATGTCGTCGGCGATTACTGCCAGTATATCACGCAATTCAAGATAAGTTTCTTCAATGGATTTTGTACGGCTGAAAAGAGTTATACATAATTTTTTGTGTTCGTTACAGAGATTTGTTTCAGGATTTACGCCATCGGTGGTACGTCCTATTTCAAAAATACCGAAATCCTGCGAAAAATCGGTATTATACTTTAACTGACACAGTTGTGTCGGGACTATCGAACGGCGGATAATCTCGATATTAGGATTCGTCGCATTTACAAGGCGGATATTGTCTTCAATCTCAATTCCGAGTGCCTTGTATTCGTCATTGTAAACCCATACATATGAGTGTACCTCGTGAAGATTGTATTTCTGTACGAGTAAATCTTTTATTTTGTTCTCAACATTTTTTTCCTCTGCCATACGGACAGGATAAAGCGGTGCGGTAGCCGTATTGACATCAAAATTATCATAGCCGTAAATTCTTGTGATTTCCTCGATTATATCGGCTTTCATAGTGATGTCTTTAGTGGCTCTCCACGACGGTATCTTCACGGAAAATACATCATTGTTTTCGGTAGTCTCGAAGCCGAGAGAAGTCAGAGTTTTAATAATAGTATCGTTAGAAATTTCTATACCGGTGTATCTGTCGACGAATGCCTTTGTAAAGTCGAAAGTTCTTTCAGGGTATTTGTAAGCGTATTCGTCCGTAAGCGAAGATATTACTGTAGAATCGGGGTCTGCATCGAGCATGAGTTTGACAAAACGTCCGATAGCTGTTACGGTCATTTCAGGGTCAAGAGATTTTTCGTATCTCATAGAAGCGTCAGTACGGTGCGAAAGTCTGACGGTTGACTTTCTTATAGATACAGGGTCAAAAGTAGCTGATTCGAGAGTTAAAGCGGTTGTATCGTCGACTATTTCGGAATCAAGACCGCCCATTATACCGGCGATTGCTACCGGCTTGTCGTCGTTGCAAATCATGAGGGTGTTTTCGTCGATATTTCTTTCTACGTTATCGAGAGTACGGAAAGTAAACGGCTTGTCAAAACGTCTTATGCGGATTTTGTCTACTTTTCTTGAATCGAATGCGTGCATAGGCTGACCCATTTCAAGCATTAAATAGTTGGTAAGGTCAGCGAGGAAGTTTATAGCCCTCATACCGCAGTAATAAAGCCTTATCCTCATATTTACCGGACTTACATTTCTTTTTATATTGTCCACCTGTAAACACGAATAGCGTTGACAAAGCGGGTCAAGAATTTTCATATCTATGGACGGAAGATAACTGTATTTTCCGAGGTCTGCTGTTTCGATAGGTTTAAGAGGTCTGCCGGTGAGGGCGGAAAATTCACGGGCTATGCCGTAATGTCCCCATAAATCCGGACGGTTTGTCAGTGACTTATTATCTACTTCAAAAACAATGTCCTCAATCTGATAGATTTCTTTAAGGTCAGTACCATTCGGGACGTTATCAGTAATTTCCATTATACCGCTGTTGTCGTCGCTGATACCTATTTCCGCTTCCGAACAGCACATACCATACGAAGTATATCCGGCGAGTTTTCGGGGTGCTATGGTAATATCGCCTATTTTCGCACCAATCTGTGCAAAAGCCGTTTTCATACCGATACGGACGTTAGGCGCACCGCATACGACGTCAACGAGGTCATTTTTTCCGGCATCTACTTTCAGTAAATGCAGTTTTTTAGATTCGGGGTGTTCCTCAACCGATTTTATTTCAGCGACTATTATTCCGGAAATGTCCGCACCTTTCATGAAGATTTCGTTTTCAACTTCCGCCGTCGACAGCGAAAACTGATTTATAAGTGCGAGTTTGTCGAGACCGGAGAAGTCGACAAATTCTGAAATCCAGTTCATTGATAAAAACATTTAAAAATCTCTCCTTTCGTCATTCTGCCGTGAACTGCGACAATACTTTAAGATTACCGCTGTTAAGGTCACGGATGTCCTTTATGCCGTACTTCATCATTGCAAGACGTGTAAGACCTAATCCGAATGCAAAACCGGTATATTCTTCAGGGTCAATGCCACCTGCTTTAAGGACTTCGGGGTGAATCATTCCGCACGGACACAATTCAAGCCAGCCGCTATGTTTACATGACGGACAGCCCTCGCCACCACATATCAGACAGCTTATATCGAGTTCAAAGCCAGGTTCAACAAACGGAAAGAATCCAGGTCTAAGACGTACTTTCACATCTTTCTGAAAAACTTCCGAGAGCATAGTTTTCATGAAGAAAATAAGATTTGATATTGAAATATTTTTGTCAACCATTACGCCTTCCATCTGGAAGAAAGTATTTTCATGACAAGCGTCAGTAGCTTCATTACGGAAACATCTTCCGGGGAAAATAGCTTTAATCGGTTTGCCGTCCTCAATGAGTGCCTTACGGTACTTTTTATAGATAGCGTTCTGTGCGGCGGAAGTATGGGATTTCAGTAACTGACCGTTAGTTAAATAGTACGTATCCTGCATATCACGTGCCGGATGATGTTTCGGGATATTAAGAGCCTCGAAACATTCGTAATCTGTTACAATCTCGCTGTACTCCTCTATAGCGAATCCCATTGACCTGAATACATTTTCGCACTCACGCTGTACGAGGGTTATCGGGTGATATGACCCTCTGTCAAGTACCGGTGGTGCGGAGAGGTCAAAATCGGGAACGGAATTTATTTCCGCTTCGAGTTCTTTTTGTTTAATCTGTCCGAGTTTTTCGGAGATAGCCTGTGTTATTTCATTTTTCAGTACATTCACCTGCTGTCCGAAAGTCTTTTTTTCCTCATTGGAAAGTTCTTTCATGGTCTTCATGAGACCGGTAACAGAACCTTTTTTCCCGAGATACTCAATGCGGATTTCTTCGAGAGCTTGAGTATTTACGGCACTTTTCAGTTTATCGGCGAATGCCTGTCTGATTTCGTTCATTTTTTCTGACATACTGTTTTTTCCTTTCATGATATTGGATATACTTTATAATTATAACCTTTAATTCAGAAAATGTCAAGAAAAAATTTATAAAAAATTCTTGTTTTTTCTGATTCAATATGGTAAAATGATAATATAATATTTTATAAGGAGCGTTGCTAATGAAAAAATTATTATCAGTCATTACAGTACCGGTCATGCTTGCCGGTATGGTAAGTATTCCGGTATCTGCCGAAGATGTCATTAAAGGCAGAGAAATCAATTATACCGAAAAAGTCGGTACTATAAACAATCCGGCTGTAGGTTATACTTCTACGTGCTGGGCAAACTGCAAGCCGAACAACACCCCGACTTATAACCCTACCGGAAGTGTATGTCTGTTTTTTATTGACATAGGTGCATTTTCTTCCGGTGTGAACGGTACTACCGCCGATGACGGTACATACACCGCCGGTAAGGATTACGATTTAGACGAAACTTTCTTCAATGCGTGGCGTACTACTTTTTCAAACTGTCGTAAAAATGGCTGTATGATTGCCTTACGTTTCCGTTATGACGCTAACGGCAAAGACAATCCAGAACCCGCAACCTTTGAGCAGGTACTTAAACATATCAGTCAGATAAAAAACAGCGGTATCTTAGAGGAATACAAGGATATTATCGCATACGTTGAAACAGGTTTCGTCGGCAAGTGGGGCGAACAGCATGGCGGTAAATATACGTCTGTAGACTACAAGGCACAAGTCCTTGACGCTATGATAGATTGCGTACCCTCTCCGATACCGGTTACTGTAAGAACTCCCGATATTTTCGCAAAATGGGTAGGCATAGAAAGAAAAGATTTGGCGGATTACGTCGCAACAGGTGAGGAATTAAGAGTAGGTCTGTACAATGACGGCTATATGGGTAGCGATTCCGATTTAGGTACGTTCTCAAATCGTCAGATTGAAACTGACTGGTTAGCTAATCAGACTTATACTTCCTACTATGGCGGTGAATTTTCCGGTAATCTCGACTGGGCTAAGAAATACGATACTTATTTACCTGAAAATGCTATACCGGAAATGTATAAAACTCATCTAAGTTACATAAACGGAAATATTTTCCAGTTATACAAGGATTACACTTTCGGCGAGGCTTACGACGTCGACGGCGTGGACAATTCCGCTTATTACGGTCAGAATGTATTCCAGTTTATCCGTGACCATATCGGTTACAGGTTTGTACTCCGTAAGTCTGAAATGTCTGGCAATATCGAACAGGGCGGAACTTTAGGTATTAATTTAAAGGTTGAAAATACCGGTTTTGCAAATCCGATTCCGGAAACAAAAACTGAAATAATTCTCGAACAGGACGGAAATTTTATCCGTACACCAGTAAGTATAAATGCTAATAACTGGTATTCGTGTACAACTGCCGACGAACTTCTTGAATTAAATTTACCGGATAGTCTGCCTATCGGTGACTGGAATGTTTATCTGAAAATCTCTATGGGTGATAATTCTATTGACCAGCTGAATTTACGTTCAATACAGTTTGCCAACGAAGATATATGGAACGCCTCATTAGGTGCTAACTATATCGGTACTTTCACGGTAAGCAAAAACGATTCAGAGGGTACTAACAATAACTTCTATGAAAAAGGTACTCAGCCTGACGAAAATTCCGGCAGAATGTACAGTATAAACGGTCATACCACTGCGGATGGTCTCATTACGTCGCCTTATGAGTGGACGGAAGATATGATTATCGCCGAAGATAACGGTAATAAACTTTACCTCACCGCCGACGACAAATATATGTACATCATGGCGGATATCAAACATAACGCACAGAAACCTGTATGGAATCTCCGTCTGGAAAATAATGATACAGATACTTCCTACTGGTACTATAAACAGTCTGCCGGTTGGATTTACTATAATCAGGGAAATCACGACGGTATAACCCTGACCGTCAACGACAATATAGCCGAATTTAAAATAGCTTTCGGCGATGTTATGGGTGTAAATGCCGGTACTTCTATAAAGTCAATCCGTGTGTTCGTACAGGACGAAGCTATAGAGGGTTGGGCAAAATGCGGTGACCTGACAAGCGGACAATGTAATGTACCGGTGAATATACCTGTATATTCCGCCCCTTATGAAATAAGACTTGCCGAGGGTGAAACTTATCTCGCAAAACCGGAAGTTTTCGTTGAAAATGCTTCTTACCAGTGGTATCACGACGGTGAAGCTATTGACGGTGCAATATCAAAGGAATACGAAGTTTCCGAAGCCGGAAAATATTCAGTAGTCGTAACCGTAAACGGATTACCTGTTGAAATACCGGTCATAACCGTTGACGGAATACTCAAAGGGGATATAAATTCAGATGGTGAAATAACCATAGCCGATTTGGTACTCCTTGAAAAACACATACTTGGAGCAGGTAATCTTACTGTAAAGCAATATACCGTTGCAGACCTCACCGGCGACAAAATAATTGATTCTTTTGACATGGTCATGATGCGTAAAATGCTTGTATGATTGAAGATTCACAGCTTTACAGAGGTATTTTCTGGATACCCGATACCGATAATATTTATGATTCTGATTTGTATTTCCGTATACCTTGCGACGAATACGGCTTGACTTGTTCTGAAATTCCTTTGGAAATGTCTTCCAAAAATGCCGATAACTATAATCACAAAAAATTATGGAACAGTCTTCCGAAAAAACTGACCGGCGGAAAATCTTTCGATTATTACCCTCGTGGACGTGTCGAAATTAAAAACCGTATGGCTTTAGTGTATCATTCGGGATATATTCCGCAGGATATGCTGAAAGTATGGCTTATTGAAAAATTCAATCTCACTGTCGCAAACGGTATACGGAAAATAAGGCTTATTGCAGATAATTCCGGTCATTACAGATGTTATCTTGATAATTATTAATTATTAATTATTAATTGACAAATTCCGGATTATATGTTATAATATATCTGCCGGAATTTTCCGGTAAAATTCAAACGGAGGTTTTAAAAAAATGTATATTACCTGTCTTGACCTTGAAGGCGTACTTGTTCCGGAAATATGGATTGCTTTCGCCGAAAAAAGCGGTATTCCGGAATTAAAGAGAACTACCCGTGACGAACCCGATTACGACAAACTTATGAACTGGCGGTTAAGCGTACTGAAAGAACACGGTCTCGGACTGAAAGAAATTCAGGACACTATCGCTGAAATTGACCCTATGGACGGTGCTAAGGATTTCCTTGACGAACTCCGTTCACTCTGTCAGGTTATAATCATAAGCGATACTTTCACACAGTTTGCATCACCGCTTATGAAAAAACTCGGTATGCCTACTATCTTCTGCAATTCCCTTGAAGTCGCTGAAAACGGCGAAATAACCGGTTTCAGAATGCGTTGCGAACAGTCTAAACTTACCACAGTAAAAGCATTACAGTCTATCGGTTATGAGACTATCGCCAGCGGTGACAGTTACAACGATTTAGGCATGATTCTTAACAGTAAAGCAGGATTCCTTTTCAGGAGTACCGAAAAAATAAAATCCGATTATCCGGATTTACCCGCTTTTGAAACTTACGACGAACTTCTTAATGCAATAAAAGCTGTTATTAATGCATAATTATTTCAATTAAGAATTTTTAACACGCCAAATACAAAAAACCGGTAATGAGTAAATAATCACTCGTCACCGGTTTTTAATTATGCATTATGAATTATGAATTTTAAATTATTATCGTACGCTGAAAAGAAGTTTATCATAAGTCGGGAATGGCCAGTACTCTTCAGCGGTCAGAGTTTCCGCTTCGTCGACAGGTTTGCGGAGTTTATCCATTGCCGGAAGAATTACATCACGGACATATGCAGACGCTTCAATAGCATTATCAATCTTTTTCAGCTCCTTGACGGCGTTTTCAAGTGCTACGGCAGAATCAAATATTTCGTCCATGAGTGAAGCAATTGTATTTATAACGCCTGTTTCGTACTTTGTTGTAATTTCTTTTGCTTTGAGATTCTTTGCAAGGTCTCCGCTGAACTTTGAGAGTGCCGGAAGTATCTGTTTTGATACCATGTCAACCATAGTATTCGCCTCTATATTGACGGTTTTCGTATAGTTTTCAAGCATGATGTCACATCTTGAATGTAATTCGCTTTCCGTGAAGATTTTATGATAAGTAAGCATATCGACGTTTTTCTTGTCAAGGAGTTTCGGCATAGCGTCGGCAGTAGTCTTAAGGTTGAGAAGTCCACGTTTTTCGGCTTCTTCAATCCAACTGTCGTCATAACCGTTACCGTTGAAAATGATTCTCTTGTGTTCCCTGATGGTCTTTCTGATAAGTTCCTGAAGTGCCTTGTTGAAATCTTCTGCATTCTCGAGAGTATCGGCAAACTGTTTGAGGACTTCCGCTACCGCACCATTAAGATGTATATTTGCACATGAAATACTGTTTGAAGAGCCTAACATTCTGAACTCGAATTTATTTCCGGTAAATGCAAATGGTGATGTTCTGTTTCTGTCAGTAGTGTCCTTGCTGAACTCCGGAAGAACTCCTACACCTAACTGCATTTTCTGACGTGCTGAACTGTCGTAAGGAGTATCGTTTTCGATAGCCTCGAGAACTCCGGAAAGTTCGTCGCCTAAGAAAATTGATATGATAGCCGGTGGGGCTTCATTTGCACCAAGTCTGTGGTCATTACCGGCGGTTGCTACTGAAAGACGAAGTAAGTCCTGATAATCGTCAACAGCCTTGATTACTGCCGACAAAAACAGTAAAAACTGTGCGTTTTCGTATGGATTCTTGCCAGGGGTGAGGAGGTTCACGCCGGTATCTGTTGAGATAGACCAGTTGTTATGTTTTCCCGAACCGTTCACGCCCTCGAAAGGCTTTTCATGTAACAGGCATACAAGACCGTGTTTCTGTGCTACTTTCTGCATAACTTCCATAGTAAGCTGATTGTTGTCTGTAGCGATATTGGTAGTTCTGTAAATCGGTGCAAGTTCGTGCTGTGCCGGTGCTACTTCATTGTGCTTTGTCTTAGCGAGAATACCTAATTTCCATAATTCTCTGTCGAGGTCAGCCATGTATTCGGCTATTCTCGGCTTGATTGACCCGAAGTAATGGTCTTCCATTTCCTGACCTTTCGGGGGCATTGCACCGAATAAAGTTCTGCCTGTCATGATTAAGTCTTTACGCTGTCTGTAGAGTTCTTCGGGAATAAGGAAATATTCCTGCTCCGGTCCTACTGAAGTCTTTACGCAACGTACATCTGTATTGCCGAAGAGTTTCAGAATACGGAGTGCCTGTACGTTGAGAGCGTCCATAGAACGTAAAAGAGGTACTTTCTTGTCGAGAGCCTCGCCGGTATACGAACAGAATGCAGTAGGGATATATAAAGTACCGTCCTTGATAAATGCGTAGGAAGTCGGGTCCCATGCGGTATAGCCACGTGCCTCGAAAGTAGCTCTTAGACCACCCGACGGAAATGAAGAGGCATCAGGTTCACCCTTGACGAGTTCCTTTCCGGAAAACTCCATAATAACACGTCCGTCGGGAGCAGGGTTTATGAAACTGTCGTGTTTTTCGGCAGTTACGCCTGTTTCCGGCTGAAACCAGTGTGTATAATGTGTAGCACCTTTAGATACTGCCCAGTCTTTCATAGCAGAAGCAACGGCGTTTGCAACCGTAATATCAAGCGGTACACCTCTGTCGATAGTCCTTTTCAGTGACTTGTAAACCTTTTCGGAAAGTACGCCTTTCATAACTCTTTCGTCAAAGACCATACAGCCGAAGTAATCCTGTACCATTTCCATAATAAAAAACCTCCTGTTTAATTAATAATTATAAATTATGCATTATGAATTGATGCCCTTATGAAGTCCGCAAATAATTTATGTGGTTTGTTGGGTCTTGACTTAAATTCAGGGTGGAACTGTACGCCCACAAACCATTTATGTTCCGGAATTTCTATAATTTCAACGAGTTTTTCGTCGGGCGAAACACCAGCTATTTTCAGACCGTTTTCAACTGCCTGTTTCCGATAGGCGTTATTGAACTCCCAGCGGTGACGGTGGCGTTCATAGATAAGTTCCTTGCCGTAAATTTTTCTTACTGCCGAATCTTCCGACAGTCTGCACGGATAAAGTCCTAACCGCATTGTACCGCCTTTTCCGGAAACATTCTTCTGACTTTCCATAATGTCAATGACCGGATTTTCAGTATCGGAAAATTCCGAGGAATCAGCGTCCGGAATGCCAATTACATTACGTGCAAATTCCACTACAGCCATCTGCATACCCAGACATATTCCGAAAAATGCTATATTATTTTCCCTTGCGTACCTGATTGATTCAATCATACCATTAATGCCACGGTGACCGAATCCACCAGGGACTATTATTCCGCTACAACCGGCAAATATTTCAGAAGCGTTTTCGGCGGTTACTTCTTCGGAATTTATCCATTTAATATCAACTTTCACATCATTGACTATTCCGCCGTGTCGTAAAGCTTCGGCGACTGAAAGATATGCGTCGTGTAACATTACGTATTTTCCGACGAGTGCTACAGTAACGGTCTTGTGAGCATTTCCGGCTCTTCTGACCATTTCTTCCCATTCCGATAAATCCGGAGTTTTGTTTTCTATGCCGAGGTGGTGACATATCGATTCCGCAAGACCTTCTTTTTCAAGCCATAGCGGTACTTCGTAAAGTGACGGTGCTGTTAAATTCTGTATGACGTCTTCCTTACGGATATTACAGAACAATGCAATTTTGTCACGCATACTGTCGGGTATGGGTTTTTCGCTCCGGAGTACGATAATATCGGGCTGGATTCCTATTGAAAGTAATTCCTTAGTGGAATGCTGTGTGGGTTTCGACTTGAGTTCTTCCGAACCGGCTATGTACGGTACAAGTGTTACGTGTATGTAAGCGACATTGTTTCTGCCCTGTTCCGTACCGACTTGTCTTATTGCTTCAAGAAACGGCGTTGATTCTATATCGCCGACTGTACCGCCTATTTCTGTTATTACTATATCTGCATTGGCGTCATTTCCGGCACTGTATACTTTATCCTTTATCTCATTTGTAATGTGAGGGATTACCTGAATTGTACCGCCCAGATAATCGCCTTTTCTTTCTTTCTGAATGACATTCCAGTAGATTTTACCGGTTGTTACGTTTGAATTTACTGAAAGATTTTCGTCGACGAATCTTTCATAGTGACCTAAATCGAGGTCAGCTTCTGCACCGTCGTCAGTGACGAAAACTTCTCCGTGCTGATACGGTGACATTGTACCAGCGTCGACGTTTATATAAGGGTCAAATTTCTGAATGGTTACTTTATAGCCCCTTTGTTTGAGAAGTCTTCCGAGTGATGCACCGGTTATACCCTTACCAAGTCCGGAGACCACTCCGCCGGTAATAAAAATATACTTCAAATAACTACCTCCTTTTAATTAAGAATTAAGAATGCATAATGCATAATTATTTTAATTATGAATTATGAATTATGTATTCTTAATTCCCCATGTATCTTATGTATGATAAACGACTTTTTTCTTCTTCTCTTATAAAAACAATTTTTTATAGAGAGTTATAGAAAATAGTTCATATCATACATATAGTACATGGTTTTTCCAATTATGAATTATAAATTATACATTATGAATTGACAAGTACTTCTTCTTCGGTATCCTGTAAGGCTTCGTAGCCTTGTTCTCCGGTACGTACTTTAACGACGTTTTCAATGTCATATATGAAGAGTTTACCGTCTCCGAAATGTCCGGTATATAATGCTCTGATAGCCGTATTTATTACTTTTTCGGTAGGTACTGAACATATAGCGATTTCAGCTTTTATCTTCGGGAGCAGGTTCATTTCAATTTTCGCACCACGATAATATTTCTGTGTCTGACCTTTCTGCATACCGCAACCGAGTACATTTGTAACGGTTATACCGGTAATGTCGATACTTTCCATAGCCTGAATAAATTCCTGTAATTTCTGCTGTTTGAAGATAGCTACTACTTTTGTCATTTTCGGTGAACCGTCAGCAGAGGGAACGGAATAATTCTTAATCTCGACAGCCTCATTGACAGGCACACACTGTACGCTTTTTGCGTCGTCTTTGGTATAGCCCTGCATTGATATATCACCCATTGACGGGGCAAAATCCGCATACGAAGATACAAGACCATGTTCAGTAACGTCAAGACCGATTATTTCTTCCTGTTCGCTTGCACGTAAGCCGATTGTATGTTTTATTATCTGGAATACGCAGAACATTGTAACAGCCGTCCATGAAGCAACTGCGAGTATACCGAGTAACTGTTTTCCGAGGAGTTCCACGCCACCGCCGTAGAATAAGCCGGTGTTACATATACCGCTTGCACCGCCAGCCTGTGCTATTGCGAATCCGGGGGCTTTATCCGTGGCGAAAAGTCCTACTGCTATAGTACCCCACAGACCGTTCATCATATGGACTGCAACCGCTCCGACAGGGTCATCTATATGAAGTACATAGTCAAGAAACCATACTCCGAAACATACAAGCAATCCGGAAACTATTCCTACACATATAGCCCCGAAAGCGTCGAGAACGTCACAACCGGCGGTTATGCCGACAAGTCCGGCGAGTGATGCGTTAAGACACATTGATACGTCCGGTTTACCGTATTTCAGCCATGTGAAAATCATACAGGTTACAGTAGCAATAGCCGGTGAAATAGTCGTTGTAAGGAAGATTGAACCTAACATTTCCGTTGACTGTGAAGCAGCCGGATTGAATCCGTACCAGCCGAACCATAATATAAATACTCCCAATGCACCGATAGTAAGGTTATGTCCTGGTATGGCGTTTACTTTTATTTCGCCGTCGGAAGTCTTTGAGAATTTGCCTATTCTCGCACCTAAAATCTTTGCCCCGACAAGTGCTGATATACCGCCTACCATATGGATAGCACACGAACCTGATATATCATGGAATCCCATTTTATATAACCAGCCGTCACTGCTCCAAATCCAGTGTGCCTCAATCGGATAGACCAACGCACTTATTATACCGGAGTAAATGCAGTATGAAATAAATTTGCATCTTTCCGCCATAGCTCCGGAAACGATAGTAGCTGTCGTGGCACAGAATACGAGATTGAAGACAAAATTTGAGAAGTCAAAATTGTCGTAAGATGTGAAGATGTCAAAACCTGGTTTGCCGATAAGTCCGGCTACGTCCTCACCCATAAGAAGCCCTGCTCCTATGAGTATGAAAACTACCGTACCTATACAGAAATCCATAAGGTTTTTCATGATGATGTTTCCGGCATTCTTTGCCCGTGTGAAGCCTGTTTCAACCATTGCGAAACCTGCCTGCATAAAAAACACAAGCGATATGGCAATCAGAAACCATACTCCGAAAATATGGCTGTCAGTCTGTTCCGTGACCTGTTCAATAATTGCCTGAATGTCTGTCATAAGTATTTCCCCTTTCAGAATATTATATAAACAAAAAGGGGTACTATGGACTGATAAACAATCCACAGCACCCTTGCCGTTTATGACTGTATTATATACCTGATTTCCGGATTTGTCAATAGTTTTCCGGAAGTTTCAGCAGAAAAAACAAAACAAATTATCATAATGTATAATTAAGAATGCATAATGCATAATTATCAGTATCTGTATCAGTGTCAGTATCTGTATCATTATCTGTATCATTATCATTGTCATTATCATTATCTGTATCATTATCATTATCGGTGCTGTTCGTGTAAGTACGTTCACGTTCGTGCAGTTTAAGATTTAACAGGCGAAACGCAAAATAATTATTAATCTGAAACTGTAATTTTTGTCTAAAACGGATATATTTCAAAACCGTCTTGACTTTTTACCGGAATTATGCTACTATATTCTTTAAGAACAAGGACGTTCATTACAGGCTTTTTCTGCCTGTATGGACGTTCTTTTATATTTTTTCAGGGAGGCTGAAACTATGGATAATTTCAGAGAAGAAAAACCTTTCAGGGAACAAGGTCTTTACCGTCCGCAGTTTGAACACGATAACTGCGGTATCGGTGCAGTAGTGAATATAAAGGGTATAAAATCACGTGAGGTTGTGGAGAATGCTCTTAAGATAGTCGAAAAACTCGAACACCGTGCCGGTAAGGACGCAGAGGGCAAAACCGGTGACGGCGTCGGTATTCTCGTACAGATTCCGCACGATTTCTTTAAAACTGAAACATCTTTTGAAATAGGCGGTGCAGGTGATTATGGTGTAGGAATGTTCTTTTTCCCACAGAATCAGCTGAAAAGAAGTCAGGCAATGAAGATGTTTGAAATAATCATAAAAAGAAACGGTATGAAATTCCTCGGCTGGCGTGAAGTACCGTCATGTCCGGAAGTCCTCGGGCAGAAAGCAGTAGACAGTATGCCGTATATCATGCAGGGTTTTGTGGAACGTCCCGAAGAATGTTCCGCCGGTCTTGATTTTGACCGTAAACTATTTGTCGCAAGAAGAATCTTTGAGCAGTCCAACGATACGACTTATGTATGTTCACTGTCAAGCCGTACAATAGTTTACAAGGGTATGTTTCTTGTTGACGAACTCCGGAAATTCTATCTTGACTTACAGGACGAAAAATTTACTTCCGCTATAGCTATGGTACATTCGAGATTTTCCACGAATACAAACCCCTCGTGGCAGAAGGCTCATCCGAATCGTTTCATAGTACATAACGGCGAAATAAATACTATCACCGGTAACGCCGACAAAATGCTTGCCAGAGAGGAAACAATGTCGTGTGAGGCTCTGAAAGAAGATATGCATAAGATTTTACCGGCAATCAATGCCGAGGGGTCAGACTCCGCACGTCTCGACAATGCCCTTGAATTCATGGTTATGTCGGGTATGCCGTTGCCACTGGCGGTCATGATTACCATTCCTGAACCGTGGAAAAATAACCGTACAATCTCGAAAGAAAAATACGACTTCTATCAGTACTACGCAACCATGATTGAACCGTGGGACGGTCCGGCTTCAATACTTTTTTCCGACGGCGATGTGATGGGTGCTGTACTCGACAGAAACGGTTTAAGACCGTCACGCTACGTACTCACTGACGACGATTTCCTTATACTTTCTTCCGAAACCGGTTGTATAGATATTCCGCCGGAAAAGATTATCAGAAAAGACCGTCTCAGACCTGCGAAAATGTTACTTGCCGATACGAAACAGGGCAGACTTATCGACGATAACGAATTGAAAAGTTTTTACGCTTCACGCCAGCCGTATGGCGAATGGCTTGACGCTAATCTTGTACGCCTACAGGATTTGCACATACCTAACCGCAATGTTAAAAGATATTCCCATGAAGAACTCGTCACGCTACAGAAAGCATTCGGGTACTCATACGAGAATATCACAACGAGTATACTTCCTATGGCGAAAACCGGTTCAGAGCCAATAGCCTCAATGGGTTCTGACGTACCGTTACCGCCACTTGATTCCGGTAACATACCGTTGTTCAATTATTTCCGTCAGCTTTTCGCACAGGTTACAAATCCGCCTTTTGACGCTATCCGTGAAGAGATAGTAACCGATACAAGCGTATATATCGGTGAGGACGGAAATATTTTAGAGGAAAAACCCGATAACTGTCATGTACTTAAAGTTGAGAATCCTATACTTACAAGTACGGATATGTTAAAAATAAAGAATATGAAAGTAAAGGGATTGAAAACGGCAGTAATTCCGATAACTTATTATATGGGTACACCTCTTGAAAGGGCTATCGAAAGGCTTTTCATAGAGGCTGACAAGGCATATCGTGACGGTGCTAATATACTCATACTTTCCGACAGGGACGTTGACGAATATCATACGCCTATACCGTCATTGCTTGCGGTATCGGCATTACAACAACATCTTGTATCCACAAAAAAGCGTACAGCGGTTGCCATGATACTCGAAAGTGCTGAACCTCGTGAAGTACATCATTTTGCTACTCTCTTAGGTTACGGAGCGTGTGCGGTAAATCCGTATCTTGCACAGGAGACCATACGAGACTTAATTAACACCGGTATGCTTGACAAGGATTTCTACGCCGCCGAAACAGATTACAATAACGCCGTACTTCATGGCATAGTCAAGATAGCGTCCAAAATGGGTATTTCTACAATACAGTCCTATCAGGGTTCAAAACTCTTTGAGGCTGTCGGAATTTCCCACGACGTAACCGAAAAATATTTCAAGGGTACAGTCAGCCGTATCGGCGGAATAACTCTCGACGACATAAGCCGTCAGACAGAATCCTTACACAACAAGGCTTTTGACCCTCTCGGACTGACGGTAAATAATTCCCTCGAAAGTGCCGGTAGCCATAAGTTAAGAAGCGGTAAAAGCGAACACCTTTACACCCCTGAAACTATACATCTTCTCCAACAGGCTACACGTACAGGAAATTACGATACATTTAAAAAGTATTCCGAATGCATACACCGTGAAGACAATAATCTTACTTTAAGAAGTTTACTGGATTTCAATTACGACGAAAACGGCGGAATCCCGATAGATGAGGTTGAAAGCGTAGAGAGTATCTGTAAGAGATTCAAGACCGGTGCAATGTCATACGGCTCTATCTCGCAGGAAGCACACGAATGTATGGCAGTCGCTATGAACCGTATCGGCGGAAAGTCTAACTCCGGTGAGGGCGGTGAAAGTCCGGAAAGACTTAAATCGGACAGGTGTTCAGCTATAAAACAGGTAGCTTCCGGACGTTTCGGCGTTACAAGTGAATATCTCGTATCCGCAAAGGAAATACAAATCAAAATGGCACAGGGTGCTAAACCAGGTGAGGGCGGTCATTTACCGTCGGGGAAAGTCTATCCGTGGATTGCCAAAACACGTCATTCAACCGCCGGTGTAGGTCTCATATCACCGCCACCGCATCACGATATATATTCAATAGAAGACCTCGCACAGCTTATCTACGATTTAAAGAACGCCAACGAAAACGCCCGTATTTCCGTCAAACTCGTTTCGGAAGCTGGTGTAGGTACGGTATCGGCAGGTGTAGCAAAAGCAGGAGCTCAGGTAATATTGATTTCCGGTTACGACGGCGGAACAGGTGCAGCCCCGAAGAGTTCTATATATAACGCCGGACTTCCGTGGGAGTTAGGACTTGCCGAAGCACATCAGACTTTAATCATGAACGGTTTGCGTTCACGTGTGGTAATTGAGACCGACGGCAAGTTAATGACCGGAAGAGATGTACTTGTTGCGTGCCTGTTAGGTGCGGAAGAGTTCGGATTTGCTACTGCACCGCTTGTAACAATGGGTTGCGTGATGATGAGGGTTTGCAATCTGGATACTTGCCCTATGGGTATCGCCACACAGAATCCGGAATTAAGAAAACGTTTTCAGGGTAAACCGGAATATATTATAAATTTCATGCACTTTGTAGCACAGGAGTTAAGGGAATATATGTCAAAACTTGGCGTTCGTACAGTCGAAGAACTGGTAGGACGTACTGACCTGCTCCGGAAAAAAGATATTCCCGACGGTCAGAAGATTGATTTTTCCGAAATATTGTATAAATTCGATAATAACGGTAACAGTCATTTCATACCCGAAAATATTTACGACTTCCGACTTGAAGAAACAGTCGACAAGAAAGTAATCATGAAGAAAATGAGTACCGCCCTTAAGAATAAATCAAAGAAAACTATCGACATAAACATAATAAACACAGACCGTGCTTTAGGTACTCTTTTCGGTGCGGAAATAACACGCCGTTACGGTGATAACGTTCTTGAAGACGATACTTTCACAGTAAGATGTACCGGCAGTGGCGGACAGAGTTTCGGGGCATTTATCCCGAAAGGTCTGACTCTCGAATTACACGGAGACAGTAACGACTATTTCGGCAAAGGACTTTCAGGCGGTAAACTGGTACTGTGTCCGCCGGATAAATCGGGATTCAGGGCGGAAGACAACATAATAGTAGGAAACGTCGCCTTATACGGTGCTACTTCCGGAAAAGCGTTCATAAACGGTATAGCCGGTGAGAGATTCTGTGTACGTAATTCCGGTGCAATTGCGGTATGCGAAGGTGTCGGTGACCACGGTTGCGAATACATGACAGGCGGACGTGTCGTAATTCTCGGCAAGACCGGTAAAAACTTTTCTGCCGGAATGTCAGGCGGTATAGCTTATGTACTCGACGAAAACAGAGACTTATATATGAATTTAAACAAATCGCTTGTATCACTGGAATCTGTCACGGAAAAATATGATATTCTCGAATTAAAGAACATTATCGAAGAACATTTCAAGGCAACAGGTTCGGAAAAGGCAAAACGTATTCTTGAAAATTTCAGTGCATACTTACCGAGTTTCAAGAAGATTATTCCGCACGATTACGCAAAAATAAAAAGTGCTGTCGTAACTCTCGAGGAAAAGGGCATGAACAGCGAACAGGCGGAAATCGAAGCATTCTATCTCATTACCAAGGAGGCATAAGTTATGGGAAAATCTACCGGATTTCTTGAATACGAAAGGGCTGACAGTATAGCTGTCGCCCCTCTTGAAAGAATTAAGAATTTTAACGAATTTCATATACCACTGAACGCCGTACAGAGACGTACACAGGCTTCACGCTGTATGGATTGCGGTGTGCCGTTCTGTCAGAATGGTAAGATGTTAAATGGAATGATTTCAGGGTGTCCGCTGAATAATCTTATTCCGGAATGGAACGACCTATTATATCATGACCAGAAAGAACAGGCACTCGAAAGACTTCTCATGACTAACAATTTTCCTGAATTTACGTCAAGAGTATGTCCGGCACTGTGCGAAAAGGCTTGTACGTGCGGTCTTAATGATGACCCTGTTTCAGTCCGTGAGAACGAAAACGCTATAATAGAAAACGGTTTTTCTTCCGGACTTATTAAACCGTCCGTACCTAAGCAACGTAGCGGACGTAAAATATCGGTAATAGGTTCAGGACCGTCAGGACTTGCGGTGGCGGATACTCTTAATAAAAGAGGTCATTATGTCACGGTCTTTGAACGTTCCGACAGAATAGGCGGACTTCTCATGTACGGCATACCTAATATGAAACTCGAAAAGACAGTAATAGAACGTCGTGTGGAACTCATGAAAGCCGAGGGAGTACAGTTTGTCACAGGTGCAGACGTCGGAAAAAATATCTCCGCTGACGAGATTATGAATAATTCTGACGCTGTTGTACTGGCTTGCGGTGCTTCAAATCCACGTGACATAAACGTTACAGGACGTGACGCCGACGGTATATATTTTGCCGTGGACTTCCTTAAAGCGACTACAAAAAGCCTTCTCGATTCCGGACTGACTGACGGAAAATACATCTCCGCCAAGGATAAGAACGTTGTAATAATAGGTGGTGGCGATACCGGTAACGACTGTTTAGGTACTTCAATAAGACATGGTTGTAAATCGGTGGTACAGCTTGAAATGATGCCGAAACTTCCCGACGAACGTTCAGAAGATAATCCTTTTCCGGAATACCCGAGAGTATGCAAGACGGATTACGGACAGGAAGAAGCTATAGTGGTATTCGGTCATGACCCTCGAATATATGAAACTACCGTAAAGGAATTTATCAAAGACGAAAATAATAAACTCACCGCAGTAAAGACCGTCAAATTGAAGTCCGTCACCGACAAGGAAACAGGCAGGCGTTCCATGCAGGAAATCGAAAACAGTGAGCAGGTTATACCATGCGAATTGTGTCTTATTTCCGCAGGATTTTTAGGTTGTCAGAACTATGTGGCAGAGGCTTTCGGGATTGAACTGAATCAGCGTACCAACGTAAAGACCGATACCGGAAGTTTCGCAACCAACATTGAAAAGGTGTTTACTGCCGGTGATATGCATATAGGACAGTCGTTGGTAGTACGTGCTATCCGTGAGGGCAGGGACTGTTCAGCCGAAGTGGATAAATGGTTAATGGGCTATACGAATCTTTAAGGGGGATAACATGATATATTCTGAAAATGAAATACTCCGGTATATCGAGGAAAATGACGTAAAGTTTGTAAAGCTGACATTCTGTGATATAAACGGTATGTTAAAAAATGTATCAGTACTCTCTTCCGAACTTTCAGCGGTATTCGCACACGGTTCACGGATTACCGCAAGCAAGATAGCCGGATTTTCTATAGCAGAGGGAAAAGACTTGTTTCTTTTCCCTGACCCTCGTACAATGACTGTACTTCCGTGGAGACCACAGCAGGGACGAGTTATAAGAATGTACTGTTATATCCGTTACGCCGACGGTACGGCTTTCGAGGGGGACGGAAGATATTTTCTGAAAACCGCCGTAAAGACTGCACTTTCTGAAGGCTGGTGTACAAGATTCGGTACGTCAAGTGAATTTTGTCTTTTCCGGACGGACGATAACGGCAAACCTACCAAAATTCCGCACGATTACGCCGGTTACTGCGATACCGCTCCCGAAGACAAAGGCGAAAATATCCGCCGTGACGTATGTATAACTCTCGAAAAGATGGGCATACATCCTGTATCTTCCCGACATGAAAGCGGTAACGGTCAGCACGAAATTGACTTCAATTCAGCATCTGCATTACAGTCAGCGGATTATTTTTTAAGTTTCAAGTCTGCTGTGAAATCCGTAGCACGTCAGCACAGTGTACACGCAAGTTTCATGCCTAAGCCAGTCCGTAATGACCACGGTAACGGAATGCATATCAGTTTCAATATCTTCCGTGACAGCGATTTCTTCAACGACGGTACTATAAACAACGATAATGTGATATATAAATCCGTTGCCGGAATAATGAAACATATCCGTGATTTCATGATTTTTACCAATTCCACGGTAAATTCATATAACCGTCTGGGTGAATTTTCCGCACCTCGTGCAGTAATGTGGGCAAAAGAAGAAAACAATCAGCTTATCCGCATAGATGACAATACTTCTCCTTTCGTGTTGAGGGTTGCCGACTGTGCCTGTAATCCGTATTTTGTCTTCGGACTGATGATTTATTCCGCACTGGACGGTATAGAAAATAATTATGAACTTCCGCCGGAAAATACCTGTTCCGGTGAAAGTCTTCCGGTGAATATATCCGTTGCCTGTGAACTTGCGGAAAATTCTGAATTTATACGGAAATATATTCCGGAAAAAATACTTTCATATATTATCGGCGAACACCGTCGGGAATGGCGTGAATATTCTTCCGCATACGATAAGGAAGCCTTTGAGGAAAACAGATACTTCTATACTTTATGACGGGGGTTTACAGTGGAAAATGTTCTTATAATTTCGGGAAATAAAAGTGCTTCGGAAACACTTTCCGGCTTTATCCGTGAGGCTTTCGGCTGTGAGGTGCGAACCGTCGAGACCGCTGAACAGGCACGTGAATTTTTCGATTCACAGGCGTCATGCGGACTGGCTGTCATATACTCGCCACTTGCCGACGATTCCGGAATTTCTCTTGCTGAGTATATCATTGAAAATACGTCGTCTAACTGTATTCTGATAGTCAGGGCTGAAACCGCTGAAAAAATAAGCGGACGTATGGGACATATGGGTATTATCACTATCGGAAGACCTTTCAATAAAACGTTTCTTTGGCAGACCATAAATACAATTGAAATTTCTATGAATCGTTCGTATCAGCTTTACGAAGAAACAGTACGTCTTGAAAGAATGATAGACGAAATACGTCTGATAGACAAGGCAAAATTCATGCTTATGCAGTATCGCCATATGACCGAGGAAGAAGCACATTCATTTCTTGAACAGTACGCCATGAACAACAGGAAGAAAAAAACCACGTCGGCATCTGAAATAATTGACCGGTTAAGCGAAAAATTTCTTTAATCTTAAATAAATTCTTAATTATAATAGTCAGTGAGGACTTGTTTTTATGTTTGATAAAATTCACGAGGAATGCGGAGTTTTCGGGATATTTGAAAAAAATAAGTGTAATGCTGTACAGTCGGTATATTTCGGACTTTATGCATTACAGCACAGGGGTCAGGAGAGTTGCGGAATAGCCGTCTGTAATGACGGTGTCTTCACGCACAGAAAGGCAGACGGTCTTGTTTCGGAAGTTTTCACTTCTCATGAACTCGACGGACTGGGTAAAGGTAATATTGCAGTAGGTCACGTCCGTTACTCCACAACAGGCGGTAAGAATCATAATAACATCCAACCGCTTGTTATACGACACGTCAAGGGAAATCTTGCTTTAGTCCATAACGGAAATTTAGTCAACGCTTCGGAGATACGCAGTGATTTTGAACTTTCCGGAGCTATTTTCCATGGGACTTCCGATACCGAAGCTATAGCCTATTCTATCGTAAGGGAACGTCTTTCAAGTGCGTCTACCGAAGAGGCGATTGAAAAAGCTATGCCGGATATAAAGGGTGCGTATTCGTGTATAGTAATGACAGCTACAAAATTGATAGCATTCAGAGACCCTGACGGTTTCAGACCTTTATGCATAGGAAAAACTCCCGACGGTGCATATGTAATAGCTTCTGAATCGTGTGCGTTGGATTCCGTTGGAGCGGTATTCATACGTGATGTAATGGCTGGTGAAATAGTAGTCGTAAGCGATGAGGGGCTGAAATCGATTACTACACACTGTTCCGGTAAAAACAATATATGTATATTCGAGTATATCTATTTTGCACGTCCGGATTCTGTCATTGAAAATAAATCTGTACACAGGGCGAGAATTAATGCTGGCAGGATACTTGCGGAAAGATTTCCTGTACCGGCAGATGTAGTAATAGGCGTACCCGATTCCGGACTTGATTCGGCACTGGGATATTCACAGGCAAGCGGTATTCCGTATGGTACTGGATTCATAAAAAACAAGTATATCGGAAGAAGTTTCATACAGCCGTCACAGAATCAGAGGGAAAGTGCCGTCCGGATAAAACTGAACGTCATAGGCGAGACGGTCAGAAACAAACGTGTAGTAATGATAGACGATTCAATAGTACGTGGTACTACGTGTGCGAGAATAGTCCGGTTATTGCGTGAAGCCGGTGCGGAAGAAGTCCACGTGAGAATATCTGCACCACCGTTTATACATTCGTGCTATTTCGGTACGGATATAGATTCAGAAGAAAATCTGATAGCGTGCCGGTACGATACCGACGGCATAAGGGATTACATAGGGGCGGACAGTCTTGCATTTCTTCCGGCAGAAGAACTCTCCGGAATTATCGGAAGCAATAATTTCTGTAACGGTTGCTTTACAGGAAATTATCCGGTTGACGTTTCCGGAGCAGGCAGTAAAAACAAATTCGATTTACCGATACATAACAATGCATAATTTATAATTTATAATTGATTTTGCGTGTGCTTGTGAAATTAAATTAATTATGCATTCTTAATTAATAATTAATCTGGAGGGATTTTATATGTGTACTATTATGGCTTATTGCCGTCCGGACAGTTGCAGGGAAGTTGAAAGAGGTCTTGCGGAGACGGTTTCAAGAGGTCCGGACGATACACGCATTACCGGACTTGAAAACGGTACATTAGGATTTCAGCGACTTTCTATAATGGGACTTACTCCGGAGGGTATGCAACCTTTTGAACTCGACGGAAATTACGTCATCTGCAACGGTGAAATTTATGGTTTTCTGCCGGTACGTAAGGAACTCGAAGAAAAGGGCTATACCTTTAAAAGCGACAGCGACTGTGAAATATTACTCCCATTGTACAGGGAAAAGGGTGTAGAGATGTTCGCCGGACTGGATGCGGAATTTGCCTGTATTATCTATGATTCGGCAAGTAAGGATTTTGTCGTTGCCCGTGACCCTATCGGAATCAGACCGCTTTATTACGGTTACGACAGCGAAGGTTATATAGCATTCGCCAGCGAACCTAAAAATCTTATGGGACTGGTTACGGAAATAAAGCCGTTTCCTACAGGTCACTACTATAAGGACGGTACATTCACACAGTATTGCGACATAACGGCAGTAGAAAATGTTATCCGTGACGACATTGAAACAGTTTGTAAAAACATTCACGATAAACTTATTGCCGGAGTTGAAAAGAGACTTTCCGCCGACGCTAAAGTAGGTTTTTTACTGTCGGGCGGGCTGGATTCTTCACTTGTATGTGCCATAGCTCAGCGGAAAAGCGATAAGCCGATACGCACATTTGCAATCGGAATGAACACTGATGCCATAGATTTACGATACGCCAGACAGGTAGCCGACTACATACATAGCGAACATACAGAAGTAATCATCACGAAAGAAGACGTTCTGGACGCTCTCGACACGGTAGTAAAAATACTTGCTACGTATGATATTACGACGATAAGGGCAAGTATCGGAATGTATCTTCTGTGTAAGGCTATCCACGAACAGACGGATATAAGAGTACTCCTCACCGGTGAAATTTCCGACGAACTTTTCGGCTATAAATACACGGATTTTGCACCGTCGGTGGAAGAGTTTCAGAAAGAATCGGTAAAAAGAGTAAAAGAACTGCATATGTATGATGTTCTCCGTGCTGACCGTTGTATTTCCGTAAACTCACTGGAAGCGAGAGTACCTTTCGGCGATTTGGATTTTGTCAGATACGTGATGTCAATAGACCCTGAAATGAAACTGAACAAGTATAACAAGGGAAAATACCTGCTCCGGCACGCATTTGAGGGGGATTATCTGCCATATGAAATATTATATCGTGAAAAGGCTGCGTTTTCGGACGCTGTAGGACATTCAATGGTTGACTATCTCAAGGAATACGCTGAAAATTACTATACAGACGAAGAATCTGAAGAACTTTCTGGAAAATATACCCATGCAAGACCTTTTACGAAAGAATCGCTGTTATACCGTGAAATATTTGAAAAATACTATCCGGAACAAAGCGGAATGGTTACTGATTACTGGATGCCGAACAAGGAATGGGACGGTTGTAACGTCAATGACCCGTCTGCAAGAGTACTGTCAAATTACGGCGACAGCGGAGTTTAAAAACAGTTTGTAAACGTTTTTTGCGTTATGCGTGTGAAAAATAAAAAGCAGAATCGGAATGTAACCGGCTCTGCTTTTTTATAATTATGAGTTATGAATTGGATTGACGTGTACCATTATGTGTTTTATTTCAGGGAACTGCATTTCAACAGCGGAGTGTACATTTTCCGCTATGGAGTGTGCGTCATTCAGGGAAATTTTACCGTCAGCAGAAATTTCAATATCGGCGTAAATGCGATTACCGAAAATACGTGTCCGGAGCAGGTCAATATTTTCCACACCCGACTGTTTCATTACACAGTCACGGATAAGATTTTCTGTATTTTCGTCGCATGAATGGTCAATCATTTTGTCGACGGCTTCACGGAAGATTTCCACAGAGGCTTTCACGATAAACACGCATATCAGCAGACTGGCAAGGGGTTCAAGTATCGGATAGCCCATACGTGCGCCGGCTATACCTATCAATGCACCGATTGAAGAAAGAGCGTCACTTCTGTGATGCCATGCGTCCGCCATAAGAGAATCTGACCGGAATTTTTCAGCATAGAATCTTGTATACCAGTACATAAGTTCCTTAGCGATTATCGAAACTACAGCGGAAATCATAGCGAGAATTTCTGGTACTCCGGAAGTCCTGAAATTTCCGGAAGTTATATTTTTCAAAGCGTCAGCACCGATAAAAAGACCTGTCACGAAAAGAACTACTGCCAGTATAACCGCCGAAACACATTCAAGACGTTCATGACCGTATGGGTGTTCCTTATCCTCGGAACGTGCGGAAATTTTAACGCCTATGATTACAATGAAACTGCTGAAAACGTCGGAAGCGGAGTGTACCGAATCGCTTACCATAGCTCCGGAATGTGCAGTAATTCCGGCAAAAAGTTTAAAGACCGAAAGTATAAGATTTCCGATTATACTGACATACGATACTTTAACGGCTGTTTTCTGAAAATTTTCCATAAAGACCCCCCCGATATTTTTAATTAAGAATTATAAATTAATTATAACATAATCTATAAATTTTTTCAAGTATTTATGGTTTGTATAATAAAACCACACGTATTATTAATTAAGGATTAAGAATGTATAATGCATAATTAAAAAGCAGAATCGGATTATAACCGGCTCTGCTTTTTATAATTATGAATTGATTTAATGTTATCTTTTTCTACCGCAATTTGCATCGAAAGCCGGATTGCAGGCGTAGAAGTTTTTAGAGTTAAGATTATCTTGAGTTATGCGGAGAGCCTCTCCGAAACGCTGGTAATGGACGATTTCACGCTGTCTAAGGAAGCGGATAGGGTCACGGACATCAGGGTCATCAGCCATACGGAGAATGTTATCATAAGTGGTACGTGCTTTTTGTTCGGCAGCCATATCTTCGTGAAGGTCAGTAATGACATCGCCTTTACACTGGAAGTAAGCCGCCGTAAACGGTACACCGGAAGCCGAACTCGGATATATACCGGTTGTATGGTCAACAAAATAGGCATCGAAACCGCTTTTCATGATTTCGTCGACGGAGAGATTTCTTGTAAGCTGATAGATAATAGTTGAAATCATCTCAACGTGTGCAAGCTCTTCTGTACCTATATCGGT
>JAIDQQ010000044.1 GCA_029062165.1 Ruminococcus sp.
GTACATATAGTATAATAGATATAAATATTACATATAAAGGAGGAATAAAAATGACTATTGACATAAAATCCACCGGCGGTAACGTGACAGCCGTTCTGTATGGTGAGATTGACCATCACAACGCACAGGAAATCCGCACACAGCTTGACAATTATATAATAACAGTACAGCCACCGGAACTGACTATTGATTTTTCAAACATAACTTTTATGGACAGCTCCGGAATAGGTCTGATAATGGGAAGAAGTCGTCTCATGCGTGAGTGGGGCGGAAATCTTGAAATCCGTAATCCGCAACCATATATCCGACGTGTCATGAAACTCGCCGGTATGGAAAGAATCGTAAAAATAACATGAATGGAGTTGAAAAAATGAACATACTTAATGAAATAAAATTTAAAATACCGTCGCTGTCAGTGAATGAAAGTACAGCCCGTGCTGTAGTATCGTCATTTCTGACACAGACTGACCCGACTGTTGAAGAACTTTCCGACATACGTACAGCCGTTTCCGAAGCCGTGACAAATGCTATCGTACACGGTTACAGACACTCAAAGGGCATTATTGAAATAACAGTCCGCCTGCTCCCTGAGCGTAATATATACATAAAAATACGTGATAAAGGTTGCGGAATACCCGATATTAAAAAGGCTATGCAACCGCTTTTCACTACCGCACCCGAAGAAGAACGTTCCGGACTTGGTTTTTCCGTCATGGAATCATTTATGGACAAGCTGACCGTAAAAAGCGAAGTCGGTCACGGAACAACAGTCGTTATGCGTAAGAGGCTTGCTATACATGGAAACTGTTAAAAAACCACTCGCAGAAGAAAATTTAGGACTGGTACATTTATGTGCCAATAAATTCAGGGGACGTGGCATAGACTATGAAGAATTATATTCCGCCGGTTGTATCGGACTTCTTAAGGCTGTAAAGGCTTTCGATACCGAAAGAGGCGTTAAATTCTCTACTTATGCTGTACCGGTCATTCTCGGCGAAATAAAAAGACTTTTCCGTGACGGTGGTACTATAAAAGTAAGCAGAAGTCTGAAAGAACTTTCCATGAAATTACAGCGTATATGCGAAAACTTCCGGCACACTGAGGGTAGAGAACCTACTATCAGTGAACTTTCCGCAATATCCGGCGAACCGGAAGAAAACGTCTCGGAGGCTTTATGTGTAAGTCAGCCATTATTATCGCTTACCGCTTCCGACGACGACGAAGGTCAGATTGATATACCGTCAGAATCACCCGACGAGGCTATAGTCGATTTACTGGCACTCCGTCAGATTATGGCACGTCTTGACCCTAAAGACCGTATACTTCTTGAATTAAGATACTTCAAAAATCTGACACAATCTAAAACAGCTTCAATACTCGGCATGACACAGGTACAAGTTTCACGACGTGAAAAAAAGCTCCTGTCGCAGATGAGACAGGAACTTCTTGAATAATCAGAAAACAAGATATTCAATAACCGAATTTGATACAAGAAATCCCGACGGAGTAAGCGATATGTTTACTCCGTCAAAATTTATATATCCCGATTTGATAAGTACAGGAATTTTTTTAATTAAATCATTTTTGTGTTCCGGAAAATCATTGATGTTCAGCCCCTCCGAAAGTCTTAAACGTAACATAGCGTACTCCTCAAAACCACAGGGGGCAGAATCCGTTATTATAGTCTTCTGTACCGGACTTTCAATAAAATCTTTCATATTTCTGTCGACACAGTAACGTATACCCTTATGACATGAATGTGCTGACGCTCCTATACCTATATAGTCAAGGCATTTCCAGTACCGGCAGTTATGACGGCTTTCAAAACCAGTCACGGCAAAATTTGAAACCTCGTACTGTAAAAAGCCCTTGTTTTTCAGGAAATCAACCATTTTAATATATAAATCCGCTGTTGTATCGTCGTCGGGAAGAGTGTTTTTTATCTTGTCACAATCAAACGGCGTACCGGATTCAGTTTTAAGGATATATCCGGAAATGTGTTTAACCGGTAGTGTAGTTATTCTGTCAAGCGTATATATAAGACTTTCCGCTGACTGTTCAGGAAGTGCTATCATGACATCACATGAAATATTTTCAAAACCGGCGTTATAAGCATCTGTGACCGCTTTTTCTGCTCTGTCGGCGGTATGTGTACGGCTTAAAAATTTAAGTTCCGTATCAATCATGGACTGTACACCAATCGAAAGCCTATTAACACCGGATTCACGATATGCCGACAGTTTTCTTGAATCAACCGTATTAGGATTAGTTTCAAGTGTTATTTCCGCATTCTCCGGTAAAATGAAATTATTCCCGATTTCCTGAACTATATTCCCTACCTGCTCCGGACTAAGCAGTGACGGTGTACCGCCACCGAAGTACACAGTATCCGCTACACAAGATTTATCGGAATACGCTTTAATATTCCGTATGACCGCATTTACATAATCTTCAACTGTTTTTTTCCGATAGGGTTCGGAATAAAAATCGCAATAGGAACACTTTTTCGCACAAAACGGTATGTGTATATATATTCCGGTATCTTTAGTAATCAAGTCTGATAGCCTCGGTCATCCTGAAACAGAACGCATTTACAATACGTGGTACTAAGAATATCGAAAGAATAAGTCCGGCAACAACAAACACTTCGTAATTCAGGTCTCCGACTGCGAATTTTTCATAGTGCAGATACGTATATACTACTCCGACAAACGCTACAAGACAGTACAAAGCATTGAATACCGTTGCTCCCTTGCCGTTTACGCAACGTGTATTACATTTAGGACATCTTCTTCCTTTGGAATTCATCTGTCCTGCCAGTGCCTTGGTAATCGGATTGAATGTTTTTTCGCCACAATGTGGACAAGTATAGATACTCATAAATTTTTTATCCTTTCTTCTGTATGACGACGGATTTTTCTGCAAGTTTACGTTTCTTTTGTCTGGTACGCATATGACTTCTCCTACAGATAACAAGTCCGCCGATTATAAGGAGTACGCCTGTTACCGCCATGATATAAAGCATGATGTACTCCTTACGAATCGAGTTTCAGTACACTCATAAACGCCTCCTGCGGAACTTCTACCGTTCCTAACTGTCGCATACGTTTCTTGCCCTCTTTCTGTTTTTCGAGAAGTTTCTTTTTACGTGTTATGTCACCGCCGTAACATTTGGCAAGTACGTCCTTACGCATTGCCTTGACGGTCTCACGTGCGATTACTTTTCCGCCTATTGCCGCCTGTATCGGTACTTCAAAAAGCTGTCGAGGTATGTTTTCCTTGAGTTTTTCTGCTATTTTTCTTGCTCTGCCGTATGCCTTATCGGTATGGATTATAAATGACAAGGCATCTACTATATCGCCGTTAAGAAGTATATCCAGCTTGACAAGTTTTGACGGTACATAGCCTAACATCTCGTAGTCGAATGAGGCGTAACCTCTTGTACGTGATTTAAGGACATCAAAGAAATCGTATACTATTTCATTCAATGGCAACTCATAGTGAAGATTTACTCTTGTATCGTCAAGATACTGCATATCCTTGAAAATTCCTCTTCTGTCCTGACACAGTTCCATAATATTTCCGACAAATTCCGCCGGTGTAAGTATATCCGCTTTTACCATAGGTTCTTCTGCTGTCTGAATAATTGCAGGGTCTGGATAGTTCGTCGGATTGTCTATATACTGTACCTCACCGCTTGTAAGAGTTACTTTATATATAACTGACGGTGCTGTTGTTATGAGGTCTAAATTATATTCCCTTTCAAGTCTTTCCTGTATTATTTCCATATGGAGAAGTCCTAAAAATCCGCAACGGAATCCGAATCCGAGTGCTACAGATGTTTCCGGCTCAAACGAAAGTGAAGCGTCATTTAACTGTAGTTTTTCGAGTGCTTCCCTTAAATCTCCGTATTTTGCACCGTCTGCCGGATATATTCCCGAAAATACCATAGGATTGACTTTTCTGTAACCATCTAAAGCCTCATCACAAGGATTATCGTTATTTGTGACCGTATCGCCTACCTGTGTATCGCCTATACTCTTTATAGACGCCGATATATAACCTACTTCACCGGCTTCGAGACTTCCGCTGTTTACAAGTTTATCAGCGTCCATGAAACCGGCTTCCACTACTGTGAATACCGCACCTGTCGCCATAAGTCTTATATTATCGCCGATTTTAACACGTCCCTCTTTTATACGGACGTATATTATTACTCCCTTGTAAGAATCGTAATAACTGTCGAAAATAAGGGCTTTTAATGGTTTTTCGGTATCTCCCGACGGAGCAGGTATATCAGTTACTATCCTTTCGAGGACTTCTTCTATATTGATACCCATTTTTGCCGATATTCTCGGAGCGTCCATAGCCGGTATGCCTATTACGTTTTCGACTTCGTTACATACTCTTTCAGGGTCAGCGGACGGCAGGTCAATTTTATTCACTACCGGTACTACTTCCAAATCGTTTTCTATTGCAAGATAGGTATTTGCGAGTGTCTGAGCCTCTATACCCTGTGAAGCATCTACTACAAGTATAGCTCCCTCACACGCTACAAGTGAACGTGATACTTCGTAATTGAAATCGACGTGTCCGGGGGTATCAATCAGATTGAAAATATATTCCTCACCGTCCTGTGCCGTATACTTTAATCGTACCGCACGTGCTTTTATAGTGATACCTCTTTCACGTTCGATGTCCATATTGTCAAGTAACTGGTCTTCCATATCTCTTATGGCAACGGTTTCTGTCTTTTCAAGGATACGGTCTGCAAGTGTAGATTTACCGTGGTCAATATGTGCGATTATACAAAAATTTCTTATTTTCTGATTAGCCAAAATTTATCTCCTCTTTTCTTTAATCCGTAACAGTTACTTCTTCCTTTATTTCCGATTCAGTTTCCGTTACGGTCATTACACAAGTATTTAAATATTCTTCTTCAAATTCCTTTATCGGCATAGGTTTTGCGAAAAAATAACCCTGAAACACATCGCAACCGAAATCAACAAGAAAGTCAACCTGCTCTTTAGTCTCGACACCCTCTGTTATGACTTCCATATTTAAAGACTTTGCAAGCGATACTATCATAGCAAGGATAACTTTACTTCTTTCCTCTCTGTTTTCGGTATGCTTAAGGAATCCCATATCTATTTTCAGTACGTCAGCAGTGAGGTCTTTAAGGGTATTCAGTGACGAGTAACCGCTTCCGAAGTCATCTATTTCTATGATAAAACCGTATTCCCTTAATCTGCTGATTAATTCAAGCTGTACTGTCGGATTGTTCATTACAGCAGTTTCAGTTATTTCAAGGTGCAGACATTCTGGACAGACGTTATATTTTTCGACAAGTCCGGTTATTGTCTTATATACGTCAAGTAAATAAAAATCTTTCTGTGAAATATTTACCGACAGATAATAATTCTCTATACCGGAATTTTTCCACTTTGCAAGCTGTATACAGGCGAGTTCCCACATATAACTGTCGAGACGACTTATTAAACCGGTCTGTTCAAATACCTCTATAAATCTGAACGGCGGTATCATACCATCAACAGGGTGAATCCACCGGACAAGTACTTCACCACCATGAATAAAACGTGTTCCGGCGGTAATCTGTGGTTGTACGTATGCTTTAAACTGTCTGGTTTCGAGGGCGTGTTCAAATTCGCTTATTACTTTCTGTTCGTTCAGGAAGTCCTCACGGAGATGACTGTCATAATATGCGACGATATTCTGATAACTGTCTTTTATGGTCTTTATAGCGAGGTTGGCACGGTCACACATTACAGATACTCTCAAGGATGGGTCTTTTACTTCGTATATGCCGATATGTATATGAACCTTAAACGCCTTGTTTTCCGGTATCGAACCGACTTTACTTATACATTTAAGGAAATCTTTTTCATTGAATAATCTTTTTTCCATGAATACGGCGAAACGGTCTGCATAAAGTCTGCCGTATATGCATTTTTCGGGAGATATTTCCGCTATGATTCCGGCAATTTTTTTTAAAAGATTATCACCTGTTTCAACGCCGAAAATATCATTTACCAGTTTGAAATTCTTGACATCACTGCATATTATATAGTACTCCTTACCGGAATTTTTATCAAGTTCACTGCGGACATTTTCATAGAAATACTCCTTGTTATACACACCGGTGAGCAGGTCATGTGTAGCACGGTATTTTTCCGCCGAAAGTTTATTCGTTTCTTCGGTATGGTCATGTATTATGAAAAAACATCCTAAATAATGCCGTGCATTATCGAAAATACTCTTGTACTGTATAGTATAGTGATGCATTTCGCCTTCATAACGCCTTATTACTTCCCACGAACAGTCACTGCAATCTGCCGGAACGTTATTTTCAAGCATTTCAGAAGCCTGTTGTTCTATAGCCTGCGGATTATTGAAAGTATCATAGTAATCATTAGCGTTTTTGTTTGAGTGGACGTATTTTCCGTCAATATCAAGACATATTATACCGTCCTGCATATTTGAAATCGTAAAGAAAAGAAGTTTTTCCGTCAGACCGCTCGGGACATACCGTACAGAAAAATAATATACCGCAAATACCATAAGTACGTAAAAATACAGTGAATAATCAAACAGGAAACTAAGATTTATAAACGATATATGAAAAAATATCACTCCACCCATTATAAGAGCTATATTAGCGTACTTCATTTTATAGATTGTTGGCATAACAGCAGTTTTTCTTATGAGGGTCATTATTGAAACAACTATAACCGTATACTGTAGTACAAGGTGACACAGGAACAGAAATTTTCTGTCGGTTGCCTGCCAGAAGCCACCGTACATATCCGGAAACCATTTGCAGTCATAGGCAATATTAGTAAACGGATTACTCATTATAATACAACAGTCTATCAGCAAGGCTATACCCATTATCTTCGTTTCGTGGACGTTTTTTGAATTTATTCCGGTATATCGCCGGACGTAACATATAAGTGACATTATCATAGCATCTATAAGACAATGATATATACCGTAAAATACCAATGTTGAAGTGCGTGTCGGCATAAGTACGGCAGTAGCGTTCATGACTACAGCACCGGTCACGCATAATATAAGTCTTCGTATAGATTTTTCAAGAATATTTTTCCGTGGCTTTGCCCTGCTGTAGAAAAAGCAGATTAACATTGCTACAGCCGACAGATATAAAGTAGATACATAAATCAGTTTCATTCTATCACCTTTTATACATGAATAATTTTTAATTTCCCGATATTCTTATAAACTCCCTTGAATTTCCATACTTTATCTTATTATATCACAGAAGATTTATACAGTCAAGAAAAAAATCGGACGTAATCCGGCGTTAAAAAACTGTTTTTCAAGAAACTGTCAAAAATTCCTTGACAAGCCGGAAATTATATATTATAATATAAGTTACCGGATTATTACCGGATATTATTACAAAAAGGAGTGGTTTTTATCATGGCAGTAAAAAAAATGTCCCGTGAAAGCTACAATAAACTTATTGCAGAACTTGATGACCTCAAAATAAATAAGCGTAAGGAAGTTGCTGAAAGGCTTAAAGTTGCACGTTCATACGGTGACTTATCGGAAAACGCCGAATACGACGAAGCAAAAAATGAACAGGCTATCCTTGAAGCACAGATTGCTGAACTTCAGTACACTATCGACAATGCAGAAATCATTGAAAACGCCTCTACCGACGAAGTAGGCATGAGTTCCAAAATAACTATAAAGCGTCTCGATACCGGAAAAATAGAAACTTTCACTATCGTAGGAACTAATCACGCAAATGTCCGTGAGGGTAAAATTTCCGACGAATCACCTATAGGCAAGGCTGCTATGAAGAAAAAAGTCGGTGATGTGTTTATCGTCGAAGCACCAGCCGGTGAACTGCGTTTCGAGGTTGTAGAAATCTCCAAATAATCAATCACAGAAAGGATTATACCAATGAACGAAAATAATCAGAACGTTCAGCCGACAGATTCTGAACAGAAAAAAGTAAGACTTGAAAAACTCGCTGAACTCAAAAGTAATAACGCTGACCCATATACGATAACAAAGTACGATGTTACCATAAGAGCAGGTGAATTAAAAGCTAAATTTGAAGCCGACGAGGCACGCATTATCAGCGGGGCGGACGGTGACGAGGAAAAATTAAAAGCAGGTCTCGAAGAAATAAAGGCTGTCGATTTCCGTCTTGCCGGACGTATAATGAGCTGGCGGAATATGGGTAAAGCTAATTTTATTGATATACGTGACGGTTCGGACAGAATACAGGTTTATGTACGTCAGAACGACATAGGCAAGGAAGAGTTTAAAGAGTTCAAAAAATGGGATATAGGCGACATTATAGGCGTTGAGGGTTTTGTTTTCCGTACACGTATGGGCGAAATCTCCATACACGCACATAAGGTTACACTTCTTTCAAAGTCCCTGCTCCCACTTCCTGAAAAATGGCACGGTCTCAGAGACCAGGATATGCGTTACAGACAGCGTTATGTTGATTTGATTGTAAATCCTGATGTTAAAGATACTTTCGTAAAAAGAAGTCAGATACTCCGAGAGGTACGTAACTATCTTGATAATCTCGGTTATCTGGAAGTTGATACGCCGGTACTGCATACACTTGAAATAGGTGCGGCGGCAAGACCATTTATAACACATCATAATACGCTTGATATACCTATGTATCTGAGAATCGAAACGGAACTTTATTTAAAGCGTCTTATAGTAGGAGGCTTTGAAAAGGTATATGAAGTAGGACGTATCTTCCGTAATGAAGGTATGGACACTTCCCACAATCCTGAATTTACCACTGTTGAAATGTATCAGGCATATACAGATTACATCGGCATGATGGACTTAATAGAAAATATGTATCGTACTATCGCAGAAAATGTATGCGGTACTTCTAAGATAACATATCAGGGTGTTGAAATCGACTTAGGCAAAAAGTGGGAACGTCTCACTATGATAGAGGCTGTCAAGAAATACGCCGGTGTTGATTACAACGACTGGACAAGTGACGAATCCGCACGTGCTTGTGCTAAGGAAAAAGGTGTTGTAGTCGACGAGGGCGAAAACGCTACCAAAGGTCACGTTTTAATCGCATTTTTTGACGCATTCGTTGAAGACAAGCTGATTCAGCCGACTATTATTTATGACTATCCTGTAGAAAACTCACCACTCGCAAAAAGAAAACCTACTGACCCTGCATTCACAGAAAGATTTGAATATTTCATATATTGTCGTGAAATGGGTAATGCATTCTCGGAACTCAATGACCCGATTGACCAGAAAGAACGTTTTGTTAAACAGGTAGAAGCGAAAAAGGCTCAGGGTGCAAATGCGGAAGTAGATGAGGATTTTGTTACAGCTCTTGAATACGGTCTGCCACCAACGGGCGGACTTGGTTTCGGTCTCGACAGGCTTGTAATGTTGCTTACTGACAGTGCATCTATAAGAGATGTACTTCTTTTCCCGACTATGAAACCTATTCCGGTAAACAGCGGACGTCCTGTAAAGGAAGACGAATAAAAACGACAAAAAGACGGTAAAATTATTTCTGCCGTCTTTTTTATTGAAAAGGAGTGATTTTTTTTGGAAACGTTCAATAATATAGTCAAAAGTATAGACGATTTTGTATGGGGTATTCCGCTTATCGTGCTGATAATAGGTTGCGGAATAATGCTGACTATCCGTGTAGGATTCATACAGGTTCGGAAGTTAGGAACTGCTTTAAAATTCATGTTCACCGACGAGGAAAACGCAAGCGGTGAGGTATCGAGTTTTGCGGCGTTGTGTACGGCATTATCTGCTACGATAGGTACTGGAAATATAGTCGGTGTCGCAACCGCTATGAGTATAGGCGGAGCAGGTGCGTTATTCTGGATGGAAATTGCCGCATTTTTCGGAATGGCTACAAAATACGCTGAAGGTCTGTTGGCGGTGAAGTACAGAACTACCGATAAACAAGGTGCTATAATCGGGGGACCGTTCTATTATATCGAAAACGGTTTAGGTCAGAAATGGAAATGGTTAGGTAAACTGTTTGCACTTTTCGGACTGCTTGCCGGTATAATGGGTATTGGTACTATCACACAGATTAATGGTATCACTTCTGCGGTAAACGGTTTCTTTGACCCTGATGCTGAAAATACTGTAAATATTTTAGGAAATACATATACTTATGCAACTATAATATCCGGATTTGTTATAACTGTACTCGTGGCACTTATAATCATAGGCGGTATAAAACGTATCGCCACGGTATCGGAAATAGTAGTACCGCTTATGATAGTCATATACATATCAAGCTGTTTTATAATAATTTTCGGACATATTACGGAAATACCGTCAGCCATAGCGGAAATAATACAAAGTGCATTCGGTATCCGTTCGGTAGTAGGTGGCGTTACCGGAATATCACTTGTAATGCTTTCCATGCAGAAAGGCATAGCACGAGGAATTTTTTCAAATGAAGCCGGATTAGGTTCAGCACCAATCGCCGCTGCTGCCGCACGTACTAAAGAGCCTGTTCGTCAGGGACTTGTCACCATGACAGGTACATTTATAGATACCATAGTAGTATGTACAATGACAGGTTTGGCTATCGTAATGGCAGGCAGTCATAAAAAAGAGGGTCTCGAAGGTGTAGCAATAACTACAGACGCTTTTAAATACGGACTTCCTTTCCCTGAAAAAGTATCGTCATTACTACTTATGCTGTGTCTGACGTTCTTTGCGTTCACGACTATTTTAGGCTGGAATTACTATTCTGAAAGATGTCTGTCGTATCTTGTAGGCTCTGAAAAGTCTACAATAAATATATACAGGTGGATATATATAATAGCCGTCTTTGCAGGACCTTATCTTACTGTAGAAGCTGTATGGAATATCGCCGACATTTTTAACGGTCTCATGGCACTCCCGAACATAGTCGCATTGATTGGACTATCCGGAGTAGTCGCCAAGGAAACCAAGGATTATTTAGAACGTCATAAAAAGGTGTAACTATGAAAAAAAATAAAGATAAAGAAAATTCTGCTGAAAACGACGACGATAAAAAAATTGACGTCAATAAAAACGTCTTTCAGACAGCTAAGGAACTAAGAGAACAACAGGAAGAAGAAATGCGTCGACAGGTTGAACTACGGAAACGCAAGAAACAAGAGGAATACGACAAAAAAATACAGGCGGAACGTCTCGAACTTATCCGGCTGAAACAAGGCGTAATCGAGGAAAGCGAAACTATCCGTGAAGAACATCCCGAAGAAATAAAACTGTCAGTATGGCGGAAAATAAGAAATTTCTTCTATCATAATAAGTGGTGGCTTTTTCTTGCGATATTTTTCGTGGCACTCGCAACCTATCTGACATATACACTTGTAACACGTCCTAATCCGGATATGATTGTACTTGTCTTATGCGATAACGAAACTATCGGAAATTCCGCCGGATTTGAAGACTATATAGAAACTTTCATTGAAGATTACAACGGTAACGGCGAAATAAAAGTATCTGCCTATTATATTCCGTATTCTGATAACTCCTATGTGAACTATCAGACCGGTAACGAAACCAAATTCACGACGGAAATGCAATCCGCTGATGCCGTTATTATTGTAGGCGGTTCAAACGTAAACTCCGTACTTGACCCACAAAACACACTTGTTGACCTGTCGGAAATATACCCCGATAATGTACAGGTAAGGAATTACGGATTTTTCCTTAAAAACACCGATTTTGCGGAGCGTATAGGCGTTGACCCGTCGGAAATAACCGGCGATTTGTATATAGGTATAAGAAAACCTCGTAATCTTCTTTACGCCGACGAAGATGACATGAAAAAAACTTACGACAGGGATTTCCCGATACTTGACAAAATTATCAAAGATTTATCAGAATAAAAAGCAACTGCTGTACTTAGGTACAGCAGTTTTTGTATATAGCGTGTAAAGATTTTTTCCATTGAGTATAGATTTCAACATCATTTTTATCCGGACTTAAACCATTATTCAGGGCGTTATATATACGCTGACCTGCTCCTGTACCATCGTGGGAAATATTTCCGGTACGTTCCTTTATATCAACCGGACTGCATACGGCATTGTACGAATTTACCGGACTTTTTCCGTCAGAATCGGTTATGGATAATTCATTTTCCGTCATGGGAATTTCTGTAAGATTTAGTTTCATGAACGGTGGTAATAAAATTTCTTTTTCTTCGGGTTTTGCATAGAAGTCAAGGACTTCCGCAACGTCTATACACGGAATGTTTTCAGGAATAGAAAATTTAATTAAAGTAATGCCTTTGCGGTCACGATATGTGTCAAGAAAACCTCCCATTGATGTTGAAGTAAATGAAACTGTATGTTTTCTGTTAAGTACCGGCAGAAAATCACTGTAACGCTCCACACGGTACGTAATAATACCGGTCTCCGCATGATATTTCCGGAATGCTGAAAACATATTGTCATAGAAATCAAGAAGCCTGTCCGTATCGTCAAGTATCGCCGGATTCAGAAATTTTCCCTCTTTTGTACGTGAAATTTCAGTTTCTATGCCGTCGTAAAGAAGCGAATTTAGTACAAGGTAGGCTTTCGAGTCACTCCAGAAAGGGTCATTTCCGGAAACGTCACCGATATAATACCGAAGCCATAATTTTTCCCGATTATTTAAGCACTGATTCATGGATTGCAAAATGTTTCGGTACTCCCTGCGACATAATGGGATTGAGTTCACCTTGTATCAACGGCATAAAATACGGTATAGCAGTATCGCTGATATTATTTCCGGCAGAATTTATATACTCTTTCGGGAGATGTTTTTCATTATTGGCTATCTCGTAGGCGTCGGCGGTTTCAATGACGATAGTATACGGCATATCGGAAATACGGCGGAATACCATAACTTTACCTGTCTTACCGCTTAAAGCACATCTCACACCGGCAGAACCTATACTTTCAGATTCGTCAATATCGGTCTTTGAGGCAAGATGTGAAGAACATCTCTGCATTACGTTCAGTTCCACGGAACGCACTTTACAGCCAATATCATGACGGACTATATCTTCTAAATACTTACCTATTCCGGAAAGATATTTGTGACCGAAGTTATCAACCACACCGGATTGTACACCCTCCGGAACTTCTATTCCCTCCGATACGGCAACGATTACCGCCTTATTTTTTGACATTTCCTGTCTGACGTCGCTAAGGAAATTTTCAATTGAAAAATCAGCTTCCGGAACGTAGACAAGGTGCGGTGAAGTCTCACCCATAGCGTGAAGTACGGCAGTAGAGGCAGTAAGCCAACCGGCATGACGTCCCATTATTTCAACTATAGTCACGGACGGCATACTATAAACAGTACTGTCACGGGTTATTTCATGAAGAGTTGTAGCGACGTACTTCGCTGCCGAACCAAATCCGGGGGTATGGTCAGTAATGCATAAGTCATTATCGATAGTCTTCGGGATTCCGATTATTTTCACATCAAAGTCAATTGTTGCGAAATACTCGGAAAGTTTATTGACAGTATCCATAGAATCGTTACCGCCTATATAGAAAAATGCTCCTATATTACGTTGTTTCAGGGTAGAGACTATTTTTTTATAGATTTCCTCATTTTCACGCCAGTCGGGGAGCTTGTACCGGCACGAACCTAAAACAGTTGAGGGTGTCTGCTTGAGAAGTTCAATATCGTCGTCGGTAAGGAGCATTGATTTAAGGTCAACAAGATGATTGTCAATAATACCCTCTATGCCGTTTATAGAACCGAATATGGCATCTATGGACGGTTCTTTAAGCGATTCACGGAAAACTCCCACCAGTGAAGCATTTATAGCACAGGTAGGACCTCCGGATTGTGCAACTGCTATGTTTATCATAAGTTTTTCCTCCGTAATATAATTTATATTCAGTATAACAAAAAAACATATTCCTGTCAAGCATTATTTAATTTCGGGAATAGCCTGTTGAAATTCTGCATATTCTTAAAAAAAAGACAGGAGGTATTTTTTTATGAATAAAACTACTCGGCGAATAATAAGCGGTTTACTTGTTTTCGGGTGTGTGGTAACCGGACTTACAGCACTGAATCATATAAGCAGAAAATCCGGAGATAATTCCATGCCGGTTTCCCTGATGTCCTATGAGGACGAAAAGCCGATTATTATACTCGATGCCGGTCATGATGAGTAAAATTAAACATAGTCGGGAAAGCACACCGTCTGGTATGCTTTTTGATTTTATCAGATTTCATTTCTGTTCTGTTTAAGATAATCTGTCATTCTTACAAACATATCATTGATATTATATTCAGGCTTCCAGCCTAAATCTTCCAGTTTGTCGGAATTGAGATTCAGACACATAGTAGGTGCATAGCCTAATTTATTAATATCACCAATTTGAATTTCAACGCTTATTTCTCCGGAAATACTGGCGAAAAGTTCTGCCATATCACGTATAGAACAGTATGTCTCACTGTTTGAACAATTATAAGCCTCACCGTTTTTGCCTTTAACAAGAACAGTAAGAATAGCCCTTATTGCGTCAGCAGTATAGACATATTTTTTTTTGGTTTTTCCCTCTGTACGAAGTATGATGTTTCTTTTTTCGATAGCACATCTTGTAAACTCTGCAAATATTCTTTTGTCGTCGTATCCTATTCCTGCTCCTATTGTTTGAGTAAGTCTTATTACGGAAACATCGAGATTATATTCAGAACTGTATGATACACATAAATTTTCACACATACGCTTGCTTTCAGAATAACTGCTACGTACAGCCATTGTATCAATATTTGTGGAATTATTTTCATAAATTTCACTTTCGTCAGCCGGAGCGCCATATACTTCCACAGAGGAAATATAAACAAATTTTCTGCAACCGTTCTCAACGGCATATCGGAGAAGATTATCAGTACCGTTTATTGCGGTATGAATTGTTTCAACAGGTTTTTTTACGAAACTTAAACTATCCGTAACGCTTGCGGTGTGTATGATATAATCAGCTTTTATATCCGTTTCAAGAGGTTTTTCCAGATTAAACGATACTATATTAAGATAATTGTTTTTATATTCACGGAAAATTCTTTCAGCTTTTTCGGTATTTCTTACAAAAGCGTTGATTACAGGCGGATTGGAAGATTTTTCGGCATACTTCAGAAGAGCCTTTGTTAAAAGACTTCCTATAAGACCGGTTGCACCTGTAATGATTATACTTTTTCCGTCAAGCATATTCCAAGTAATATTTGAATCGTTGAGAATTTTTTCTATATCTTCCCGAATAATATTATTTTCCATTTAAAGACCTCCCTGTTTTTTAACCGAAAATCTGTGAATTTTCTTTAGCGTCGATAATTGCCCTGAAAATATAGAAATCTGACGGAGTAGTAATTTTTATATTTTCCGGACTTCCTGTAGTAGTATGAAGTTTACAGCCGTAATGCCTCATAAGCATAGCGGAGTCAATAGCATCTTCAAAACCTTCCTCAACGGCTTTCCGGTGTGCTGAAAATATATCCTTTAAAACGAAACACTGCGGAGCTCTTGCAAGCATACATCTGTTTCTGTCAAGGACTTCCGCTACATCATTGCTTTTATCGTCAGAACATAAAGTAATTGTTTCGATAGCCGGTGTTACCGTAATCGAATTACCGAATTTCTTTACACAATCTATATTATCGGTTATAACATTCTCGTCTATCAGAGGTCTTACACCGTCATGTATAAGAACAATGCTGTCTTCGGGATAGAGTTCATTTATCTTGTAAATGCCGTTTCTTATAGAAGCCTGTCCGGATTCACCGCCCTCAACTATGGCAGATACCTTTTTTATATAAAATTTATCAAGAAGTTTTTCAAGATAACCTATCCATTCCTTTACGCATACAACAACAATTCCGTCAATATCGGGATGATTTTCAAAGTGTTCAAGAGTATAGATAATAATAGGCTTGCTATGGAGTTCAAGAAACTGTTTAGGCTTTGTCTTTGAGTTCATTCGCTGACCTACACCACCAGCGAAAATCAATGCTATATTCATAGTTATAAATTACCTTTCTTAAAAAAATTTATTTATTATTTCTTATTATATCACAGAAATCTCTTAATTTCAAGTGATTTTTTCAAGGAAAAAAACGTGAAAAATCGTACTATATATGTATAACATAACCAATCTATATATCTGAATATCCTGTTTGAAATTTTCATATATTTATAATAAATTTATTATTTTCAAAAATATATTCAAGGAGTATTTATTATGAATAAAAAAATACATATTTCTGAAACATTCCGGAATAACAATCAGGAAAACATAAAAAAATCGGTAACTGAAAAAATTGAAAAAATTATAAATATCCGGATAAAAAATCGGGAATCACATTCAGGAGGTAAAGTTAATGCTTAAAGTCGGTATTTACTGCCGTTTGTCCATTGAGGATAAAAACAAAACCCAAAACAACGACAGTCAGAGCATTCAGAATCAGAAATCAATGCTTACCGCATACTGTCAGGAACATAACTGGGAAATCTATGACATCTACTGTGATGACGGTTACAGCGGAACAGACAGCACACGTCCGGACTTCAACAGACTTATCCATGACTGTGAAAACGGTCATATTGATATAGTCCTGTGTAAAGACCAGTCAAGATTTTCACGTGATATTATGGTAATCGAAAATTACATAAATGACAGATTTCTTGAATGGGGCGTACGGTTCATAGGCGTTGCGGATAATGCAGACTCGGAGAGCGAAATTTACAGCACTATGAGACTTTTTACAAGTGCATACAATGAAATGTATGTCAGGGATATTTCAACAAAAATCCGGCGTACTCTTGCCTTCAAGCGTGAACACGGACAGTTTGTGGGAGCATTTGCACCATATGGCTATAAAACAGACCCTTTCGACAAGCATCACCTTGTGATTGACAATGAAGTTTCCGATAATATTCGGCTTATTTTCGATATGTACATTCAGGGAAACAGTTACAGAAAAATTGTTCAGGAACTTAATGACAGAAATATACCTAATCCGTCCGCCTATAAACGTCTGACCGGTTCTGAATACGTAAACTGTAAAGCCGGTACTGATGGTCTGTGGACGCAGTCAACAATTTCTTCCATACTCCGTAATGAAACATACACCGGTACGCTTGTTCAGGGAAAATCTCACCATATAAGTTATAAAAATAAAAAACGTAAAAAAGTCGATAAAAATGACTGGATACGCATACCGGATTCCCACGAGGCAATTATTGACAGCGATACATGGCAACGTACACAGGAACGTCTGAACAGTCGGACACGTTCCGAAAGAAATTCACATGAACTTCCGGCACTTTCCGGAAAAGTACGGTGTAGTGTCTGCGGTCATCCCATGAAAAGAAATGTATACTATAATAAATCACGTACTATAAAGTACTATGGCTTACAGTGTGCCGATTACAAAACCGGTACTATGAAATGTCCTAACTCAAAAACTATAAGCGGAAAATTTCTTGAAACTGAAATTATATATAAACTGAATAATATTATTGAAGATTATTGTCAGAAAAACAGTATAATTATTACAGACTTTATCACAGAAAAAATATCACAGCTTGAAAGACAAACGGAAAAATTAAAAATACAGTTGAAAACAGTCGACACAAGGCTTATAAATACATACATGGACAAGCTGGACGGTTTTATTTCAGAAAATGAATATCATATGTTTCACGACGCTTTATTATCCGAAAAAAATGATATTACGGTAAATATCGACATTTTAACAGACAAAATACAAAAACTTTCCGTACAGAAAACCGATACATATGAAATTATCGAAAAATATACTCATCTTACAGAACTTGACAGGATTATCACAGAAGAATTTATTGACTATATAGAAATCGGCATGGTAAATGAAGACAATGACAGGGAAATACATATACACTGGAAAATATGAATTATTTTTTAAAATAAAATTTCGGTGGTATAATAATTTACGTAACTATATTTAAAAACATTCGGCACATGGTGGAATAGACGGCGGTTGCGTTGCCGTTGACGGTACGTGCGAAAAGGGTATAAACCTTAATATTCTTCTCAATTTAAGGGATTTGCTTACAGTTTCGGGATATAGGGTTGAGGTTACAAGAGATACTGATACTTCCATACACGACAAGGGCGTTGAGGGTATAGCCAACCAGAAAAGTTCCGATATGGATAACAGGCTTGAATTATTCAACAAATACGACAATGCCGTATGTATATCCATTCACCAGAATCAGTTCACAGACCCACGTTACAGCGGTGCACAGATGTTCTATTCCGAAAGCAATCGCCGGAATGAAAGTCTGGCACGTTCGATACAGGGAAGATTTGTGGAGTTTCTGCAACCTGATAATACCCGTGAAATAAAACAGTGCGGAAAAGAATTGTTTTTATGTTACTACAGTAAAAATCCTACTGTAATGGTTGAGTGTGGTTTTCTGTCCAATCCGGAAGAGGCTTCCCTGCTCACTGACGAAGAATATCAGCATAAAGTGGCGTTCACTATATTCGCCGGAATAAATAATTTTCTTATCTCAAAATAACAATTTATATTGACATTTCATGACAAAAGCATTATAATTATTCAGTGAAGAAGATTCCGGATTTACATAAAGGACTTGAAAAAAAGGAGGATTTTTTATGGCATTCTGCAAATACTGCGGTCGTAAACTCTCGGAAAATGAAATATGTACCTGTCAGACACCTAAAAACACATACAGACCGGATATAGAAATCATTCCGGAAATAATAACAAATGAAATTCCGGCAAATGAAAATTCCGGTACTGAAAAATCAGTGAAAATTTTCAATAATAATCTGTTTTCCGGAAAAAATCTGCTTATAATTCTGATTATTCTTTTTATCGTGATGGGTATAGCCGGTGTGAGTACGTTTTTCGGCAACGCATATAAAAGACCTATACAGAAAGTTGTAAGGGGTATCAACAGAAATAATATTGAAATGATTATCAGTCAGGTAATGACAGAAGAAATGCTTGAGGAATTTCAGGAAGAAGTTACTGAAAAAAATGAAACATCATGGGAAGAATACTGTGAAGATACAAATGACGGTATAGAAGAACTCAAAGAATATATTGAAGACGATTTCGGAAAACATTTTAAGGTTTCAGCTAAGATTCTCGAAAAAAAAGACGCCAAAAAGCGTGAAATAAGAAGTATCGAGGAATATTATAAGTCTGTCGGTGCGGAATGTGATATTGAAAAAGCCTGTAAACTCAAAACCGAAATAACATTAAAGGGCAGAGACGACAAAAAAACTATTAAAGTATGGCTGTATACCGCAAAAATTGATGATGACGGCTGGAAAATAGTATTTGATGACGAGACTTCCGAAGACTTTGAATACGAACTGGACGATATTATTGACAGAAAAACATATAATGAAATTGCAGATGATATTTTCTGACAAAATTGTATAAAATTATGTAATATTTTCTTTATATTATCATAATTGACATATTCCGTCAGATATGGTAGAATATATAATAGCATTCTTAAAAATTTCTGGGGAGGATTTTCAATTGAAATCAAAAAAATTTACTACCGTATTTATCGCATTTGCAATTACAGCATCTGCTACAGGCTGTTCAGGAAAAAAATTCGGTTCAGGCTCCGACAAATCCGGAATACTCAATGTTTCGCCGAGAAGTATTGTCTTTGAGTGGCAGGAACTCTATGAACAGAAACTCAATGAATTTATGACATCTGATAATTTTTCAGAAATCGCACAGGGTGGCATTGAAGAGTCACGGTTTGACCTCTATGACCTCGACGGCGACGGCACACCGGAACTTCTTATATCCGCCAACAATCAGCATAAAACACAATGTGAAATATTTACTGTCTCTGATGGTCAGGTAGTAAGTGCGGGGTCTTTCGGTGAATACGGTGCGTTCACATACTATCCGGCTTTCAGCATGATTAAGGACGAATATTCCGGAGCAGGTTTTGTAGTAGGAAAATTCCTTACTTTCGACGGCGAAGGATTCAGGGAATATTTTTCCTACAGTGATAACAGCGGTTCAGCCTCTAAAGGTGCATCCATAAAGCACGAAATCAACGGACAGTCCCTTACACTTCCGGAATACGACGAGGCAATGAACGTATACAGAAATGCACGTACCGCAACAATCGGCAGAAAATATACATTCGGTTCAGCGACTATAGACTATGCACTTCATTGTTCTGAAAGCTGGGGAGCAGTCCTCACGCCAACCGAAAAGAAACTTTTCACCGAACAGTTAAGAAACAGTCTGTCAGTAGCGGAAGAACTCGAAAATGACGCTTCATTTGAGTTCTGTGACCTCAACGGCGACGATGTACCGGAACTTATTGTTTCAGAGGGGTCAAGTACAAACAATTATTGCCGGATATATTACATCTCTAACAACGTACTTCTCGAACTTGACGGCAAATACGGCTACAAAGGAAAACTCTACTACGACAATGAACAGCTTGTATTCTATACAATGGGAGGAAGTACCGGAAATGCGTGCTGGTCACTTACAAACAGCGATATTTCAAGTTTCAATGTTTCAAGAAGTCATATGGAATGTGGTAGGAAATATATTCTCTCCGAAGAAAATATAACTACCTCAATGCAGTGATGTACTATGGCTAAGTCAAAATACGTATACATCTGCAATCAGTGCGGATATGAGAGTTCAAAATGGAACGGAAAATGTCCTTCGTGTAATGCGTGGAACAGTTTTGAGGAAGACATTTCACAGAATACGACAAATTCCGGCAAATCTTCACAATCCGCACCCGATTTGTCGGAACAGATTCTCGAACTCGAACAGATAGGTATTGAAAATGATGTCCGATATGATACCGGTATAGGCGAATTAAACCGTGTACTCGGTGGCGGACTTGTAAAGGGTTCACTGGTACTTCTCGGCGGTGAACCAGGTATAGGAAAAAGTACGATATTATTACAGATATGTCAGTTTTTAGGTAGGGAACATTCTGTATTGTACGTCTCCGGTGAGGAATCGGCAAGACAAATAAAACTCCGTGCGAAAAGACTTCATGTAGATACGGAAAATTTATATATACTCACTTCTACCGACGCCGAAGCAATCGCTGAAACAATATCCTCATGTACTCCGGATATAGCTATCATAGATTCTATTCAGACAGTAAGTATAAGTCGGATATCGTCAAGCCCTGGTAGTGTAACGCAGGTCAGGGAATGTACTAATTTATTCATGCATACCGCGAAAAACCTTGAAATACCTGTAATAATAGTCGGACACGTCAACAAAGACGGTGCTATAGCCGGACCTAAGGTAATGGAACATATAGTAGATGCGGTACTATATTTTGAGGGCGAACGTCATCAGAGTTACAGACTGTTAAGAGCCGTAAAAAACAGATTCGGTTCTACAAATGAAATCGGAGTTTTTGAAATGCTTGATAAAGGTCTGAAAGAAGTGGAAAATCCGTCACAGATGCTACTTGAGGGCAGACCGGTAAATGTTTCGGGTACGTGTGTAGCGTGTGTCATGGAGGGTACACGCCCTATTCTTGCGGAAGTACAGGCACTTGCCTCAAAAACAAGCTATTCCGCACCTCGCCGAATGGTAACCGGATTTGACTTCAACAGGCTTAATATAATTATTGCCGTCCTCGAAAAAAGACTTGGTATATATATGGGTTCACTTGATGTTTATTTAAATATAGTAGGCGGTTTTAAACTGGACGAACCCGCCGGAGATTTACCGGTAGCAATGGCTCTGTACTCCGGTATCATGGACAAGCAGATTGATGAGGGACTTATTGCTTTTGGTGAAATCGGTCTGGGTGGTGAAATACGTTCCGTCTCTCACATAGAACAGCGTATCAAAGAAGCCGAAAGAATGGGTTTTAATATGTGCATAATCCCGAAACAGTCGGCAAACTCAATAAATCCCACAAAATATAATATAAATATTATTCCGGCATCTACTCTTAAACAAGCATTTTCCGTAATAAAATAAAAAGGGTGATTATTCATGAATATAACATACAAAAAACTTACTGACAAAGAACTTGATATATTTATCAAAATGAGAATCACCCAACTGCGTGAAGAAGGTGCAACAGAAGATATTGACCTTACACCCGAATTAAAAAATTATTATAAGCGTCATATGGCAGACGGTACTTTTATTTCGTGGCTGGCTGTTGATACTGATAACGGAAAAATAGTCGGAACAAGCGGAATATCCATAGTAGAAAAGCCACCGTATTTCAGTTGTCCGACTGGTAAAATAGCCTTACTTTCAAGTATGTTTACTGACAAATCCTACAGAAGAAAAGGAATTGCAACAGCTTTACTTTTACGAATTGTAAATGAAGCAAAAGAACAAAAATGCGGAACTATTCAGATTACTGCATCTGATACTGGAGTACTTTTATATAGTAATTTCGGATTTGTAAAAAATAAGAATTTTATGCAGTACAAGCTGTAAGAAAGGAAATTACTATGTTTGCAGATATTTTTCAGGGCATAATGTGTATATTATTCGACATTGGTATGTTTGCTTTTGGTATCTTCACAACACGTCAGAAAATGGGCAGAGGTACAAGCGGTAAACATAAATATATTGATAACACAGTTTCAAAGACCGTCGGAATATGACTCTATGCAGTATATCAGGTTAAAATAATAACTAATTTTCGACTTTGGAAAGGATGTTCAATATGGACGGTGACGTAAAATTAGGATGGTTTGATATCATAATGGGGCTGATACTTCTCTTTATATTAATATATTTTTGGATTCGGGATGCAATCCGTGGAGTCAAATCAGTTAATGGAATAGTGATTGGTGAAGACCCAGATACTCATGATGTTCATATAAGATATAAAATAAAGGCTAATACTTATCATGAAGTGTCTTGTCCAAGATACAG
>JAIDQQ010000045.1 GCA_029062165.1 Ruminococcus sp.
AAAACACTCCTGAAAGACCATTTAAACAGTCCTTAAAGAGTGTTTTTATATTGTAAAAGGAGTTGAAGTTATGATAACATATGTAAAATTAAAAAATTTCAAGTCTTTCGGTGAGATTGAGTTTGATTTCAGAACGATTATAAAAAAACCTAAGAAATTTGTAGCTATTTATGGTGAAAACGGTAGCGGTAAGACAAATTTTATTGAAAGTATCCGTCTGCTTGTAATAAATATCATGGCTTACAGAAATTACTATGATATTCCGTATCTGATAAAAAACTTGACTTCAGACAGGAAAATAAGTCCGGAAAGCTTTAAACATTTAACAAAGCAGATTCAAAGTAGCGATTTCAATGAGGAAATCTGTAACAGTCGTATGAAAGAATGTTCCGAACCTACAGAACTTGAATATGGTTTCCGATATACCGGTAGCAACGACAGGGAACATGATACCGTATATAAAATTTCTTTCACCAACTACATTATAAGTGAGGAACTCCGTTGCTGTACCGGCAAACGGAACGGAATCATGTTCAGTATAAATGTCGATAAAGCTGGTAATATCGACTGTAAATTCAATCGTAACATGAAACTCTTTACGATGAGATAAACGAAACTATACAGCAGTTCTGTGGGAAATTTTACCTGATAAGTATACTGTTTAATGTCATAACGTCCAAAAATAAAAAGTATTCTGATGATAATTTTTCAGTACACCTGATTGACTTTTTACATGAAATAATATCTATAAATGTAATTGTCAACGGTATATCCACGCAAACATACTACCAGCATGGAAGTTCCGGAATGCTTTTAAAACTCGATAAAGGAAGTATTCCGTCAATTGAACTTGAAAACCTTATCCGTTCAGAAAGGATACTCTGCCAGTTCCTGACACAGACCTACTCTGATATAAAGTTTGTGGAGTATGAAATTATAAAAAGAGATGACGGATATATAGATTATACACTTATGATTGATAAAATGATTGTCGGAAAAGTCCGGAGAATAGCCATAGATGAGGAATCTTCCGGCACAGTACAGTTATTACAGAAACTCTCACCGCTTATCAGTTCACTAAACGGAATGACGGTATTTATCGACGATATTGATACCAATATGCATAATATTCTTTTCCGGAATATCATAGATACTTTCATAAAAAATATTACAGGACAGCTTATTATTACAACACATAATACTACACTCCTGAAGTATATTGACCCTTGCGAAGCATACATCATTGATGTTGACTATGAGGGTAACAAGGAAGCAATCTGTATCAGCGATTTCAAACTTCTACCGACACATAATTTGTGTGATATGTATATGAGCGGAAAACTCGGAGGCATACCAGTTATGGATTCCATAGAAATCATTTAAACCGTTCATATAAAAACAATTAATTATTACTTTCGGAAAGCGTACCTGAATAATTTTTACCATTGGCGGAAAGTGTGACATTTACAGTTTTTTTCGAGGTGGTCATGTAACCGTCGTCGTATATACCAATAGAATTAGGAATACCTGAAATCTCGCTGATATTATATGCATTTCCTGCTGAAAACTGCGGTCTCACGCAATAATGGCAGTGACTTCCTGTAGAATATCCGGTATTACCCTCCATGCCGATAACGTCCGTAATTTTCACCGTATCACCGGCTTTTACACGGATTTCCGAAAGATGTCCGAAGTAGTAGTAATTTCCGCCGATACTCTTGATACACACGTACTGACCGAATCCCTGTGAATGATTAGCAGAATTTTCCCAACCTGCATAGTGTACAACGCCGTTGACGGTGCTGTGAATTTCCTTGCTGTCAAGCCCCACGAGGTCTAAGCCGTCGTGAGCCTGTCCCTTAAATTCCTGTGTGACCTGAAATTTTCCCATATATGGTGAGTTCATTTTTCATTCTTCCTTTCTTATTTTAATATATTATTAAATAAAATATTTCATAATATTATATATTTGATGCTTTCCGGCACTGATTTTTTTCGATACGGCAGCGATGGAAACTCCCTGTTCTTCGGCAATCTGTATCATATTTTTGTTGTTAAAAAAATATTCTTTTATTGCCTCACGCTGTCCTGATGTAAGGTCATTTTCGATAATTTCCAAAAGAATCTGTATAATTCTCTGTCTTTTTTCACCAGAATCAAAATCTTCTGTAATTTTCAGAATATTTTCGTCTTCTTACCCTGAAATATCTCATTATAAAATGCTCTTGGCATACTCTATACCTCTGATATTTTATTTCCGTCCGTATCACGCCAAATTCCGGAGCTGTCCATAACGCAGACTTTGCCAGAACGTATCACATAAGCAACCGAACTCTGAACGAGTTCATAGCCGTCAATTCCGGTCGGCGACGGTAATTCTGAAATATCATCAACGTAGATTTCGCCTATAATACACAAATTTCCATTATTATACCCGACAACTTTGGTATCAGTCAATCTTAACATTTTTACCCTCCTTTTCAAGTTTTGAAATTCTTTCTTCAATTGTTGCTAATTTTGCGTTTATTTCTTCACGAGTATACATTTCTAAAATCATATCAATTGCTATATCAATATCTTCTACTGTATGTCTTAAATATTTTATATCATCTGCCATGGTATTCCTCCTGTACATAAATTCTTGCACCGTCGCTGTCTATCAGAACATTTTTATTGCAGTCGTAAAGCTGTCCGGAACTTTTGTTTAAAGAATTTCCATAAAACTCAATCACGCAGTTTTCCGGAAAACTCGTTTTGTAGTAATCGCATTCAGAAGAAATTTTAACTTTTTGAAGTGCGGTATTTCTGAAAGCGTATTTGCCTATTTGCCGGACAGTTTCGGGTATTCTCACGTATTCGAGATTGACAGCGTTCATGAACGCACCGGCGATATATATATCCAGTTCCGGTATGCCTGGATAACCGTCGTTGACATCTTCGCCCATACATACCATGATGCCATGCGGATAAGGCTTTTTCAGCGTAACAGAGGAAAATTCCGGCATATCCTGTATATACGGATAACCATTATTTTTTGTTTTATCAATTAAAAAAATCATTTTTTCGTCATCAATAATTAACCCTCCTATCTGATTTCCGTCACGCCATCGGGAATGTAAACTCTTTCAATTTTTGATTCAGAAAATGAATTTCTTCCGATAATTTTAGTTTTTCCACCGCCTAAATTGTCCGGAATACAGGGGAAAACACTTTTTCCGATATATTCCGTAATAGTTGTATCACCATTATTTGTCGTGTAAAGATAATCGCTGTCGCCAGTAAATTCAGGAGCTTCAGCGGTGATTTCCTGACCCCACAAAAACGCCTGTATATCGGAAATTTTAGCGTTTCCACGTACACCAATACGTATATTATGTCTGCCACCGGAAATTTTCGTCGTAAAACTGAAATGTAATGTTGAAAATTCGCCGTCATGTAGCGTTATTTTCGGTCTGAGTGTCTGTGCGATACCGTTCAGCCATACAGACGTTGCAACAAGTCCGTCACCTGAAAGAATCAGCGTACAATCGAGGAAAACCCACGTTTCACGAGTGCTTGAACATCCAGTTTCTGCAACGAATCTTTCCGTACTGAAAACTTCACCGATATATTTTTTCAATTCGATAACAGATATATTGTTTACCGAGTTAATTGTGGTGTAAGATGTTACCGTTCCGGTAGAAGAACTTCCCGAAGAACCGGACATTGTCGTTACTGCTTCCGATACTCCGGCGGAAATCAAGGTCTGAGAGCCTCTGAAACGCCACGTAATATGCGTAATCAGAAAATTACCACTCATTTTTCCCGAAAAATAGACCATATCGCCGACATCAAGAGCCGGATTTCCGTAATATTCGATAGTTCCTGGAAGCCATTTCCTGCTGAGTGCCTGGGTTGAATAGCAACCGACAGCATAGGCAATCCGTTTGAGTACGTTTTGATACGATATTTCGGGATTTTCCTGAGTTTCCCATATGTACTTGTTTTCCGAAAATCCTAACACGCATGTTCCGTAATCGGTGACATATGGGACTGTTTTTCCGTATGAATCAGTGTATGAAATTCTTTTCACGCTGTACTGATAATCGCTTATTTTCGCCGAAAAACGCTTTTCAGCCGGAATGGTCAGGATTGAATGTGTTCCAAACCTCCGGAACTCAATTTTTCCCTCACGGTTTGCGAACACAAAACACCCTAAAAATTGTGCAATCGCCTTGACTTCGCCC
>JAIDQQ010000046.1 GCA_029062165.1 Ruminococcus sp.
GCTTACCGATACCGGTCTGCTGTACAGAGGTGTGAAATAATGCTGAAAAATGCCGATATTACGCTATTTGAAAAAGAAAAATACATACCGCATTTTATTTCGGACGTTTATTTCAGCGACAGCAGAGGTCAGATCGTCGCAAAAAACGGCGTGCAGATTTCCGATAATATCATGATTTACATTTATTCAGGTGACTATCTGCCGAAATCCGGCGATATAATCGTAAAAAACAGGTGCGATTTTTCATTTGACGACAGCAGTCAAAAAAGTACATCTGAAAGCATGAAACGATTCAGGGAAAAATTTCCGGATTTTGTAGTTGTTAAAAATGTGAATGATTACCGGTTCGGAGGGCTTCCGCATATCGAAGTTACAGCGAGGTGATTGGTTTATGTTGCATATACGACAGCCGTCGAATTTTCAGTCTGACGGCATGAATCTTACGTGGAACAGAAATTTCAGTCGTGAAAAAAATGCGATTTTCAGCGATATTCAGAAGTACGTCGACAGTGAATGTATAAGACTTATGGCACAGTACACGCCAATGCAGACCGGTATGTTACAACGCAATGCAATAACAAGTATTCGCATAGGAACTGGAAAAATTACCTATAATTCGCCGTATGCACGCTATCAGTATTACGGAAAACTTATGGTTTCAAGCGTGACCGGTTCGGCGTGGGCGAGGTACGGTGAAAGCAAAGTCATCACCGGAAAAAACCTGAATTACGGCAAAAATCAGCACCCGAAAGCACAGAAACTATGGTTTGAAACCATGAAAACCAATCACAAAGAACAGATTTTACGAGGTGCGGCGGCGATTGCAAGGAGGCGTTAAAAATCTGAACATAATTGAAAAAATCCGTGATATTTTGCAGGATTTCCCGAAAATATCAGAAATCTGCAACACCGTCCACGTCGACTTCACAGACCCTGAACCGACTTCCTATGGGCTGTCGTCGGTCGGCGATAGTCTCGTAAAATCGGACATTTTAGGCAATCAGACACGCCAACACAATTTTTTTCTGTACTCGACTTTTTCAAGCATCAACGATTATGAACGTCTCGAAAACAGCAGTACGCTTCTTGAACTCGCACAATGGCTTGAAAATCAGACCGACGACAAAATCACCAAAATTACGGCTGAAAACGGTCAGCTTTTTGCCATTCCGGAGGGTAATGAACTCGACGGCTGGCAGTATCAGTTACAGATTGTCGTACAGTACAAACTTTAAAAGGAGGCTATTTTATGGCAAAAATCGAGAGAAAACTTCTCGCACATTTCATCAACGCAACGCCCGCAAAAGATAAGGCATCATACTATCGGCTTGGTAAGGATTTGGAGGAATATAGCGTTGAACTTTCGGCGGAAAGCGAGACTAAAAAGAACATTTTAGGCGAGGTGTCGACGGTCATCAGCTCTTACGAAGCAACCGGAAGTGTTGAACCATATTACGCCGATAAAAACGACGAAATATACGCATTTTTACAGGATATTATCGACAACAGAAAGGTTCTCGACGACCTGAAAACCGATACCGTCGAGGTTCATTTATGGGAATCCGCAGAGGGTGAAAACGGCGAAGAATCGACCGTTTTTGTGGCTTACAAGGAAACTGCTATAATTGAAATTACGTCATACGGTGGTGACATCAACGGCTATCAGATTCCGTTTACCGTTCACTATCAGGGCGACAGAGTTAAAGGAAAGTTCGATATATCGGCGAAAACTTTCACTCCTGACGTTTAAGGGGGAATTTTTATGCAATCACTTAATTTTGATGATGGTCTGAAACGTCTTGCGATAAATGGCGACGAAAACCGTGTAATTGTCGTAAATGCGACAGATGTCGGAATTATCAAAAGATACAAGGAAAAACTTCCGGAGATTGAGAAACTTTCGGAGGAAACGGAAGATTCCGAAGAAATGATAAACACTCTTGACAAAAAAATCCGTGAATTTGTGGATTACATAATCGGCTCTCCGATTTCTGAAACGGTTTTCGGAAAGACCAACTGTCTGAGTATGGCAGGCGGTCAGACGATTTTTGAAAATTTCCTGACCGCTTACATGGAGTACATGAAACCGGAAATCAGGACGGAATATGAACGTTCAAAAAAGCGTGTTGAAAAATATACAGCACAGTTACCGGAATGATTGGAATGCTCCCGAAAAGCCTTGAAATCGGGGAAAAACAGTACGGTATAAGAAGTGATTTTCGTGTTGCTCTGCTGATTTTCGAGGCGTTCAATGATGCAGATTTAAACGATTCCGAAAAAGTAGAAGTCTGTCTGAAATGCTTGTACAAAGAAATTCCGCCGGATTCAGAAACGGCATACCGTCAGGCGATATGGTTTCTTGACGGCGGAAATATCCCGAAATCTCGCCGGAATAATAAAAAAATTTTCGACTGGAAACAGGACGAAAGCCTTATTTTTCCGGCGGTCAATAAGTCGGCAGGTTTTGAAACTCGTTCAGCGGAATACATTCACTGGTGGACGTTTTTAGGCTATTTTTCGGAAATCGGCGAGTGTCTTTTTTCGCAGGTTGTCAATATCCGCACAAAAAAATCGAGAGGAAAAAAACTCGAAAAATGGGAACGTGAATTTTACTCTGAACACAAGGAAATGATTGACTTAAAACGTGCGATTTCCGGCGAAGAACAGGCGGAAATTGACCGTCTTAATAAATTGCTGGGAGGTGGTTAAATGGGTTTTGACGGAAGTCTGAATTTTGACACAAACGTAAGCACGAAAGGTTTTATAAAAGGAATTTCCGGTCTAAAAAGCAAGTTAAACGGCGTAAAATCGGCGTTTTCAGAGTTAAGTGCAGTCATTACGGCGACGTTTTCCGCCGCTGCGATTGTAGGATTCGGAAAAAATATGATTGAATCCGCAGCTGAAATCAATGCTTCAAACTCGCAAATGGAACAGACTTTCGGAAATCTTTACAGTTCCGCCGAAGATGCGATGAGACGAGTTGCCGAAACGTCCGGAATTGTACAAAGCAGACTTCAGGGCGTGGGTACGTCGATTTATGCGTTTGCGAAAACTTCCGGTATGGACAGTGCCACCGCTTTGAACATGATGGAAGAAGCGTTACAGGTCACAGCGGACAGTGCGGCGTATTATGACCGTTCACTCGAAGAAACAAGCGAAAGTCTGCAATCTTTTCTAAAAGGAAATTTTGAAAATGATGCGGCTCTCGGACTTTCTTGCACCGAAACTACACGAAATACCGCCGCAAACAGACTTTACGGAAAATCATTTCAGCAACTTTCGGAATCACAGAAACAGTTGACATTGTTGCAAATGGTCAAAGATGCAAACGCACTTTCCGGAGCGTTGGGACAGGCACCACGTGAGGCGGACGGCTGGGAAAACGTCATCGGAAACCTCAAAGAAGCGTGGAAACAGTTCATGGCGGTCATCGGTCAGCCGGTTCTGAATGTTGCGGTTTCGGCGGTCAAACAGCTTACGGACGCTCTGACTTTTCTTACCGAAAAAGCACGTTCAGTTTTAGGCGTATTTTCGGAACTTTTCGGCTTTGAAAATAACGATTCAGAAGAAGTTTCCATGAATATTTCTGAGAATATTTCAGAAAGTGTCAACGAACAGAATGACCTTACAGAAGCCGTCGAGGAAACCACCGAAACGCAGAAAAAAAGCCTTGCCGGATTCGACGAAATTAATACACTTTCTGAACAAAAAACGGAAAATTCCGAAAAACAGGCAAATAAAAGTGAAGAAGTTCCGGTAACACCGACTGTCGTTACCAATGATTCAGAAACGAAAAAGAAAGTTGACGGACTTTCCGATAAAATTCAGAAACTGATAAAACCGATTCAGCTTGCGTGGGAAGCAAATTCACCGGAGCTTATAGAAAATTTCCGGACGGCTTGCGAAAATATCAAAGGATTAGTTAAAAATATTGCCGAAAGTTTTGAGGAAGTCTGGACAAACGGTTCAGGGGAGCAGTACATCGGAAACATTATTATCCTTTTTGCCGATATTTTCGGAATTATCGGCGATATTGCCGGTGCGTTACGGAGTGCATGGGAAGACGACGGCAGAGGTACTGCACTTATTCAGTCGTATTTTGACCGTTGGAACGCTCTTTTTGAACTGATTCACGCCATAAACTCGGCATTCCGTGAGGCTTGGAACGACGGTACAGGCGAAAAAATCTGTGCCAATATTTTTGAAATAATTACAAATATTAACAATACAGTCACAAATCTTCGACAGCGTTTCACGGAGGCTTGGAATGAAAACGGCGTTGGTGTACGGATTTTCGGGGCAATTCTCGGAATAATAAATATCGTTTTAGAAGTCATAAATAAAATAACTGAAAAAACTGCTGAATGGGCTAAAAAACTCGATTTTTCGCCGTTTCTTGAATCTGTAGCAGGATTTTTTGAATCACTCGAACCGCTTGTAAAAAACGTCGGCGATATTTTTTCAGGAATCTATGAAAAAATCCTTTTGCCACTCGGAAAATGGACGATTGAAAAAGTCGTTCCGGCATCAATCGACTTATTTTCCGGAGCTATTGAACTTCTTAATTCAGTCATCGAAGTTTTCAAACCATTCGGAAAATGGCTCTATGACAACTTTTTAAAACCTATCGGCGAGTGGACAGGCGGAGTAATAATTTCCGTGATAAAGGGGTTATCCGGAGCTTTAAAAGGCATTTCCGACTGGATTTCAGAGCATCAGACACTTGTTCAGGATTTCCTGATTATAATAGGTTCAATCGGAACTGCACTTGCAATTTCAGGAATCATTATTCAGGCAGTAGATGCATTTCAGAAATTGGGCGGAATTATAACAATTATTACTGGTCTTTTCGGCGGATTATCCGGAATTTTTTCGGGAGTTTGGGCGTTTCTTACGAATCCGATAACGCTTGTATGCCTTGCAATCGGAGCGGTTATTGCAATTGGTATTTTACTGGTGAAGCACTGGGACGAGGTAAAAGCTGTTGCAATCGGCATGTGGGAAAGCATTCAGGAAACGCTTTACGACTTTTTTGAGGCGTGGGAAATCGGTTTTGATACAATTGTTGAATTTTCGGCTGAAATCTGGAATAAAATAACCTTGTTTTTCGCTGAAGCATGGGAAATTATTGTCAGTATTTTTCAGAATATCGGCGGTTGGTTTTCTGACCTTTGGAACGATATTGTTAGTATTTTTGTCGGTATCGGTGAGTGGTTTGGCGAAAAATTCAGTCAGGCATGGAACAGCATAACCGGAATTTTCGGAAGTATTGGTAGTTGGTTTTCTGACCGGTGGAATGATATTACAGAGGCACTGTCAGATATAATTAAATGGTTTAAAAATACTTTTAAAAAAGTATATACTGAAATTACAGATAATTTTAAAAATATTGGAAAATGGTTCAGGGAAAAATTCACTCAGGCGAGAAATAATATCACGGAAATTTTTCAGAATATCGGCAGTTGGTTCTATCAACGGTGGAACGACATTGTGAACGTTTTTTCCGGTATTGGTGCTTGGTTTTGGGAAAAATTCCTCTTTGCATGGGATAATATAACCACCATTTTCAAGGGAATCGGCGGTTGGTTTTATGACCGCTGGAACGAAATTGTGAATGTTTTTTCCGGTGTTGGTCTTTGGTTCTGGGACAGATTTTTGTTTGCGTGGGACAATATAACCACTATTTTCAAGGGAATCGGTAGTTGGTTTTCTGACCGGTGGAACGATATTGTTAATATATTTTCCGGTGTCGGTGACTGGTTCAGCGAAAAATTTCAGAATGCTTGGAACGGTATAAAAAACGCATTTTCGGAAATACACGGATTTTTTGAGGGCGTATGGAACAGCATTACAAACGTTTTCAGTCACGTAACGGACTGGTTCAGAGATACGTTTTCAAGAGCTTGGGAGGCAGTCCGGAATGTTTTCAGCCGAGGCGGTGAAATTTTCACCGGTATTACCGACGGCATTTTTGATACATTCAGAAATATTGTCAACGGTCTGATTGACGGTATCAACTGGGTTATCGAACAGCCGTTTAATGCGATAAACTGGGCTTTAGACGGTATACGGTACATAGAAATTCTTGACTGGTATCCGTTTGAATGGTTGCCGTCAATCGACGTTCCGCAGATTCCGTATCTTGCACAGGGAACGGTTGTTCCGGCGAATTACGGAAATTTTCTTGCCGTTCTCGGCGATAACAAGCGTGAAACGGAAGTTGTTTCGCCACTCAGCACGATTGAACAGGCTGTCACGAATGCGATGCGGAAAAACAGTACCGGAAACGGTGAGATTCATATTCACGTTGACCTTGACGGTCGTGAAATCGGACGTGTTGCGGTCAGGGCGGTGAATCAGGACAGATTACGCAGAGGAGGGTGAATTTTGGCTACAGTTATCCAGCAAATAATCAACGGAACGGCAATTTTTGAACCGGTTATAGAACCGACTTCATACAGTATTCAGAAGTCAGACCTCTATTCAGATGCGACAGGACGTTCCGCTGAAACTGGTATTTTATTATCATATCTTATAAGAAAAAATATTTATACTATAAAACTTGAATATTCCGGAACAGCTGAAGAAATCGCTTCTGTTGAAAAAATGATTAACAATTCGTTTCTTGTAGTGAATTTCCTTGACGGCGAACATTATGTGACAAAAAATATGTACCCTTCAGACCGTGAAAAAACTGCTGAAATTGTCCGGAATTACGGCGGAATTTATACCCTGTCGTTCAGTCTGATTGAGTATTAAGAGGTGTACATATGTACGATTTTAACGGTGACAAAGAATGGGAAAAAGATTTCTTTCAATCCATTGAAAACGGCGATATTCAGCACATAAAATGCACTATCAGACGTCTTGACGGCGTGATGTTGGAACTCGATGAAAACAGTCTGCTTGACGGAATCCGGTGCGAAAGTCAGTGTACAGAAGATGAGGAAATTTTCAATTTTGGGGAAATGTACGTCGGTTCGGCGGAGGTGAAAATTGCCGTTTCGGACGAAAATATAAATCTGATAAAAGGCGGAGAATTACGCCTGTTTTTCCGCACAGAATCAGTAAAAAAATGGATTCCGCTTGGTGTGTGGGATATTGTCACAGCTGAATATAAATCTTTTAATATATTGAATATTAAAGCATATGACCACCTCAATCGTCTTAATGCACCAATTACAAGCGACGTCATAGGAGCGATTTTTATTAAATCAGCACTCAGGCGTGTGTCGAAAGATGCCGGTGTGGAATTTTCCCAGACTATCGAGGAAATTCAGCAAATTGCCGGTGATTCCGTCGACGTTATAAACGGCGTATGGGCGACGCATTTTCTTGATACGTGCTGGGGCGAAGTCAAGGCGATTGCACAATTTTTAGGGTGTTTTGTGTTCGCAAACCGTGAGGGAAAAATTGAGTTCCGGA
>JAIDQQ010000047.1 GCA_029062165.1 Ruminococcus sp.
TAATTTCAAGGTTTACCACTTTATCCCACCGGAAATCCGGCTATATACCGCCGTTTTTCATACTTTTCACGTTTTTTTACCGGCTTTATTCGGTTTTATCCGTTTTTGTATTTTGCGTGTCAAATTACATCAGCTCCTTTCCCGACTGTATCAGACGTTTTTTGTCAGTTTCAGTAATGTCAAATACGGAAGTATCAAATATCAGGTTGTAATCTTTCGTATTGTCGCCTACATAGTTCAGAGCGGATATATCTATTGAATCCTTGATACTCGCAAACATCGGGAAAACAAGTTCCCCTAAAATGTCTGTTCTTTCGCCCAGAGTAGTATTCGCAAAATATTCGCCTGTCATAATCTTTTCGATTTTCGGTAATGGTGAATCCGGATTATTAGGGTCTGTAAGGGCGGATAAGTCCAGACTGCTCATTGAAAAACTGTCGGGTTTGTACATATTTCCGTAATTTTCGCCGTAGTTACGATAACAGAAAGAGTCCTCGACGGCTTCAACAGTAAGATAAAGTCCGAAATCTTCACCGTTAAGTTTCACAAGAGTATAGCTTGAAAGCGGTGCAGGAATTTCCATAGAGTTCATCATATGATACGCTAAAAAGTCTTTCATACAGCTGGGGTCTTGACCTAAGTTATTCAGTGACAGCTTATCTAAGCCATGATAAGTCTGTTCAGCGTTGTACTGGTCAAACTCGATTTTAAAGCTGAAATTAGTACCGCCGTTATTGCTTATAGCTGACAATGATGAATTTCCCTTAGGTCTTATGGCGATATTGCTGAAATATTCACCGTCAATTTCGGCATCACATGATACATAAACTTCATCAATAGCATTTTTAACCATATAATCCCAGTTCACGTCACTGATTATCAGATTAATTTCATGTACATAGCTGTCGTCAAATATGTAACCGTCACTATATTCGTCAGAAATAACTTCGTTCCGGAGCTTTTCCGCCGGATTCATAACAGTTAGCGTATCTTCTTTTCCGCTCAAAACCATAAGTGTAACTGCTACTATCACTGAAATAACCGCACATATTATACAGATTATATCAGTTTTTTTACTTCTTATCAAAAAAAATTCCTCCTTTCTGAGTATTGACTTATCACTTGATTTGTGATAAAATAATTATAATTCACATAATGTAGTTTTTACAACAATAAGTTTATTTCAAAACGACTTGAAAACAACAAAATAATACTGTTTTGTTTTAAAAAAGACTATATATCAGAAAAAATAATGAAGTATTATTTCAATATATAGTTGTATCAATTATTGCAATAATCAAAAAATGGCTCAATAATGGAACTGCCGAATCACCGGAATATATTGCAGACATAATTATAAAAATTGCATCATTATTGATAGAATAAAAAGAGGACGTTTTTGTCCTCTTTATGCGTTATTTTTCTGTAAGTTTCTGATAGAGTTTCATTAGTTCCGCTACACATTCCGATTCCGTAATTTTTTTATCAAAACCGTAAGCATTCATAACTGCTAAATCGTTTTTCTGATGTGCCTTACGGAGTTCAGGGGGCATTGTCAGTTCGTCACTCCGGATATTTTGCACGTGCGTCAAGTATTCCCTGTGCGGTGAGTTCTATTTTCTTCACCTGCTCTTCAAAAGTGATAAATGCGGAAATATTTTCAACTCCATAAACATTTTGCAGTAAATCAATCCAAAATATCTGACTTTCGCCCTTTTCATAGCCTTTTCCCGTCCAATGCCGGACAAATTCTTCAACCGTTTTTTTATCAGTCATATTCACATCACCTTGAAAAATAATAGTTTATTTTATTGTATCATTAATTTACAAAAAATGCAACAGAAAAATTACAGGCGATACCTTACGTACAAATGTATGGTATCGCCTTTTTTATTAGTATTTGTCATAACCTGCTGTTCTGCATTAAAATTCCCATGTTCCGACGGTTTCGTCTTCGTCCGGTACGATTTCGCTTGTGGTGATTATGTCATCACACTCGAAACCGATTACTTCCATATCGGGTGTTATATATATTTCTTTCATAATTAACGCCTCACTTGTTAATATAGTTCTGATAGTCTTTTGCGGAATTATCATACAGATAAAGTGCCTTACAGATATTCTTAAGATTATCGTCTGCGGATTCGCTGTCAAGTACCGTGCTGACGTAGTTCAGCGGACTGTATTCTACAGAGCCTGTACCTACTTTTGTAGTCTGTACTTCGCCGAGTTTGCCTGCCGGAATACTTGCGGAATCAATGTAATAATAACCGTTTTTCTTTCCGGTGAAAATAGTTGTATCTGTACCACTGGCAACCTTGAAATAATGACGTACAAATGTATCGGACTTAAGTAGCAGGCTTGAACCATAATATTCTACGCCCTCCGGAAGATTTAATACCGGTTCTTTTTCATAGCCGGAAAGTGTATCAACATCAACCGGAGATAAATATTCTTCCAGGTCTTCTTTCAGTCCGTTTTCCACTTCTTCACGGTCTTCATCACTAATAATTTCACCGGTATAGTCTTCACTCCAGTCGAAAAGTTTATCCATATTGCCGTCGAAATATATAACTGCTGTCATGTAATAACACTGCATAGACTTACCTAATTTTTCAATATAATTCTCATCATCATAGTTGTTTTCAATCAAAGAATCAATATTCATCAGATAATCTATAACGGAATATGTGTAAGTTTCGCCTGCTCCGGCGGAAGTAATCATCTGTGCAGTAATTTTATCAAAAGTATTTTTGGCGGAAACACTACAGGAAAATATATAATATAAATTGCCGTCAATAATTTCAGTACGTGCTTCGCTTACTTTCACTTCGGATTTTTTATCGTCCGGAAGTGTAAACTGCATATATGCATTTTCATCAGCGATTGTCTTCTTATCGAGTTCCATATAGAAATTTACACCTATATTTCCATCAAGGCTCAGGGAATGCCCTGCAAGGTGTTCACCTATGCCGTCTGCGTATCTTCTTTTCAGTATTATATTTTCGCCATTAAGCAGATTTTCCTCTGTAAACTGGCTTTCATCTATATTGCCGTTTTCGTCAAAGAAATTTTCCGGCAAAATAAGGTATGCATCGTCTTCCATGTTATAAATTGTATAGCCGTCCGGAACATATTCTTCAAGCCCTGAACAATCTGAAGAATTTATTAATGTACTCCGAGCAATTTCAATTTCTGACATATTATCCATTGTAATTTTTGATGCTATAATTATTGACATATCATCTCCGGTGCTGAAATTTATTCTGCCGTTGTCAGTGACCTGAACAGTACCGCTATTCCACATTATAGTCTCGGCGATAACTTCTGCACCACCTGTAACTGTAAGCATACCGGCATTAATTGAATTATTGTAAATTTCTTCTGTAAGAAGTGTTCCTTTTCCTGTAATTGTCAGTGAAGGGGAGTTTTCATCATCATTGAAAATGTCAATATCATCTGCAATAATCGGTTTTGCACCGTCAGCTATAACAATTGTATCAATTGTGCCGTCTGCTGGTAACACTAATGAACCGTTAATGTAAACATTTCCAAGTATAAGGGTTTTGTTTTCTATGTCCAGTTCATAACCGTCATCTTCAAGTTTTGCTTCTGTGTTAAATTCGTCAAGTGATTCATCAAGAATAATATCGTCATTTATTAAATTATATTCTTCGTCTACACTGAAACCGCAATCCTCACATTCACCGTCTTCTGTAAAATGATGAAGGGAAAATCCAGTTATTTTGCCACATTCTTTACAGCGGACATTTTCTCTCAAAGGGCTATAATAAATGGATTCTGTTGTATGCTCTGTTCTCGGAATAACACAATCATAATAAGTAATTTGTGAGTTGTTGCAGTCTTCGGTGCGGAAATACTTATCACAGTCCGTACAATGCCAGTATTCAAACTTAGCACCACTTTCTGTACAGGTTGGCTCTTTTGCCGGAAAGTGTTCTAAAGTATGCGTATGCTCCGCACCGGCAGTCATGCTGAAATTACTGTATGGCACAGCCGGTATCGCTGAAATCATCATAGCAGACACCGCCATAACCGCCGTAAATTTTCTTAGTTTATTTTTCATATATTCCTCCTTAAGTGTTTCACCTGCTCCGGAGCAGGTATTAGTGATAGTAATTACGATAGTATCGGGTATCTTTATTTGTTTTCTTCCAACAATGTCTTTTTCATAAGAATCAAATCAAACACATCAAGTTTACCGTCATTTGTGAAATCAGCAGTTTTCCAGTTAGTCAGGTGTGTGTCCGGTACGGATAACAGCCACTTCTGGAGCATTACAACATCAGACACATTGAATACACCATCTGCATTGACATCGCCTTTCAGTTCGGTTGATTCTGCAATTGGTTCAAAATGATAACCGCAATTTTCTGCATAAGTCTGAGCAGTAGAATCTGCATAGCCGTAGACTATACCGGAAAATAAACCGTCTGAACTTTCAGGATTATCGCCGTTAAAGAATGTATACGCATCATTGGCAATTTTGCAATCCGGATTTTCAATTGTTACAGACTGTAAATCTGCACAGTCAAAAAAAGCCCATCCGCTGATTTTATTCACATTTGCGGGAATCACGACAGAAGTTAATTTATGACATCCTCTGAATGCCATCTGCCCGATGCTCTGTACATTCTCTGGAATGGTAATCTCCGTAAGTCCAGCTGTAGCGAACACATCACTTTCAATCGCTGTCAGTCCTGTTCCAAGATGAACCGAAGTCATATTGACACATTGCTGAAATGCAAAACTGCCTATTTCCGTTACACTGTCCGGAACAGTGATTTCCGTCAAACTGGTACAGCCACTGAATGCACCGCTTCCGATTTCCGTTACCTGTTCCGGAATGATTATTTCTGTCAGACTTAAACAGTCACTGAACGCATTGCTTCCGATTTTGGTGACGCTTTCCGGAATATGAACGGATTTCAGATTTTTACAGAAGACAAACATACTCGACGGTATGCAGTCGATATTTTCCGGAAGAGTAATCGATTCCAGATTCACACAATGATAAAATGCTGTCATGCCGATACTGGTGACAGTGTCCGGAATCACAACGGAAGAGATTGTTTCGCACATATAGAAAGCAAATTCTCCGATAGTATGTACATTATCCGGAATGGTCACTTCTCCTTCGCAAGCCGTGCCATCAATCAGAATATCATTGATAATCACGAGCGGATTTTCAGACTTCTGATTTTCAAGCCACGACGTTTCCCCGAATGCCTGTGCCTGAAAAGATGTCACTGAATCCGGAACGGAAATATTTTCCAGATTGATACAGCCCTGAAATGCTCTGGTGTTGATGTCTGTTACAGAATCCGGAATGATTACGGAAGTGACCGCTTCATTCTTATAAAAAGCGTAGTTGTTAATGATACGCATTCCATCCGGAATGATGACTTCACCTTCACAGGCTGTTCCGTCAACGACAATATCATTGACAATCACAAGCGGATTTTCCTGCTGTTGAAGTTCCAGCCAAAGCGATTCCTCAAAGGCTTTTTCACCGATAGAAGTGACTGATTCCGGTATGGAAATATTTTCCAGACTGGTGCATTTTCTGAACGCTCCGTAGTTGATACTGGTGACAGTATCGGGAATTATTACGGAGGTTATCCAGTAACAGCTTCCGAATCCTTCGATACTGGTTACAGGCTTGCCGTTGACTTCGGACGGAATGACGATTTCGCCTTCAGCACGAAATTCACACTTAGAAACGATAACATGGTCATCATATTCGATAAAAGTTAAGTTTTCGCTAGTAATTTCCTCGGCATGAGAAACAACCGGAATTTCCTGAACAGACTGTATGACTGACGGCGCACTCAACAAACATAACGCCATAACAAAGGCAATTAATTTTTTCATAATTTACTCTCCATTCTGATTATTTTAATCATTATACCACATCTATACAGAAAAGTCAATAATTAATTATTTTGTCAGTTTATGATAGAGTTTCATAAGTTCTGCTACACATTCAGATTCAGTTATTTTTTTGTCGAAACCATAAGCATTAATTATGTTTCCAACCGTATCTACAACCTGAATTTGTGCCTCTGTATATCCATCACTTTTTTTAAGAATAGCTCCATTTCCATCTAAAGTATTAATATAGATACGAGGAACATCATAATTTGTAGTTTCATTGATACTATTCAAATCGTCAGTAATATTCGTGAAATATACATCACATTATATAAGATGTATTTGAAGTCGGAATTATTACCGCTGACGTTGTCTGGTTATTCTTGTATATAAAATTCGGAGTGTAACCACAGTGAAATTTTCTTTGAGTTTCTACCGATATTCCACGTCTGGTTAAATAATCTGTCTCATGCAGGTGCTTTTCTGCAATAGTAAAAGTGTTGTATAATCTTCTTTTTCGCTTTTTGTCTGTACAGGTTTTTCGGATTGTTTTTTCTGTCGTATCGGTTGTGATGCGGAAACTATTCCGTATTTTGATTTTAATGCCCTGATTATCGTGCCTGTCCCACTGTGACATAATGGGCATATGTACTGGTTTTTCCGCCATTTATCGACGGTTGCGTGATTTCGTTCACAGAAAGTTTACGGTCTGTTAATAAACAGTCTTTTATTTTTTGCGTTTCGTATGTTAAATTATTTCATATAAATTGTTCAATATTTATTCAGCATAAAATTTATCTCATCTCTTTGGTAATCAACGACTTTATATGAACGGTTATTTACAATATCGTTAAATGTTCCGCATTCGGAATGATAGTATATTTTCTGACCTGCTCCGGTGGTGAAAATATAATCACTCAGACAATCACCTGTGCCGTTTTCGTACTTACTACCGTAACAATAATTCTGAATAATCCGGCTGTCTTCTGCTGTCATTGCAACTGCCGTTTCATCTGAAAACATAGGCTTAACCGACCATACATTTTCATCTGATACAGGCTGAGTTGAAGTTATTTCTGTTACAGGCGGAGCTGAAGTTGTTACTGTTGTGGTGGTGGTCAAAGATGTGGTTGTAATTGATTCTGTCGTAATATTTTCATTATTTGCATTTAATTGTGATATAAATTCCGATGTCAATCTGTATCTGTCATCAGAAGTATCACAGCCCATGACTACTGAAATATATATCTTTCCGTTTTTTTCAAACGAACTGATAAGACAGTTTCCGGCATATTCGGTACTACCTGTTTTCATTCCGACGGCATAAGGACAATAATATTTACTCTCCGGATTTATAAGATTATTGGTATTTGTCCAGTTAAAAACTTCACCGGATTCAATTACTACACGTTTCTGATAAGTACCTGTAATTTCACGGATTTCAGGTACAGAAAATGCATATCTGGCAAGTATAAGCAAGTCTTTGACCGTCGTGTACTGGTTTTCAGCGTCGTATCCGTCGGGACTGGTGAAATTACTGTCATTCATTCCGATACTCTCCGCAAAATCGTTCATAAGAATATTAAAACGTCCGATTGCCTGTATATCGGATAAATTTTCTTCCGGATAAACTGCCCTTGCGGTTGCAACGGCTATTGTATATGCGGAATCATTTCCCGAAGCCATAAGCATACCTGTCAGTAAATCGTACAACTTAATTCTATGTCCTTTCTGAATAAGACACAGGCTTGAATACGGATTTACAAGATTAAGTTCAGTGCCGACGGTAATGACAGTCTGTGGCGATAAATAGTACAATGCAACGGAAGCTGTAAGCAACTTTGTCAGACTTGCCGGAGCTACCGTTTCATTGATTCTGTCAGCATAAAGCATTGTTTTGTCATCAATGCAATACAGTGCAGAAGATTTGCAGTAAATCGGTGGAGCAGGTATAACCGGAATTTCAAGACTTTTTACCAATGATTTCTTCATGAGGCATAAATCAAAAACATCAAGCGTATCATCTTCATTGAAATCTGCGGATTTCCAGTTTTCCGGAGCGTTTGTTTCAGTCAGAAGCCACTTCTGAAATGCAACTACATCTGCCACGTTAAATACATCATCACCGTTGACATCACCCTTTACAAGACAGTCATCGGCGTCTGAAATCAGTGGTGAAAATACATTCAGACAGCAAATTACGGCAGACAAAATAACCGCTGTAAATTTTTTACGTTTCATATTTTTACCCTCTCTTTTAATTAAATTTTCAACGATTCTGTAATAATGACCTCAACATTGTGTTCTGTTCGGAAGTCAAAGCCTGCATTCCGGATACATAACCGTCTGCAAGAAACGGCTGATAGGTTATATCTTTAATTACAGTACCGTTTTCAAGACTGATTTCAAGCATAATACTTTCGGCATTATAAGCAGAAGGATTGGATTTATAGACATTCCATGCGTCTATATACCATTGAGGAGTAGAAGAAGTATCTGTTTCAGGTGAAAGACTGTTCAGGAGATTTACAATTGAATTTATTGTTTCGTAATCTGAAATCACACCTTGCGAAGTTATCACATTCAGACCGTTTTCCGAAACACTTATTGTATACGAAATGCCGGAAATATCAGCAGAAGTTTCCGCACCGTAGTAACCGAATGTTTCCGCAAATGAAAGATATTCGCCGTCTGCTGAAATCAATTGTCTTGTATCTGCTCTGAAAATACTGCACTGTCCGGACTTTTTGACTAAAATAAGTGTTCTGTTGTCTGCCGGAGCGTAATAGTAAACTTCTGCACCGGATAATTTCGGCTCTTTAGAATACACTGGGTAATCTGAATTATCACTGTTTACTTCAACAACATTACCGATATATTCCCCGAAATCACTTTCAGAAACAGGTGATTCAATAATATAACTATCATATTCATCAATGCCAATCTGTGAATAATGTATGCCGTCAATGATTATTTCTATATTATAAATACCGTCATTATCAGGGTCATAAGAATCAACATTCGGGTCTATAGTCGCCGGAAACGGAGAATAATATCCGATAATATCTGCTGATGTTGTGGGCTGTTCCATAAATTTTTCATCTGTCACCGGAATGTCTGTATTATCAATATCACTTACCATAATATCTGTTGATATTTCAATATCGGATTCAGTTGTTATGTTATTATTTTCAGGAAAATAAATATAATTACTGTCAGAAGTTGAAACTGTTGACAATTCAGAAGAAGATTCCGTTACTGTGCTATTGTTTTCGGTGTTATCCGTACTTTCGGGAAAATTATCAGCAGAAGTTGAAACGGTCGATAATTCAGAAGAAGATTCCATTACTTTGATGTTGTTTTCAGAACTATCTGTATTTGTCAGAAAATCAGTATGTTTAAAGTTTGCTTCAGAATCATTTTTATCAGCTTCTGTTGTGTACTGAATTTCTGTTTTGTTTTCAGTAGTCATTATGTGTGAAATATTTCTGTCACCGGAACTACGAAACACGGCAGTAACAAGGATAACAGAACAACCACATACTGAAAAAACAGTACCAATTCTCCGTAATTTTGCACGTCGAAACTCGTCAGATATTTCAGAAAAATTTTCAGATTCCGAAAGATATTTTTCGTCAATATCCGCCAGAGCATTATATAAACTCTCTTTATCCACAATTAACCCTCTTTGAAATATTTCTTTAATTTCCTGCGTGTCCGCATAAGAATAATCCTGACATTTCCCTCTCTGATTTCGTACTTATCCGCAATATCCGGTATATCTTCTGAAAAATAATAACGTCGGATAAAAATGCTTCTGTCCCTTTTACTAAGCGTACCAAGAAACATATTCAGAACTACTGAAAGGTCATCAGTTTTTTCATTATATTCATCAGGAATATATTCGGATAATTCTTCTGACAATGTGTCATTCAGATTAAAAATATCTTCTGCCTTAACATTGAATATTTCAGCCATTTTCAGAATCATTTTATAATTCGGATTTCTTTTTCCCGTTTCCCATTTAGACACAAGTTCTCTCGTAACATATAGTTTTTCTGCCAATTGTTCCTGTGTCAAATCTGCTTCTGTTCTCAGACTGGCAATTTTCTGACCGGTCAGCATTACAAACACCTCTGCTTTAATTATACTTTAGCAGATTTATTTGAAAAAGTAAAGGGACAGTTTGTTACACTTCTAAAAAAAAATCAGATAGAAAATTCAGGAGAAAAAACTTTACTTTGATGAGAAAAAATCTGACATAATTTAATTCGTTTATGAGGATATAAAATTATGACAGGAATTCTGTGTTTGAAACATCCGATTATCAGACTGCGGTTTCCTTCGTAAAGGTATCTGCAATGTTTTTTTGATTTTTTCAGTTTATGGTCAACAGTGAGCTTCATTGCAGACATACAGTTCATAAGAAACATAGCAGAATAATACTCCTGAAAAATAGCGACAAACGATTTTTTATTTGTAATATTCTTTTTTCTGAATTCATCCGAATAAATCATATCTGATGCCTTTCTGATTATCTGATAAAAAAAGCTGTTCATTTTTTCTCCTCCGAAATAATAGTTTTACTATTTCAATTTTTTATCATATTTTTTATTTTGTCAATGATTTTTTCAACAAATTATCTGTACTTTTTTATCCTGAATTTTCTATCTGATTTCGTTTACATACAGGGTCGCAATGCTTAAGTTGTTATCATTGGATGACCATGACCGCTTAAAGGCTGTTTTAAGCGGTATTAAGGGATATTTTATACTTTCGTATAATGATGACGAATATATCCATGAAGTTTACAGAGACTTTAAAATTATTTCTGCTGAACGTCAGAATAATATTTCACAAGGTATATATAAAGAATTAATAATAAAAAATTTCTGATATTTTTTTAGATTAATAATAACGTATTACGTCTTGTTATTGTAAAAAGAGCATCTATTATCACTAATTTCATTTGTGTGTTGCCCACATAAATTTAGCGATTATAAATAAAATCTTTGGTGGTTTGTGTGACTTGACTTTTTCGACAAAATATAGTATAGTGTGTGTGGGCACAAAAAATAATGTCGAATCTACATGAACGATGACTACATTATATATTTTTAAATGAAAATTTTTTTTAAAAATATTATCAGGGATTATCTTTTTACTACATACTATAGTATCAATATACAATAAATTGTTTATTTCCCAATGTGTCATCTGCTAAATTTTCATCATTTTATACAAATTATATATTTTTCACTACTTGTTATACTCTTTTTCTTGTCCGCAAATATTATACAATGATAAGATATAATGAAAAAACAAACCACTCTATCAAGTGTATAGAGATTGCCATCGAACTTTCAAATTTCGGTATCATCTCCGTAATTCATCCCTATTTTTCAGGAAAAATCATCCCTGAACTCTGTGATTTAATACTACTCTTGCAAATGTGAAGACATTTGTCCTCACAAACAACGAAAATTCCTAGATTTCTGAGGAAAACGGCGTTCTCTATATGCCTGTTATGATTCCTATTGGAAGCATCATGAACCTTGTCAGACAGGGCATAGGTGCTGTCTCTGAAAAAATCAAGATGGAATTTTATAACTTAGTACGTTGTTTTATAACAATTATATTTTTTATTGTATAATAGTATTAAAATATATTGTACACAAAGGCGGTTATAAAATGATTAGGATTTATCTATCACGAATGCTCGGTGAAAAATGAATAACTCAGGCGGAACTCGCATAAATTTGAATATACTTTTTGCAATTTTTTACATTCTGTAAATTTTTCAGACTGATTTTTGACGTTTTGCGTGTTAATTCACAAAATATATTGTTCAGAATAGCAACAATTTGAAAAAATTTGACTTACTGAAAAAGAAAAACAGACTGGTTTCACGTTGCTGAAACACAAGCCTGTTTGTAATGAATTAAGTAGGATTTTTTATTTGTTGAAAGTTTACATAATTATTATGAATTATTTGTGACTTTCTACAAACTTCCGGAAAACCTCGTCTTTTTCGTACGTTGAAATCACTTACATATAAAAGCACTTTAAGGAGGTACTTTTATATGAAAAAAATTTTAATATTTGTGTCGGTACTGCTTATGATTTCCGGAGTTTCCTGTAATGAAAAGTCTGTAACCAGTACGTCGGAGATGGAGACTTCCGCAGATAATCCGGAAAGTATAGAAATCACACAGCTTATGTACAAACAGGAACATCTTTCGTTTCCGGAAGATATGTCGGAAAGAATGGG
>JAIDQQ010000048.1 GCA_029062165.1 Ruminococcus sp.
TGATGTCATAAGTACTAAGGCGTTACATTTGACCTTTGGCAAATGTAAATCCGGCTTTATTAATGACACAAGCTAAATATTTATTCCGCTTTTCGTTAATTACTAAAATATCAATTATTGTTGCATTGCCATGTATTCTCTGCCTGCTCCGTATTCAACAATAATCATCAATGTTTTTTCTTTGGTTCAAAGAGACAAAAGAACAAACAAAAAAATCTGCACTGCTATCAAAGGGGGGAACATTTTGGACACCCCTTTCACTTGCTCCGTATTCTTTGGGCGTGCATCACAGCAAGCAGAGCGTGAACCAACACGGCTATCAGAGTGCGAACCTGCACGGAACGTCCCTCATTTAATCGGGAATTTATTTTCAGTTTGTATGATTAAGGTGTCTCTGTTCTGGAGACTCCCCCGAAACTTTAGCAACTCCCCTACTGTATTTATTATAGTCTTTGAAGTCGTTTTCGTTGTTGCTTTCGTTACACTGCTTCTTATTTTTTTGATTTGGTTGAATAGCCTTGAATTGACTGGAATTGACTTTAATTAACCTTGAATTAAAGAGAATTAAAGATAATTGAGTTGAATTTAACTGCACTTTGATAACAGTCTGAGACGGAGTTAATCTTTTTTGCAAGCTACATGAAGGACGTGCAAAATAGATATTGGGTAAACACTATCTGTTTTGTTTATCACTTCCGAAAATTCCTATTTTCTGAATCACTTTTCTATAATAGCAAGCAACGCTTGTGGTGTACCACAAGTCAATTTTTAATGATTTTGAAAATTGAATTTTGGAAATTCCCGAACCCTTTACAGCAAAAGTAAAATTTATAATTATTTTGGATTGAGACAGACTCTGAAAAAGAAAAAATTGTACTTTCACAAAATCATCATAATTGTTTTTTAAGATTTTGAAGATGATGTATTTAGGATTTTTTTGTAAAACGGATTCAGAAAAAATCAAAATTCCAGACGTTCATGACAGAACAGATAGTGTTTACCCAATATCTATTTTGACCGCCCTTAATCGTTCATCAAAATAATATCATTCACTTTCAGTGAATTTATTGGTTACGTTCCATGACATTCGTTGCTGAATCCGTTCAGAACTTCATGAAAATTTTGAAAATCCTTTTCAAAAAAATATTACAAAATTATAAACTGCTCTGATTGCTGAAGAAATACTCAAGTTTCTTTTTTGCTAAACTGAAAAAGAAAATAGCTGATATATATTCAATGCGTTCTGCCTGCTCTATTCTTCAATCATTTGATAATAAGTAATCATTGAAATAATTTGGATTCAGTGAGTTATAAGTGAGTTATTTTTTATTAACTCACTTGAAAAAAATCCCTATAAATAGCCTTAAATTTATACTACATAAAATTCAAACTAATATATAAGTGAGTTAAAAGTGAGTTATTTTATTATTAAATCACTTGTATTTTTCCCCTATTTATAGCCTTTTTATTCTACTTAAGTGAGTTAAGTGAGTTAAAATATAATTTCTTACGCAAAAAAATAAAAAGAGTTTTTTTAAAATGACATGATATATTTTACTCAAAAAAAATATAAATAAAATTGAAAAATAACTCACTTAACTCACTTAAAATGCAAAATTTACCTATAAACTGGCAAAAAATATAAGTGAGTTTTTATTTTTTTACTCACTTAAAACTCACTTATCAAGTGAGTTAACTCACTTATTCAAAAAAACCCCCTTTCTTGATTGCAATAATCAAAGAAAGGGAGAGAGGATTATGCTATACTATCGTATCTTCTAAATTCTTCTTTTGCTTCAGGAGTGAGTGTAAACTTATAATATGGAGTTCCGTCTTTTATTCGGATTATAGTTTTCTCATTTGTTTTCAAGTAGGTTAATATTTCCTTTCGGAACGTTCGCTTAGTAGGAGTATAACCGTTCTGATATATTTTGCACCATTCAGTAAATACAAGGTACATTTCAGAACACTTGAAACAATGTTTGATATTACTTGTACTATCAGGGTACTGTATGCACCAACCTGTAAAGAAATCAATAGAGGGACTATTGCTTTTTTTGAGTTCTTGTTGGGTAAGTATGCAATCATACGGAATAGTGAATGTATAATGTCTTTTAACTGCTTCACGGAGTGCAGATAAAGCACAGCAAATAATTGTTTCACGTTCTGCAAGCATCTTATTAAGCAATTCAGGGTCTCTTTTATCTTCAGGAATAGCATTGTTGCAAGTTAAGATAATCATTCTGTTATAAGCTGCTTCAGTGGTGTTTCCACTCCATTTAGGTAAGTCATTAGAAGCAAACAATAAAAATCCTTTGTAAGTAGCTGAAAATCCGTTAAATCCTTTAAATTCAATGCTTATAGGGTCGCCACCTGTCATATTCATAAAACGAGTATTTGATTTAGCACGCATTATTTTCATATCAGGGTCACAAACAAGTCGCTTTCCATAGGTAACACCACTCTGAAAACGTTCATCAAGGTCTGCAAAACCAATTGATGCAAAATTCTGTTTCCCTAACAACTCACAAATCAGCTTAATAAATTGTGATTTTCCGGCATTACTTTCTCCGACAAGAAACAGAGCCTTTTTAAATCTATAACCGCTGATATTGGAAAGACAACCACCGAGATATTCAAGAAGAAGTTGTTGCTTGTCTGCATCGCACTCTGTTAAGTCCTCAATATATCTTTTAAATATAGGGGCATCATCTAAAGTATATTGCTTTTTAGGATTGTATTCTGCATTAAGCTGAATAGTAGACTTTATTTCAGGTGTATGTGTGATTAGTTCGCCTGTTAAAAGGTTCATAAAACCATTTTTGAAGTTAATATACTTTTCTTCAGCATTAACATCATCTTCAGGAATGAAGCGTAAATCCGTTGTTAAGTCCAAAAAAGCATCTTTTACATATTTCATTTTCAAGCATGGTAAGTCATATTGCGTGATATAGCCTTTGATTATGCCCTGTATCTCACTATCTGATACCATGTTATATACCCCGTTTTTAGAATTATACCAGTATCGGCGAACACCCTCAAAAGCAGAGTTCCTTACAAAGAAGTAATGACTGTTTTTTCTTATATGTTCAGCAAGCAGTGCAGCATTTACCTTTAATTTTCCGGTTGTTTCACTTAGTTCAAAATATTCCGGAAGTTCATAATTGTCTGTTTTGCTAATCGGAGCAGGTTTACTTTCTTGAATTGGTATGTAATCAGTCGCATTTGCTATAGCGTTCTGGAGCAGGTCTATAGCCTTTTCAGTTCCAACAACTTCAACAATATCTGATATGTCACCTTTTTTCTTAATGTCCTTATAAATGTCCGTCGCTCTGATTAGCTTTACTGGAATACCACTCTTTACAAGGCTTTCAGAGGTCTGAATACCTGCCTTTTCACCAACTTCATCATTATCAGTAAGCACTATACAGCTTTTTCCGGTCAAGTACTTGTTATAGTCTGTTTTCCATTTAGAACCTGCTCCATTCGGTGAACTTGTTGCAGTGTAGCCCATTCTTTCAAGCGTTTCAACGTCCTTTTCTCCCTCAACAATAATTACTGTGTCTGCTGATGAGAGCTTGTGGAGATGATACAAGGGCATTTCTAAGCCATTCAAACCAATGACATATTTTCCGGTCTGTTGGTCATAGCTTTGCCACAATGTTGTTTTAGACCCTGCTTTATGGGTTTGACCTTTCAAATTAGTGTATGAATCAAAATATTTTGTAATGCACTTCTTGGCAATAGGAACTCCCTGACTGTCTGTGTAGACGTGTTCACGCTGTTGTGTAATATCTTCAAAATTAGGACGTGGTGGCTTCAAGTAAACTGCACTTGTCGGAAGTTTGGCAGCTGACATGATTTCATCGAATGTGCAATTATGCTTACAGTCCATAAGAACTGTTGGATTTCCCGTTTCTATATGTGGACTTACGTTAATATAAAGTTTTTCATGTCTGCATGAAGGACAAACCGCTGTCATCACGCCATTGCTGTCGGTTTTCTTTACTTCAAAATGTGATATAAAGTCGTCAAAAAGTCTTTGCTGTTGTGTGTCTAAAATCATTTTTCCCTCCTGAATTTCCCTATTTTGCACAAGCTAACGTCTTTAATTTCTCTGTTTCTTACGAACTTTTATATAAAAAGAGAGTAAGAGCATTGCTGAAACACTCTTACTCTTAAAAATTTCACATTTACTATTGACAAACAAAAAAACGTCTGCTATAATAATAAACAGAAAAGGAGTAAGAGGATAGCGGTGCAAATACAGAATTGGCGTTCTGCTTGCAACAAAACCCGTTATTTTTTTACATTGGACTTAAAAAGTACGGAATTGGCGTTCTGTACTTTTTTTATTATACCATTATCTAAATGTAATGTCAATCAATAACAATATGTTGCTGTAACGTTCGTTCTGACCTGCTCCGGCAGGTTATTTTTATTTTTAGGGTCAATGTTGCCTTTTACATTATCTTCTTATGTGCAT
>JAIDQQ010000049.1 GCA_029062165.1 Ruminococcus sp.
TGATTGTTCGGTAGAGGTTATTACAGGAAAGGAAGGCTTGAAATGAAATTCAAAGACGAATACCACCAAACTTTATTCTGGGTTATCATGCAGAAAATGACCCATGACGACAGTTATCACAAGGCTATTGCTTATCTGATAGCTCTTGATGATGTATGCAGAAACCACATTGAAGAGATTTACGACTTCAAAAAAAGGTGCATCATGCCTGACTGCCTAAAAAAATCATTGCAGACTGGAACAAGCATGAAAACAACCCGTTTAGCATTCAATCTGTTTACCGGTCACTTAAATTGGTGTCCGGATTACATGAAGGCAGAATGTACACCCGAAAATATATTCCGTTCTGAATATGCTCTATACTACTGGGAATCTATCAAACTCCGTTATCCTGAATACATTGCGGAATAAAAGATGGTGATAATGCAATGAAAGTCAACGGAATTGAGATTGAAGTGTGTGGTTGTTGCGAATACTGCAATAACCTTGAAGAATGTGGAAGAAACGATTTAAACATGATATATTGTCAGAAAGACTTCGGAGATGATGACAGAGAATGTTATAGAAACTGTAGGAACTGCATGGAAGATTATCGTACTGACATAGACAATTATTATGAAGAGTGCTATGAATTAGGCGAATGTTCTGAAATTATGAATGATGGTGATATACCATTCTAAAAATTGAAAGAAGGTAAGTATATGAATAATGCTCTTGAAGCACTGTATAAGCAGTGGTATGATAATACTGAAAGCAGTGATGAAGCTCAGGAACTGTATCGATTATTCTGCAATACAGGCGATAAGGCAAATGATGATATGAACTTTGCAACAATTACCGAAGCGACATTTTCAGAAAGTAAAATGGCTTTTTATGCCGGATTTCACACTGCTATATCACTTCTTATCGGAAATACCAATTAAAACTTATAAAAATAACCTGCCGAAGCAGGTCAGAACGAGCGTTTGAGCAACATATAGTTATTTTGGTTGACATTACATTTAGATAATGTTATAATAAAAAAAGTACAGAACGCCAATTCCGTACTTTTTCAACATCATGTAAAAAAATAACGGGTTTTGTTGCAAGCAGAACGCCAATTCTGTATTGCACCGCTATCCTCTTACTCCTTTTCTGTTTATTATTATAGCAGACGTTTTTCCGTTTGTCAATAGTAAATGTGAAATTTTTAAGAGTAAGAGTGTTTTGGTAATGCTCTTACTCTCTTTTTATATAAAAGTTCGTAAGAAACAGAGAAATTAAAGACGTTCGCTTGTGCAAAACAGAGAAATTCAGGAGGAAACAATGATTTTAGACACACAACAGCAAAAACTTTTTGACGACTTAATATCACATTTTAAAGTCAAGAAGACAGACAGCAACGGCGAAATAACAGCGGTTTGCCCTTCGTGCAGACATGAAAAACTTTATCTTACTGTGAAAGCAGATAGTAATGGAAATCCAGTAGTTCTTATGGACTGTAAGCATGGTTGCAAATTCGGTGAAATCATGTCAGCTGCCGAACTTCCGACAAGTGCAATCTATTTGAAAACTCCACGACTTAAGTTTGAGGATATTACACAACAGCGTGAACATATCTACACGGACAAGCAGGGCAATCCCATTGCTAAAAAGTTTATTACCAAGTATCTTGCGGAATACACCAACAAACGAGGTAAAACGCATAAAGCAGGGGATAAAACAACATCATGGCAAAGATATGATATACAGACCGAACAATATACAATCGGCTTGAACGGCTTAAAAATGCCCCTGTATCATCTTCACCGGCTCTCATCGGCAGATACAATAATCATTGTTGAGGGAGAAAAGGACGTTGAAACGCTTGAAAGAATGGGCTATACTGCAACAAGTTCACCTAACGGAGCAGGTTCTAAATGGAAATCAGACTATAATAAATACTTGACTGGAAAAAGCTGTATAGTGCTTACTGACAATGATGAAGCAGGAGAGCAGGCAGGTACTCAGACCGCCGAAAGTCTTGTAAAGAGTGGTATTCCAGTAAAGCTAATCAGAGCGACGGAAATTTATAAGGACATTAAGCAAAAAGGTGATATATCAGACATTGTTGAAGTTGTTGGTACTGAAAAAGCGGTTGACCTGCTCCAGAATGCTATAACAAGTGCTACTGATTATACACCTGCTCCCTTGCCTGTTCTTTCTTCAGAGCAATCAGAACATCAACAGAACCGTCCTGACTTCTTTGTATTCAGCGAAAAAAAGCAAGATTATTTTGTACATTCGGCATTATGTGCGGAATACATAAGGAAAAATGAAAAATACTGCTTTACGGAGAACTCAGACAGCATCACACAGCGTATTTACTGGTATAGTAATGGCGTTTACAGCAATATCACGGTTAACCGCTTACAAGCCTATATAACCAATATTATAGCGACATATGACCCGTTAAAAGTAAGAATGAAAGACGTGAACGAGATTTCAAAGAATGTTTGTGCGGATATTCACAGATACCGTGATGAAAGAGAACTGAACGCTAATGAGGGAATAATAAACTTCCGAAATGGTATTCTGCACCTTGATACTATGGAGCTTACACCTCATACGCCTAATATATTTTCCTCTATCCAGATACCGTGTGACTTTAACGGGGAGCAGGCTACACCGATATTTGACAAATTTTTCAATGAACTTACCGACGGTGACAAGGAAAAGCAACAACTTCTGCTTGAATTTGTCGGTGCTGCTATCTCAAATGTACATGGTTACAGATTCAGGGGACATAATGGTAACAGCTTATTCCTTGTTGGTGAAGGTCGCACGGGTAAATCAGTTCTGAAAAGATTCGTTGAGAGGCTTATCGGAGAGGAAAATTGCAGTAATGGTGACTTGCAAGACCTTGAAAAACGTTTCGGAACGTACAATATATATAACAAACGTCTCTATGGTAATTCTGATGCAGGATTTATGCCTATCAAAGAATTAAAGATATTCAAACAGCTTACGGGCGGTGATTCAATCATGATTGAGGGCAAATGCCGTGATAGTTTCAACTATACATTCAAGGGGCTGTTATGGTTCTGTTGCAATCAACTGCCAAAATTTGGTGGTGACAGAGGTGAACACGTATACAACCGCATTATCCCTGTAGCCTGTACTCACCGTGTTCCCGAATCAGAACGTGATGCAAAATTAGTAGACAAGCTTGTTGGTGAGAGTAGTGGTATTATCTATAAGGCTATTCAGGCTTTGAAAGTTGCAATTAATAACGGCTATAACTTTTCAGTACCAGAGAGCAGTAAACAGTTACTTGAAGTATATAAGGTGCAGAACTCCCCCTATCTGTTATTCTTCAAAGAATGTTGTGTTATGAGACATGATAGGACTCTTGATAACATAACAACCAAAATACTGCATGATGTTATGATTCAGTGGTGTAAAGATAATACAGGTCTGCAAAATCCAAAAGTTACAGACTTCAAAAAGGAAATTGCTGAATACTTTAAAACTGATGCAGATAATTTAATAAGAAGAACAGCAAAAGGTAGATACTATAGCTTTACTCTTGATACCGATACTAAAACAGCATATCATATTTTTGATTCAGTCAAATAAAAATTTAGTGACAAATACTGTGACACGCTATGACAAGTACTTTTTTGTATTTGTCATAGTTTTTTTTGCTATAAATAGGCAAAAAATTTTTGTTGTGACAAAAATGACACGATTTTTTCAATCCTATAATAT
>JAIDQQ010000005.1 GCA_029062165.1 Ruminococcus sp.
ATCTATACCAACAGTGATGGTGAGGTCATTTTTAAGAAGTATTCCGCTATTAATGAAATGAGCGAAAACGCCTCATACGTTGCGGATATAATGTACAAAATAGCCGGTTGTCCGGTTGTGATATTCGATAAAGACCACGTTGTTGCGACGGCTGGTGTGTCCAAAAAGGAATTTTCAGAACGTCGTGTAACAGGTCAGCTTGAAGAACTCATGGAAAATAGAGGTCAGTATTTCTGTCCGAACGGTGAAAGTAATAACTTCTTTCCGGCAGAGGGCGTAGAACGTACAGCTATTGCGGCTATACCGATTATAACTTCCGGCGACGTCTCCGGAGCTGTTGCATTTCTTTCCACAGAACAAAGTACAGAAGCCAATGACTTACAGAAAAGTCTGATAAACGCTGCCGCACAATTCCTTGCAAAACAGATTGAATAATTCAAGAACCGGAATAAATTTCCGGTTCTTTTATCTTTTTAAATATCAGTAAGAGGGAATTATTCTGAATTTCCATTCATAATTCTGCGGATTATCTTCAAAAGCCTTTTTATCTTCCGGATTCGGAATATAACTGCTTGTTATAGGGTCATTATAATATTCAATACACTTAAGCTGATAAATAATACTATTAAGTTTATCTGCATTTATTAGATTAGTTATTTCATATGAAATACGTCTTTCCCATTCTATATTACAGGGCAATACTTCAAAATACTCGTCATCCGGAAGATAAGAACGTTTCACAAGCAAAGCATATATGTCACGGAGTGCAGATTGTGGTACAGGTATTTCATCATCTTCATATGTATAACTTGTATTCATATGTCTGTTGCATATATCTATCATTTTATACATAATATCATAAAAGTCATCAGTCAGCCACGAACATACTTTAAAAAAACCGTCCTTATATGGATTTGAAATTATTTTTCCGGTTTTCTTTTCCCTTATCAACGCTTCAATATATAAATCAAGTCCCATAAAATAAACTCCTTTTAAATTATTCCACTGTCCCGACTATAAAAACTACAATCCATTCTTCGTATGCAATGAAAAGACAGTCAAAACCCATATATAAATATACACGTCCTAATATTTCAATGTTTTTGTAGTCATATAATTTATCTACATATATACCGGTCGGCTTTTGCAGATACCAGTTAAGATTTCGGAAAAATTCCCCTGTTTTTTCGGGAATATCTTTTGCAGAAGAATATTGTGAAATCATATCGCAAAGAATTTTTTCAGCATCAGTATTTACTTTTTCCAACTGTAAATTAAGTCTGTCTATATACTCTTCCGGAATGTTTCTACCGTCTACTATGTTATAACGGTGCAGACGTTTTTTAATAGTTTCGTTAATATCTGAAACATCATTATTTTCAATCCGGAAAATATCAGCCTCAAAAGCATAAAAGAAATCAGGTTGCGGAAGATTACCTGCCAAAACGTCAAGTACTCCGGCAAGAAATCCTATATCACCTTTTTCATTTTCAAAACAATAGTATTCTTTACTCATAAATGAAATCTCCTTTAAGTCAAAATTTTTAAGGTACATTTTCGTCTTTATGGTCAATGCAACCCTCAATCCAATCAAGAAAATTCTTGTTTGTTATTTCAAGATATATTTCATACACTCCGATTATTTCACCATAATGTTTTCCCTTAACTACAATATTATATTTTTCTCCGCAACCTAAATCCATTAATTCAATAGTTCCGCAATACAGAAAAGAGTAATCGCTAATATCAAGATAGCCGTCATAAGTTACATCATTTTCAATATTGAAGTCTGTATTTATTAACTTTTCGTCAAAGTACCAGTTTTCAAAAGATTCTAAATGGCATATATCCTCATCAAATACAACACCATTTGAAACTTTCGTGTAGAAATCAACAAGTCCCTGCGGAAGTTTTATCTGATACTTATTTTCAAATTCAGTAATCTTTTCAATCGGAAGTGTTTCAAGAGTGACTTCCTCACCATCTGAATTTTCACGTAATCTTTCAATAAGTTTTGACTTTATTCTTTCAAGCTGATTTTCCATAAAATAAGTTCCTTTACAGATTTATATTTCAAAGTATATATTCTTCAGTACCGTCAATGCAACCCTCTATCCAGTCAAGAAAATTTTTATTAGTTATTTCAAGATACATTTCAAGTAATGCTATTATCTCACCGTAATGTTTTCCCTTGACTACTATGTTACACGTCATCTCACAACCTAAGTACATTAATTCAATATTCCCACAACTCTCAAAAGAATAATCTCTGTCACTTTCTTGTATAGCCTCATAATCGTCATATGTGACATCATTTTCTATATTAAAATCTGTATTTATTAACTTTTTGTTAAAGCACCAGTTTTCAAAAGGGTCTAAATTACATATGTCCTCATCAGGATATAATACAGCACCGTTTGAAACTTTCGTGTAAAAATCAACAATTCCCTGCGGAAGTTTTATCTGATACTTATTTTCAAATTCAGTAATTTTTTCAATCGGAAGTGTTTCAAGAGTGACTTCCTCACCGTCTGAATTTTTACGTAATCTTTCAATGAGTTTGGATTTTATTCTTTCAAGCTGATTTTCCATAAGATATACTCCTTAAATATTTATACAAAACAATGAAAGCCGGATTTCTCCGGCTCTCACTGTTTATAGGGTGGTTTATATGAAATTAGAAGATTGCATTATTTACTGACGGGGTTGTTTAAAACCGTGACCGCCGTTCATATCGGGAGGTTCTGGCATATCGTCCGGACGTTCTCCGTGCATATGCATACCGCCTCCACCGCCGAAACCTCCGCCCATACCGGACTGTCTGCCCACGTATGAAACGTTACTTTCTGCCGTAAAGCTACCGGCTTCCGTACCGTCGTTATTGTAACCGCCGGTATCGTAAAGTCCATGTCCCGAATCACCATTAAAGGAAGTTCCGCCTATATAGAATGTATAAGTTGTACCGGTTTTTATATCCGGACTGCTTATTACAATATTATCAAAACTTTTTGCCGGTTGATAACTCAATATTTCGTTTCCGGAATCGTCAAGAAGTGTTACGAGTGTACCGCCATCAAAAGTACTGTCGAAAGTTGCAGAAACTGAATTTTGTGTAGACTTTTCCGACGGACTTTCCGCCATACCTGACATACCAACCGCAACAAGCGTACCGCCCGAAACGATTATTTCACCATTGCTATCCAAAGCACCATTGCCGGAATTTTCCGGACCGTCTACTATTACAGTACCGCCGGTAATATTTATATCGCCGTTTGAGTCGAGACCGTCACCACCGGCATTTACATAGACAATACCACCAGTTATATTAATCATAGTAGTATCCGTATATGTACCCATGCCGGACTGATTTGTTTCACCGTCGCTTGCATTGAAGCCGTCGTCAGAAGAAACTACTTCCACTGTACCGCCGTTGACAGTTATTACATCTGCCTCAATGCCCTCATAGGATTCTTTAATATTTACCCAACCACTATTAATAGTAGCCGTGGTATCCGAGTGTATACCCTTATTACCGGTTTCAAGAATAATGTTTCCGTTTTCTATGGTTACGTCCGCATTTGAGTGAATAGCATCATCTGCGGAATTTATACTGAACGTTCCGCCGAGTATGCTTATTTCAGCAGACGCTTTTATACCTTTCGTACTTACTGTATCGGAAGTATCTTCATTATTATCTTCCGGACTGAATGCTAATGTTTCGGGATTTTCAGGTACTTCCATATCTGCCGGATTGAAATTTCTGAAATCAGGTCTTTCAAAGTCTTCGGGGTTGAAATCTTCCGGCATATCAGGTTTTTCACCCATACCGAAACCGCCACCACGTCCGAAACCTCCGCCTTTACCGAATCCGCCGAAATCGTCATTATGTGTTTTGGTAGACGCAGAACTTCCGCCACCGGACGTTATATTAAATACGCCGTCTGTAGCTGAAAAAACTGTTTCCGCCTGTATGCCGTCGCCGTCCGCCGTGATATTCAGCGTACCGCCCTCGAAATAGACAAATCCAAGTGAAATATCGTCGGTATTTGTCGATTTTATGCCGTCAAAACCGGCTGTGATATTAATTTCACCGTCTGCAATGGCTACATAGTCCTTGCCTTTTATACCGTTTCCGACTGCATTTACAGTAATTTTTCCGCCGGTAATAACAACGTCGTCTTTGGAGCGTATACCGTCATTGAAGTTACCATTAATTTCAAGTCCGCCTGTACCGTTTATTGTCAGGCTGTCGTGACTGAATATAACTGAATCGGGTTCAGATTTTTCGGTATCTGTAAAAACATAGCCCATACCGTCGGTGAGTACATTTTCAGTACCGTCGGCGAGAGTTACGAAAACTTTCTTTGCATTTACGGCATATATCGCTGACGAGTTACTACAGTTTATATTGACATTGTCAAGTACAAGCTGAACTTTTGCACCGTCGGCATCGACAATAATCTGACCGTCATCAAGAGTACCTCTTATAATATAGATACCCTCACCTGTAACAGTTATCTTTGAGCCGTCAACCGTTACACCTGCTCCGTCGACTGTTGCACCGTTACCGGTGAGATTTATTACAGTATTGGGTGCGGAGTAGTCGGGGTTAAGGTCTCTGTCCGAAAAAATTTCATTTCCGGAAGTTTTCCTGTCAATCATTGACTGAACAGGAATACTTTTCACAGTAGTTTCCTCGATTATCTGTGTAACTATTGTTGTCTGAAAGTCATCTGTGTTATTTTCTTCAGCCGGTTCTGTAGTCTCATCAGTTCCGGCTGAAATAGTTGTCATTTTCTCGGAAGTTGTCGTTCCGGAATCAGAATCGCTGTTATCAGTACAGCCTACCGCCATTACAGCGAAAGTTATAGCGGTCATCATAATACGATTGATAAAATTGTTCATAGAATCACCATTTTTTAAGTTCCCAATTCCGTAAGTCTTTCTTTTGTTTCTTTCTATGATTGTATTATAAACCGCTGATATGTAAATTATGTGAAAGATTTCTGAATAACTGACAAAAATTTTAAGGTTCATTTCCCTGACAGAATTTCACAAAATCCCTTATCGAATCGCTACAGTTTGCAAGCATATTCAGTTCAGCTATTCTGACGTTATATTCAAGATTATGTATCAGTACCGGAATATCTTTCCCGAAAGTATTTATTATAAATCCTTTGGAGTGAAGTTCCTGTACAATATCGGCGAGAAGTTCCGTGAATGATTCCGTAATACCGGAATATCTTTCACTGTCGGAGCTGTCGGCATTTTCGTTGTATTCGTAACCACAGCTTATAATCCACTGCCTTACTATTCTTGCGGTGTCGTCCGTACCGAAACTAAGTTCATTATTCTGCAACCAGAAAACATAATTCCAGCGTGCTTCCTGCGGACTGTCCGCAAAACGTAAATTTTTCTGATATTCGGTTTCTGTATTGTATCCTAATACGACAGTCGGCTTGCACGGATTGTCTTCGTCGTCGTAAATGAAAAGCGATATTGCATATATGTCGGCTTCGTCCCATGATGCTATCGTATCTTCTATAAGCACAGATATAAAAGCCTTTATATCTTCGGTACTAAGAAATACATCATATCTGTCACTTATGTTTTCCTCTTCAGAGGAATTACGGAGTTCGTCAATACATTTTTTCAGCATACTTATATTAAGTATACCCGCACATGAAATATCATCTCCGACACCATTGGCACTTATTTCCGGTAACAGAGTATACATTTCTTTATCTGCTTCTTCAAAACCTATTTCAGCGAATTTTATAGCAAGTTTTCTGTATAAGTCGTAAAGCTGTTCGTCATTCCAGCACGATTTGTCAACACCGTCCGTACCTATAAATACTGCCGGTGGTATGTTGTTTTTGTCAAAATAACAGAAACGTGCGGAGTTTACGGCATCTTCCTGACACATTGAAGATGTTATATTGCCGTTACATAAAGGGTCATCGGGAATAGGACTATATGCCGAACCATCGTCAGCGACTATGACACATTTTCCGTCGCCTATCTGTACGCCGTATGCAAATTCTTTTGATATTACAAAAAATTCAAGTGTAGTACCGTAAGCAACAACAAAATTACCGTCTCTGTAGTACTGCCTGTAATTTGAAAGTTCTTCCGGTATTTTATCAAGTTCTTCTTCGGTAAACGGATAATTCATATAATCATTTGTTATACGGTCATACCATAGCGATACTATATTCCGCCACAACAATGAAAACATTTTCCGTCTTTTTCTTTCGACACTCATAAGCATTTCCGCACCGTCAAGCAAATCCATAAATTCTTCAACGCATTCGTAGGCACATTGTACGGCGAGCCTTGACCCTCTGTCAGTACGGATATATTGAGGGCTTCCGTGACCATCTGCCACTGCCACAAATGAATATTTAAGACAGTCATATGACATTGAATAATCCTGACATATTATTCCGTTCTTTACATGAAAAGCTCCTGTAAACGTATGCGAAAAGGACGAATAATTATTCATATCATAACCCCCCCGTTCATTAAGATAGTAAAAATATCATTTTAATTTTATCATAAACCTGTTGAATTGTCAATAAAAAAATCCGGATAATATACATATATTATCCGGAAAAAATATAAATCAGTAATTCCATTCGTAATTTCCGCCGTAATCAATGTATGGGTCATCGGCGATATAATCGTTATTGACTGCCGGTACTTCGTTATATACCGACGTATCAACAAAACCGCCGGAATTGACATCCGTATTGATAACGGCAGTAGTTTCTTCCGGAGTATTGACCGGTATAGTGTTCTTACAGAGCCATTCGCACCATGTCTGATAGTATTTTGCAAGGACGTGTACACCGTCATTACTGCATTCGTACATTAAGTTGCCGTCGGTATCGTCGAATATCTGGTTTACGTCGATATAGAAAATAGAATGATTATCGGCAAATTCAGATTGTGCCTGATTAAGTGCGTTGATATTCTCATTGGTGACGGAATCACCCTGTAACTGTCTTTCAGCGGAAACATGAAGATTTGCCATTATATATATGATAGCGTCGGGCTGATACTGTTTTATTGTACTTATCAGATTGAGATACGAATTTACCGTATATGTGAAATCATTTCCGACTTCGTTTATACCAAGCATTATATATATTTTTCCGTAATTGTTGTTTGAAAGTTTATCGTATATTGTAAGTCCGTTTGCGTCGTATTCGTTCGGGACTTTATATGAAGCAAGTCCTACACTACAGAAATAATCCGCATTCTTAAGTGTACCGTATTCATATATGCCGACTGTCCTTGAATCTCCTATAAATAAAGCGTCGTCAAAATATGAAGGGTCACTCTGTACGAATACCGGAGCAGGTTCAATAGTTTCCTGCTCCGTGACAGGTTGTGTATTTTCTTCAATAAATCCGGAAATATTTTCCGTAGACGGAATTGTTTCAACAGGTTGAGTACCGGTATTGTTTATATCTATAACCGGCGGTTTTTTAGATGACGTCGGTGCAACATCTTTACTGCTTTTCCAAATCTGCCTAAAAATTATCGGCGACGCTACAAAACACGTCACTATAAGCAGAAATGTATATATCCACTGACGGATATTCTGCATAAACTTTATATCTTTCATTCTACAATCTCCTAAAATCAAAATCTGAAATACATAAACGGGTCATTCATGCCCTTGTACATACAATAGACTGCTCCCCAGAATACCGCAAGCAATACAACCGCACATACAATGGTTTTATTATATTTTTCGTAAAATTTCTGCGGAATCCGTGTGGAAAATAATATACCTGCAAGGAAAAATTTCCAGTATATCTTTAAATATTTCAGATAGTCACCGGCAAGAATAACACCTTTTTCCTGTGGTATAAACGGAAGTAATCTCTTAAAGTATATGCCGAGTTCGTGGAAATCAGTAACGGCAAATATAAGCCATGTCAACGGAATTATAAGTAACATATAACAATGTCCGGCAACCGCATATTTATTCAGAAATTTTCCTGTCCAGAATTTTTCAGTTATCATCAGTACAAATAAAACAAGTCCCCACAGAACGAAATTCCAGCTTGCACCATGCCATAAGCCAGTGAAAAGCCATACAGCTAGAGTATTTAAAATCTGTCGTGATTTTCCCTTACGGTTGCCACCAAGAGGAATATATATATACTCCCTGAACCATGACCCTAGTGTTATATGCCAGCGTCTCCAGAACTCCGTCATTGTAAGCGACAAATACGGAAAATCAAAGTTTTTCGGCAAATCGAAACCCATAATTTTACCCAGTCCTATAGCCATCATAGAATAGCCATAGAAATCAAAATATAACTGAAACGAATAGGCAATGATTCCCAGCCATGCAAGCTGTGTGGAAATACTCTCGTAACCTATCATTGAAATATCGCTCCATAAACCTGAAAGCTGATTTGCAATAAGTACCTTATATCCGAGACCTATTGTGAATGTTTTCAGACCCTCTTCAACTTTCATTATATTATGGGTACGTTTCTGAAGCTGTCCGGCGACTGTCTGATATGTCACGATAGGTCCGGCTATAAGTTGCGGAAACATACTGATATATGCACCGTAATTTATTATATTTTTTTCGGAGACTGCATTTCCACGATAAACGTCAATTATATACGATACATTCTGAAACGTATAGAAACTTATTCCCACCGGCAGTATAATATCCTTCAACGGCAGTGAAGCGTGAAAAAGTGCGTTGATATTCTCGAATGTAAAGCCCGTATACTTGAAAAACAACAGCCACCAGAAATTGAAGATTATTCCGGCAACAAGAAAATATTTCTTATATTTTCCGTACATCTCCATGAACTGTGCTATTATGAAATTGAAAAGCAAAGTCAGCAGAAAAAGTACTATATATACCGGACTTTTTACACCCATACTATAGAATATTACACTTCCGGCAAAAATAACTGCATTTTTGTATTTAGGCGGACTGAAGCCATAAATCAACATAAATGCAGGCAGGAATACAAAAATAAATTCGAGACTGCTGAAAACCATTTAATCACCCTTTTTTCTTTTATACATTTATTTCATATTACAATCAATATGCAAAAAATATGAACGATAATAATATTTTACACTGTATTTAAAAAAAAGTCAACTACTTTCATATTTTGTAGCAATTTGTAATAAATACTGTTTATTATGGGGAATTTTTCAACAAAAATGACCTATCATTACAAATGACAGGTCATAATTTATTCATAAATTTTTATAATTACCTGAAAATCATTCAATACCAGCCTGTTGTTTGGCGGCGGTGAGGGTATTTTTCATAAGCATTGAAATAGTCATAGGTCCTACACCACCAGGGACTGGCGTTATGTAGGAGGCTTTCTTTTCAGCGGATTCAAAATCAACGTCACCACAGAGTTTGCCGTTTTCGTCACGATTCATGCCGACGTCGATTACAACTGCACCCTCTTTAATCATATCGCCTGTAACAAACTTTGCCCTGCCTATCGCTACTACAAGAATATCCGCATTAAGACAGATTTCTTTAAGATTCTTCGTCTTTGAGTGACATATTGTTACAGTACCGTTTTTCTGTAAAAGCAACATTGCCTGAGGTTTACCGACTATATTACTTCTGCCGATTACTACACACTGTTTGCCGGTTATGTCCGTGCCGGTACTCTCGATAAGTCGCATTACACCTGCCGGAGTACATGGCAGAAATGAATAATTTCCTATCATGATGTGTCCTACGTTTACAGGGTGAAAAGCGTCAACATCTTTTTCCGGCGAAATTGCATTTATAACGGCTGTCTCGTCGATATGTGCCGGTAGCGGTAACTGTACAAGTATACCGTTTACACGGTCATCACGGTTGAGGACGTTCACAAGGTCAAGTAACTGCTCTTGAGTTGTGTTCTCGTCAAGGGCGTACTCGAATGACTGGAAGCCTACTTCTTCACACGCTTTTTTCTTGTTGTTTACATAAACTCTTGAAGCGGAATTATTTCCGACGATTACAACCGCCAATCCTACTTTTAAACCTTTTTCGTCTCTTAAACGTGCTGTTTCTTCTGCTACTTCCGCCTTTACGGTTGCGGAAACTTCTTTACCATTAATTATCTGTGCCATATTCTTCTTCCTCCTGAATGTTTTCATTATTATCACTATCGGTTATGGGCTGATAGTCTATATTGTCATCATCTTCACCCTGACGGCGTTTCCGTGCCTGCTCCAGAATCTGTTTCGATTCTTCCGTATTACAGTACAGTACGTATTTTTCCGGATTTTTCTTTACTCTTATCAACATTAAAATCTGTATCATAACTGAAATGATACATATTACCGCCGATAAAATCTGTGATACTCTTAAACTGCCTATCATAAGACTGTCTGTGCGGAGACCCTCTACAACAAATCTTTCCGCACCATACCATGTCATGTACATCAGTAATATCTGACCGTCATATTTACGTTTTCTTGAATAAAGCGATATAAGCAGAAATCCTAACAGACACCATACAGATTCATACAGGAAACATGGGTGTACGGTCTGAAGATAGTCCAGACCGGAAGCCCTGTCCGCTAAAATAGTTGACTGTATTTCACCGCCTGTCATTCCAAAAAGACTATCTGTATTACTGCCGAATGCTTCCTGATTTACAAAATTGCCCCACCGTCCTATGCCCTGACCTATCAGAAAGCCCAGTACAGTTATATCAAGCATAGGCAGAAATTTTATTTTCCGCAACTTACAGATTATAAGTCCTACCGCTACAGACCCGATTATACCACCGTAAATAGCAAGTCCGCCATTACGTGTGTTTATTATCGCCATTATGTCGCCTTTATAGGAATCCCAGTTGAATATTACATAGTACGTCCTTGCACCGACTATTCCGCCGACTACTCCGCCTATTATCGCATCAAGTGCCTTTTCGGCATCTATACCGAAACGTTTCATTTTCGGCATGACGTACAATAATGCCAGTACAAGACCAAACGTTATTATAATTCCGTACCACTGTATGTTCATACCGAATATTGTAAATGCCGTCGGATTTATATGGAAAGTCCAGTCAAGTCGGGGAAACTGTATCTCATAAGGGTCAGCTATAGCTGTTATTTCAGTCATTTTCCGTACCCTCTACTACAGATAAAACAAGTCTGTCCTCACGGAGTTCACGACGCATATATTCAAGTACCATATCGCTTGTCATTCCGGATATCATATCTATTGTATCATACGGACCTATTCCCGACATATTTGCACCTAACATCATACTCGCTACCGCTTCTACGTTGTTTAACTGTCTTATCATTGCACCGTACATTGACTTCTTTATACGCTGGAATGTTTTTTCCGGTATGCCGTTTTCGGATATATTCTTAACTTCCGCTACTATTGAATCACGGACTTTTACAGGGTCATTGGATTCACCGGCAAAAATTACTGAAAAATAACCATCACCACAGAAAATCTCACCGCTGAAAGTAGAATTTAATACGCCCTCTTTAAGAAGTCTGTTATACATATCGGAAGAAACATCCGTAATAATTGAAGAGGCTATACACATAGCGATATTCTGTATAAGTCTTTCCTTTTCGTCACACGGAGTACATTTATATCCTATATGGAATATCGGCGTTCCTACAGGTTGTTTTTCGTGGATTTCTGACTGTACTATAGTTTCGGGTTCTTCCGGAAATACGGTCTCAAGACCTTTATCTTCGCAAGGTTTAAGATATTCGTCGCATATAGCAAGTACTTCGTCGGCTTTTACGTTTCCGGCAATCGAAAGTACCATATTATTCAGGTTATAGAAAGTATTATAACACTTATAAAGTAAATCGGCGTCAATCTGTGCGATACTCTCTATAGTACCGGCAATATCAATCTTTACAGGGTGATTATGATACATACAACGGAGCATATTGAAAAATACTCTCCATTCGGGATTATCGTTGGTCATCTGTATTTCCTGACCTATTATACCCTGCTCCTTGTCGACATTTGCCTTAGTAAAATACGGTTTCTGGACGAAATCAAGCAGAATTTTCAGCGATTCCTGATAATTCTTTGAACAACTGAACAAATAACACGTCCTGTCGAAAGATGTATAGGCATTACCGCTTGCACCGGTCTTGGCATAGAGTTCAAAAACATCACAGTCTTCATTTTCAAATAACTTGTGTTCGAGGAAATGGGCTATACCCTCCGGTACTGTTGTATATTCCTTATCGTCACGCATCTTAAACATAGTATTTATAGAACCGTATTTTGTTCCGAAAAGTGCTTCAACAGTACTGAAACCTTCCATTTCACATATATATATGTCAAGTCCGCTGGAGTGCCTGACGTATATACAGTTATCGCCGGTCTTTGAACTCGTAATAATCTGTTTATTCATTATTTCTGCTCCTCCTTGTCGTACATTATATAAACGCTGTCAAGAGTGAGTGACTTTCCGGCATTTATAATATCTTCCTTAGTGACTGCCTTATATTTTCCGAAACACTCTTCCGGTGTGATTATATCACCGTCGCAGAGACAGTCAAAATACCAACCGGAATATGATGACGGCGTATCACCTACTGAAGTAAGTGCGTTATCAAGACTAAGTACCGCACTTGTTATTTCGTCGTCAGTGATGTTTCCGCTTCTTATCTCGTCAAGCTGGTGGAGTATTTCAGCCTTTGCCTTTTCGATATTGTTTCTTTCAACGCCTATGTCTACGAATATAGTTTTCTTGTACTTGTTCACACGTGTGGCACAGTAATAACATAAACTCATTTTTTCACGGACGTTAAGGAAAAGTTTAGATACCGGAGTTTCACCCCATATTGTATTCAACATCTTGACAGCATACTTGTCGGGACAGTCGTATTTGAATGCCATGACCATTTTACATTGTCTTACATCAAATTCTTCCGATTCTGTAATTACTTCCGGTTTCAGCGGACTGGGTGTACTGAAGTTTATTTTTCCGGAATTTCTGTAAACAGACGCAAAACTTTTACTGAACATTTCCAAAACAGTCGGATTTTCTTCGGGTGCGACGTATGTTATTTCAACCGGTGCTGTCTTAAGAAGATTCATATAGGCGGAATATGCACTTTCTGCTGTGACGTTTTCGGCAGTTTTTCTTGTACCGTAACTCATTACTTCTGCCGGTTCACCTCGGAATGCCGTTTCAGTAGCCCTTGCAAGAGCGTATCCACGTTTGTTATTTATTTCCGATTCTATACGGTCAAGAAGTTCTTTTTTCGTAATGCTGAAAGATTCCTCGTCAAATTTACCGTCAGTTGCATTCGGACAGAAAATACTTTCTATAAGAAGACCTGTCATTTCAGCCTCTATATCCTCGCCGTCTATAGCGTATCTGTTGACTATATACGATACATTTATGCCCAGTATCTGCGAATCTCCTTTCTTTACGGAATATGATGCAAGATTAGCTCCGTAAAGTGAAGACAGCTTTTCGTTCAGCAACGAAAGAGCAGGCAGACTTTTTGTTGAATATGTCAGTACATCTGTAGCGATAACATTTGCCGAAGCGGTTTCTTCTGAAAGTTCCGTTATAAACCTTACAGAAATATGTGCTGTCTTGAATTTAGGGTCAGTTATAGAAGTGAATCCTACATTGTTGTCGATTTCAGTTCTGTTGTATTTCATTAATATCAACGCTCCTGTCTGATAAAATTATCCTTTTTTAATATTCATTATACTATTGTATACCGGTTTTGTCAAGTGAAATATTACCATTATAAATTTAAAAAATTTTAAAAAATCCATGAATGTTATTAATTTCTGCTTGACATAATCAGAAAAATAATGTACAATTATTCTATCCCGAAAAATATATTTTAATCTTCAGGAGGATTTAACATGAAAAAATACTTATCGTTAATGGTTTCTGCCACTATGGCACTTTCAATGATTGTACCGGCTGTGACATCTGCGGAGGGTCAGAATAAAAACCTTGACAGTATGGTTGTACTCGGCGACAGTATCGCCAGCGGTTACGGACTTTCCGAAAATGAACATACATACAGTGAAATATGTGCGGATTACTTCGGTGCGGAACTGTCCAACTTTGCCAAATCCGGTCTTGATTCCTATGAACTTCTTGATATGGTGGAAAATCTCACCGACGAACAGAAAACTACTATTGAAAATACTGACGTTGTTGTAATATCCACCGGCGGTAACGACATAATGAAGTACATTGTAAAACAGTTTCTTGACTTTTCAGCGAAAAACAATCTTCTTGCTTCCGGTTACACATCTGCCGATATTCCCGAAGAACCCAGTGCAAGAGATATGAAAATGATTGACCAGAATGCTTTCAAGAAATACGCCAACAGTGGTCTGGATGCATCACAAGCCCTGAACAGCCTTATAAAATCAACATCACGTAATCTGCGACTTACTACCAATAACAACAGAGGTATCATACCTAATGAAGTAATGGGCAATATCGACAAAATAGTCAAGAAAATAAAAGAAATTAATCCTGATACACAGATAATAGTACAGACCGTATACCAGCCATTACAGCTTTCCAAGAGTTACGTAGAAAAAAATTACAGTTCAGGTCACGCTATTATGATAAATACTCTCCGTTATACCCTCGACGACGTAATGGACACTTTCCGTAACGAATTGCAGAAAATTCAGGATATTGAAATTATAGATGTTTACGATACGTTCACCGCTAACGGTAATATCGCATCTACCAGTGATAACCCTGGTCACGCCTACTACTTTACCGATATGCAGAAATCATACGTCACAATAGGCGGTGAAAATTCTATGGATGTACACCCTAATCAGAAAGGACATCTTGCTATATCGTCGCTACTTATCGACAAAATAAAAATCAATGACAAGGAAACCGGCGAATCTGTTAAACCTGTTTCCGCTGAACGTCCTGTAGACGAAACAACAGGTGAAATTATCCCGACTGTTTTCAATCAGGTTTACTACAGTATTGAAGATATCGGAGCATATCCGCCACTCGCTATGGAACAGATTGTTGAAACTTTTCCGGATAAATTCTACCCTGGTGACATAGATGACGACGGTTTAATAGATGCCGTCGACGCTGCTACAATTCTTGCCGAGTATGCAAGCCTTTCAACCCACAGCGGAACAACTCTCACTGCTGAAGAATCAAAAAAAGCCGATGTCAATTATGACGGTAATGTAGACGCAAATGACGCTACACAGGTACTTATGTACTATGCTTATCTTTCAACAGAACATGAGGGTGAAACTCTTAACATATTCGGTTACATGAATCAGGTACAGGCAGAAGATAACGCCCAGTAATATATAAAAATGAAAAAAATCCATATCAGAAAAAAATACTCTGTACTGATTATAATATGTCTGTTTATGGTACTTCTGAATGTATTGTCGAGAATTTGCAGTCCGTTTGCCGATTTCTATACAGAAAAAATTTTTCCGCTTTTTTCAAATCCGGTTTCTTTTATTACCGGATTACTACCATTTTCGGTAGGCGAGATACTTATATTACTGGGAATCCTGCTCATACTGGTGGGAATACCCTGTACTGTACTGTTACTGATATTCGGGAAAAATTTCCGTAAAAAAACAGTATCAACAGCCGGTTTTGTCATACTGCTTGTCTTTACATTCATTCTGACTACTGAAACTATGAACTGTTTCATAATGTATCAGTGTACGCCGTTCACTGAAAAATATCTTCAACATTCAGAACATACCGAAAATCAGATTACAGAATTATATTCACTTCTTATAGAAAAATCCAACGATTTAGCCGAAAAAGTTCCTCGTGACGATATGAACTGTTTCGAGTTTACAGAAAATGTCAGTCCGGAAGCCCAAAAGGCTATGAAAAAAGCCGGTGAGACTTTCCCACAACTTAAAGGATACTATCCGAAAGCAAAACCTATACAGTTTTCGTATTTCATGAGCCAGTCTCATCTTACAGGAATTTATTTCCCGTTTTCGCTTGAATCCAACTACAATGACGATATGTGCCGGACTAATCTTCCGGAAACAGTCTGTCATGAATTTTCACATCTTAAGGGATTCATACAGGAGGACGAGGCAAATTTTATATCTTTCTATGCTACAACTCATTGCAGTGAAAATTTAAGTTTTCAGTATTCGGGGTATCTTTCTGCCCTTGAATACGTACATAACGAAATATATAATCAGAACATATCCGGAGCGTTTCATTTAACAGATACTATTTCCGATAACGTCCGCCGTGACTGGTTCAGATTCATGCCCGATAACTACTGGGAAGAAAACGTGGAAAAAGAAGTCATTCCTACTGAAACTGTAAGTACAGTCTCCACAACCGCTATTGATACCAACATCAAGGCAAACGGAAGAAAAGACGGTATAAAATCATATTCGCTTGTCGTGGAGTTACTGCTTGATTTCTATTATCCCGCCTGAAATAATATATTCAGATAAAAAAGGACGTTTCTTTTAACAAAAACGTCCTTTTGATTATTCTTTACTGTGGTAACTCGTCTATCGGGAAAGATTCAATAAGCTTAATATTATACATCTGTATTGCAAGAGCGTCACTGGTTGTTACGCCGTCGCCCTTACCGACAACATCAGCATTTTTCGTACCCTGTTCAGTAAGTGAATATGTATCCGGATTTGCAAGCGACTGCATTATAAGTACGGCATCTGCAAGAGATACTTCCTTGTCTTCGTTGGCATCGCCGTATGATATATCGCCGGAAGAAGCTGTAGTAACTGTTGTAGTAGTTCCTGCTGAACCTGTTGTAGTGGTTGTAGTAGTACCGGTTGGTTTTGTAGTCGTTGTTCCGACACTATCGGAATCTACAGGTTTACCGGCTTTATCGAGGACTGTTCCGCCGTCAAGATTACTGCCCTCTGTTGTGGCGTAACTTGTATAGAACTCGTTCAGTGAAAGACCGTTATTTCCGAGTGCTTTCTGGTGGTCAAGACCGATATATTTTCCGGTTTCCTGCGTCTGCCACAGGGATTTTTCCATAAGAGCGTACTTTTCTTCTTCCCAGTCAATCTTCGTAGAACCGGCATACTGTCCGCATGAAATATTTTTCCATAATCCGCCGGTATCGCCGGAATTGGTATTCAGACACCAGAATGTATGATTTATATGATTTTCAATCATGTAGTCACGAAGAAGTTCCATCCACTTCTGATTTTCTGCACCGTCCATATGTCCGCCCCACTCGCCTATGAGTTCCGGTGCTATGTCCTCGGCGTTGATATATGCCCATGTATCGTACCAGTAATCGTCAAGAAGCGTCTGTGTTGTGAAGTCCTTGGCAAACCATGTCTGAGCATAAACCGACGGACCGTAATCGTGTGGCGAATATACTATCTGACTTGTACCCTGTTTCGGCTTTATGGGATATTCCCTTGCACCTCGGAAGTTACCACCCCACCATGCTCCTATATATGGCGAATTGTCACGTCTGTCAGCGATTCCCCAGTAGTCACCAGGCATTGCACCACTTAATGACTGTTCAACACCCTCTATGAAAATGAGTGCATTAGGATGTACGTCAAGAATAGCTTCCGCACAATTGGTAGCGGCATAAGCCCAGTTGTTTTCGTCGGTTGAGCCGTCCCACTTTGCAGCCTTATCGCCCTCCTGACCTTTTCCGTGTGGTTCGTTCTTGAGGTCATAACCTAAAAGTGTATCGTTATTCTTGTATCTTTCGGCAAGCCATACAAGCGATTCCTGCCATAATTCAGTAGTAACCATTGTACCATCTGATGTTGTTTCTTTACCGTACCATAAGTTATAGTTATGTCCGGAGTTATCAGCGTGCGGACTGTGTATGTCGATAAATGCCTTGATTCCGTATTTCTTACACTTGTCAAGGATTATATCAAATCCACGGTCACTTGTTATGAGGGTTTTGCCGTCGGATTCAACAAAATCCTTGTTAAGATTGCCATATCTTCCGGCTTCGACGATACCGCCGTTGCCGTCGTCCTGGTCAACCGGCGGATTATATACAGCCTGCATACCACCGGCACTTATCTGAAAAGGTGTACCATTCATCCATGATAAAATAAGTTCCGTTGAAATAGGAAAACGGATAACATTAATACCTCTGTCGGCTACTTCCTGTAACATATCGTCAATATCACCGGCGTAAAGATAATGCGGTGAATATTCAATACAGTTCAGTCCGAACCAGTTAGCACCAGTCAACCATACTTCATTACCGTTCATGTCGTAAAGTCGGCTACCTTCGGCGTGAAGCCAGTCATCATTGTTATCGTCGACAGCCACCGCTGTGACCGGATTTCCGACTGTCCCGAAAGATGCCGGAATTGCCGGTACTGCCATTACCGCTACAGACAGCAAGGCAGTCAATTTTTTTAATCTGTTCATGATAAATTCCTCTCTCCGATACAAATTTTTTTAAAACGTATCTTTTAATTATATTTTATCACTAAAAAACAGAAAAGTCAATAGAAATCAGAACGCTTTACGGATAATATTTTTTATACTGGTATTATTTTCAAAATATTCAAGCTGTTTCAGTAAGTCTTCCGCACGTCGACGGCATTGTTCCGGAGTTTTCGTAATAAAATAACGTCTTTCGGAAATGGAATCTATAATATAACGCATAGCAAGTTCACCGGTGACGTAAAGTATTCCATAGTAAAGGGAATCTGTTTCTTCCGGAGTGAGTATGCCGTCAAGACCGTCCGCAAAACCTCGTGTTATGTCAACGATATTTTCAGTACCGGCAGAGCGTATCATATCACCGTAATCAATAGCCACATATCCCCTCATTGAAGTGTCAAGGTCAATGACTGTTATCTTCTGACCAAATATAATATTATCCGTTTTTGCGTCGTTATGGACGTTTCTTATCGGAATATCACCGAAAATTTCAAGTTTTCCCCTAAGTTTGTCAAAATATTTTTCCGTACCTACAGGAAGTCTGTTATAATACATCTCAAAATTATGGAAGTTTTCAATAGTATTATCGAGAATTATATTATTGTTTATAATGTTTATATATTTTCCGAAAGCATAACCAGTTAAATACGACTTGTTTTCCGGTAAATATGACTGCTCCGTATATTCGTATATACGCCATACTTCGTTATTGACTTCAATGTAATATTTTCCGTGGGCTGTAAGATATTCCGGTACTGTTATTATATCCTGTCCGGAACGGCGGAAAGCTGTTGCAATACGGGTGATATTCTCCATGACTATATATGGATTCCGGAAAATATTTCTGTTAAGCGACTGCATAATATATTTACCTGCTCCGGATTCTATAAGATACGTTTTATTAATATGTCCGGTATTTATCGGTGATATTTTATGTATATCTTTAATATTGAAGTATTCAGGTATATTTTTTATATTATCACCTCATATTTAAGAACTTTTTTAAGTTCAGATAAAATAATTTCTATATCATTATTTATTTTATCCGTACATAAAGGCAAATCGTCAAACAGCTGATTCAGATTATCTTCAAAGTTATCCGGCAGTACTTTACAATATTCCGTACATATTTCAACAAGACGTTTTTCACCATAATGTGTAAGTCTGTTGAGTGCAAATATAACATCAAAATAGGATTCAAAAAATGCGGTAGTACGGTGTATAATACTGATTCTGTCATTTCTTGCAACGGCTTTTGCTATCTGATTTTTATATGCCGGTAGTCCATTACATAAAAGATTCATATTTCTTTTTATTATATTCTGCCTCAAAATCTCCGGATATGGTACATCAAAACGTTTCTTAGCCTGCGAAAGTCTGCCGTTTTTATCGTATATAACCTTACAATTCATAAGATTATGCCACATACAAGTTGTATATCCGTTACGTGCCTGATAATTTTCAACTACTTCTGAAACTTCTTTGTAGAAATTATCCGGATTTCTGTAAATTATATCAATGTCAATACCGTTGTTAAGTGTACAGTTATCTTCGTATTCCCAATAGTGATTACTGATTTCCATAGTACTACAGTATTTTTTAAGAATATCTGTTCTTGTTTCCTCGCTGATTTCCGAACTACAATAAACATATACATCATAATCTGATTTTTTATCATAATTCTGTCCTGAACGTGAACCCCCTAACGCTATTGATTCTACCTGCTCCAGTTCAGATAATTTATCAAGTAATTTTTCAATCATATAAAACGCTCCTTATGTAACTTTTTACTTTTTCGAGGTCACTGCATGATAAAACTGGTATCAGATTATTTATTTCCTCAATACTCTTATCCCACCAACGAAATTCAAGCATAAGTTTTATTAATTCGTCGTCGAAACGTTTTCTTATTGTACGTGCCGGATTTCCGGCAACTATTGTATATGGTGGTACATCACTACCGACAACGCTATTCATGCCGATTATTGCACCATCTCCGATATGTACACCCGACAAAATAGTGACATTCTGTCCTATCCATACATCATTACCTATTATCGTATCTCCTTTATGTGGCAGTTCCGAAAGTGGCGGTACGGACTGTTCCCAACCCTCCATTATATAAAACGGATATGTAGAAACGGCATTCATCTGATGATTTGCACCGTTCATTACAAAATTCACTCCCGACGCTATCTGACAAAATTTTCCTATTATAAGTTTATCGCCATAAAATCCGTAATGATGTGTCACATGTCTTTCAAAATCAGTATCACTGAAATACGTGAAATCCCCTACTATTATATCCGGATTCTTTATAGTAGGTTTTACGTAAGTTACCGTATCGCAATCCGGTACGGGAAAAATTCTGTCCGGATTTGGTGTTATACCGTTTTTCACAAAATCACTTCCTTATTTTAAGTATTTCATCCTCAGTAAATTTGTATTCGTTCTTTGTGCATATAATAGTACACGTACAGCCAGCACTTATAAAATCAAGTTCATGTCCGTACAGGTAGAAGCCCTCAATATATACTGGAGTATTATTTTCGGTAAACAGAATATCATTAACTGTAAAATCTTCCAAAGCTCTGCCAAAAAGCAAAGTTTTATTTTTCGGCAAATTATTGCTTTCAACGTAATTCATCGAACTTTCATGAATGAATTTCCCATCTGTCATATAATCATAGAGAGAAAACGCTTTTTTCATAAAATCAACTCCTTTAATATTTTTCAATATATATTAAAAATTCCGGTTTACTGTTGAGTATAATTCAAAAATAAACCGGATTTAAATTAATATTCGTCTGCACTGAAATCTGTATAGTCTTCTATAAAATATTCTATCAGCTTGTTTCGAGAACAACAGTATTCAGTTTCTATACCGTCGTTTTTAAGACTTTCAAGCCATTCCCAGTCAATCATACTGCCGACGTCCATATTTATACCGTACTTTGCCTTTTCTATCAAGGAAATATCAGTCTTATCACCGATACAGAAAAGATAACCACATAGCAGTCTTATATATTCCGAACTTCCCTCCTGATAGTTTTCAATTTCAGTTTCAATCAGACTTATTATTTCATTTTTCGGAATTTTTTCAAAATCAAAACCGTATTTCTTTATAAGGTTTTCTGCTCTCTGCAAATTTTTCATTTTATAGTACCTCCGTGAAAAAAGCACTCATATATAATATTGTCATTAAATGAGATACTTTCATAACCCTGAAACCATTCAAAACAGCCATTCACCTTACAATGATAAGTATAATCACCGTCTGAATAAATTTCAGGTCCACGAAAGGGCTTATCAGCATTGACATGAGACAATGCATCTTTTAGAAAATCACCACTGAAATTATCACCTGTAATACGTCCAGCATAGTTCATGCTCCAATATGGGATATTGTCAATCCATAAAGCCTCTTCGCCTGCAAATCTGTCTCCGCCTAAATACGTATCATAATACATTAAATTATTTTCATTGTAAACAAGGTCATGTGATGCCGGTCTTGACGAAACAGTTTCTGCACCTTTTCCGGCATAAGTGGCTTTTTTGGCTTTGATTAAAAACTGAATAATATCAATTTTATTCATATTCCTTCCCCTTTACAGTTTTAATTTTTCAAGCTCTGCATCGGAGCAGGTATTCTGCCACCACGATTTATAAACTTCGCCGGTGATTTATCTCGGACAGGCATTACAGGTCCACTGCCGAGAAGTCCGCCAAATTCAAGCATTTCGCCCTCTTTCTTGCCAATAGCCGGAATGAGACGTACAGCAGTAGTCTTTGAGTTTACCATACCTATAGAAGCCTCGTCGGCTATGATAGCGGAAATTGTTTCCGGTGTTATATCCCCTGGTACTACTATCATATCAAGACCAACTGAACATACAGCGGTCATAGCCTCTAACTTTTCGAGGCTCAGAACTCCGGCTATAGTAGCATCTATCATACCCGCATCTTCTGAAACCGGTATAAATGCTCCAGAAAGTCCGCCAACCGTCGAAGATGCCATAACTCCGCCTTTTTTGACGGCATCATTCAGCATTGCAAGACAAGCTGTCGTACCGTGTGTGCCACACATTTCAAGACCCATTTCTTCTAAAATATGTGCTACACTGTCGCCTATTGCCGGAGTAGGTGCAAGTGATAAGTCTACTATCCCGAATGGTACGCCTAATTCCTTTGAAGCACGTGAACCTACCAGCTGACCCATACGAGTTATTTTAAATGCGGTCTTCTTGATTATGTCAGCGAGTTCGTTTATAGAAGCGTCCGGATATTTCGCTAGTGCGGAGCGTACCACTCCAGGACCGGAAACACCGACGTGTATTTCACAATCCGGTTCGCCTACTCCGTGAAATGCTCCTGCCATAAACGGATTATCTTCTACGGCATTACAGAATACAACCAGTTTTGCAGGTCCTATACAGTCACGGTCTGCGGTTCTCTCGGCGGACTGCTTTACAATCTGACCCATTAATTTTACGGCGTCCATATTGATACCGGATTTTGTAGAACCTATGTTCACAGAAGAACATATATTCTGTGTGACGTCAAGAGCCTCCGGAATGGACTGTATCAATGCCATATCTCCGGCACTGAATCCCTTATGGACGAGTGCGGAATATCCACCTATGAAGTTTACTCCGCACGTATCGGCACAACGTTGTAAAGCCTTTGCAAACTTTACAGGGTTCTGATTCGGACACGCTCCGCATAACATAGCTATCGGAGTTACGGAAATTCTCTTGTTTATAATCGGTATTCCGTATTCCTTTTCAATCTGCTGTCCTACTGGTACAAGCCTTTCTGCATGACGCACTATTTTTTCATAGACTTTTTCGCAAGCCTTATCTATATCGGTGTCGATACAGTCAAGGAGAGATATTCCCATAGTTATGGTGCGTATATCAAGACATTCGTCCTGAATCATTCTTATAGTTTCGAGTATATCGTATACATTAAGCATTGAAAATACCTCCGGTTCAGATGCTGTGCATTGAGTTGAAAATATCCTCATGCATTGTATGGATTGATAAACCAAGTTCCTTGCCGAGTGTGTCCATTCTGTCGACGAGTGCCGAGAAGTCACCTGACATTTCTGTGATGTCCGCAAGCATAATCATTGCAAACATATCCTGAAGTACACTCTGTGTTACCTCCAGTACGTTCGCATGAAATTCCGCACATATGCCGGATACTTTATGGAGTATTCCGACATTATCCTTACCAATTACAGTTATAACTGCTCTCATATTAAAAAAAACCTCCTTGAAAATTATGGATAATATTATTATATCACATATCACAGAAAATAGCAATACCAAAAAAATAACTTGCATAACGTTCCGGAATATGATATAATATTAAGGTCACAGAAAGGAGTTGACTATATCATGAATCTGATTGATTGTCATACACACACACAGTTTTCTATGGATTCCGAAGCGGATATAGACTTATGCATTAAAAAGGCTATTGATATGGGACTTTCTGCATATGCTATTACTGACCATTGTGAGTGTAGTTCATGGTATCCGGAAGACTACTATTCCGAAAAGGATAACATTGATTATTTCAACTACGGAAAAGATTTCAATAACTCGCTTGACGCTATTACAGAACGCAAGGAAAAGTATAAAAATTTCAATCTTATATGCGGTATCGAAATGGGTCAGGCTACTCAAGATATTGAAGTTGCAAAAAAAATTGTTTCCGACAAGAGACTTGATTTCATAATAGGCTCTATGCACCAGTTAAGAAATGAAAAGGATTTCTATTATATAGATTATGAAAATATGTCAATGGATAGTATATATAATCTGCTTGAAAGATATTTCACTGAAATATACGAACTCTGCAAAATGAACTGTTTCGACGTTCTGGGACATCTTACATACTGCCTGCGTTATATGAAGTGCAGAAATAATATAAATCCCGACATAAGCCGTTTCGACGACATCATAGCAGAAAGTTTCCGCCTGCTCGCATATAACGGTAAAGGCATTGAAATAAATACTTCCGGAATACGTCAGGGATTTGGGGATGTTTTCCCATCGGAAAAGTATGTCAGACTTTTCAGGGATATGGGTGGTGAAATTATTTCCGTCGGTTCGGACGCACACACCATTGAGGACATTGGAAAAGATATATCTTCCGCACTGGAGACCGCTAAGGCGGTGGGGTTCACCCACCTGTGCTATTTCAAGAAACGCAAACCTTATTTTATTAATATAGACTGATTCTATCGAAAGGAATTTTTTATTATGACTGATATTGTTAAAATTTTACAACAGAATGCAAGAATTTCTGATACACAACTCGGTGAAATTCTCGGTATAAGTCCGGAAGAGGCTTCCGCTGAAATAAAACGTCTCGAAGATGAGGGCGTTATAAAAGGCTATAGTGTAATCGTCGACGACGAATTATATGACAATTCCACAGTATACGCTACCATAGAATTAAAAGTCGCTCCGCAACGTGATTGCGGTTTCGACGATATTGCTAAAACTATCATGATGTATGACGAAGTCGAAAGTGTAAGCCTTATGTCCGGAGCATATGACCTCGCTGTAGAAGTAAAGGGAAATAACCTCAAAGACGTGGCACTTTTCGTATCTGAAAGACTTTCCACTATAGAAGGTGTTCTTTCCACGGCTACACACTTTATTCTGAAAAAATACAAGGAAAAAGGTATTTTCATTGACCGTGAGGAAAACGACGAAAGGGGTCTCTGTTAATGATAGATTATGACAAAGTACTATCCGGAAAAGTAAAGAAAATGAAACCCTCCGGAATACGTAAATTTTTCGATATTGCCGGTACTATGGAGGGTGTTATAAGTCTCGGTGTCGGTGAGCCGGATTTCTCAACGCCGTGGATTATCAGAAAAACTGCTATTCAGGTACTCGAACGCAAGCATATTATATACGGTGCTAACAAAGGTATTGAACCGCTCCGTAAAGCTATAAGTCAGCGTATAAAGAAAAAACATGGTATTGAATACTGTTCCGAAAATGAAGTAATAGTTACTGTTGGTGGTTCGGAGGGTATTGACCTTGCTATCCGTGGTATCGTTGACCCAGGTGACGAAGTCCTTGTTGTAGAACCTTGTTTTGTATGTTATGCACCCCTCGTGGAACTCGTCGGCGGTGTTGCCGTACCTGTACCGACGAAAATAGAAAACAATTTCAAACTCACTGTAGACGACTTCAAAGACAAAATAACTGACCGTACCAAAATGATTATTATGCCGTTCCCGAATAATCCGACAGGTGCAATCATGACCCGTGAAGATTTAGAACCTATTGCGGAATTTCTTAAAAATACAAATATAATGGTTCTTTCGGACGAGATATACTCCGAACTTACATACGGCAGAAAACACTTCTCTATTATAGAAATCGACGGCATGAGGGAACGGACTATATATGTTAATGGCTTTTCCAAAGCATACGCTATGACCGGTTGGCGTTTAGGTTATGTGACCGCTCCTGAACCGATTATATCACAGATTGCTAAAATACATCAGTACGGTATTATGTGCAGTCCGTATATAAGTCAGAATGCTGCCGTAGAAGCCCTCAATTCGTGCGATGCTGAAATTGTCAAAATGCGTGACGAATACGATACACGTAGGCGGTATCTCGTCAACGAATTTAACAGAATAGGTCTGACCTGTTTCAATCCGGAGGGTGCATTCTATGCGTTTCCATGCATAAAGAGTACAGGACTTTCAAGCGAGGATTTCTGTGAACGTCTGCTCTACGAAGAAAAAGTAGCCGTCGTCCCTGGAAGTGCTTTCGGTGACAGCGGTGAGGGTTATATACGTATTTCCTATGCTTATTCGCTTAAACATCTCATGGAAGCTATGAAACGTATCGAAAAATTTCTTGAAAAACTCAAAGGTGAAAATCATGAAAATTAAGTCTCCGGCAAAAATAAACCTCGCACTTGATGTTACCGGCAAACTTGATAACGGCTATCACTCTATTGAAAGCGTTTTCCAGACCATAAGCATTTACGACGAAATAACCGTTGAATTAACAGATTCCGGAATTGCACTGACGTGCGAAGTTCCCGAAGAGTTCCGGACTTCCGAACCCATACCATGTGACGAAAATAATATTGCTTACAAATCCGCAAGAAAATTTTTCGACGACAATAATCTTGATATAGGTTGCAGAATACATATTAAAAAAAGGATTCCGTCACAAGCCGGTATGGGTGGTGGGAGTTCCGATTCTGCCGGTGTACTGTATTGTCTTTCAAAGCTGACCGGCAAGGAAATTATTTCCCCTGAAAAATTAGGTGCGGACGTTCCGTTTTTCCTGACCGGCGGTACTGCTTACGTATCGGGGATAGGTGAAAAAATAACTCCGATTGCCGATTATTCGGGATATTTTGTAATCGCAAAGGGCAGACAAGGTGTTTCAACGGCGGAGGCTTACAGAAAAATTGACTCCCTTGTAAATCCTGTACATCCACCAGTGAGTAAACTTGTTGAGGCTATCGGAAATTCCCCCGAAAGTGCATATAAATATTTCGGAAATATCTTTGAAGATGCGATACAGCTTGAAGAAGTAAATACTATAAAATCCGTTATGCTTGAATGTAATGCACGTTCAGCGGTAATGACTGGTAGTGGTTCAGCGGTTTTCGGATTTTTTGGAAATAGTTATCATGAATCTGTGGACAATGCGGAATATTGTGCAAAAGAACTTTTATGGGCAGGTTTCTATGCAAGAGTATGTACATCTGTAAATAAATCATTTATAGAAATATGAGGAAAATAAAATGAAAAAATCTATAAAAACTGCAAGTACTATTATTTCACTTGTATCAGTGTTTGTCTTATCTGCCTGCAGAAACACTGAAAGCAATCCGGAAACAAAATCATTATATAAACAAGGTCTGGAAGTCGTTCAGCTTATGAATGAAATGATACACAGTGAAGAATACATTAACGCTACTGCCACAGATAATCTTAAAATCACTGTTCAGGAACTTGCCGACGGAAACTATTCAACCCCGAAAGCTGTTTATTCTGTTTCCGTTTCTGATAAAGAACTTGCAAAACTGATAGAGTTTAAAGAATCTGATAACATTTCCGATAATCTGAAGTCTTTCATTTCTTCAAAACTATGTAATGCCCTGATAAATCAGATTAACATCATGGGCGGTACTGAAAATTTAGCCGTTGCCAGCTTATGTACTGCCGGAAAAACTTTTGTCAATGAAAATGCCGGTGAAAATATAATCTATTTGTATACGTATAACAATACTGCTCCGATAGCGGTAACTTTCATAACAGGTGACAACAATTCAGTATCCGCCAACGGTACTTTTATAATGTACGATGAATTTAACTGCAATTCCGCTGATGAAATAAAAAATTCTTTCAATCATATTACGGTTGAAGTAACTGAAATCAAACCGGAAAAATAACAAAATACAGGAGAAAAATATAATGTCTGAACTTTCTGAATTTATTTCCGGATTAGATAATATTGACTGGTTTTCAAAATGTGGTACTTCTGATAATAAATATATTGTAATATATTCGATTTTTGAAGCATTTGATAATTACAATGATAAATACTTCAAAGTATGGGATTATCATATTACACAACTGGAGCTTGAAGCACAGAACGTCATAGGCGACGAAAAAATTGATTATATATTTTCAAGTATATCGTCAGCAATCGGAGAAACTTTATGGACTAAATGGTGTTTATTTACAGACCGACAAAATTTATATGAAGAAACAGGTCTTGAAAATGAAATACTCGATATGGTAAAAAGAGATTTAGCTTGGATTTTTATTGAAAAATATCTCAAAAAAGACAGTTTCTTTTCTGCTTTGATGCGTATCTATCAGAACGGACATTTTCCATGTGCATGGGACGGTGAATATCCTGACGGTAAAGCGATTGTTCTATAACAATAATTTATGGTGATAGTTATGATAGAATTACATGGCTGGTTAGCAATTTGCGAAAAATATGAAGATGAAGATTTGTTACCACAAGTTGAACTTGAAATTATAAGACAAAAAATAAAAGATATTATTTTAAAAAACAGTTGTAGTATTGAATTTAAATATATGAATGGTTTCCCATTTATAAATACCTTGTTTTGTTCAAATCATCGGACAAAAGAAGTTGATGATATTATCGAAACATATAAAAGTATTTCAGAAATCGCAACTGGAAGTTATGGTATAATCTATATTCGTGATGATGAAGATGAAGTACACTATAATGAGTTTCAAAGCTATATATTCAAAAGAGGAAGTTGTACTTATAAGTTGGATAAAGATTTTTCCCCCTGTATACCTGCAATTGAAGATAGAACATAATACACTAATTTTAATTTATGTGGATTAACCGGATTTTTCAACATATAAAAATTAACCGCACAACTAAGTTGTGCGGATTTTTTTGTTACTGTCTGAAAGTCGGCATAAGCTGTAACTTATGAAGATTATTTCTGTGCATACGGTCAATTTTTTCCTTGAGTTCGGGTTTGTCGGAAAGGTCTGTCAGACCTCTTATATAGGTATCGAGTTCAGCATACGTGAAGCCTAAATTTTCCTCGTCGGTTTTTCCGCAAAGACCGTCAATAGGCACTTTGTGTACGAGTTCATACGGTAATCCGAGTGCGTCACCAATCTGAAGAATTTCCGTCACTGTGAAATCCGACAGCGGTGAGAAGTCACCGGCAGAATCTCCGAATTTTGTTGAATATCCTACCCAGTCTTCCGAAAGATTACAGGTATTTACAACCCGTCCGCCGACTGTTCCGGCGATTGCGTAAAGAGTAGTCATTCTGATTCTTGCCGGTGTATTGATAATTGTCTGTCCGGACGGTTCAATATGTTTTTTAATTTCCGTCATGAAAGAATTTACAGTCTCTCCGATATTTATTACATAATGCTGAATGTCAAGAGTTTTTACTAAAAGTCTGCTGTACTCAATATCAGCCTGCTCACCTTGTGGCATGAGTACGCCTATAACTCTTTCCTTGCCTAAAGCCCTCACGCATAATGCCGATGCAACTGAACTATCCTTGCCACCGGATATTCCCACAACGGCTTTAGTTGTAGGAGTTGCATTTTCGTCAAAATATTTCCTAATCCATGCGGTTATGTTTTCGATTGCCTTTTCAGCGTTAAAATTTCCCATAGAAATTACCTCCGTTTTTTCTAATTATAATATATCCGGAATAATTTGTCAAGACAATTCTTTTTCAAGGGTCTGACGTAATTCGTTTAAAGTATATTCACGTAATATTTTGCCGTCCCTGAAAACCGGTACAAGTAAGTTACCGTCCGGAATGGTACTCGCTGTGTAACCGTCCTTATACTGTAACTTTCCGTTATCGTCACGATAGACATAACACAAACCTTTCTGACTTTTCTTGAAATTACTGTCTTTAGGATTCTTGAAAACCGGATATTCCTTGCCGTCTATTTCCGCATAACAAGCCTTTATCGCACAACCAAATGTATCACGTGTGAACGGTTTTAAAATGCCGTCCTCTTCTATACAGTGCATTGAAAACGAACCCACTCCCAACGCAACATTTGAACACGCAAAACCATTTTTCATTAATATATCGTAAATCTCCTTGCAACGCTGTACTGTTATACTGTCGCCGTAAATTGCTTTCACGTGCGAATCAAGTACTTTATAGCCCTTACTGTTGACTGTTCCGCCAAACTGTTCCCATAATCTGAAAACCGTTTCCGTGACGACTTCTACACAGTTACCGGAATCACCTCGCATAAGCATACAGCCGTTATGATTCATTATTTCCTCGTGGAGTTCTGGAAGTATATTGTCAATTACATTCCAGTAGTCGTAAGAATCAAGTACCGCCGAAAAACTCGTATCCGGATAAAGTTCAGTCAGTAATTTTCTTAGAAAAGTAATCTCGTCGCCGTCTACTGCATAGTTTGAACACATTACAAAATGTTCGGTACTCACCGTGCCGAATGCTACCGGTTCTTTCGTACAGTCGCAATTGAAAATTTTTTCAAGATACGGTATCGCCGGAACTGTTGCGGTATTCTCAAACGACAGACACCATCCGGCAGAGGCTTTCAGTGCTGAATCAAGTCCCATATCGCCACGGAAGTCAAATGACCCTAACGCTTTTGAACGGCTTATATTGTCGTCACACGTCAGACCGTAATATTTGTTGACTATTTCACGATACGTCGCCCCGACTGTTGCGGTAATCTGCGGATACCATATTTCCGCACTGATTATACTCTCCAGTGCCTGCGGTAACCATGCAAAATCTTTATGCGTATTGCTTATGCTGAACATTGGTACGTGTACCGGAATTTTCACGCCCTCCGGCAGTGATGCAATTTCTATCGGAAGATAGCCCAGACGGTGCAGTTTACGTATTTTTCCGGAATTACAGATACCCTTTCCGAGTGTACTATTAAGAACACGTTCAAATTCGCTGACTACTTCTTCTTCCGGACGTCCGAAGAAATTTCTGTTGAAGTAATCTATAAGATAAGTTTTCATGAACATCTGCAAACCAAAATTCACGACACTATCCCAACGATTGACACGGCTCATACGTGGTGTATAGTATGATACGGATTTTGTCATTTTCGGATTAATCATGTCGCTATGGACGGTTTTATAGAAATCGCATAACAACATAGGATTTATATAATCGTACAAAAAAATCACCTCTTTAAAAAATTCTGCCAGTTCTGAAAAGTCCTGATTAAGTTTACGGTATTTTCCGCCTGCTCTGTAAATTCGTGACCGTATACTTTCAGTGAAATCATAATATCCATTCTGAATTTTTTACCGTCATTCACGAAAAGAGTTTTTATTTTATAAATCGGCAGAAATGCAAGTTTTCTTATTTTTATTTTTTCAAGATTTTGTAACGGCAATATATATTTCTTTTCTGTTCCCAGTACATAGTATTCAGAAACAAGAAGTTTTCCGGTATCTGTTACAGCTACAAATCCGGCTTTTGTATTGTAGCTTCTGAAAAAACTGTTCCGACAGTCTATGGACGCATAAACCGGATATTTATAACTTTCGCCGAAACTTGCAAAGCTTTTTTTCATTAAATCGTCTGTGAATTTTATCATACGCAATCAAAAACGGTTATTTTTCCGGATGTATCACTATCAAAAACGGAATTAGTCGTATAGACATGATTTATCAAATCGCCCTTTAGAAGTTCGCCCTGAAATATCGAGTTTTCACAGTGCGTGAAGTAAAGGTTTATATCTCTGCAATCGGATTTTTTCAGTTTTTTCGCCGAATGATAAGCCGTACCGCCGTATGAACATATATCGTCAATAAGCATAACCCTTTTATTTGCCGGAGAATCTCCAAGAATATCCAGTCCGATAATTTTTCCTGTTTTCCAGTCACGCCTTTTTACTCCGAAACCGATATTATCAAAATTTCCGAACATATCGGCATAACGCTTAAAACAGCCCTCGTCGGGAAAGAATACGTAATCAGACTTCGGATTGATTCCCGATAATTTTATTGCAGAATTTATATATTTTTCCGGTGAAATATTTTCGCAATTGTCAAGTATTGCCGTTGTAACCGGTGAATGAACATCCAGAATTTTAACCCTGTCAAATTCAAGGAAGTTTATTACTTTACAGAAATATTTCAGCGTAAAGACTTCGTTTTTGTCCTGTACCCTGTCCATACGTGCGTTAGGTACATACGGCATATAGAGATTTATGGGATTTTTATAATTTTCCTTAAGATTTTCAGTAATATAGATTAAAAGAGTTAAATCCTGCTCCTTGCGATAAGTCCATATAACCTCAATGGGCTGACCGTCTGTAACGTGAATTTCCGGCATATTAACACGGAAAGTTCCGTCCGGATAGGTATGCACTTCCGGATAGTAGAATTTTTTGTATTTCATTGAAATCATAAAATTTCCTCCTCTATAATAATCTGACACATTTTCATAGCGTCAAGGGCTATACGGTGACTTTCCGGCGATACTCCTGCACAGCAGTCCGCAATGACTTTTACAGGGACTTCCGGAAATGCTGATTTAATAATCATAGCATTTGAAATAACACATATATCGGTACAAACTCCGATTAACTGAATTTCTTCAATAATCTCATCACGTCCGATTACATACGGCAAATCGACAGCACCGAAAGTTATTTTTTCGAGTTTTATACAATCGCCGAGAATTTTTTCAATTTCCGGAACGAGTTGCCAGCCGTCCGTACCTCTTATGCAGTGCGGTATGGGTAAAAATTTCCCTTCCTGAGTTGCCATGTAGTTTTCATAGTGAGTGTCGAGAGTAGCAATTATTTTACCGTCGGGATTTTCTGTACGGAATTTATTTATATAATCCGATACATTTTTTATAACGGAAAATGTTTCCGGATTGCCTAAAATTCCGGTGGTAAAGTCTTTCTGCATATCGACGACTATTAAAACTTTCATAAACATTCCTCCTGTGGTATACGTTCGTAAAGTTTAGATGTCCTGTGTGCTGATTTTGTATCAAAAAAATCGGTCTCACGTATTTTTGACGACATTTTTTTCCGGAAATTCTGCGGTGAAGTCTTTTTCCCTGTGATAATCTCGTAAGGCTGTTGCAAATCGGAAATAGCAAAAAGCGGTGGCATAAGGTCAAAAACTATGTCATGATGTATCACTTCGTCACGGAGTTTCATGAAAGCATCGTATATAATTTTTGCGTGGTCAAAAGCCAACGGATTTTTTTCCGGCTGACCGTCTTTGTAATGTATGACTATTTCTTCAGTACCGTCTGAAAGAGTTATAGTTTCGTTTTCGTACTCGAAAGTAAGCCAGTGAGCGTCAAGAGCGTCGGAGTAGTCAGCGGTGGAGAGTGTAACCGTTCTCGTGAGGGCAAGAAATGCACATGAAATAATCCAGCCACGAGGGTCACGTTCAGGACTGCTATAAATTCCGAGATTTATTATTTTCGGGTCAGAAACGCCTGCTTCCTCTTTGAGTTCTCGGAGGGCTGTTTCTTCGATAGTCTCGCCCTTACGCAAGAATCCACCGGCAAGGGAATATCTGTTAATGAAAGGTTCTTCACCACGCTTTACGAGAAGAATTTTCAGTTTACGTTGTTTCAGACTTCGTGGTGAATCAGGTTCGATACTGTCTATGCCGAAAACTACACAGTCCGAGGCGACTGACGGTCTTTCAAAATTTTCTATGGAATAAATAATTATCACCTCTCTGATAGTAATATTTAGTTATTAACTTTTAGTTTGTATGTAGTATAACACATATTTCCGGATTTGTCAAGAGTTTTTTGAAAAAAATAAAAAAATCCCTCACAATAACGTAAGGGATAAAATATATTAAAAAATCTGTTCTTCTGCTATGAATTTAAAATCTTCTGACTTGTCGATTTTATCTGTATTTTCTTTAATCCTCTGTATCATAACCGACATTGCAAATTCATACAGTTCATCACAAAACTTGTAGTCTATACAAAAAAGCATTATACGTAAAGTTTTAATATCTGGTGTTATGTCATTATCATGACAGTATACACAGGTGTTATCTTCTGCTCCTGTATAATTACAATGTTCAATAACTTTCTGCACATCTTCCGGAGTGTAGGCATTTACAGAAAAATCCAATAAATCATAATCATACATATAATCAATGAATAATCTTGAAACTTTTTCTTTGCGTTCAATTATTTTTTCAGAAATCCGGTCACCCCAGTAACATGAATACTGATAAATAGTTTCTTTGGCGTGTTCGTAGTCATGGAAATTTATATACATTAATTCCTTGCTGTTATTGCGGTATAACTCCATGTACTTTATAATGCCGTTGCTGTCGTAAGTGACAGTAACAAATGGATTATCATTCAATGAATCCGCATATATAAGGACTTCCCTTTCATATTTCGGTACGATATATCTATATAAAATTCCACAATCCGGATATTGCAGATAAATTGATTCCCCTCTGAAATATCTGATTTCTTCCGCTCTGAACGTACCCTCTTTATATTTCAATGGTATTATATGCATTTTAACCTCCTGAAAAAACCTCCGACAGAATTTCTTCCGCCGGAGGTTTTTATTATCGTGATTTATAATCAATAGTTAAGAGTTACTGAAACAAGGTCACCGAGTCCCCAGTAATTGTAAAGCATAATAACGTCCTGTGGATTGCTTATATCGAATTTTACAACGCCGTCTTTCATTTCGGTCTGCTGAACGGAATGACTTTCATTCCAGCACTGACCGAGTACGAGACATCCGCTACCCCATGCGATGCTGTCCTTGAATTTAAGTTCAACAGACTTGATATTTTTGTAATCGTAATCAGCGAGTGAATAAGCTGTACCATATTCTACATCTGTAAGAACAACACTCGAAGAATCAGACGGCTTCGGAGCAGGTTTGGTTGTTGTAGTCGTAGTAACCGGAGCTGTAGTAGTTGTCGTTGTGGTTGTAGTAGTGGTAGGCTTAGTTGTAGTCGTTGTTGTGGTAGTAGGCTTGGTTGTAGTTGTTGTAGTAGTAGGCTTGGTTGTAGTTGTAGTAGTAGGCTTGGTTGTGGTAGTTGTTGTAGTAGGCTTGGTTGTAGTTGTTGTAGTAGTAGGCTTGGTTGTGGTAGTTGTTGTAGTAGGCTTGGTTGTGGTAGTTGTTGTAGTAGGCTTGGTTGTAGTCGTTGTTGTGGTAGTAGGTTTGGTTGTAGTTGTAGTCGTTGTTGTGGTGGTAGTGGTTGTTGTAGTCGTTGTTGTGGTGGTAGTGGTTGTAGTAGTCGTTGTTGTTGTAGGTGCTGTAGTGGTAGTTGTTGTAGTAACTTCTTCCTTATTGCCTGAATTTTCGCCCTCATAAGTAACGACACTTACAAAATTGGAGCAGGAGAAGTATTCAGTATCCATACTGCCCTTGCCGTAAACCTGAACAACATTTTTTGTACCGGTTTCGCTTGTCATGTACTCTGCCGGTACAGTTACAGTTGCCATACCGTTTTCAGTCTTGACTGTATCAATATATACGTTATTTACATAGAAATCCATGTAATTTGCTTCCCACGGATTATTTACTTTACCGGTAATAGTGAAATCCTTACCGGACTGTATTTTTCCGCCACCGGCAACTACGGATATGTCGTCTGCTTCGAGTTCTGTACCATCTGCCCCCTGTACTGACACTTTAAGATTATCGCTTACAGTACCTTCAAGGCTTCTGATTATGCTGTTTTCTGTAGCAAACTGTTCGTCAAGCCAGCCGATACGCTTGTTAATCCATGTAATCATAGTATCGAATGACGATTCAAATTCAGTATCTTTCCACTTAGCGTCATCAGCCTTGGCGGAGGCGTATATTTCATTGTAAAGCTGATTTACATAGCTGTCCGGATTAGAAGTGTCAAAATATTCAAGAATAGTATCACGGTTATTCCAGTAAAATTCCTGTTCCTTGATTGCAAAGTAGTTATTCTTGCCGACTTCATAGAACCATCTTCCAGCCCACTGACCCTGATTAATCCACTTATTGTAATCGAGTGTAGGCCAGCCAGGAATTTCATTACCTAATGCCCAGTCGAAATCCCATACAGGACCGAATTTCAGTTCATTTTCGTCGAGATACAGATAGTTACTTCTGTGACCTATTTCATTCATGAAAGTCATGCCGATAGTCCAGTAGCCAAGAAGTGATTCCATGTCACAGAGTTCATTGAAACCTATCTTTTCGCCGTCGATAGTGGTACTGCCGGTCTTACTGTAGACAGCGTTTTCAAAATTCTGGAGATATGTTTTTACATTGTTCATCATCTCGTCGTTAGTAGCGGTAAATTCCGGCTTTACAACGGATAACTGTACATTATTTTTAGTCTTAAGGTTGGACGGGTCCTGACCTGCGTCAACAGTCATTTCAAAGAGGTAACCGGCATTATTTTCAATTTTTTCACGGAGTAAATCCCAGTCAGCGTATACGGAAGCAACATCATATGAAGTACCCTCAAATTCAACGATACCTGTTGACATCCAGCCGAGATTTTCTTTCATGTAGTCTTCGAGACGTGATTTAAATTCCTTATCCTTTATGCCCAGCGACTTATAAACCGCACTTGCAGCATCTTCGGCGGAGTTTTCAAAATCGAATATATCAACACGGTTTTCGTCAATTCTTATGTGTTCGCAGAACTGGTAGTTGCCCTGATATTCGCCATTTACGACAACATCAACAAATACCGTATCCATAGATAATTCACCGATAGCCTTTGCAACTGCTCCGGCAATAGTATTTCTCATGAAAGTACCGTCCATATGATTAGCCATAAGAACCCAGTGTTTATTCTTACCCATACCGAACATATCGGTTTTGCTGTCGAGTTTGAGTTTATAAGGTTTTTTGGAGAGACCCCATGTGGAACTTCCACGACCTTTTATTTCAATAGCACCGTCGTAAAGCTGTTTAGCCTTGCTGTACTGGCTGTTGCCCTGAACTTTCATGGTAGCGTCATAATAGGTATCATGACTTGCAGACCAGTTCATTTTATGGAAGTCCGGACAGTCAATATAGAGTACAGGAAGATTACTGCAATACATGGACTGGCTTGCGACTACCTGACCATCTGAAACGACATCAACTTTCACGAACTTTTCAAGGTCATTTTCGGAAATTATGTAGGTATTTTCTGTAGAGACTTCTTCACCGTCAACGTACCATACGAGAGAATAATTTTCAATGCCAGAAACTGTCACATTCATTTCCTCACCGGCGGAGGCGTACTGGTTATTGAACGATACGGAAATTTCTTCTACTGCCTCAACGGTTGCAACTTCATTATCCGTAGCACTTGTTGACATGACAGCGGTCATGCCTGTAGATGATACCATAAGTATAGATGCAAGCATAGCAGACATAACACGATATTTTTTATTCATAAATTAACCTTCTTTCTGAAAGATTTATTAGATTGTCTATATTATACACTATTTTCACTGAAAAGTCAAGTATTTTTGAAAAATTTTTCTTAAAAATTTGAAATTTTTTTCTGATAAGGATTATTCCGGAAACAAAAAAACTCTCTGTATTTCTACAGAGAGTATAATTTTTTAATTCAGCTTATAATTTACTTAGCTGTTCGGAAGTAATCGGTAAATCGCTTGCATTAAGTAACTCTATGTTAATCATCTGTATGGCGAGTGAATCCATAGGGGTTAAACCGTCGCCCTTATTAACGACATCTGCTAATTCAGCACATTCAGGAGTAATTACAAATTCAGCCGGATTTGCAAGAGCCTGCATAATCAGTACAGCGTCAGCGAGACTTAATTGACCGTCGCCGTTTGCGTCACCAAGAACTTTTCCGGCAGGAACTATAGTTGTATTAGTAGTCGGTCTTGTTGTTGTGGGAGCGGTTGTTATATATTTGTCATCGGATTTTTTCCATGTAAAGTAGAAATTTGTCTGTCGTGTACGAACAGAGTAACCATATTTGTCATATAAATAATAGCCGTCACAGAAATCTTCCCTTACCCTTAAACCTGACAATGCTTCTTCATATTCTTCAGGAACGGCATTAAACTTAAAGCCAAAATATATCTCGTCATCTTCTGAATTGAAAGTTTCTTCTGTAGTAAATATTATAATATCAGTTTCAGATGTATTCCAGTTGCCGAGTGTCTCAACAGGTGTGAAACCTCCTTTTCCGTCGGGGGTCATTCTTGCAATTTCAAGGTCTATTCCCTGAATATGTTCCACTGGCATATCAGGTATGGACATTGATGTATAGTCACGGAATATCACATTCCAGTCAACAGTTTTTGTTACAGGGAAATCTTCCCATACTTCGTAAGGTGGTTTATTTTCAAGATGTATCAGATACGGATTATATGGGAGCGTCGGTAAATCAGAACCGAAATCATGTATGACGACAGAAGATTTGCCGAAATAGTTGTAATTTTCGGGTAGTTCGTCGATTTCAAGGTAATAATCACACGCAGTACTTACATCATCGCAGGTGATGTATGTCAGTTCTGTATCAGATGTAGTAAATTCTGCAATAGTGCGGACATATTCACCTTGTGACCACGGTTCTTCCATAGTGGACGTGTGGTGTTTATACTCTACAAGGCGTGCATCAATTCCACCAACTAAAACATTGGAGTTGTACATATCAACAACACTTACTTCAAAAGTATGGGAGTAGGTTTCAGGTTGTTCCTCGTCGACTGCATAACAGGCTATAGGCTGTATCGCCATAAGTGCCGACAGTGCAAGAGAAGTAATTAACTTTTTTGGTTTTTTCATTAAAGACCATCCTTTCAGTATAAAATTTTTTTCATGTTTGATTACTAATTCTGTTTATCTATCTGTGATATGATTATATCATAAAAACTGCCGTTTGTCAAGAGTTTTTGTAAAAAAAATAATTAATATATTTTCCGTAAAAACCAGTCATTGACTTAATTTATATATTATGTTATAATTTCTGTATTATCATAAAAGGAGCGGTTCATATAAAAACAGTAAAAAAATTTTTCAAATCCGCAGGAGTATTTATAAAAGCGTTTCCGCATTTTGTGGTTTTTGAACTGCTTGCGAAACTTTTTCTTGTGTCTATAGGTGCGCCGATAATGGCATACATATTAAAGTATACTATGAAGGCTTCCGGCGTGACGTATCTTTCAGATGAAAATCTTCTTATATATCTGCAACATCCGGCGACTATATCGGCATTTATAGTACTTATTTTCTGTGTAGCGTTTTTTACGTTCGTGGAACTCTCCGCACTGGCGGTATGTTTTGCCTGTCATAGCCGACGGCAGAAAATAACAGTCGGCGGAATGTTCACAGCCGGACTTAAAGCATTCAAAAAGGCGTTCAGAGGTACTGGAATACCACGTTTTCTGATATTCATGCTTTTCATGCCGATAGTACAGTTTACATTCGCTTCCGGACAGTTTTTAGCACCGTTAATGCCGATAGTCCGGACTATCTTCAAATCCGTAAGCAATACTGCCGGAATAGTCGCATATATACTGATACAGATATTATTTATAATTCTTATAGTCGATAAAAGTTATAGTCTGCATTATCTCGTACTTACTGAAAACAAATTCGGAGAATGCATTAAAAAAAGCAAGCAGATTATGTATAAAAATAAATTCCGTATGGCATTATCGCTACTTTTCTGGAGCGTGTCTATGCTTGCATTCAGTGCGGTGGTTACTTTCGGAATGGCATTTATAATAGTATTCATAGTGAAAGGTTTTTCCGAACCTGTAAGGGCATTCCGGACAGCTTTGAAAGTACTTAAATATGCCGGTCAGATTTTCGGAATACTTTCGTCATTTCTGTCAGTACCGGCTGTCATGTGCTGGATAACTCAACATTTTTTCTACGATATTGAAGAATCAGAAAAAATAATCATTCAGGATTTCCGCAACAACAACATGAGGACTTCCACACGGATAGTAATAACTGCTGTACTTATTGTTTCCGCCGGACTTCTCAACATTACCTACATAAAAGCCATATATACCGGAAATCTTAATCTTAATACCGGAATCCTTACGAAAACACAGATTACCGCACACCGTGGTTACTCGACTGTTGCACCGGAAAATACCTTACCTGCATTTGAAGAAGCCGTCGAAATCGGTGCGGATTACATAGAACTTGACGTACAACTGACCGCAGATGACCAGTTAGTAGTATTTCACGACAAGACTATTGAACGCACTACCGACGGTACAGGCGAACTAAGTACAATGACTTACGACGAATTACAGAAACTCTCCGCAGGAAAGTGGTTCAGTAATGACGGACGTTTTGACGACGTTAAAATATCATTGCTTTCGGAAGTTCTCGAAACAGTCGGCGACGATATACTTCTTAACATAGAAATCAAGAATCACGGCGACGTCAGAAAGACTGCTGAAAAAACCGTCGAGGTGATAGAGGAATACAATATAGAACGTTCATGTTATATTACATCTTTTTCGTATACTGCTTTAAAGACCGTCAAGAAAATAAATCCTAAAATAAAGACAGGTATTATTGCAAACGTTGCTACTTCGACTTCATTTTCACAGCTACGTTACATAGATGCCGTAAGTCTCAACTATATATTCGTAAATTCAAGCATAGTCAACATGGCACATCAGAACGGCAAGCGTGTATTTGTCTGGACTGTAGACAGAAAATCAGATATTCAGCATATGGTGGCTATGGGTGTTGACAATATCATTACAAACCGTCCGGACAGGGCATACGATATTATCACTTCAAACAGTTTAGGCGATACTGTACTTAAGATTCTTGAAAATATTTTCGGTTCATGATGTATATTTTCCGGAAATATGACATATAATATTATCAGAAAAGTGATTCCGATTACTTCTCCGACTTCTTTTTTCAAAGCAGATTTCTTTATATGGAAATCTGCTTCTTTTTGTTTAATCCATACCAATTTTTTTGACAATGTTTTAACACTTTGTTTATAAAATAGAAATTATATACATTTTCTATAAATCCCTTGACTTTTTTTTTTTTTGTTATAATTAACCGAAAAATTTTATACGTAGGTTTAAAATGAATTGATATTATAAACATATCCGAGCCCACGACACGCAG
>JAIDQQ010000050.1 GCA_029062165.1 Ruminococcus sp.
ATAATATACTGATTTTTATATCAAATTGTAAATTTTTTTTGAACAGACACTCGTATGTCCTACATGATTTATATAATAAAAATACAAAGGGTTACAAGTTATGAAGATACTCTGAAAATATCCATTATGCTTTCTTGTGAGATTTTTTACGATTTGTCAACCGAGAACATAACAAACAATGTTTTATTGTTACTGTTATAAGTTCTAATCAATATTTTATAAGGAGTTGTGATTATGGCGAAAACGGTTAAAGTTACATATAATTCTGAAAACTTAGAAACAACTATAGTCGTTGATGGAAAGAATTTTGATACTTCTCGTATCAATGGTAAGGAAATCGCTGTCTGGGCGTATCCGTTCATGATGCGTAAGGTAAGATGGAACGGTTTCTATGAGGAAATGGTACAGGCACTGGACGGTCAGGAGGCTTTTGACCTTGTGTTTGAAGGTCAGAAGGAAGCACTTGCTGAACTGAAAGAAGCGTGGGAAAATGCACCTGTCAATGTTGTATCCGATGATGAGGAAAATATTGTTATAATTAATTATAACGCAGAAAGTCTGACCACTGAAATAACTGTAAACGGTCAGAATTTCGATACATCAAGAATAAACGGTAAGGAAATCGAAGACTGGGTATACCCATTTATGATGCGTAAGGTAAAGTGGGACGGTATTTTTGAGGAACTGAAAAATGTACTTGAAACGGAAATTTATAAAATTCAGTTTTCAGGAACTCTGGAAGATATGAATGTGCTTATGGAAGAATGTCCGGAAACAGTTAAAATCAGTTATCAGGAAACTGATAATTGTCAGAAAAATTCAGATGCCGAAAATATATTACAAAAGGCAAACGAACTTGAAAATCAGGCGTATCAGTTAGTGGAAGAGGGTAAATACGAAGAGGCATTGCAGTTACGATTAAAGGCTGGCGAATTGGGAAATGCAGTTGCTCTTAGCAATCTCGGCTGGCATTATGAGTATGGAAAAGGCGTTGAGCCGGATGCTCAGAAAGCGTTTTCATATTATAAAAAATCTGCTGAACTGGGTTTTGATTTTGCACAAAGAAAAACCGGAATATGTTATGAAGATGGATTCGGTGTAGAGCCGGATACAACAGAGGCTTTGAACTGGTATTTAAAGGCGGCTGAACAAGGTCATGCAGAATCACAGTATGCAGTTGGAATATGCTATCTGAATGGTCTGGGAGTAGACGAGAACGCTTCCGAAGCAGTTAAATGGTTCAGAAAATCCGCAGAACAAGGATTTGACCAAGCACAAAAAGCCCTTGGCGAGTGTTATTTAAACGGATATGGTGATATTGAAGAGAACATGACAGAAGCATTTAAATGGTATGAAAAAGCAGCGTTGCAGGATGATGCAGATTCTCAATTTATAATGGGTGTTATGTATATAAGTGATGATTCACCGGTTGAACCAAACTCACAGACTGCCTTGGAATGGTTTGAAAAATCGCTGGCAAATGGAAATGACCAAAACCCACAGATATATATGAGAATAATAGGTTGTTTAAAAGATATTGGGTTCACAAGAATGGACAGAACTGGCGATGGGTATAAGAAAGCAGCTGAAACATATCCCGAATTCAAAAGAATAGTAGAAATATGTAATTTTGCCATTAACAATTTTGAGTGTACTAATTCAGAAAATGGCGTATTCTATCTTGAACTTGCTATTCAATATGGATTTTTAGAAGATTGGGATAATGCAGTCAAGTATGCCCAGATGGCTGCAAATTTGGGCGTTGAAGGAGCAGAAAACAGTTTAGCTGGTTATAAAAAAGCACGAATGGCAAATATTGGTTTTGGAGCAGCTGAAAAAGTTGCTGATGTTTTCGGAATGGGTGCAGCGTTCAGATTTGGTGAAGCCCTTGGCGATAATGATATTTCAGAAAATATAATAGATAAAGGCATTAACTTTTTTAAATCTTTATTTTAAAATTACAATGAATGCATAAAAATGCAAAAAGAGTATCATATTCTGTATAGACTACAGAAAAATGATACTCTTTTCTTTTAATAAGACGTTATAGAAAAAAACTATAACCTGTTAAAGAAAAAAAGAACTTTACAAATTTAATGTTTCATGTTACAATTAAAGCATACTATTTAGATGTGTTTTATAGGAGTTTGATAGTATGACATTAATGCAATTGAAATATGCGATTACGGTCGCCGGAGAACATTCTTTAAATGATGCTTCCAAAAAATTATATATATCTCAACCCAGCCTGTCATCAGCGATTCATTCATTGGAAAAAGAAATCGGTTTTGATATTTTCATACGCTCCAAAAACGGAATCACACTTACAACTGCCGGTACTGAATTTATCGGTTATGCAAAGTCCGTCATGGAACAGTACGATATTTTAGACGCAAAATATCTGTCAAATGTCAGCCGGAAAAAACGGTTCAGCGTATCCATGCAACATTATACATTTGCGGTAAATGCATTCGTAGAACTGGTGAAACAGTACGGCATGGACGAATACGAATTTGAAGTACACGAGACAAAAACTTATGAAGTAATCGAAAATGTAAAAAATCATAAAAGTGAAATCGGTATTCTTTACATGAACGATTACAACAAAAACGTACTTAATAAAATGTTTTCAGAAGCCGGACTTCAGTTTGTACCGCTGTTTGAATGTGGTATTTACGTGTATATGTGGAAAGGTCATCCCTTAGCGGATAAAGCCGAAATTTCCTTAGAGGAACTTGAAGAATATCCTTGTTTATGCTTTGCACAGGGTGAGCATAATTCATTTTATTTTGCGGAAGAAGTATTGAGTACCTACAGTTATAAGCGTTTTATCCGTGCAAACGACAGGGCAACAATGCTGAATCTTATGGTAGGTCTGAACGGTTTTACACTGTGTTCGGGTATCATATGCGAGGACTTAAACGGCAAGGATTATTGTGCGGTCAAGCTGAAATCGGACGAAAAAATGACAATCGGATATATTTCAAGGAAAGAAGCTACACTAAGTCCGATTTGTGAAAAATATTTACAGGAAATCGCAAAATATAAGGAGGAAAATTATAATGGATAGAAAAATTGAAACAAAATGTCTTCACCTTGAAGAAGACGAAGATTGTATAAAACATTACGGAGCTATCAGCTATCCGATTTATCAGACGGCTACTTATGCACATTCGGGAGTGGGAAAAAGTACTGGTTATGACTATTCACGCTTACAGAATCCCACAAAGGAACATCTTGAAAAGGTGATTGCATCATTGGAAAACGGTATATCGGCATTTGCATTTGCTTCCGGTATGTCGGCAATTTCCTTGCTTATGGAAATTTTCAAGCCAGATGACCATATTATTACAGATTCTGACTTGTATGGTGGAAGTATTCGTCTTTTCCGGAATGTTTCCGCAAAAAACGGCATAAAAATTTCAAGTATTGACTGTTATAAGGAGAATATCGAGGACTTCATAACATCTGATACTAAAGCGATTTACATAGAAACTCCGACAAATCCCATGATGAATGTAACGGATATTGCCGTTGTATCGGAGATAGCTAAAAAATATAACCTGCTCCTTGTGGTTGATAATACTTTCATGTCGCCGTATTTTCAGAATCCTCTTGATTTGGGTGCGGATATTGTTGTACATAGCGGTACTAAATACCTTGGCGGTCATAACGATACACTGGCAGGATTTCTTGTTACCAACAGAACCGATATTGCCGAAAAATTCGCATTTCTGATAAAAACCACCGGAGCAGGTCTTTCACCATTTGACAGCTGGTTAATTCTGCGTGGTATAAAAACACTCGGAATCCGTATGGAAAAATCACAGGAAAATGCCTTTAAAATCGCATACTGGCTGAAAGAACAGAAAGCGGTCACAGAAGTGATTTATACCGGATTACCGGAACATACAGGACATGAAATCATGAAAAAACAGGCAAGAGGTTTCGGGGCAATGATTACATTCAAGTTGGAAAGTAAAGCTTTTGCACTGTCGATTCTGGAAAAAGTCCGCATGATAAAATTTGCGGAAAGTCTCGGTGGTGTGGAAACTCTGATAACGTACCCTACAACACAGACCCATGCAGACATACCGCCGGAAATACGTGAAAAAAACGGAATCACGGAAAGTACATTAAGGCTTTCCGTAGGTATCGAAAATGCAGAAGATTTGATTTATGAACTTGACAAAGTTTTTCGTGAAACGGAGTGTGAACTGAATGTCTGAAAGAAATCTCGATTTTGATAAAATTATTGACCGGAAAAATACAAGAAGTCTGAAATATGATTTTGCCGTCAAACGTGGTATGCCGGAAAATGTACTGCCCTTGTGGGTTGCGGACATGGATTTTGAAACATCCTCATATATTCAGGACGCTCTGACAGAACGTGTGAAACATGGAATATTCGGCTACAGTGAAGTGCAGTCGCCGTATTTTGAAATAGTCCGTGACTGGCTGAAACGTCATCATGACTGGGATATTCAGGAAAAATGGCTTGTGAAAACTCCAGGGGTTGTATTCGCTCTTGCAATGGCGGTAAAAGCCTATACACAGTACGGTGACGGCGTTTTATTGCAGTTACCGGTGTACTATCCTTTTTCGGAGGTCATAAGGGATAACGGAAGAAAAGTCGTCAGCAATGACTTGTATCTCGACAATGATAACCGCTATCACATTGATTTTGTGGACTTTGAACAGAAAATTATTGACGAAAATATAAAACTGTTTTTCCTGTGTAGTCCGCATAATCCGGTAGGCAGGGTCTGGACGGAAGCGGAACTGATACGGCTTGGCGATATATGTCTGAAACATGGCGTTACAGTCGTAAGCGACGAAATACATCAGGATTTTGTTTTTCACAGAAAACATCATGTTTTTGCGAATCTGAAAAAAGAGTTTGAAAATATCAGCATAACCTGTACTTCACCGAGTAAGACATTTAATCTTGCAAGTATGATGATGTCAAATATTTTTATTCCGAATCCTGAATTGAGACTGAAATTTAAGAAACAACTTGACGCATCGGGTACAAGTCAGTTAGGCGTGATGGGTCTTATCGCCTGCGAAACGGCATACAGCAAGGGCGAAGAATGGTATAATTCTATGCTTGCGTATGTTTCGGAGAATATAAGGTTTACGAAAAAATACGTCGCCGAAAATCTTCCGGACGTAACCATGACAGATACAGAGGGTACTTATCTTGTATGGCTTGATTTCAGAAAAACCGGTCTGACTGTTGACGAACTGGAAAATCTGATTATCCATAAGGCGAATTTATGGCTTGACAGCGGAAAAATTTTCGGAAAATGCGGTGAGGGATTCCAGCGTATTAACGTAGCGTGTCCGAGAAGTATTCTGAAAGAAGCATTGGAACGAATCAGAAAAGCACTTTATAAGTAGAGGTAATAATAATGGAAAATTACATATTTAACGGAAAATTCGGGCTTGAACGTGAAACACTTCGTATTGACAGAAACGGCAGACTCGCACAGACTCTCCACCCTTTCGACGACGAACATTTATCAAGGGATTTTTGTGAAAATCAGCTTGAAATTATTACGCCTGTCTGCAACAGTATCGCAGAATTAATGAAAAGTCTGAAAACGCTTGATACAAATGCAAGAAAAATTCTGAATCAGAACGGCGAATCGCTATGGCTGTACAGTAATCCGCCACATATTGACGACGAAACAGAAATACCGATTGCACTTTATGACGGTATTTTTTCCGCAAAACACGACTACAGAATAAGTCTCGCACGCCGTTACGGAAAAAGAATGATGCTTTATTCCGGAATACATTTTAATTTTTCGTTTTCCGAAAAGTATCTTGAAACTTTCGACGTTGATAAGAATACGCTTTATTTCCGCCTGCTCAAACAAGTCAGTCGATATAGCTGGCTACTTGTTCTGCTGACATCTGCAAGCCCTTTGTATGATTTGTCATTTGATACGGATAATGCATATGGTACAGTATTCAGTGGATTTTCTTCAATGCGAAACAGTCGGCGAGGTTACTGGAATCAGTTTGTTCCGCAACTGGATTATACTGATTTACCGGCATATATTGATAGTATTCAGAACTATATCAAAAAAGGCGTTTTGTTTTCTGCCGGAGAGTTGTATTTGCCGGTACGTCTGAAACCGAGTGGTGAAAATTCCCTTGAGGCTTTAATCAATAACGGCGTTGACCACATAGAATTACGTATGTTTGACCTGAATCCACTGGAAAAACTAGGAATTTCTGAAAAAGATTTGAAATTTGCCCACCTGTTTCTTATTTATCTGCTGAATAAAGAAGACTTTGATTTCACACCCGAACTACAGAAAAATGCGATTGAAAATCATAAATTATCGGCATTGTATGACATTTCCGACGTTATTATTGAAAATACTCCAATAAAAGAATCAGCAGATAATTTCCTTGACGGAATGATAAAATTTTTTATTGAATTTCCTGAAGCTCTTGACATAATAGCATACGAACGCCATAAACTTAATGGTATGAGAATATGCGAAAAAATAAAATCGGGGAGTGAGATCTATGTGTGAACTTCTTGGATTTTCCGCAAGCCGTGAAAATGATATACGCAAGTATCTGACAGAATTTTTCAGCCACGGCATACAACACCCACACGGTTGGGGGCTTATGCGTGAAAATAACAGCATAACGGAAATCATAAAAAAAGCCGAATGTTCTGCAAAAAGTGAACGGATTTCTGAAATAATTGCAGAAACTCAACCACAGAAAAATACTCTTGCACATATCCGTCTTGCAACAGTCGGTTCAATTAAAAATGAAAACTGTCACCCCTACACACAGACGGATAATACTGGACATTGTTGGACATTAATTCATAATGGTACGATTTATTCGGGCAGACAGTTAATGAAATATCTGTACACTCAAACAGGCGATACGGATTCTGAAAGGATTTCCCTTGCATTGCTTGACAAAATCAATGAAAAAAATCCAGAAACGCCTGAACAGCGATTTGATATTGTAGATGATTTTGTTATTTCACTGTCAAAAAGAAACAAGCTGAATCTTATTATATATGACGGTGAATTACTGTATGTACATCAGAATATGAGAGACACATTGTATTATAAATCTGAAAATGACGGCATTATTTTTTCCACAAAACCGCTTGACAGTGGTTACTGGAAGCCCTATCCTATGACACAGTTATGTGCATTTCGGGCAGGTAGAAAAGTTTTTGAGGGTACGAAACACGGAAATATTTTTGTACCGGCACTTGATTACATAACCGAAACAGATGCTATGAATATTTAATAAATAGTCTTGTTCTATTATAAGTAATAGAATAATCGTATATTTCATGTTATTGACAAATGTAAAAAAATCTGATATACTGTAATCATAGCAAACATACCAGTATTATAGGAATTAAAACGGAGGTAATTATTATGAGTGAAATCAAAGAAAGTGCATTGGAGCTTATCGGCGGAACACCGCTCCTGAAGCTGAATGGTTACGCAAAGAAAAAGAACATCACCGGCGTGACTGTTCTTGCAAAACTCGAATATCTCAATCCGGCAGGGTCTGTAAAGGACAGAATCGCCCTCGCAATGATTGAGGACGCCGAAAAAAAAGGCATTTTAAAAGAGGGGTCAACAATTATCGAACCCACAAGCGGTAATACCGGTATCGGACTTGTAGCAGTTTCAGCCGTAAAGGGTTACAGAACTATCATAACATTGCCCGATACTATGAGCATTGAACGAAGAAATCTCCTGAAGGCTTACGGTGCGGAACTCGTACTGACCGAGGGTGCAAAAGGTATGAAAGGTGCGATTGCAAGGGCGGAAGAACTAGCACAGGAAATTGAAAATGCTGTAATTCTCGGACAGTTCATAAATCCGGCGAATCCTGAAGTACATAGAAATACAACAGGTCCGGAAATATGGGAACAGACTGACGGTAAAATAGATATATTCGTAGCAGGCGTAGGCACAGGTGGTACGATTACAGGCGTAGGCGAATATCTGAAAGAAAAGAATCCCGATATCAAGGTTGTAGCGGTTGAACCGGCAACATCTCCGGTACTCTCCGAGGGAAAAGCCGGACCTCATAAAATTCAGGGAATCGGAGCAGGTTTTGTTCCGGACGTACTCAACACGGAAATCTATGACGAAGTAATTACCGTCGAAAATGATGACGCATTTGCAGAGGGAAAAGCCGTTGCGGTAAGCGAGGGAATTTTAGTCGGAATTTCTTCCGGAGCGGTTCTTAAAGCGGTCACTGTACTTGCCGAACGTCCCGAAAATAAAGGAAAAACTATCGTTGTACTTCTCCCCGATTCCGGCGACAGATACCTTTCTACACCGCTTTTCAGTAATAATTGAAAGCCGGTGTTATGAATGGACGAAACAATTTCACAGAAAAAAATTCCGGAAAATTCGTATTCGGAAATTATTGAAAAACTTTTAAGTAATATGAAATACGGAAATATAACCCTGATTGTACAGGACGGAAAAATTATTCAGATTGACAAAACCGAAAAATACAGAATCAAAGACTGACCGGAAAGACCGGAGGTTTTTTGTAAGACTGATACGCTTACAATTGACTTCCGGTCTTTTTTTTATGAAAGAAGTGATAATTTGAATACATACAAAAATTTGCAGAACTCTCACCCATGTTTTGGCGGACATAAAAACAACGTCGGAAGAATACATCTTCCGGTAAGTCCGGGGTGTAATATTGCGTGTCGTTTCTGCGACAGGGTGATAAACGATACCGAAGAACGCCCGGGAGTGACATCAAAGGTAATAACTCCGGAAGAAAGTATCGATATACTGGAAAATGCTTTGAAAATCTGTCCGGAAATAACAGTTGCCGGTATCGCCGAACCAGGTGACACCCTCGCTACTGGATACGCTCTTGAAACTTTCCGGAAAATAAAGGAAAAATTTCCCGATATTATAAAGTGTATGAGTACAAACGGTCTGTTACTGTACGAAAAGGCAGACGAAGTCATTGAAATCGGGATAGATTCGCTGACGGTCACGGTAAATGCGGTAAATCCGGAAATACTGGCGAAACTCAACAAGTATATAATCTACCACGGCAGACGTTATGACGGTATTGAAGGTGCGGAAATACTCATTGAAAACCAGTTGAAAGGCATCGAAAAAGTGACATCTGCCGGAATAACTGTCAAGATAAATACTGTGCTTGTACCGCAGATAAACGGCGAACACATTGAAGAAATCGCAAAGACAGTCCGTAAAGCCGGTGCGAGTATCTATAACATCATTCCGCTGATACCACAGTATGAACTTTCCGGCATGAAAGCCCCTACCTGTTCACAGATAGACGAGGCAAGAATAAAATCGTCTAAATATATTGATGTTTTCAGACATTGTCAACATTGCCGTGCCGATGCGGTTGGCGTTCCTGGGAAATCTGAATACGGTGACAGAATTTATCAGAGAAGACTGAACGTAAAGGAAACATTTTCGCATGGATAATTCGTATAAAATAGCCGTTGCGTCGTCGGACGGCATAGTAGTAAATCAGCATTTCGGTCATGCGGATAAGTTTCTGATTTACGAAGTACAAAACGACGGAAACTATAATTTTATTGAAATCCGTACTGTAAAACCGGTCTGTGATTGCGGAAATCATGACGACGAAAATCTTACAGAAAATCTGAAGAAAATTCAGGACTGTAAATATCTGATTGTAAGTAAAATCGGTATGGGTGCGTCATTATGTGCGGAACAGTCCGGAATAATACCTGTTGAATTACCGGATATGATAGAAAATTCCGTCCGGAAAGTAATATCATTCGAGCAGGTACAGAATTTATTTGAAAGGAACTGAAAGAAATGTCAGAAATCAGACAGATTGCAATTTACGGAAAGGGTGGTATCGGAAAATCGACTACCACACAGAACTTAACCGCCGGACTTTGTGAACATGGTAAAAAAGTAATGGTTGTAGGTTGCGACCCTAAAGCCGATTCAACAAGGCTATTGCTTGGTGGTCTCGCACAGAAAACCGTACTCGATACTATCAGGGACGAGGGCGAGGACATAGAACTTGACAGAATTATGCGTGAGGGTTATGGCGGTACAAGATGTGTTGAATCAGGCGGACCTGAACCGGGGGTAGGCTGTGCCGGACGTGGTATAATAACGTCAATCAATATGCTTGAAAATCTCGGAGCATACACAGATGACCTCGACTATGTTTTTTATGACGTTCTCGGCGACGTTGTCTGCGGAGGTTTCGCAATGCCTATCAGAGAGGGCAAGGCGAAAGAAATATATATTGTCGCAAGCGGTGAGATGATGGCACTTTATGCGGCGAACAATATCGCAAAAGGTATCAGGCGATACGCTAAGACCGGTGGTACAAGGCTTGGCGGAATCATCTGCAACAGCCGAAATGTTGACCGTGAACTTGATTTACTCCGTGCGTTTTCAAAGGAGTTAGGGACACAACTTCTGTATTTTGTCCCACGTGACAATATCGTACAGCGTGCGGAAATCAACAAGAAGACCGTTATCGAATACAAACCGGAATCCAATCAGGCACAGGAATACAGAAATCTTGCGGAAGCGGTCATAAATAATACAAAATTCGATATTCCTACTCCCATGACACAAGAAAGACTTGAAGAAATATTGTTGGAATTTGGTCTTATGGATTCCGCTGACGATTACAATATTTGAAAAGTAAAAAGTATATTAATAATATATAAATAAATTTCAGACCAATCAAGAAATTATGTAAATCTAGATATACATATCACTAAGAAAATAAAATATATTTTTATAAATTTACCGGTCAACCGGAGGTTTTGCAGATTAAAACCATTGGTTGTCCGGTTTTTATATATATTATAACATAAAAAAGAGAGGTATTATTTTATGAAAAGATTAAAAAAAACGAAGAATATGTATTCAGAATAGGAACCACAAACGGTTCACTTTGTCTTGCACCGCTCCATGTTGCAGAAGATAACGGATATTTTGAGGAAGAATTTAAAACTGCCGGAATCAGATACGAACTTGTTGAAATAGATATACAACAGACTGCGGATATGATTACTTCAGGAAAAATAGATGCCTGTGTAGGACTTGCCGGAAGTTTTATACCGCAAATCGACAGCGGACTTGAAATAGCTTTCACAACCGGTATTCATACAGGCTGTACAAAATATTACGTTTCTGACGATTCTGGTATTAATGATATGTCCGCTTTAAAGGGAAAAAAGATAGGTGTTCCAGGTATGAGCGATTCTTCTGTTGTAGCATTGAAAAGAATACTTCACGATTTAGGAATCGGCGTAAGTACGGACAATATGGAAATTGAACTTGTTGTTTATAACCTTACAGACTTACCGCTTGCCTTAGAAAATGGTGCGGTTGATGTCGTTGCACTTCATGACCCTGTTGCTTCGTCAGCCGAAACAGAATATGGTTTTACTAAAATCTTTGATTTGACAGAAGACGGAAAATTTGCAAATGAATATTGCTGTGCAGGATTTGTGACGACTTCCGTAGCGTCTGAACATCCGGAAGCAGCGACAGCTTATACAAGGGCATTAATGAAAGCTTCTGCATACGTACAGGCTGAACCGGAAAATTCTGCAAAACTCCAGATAGAAAACGAACAGTGTTCCGGAGATTTAGAAAATAATACAAAACTCCTGTCATCATATAATTATCAGCCGTTTGTAAGTGCAATGGAAGATACATTCCACAATTCCTGCTCCGATTTGCTTGAAATCGGTGATTTGAAAGAGGGCAGAGATATTAATAATTTCACATCCGAACATATAGCGAAGTTTGATAACGTTCCGGATAGCTATATCTACAATGCAGACGGAACTTTTTCAAGCATTGACAGTAAAAAAAATGAATGATTGCTGTGGCTGAGAAAGATTGGAGAGATAAAATGAAAAGATATATTAATATAATAAAGTTAATTTTACTGGTTATTGCGGTTTTACTTTCCGTTGCCACATATTACGGATTTGACGACAGCGGAAAACAGAAATCTACAGAATATCCCTACTATGTATATTTAATGTTACTTGTTTCGGGAATTTACATTATTGTTGCGATTGCGTCGGTATTCATGAAAACATTGAGAGAAAAAATATTACATAAATCCCCATTACTGACAGGAACAGTTATTTTTATGATGTTTGTCAATATCGTTACCGCAAAGACAACCATTCTGCCGACTTTATATTTTCCGTCTCTGGACAGAATTATCGGCTTGATATATGAACAGAAACTTTTCCTTTTAGAAAATGTATTCTGTTCTCTGAAACTTCTGATAACCGGCTTTTTATGGGGTGCGTCAATCGGATTTCTTACAGGACTTGCACTGGGATATAGCAAAAAAGTCAGATACTGGTTAAATCCTGTGACAAAGTGCATAGGACCTATTCCGACTACTGCATGGATTCCGCTTGCATTAAGCGTATTTCCTACGCAGTGGTTCTATATTTTTAGACGGTAAAAAAATCTCAAAGCCCGGAAGTGAACGTGGATTTGCATTTCAGGGGTCTAATCTTTTTCCGTGGCTTACTGTCGAACAAAATATAGCTTTCGGATTAAAGGCAAGACATATCTATAAAGACAATAAGAAAGATGTTCAGGATTTTATTGATTTGACAGGTCTGAATGGATTTGAAAAATCATATCCGCATCAACTTTCAGGCGGTATGAATCAGCGTGCGTCATTAGCGAGGGCGTTAGTAGGACACCCGAAAGTATTACTTCTTGACGAACCTTTAGGGGCTTTAGACGCATTTACAAGAATGAATTTACAGGACGAAATTCTTCAGATATGGCAGAAATACAACATGACTATGATTATGGTCACGCATGATGTAGATGAAGCTATATATATGTCAGATAAGGTCGTTGTAATGTCTGCCAGACCGTCGAAAGTTGAAGCCGTTATTGATATCGAATTGCCGAGACCTCGTGCAAGAGCTCAGGACACTTTTCAGGTATATCGTTCTCAGATTCTTAATATTCTGAATCTTGGCGGAGATATAGGAATGATTGAGTATCAGATTTGATTTTTTCATGTTATTCTATAGATAAGTTCTACTATTGGTTATAGAAAAAATATATTTGATAATTCCTATAGAAATAGTATAATTACAAATGTAAGGAGGTGTTTTATGAGAATATAAACAAGGGGTCAGAATGCAATAAAACTGATGCTTGACCTTGCCACCTATAACAATGGTAAGCCGGTGAAACTTAGGGATATTGCAAAAAGACAGACTATGTCGGTGAAAACGTATTTATCTGTGAAAACAGTAGTATTTGTGTAAGTCATCGTTTATGGCAGAAACTATATACAGCGATTAATAACGTACTGGAGGGAATCACTTTAGCAGATTTGCTTGACTGGCAGAGCTAACTATGGACAGACCAGTATGTAATATGAAGAAAGAGGTAATTATGATTGACTATACAGCAGATTGCGGATATGTCAGAGGATTCTTATATATATGTTGATGTGAGAAGTAATATTGCCTATCAACACGGACATATAGCTAATGCTGTTCACTGGAATGGTACTGACAATATCACTTTTCCGGAAAACAAGAAGATAATTGTTTATTGTACTTATGGTGAACATAGTATTCCTTTGGTTGAGAAGCTGAAAGAACTTGGATATGATGCATATAATTTATCAGGCGGTTACAGAGAATGGCTTATACATAATTTTGACGAACTCAGCGACGAAGAAATCAAAAGATATGACAGGCAGATTATTTTATCACAGATTGGTATTGACGGTCAGCGGAAACTGAAAAATGCAAAAGTTTTGATTATCGGAGCAGGCGGATTAGGTTCACCGGTGGCACTGTATCTTGCAGGAGCAGGTGTGGGAACGATAGGTATTATGGACGCCTATGAACTTGATTTAAAAGACGAAATGTATCATAATGCCGATATGCATAATGAAAACGGAAAATGTCAGATGATATTCGGCTTAGAAACACACCACGATTTCAGAAAACAAGGATATGCCGGAATACTTATGGAAAAATTCATTGAAGAATCCAAAAATCAGAATCGTTATGGATTTGTATTGACTTGTAAGGAAACACTGGTTCATTACTATGAAAAATTCGGATTTATATATGTATATCACAATCTGGAAAGCGGTCAGGACTATATGTTAAAAGCTGTAATACGTTTGATTTCACTGCAATTGGAGTGGGATTTCATTTATTTTTCTTTATGCAAAACATAACATCTATTAATTAAGATAATATTTAAGATACAACAAAAAGGTCTCGCTGATTATCATAGCAAGACCTTTAATTTTATATAATACACAAAATTTCAATTTTTAAAAAATATGCGGTTAGAGATACGTTTAACAATGTCATAATAAATTTTTGCAAAATCAGTGACTATAAACTTAATATTATAGAATATGATAATATAAAAATTATCTTCAATAACTTTTCTTATTTTAGCTTTCTGACCATCTGTTAATGTATAACCACATATTTTTTCATACTCATTATATATATCAGCATATGCACCTTGACCATCAAGATTTTTTAACGCCTGAATAACTCAAGTATTATCATTATTATTCACTTCATTATTCCCAATCCATATAGAATAGCTTTTTTTAAACTTTTCTGTTTAGAAAATATATACAATATTGTTTATGATTATCTGTATTAGCCTTTGTTGGTCTCGCTATCATCGCTCTGTTATCAGTTTTGATAACACGATTATGCTACTTTCATCAGAATAATTCCCAGTGGTTTTCAACTTGATATTATTATATCACACATTTTTTAATTTGTCAATACTAAAATTTAATTTTATGAAAATCAAGTATATAATATTAAAAAACGCCTGAAACAATAAAATGTCAAGGCGTTTTTATAAGTTAAATCATAAGATAATTATTTTTTACCAATAATGTGGAATTCCTTGTTTGCCAACAATTTATTCATTTCCTGTTCTGTTTTCCATGCATAACCATTTGATGTTCCTCGATTTGATGAGGGATAGGAATCAAGAACGAGATATTTACCATTAGAATACGATACACACGCCATAATATGACCAGTTGCATGAATTATAGCGACATTTCCATTATTGAGATAGTTCTTTAAATCTGAATATGATAATACCATATTTACATATTTAATTCCATAACTACCTCCACCATGACCACTGACTTCCTTGACTTTTCCATGTATATTTTGCTTCATCCATAGACCATGCAATATTAGAAACTGTATCAATAAGAAATATGTGCAGTTTTTTTGAAAAGATGTGCATATTATCTTATAATATATATTTTTAAATTACTATCAAAAACAATTGTATATTTTACATATTTAATAATTCTCTTTTAAGCAACACTAAGTTAAAAACATCAACTGAATTATTATTCATATCTGCAATAATCCACTGCTCCTCTGTAAACGGAATTACTGACAATAAATATTTTTGAAGCAGAACTGCATCCGCAATATCAATTTCTCCGTTGTTATTAATATCTCCGGCGACATTCTTTGACAATTCACCTAAACTCTTAAAGGTTAATGTCGCAGAGTCATGATTATTTACATATTCTTCTGCTGTACTCCCTTTATATCCATAAATAGTTATATTTTCGCCAGTAAAGAGAGCATAATATCCGCTAATTTCAACCACACTTTCGGGAATACTAATCTTTTCAAGATTATCACAACTATAAAAAGTATATGATTTTATTTCTGTCACACCGTCTTGAATAATATATCTATTATTTTCATCACACTTTGCCGGCGGATATTTTACCAGTGCTTTCATATTCTTGGTATACAAAACACCGTCTACCGACTTGAAATATTTATTTCTTGAATCAACATTGATACATTCCAGCGGATTGTTATTCCGACCTACTATATGTGAAGATGAACTAATTGCATAAGGTGACAGATAGCTTACTCCGGCAGGAATCGTTATTTCTTTATCACCATAAACATAGTGAAAACTATAGTCACCAATATATTGAAGTGTATCAGGATAAGAAACAGATTGTAAACTATCGCAATTCATAAACGCTCTGTTGCCAAGATATAATACACCTTCAGGAATTATAATTTCTGTAAGGGATTTACAGTTTATAAATGCATAGTCTGAAATACCAACTGTTCCAGTTTTAATGGATATTTCAGTAACTTCATTATCACAATATACAAGCCAGTTATCAACATATTTTAATGTTGTTTGACTTTCAAAAATTGCTGTATACTTAATATGCCACCATCTCATGACCTGCTGGAGCAATCCTTTTAAGTTGCACAGTTTTTTCCATTAATTTTCAGGTACAATCTTTTTGTATTCCCAAAGTCGTCAGGAATATTTCTTACTATAACATCTGCACTCTTAAATGAATAATATAAATCGTCTGAACCAAACCAATTACTACTTGTTATAAGTGTTCTATAGTCAGCTGTACTCATATCATTAGAATAAATTATATCTGTTTGTTCATCATATTTATACCAGCTAAAACCAAATTATACAGGTAATCCACCGTTTTTTACTTTAGATGCATCAGTAACAATTTTTCTTAGATTGTCCCTTTCTTTATCCTGATTTTCACTTTTTGAAAATGTATTATAAACATCCTGAATATCAGGAAGGTATTGTGATAAATGATAAAAATTAATCAGATTTTCTACATCATCAGATTTATTTGGATATTTTAAATCATGTGCGGTTTCAGAATTTTTTGTCCATTTAGATGGTGTTAAATATCCTGCTTTTATAAGAGAAACAACGTTAGACATTCCATAACAAGAACCGCCCCATACGTTCGCTTTATTAATTTGCCTGTCTATATAACTTTTTACAGTATTTTTCATGCCTTTGGTAAGCTTTCTTTTGTACTCATCAGAAATATGATAGCAATCATTATGAAAATTATATGATGAATTAGTAAATGCAAGATTGTCAACGTCGGGAAAAACACCATTTTTATCAATACCCAGTCAATTCTGTTATCTTTGATTTCAGTCCCAGTCTCCACATAATGTGTAACTTCTTTTTCCTCTACATCGTCAGCACCACATACAATTTTAACAGGGTAATTCCCCAGTGATATTGTTGCCGGAACATTTATAGTCCATGAAATCTGTTCAAATTTTTTTGTTTCAAAATTATCATAGGTATGCCTGAGAGTATTTTGGTAAATTGTAAATTCTTCAGGAATATTTATTCTGATATAGGCATTTTTAGCATCTGCTTCTCCGATATTTTCAAGATATGCAACAACATCAAACTCTGTAGATTGTATCTCATTATTAACTCTTGGCAATTCCACAAATCCGTCCATATATACACTTATGGCAAGTGGTGAAGTAAGTTCCTGCGTAAACTCACTCAATCCATAATAGGTGGTATATGTTTTAGTCTGACCGGCAGCAAGTTCAGTAGGCTGCCATATAATCGATACAGCACTGTCTCCGTTATTACTCGATGGTTTGACCTGATAATTCCAAATTGATTCCTTAATTTTACTCCAATTAGTAAACTGCACTTTATCCGGTGGATTAGTAGTGTCTTTCAAAAGAGAGCCTTGAGCTATTACACTTGGAGAAGAAAGATTATCAAATGCCTGCCAAAACTGTGGAATATCATTTCCGCTGACTTCTGTTTCTGTTGTTACTGCACCAATTCTTGGAACACGAAATGGAGCATCATCATTATTTCCCAGCATTGTATCCATCATAATACGAGTTCCAACTTGATGAGATATTGTATCATTGTTGGTAATTGTATATTTAATTTCAACGGTATCATCATTTCCGGTAGCAGTATTATACATAAGGGAAACTTTTTGCTGAACATGAACATTGCTATAATTCATAGCTGATATATTTGCTGCTAATGCCTGGTCAAACACAGGTGTTTCAGTAATGTTACTATCTCCATAGACAATACTTGTACCATCAATGTTAATAGTTGTATATGATGTGTCACCACCATATAGAAGTTTTTTATTGTTATCCTTGGTATTTTCAGGGCTTCCACCAGTTGTATTAATAGAAAAACGTGTTCCACTCATTGATAATGACAGAAAATCATTTGACATTGTAGAACCAGAAATTTTAATTTTTGTTGATTCTTCACTCACAGCGTTCACAGTAATTTTATTAAAAATTGACCCAATTGAATTCTGTATTAACAATCCTGACACCATAATGCCTGTTATTCCTAATGCAGTTATTTTTTTATTAACATAATTAATTCTCCTTAAAATTTAATAACGCTACAATTTCATTTTACAGCTCAGATTTTTACAACAATCAAAACCAATTGAGAATAATTTCATGGTTTCATCTCATTTTCAAAGTTATTTATATAATAGGTTCGGAGTCATTTAAGTAATGTATGAAGATAAGAAATAATAACCATAGTTTCAGAATAAATGGTACAAGTTTCATAATCTTTTGAGAGTCGTCTGGAATGACACATTCATGCAAAGTTACACTCATTGCATGACTTTGGAAGTTGGTGACAAATCTCAATATCCATGTTTGTAAAACAAAATATATTACCAAATCTACGCCATTTCTGACCGTTTTTGTCCTGATTGTAATCTGTTTTCTTTTTCTCATAGTAATCAGGCACTATAAACCAGAAATGACCTGAATTATATCCGAGCCACATTTTATTTTCCCTGAAATAGTGGAAAATCTCCTTGAAAGTAATATGATTCATGTTACCAAGTACAAGAAACATTTTTCCGCTTTCGGCAAGCAGAGGAACATATTCTTTCATAAGCGAAAATGGTGGGTTAGTCACGACAATGTCACATTTTTTGAGCAATTTCATACATTCAGCAGAACGGAAATCGCCGTCACCCTCTAAAAGCGTAAGTACATTTTTATCATTTTTCAGAAGATATTCCACGTCTGGTAAATCAAATATAGTATCTCCGTTTGCACCTTTTACTTCCGTTATCTCAATCTTATAAGGTTTCCTGCCCTCTCCTGAAGTGCTGACTGTTTCTTCTTTACCGAAAAATGATAGTTGTGTATACATGACCGGAGAAGTCGCATAGCAAGTTGTAATCAGTTTTTTCAGTCCGAGGGAGTTGAAGTTCAAAGTAAAATATTAAAAAAAATTACTTTCATATGGGTCATCGCAGTTGCAGAGTACAACTTTTCCTTTAAAATACTTCCTGTAATGCCTTAACTCGTCCTCAATTGTAGTCAACTGCGTGTAAAATTCGTCTGTTTTTCCTACCCTTGACATATGCAGATTACTATTTCCTGACATAACAACCTCCTGAAATTTTCATATAACCATTATATCACAAATTCGGACATAATGCAAGCGATTTTCTGATTGAAAAAGAAATATAACAATTATTTCAACTTCTTGCCTCATGCAGTAGTATTCTGAAACACTTCAAATTCCGTCGCCAAAGCACGAGTATTAATAAACTCCAAAGCCTTATGATATTTTGATTTCAGTTGCTCCAGTTCCGAAATTTTTTCAGCACTCTTTTTCAACTGTTCATGGGAAAAAATGAGCAGGCTGTTTATATTTATCAAGTTCGGCAGTCAGAAATTTAACTTGTACTTCCAAATCGGTGACTTTCTGACATAATTCAGCGTTTTCAGACTTTAACTTCTTAGTCTGCTTCACGCTTACAACCTGTTTTTTCGCTAAATCCATAAGATTTTCAAAATCTTCCTCAGAAATAGAAATTTTCCTGCTGAATCGGGTCTTTTTTGTTTCTATGCTGTCGATTTCCACGATTTTAACTTTCTTTTCAATAGCTGATTTGAGTTCACTGTTGAGTGCATCAAGTTCAGACTGTGACTTTTCATTTTCAACTGCCAATTGTTCAGCTTTTTGTCGTTGTTCCTTATATTCTGAAACTTCCAAAGTTTCTCGTGCTTTTTCAGGTGGTAACGGCTCTATACCATGACTTCGGCAGATTTCATTCAGCACTTCAACTTCTTTTTCTCTCCAGCGTGCAATCGCTTGTTTTCCGTCACCGTAACCCATTTCCTTAAGTGCCTGAGCGATACCGTTCTGGATATCCATACCAGCCTGTAATGTCGGATAGGTATGTAGTCAATATGCAGGTGCGGAGTAGCCTCGTCCATGTGTAGAACGGCATTGAATACACAAAAGTTCGGATTTCTTGCCTGAAAGCCGTTCATGTACTCCATCAGGCAGTCTGCAACAAGCTGAAAATCTTCTGTTCCATATCCTGAATCTTCCATTTTTCCAATCTGGACTACATCTTCATAAAAACTTTTACGCTTATCGCTCGCTGTAATCACGGAATTTGACGGCTTGCAGTGAAATAGATGCTCGTAATATGTACCGAGGATTTTCCGGTCATTTCTTTTTTGGTGGGCATTGTATCTCGTAACCGCTCCACTGAAAAGTTCATCATATACTTCACCGATATGTCTGGAAATGAATGTCACGTTGTTAGCAATACGATTTCTGTCAACATTATTAGCGATAAAATTTCTGTTGTTATGCGTAATTGAACCCTTACCCTGTCCGAATGATATTCTCTTGTATTTCATATTTTTTCCTTTCTGTCAGCAATTTGACCAAAAATTGAGGGAGGTGCTATCGCAAGGAACGGCTTGATAGCCGGATTTACAAAGGGCTTACGCCGTTTGTAACGCCTTAGTACTTGTGACATCAGTATGACCACTAATATCACAAGTACACGGCGCTTTGCGAGGCAATGGCAGACAAGCTGCCGAAAGCGTGACGACCGTGACGATGGTGACGGTCTTTTTGATACCTCACAAACATCGTCACGACTGTCACATATCGTCACGTCAAATCAAATAACTTAATAACTTGTAAACAGGAAGTTTTCTTTTTCTGCATCAGTCATATCATTGAACGATTTTTCGCTTTCACTACAGACGGTCATTTCACCAGTAATCATTGAATCGTTATTAATGGGAGTGTACTGATATTCAGAAGTCTCAGTTTTCGACACAACAGGGTGTTCAATATCATACTGAAACATAATAAATCTGCCATTATGATTACGCTTATTCGTATACCATATATAATATTCCGAATAAAGTCTCCCAACGTTGACATTGAGTTTCAAAGAAAGTGTATTTGGCTTTATATCGTCAATTTCAAGTTTGTTGAGAAGTTCTGTTGCTGTACCCTGCCATGTCGGATTATATTCATTAACCAGTCCAGCGATTTTTTCAAGCAGAGGTTCAGGCGGAGCTTTGAATTTATCATCAATAATTTTATCCAAATCCCAACAAAGCGTTTCCGTATTACGTTTCAGAAGAATTTTTCTGTCGGGTTGGTCACGTCCTGAAATTTCGATTGTTGCACCTGTATCGGTACGTTTTGACTTGTACATCACAAAAGCACCGTCAGCAGCTCCGAGAAGTCCGTTTGTACCCGAAATCGTATCGAAATTATCGTCCGCCTTTTGTTTGCGTGTGTGGTGAACGAGCAACAGACAGATACTGTTTTTATCAGAAAACGCTTTCAGTTGTGCAATGATGTCGTAATCATGGGAATAACTGTAAGTATCGCCCGCAGTTTCACGGATTTTCTGCAAAGTATCAATGATAATCAGACTTGTGTTATGATGTTCGTTAATAAAACCGTCAAGCTGTCCGATAAGTCCGCCGTTTAAAGAATTTGAGGCAACTGAAAAGAAAAGATTTGAAGTTGTTTCTGTACCGAACATTCTGTAGAACATTTCCTGTAAACGCCTGTAATCGTCCTCTAAAGCAAGATACAGTACCATTCCTTTGCGAACTGCATTATTCCACATTGGCTTTCCCGAACTGACGTGATATGCAATCTTAGCCGTCATGAAACTCTTGCCGACTTTCGGAGAACCTACAAAAAGGTAAGTACCGTTGTAGAGAAAACCGTCAATAATAGGCGGTTTTGCAGGATATACCATCTCATAGAGTTCAGGCATCGAGATAGTTTCCATATAGGACGGCGAGTTTTCACGTTCGTACTGCATTTGTGCCTCAAAAATTTCTTCTGCCGAGGGGTTGAAATATCTCTGATTTTGTGCTATAATATCAAGTATAAGGTTTTGATTTGACTGCTCCGCACTGACGCCAATAGGTACATCAGGAGCGGTCATTTCTTTTTCAGTCTGCATTTATTACTCTCCTTTCGTTCCGTTGAGTGTTTGGTTAATAAGTCGCATAACTTCCAGTAACTCGTTGTCAATACCGTTTCCGTTCTCAATTCTTTTGAGTTCGTCAAGTACCGCAGAAAGCTGATTTTTGAGTGCCTTATAAACTTTCGGATTCGGCAGAACTGTAACTGTCTTGTCCGTCAGTTTCTTAACAATATAGTCCTGTTTAGTCAGTCCTGAAAGTTCCACAGCAGAATTTATCAGCTTTTCTTCTTCGGGCGAAACTCTGAAACCGATTGTGCGACTTCTGAATCTACCTTTTTCATCAAGATTTTTCATTGACATCTTCTTCTTTCCTTTCAAAATCAAGTTTTTCTGCCATTTCAAGCTGTTTAGACGGAAAAAGATGTGCATAATGATAAGTAATTTCGATACTCTCATGACTACTCTATCAGCGATTGCCACCGCCGAAAATCCCATTTCAATCAGGAGCGAAATATGTGAGTGCCTTAAATCGTGTATTCTGATACGTTTTACGCCAGCGATTTTTGAACCTCTGTCCATTTCGTGATGCAGAAAACTTTTTGTGATAGTGAAAATTCTGTCATCAGGCTGAATATCGTACAGCATAGCAAGGTAATCCTGCATTTCGTCACAGAGGAACTGAGGCATTTTGATTGTACGGTTACTCTTTTTTGTTTTTGGAGAAGTGATAATATCTTCTTTGTGCAGTCTCTGATATGACTTGTTAATTCTGAGAGTCTTATTTTTAAAATCAAAGTCGGCAGGAGTGAGAGCGAGCAGTTCACCCACTCTCAGACCGCACCAGTACAGCATTTCAAAGGCATAGTAAGATTTAGGCTTGTCCATTACAACTTCCGCAAATTTCAGATACTCCTCTTTTGTCCAGAACGACATCTCATCTGAATTTTTCTCACCGATACTTCCTGCTTTAGAGGCAGGATTACTTTGCAAGCCGTAGAACCTCACAGCATGGTTGAAAATCGCACTGAGTTGATTATAGAGAGATTTCAGATAAGTAGCAGAATAGCCGTTACCCTTTTCATCACGATAATTGAGCATCTTATTCTGCCATGTGATAACGTCACGTGTTTGGATTTCATTCATTTTTCTGTCCGAAAAATAAGGCATAATCTTAGTTGAAATGATTTACTTTTTATTGAGCCATGTATTTTCTTTCAGACGTGTTTTCAAATCACGCTCGTAAATCCCGAAGAAATTCTTGAAAGTCATATCCATATCGCAGGTAGTCTTAAGAAGAAAACTGCGTTTCCACGCCTGAGCCTCATGTTTAGTAGAAAATCCACGCTTGCATTTGCCTGTCCAGTCGTCATTAAGCTGTCTGATGATTTTGTAGACGTGTGCTTTCTGAAAATTTTCTAAATATTTTTTGATATATTATTCTTGACCACCGCTATTATTTATGATATAATAAAAAAAACAGTTTTTAAAGAAGTATTTAAAATGGCTATCGGAAACATAGGAATTTATGCGAAACGTAATAAAAAAATCTTTCAGAAAAATTAAGGAGAATAGCAATGGACAAATGTATATGTCACCATATACCTGATGAAGGTTATTTCCAGATTGGAACGGAATATGAATATTTATATGGCATTGATTTTATCAGCGTGATAGATGATAATGGAAAAAGAATTTATTTTGATGAATTTACTTTTTTATGGTATTTTACAAAGATATAAAATAAAAAGAGCTGACCGATTTACAAAAAATCAGTTAGCTCTTAAATATTTCTGAAAGATTTCAGCTATATAAAACTCTGTTTTTCGGGGTTTTTATTATTCCCACTCAACTGTTCCGGGTGGTTTTGAAGTTATATCATAGACTACTCTGTTTACGTGTTCTACTTCGTTGCAGATACGGTTTGAAACTCGTGCTAAAACATCATATGGTATTCTTGCCCAGTCGGCTGTCATGAAGTCGTCGGTAGTAATCGCACGGATAGCTATTAAGTGGTCATAAGTACGGTGGTCACCCATTACGCCGACTGTCTTTACATCCGGCAGTACTGCAAAAAACTGTTTCAGTTGATTTTCTATACCACTTTTTGCTATTTCGTCACGGAAAACAGCATCGGCTTCCTGTAAGACCTTAATTTTTTCCTCTGTGATTTCTCCTATTATACGTACACCCAGTCCTGGACCTGGGAAAGGCTGTCTCCATACTAGTTCGTGTGGTATGCCTAATTTTTCGCCTACCTGTCTTACTTCGTCCTTGAATAAGTCGCCAAGAGGTTCAATAACGCCATCAAATTTTATATCTTCCGGCATTTCTACCATATTATGATGTGTCTTTATTACAGCGGTACTTCCGTGTCCGGCTGAATTTCCTTTACCAGATTCTATTCTGTCCGGATAGATTGTACCCTGTGCGAAAAATCCGTCTGTACCCTGCTCCCTTATTTTGTTCCAGAAAACATTGTAAAATTCCGTACCTATAATTTTACGTTTCTTTTCAGGGTCAGTAACGCCTTTCAGCTTTTCGAGAAACTGTTTCTGACAGTTTATGCGGACAAAATTCATATCAAATAGTTTCGTGAAAGTTTCTTCTACAAAATCGCCCTCATTTTTTCGCATAAGTCCCTGGTCAACGAATACACACGTCAACTGTTTTCCTACCGCACGGCTTAGAAGTCCGGCTGCTACCGACGAATCAACACCGCCGGAAAGTCCGAGTATAACTTTTTTGTCGCCAATCCTTTCACGGAGTTTTGCAACTGTAGTTTCAATGAAATCGTCCATTACCCAATCGCCTGAAAACTCACATACTTCATACAGGAAGTTGCGGAGTATCTGTTTACCGTATTCGCTGTGTGTTACTTCGGGGTGGAACTGTAAGGCATAAAGTTTTCTGTCAGGATTTTCAAAACCGGCACAAGGACAATCAGCGGAAATTGCAGTAACATGAAAACCGTCAGGCAACTTGCTTACATAATCGTTGTGGCTCATCCATACGATATTTTTTTCAGGAATATCCTTGAATAAAGGACTTTCATGTTGTTTTGTTATTTCTATTTTTCCGAACTCGCTTTTAATACATGGTTCAACTTTACCGCCCAGAGTATAGGCTACTATCTGACAACCATAGCAAAGTCCGAGAATTGGTACGCCGATTTCAAAGATTTCCGCTGAAATATGTGGTGATGTCTCGTCATATACGCTGTTAGGTCCGCCGGTGAATATTATTCCCATAGGATTCAACGCTTTTATTTCTTCTATCGGAGTATCAAACTTCTTTATTTCACAGTATACACCACATTCACGTACCCGACGTGCTATAAGCTGATTATACTGTCCGCCGAAATCAAGTACTATACAAAGTTGATTTTTCATTGTACCCTCCTGTTATATATTATCGATTTTTACAACGCCGTTTCTTTCAAGGTTATGCATGAACATAAAATATGCTTCTTCACGATATTCCGGTTTTGTCAGATAATACATATAGTTTTCTATCGTTCTTAACTTGCCTGCTCCTATACCGTCAATCCGGAAATTGTTAAATCCCTTAGGTATGTATTCATTCCATATAGCGTCAGGGCTGATATTATGCGGAAGTTTTCTTGTTTCAAACGGCGTACTGTTTTTTACAGGACAGTTGAAAAATTCGTCAAGAGCGTCTGTAGCCTTAAACGGTTGTGAACGGTCTGAATTGAGATAACGGTTAAAATCTATATGGTGCTGACCTATTGTTTCGTACTCCCTTGTACGTTTCGGACATTCCGGCAGACAGGCTGAATTAACTATAAATTCGCACTTCTCCTTATGCGGAAGACTTTCAATAATATCCCATTTGTTGTTTAAGTCATAATCAACGGTCACAAGATTATAGTCTTTTTCGAGTTCTTCATTAAGTTTTTCCGTACCACTATACTTACAACTTGTTATCCTGTAATCCGGATACATTTTACGGATATAGTCTTCAAGAACTTCGGAAGCTACAACAACTTCGTTCATACCGTTATTTGCAATCTGCATGACCATATTACAGTAATTATCGCTAAGGTGTTCAGTATTAATAAGCGGATTAGTAAATATAAATCTCAACGGTATACCACGCTCATTAAGAGAAGCTATAGCTGTCTGTACCTGCTCCGGACTGTTTATACCTCCCCCGAGAAGAATACGTCCGCCAGCCCACGTAGACGGCACAAACGCTCCGTAACATGAAGCTATTTCCACACCCTCACGGAAATATTCCGGACAGTTTTCAAGCATGGTAATAAGTACAAGATTAAGTTTTAAATCTGAAGCGATTCCAGGGAGATGGAATTTTGCCTTGATATTTTCCATATTTTTAATGCTGTCTCTGAAATTATAAGCGACAGCTTTTCCTTTCATATTTTTTTAAATTAAACAGCCTGTTCCGCCGTCGAAACGCACGGAGCAGGCATATTGTTTTTACCAGACCTTATAATTATCTGTTCCGACTTTGTAGGAAGTTCCCGGTACAAAAAGGTCTTTAGGTTCGTGACCCTGTTCGTGTGCCTTTTTGAGTTCCCTGAAAGCAACACTGTTTGAAACAATCTTCATGACTTTGTCACGGTCAGGTTTTTTGCTGAAATATTCAAGTACTACCTGCTGGAGATAGAAATATGAACGGAGCTGTGTTTTCTTAAATTCAATAGTACCCTCGTCTTCGATAAGGAAGAGACTGTCGCCTTCACGGTAGCCGAGTGTGAGTTTCGCAAAGATTTCCGGAATAAATATTCTTATTTCAGAAGCAAGATTCTTGTCGCCTGCAATGTCCTCAAGATTTGTAACGAGTTCCATATACTCATCACGTGAATTACAGTTTTCCATCATTTCAATGCACTTGTTGGCACATTCAACAATGTGTTCTTTCTTGTATATTTCCGGTGCTTTGTCGTCCTCACGCTGTACGAATATAGCGTACTGCTTTTCCATCATGAAAGCCTCTTCGCAGTTCCATGAATCAACATAAGCCTGATAGAAACGTGAGAGTTCACCACATACAGAACCGTTTACACGGACTTCAACAACTTTTCTGTCCTTGTATTTTGAGAGGTAAATTCTTACCCAGTAATATTTTTTTGAACCGATATACTTCGGTATTTCCGATTTGATATAGTTGATAAGCATTACCGGCTGACCGTTGCTTGTGCTTGTTCTTACAACGGACTGTGCATACATATCAAAGTCGTAGTGCTGACGGAGGTAGTTTATAGAAAGATGCTGACCGTTTCGCTTATTCATAGACTGGTCAAGCGGATGCCATACAGCACCGTAGAACATTTCAACAGCCATTTTAACTGCATCTTCGTTTGTTCTGCCCTGTGCGTCAACGGGTTCAATAAGAGCCTCGTCAAATTCGTCATTTCTTACGATAAAAATAACCTGTAAGAGTTTAACGCCGTCTTTTTCTTCCTGTCTGCCGACCTGAATATCAATCGTGAAACCTCTTGGCATAATTACGCATTCGTCGTAAAGATTGCCGTTGAGTTTTTCATTGAGACATTCAAGAAGCTGTGTCTTGATTTCCTTAGCCGGATTTTTTTCTTCCGGTTTAGTCTGGTTTTTCTTTTTACCAAAAAGTGCCAATTTAATCATTCTCCTTTAAAAAAATCTGATACATATATATTAACACAGATTTTTATATTTGTCAACAAAAAACTGCAAAACCTATAAAAAAATATGCCGGTGGTTAATATTTCCCACCGGCACGGAATTATTTTTTAATAAGGCTTACTGCTGACCAGCCTTCTTTTTCGTTGATTTCAGTCACTTCAAAACCGGCTGAACTTACAGCCGATATGACTTCTCCGGAACGTTCCGTAATGATACCGGAAATTATAAGTATTCCGTTTTCCCTGATATAGCGTGCAAAATGGTCTTTCATAGCTATAAGGACATCTGCTACAATATTAGCCGTTATAATGTCGTATTTCATTTCAATGGTATCGGCAAGTGTTTTGTCGGTGAGTATGTTGCCGAAGTAAGTCCTGTATTTTTCTGCCGGAATGTTGTTTTTTTCGGCGTTTTCCTTAGCGGTTGCTACAGCATTTTCTTCTATATCGACGGCAACAGCGTTTTCCGCACCTAACAGGATTGCTCCTATTGAAAGTATACCGCTACCACAACCCATATCAAGTACCTGCTCACCGCCCTTAAGTGACTTTTCAAGCAGTTCAAGACACAGGCGTGTTGTATGGTGCTGACCTGTCCCGAAACTTGAAGCAGGGTCAATTTCAAGAATTTTTCTGCTCTCACAGTCGGAACACTCTTCCCATGACGGTTTTATTATGAGTTTATCGCCTATCTTTATGGGCTTGAAATACTGTTTCCAGTTGTTAGCCCAGTCTTCCTCACGTATGCTTGAAAGTTCGGCTTCAAGTCTGCCGTAAAGACCGTCGGTATCAGTTGACTTCATTTCCGCAAGCATGGAGCGTATAGCCGTAAGCATATCCCTACCCTGATTATTGTCGGGCAAGTATACTGTAATACAGGTCTCACATTGTGAAAGTCCCATAAGGTCATCGTCGATATAATCCCATTTTCCGTATTTGTTTTCAAGAAATTCGTTGAAATCCTCCGCATCACGTATGGCAAAACCTTTTATGCCTATATCTTCCAGTTTATAGCATAATAAATCTATAGCCGGTGTCGCCGTATAGATATTTACTTCTGTCCATTCCATAAATAAAAAACCTCCTGATTATTTTTTTATTTTCCTGTTTCGTTTCTGTTCCTGACGTGCTTCGTAAACCGCTGTATATGAGTTCATAGCCGTGTTTCTGTCCGTATCGTTCAGTATAGTCTCGCCGTATACCGCACTGTCAAAAAGCCGTGCCGTATCATGAATATCAACATTCCATTCCGCAAGCACATATCCGGCTACTTCCTGTGAAGTATATCCGGTATCAGTTCCGGACAGTCGACTTATTCTGTGCATTACCGCCTTTACAGTTTCATTCGGCGATTTTTTACTGTATCTGTAAATGAAAATCCGGTGCGAAACTACAGGATAAAACATTACTGACATCAGTACCAGTACGGCAATGACAAGTATTATTATACCTGCTCTTGTAAGTGAATCAGATGCCGTTGTGGTCTCCTGAGTGTCTTCCGAATCACTGACAGTAGGCTCAAATGACATCCAGCCGAAACCACGTATATATAATTCCGGAAAACCATGTGCGTCATTAGCAGTTACTATAAAATTAGTCTTCAGTATACTGTTATTATAGAGATGTGACATATTATAGCCCTCACAGTACCGTGCCGGAATACCTGACGCACGTGAAAGCAGTACCATTGCTGTAGCGTATTCATAGCAGACACCTCGTTTTGAATTAAATAAAAAAGTTTCTGTATTATCGCCTTTTGCCTTGCGGTAGTCGAGGTCATATATATAACCATTGTCACGGAAATATGCTTCAATAGCGGTTGCCTTTTCGTAATCGGAGTTACAACCGGCTGTTATCTGCTGTGCGAGTTCGTATATTTTCTTACTGTCTCCGTAATCAAGAAGAAAATCATTATACGAAATATATTCTTCAAGTTCACGGCTTATTATACCGGCGTATTCATTATCCGGTACTGACATTGCTTCCGTAAGCATTTCTGCATAATTTTCAACCGACATATTATCAGTAATTTTTCTGTTCGTACTGTCAATGAAAAATACGTCCGGTGTATAGCTGTATACAAATTTTTCGTCAAGTGCAAAATACGGACTTGTTTCACCGGCTGCATATATAGTACCGGAATAAATAAGTGCCATTTCTTCCATATAGGTTGTTGACCAGAAATCCTGTACTAACTGCGGTACGGGTGCAAACTGCGAACCACGTATATTTGAATTTATTGAAATCCAGCGTTTTTCCGGTATAGTCACCTGCTCCGGTGAATATCCGGTGAGATTATATTTTCCTGCAAATTCCGGACTTATTTCAGCCGTATGCAGAAGTGCTTTAGTCAGACTTCCTGTTTCGTCAGAGTTATAAAGTCCGTTTTTCATAGTCTGTGTATTGGTTATGAATTTTGTACGGAAATTCTTGTCTGAATCCTCAACTGACCACGAATCATTTTTATAGTCATATGTGGAAAAAGTTGTAAGTTTAAGTCTCATAGGGTCTTGCGAACTGACGTAATATACCGGAGTGTTAGTGCTTGTACGGAACTGTTCATTGTCTGTGGTGTCCCTGAAAACTCCCAACATTGATATAAGACGGTCTGTAAACTGGTCAGCGGAAATGAGGGTGTCAAGAAAATCTCTGTTTGCTTTAACTTCCTGTTTCGGAACTATTGCCGATACCGTCGCAAATATGACAGCGTATACTATAACTGATTTCCATATATCTTTCCTGCCGACTATTTCTATTTTATCGGTATTCCGTAGCTGTCGGGAATCTACCATTATGATTATATACGATACCGCAAGCATAAGTATGAAATACGTCGGTATTTTTTCGTATTCCTTACCGTATATCGCAAACGGTATTATCAATATCAGAAATCCCATGAAAATTCTGTACTGTATTCTTGTAAAGTAATATATTACCGACATCATGAACAACTGAAACAACAGGAATATTTCTATAGTATACCATTTACTGTATTCAAGTACGTCCTGTGGCGTAAGAAACCATACCCCGAAACTAAGCGGATAGGAATTTTCGCCTTTTTCCTGTACAATTCCAACAACATACATGAATATCAGAAATAGTGCTATATAACCAATTACCCCCGTGAATTTATGTTTTTTCATGTAGTCGAAAAGCCTGAAAGAAAGTCCGGCTGTAACAAATGAAACTATACCATATATAACAGTGTGTTCGCTTTTATAGTGATACATTATTGACATCATGATAATAACGGTATATATAAGTACAGGGTCACAGACAGTTTTCAGAATAAAATCCTTGAATCTGTTATTATTCTTCTGCATAATTTCACACCATTATAAAATTATTGTTTTCGTCGAGATACCACAGCGGAATGTCAGACGGAGCAGGCATTTCCGGTGATATACCGATAATACTTGTATTTTCAGTATTTTCTATTCTGTCCGTTATTGCCGTGAAGTTTCCGCCGGTGTCTGTAGTAGAGACGATACACGCACACGCCGAAGAACTTTCCGGCAGAATTTCTATACGCCTGTCCGGAATTACCTTTACAGAAAGTACTTTAAGTAACAACTGTACAGGATAATCCGGATTATCAACGCTTTCCGTAATTATTTCACCTTTGGGACTGTAGTAGGTGAATCCGCAGGCTATACCCTGTTTTAACATAAGCGTTAAAAGTCCGAAAACTGAAACAAGTAATTTTTCCTCAATGATTACGGAATCTTCTGCCTTTACGGAACTGTTTCTGTATAAGTCAAGGAGAATTTCCGGCTGTACGGAAGATGTCGCTTCTTCAAGACGTACCATTAATTTACCTCTTTTTGTGGAGAGTTTCCAGTTTACACGCTTGAGAGGGTCTCCGGCGACGTATTCACGGTGTTCGTAGCCTACTGTGGTATTCGTAGAAAACATCATTGAAGTATCATTTTCTTCATCGTCGTCACTTGTCATAACAACGTCCGATATTAACCTGAAAAGCTGTGAAGATGCTTTTATTTCCGGTATTTCCGGAATAACTCCCACATTCTGCGGAGCAGGTAGCGGAATTTTTGATTTCAGTCTGATAAAACCGAGGAATCCGCATGAATATACCGTATCTATTGAAATTTCACCGTTTCCGCCGGTCACTGCGTCTACCGTGAAAGTAAAGTCTTTCCGACGTTCGTTCAGCATTGAAAGACGATATGTTTTAATATCCTGTCCGAAAACTTCCGAAACATATGGTTTTATATCAACCAGTGCGAACGGCAGACTGGTATTTTTTTCCACAGTAACAGTAACTTTCAGTTTACTGCCTTTTTTTACATAGCCGTCACAATCGAAAGAGACTTTTATTTTGTTTCTACTGTATACCACGAATACAAACGAAAAAACCGGTGCGGAAATCATGAATGATACCAGAATAACACCCATTTCGCCGTCTATGTAGAATGTGAATATATATAATATAAATGCTATTGCCAATACGCTTATAAGATGTTTTATTATATTCATAAGCATCACCTACATGGACGGAACTTCACATTTTTTAAGCAGGTTTTTAACGTATTCCTCGCTTGTGCCGAACTCTGTTTTTCCCTGTGGCGATAATATTATTCTGTGTGCCAGTACCGAAACAGCAGTATTTTTGACATCGTCGGGAGTTACATAGTTACGTTCATAGACATAAGCAAACGCCTTTGAGGCTTTATAAAGTGCTATACTTCCACGTGGACTTATTCCGAGTGTAGTATTTCTGTCGTTACGTGTAGCCGAAACTATTTTAACAATATAATTCCTTACCTGCTCCGTTACACGTACTTTTTTAACTTCATTCTGTAGTCTGATAATGTCATCAAGGGTCATTACGGGGTGTTCAATATTCATGATAGGATTGTGCATTTCAGTACGTTCAAGTATTCTGACTTCTTCTTCTTCCGACGGATAACCCATTGAAAGTTTCATGAAAAACCTGTCCATCTGAGCTTCCGGCAGGTGAAAAGTACCGTAAGTTTCAACAGGATTCTGTGTAGCCATTACAAGAAACGGTTTCGGGAGCTGGTGTGTTGTACCGTCAAGACTAATCTGATGTTCTTCCATAGCTTCAAGCAATGCAGACTGTACTTTAGGTGACGCACGGTTTATTTCGTCGGCGAGCAGGAAGTTACACATGACCGCACCTTCACGATAGATAAAATTTCCGGTATTCTGGTCTAACATGGTAAAGCCGGAAATATCAGAGGGCATAACATCGGGTGTAAGCTGAATACGGTTGAATTTTCCGCCTATAGAACGTGAAAGAGCCGTAATAAGTTGAGTTTTCCCTACACCCGGGACATCTTCAAGTAAAACGTGTCCCTCACACAGCATAGCGGAAACAAGCCGGATTACAGTATCATTCTTGCCGACTATTACCTTTCCTATAGAGGAAATCAGAATTTCAATATTTCTGTTCATAAAAGTACCTCTTGATAATTATAACATATTTTTTTCCATACTGCAAGAGCAGGATATATAAAAAGTATTCCGGTTTTTTGAAAAAATCCGGAATACTCTGTAAAATTTCTGATTGATAGATAAGTGATTACTTAATCATCTTAGCAACTTCGTCAGCGAGATTGTCTTCTTTCTTCTCGACACCCTCACCACGTTCATAACGTACTACTTCAACTACCTTGACAGTACCGCCGAGTTTCTTAGCTTCTGCGTCAACATAGCCCTGTACGGAAAGTTTGTCGTCCTTGACGAAAGCCTGTTCAAGAAGACAGTTTTCGCTGTAGTACTTGCCGACTTTACCCTCTGCAATCTTGACTTTAACCTGTTCAGGCTTGCTTGACATCTTCGGGTCTTCAGCCATCTGAGCAAGAATGATTTCCTTTTCCTTTTCGAGTACTTCTGCCGGAACATCTTCACGACAGAGGTACGGAGCGTTAAGGGCTGCGGACTGCATAGCAACGTCCTTACCGATAGTTGCAACTTGTTCAGCGGAAAGGTCAGTGTCGAGTTTTACCATAACGCCTATGCTACCACCGTTATGAATATATGATGCTAAAACACCTTCCATTCTTACGAAACGACGGATAACAATGTTTTCCCTTATCTTCATGCCAGCGAGTTCAGTGAGAGCCTCGCCTACTGTACCAGTACCACCGCTGATAGTTTCAGCTTTGAGAGCCTCAACGTCAGCCGGATTCTTTTCAATGATTGTCTTTGCAACAGCAGATACGAAATTTTTAATATCGTCTGTATTTGCAGCGAAATCTGTTTCAGTGTTTACTTCGAGAAGAACACCTACATTACCGTCAACGACTGCTGAAACGATACCTTCAGCAGCAGCCCTGTCGGCTTTCTTAGCCTGTGTAGCAAGACCTTTTTCCCTAAGGAATTCAATAGCCTTGTCCATATCGCCCTCATTGGCTTCGAGAGCCTTTTTACAGTCCATCATGCCTACGCCTGTGGATTTCATAAGTGCCTTTATATCAGCAACGGAAACTTTTCCCATTTTAATTACCTCCAAAATATTTATTAAAAACCCGAACCATTAAAACAATTCGGGTTTTGATTTTTCTGAATTATTCAGTAGCTTCAACAGTTTCTGCCGTAGCTTCCTGTACTTCTTCAACTGTATTATCGTCGCCCTGTCTGCCCTCTATGATAGCGTTAGCGATAGTACCGGCGATAAGTTTTACTGCTCTTATAGCGTCGTCGTTACCAGGAATTACATAATCAACTTCGTCAGGGTCGCAGTTGGTGTCAACGATAGCGACAATCGGAATGTTGAGTTTCTTAGCTTCGGCAACAGCAATTTTTTCTTTACGTGGGTCAACGATAAAGAGAGCTGCCGGAATCTTCTTCATGTTCTTGATACCGCCGAGGAATTTTTCAAGCTTTTCGATTTCAAGATTGAGTTTAACGACTTCTTTCTTCGGGAGAAGTGCAAAAGTGCCGTCTTCTTCCATAGTGTGAAGCTGTTCAAGTCTTCTGATTCTTGTCTGGATTGTCTTGAAGTTTGTAAGCATACCGCCGAGCCATCTTGCGTTTACGTAGTGTGCGCCTGCTCTTGTAGCCTCTTCCTTTACGGAATCGCCAGCCTGTTTCTTTGTACCTACGAAAAGAACTTCACCGCCGTCAGCAGCGATGTCACGGACGAACATATAAGCCTCTTCGAGTTTCTTTACAGTTTTCTGAAGGTCAATAATGTATATGCCGTTTCTTTCGGTGAAAATGTACTGAGCCATTTTCGGATTCCATCTTCTTGTCTGGTGTCCGAAGTGTACACCAGCTTCAAGAAGCTGTTTCATTGATACTACTCCCATTGTGTAGTTCCTCCTGATTGGTTAAAATTAATCCTCCACCGTGCCTGAATCACGAACAACGTCTATACAGACGCACCAGCCCGCAAAAGCGACGGTGTGCGAATTGCTTTAACATTATAGCATTTTATCCATAAAAAGTCAAGCCTTTTGTGTTTGTAGAATTTCACGAAGTTTCAGCGCTTTTATTGATAATTTTTGTAACATCTGACATTGCGACGTGTTTTATAAGTACAACGTCATTGCCGACGACTTTTATTTCACTGCATGGTATAACGACATCATCTTCCCTGCCGAAAATACCGAAAAAACGTTCTCTGCCGTAAATCACGAAAGACTGTACAGCAGATTTTTCAACATTCATTTCCACGTCGTCAATGTAGCCGAGACGTTCTCCTGTGAGAATGTCAATGACTTCTTTTTTACGTAAGTCTTCAAGTCTGCAAATCATAAAAAAACCTCCGCTTATGTACTATACAGAAGTATATGCGGAGGAAAAGTTTTATTATTTCTTTTTTTTCTTTGACAGAATCGTTGTCACAATGGCAAGCACTACAGCAATAACGCCTACTATTATAAGTGCTGTTACTGGGAAATTATCGCCGGTAAGCGGTGCGTTTTCCGCAAGCATCATAAATCCGTACATTTTGCATCTCTCCTATCCTGAATTTGTATAGATTAATTTTACCATATGTATACGGATTTGTCAATAGATTTCCGTTATAATTTACGCAATCTGACTGTCATGCTTATGTCATTAATTTTCCGTAACTTTTTCCTCACGGTCACCGGCGGATTCGATATATAATTCCTCGTCTGCCATACTGCCCACGAAGTTCAGTTGTTTGACAGGTATACGTTTCAGCGGAGAATAGGAAAATTTTCCGCATGAATCATCCGGCGATACAATACCTTTTTTATCGCAGAGTATATTGTTACTGTCTTTGGTACGTTTACCGTACTGGCAGTAATCGCATCTAGGATTAATATTACTGTCAAAATACTTTGTTTTCCCGAAAGAAGAAAATAAGCCCATAAAATCACCTCAAAAAGTTATATTCTTTGTTTATTATAACATAAAAAAACAAATTTGTCTATAGTTTTTACGGAAATTATTGTTTTAGCGTACTAACACATCGCAGACGGAGCAGGTATTAAAACTGTTGACAATACATGAATACTGTGATATAATATAGGAAGTCGGGTATCGGGATTTATTCCGTTACCGGAATGAAAAAAACAGATATTTACGGTCAGTCGGGATTAAGTCCGGATTGTACCGGTAATATTTTCATGGAAATTTTATGTCCGTCTGTTTTTTTCAGGCGGATATTTTATTATGAAAGGTATTTGTTTCAATGGATAAAAGAATCGCTGTAACTGCTATTATCATTGATGACCCGTCAGCCGTACAGGAAGTAAACGACGTACTACACGGATACAGTAATATAATTATAGGCAGAATGGGTATACCATATCGTGAACGTGGTATATCTGTAATTTCCGTTACTCTCGACGCTATACCCGACGTTATAAGCAGTCTGACAGGCAGGCTCGGACAGATTAAAGGCGTGTCCGCAAAGGCTGTAATCTCAAAAAAGTAAACGGAGGAATTTATAATGTATAATCCGGCATCCCTTAAGGCAGAGGAATTTATTGACAATCAGGAAATTCTTGATACTATCGAATACGCCGAACAAAACAAAAACAACATTGAACTCATAGAAAAAATACTCGAAAAAGCTTCACCGAAAAAAACCGGAAGAGGCGTTGAATGTGCCGGACTTTCCCACCGTGAAGCAAGTGTACTTCTTGCGTGCGAAAATCCGGAAATGATTGAAAAAATGTATTCCCTTGCACGTGAAATAAAAGAAGCATTCTACGGTAACAGAATAGTAATGTTCGCACCGCTGTATCTCTCGAATTACTGCGTGAATCAGTGTGTGTACTGTCCTTATCACTATCAGAACAGGGAAATTCCACGTAAGAAACTCACACAGGAAGAAATCGTAAGGGAAGTTACTGCACTTCAGGATATGGGTCATAAACGTCTCGCAATTGAAGCCGGTGAAGACCCTGTAAACAATCCTATTGAATATATCCTCGAATGCATTAAGACTATCTATTCAATAAAGCACAAAAACGGAGCTATCCGACGTGTTAATGTAAATATAGCCGGTACTACCGTTGAAAATTATCGTAAACTCAAGGAAGCCGGTATAGGTACGTATATACTTTTTCAGGAAACCTACCACAAGGAAAGTTATGAAAAACTCCACCCTGCCGGACCTAAACACAATTACGCCTATCACACGGAAGCTATGGACAGGGCTATGCAAGGCGGTATAGATGATGTAGGTCTTGGTGTGCTTTTCGGACTGGATATGTATAAATACGAATTTGCCGGACTTCTCATGCACGCCGAACATTTAGAGGCTGTCCACGGTGTAGGACCTCATACAATAAGCGTACCACGTGTGAAAAGGGCTTCCGATATTGACCCGAATGTTTTCGACAACAGCATTGATGATGATACTTTTGCGAAAATAATCGCCTGTATAAGAATAGCTGTTCCCTACACTGGTATGATAATTTCAACCCGTGAAAATGAAACGTGTCGTAATAAAGTTCTCGGACTGGGTATTTCACAGATTTCAGGCGGTTCAAGAACATCAGTAGGCGGATATGCCGGATATTCCAGTGAAGAACGTCCGCACGATACTGAACAGTTTGACGTGTCTGACCAGCGTTCACTGGACGAGGTTGTGAAATGGCTTATGGATATGGATTATATACCGTCATTCTGTACGGCTTGTTACCGTGAAGGACGTACCGGAGACAGATTCATGTCACTGTGCAAGGTGGGACAGATTCAGAACTGCTGTCACCCTAACGCCCTCATGACGTTACAGGAATACCTTGAAGACTATGCAAGTCCGGAAACAAAAGCAATCGGAGAAGCACTTATTTCACGTGAAATCCATAAAGTTACCAATCCGAAAGTAAAGGAAAAAGCTATTGAAAATCTTAACGCTATAAAAAATGGCAGTCGTGATTTCAGATTCTGAAAAAATTTCGTTTCAGGGCTTGACAAATATAATTTAATATGCTATAATAACATCTGTACGGTGGAATTTAATAATTCCACCGTCATATGCGAATATGGTGTTACTACATTGCAGTAATCTTTTTACATAAATATATAATTTGAAAAGAGAAAATTATGGTTCGTGAAATACAATATGATGAACTGAAAGAATTATTAGAATTATATTTGTCATTACATGAAGATTCTATCCCTGAACAATCAGAAACTTTGGAAAACGTATGGAATGAAATACTAAATGATAAAAATCATCATTTGCTGGTAAACATAATCGATGGAAAAATTGTTTCATCATGCGTGTGTGTTATTATTCCTAATTTAACAAGAAACATACGTCTATATGCTTTTGTAGAAAATGTAGTCACTCTTGAAGAATACAGAGGAAATGGATATGCTACGGAATGTTTAAACTATGCAAAGAAAATAGCAGTAGCAAATAATTGTTATAAAATAATGCTTCTTACAGGTTCAAAAGATGAAAAAACACTTTCATTTTATAGGAATGCAGGCTATAACAGTTCTGATAAAACTGCATTTATACAATGGCTTAAATAATATTGTACTAATTCAGACAACAAAATTTAATATGCGGGTGTGGTGAAACTGGCAGACACGCAAGATTTAGGTTCTTGTGCCGAAAGGTGTGCAGGTTCAAGTCCTGTTACCCGCACTTTAAATAAAACCGCTGTATTCCGGTTAATGTCCGGTTTACAGCGGTTTTTTCTATGTTTTCTGTTGCAGTATTTTTCACATTTTTGCAGGATTCTGCACAGATTTGCAGTATTTTTCAAAACAAGTCGACACGAAAGCGACACGGTTACAGGTCATCAATTTTCCGGAGTACTCCTTCATAGAGTTTCGGGTTGACCGCTTGTAGCGTTGACATCAATTCATCCATTACGTTCCATACTTTTTCGGCATTTTTCCCACCGACTGACAGCAGAAAATCACTCTTTCCGTAATCCTCTATAACCTTTTCGGCTTTGATTCCTGTCTGTACTTCCGGCGGAAACATATGGTCATATATGCCATAGAACGTCGCTAACCGCTGGCAGTTCTGATACGACACCGGAGCATTTTCACACTCACGTATTGCGTCAATAAGTTCTCTTTGTGTGAGCATGAAATCACCTCTTTAATCCCTTTCGATTTCGTTAATACATTTTCTGATAGCGGATTTCATTCTGTCACTGTCAGCATTGTACATCATGTCTTCCAGCTTTGAAAGCATATGTTCCTTGCTACCGTCACGGCTGTAACGTTTTCTGCTGGCATAGCTGTTACTTTTGCCGTAATTGCCGTTAGCAGTCCATTCACCGTCACCGCTGTAGCCGTCGTCCTCAAACATACAGATTTTATCAATATTTTTGATAGTGTCCGTAAGTTTGTTGGCTGTCTCAAGGTCACCGGCGGACATTTCGGACTTTCTTGCTATTTTTCGGAGTTCGTCGTGGAATTTTTCTTTAAGTTCTTTGAGTTCGTGCATAAAATCACCTCTTTTCAATGCGTTAACACTATGTTAACAGTATAACACGCTATGTATACAGTGTATACAATGTATACATAGCTATTTTTAGGGAAATTGATGTATACAAATGTATACAAAAAATTTAAGCTGTCGGTGCAGTTCCGTCGATACTTGACAGACGGTTATCAGGAGAACATGAAGGCTTACCGATAAGGCGGAAAGTACCACCGGTTGCACTGGTAGAAACAGTTGTACAATACTTTGTGCGAGTACGTATTCCGCACGCCGTCACCTGACTGCAACAGCGGTTTGTCAGCGGATATTCAACCGTGCCTGTACCTATCGTTATGACTACCGGTGCATTTATGGTAGTCGTCGCCGGAATATCCTGTGCAATGACAATACAGTATTTACAACCGTTTCCGTAACTTCCGGCAGGGATATTGACTGTCAATGTACCGTCAGCGAATGTCACCGCCTGACTTATTATAAGCCTGTCACAAAGTTTGCAGACCGATTTACAGGACATAAAATCCCTCCTTAACAGCAACCGGAGTTACCACAACCGCCGTTATTTGAGAATGTAGCCTGTCCGTAACAGTTTGTAGGGAAACTTACCGGTGTAGGTGGCTGGACTACGTAAGCATTAACAGGGCAGTCATTGCCAGTACGGCGGATAATATTTGCTGTGTTGGCGTCCATAGCCGCCATAAGTACGGCATTCTGTGCAGACTGTGATGCGGAAAGCTGTAACTGTGCGATAGTCTGTGCCTGTTCGGCTATACGCTGGTCTTTAGCCTCAATGCGCTGTGCCGTGAGAGCGTCGAGAATCGCTCTTGTACCGTTGTTCTGACTGTCAATTATATCCCTTGTGTTGTTGCACATAGAATTCTGGATAGCACAAGTATTTGACGCCATATTATAATTTACGCTGTCAATGGCTCTCTGTGTCTGACAGCAACAATCCGCAAGCTGTGACTGCAAAGCGTTCTGACCCTGCATAAGTGCAATATTCGTCTGATTAAAGCCCTGCTGTGTCTGATAGCCAAGATTGCAGATAGCATTGTCAACGCCGTGAAATCCCTGTTGTGTCTGATAACCAAGCTGACATACTGCGTTATCAACACCGTGAAAACCATTCATAATAGCTGTATTCTGTGCGTAGAAACCGTCACAAAGCCCCTGCTGAATGCCTCTCACGCCGTTTTCAAGCTGACTGAAATTCATATCCTGACAGAGTTCACCTCGTGTAAGCGCTCCCTGTACTCCGGCATTGTTACCGCCCCAGCCACCGCCAAAGCCTCCGAAGCCTCCCCAGCCGAACATTCCGAAGATAAGGAAAAGAATTATCCACGAACTCCAGCCACCACCCCAGCCGTCATTACAGTTGTTACCGTTGTTATTGGTGACTGCTGCAATGTCAGCCGGTGTCATTTCTGATGTTGTAAGTGACATAAAATGTCCCCTTTCGTTAAAAAATTTATTTCAAGGCTATTGCCTCAAAAACCAAACATTTTTTTCATTCCGTCAAACAAGCTCTGCATCTGCCGTGCCTGAGCCTGTATTTGATTCAGTTGTGCCTGACTGATTTCTCCTCTTGAAATAAGGTCATTAATCTCTTTGTCGGGATTTTTCCCACGCATCTGTCCCATGAACTGCCGAAATATTGTCTGCATATTTGGACGTGTATTTCTGTTCATCATGTTAAATATCGGATTTGGCATTTTCTATAGTTCCTTTCTGTGTGAGCAACTGTGAAATTTTTTCTTCAAATTCCTGCCGTGTGATGTAGTTGGTCATATCATTACCGGAAAAAACCGGTGTTTCTGGTGGTGTCTGCATGGAATTTCTTTCGGTATAGTCGAAAATCCGGAGCGGTAACGGCATACCGGAAGGGTCGGTTGACTTGAGATAAAATACCGGATTTTCTGAATCCATAAGCAAGACGGACTGTCCGGACGCTACTAAATAAGATTTTGCACCTGCCTCGCCCTGTACCCATATAATGCCATTCTGTGACTGTGGATTTGTCTGTTGTGGCATCTGATATTGCGTATATTGTGGCTGGTACTGCTGATAAGGATTTTGATAAAAATTAGGATATACAGGCATTTTTCAGACCTCTTTCTTCCAGTAGTAGACAGGTATTTCCTCACCGGAATCCCATGAATCGTAATAATTTCCGTCGATGACCGTCACAACGTGCGAACCGGTTGCAAGTACGTACTTTCCGTACGGATTGTCTTTCACAAAGTCTGCAACCGTATAACATTCCGGACAGTCAACCGGAATTACGTACCGTATAAAACCCTTGCTTTTGAGATATGCTCCCCATACGGTGTTTGCAGACGGCATATCGCACATCATAAAGCCCTGTACAGCGAGTTCTATATACGTACGTTCCCAGTCATAGTCAAGGACTTTTGATATTGACCGCACTACACAGTCTCCGACGCTTTTTCCCTGTGGATTCGGGTTATATTTCATGTACATTCTATCACCTGTTTTTTCTTTATTATAATAAAAAAACCGTCCGGAATCAATAAAATTTCCGTATGGTTTTCGTATGATTTTCGTATAGTTTTTGAAATCAAAAATAAAAAACGGAGCATTTTTCATGCTCCGCTTGTTTATTTATTCATTTTTATTTTTCTGAGTTTCTGAAAAAACATATCCTATTAAGGTGGATATTACAAATTTAACTAATTCTAAAAATTCCTTTGTCAGTTCACTTGATTTCCAGTTAAATGCATTTGAAACAATAGTATCTAAAATTACAATTGATAAATATACAACTCCACAACCTATTAAAAGCTGAAAACCATGATGTTTATAAATATGCTTGTCCATTTTTTCGTAATATCGGGCTTTTCTTTCAATATCGTCGACTTCTTCAGTAGGAATTATTTTTACTTTATTATTATTTTTTAATTCATTATTATCTTTAAGAGGTTCATCAATGCCGGAATTGATTTCTTCACAGTAATTCTCTTTCATTTTTTATGTCCTCATCAGATAATATGTAATTTACAGCTTTAGACCATGCTGTATTTTCTTCGTGAGTAAGTGAAGAAAGTTCAACAGCAGAATAACTTTTATAAATATTCCATACTTTTTTTACAGCTTTTGACAAGGCACTTGTAAAATCTAAATCAATTATTTCTGCCTGACCTTTTGCATTTCTGAAAAACCGGTTAATCGGATTAGCCCCGAATGAACTGAACTCATAGTAGAGAGACGGAAGAACAGGACCATATTTCCATTTTTCAAATGGTTCATTGAATAATTTTTCGTTTGTTCTCTGGAGGTATTCTTTGTAAAGAAAATATGTAAGTTTCTGTAATTTCATAGGAGATATACCAATATGTTCCTTAATTCCAAGCAAAATAAATGTATTGGCTATCGTATGTGTATTCAACATTTTTCTCACACCTTTCCATATTAATATTATAATATAATTTTGGTAAAAAGTC
>JAIDQQ010000051.1 GCA_029062165.1 Ruminococcus sp.
ACCTCTTTTTTGGTGTACAGCATTTTAAAAAGACCTGCTGTTCACCTCTTTTTTGGTGTACAGCATTTTAAAAAGACTTGCTGTACACCTCTTTTTTGGCTTAAAATAGCGGTTTATTAAAAGGTGTACAGCAATAAAAGACCTGCTGTTCACCTTATTGATGTACAGCAATTTAAAAAGATTTGCTGTTCACCTTATTGGTGTACAGCAGCTTAAAAAATTTGCTGTTCACCTCTTTTTTGGCTTAAAATAGCGGTTTATTAAAAGGTGTATAGCAATAAAAGACCTGCTGTTCACCATGCTTTAGAGGTAAAACGGTTAAAAAAATTGCTGTACACCTCTTTTTTTGCCTATTTATAGGATTTCTTTGTGCATTTTGACGTAAAAAGTGTACAGCAATGAAAATTATTGCTGTACACCTACTTTTTACCCTATTTATAGCTTAAAACTTAAAAAAAGGTGTACAGCAGTAAAATATGTGCTGTACACCTCTTTTTTACCTATTTATAGGGTTAAAATAATAAAAGGTGAACAGGTGAACAGCATTTTTATACTAAACTATAAATTTATTTTAAAGATACCTCTTTTTTAGTTACAAAATGGTTACAAAATTAAAAAAGAGGTGAGCCTAACATGCATTTTTTTGAAAAGCCTAAGAAAATTGCTGTACACCTGTACACCTTTTTAAACAAATGGCTATTTTAAGCCAAAAAAGAGGTGTACAGCAATAAAAACCTTGCTGTACACTGCTGTACACCGCTGTACACCTTCAAATTTGTACAAAATAACGAATAATAATCACTTTTTTGTAAAATATAAAAATTAAGTCTGATTTTTTGAGACAAAAAACAGAGAGCAGAAAAAATAACTGCTCCCTATCTTTTTATGAAGTAAGTTTTTCTGGGTCTTTTGCAAGCCGGGAAATTTTTTCTTTGAAGTATCTAATTTCCTGCTTCCTGAGACTTCTGTTGTGCGGATACCTTCATTGAGCTTTAATTAAACTGAGAAGCCATTATAATCCGCAAAACCTAACATATATACTGCCATAGTCATTGCTAATTCTTTCTTTTTGATAGCTGATGTTTCAGAATGGGCTTTCAATTCTTCAATAACAGTATCATTTGGAACGATTGAATCATCCATTTCCCTTACAATTTCTTCAATAACAGCCGGTAAAATCATACACATCTGATAGAAAGCATCTCTTTGTCCGGTAACAAGTTCGTAAAATTTATCCATACTTACTCTGCGAATCAGGTTGTTTCCTACTTTTTGCTTGTCTACTGTAGTTGACCATTGTATATTCTGCGACTTTTGAGCTATTGCCTCAACCAGAAAGCAAGCGCAATCCCTGTCATTGATTATCTGATTCTGCATTTTGATAAATGTCTTGCTTCCGGACGATGAGTTCATAGTATTATGTTTATTCTTCATTTCAACATATATGGTATGTACAACCGTTCCATCAGGTAAAGTGATGCCGTCAGGATTTCTATATATAACATCCCATCCAGTCTTAGGGACTTCACAATTTGCTATATACTTGAAAATATATTGATGAAAATAACCTATGTCGTTATTGTTAGACTTATCCCTTTGTCTGAAAATCTCATTGCTTATGATTTCTTCCCATGATTTACGATATACAGTTTTATCAAAGATGAGTTTAATAGGGTCAACAATGTTTTTATTAAAACGTTTTAAATCAAAAGACTCAAGCCTATCTCCATATTTTTCAATCGTATGATGAACATGGTTGATAAAATCTTTTTCTTTAATAAATAAAAGAGTCCATTCCATTAGTTTTCCTCCATATAAAGAAATGTTTACAGATGTAAACAGTGTAAACATGTGTAAACATTGTGATTTGTTACCATAATATGGTATAATACAGATAGTTTTTATAATTTTTCCAATGATTTTCTTATTTCAGATGCTATTTCAAAAGCTAAATTCACTGGGACAGCGTTGCCGACTTGTTTATACTGAGCTGCTACACTTCCGCAAAACTGCCATTCATCAGGAAAACTCTGACATCTTGCATTTTCACGAATAGTAAACGGACGTGATTCTAAAGGATGACATCGGTCTGTCTGCTTCTGACTCGGAGAAGTAAGTATGGTCAGAGATGGTTCATCAAGGCTTAAACGTCTTAAAATTCCGGTTCGTCCGCCATCCATATACCAACAGCTTTTCATATATTCTTTAGCTATGTCTTCTGGAATATCCCTCCAATAGCCTCCAGCAGGAACAAGGTCAAAAATTTTCCTCTTATACTCTGAATACAAGCTACCTTCGCTCTCAGGACAATTAAGCAATACGTCACGTAAAACAGGTTTGTATGCATGCGGTTGCGGAAAACAGAAGCTTACTTTATCAATGAGGTCTTTTCTTATACCAATAGTAATAAGTCTTTCCCGTTTTTGAGCTACTCCATAATCCCATGCATTCAATACTTTCTTTTGAATAATATAGCCTGTGCTTTCAAAAATATCTGCAATCGTTTTGTATGTCTTTCCGCCATCATGAGTTAATAGACCTTTGACGTTCTCAAACAAAAACATCTTAGGTTGTAACTGCTCCAGAAATTTAGCATAATGATAGAATAAAGTCCCTCTTGCATCTTCTAAACCTAAACGCTTTCCTGCATACGAAAAACTCTGACATGGTGAACCACCAGACAGTAAATCAAGTTCTCCAACCTTAATATTGAAATATGATGGCAAATTAAGACAGGATATATTAGAAATATCATCATTTATAACCCACCAGTCAGGGCGGTTCTTTCTAAGCGTTTCTGATGCATCTTTATCAATCTCAATCAAGCCAATTGTATTAAATCCAGCACGTTCTACTCCTAAAGCGAGTCCACCCGCACCAGCAAAGAGTTCAATAGTGGTAAACACGTTTAAGCACCTCCCTCACATCTCTAAAACTTGTTTCCATAAATAATTAAATTCTTTTTCGAACAATTATTGCCTAACTTCTACAATGGTTCTAGTTTCTAGTTCCTGTAGTCTGTATCGTATGCTTTTTCTATTATATCATATTTTTTTCTTATTTGCAACTTTATACGAGTTCTAAAATAAGCGAAAATATTATATCAATTTTTACACCTTTGATATGTTCCGCAATGTTCGGATATAATCCCTCTTGATAAGTCCACTGGAAGAACAGCCGGACAGCTACTATATATGCCTTGACGGTTGCAGGCTTCAGAGTCGCTTTCAGTTCGTCACGATATGCTATAATATCCGCTCTTGTAGGCTGAGTTATACCGTTTTCTTTGACGTATCGTGCAAAACGCCTGATTGATTTAGTATAGGTTTCAATAGTCTTTGGCATTGCATCAACATATTCAATCCAGTGTAGGAACAGTTCTGGACTGAAAGTCTGAACAGTTATGTTATTTTCCATTAGTTTCAACTCCTTTATAGTTTTATTTTATCATAATGATTAAGTGCAGTCAAATTTTAATGTTTACATATGTAAACGTTGTAAACATATGTAAACATTATTCAATTTCATAACAATAAAGAAATGTTTACGTATGTAAACAGTGTAAACATATGTAAACATTAACAAGGAGCAGTTGTTTTCCTGCTCCTTTGTCTTTTATTTAGTAAATTTTAAAATTTCTTTTTCAAGCTGAGAAATTTTTTCTTTGAGGTTATCAATAATATCCTGCTTTTCCTGCGATTTCTGTTGTGCGGATGCCACCTTTTCATTGAGTTCTGCAATAGTTACCAGAAGTTTTTCTTTTGCTTTGGCTGTTTCATCGGTGAGTTTCTTCAATTCGGCAGTAGCAGTCCGTTCTGCTTGGAGTACGGCTTTTTCAAGTTCGTTTGCTGATTTCTGTCTTTCAAGGTCAATGGTGCTTTCAAGCTCCTTAATACGTGTTTCCGATGTTTTCAATGCGGTTTCTGCTATTTCTGTACGTTGTGCCTCGTCTCTGAGTTTGACATTTTCAACGGTCAGACTGTCAATAATAGTCTGCTTATCCTTTAAAGCTGATTCAGCTTGTGAGACTGCATTTGTTGCTGTATAAAGTTCATTTTCAAGCTGTTGGATACGGACTGAATATCTTGTATCAGTTTCGGCAAGGTCATTTTTTGCTGATTCTGCTTGTTTGTCGGCTGTTTTCATTGCCTGCTCAGCCTGATGCAGTTTCTGCTGTAAGTCTGAAATAGTTCTGTCCTTACTTTCAAGTTTGTTCTGAAACTCTGCTCTGACTCTTTCGGTTGTGTTTTCGGTAATCTCCAAAGAGTGCAGGAACGCACTTGAAATCGCTTGTAAATGAATATCAAAGTCTTCAATGTCGGTTCTCCGTACTGTCAATTTGTCTTTAGCCGTCTGCATTTCATAAGCATTGAGAAGACTTTCAAGTGCAATGCCGTTATTCTCGAAAGTTTCAGCGATTGCCTTGAATTTCGCTTTTGTTTCTTCGTCTGCTCTGATTGCGATAACATTTTTGTCTGCCATAATGTTCCTCCTTACATTAATAAGATGTTTACATATGTAAACAGTGTAAACATAGTATAACATATCCTTTTTTATTTGTCAATAAGAAATGTGATGCCAAATTTCAAACAGTTTCTTGATATGCGTTCAGGTGTAATTTCTCTTTCATCAAATATTTTTCATCAAACACTATAATGTGTTAGAGTAAATACAAAAAAATAAGAGGGCGTTTTACAGCCCTCGTTGTTAATGTATACTCTTGTACAATATATACACTTTTTCAGTTATTTTCCAGAAGTCAATTTCTGATACATCATAAGTTCTGCCACATTCACTCTCGGTCATCTTGATGCCGTAAGCGGTCATAACAGCTATGTCATTCTGTTGATGTGCCTTACGAAGTTCAGGAGGCATTGTCAACTTGTCGTATAAGTCGGCAAGTGAACAGTCAGGATATTGCCCGTGCATTTAGTATAGCTTGTGCCGTGCGTGTGATGCGTTATTTCTGTTCAGGTGTAGGAGCAGAGAACGTAAAGTTATTGTATACAATGTCTTTGGAGTGCCGTTTATAATACCTTAAAATGAAAATTTGCCGACAGTTGACTTTGCATATTATTTCAAAAAATTTTTCATTAAGTATTGTAATATAACAATAAATATGTTATAATTGTTAAAAAATACATAATATATGGGGAATAGAAAATGATAAACATATATCTTTCTGTACTTGATACTGCTGAAGATAAAGCAGAATTTGAAGATTTATACATAAAATACAAGCAACGAATGTATGCCGTGGCATATAAGATTCTAAATAACGTTGAAGATGCAGAAGATGCCGTCCATGATACATTTATAAAAATTGCAGATAACTTCGAAATGATTAAAAAATTTTCCTGTCAGGAATTACAATCCTATATTGTTATTATTGTTAGAAACACTTCTATCAATATTTACAGGAAGAATCAGAAAAACAGCGAATATCTTACCAGACTTGACGATAATCAAATAACGATAAATGTTGACTTTTTTGAAAATATTGACAGAGACGAATTAATTAAAGCAATTTCAAATCTTCCATTGATTTACAAAGATATTTTGTTCCTGCACTATTTCAGAAAGTACACAACCAAAGAAATTTCAGAAATGCTTGCTATTTCTGTAGATGCCGTGTGGAAACGGATAGAACGTGCTAAAAAATTACTTAAAGAAAAACTGGAAAAAGGTGAGTGAATATGGCAGGAAGTAATTTTGAAAAAGCATTATATGATGCTCTCGCTCCTGAATATGAAATAGCTATGCAGGACGTTGCCACTGAGCATGAATTTTCTCCGAAATTTGAGAAGAAAATGAAAAAACTTATAAATCGTCGCAACAAGCCATACTACAAAATAATAAACACAGCCGGAAAAAGAATTGCCTGTGTTGCTTTGGTTGTACTTGTTGTATCTTCGATTACGATTATGAATATTGATGCACTAAGAAACGCATTTTCAAACTTTTTTGTAAGCACTTATGAGAAATTTTCAACTGTCCAGCCTGTTGAAGATGATACAGCCCCCACTACTCTTGAAGAAATCTATGAAATAACTTATGACATCAGTGACTTTGAAGTAGTTTATAATGAAGAAGATGAATATACTCGTGATATAGTTTATACCAAAGATGATATAGCAATTTATTTTACTCAGTATACGAAAAAGAAGTATCACCATAGTATAAATACAGAAGGTGCGGAAATAACTACTGTTGATATAAACGGTCATGAGGCTATATATTTTATTGATAATCATGATTACTGCAATATTATCTGGGATAACGGAGATTATATAATCAGCTTAGGTTCAAATATTGGTGAAAATATACTAATTGAGATAGCAAAATCTGTGCAAAAAGTAGAATAACAAAAAATTACTAAAATTTCTGTCAGGATTTAACCCTCTGATTTGTTATTATTTATTGAACAGGGAAATTTTAAATTTCTTGTTTTAGAATAATAAAAGTCAGGGGGTGATTTAATTGATGAAAAAAGTTATATCTTTGTTTTGTGCAGTTGTTCTTTCTACATCTTTCGTTGTCGGAAATGTTGCATCAGCCACTGTAATTCTGCCTGATTCTCCAGCTTATTCATATGCACGTGATTGCAGTTCTACTTTATCTATATCAGGTACAACCGTAACCTGCGAAAGTTCTGTTACTGGTTACTATAACGAAACAACTAAAATAGTTATAAATCAAACATTGCAGAAGAAAAATTCTTCAGGTGATTGGAACGATGTATGTAGTTGGAGTAACACTATAAATAGCTTTAAAGGTTCTGTAACAAACACAAAGTCATCACTGTCAAACGGTACATATCGCTTGAAAACAGTATTTACCGTTTATGCCGAAAATTCAAACGAGACAATCTATTCGTACAGCTTAGAAAAGACAATTTGAAATTAGTTATTATTTCTTCAAAGGTATTAAGTTAAAACAAAAAGATATTTGTAGAACTATAACAAAGTTTATTTTATAGTTGTCAAATATGTAATAGTAAATAAACTAAATATATATTGAAGGAGAGAAAATGAAGGTAAATAAGAAAATAGTTATATGGATTACTGTAGTAATAGCGGTTTATATCGTCTTGTGTCTTGTGGAATGTATACGGTTTAGAAATTCTGAAATGTATACAAAACCACTTATAACACTTTCAGAAAACACTGAGGACAAACACGCTGAATATTGCGGTCTTGGATATAGTGTTGAATATACGACGACAACAGAGCCATACGAAAAAAAAGGTAAAACATATGATATTCCTGTGTCATGTAAAGCCACTGTTAAACTGTTTGGTGTCAGGATTCTTGACTGGAGTGAATATAGTCCTCTTGATAAAACAGGGGAATAATATGAAGTGGGTTTTTGCATTTGTTACGACTATTTATCTGATTCTTTCGGTGTCATGCAGTGAAAAAAATAATCCGGAATCTGTTCCGATTTCAGATAACACATTTTCAGCAAAAGAAATCAATACAAATCTTGATATTTCATACATAAGTGATGTGAGATATATTCCGGAAAATAACCGGCTTTATATTCATGGCAGAAACAACAGAAATCCAGATAAAAAAGAGTATATTTTCAGTACATCTGCTGACTTTACCGACGTAATGGAAATTACTCCTGAACTGGAAAGCAATTCAAAAATAAGTTGCTTTGATGCGAACAGAAACGGAAATATTGCAATTCTGACAGAAAATACTGATAAATATCGACTTTCTGTTTATGACGAAAACCGTACACTTAAAAATAGTACGGAAATAGAATCAGATGATATTTTAATTCAGAATTTGATTTTTTTTGACAATGGTAATATCTTAATGACAGCTCAGAATTATAACGACAATACATATAATATATTGATGTATAATGGTAATGAAATCAGAAAATCGGAAGATATGAACTTCAGCTGGATTGAAAGTACTGAAAAAACGGGAAATTCTTTGATTATTACGTATTATGCGGATAACAATGAATATATCAGTACAATTGATATTGATTCCATGACCATAAAAAACACTGAAAAACTTGAATTATTGGGGAATATATCACGGCTTACAACAGGATGTAACGATGAACTTTATATATATACCGATGACGGAATTTTTGAAAAATCTGATAATAATATCACTGATATATGTCGCTTTTCCGATTTGGGAATAGATGGTAGTTATATAGAATATCTTGTTTCAGTCAGTGATGGTGATTTTATTGTTTTCGGTAATGATTCCGCTGATGGTATGCTGGAAACATTCTATATTTCTGAAAATAATTTATCTGACTTAAAGGAAATAAAATACATTACACTTGGCGTAGCTTATACAGATTCTTTTATAAGTTCGGAAGTTGCAGAATACAATAAAAATTCAGCAGACTGTAAAGTTAGAATTATCGATTACAGCAAATATAATGATAAAAGTCTTGACGTTTCCGAACTGGGTGCTTCATTGCAACTTAATATGGATATAATTTCAGGAAATGTTCCAGATATGCTGATTATATCCGGTTTTACAAATGCGGACAATCTAAAACAAAAAGACTGTTTTGTTAATTTGTATGATTACATTGTAAAAGATGATTTTTTACCTAACATACTTAAAATGAACGAAACAGACGGAAATTTATACGCTCTGCCTGTAAGTTTCTATATTGATACAATTGCAGGAAAATCGGAATATGTGGGCAACAAGGAAAACTGGACTATTGACGAACTTATTTCTGCTTATAACAATGCTCCGCAAGATATGGAACTTATGGAGAATGCTGATAAAAAATCAGTGATTGAAAATTTACTTTATGGAAATTTGGGTAGTTTTGTTGATTATAATAACCAATCATGTAATTTTAATTCGCCGGATATGATAAAATTTCTTAAATTTGGCGATACTTTTGAATATATCGGACAAAAAGACATAAATGAACAGTTTTTCGGTATGATTAATGATAAGTTTCTTCTGAAGAAAACTTCCATACATAGTTTTGAGGACTTCCATGAATTGCAGGCGGTTGTATTTAATAATGAAGACATTACATTTGTCGGTTATCCGTCTGAAGCCGGTTCAGGTGCAATTTTTAATAATGACATCAGTTTTTCAATTTTTCAACAGTCAGAAAATAAAGCGGAATGTATGGATTTTATCCGGATTTTTTTCACAGAAGATAAACAATGTTCAATTGATGACTTCCCTGTCAATAAGAAAGCTCTTTATAAAAAAGCTGATTTGGCAATGAAAAAAGACAATAATGATATTTATATTGGTGATATAAAAAAAGATATAGGTAGTATGTCAGAAACGGAAAAATCTCGATATATTGAATATATTTGCAATATTGACAAGTCACTGGTATATGATTTACAGATTTATCTTATCTGTATGGAAGAAATCAGTTTATTTCTTTCGGGCGATTCCACTCCCGAAAATACTGCCGAAGTGATACAGAACAGGGTTAATATATACATCAATGAATAATAAAAATATTTCTAAAAGGAGAAAAAGTTATGAAAACACTTAAGAAAAAAATTATGGCTATGGTTGCAATCGCAACAACAACAATCGGAGTAATGAGTGTTACTTATGCAAATGCAGTTCATGTTGCTGGTTTAGGCGATTGTGCTGAGGGTTGCATTAGTGAATGGAAATATGATGATAGTGATGCATATTCTAATTATTATAATGATGAACACAAGCATCTTAGTTATGTAACTGTAGGAGGAAACAATTATTATTCTGATGGTGGTTCAAGCTATTATGTTAATGCCGGAAATTGGGCATATTCTTCACATTCAAAGAGCTGGTATCAAAGTGCATCATGTCATTATCGTAATTCAAATGGTTGTGAACCCCCTATGATTGCGACTACATAAAATTTTACATCTAACTAATAAACTTCTGATAGCCTGTTCTAAAGCATTGAATTAGTGAACAGGCTTGAAGTTTTTAATGTTATTTTTCAATTAAGGAGCATATATGAAATATCTGATGTATTGTATTACTGTTCTGACATTGATTTTTCTTTTTGTATTTTCAATTTTTGTATTTTTATGTACTGAAAATGCAAATTTTAACGCCGGAAAAACAGAAATTGAGATAGTAAACGACTACGGATTTTCTCATTCTGATTTTATTGAAAAGATTGAAAAAGCCTGTAAATCAGCAGATGTTGATATTATGTTTTCATTTATGAAATATGAAGAAAACACTGACAAGGAAAAAGAACTTATTATATTCAAGACTAATAATTCGGAAAATTTTCTGCCGGTCAGAACAAAAACAGGTACTATTCTGTTATCAGATAATGATGCATATTCAACTGATATATCACTGATTTCTGATAATTTTAAAAAAAACAAGCTGATTTTTATTGACTTTTTTTATGATTATACAATATATTCCTTGTCGGATATAACAAGTCAGCAGATTAAAAGAAGTCAGTGCCTTGCGAATACTTCCGATTTGGTAAGGTTGTCTGATGCTCTCACGGAACAAAATTTATCAATGAATCAAGGATTTACAACATATAATAATGACGATTCTCTGATAAAAATTCTTTATGCGGGACTTGCAGTAATGCTTGTACTTATGCTTTTCAGTGTGATTTTCTATCAGTTGTCAATATCAAGGAATATAGCAGTAAAAAGACTGGAAGGCTACAGTTCGGGAATGATAATTTCAGAGCTTTTAAAAGATTTTATTATATTCTATCTTTCCGCTGTCAGTATATGTTTTTTAGTAATATTAATATTTTTTGTTTCTGTCAGCAGCATAGAATTGTGTGGATTTTATATTGAAAAAAATGTAAAAATAATTCTTTTTACTTTAATATCAATCATATCTTTGTATATATTGTCATGTCTGAATATATTTTCAATAAATCCGCTGAATATACTGAAAGGGAAAGCCAAAGGACAAAAAATCCACATACTTACAATTGTTTCAAAATTTGTAATTGTTTCTGTTCTTCTGACAATGTGTAATAAAAATGTATCGTCTTTTAAAGAATATTATAATAATATGAAATCATACAAAAATATATCAAGTCAACTTGAAAATTATTATACTATAACAAATACCAGATTCTCTGAAAATATGGACGAAGATTACAAAAAGTTCTATAAACTTACACATTATGCTAATGATGCTGTCATGATGTGTGCTATGATGTGCGGACGACCACAAATGGAAAAAGATATAAGTCAATGGTTTGTTACTGTTAATGATAATTACATGAAACTCAATCCGATATATACCACTGACGGAAAAGAAATCAGATATGATGATATAAAAAATGAAAAAGCTACAATTCTTATTCCAGAGGGCATATATTCAGCCAATGATGTTCTCAGGGTACACGCCGGAAGATTCGAGGGAATCGGCGAAGACGATATAAAAATTCATACTTATGACAGAAATCAGAGGTTTTATATTTTTGAAACTATTAAAACTAAATATCCGGGATATATTATGTACCCTATTGTCTTCATACATAAAGATGAATATTCAGTATTCGGTGCAATATCAAACGGCGAAATTATTTTCAAATCTCATACAAATAATTTCAGTACAGAAATAACGCCATTACTTCGGGAGTGTAATATTGACTGGATGACAGGAAGTACTCCCAGTGTTAAATCAATCTATACAAGTTATATTAATAAATCGAAACTGGAAGTCATTGTATATTCAATTATTATTGTAGTTTTTATTTTTCTGCTGGTATGCGTTATATTTTATGAATCTTTCCTTTATTACAAGCATAATCAGAAAAAATTCACAATCATGAAAATGAATGGATATAGCTTTTCACAAATGCATAGATTTCAGATTTTTATTCACATAATTTTTTATTTATTCATACTTTATATTTCAAATAAAATGAAACTTAATATTATTTTTTCAGGCATAATAATTTCATTGGATTATATAATGTTTTATGGTATTCTTGAATCAAGAACGGCTGAATATTCTTCAAAAGTACTGAAAGGAGCTTGAACAATGATTTGTGTTAAACTTGAAAATATAAATAAATCCTATGGTAATAATAAGATTTTAAATGATTTCAGTCTTTCTGTGGAACAAGGCGAGTTTATAGCAATATGTGGAAAAAGTGGTGCAGGAAAAAGCACACTTCTGAATATTATCGGACTTCTTGAAAATCCAGACAGCGGAAATATTATAATCAATAATATTAAAAATCCTGAATTTAATGCTAATTCCGGTCGAAAACTTCTTCAGACTCATATAGGATATCTTTTTCAGAATTATGGACTTATTGAAAATGAATCAGTAAACTATAATTTAAAAATTGCATCTAAATTCAGAAAATGGGACAGAAAAACTGAAACGGAAAAATTTTCTGAATCACTGGAAAAAGTTGGTCTTAATACTAATATAGAAAGCAAGAAAATTTTTCAGCTTAGTGGTGGTGAACAACAAAGAATTGCCATTGCCAGACTGCTGATAAAATCACCTGATATTATTCTTGCTGATGAGCCTACTGGAAGTCTTGACGTTGAAAATAAAAGAATAGTTATGGAATTGCTTAAATACCTAAACGGAACAGGAACTACAATAATACTCGTAACACATGATGAGGAAGTAAGAGAATGTGCAGAAAGAATAATAACATTATAACAGCTATACTATGTGTACTTATTTTAACAATTTCAATTATATTTTTTTACAAATATCAAATAGTTATTGTTAATGGTAATTCTATGATTCCTACATTAAAATCTGGACAGATACTGATAGCAAATAAAAATTTTAAAGATATTAATTATTCTGATATTGTTATATTTGATTTAACATATAAAGAATCAGAATCTCAGAATGATGTTACTGAAAGAGTTATAAAACGTGTAATTGCTTTACCAGGTGATAGAATAAGCTCTAATAACGGAAGATTAACTATTAATAGTCTGACTTATAATGATTACAGTTTTTTTAGTGATACAGAACAACTTATACTCAAAAGTAATGAGTTATTTGTTGTGGGTGATAACGCAAGCGGAAGCTCTGATAGTCGTGTTTTTGGAGCAATATCAATAGATAGTGTGATTGCTGTCTACGAATCAAAATAATAAATAATTATTAAAAGAGGATAATATAAAAATTTATTCGCTTATTTTTTATTCCGGCTGTGTATTTTTCTTTTTCTGCTGAACCTGACTTCGTTCCTGCCTAAGATACATTAAGCTGCTGACGACAATATTTCGATTCCTTGTTTCTTGTAACAACTTCATTGTACTGTTTGTAAGTAGTCAAATTTAGATTTTTTACCTCCTCAAAAAACGATTTAGTGGTTATGGCAGCTTACGGTTTCGACAGAAAAATAACTGAATCGGAATGTGTAGCAGAATTTATGAAAATATACCAGAAACTGACAAAATAACTCCGGAGCAGGAAAAAACTCCCACCTGATGTGTTCGGATGGGAGTTATATGTTATTTGTTCAGAACATCAGACAGCGTGCAGAAATTTTCAATAAGCTGTCTTTCTGTTTCGGAAAGATAGGTACATTCCGTATCGTCGTTGAAAATCTCAGCCAGAGAAGAGCCAAGTGCAACCGCACGACGACTGAAACTGCCGAAAATGCCAGAATCTTCTGCATACAAGCCTAACACACAACATATTAAGGCTTTTTAAGGTTTCCGGACTGTCAAGGTACTTGTATTGCCTTAATATCAATTCATACAGTTTGCCAACGAGTTCACCGGCTTTCAAAGATATTTCCATTTCACGTCTGATGTTGTCACTACCAGTATCGACAAGGAATTGAAGTCGGTAATAGTCTTTCGGTAAGTCTTTCAAGAGAATCTGTTCTGGCTCTCCGTTTGGCTTTTCCATATCGTACACAAGAAACTCTGAGAAGTTACAAGTCACTACCCACCGGGGACATTTTGAGTATGGTAGTTCCGATGCGTAACGTTTAGCTTGCTGAAAAGGAGTCAAAAATGTTCCATCGGACTGCCGTATACCTTTTCTGAGGTCTTTTCCAATGCTTTTCTGTTCAATCATAACGTGAGTAGTCTCAATGTAACCGTCTATAAAGGAAGTGTGGTCTAACTTGACCTGTTCTTCAAAGGAAATATATGTCATCACATCTAATACGCCTAAGACGTTCTGTAATAGGTCTAACCAGAATTTCTGCGACTCGCCTTTTTCATAACCTTTATTCGTCCAACGTTGCATAAACTCCTTAGCAGATTGTTTTCTTTTATCACTCATTTATTTTCTCCTTTTTTGGTGCATTTGTATACTCTGTAGGTGTACTTACTCTGCAATATCCATAAATTTTCATAGTTATTTCCTTTCAGTGAAAACTTAACCGTCCAGTAAATCAATACTGAACGGTTTTCTTATTACTTTTCTATCGGAACTATGGCAAGCGTTTTTCCGAGAGGTGCAAGAACTTTCAGAACCGTTTCAAGTTGTGGACTGGTACTACCTTTTTCCATTCTTGAAATTATGGGCTGTTTAACTCCGCTGAGTTCCTCAAGTTTTTTCTGACTTATGCCCTGTTCCTGACGTGCTTTTATAAGCTCACCAATTAAAGCTACTCTAAGACGACTTTCAGCGATTTCTTCCGGAGTAAAGATTTCCTTTTCAAGTTCCTCCCAGGTTCTACCAATTGCACTGTTATTCATCATTCAGTACTCCTTTCAATCAAATCTTTGTATTCTCGTTTAGCCTGTTCAATTTCTCTTTTAGGTGTTTTTTGAGTTTTCTTCATAAAGTGATGCAGTAATACAAAGCTGTCACCATTCCACGCTACGAAGAATATTCTGTCTCTCAATGGTCTGAGTTCCCATATTTCGTCTTCAACGTGTTTCATATAAGGTACTCCGGCTGATTTGCCGTGTTCTTTCAGCACGTTTATATAGTCAAGTATCTTATTGAGTTTAACTCGGCTGTCTTTGTCTTTTTTCGTTGCAAGTTCGGTAATATATTCTGCAACAGGTTCGTTTCCGTTCTTATCCTTGTAAAAATTTATCGTACATTTTTTCACTTCCCTTATTTATATTATACTTAAAAGTTATAAAAAGTCAAGACTTTCAGAAAAATTTTTTTCTTTTTTCAAGCGATTACTCAAGTTGAATATTCTTCTTTTTTTGCTGAACGTGACTGCGTTCCTGTCTGAGATATTCAGCGAGTTGTTGGCGACAATATTCTAACTCTTTGTTACGTGTTACAACTTCATTGTACTGTGCGTTTAATTTGTTAAACTCAGTAGTCTTCTTAGAAATCTGCTTATCTAAAGTCGGTACATTCTGGAAACTATTATCGGGAAAAAATTCCTGTAACTGCTCTAAAGCTTGCTTGTATTCGTAAATTTCCAACTGATGCAATTTTTCAAATTTAGACCTTTTACGTCCAGAAAGTGGTTTCATCTCATCAATAACAGGCTTGTGTTTCAGTAATATAACAACAGCCTTTTTTTTCTCTTTCAATAAGTCTATTTCTCTTCGTATTGGCTCTAATTGTCCGACAATTGCTCCTCTCATCATCATGCCACCAAGACATTTTTTGTCTAAATCGGTACGGTCTTGAACGTTATACTTAGTAAGCGTGTTGATTATCTTTGATGCGTTCTTCATGTTCTGAATATCAGCCCAACGACGTAAGCCAGGGGATGACTGCATTATTTCAGTATCGGTACGGATAATTGAATAATCCTGCTTATAATTGACAGCTTTTCTGCACATCTCGATACGACTTTTAATCTGAGGCGTTTCATAGTGCCAACCTAAAGTACGTGAACGTATGAATCTCTGCTGACCGTCCAGACGGAATTTCAGGTCTATTACACGGTCAGGATTGTATTCAACCTCAATATTATGCTGTCGGCACTTGATAAGGAAGTCATCAAAGTCGACAGCTATTTTTACGACTTCATCAATAGCAAGTTTCAATCGGCTTTTCCATGAATTTGAAGAATGTTTACAAGTGTTTACACTGTTTACATCTGTAAACATTTCCTTATTGTGCTGTTCCCATTCATAATGACTTTTACCTTTGTTAGTATGCGGATTTTTGATAACAGAAAGTGCATACTTGTTACATAGTTCGTCGGAAGTATTCCGTATTTTTGCCCACGCTCTTTCCGACTTTTTCCCCTGATTAAGCTCTGTTTCAAAAGTCTTTTTCGTGAACATATTTGTATTATTTACGATTATGTGATTGTGAACGTGTTCGTGGTCTATATGTGTAGCAAGAATGTACTGATAATCATTGCCGAAAAGATTCTGACAAAGTTCCATTCCGATACGCTGAGCCTGCTCCGGAGTGACTTCACCAGGTGGAAAACTCTGAATAATATGCTGTGCTAAAATGGTACTTCTTCCACTTCCGCAAGCTCTGATTTGAGCGAACTGTTCACTTGCTGTCCGTGCATCAGTTGAGCAACCGTTGCTAACAACAAGCTCGCCGTTTCTGGTCTTGTTTCCGTCAACGATGTACTGAATTGATTTATTGAGTGTAGTTCTGATAGAATGGATACTTGTAACTGCCATAATTCCTGAAGTTCCTTTCTGATTTCTTGTAAATCCTCTGCATAAAGATTACCTGTTGAATTAACTCTTGTGGCTATCTGATTTATGTTGGTTGCGATGCCTGCAATTTGTCTGTTCTGTTGTTGAAATTTTTCCTCGTCAAGCACAATATTTATACTCGATAATGCACTTCTTCGGAGGTATTCGCCACGAGTTTTAGTGTACGATTTTTTGAATCTTTTATCAATAATTTTCAGTTCTTCTTCGTTCACTCTGAACTGCAATATTTTACTGCGATTTTTCTTTTCAGAAGCGACATTTTTTTCACTTCTTTCAAGCACGTTTTCGGCAATCTCCAGTGCCAGATTATCAATGTTTTCTTCCATAAAATGCTCCGTTTCATCTGTCTGTTGGTTTCAAATTAAAGGGGTCTTAGGGGAAGTTTTTCCCCTAACAAGCAGGTGTGTTTTGTGTTCAAATCTTCGATTTGTAATACAAAATACCGTGCTTGCTACTATTCTGCTATTTTTTATTATATATGCTGAATGCGCAATTTTTTTGAAATCTGAATGATACTTATGTGAAAGCAAAATCTATCATAATTTTAAACCGTTTCAATTGTAAACTTTTTGTAAAATTTAGGAATATTGATGAGGAAAAACCTAAAATTTTCGGTATATAAGTAGAGGGATATTTTTTTTAAGGTACAGCTATTAAAAAAGTCATCATAATTTTGTGAATCCACAAAATATATGATGACATCAAATATACCTGAAAAATTTTGTTATTTTTAGACTTGACAAAAGCCTTCCGTTGTGATACAATGTAATTGGCTAAAAAAACAATTGAACACACAGAAAGGCTTACTCTGTCTTATGACTATTTTATTATATCATAAGATTACGATTTTGTCAAGTCTTTTTTAGGCATGGCAAAATTTTTTTTGAAATTGTAACCTTTTTGTAACAATTGTATTTGGCTCATATTAAAAGGGTGTAACGAAACGTTCCCCCCCTTACGAAAGGAGTAAATACAATGAATGACATTCAGATTTTCAGACATGATGACTTCGGGGAAATGCGAACAATCATTATTGACGGTGAAGTGTGGTTTGTCGGCGTTGACGTTGCAAAGGCTTTAGAATACAAAGACCCCAGCAGAGCATTAAGACAACACGTTGACAAGGAAGACAAACGGCTTCTGAATACTAGGGCGTTTTGCCCTAGTAATACTGTCGTATTTCACGACGGTATTTCAGGCAGGGGCAACCCGAACATAACAATCATCAACGAAAGCGGTTTATACTCTCTTGTGCTTTCTTCAAAACTTGAGAGGGCTAAGAAATTCAAACGCTGGGTAACATCAGAAGTACTTCCGACAATAAGAAAGACTGGCGGTTATGGCTATCAGAAGTGCATTGATTGCCGTATCTTTGAAAAACTCGACTACATGAACGCCAACATTAACAGCCTGCGGACAGAAATTTCAGAGGCTTTAAACGAAAAGCCATTAAAAAGCAGTAGTTTTCAGACTACTTATAAAAAAGGATATGGAAAAATGAAAAAACGCATCACAGACAACTCAATTTTTTATTTAAAATCAAAGGAAAATCTGATAAGATACATGGATTTACACGGAAAACGTGTAACAAATAACCCTAATGCAAGCATTATGTTTGCTTGCCCGTTCTGTAACAGTGGCAATCATGAACGTAGAAACAGCGATAGTGGTTTCTCCATTTATTCAAACAGAAACGGATACGGCAAATACCACTGTTTTTCATGTGACAGTCATGGAGATATAATCAATGTCCATGCCGAACTACATGGAAAAAATCCTAAGAGTGACTTTTTAGAAATATGTGAGGAACTCGCAAAAGAATTGTGCATCACACTTGACTATGAGGACGGAAGTACATTCAAACCTGTATCAAACGATCAGAAAGTAATAGTAAAGCAATCATCAAGACGTGGACGTGTATTTAATCACGTTGATTTTACACCGAAAAATCAGGATAAAGAACTTACCATATCTCCACGCAAAGAACGTCAACATATTTACACTAATGAAAACGGACAATCTATTGCAATCAAGAAGATGAAAATCAGAAAAGACGGCAGTAAGTCTTTTTTATGGTATCTGATTGACCCTGAAACTGGCAGAATGGCAAGTAAAACTGGTTTAAATGGGCTTGAACTTCCATTGTATAACCTATGTGCCGTAAATCAAGCAAGAGCCGATGGACAAACTGTATTCGTCGTTGAGGGTGAAAAGGACGTTGATACGCTACAAAGTTTAGGGTATATAGCGACTACAAAACCGAACGGAGCGCAGAATCGTTGGACAGCAAACTTTATTGAACCGCTGAAAGACCTGAACGTTATTGTACTGCTTGACAACGATGAAGCAGGTGCAGACTGCGGAAAAATGGCTATAACAGCATTACTGGACGTTACATCGAGTTTAAAAGTGATACCGTCTGCTTACCTTTATCCTGAATTACCAAACAAGGGTGATATATCAGATATTGTGGACATTCTCGGAACTGAAAGAACAAAGGAACTTCTTGACCGTACCATTGCCGATGAAAAGTATATTGTTACAGAAGATACTCCAACAGAGGAAGAACAAGATAATAATACTTTAAAAAAGAAAAAGCCTATGATTGACTATGAACTGTTCTCTAAATTTATCGAAGAACAGGAATATTCCATAAAATATAATCAGATTACTCATGATTTCGAGTTTTTCGGCTTTGATGAGGGCGAAAGTAAAGAGCATCTGGCGGAAAATGTGCCTACAATCTTACAAGATCAGTTAGAAAAGATATACACCAGAGTTACAAAACAAAGGATTCTTGACTATATCACAAGATACGCAACAAGACACAAGTACAATCCTGTTCTTAACGCTATAAAAGCGGTAAAATGGGATGGTTTAGACCGTGTTGGGCAGATTTACGATATATTTAAAATACCTATGGATACAATGGACGACTATTACAGCCGAGTTTTCATCTTAAAGTGGCTTAAACAGTGCGTCTGCGGGTTGTTTAATGATATTGACAACCCGTTTTCATTGGATATTATCCTTGTTTTTCAGGGTAAACAGGGTATCGGAAAAACACGTTTCTTTGAAATGCTGGCATTAAATTCAAGGTTCTTCGGTGAGGGAATCTGTCTTGACCCTCGTGACAAAGATAGTATTATTCAGTCAACAAGCAAATGGATAAGCGAATTAGGCGAACTTGGAAGTACTATGAAAAAAGATATGGATAGCGTTAAGGCATTTCTTACTAAGTCCACGGACGAATATAGAACGCCTTACGGCAAGGCAAGTCTCCACTATCCACGTATGACCTCTTTTGTTGGCACGGTTAATGATAACCAGTTTCTGATAGATCAGACCGGAAACAGACGTTTCGTAACCGTTCCCCTCTCGTCTGACCTTGTAATCGACTATAAGACACAAATCAAGACTTTTGATGCATTACAGCTCTGGGCGCAGATATATCACCTAGTTAAGGATAAGGATAAAGCAAGTTGTTTCAGACTTACTGAAGAGGAAAAGTTATACCTCGAACAGCGTAACTCCGCATTCGTCAAGCCCATGAAAGGCGAATGTGAAGTGCTTGACATTCTGGAAGAACAGCAAACTCCAGAACAGGGATATACTTGTACATTCAAAGAAATGACTGTCTTGCAGTTCATTCAACTTCACAATCTGAAATATGATGCCAATGTTGTAGGTAAAGTGTTGAAAAAACATGGCTACGAAGCTAAACGTAAAAAAGTAAATGGTGAAACAGTAAGAGTAATAAAGCTACCATACAAAAAATACAATTCAACTTATGGTGTACAGTAAAAAGACCTGCTGTTCACCTTATTGATGTACAGCATTTTAAAAAGACCTGCTGTTCACCTCTTTTTTGGTGTACAGCATTTTAAAAAGACCTGCTGTTCACCT
>JAIDQQ010000052.1:0-24333 GCA_029062165.1 Ruminococcus sp.
AGCTCAGTCGGTAGAGCACTCGGCTGTTAACCGAGTTGTCGCCCGTTCGAGCCGGGCAGGGGGAGCCAAAAGCCTGAGAGTTTAAGACTTTCAGGCTTTATTTTAATTGCAGGTGAATTAATATGAAAAAATGTAGATATATTAGTATTCCGCCGGATAATTGGCATAAATTCATTGATATAGCATTTGAGAACAGTAAATATTTCAGTTTGACGTTATATTTTGGTGATGCTCCAGAATATGATTACATAATAAATGAGTTGGATTATTGGCTTACTGACGTTGAAACCGTATGGGGTGAGTATGAAAAACGATTTTATGAATGTAATAATTTTACAAAAAGAATCATTTTATCCGTAAAAGACATTGATATGTTCGGAAAAGGGAAATATCCTGATAATTTATGTTTTTATAATGAAATGGGAATGTGGTTTGAAAATGTTTCGCATGAAAGAGATTCATTTATTATTTTTCCTGAGTGCCGGATTAAAGATATTTTAAAAGAAAATGGAATGATAATATTCTGAAAAAACTCCTGTTTATAGCAGGAGTTTTTGTGTTAGTTCTGATGTTTCACAACGCCGTATTCGTCGTCAAGGCGGTAATACGGACAGGAATAATTAGTACCCTGTAGGAATCTGTACATTTCGTCCTCGTCGAGATTGACCATACAGACATAATATTCATAGTCCTCATCGTAGACGTAATTAGTACAGGTTTCGCAGTTAGTGACTTTATTTTTCATATAAATCCTCCAGTGGAAAAAGTTCGTCTTCGTACGCAACAGACCATATACTTTTAGCATTCAGGAGCATTTCACGGACGGAATCAGCCATTTTATCATGTTCGCATACTTCCCAGTCCCAGAAATAGACCGCTCCGGTGTCATTGTCAAATTCAAGGAGACCCTCAACAGCACCGCCGATAGTGCAGAAATGTCCACAGCAAATAAAATTGTCCTTAAAATTCGACTTATCGAACTTTTGGACGATATTCATATGATTACCACCGTCAAGCTGAAAACCGTACTCAAGTACGCCTTCAATGTAGAAGTTCAGTGACAGAATTTCTTTAAGTTCAGGGTGAATTTCAAATCCAAGAATTTTTTCAGCTTCCGAAAAATCAGGATTAATTGTTGTAACAAACTTACTTTCAGCGAGTGTACCCCATAATCTTAGACTTGCGATATTATCTTTTATGATAAAATATTCAATAATCTGTTTCAGACTTGAATGTTTGTTTTTCGCCTGTTTTTCGGCATAGGGAAGTTTTTCAAGGTTTTCAATAAGTAATTTTTTTGCATTTTCAGAAATTTCTTTCATATATCCTCCATAGAAAGCGTAGCGATAGCGTTAAGACTTTCACCGGCAGTGATACCGGCGAGGAAGTTATAACTTCCCTGACAGGCAATCATAGCACCGTTATCACCACAAAGCGATTTTTCCGGCATATAGAAGTCAAAATCACGCTTTTTACATTCAGCGGACATCATGACCCTTACGCCTGAATTTGCCGAAACACCACCGGCAAGGGCGATTTTCTTATAGCCGAGACTTTCCGCAGATTTCAAAGTTTTTTCGGTAAGGATTTCAGCGATAGTTTTCTGAATGCTTGCGGAGAGATTATTATAATTCAGCTGAATATTTTTCTGTTGAGAGTTATGGATTAAGTTTATGACGTTTGTTTTAAGTCCGGAGAAGCTGAAATCGAACTCATTTCCGGCGACTTTCGGGTGTGGGAGTTTAAATTCTGATGGGTCACCGGTTTGTGATGTATTGTCGATATGTACGCCACCAGGGTACGGAAATCCCATAGCCCTCGCACATTTGTCGAAACACTCACCGGCGGCGTCATCACGAGTACGTCCGATAACTTTAAATTTTGTATAACTTACTACTTCTATAATATGACTATGTCCACCACTTGCGACAAGGCATAAATAAGGCGGTTCGAGTTCAGGGTGTGTGAGATAGTTTGTAGCGATATGTCCGGCGATATGGTGTACCGGTACAAGTGGTTTTCCGGTAGCCATTGCGAGACCTTTAGCAAAACTGACTCCTACAAGTAATGCTCCGATAAGTCCGGGGGCGTAAGTAACCGCTATTGCATTGAGGTCAGTGAGAGTAACTCCTGCATTATCGAGTGCCTGACGTGTGACGTCAAGAATATTTTCGCAATGTCGTCGGGAAGCAATTTCCGGTACGACACCACCGTATTTTTTATGCTCCTCAATCTGTGTAGAAATAACTGACGATTTTATTTCCCGACAGTCTTTCACGACGCTTACGGCGGTTTCGTCGCATGAGCTTTCTATTCCAAGTATTAACATAGTATCACCTTTATTTTAAATTATTTCCGTATTCATAATTCAGGAATTTTACATACCTATCATTGTAAATACATTGTGTTCTTTAAATGTTTCCGTTACCCAGTTATCCGCTTCTTTCAGACATTCGTATAGCTGACCTCCTGTTTCGGAGGCTTTTTTCATTATCATAATCCATTGATTTTCTGAAACTTCTATTTCGCCGAGTGGGTCATAATTTGGAATAACCATACTGAAAATTTCTTCCAGACCCAGCATACCGTGTATATCTTCAGATATTAACAGAGAGTCGCTTTTCCAGAAACTTACTCCGTCAAAATGCCCTTTGTACCATTCGTGATAATAGGTTGCATTTCCTCTTTGATTTTCATAAATAAAATATTTCATAGTATCACCGTTATTTTAAATTATTCCGTATTCCAGTTCTTCGCATACTTCAGACCAGAATGTATCATTACTTTTAAAAGCATTCGTATCTGATTCAAGAATTTTCCGTCTGAAACTTTCGGGCGGATTATTTGTATCTGCATATTCTTCAAATAGCAGAAGTTGTTTTATAAACATCCGTATATTTACCGAAATATAGGAAATTCTTTTATCATATGTTGTAATGTAGTATACTTTATCATCGTCGGCAATGCCGATAAGATTACCTTCAATATCCTTGTCACCGCCGATAATAGTATAATTATTGTTTTGAAAAGATATACTGTAAAAATCCGTAATATTTAAAAATGCCACTTCTAAAATAGTCTTGTCAGGAAAATGAATATCTGAATACATTTTATCACCTTATATTAAACAGGTTATCAAATATATAGTAGAGCCGGTAAAAACGATATCTATAAGTGCAAATGCAACAGTAAAACTTATTGCGGAAACGAGGTCATATTTTTCGAGACATACATTTTCCGGTTTCTGAGGGTCATATAACATTACGATTTTATCATAACCGATTTCCCATTTTCCTACAGGTCTTCCGTTGATATGTTTGTATTCTTTACCGTCCACACGATAACTTATATCATTATGTCCGCCTCTTACTCCGTAGACCACATTTGTTATTTTTCCGTAAGTCCGACAGCCTTTTTTATGGAGTTTTGTTACATTGACCTGCTCCCTGATAATGTACAGTAACGCTATAGAAATACAAATATCAATAAAAATCAGACCACCGATTAAAATTCCTATAGTTCCGAATAAATATGTACATAAAACACATACTGCTGTTAAAACCGCTATACCTACAATAACGATTTTCAAAATCCGGAAAGCTATTTTTCGGGTTGATTTATTGATAAAAAGATAAATAATTACTGCTATAACTCCAAATAGTTGTATGTATAAAAAAATATCGTCCATAAATATATGATTTTTCATTATTTCACCGCTTTCACCATTACGACGGCATTTTCAGCAGGATTTGAATAAAAATTTTTCCTTATGGATAATTTTTCAAAACCGCATTTTTTGTACAGACTTATTGCCGGTATGTTATTTTCACGGACTTCAAGGAAAATATTTTCCGTATTTTCGGGAAGAATTTTAATAAATTCTGTAATGAGTTTCTTAGCAAGTCCCATACGTCTGAAATTTTCGTCGACGGCAACACTTGTAATATCGCCCTCACCCTCGGCGAAGTAGCCGGACAGCAATGCTATAATATTATCGCCGTCCACGAAACATAACACAATGCCGTTATCTTTCTGTACTTCTGACCGGAAAGAATTTACTGACCAGCCTTCATTACCGACACATTTTCTGTCAAGAGCGGAAATTTTTTCAAAAATTTCTGTACCTGCTCCGGAAGTGATTCTGATAAGTTCCATAATAAATCACTCCTTAGCCTCGTACCAGCTTTTACCGGTGCTTATATCGACGGCAAGCGGTACTTTCATTTCATAGACGTTCTGCATTTCCTCACGGAGAATATTTACCGCAATTTCCGTACATGAAACATCTGCTTCTATAATGAGTTCGTCGTGTACCTGTAGAATAAGTCGGGCGTTAATATTTTCTTTTTTAAGTCTGTTATAGACGTTAATCATAGCTATTTTTATCAGGTCTGCGGCAGTACCCTGTACCGGCGTATTCATTGCGATACGTTTTCCGGCGGACTGCTGAATTTTATTCGACGATTTTATTTCCGGAATACGTCTTTTTCTGCCGAAAGCCGTTTTAACGAATCCGGTTTCAGTAGCTTTTTCAATGGTATCTTCCATGAATTTTTTAACTTTCGGGTATCTTTCGAGATAACTGTTGATATATTTTTCCGCCTGTTCACGAGTAATATTTATATCCTTTGACAGCGAAAATGCACCCATACCGTAAATTATTCCGAAGTTTACAGCTTTTGCGGTACTTCTCATTTCTGAACTGACCGTTATAGGCGGTACGTCAAAAACCTGTGAGGCGGTCAGAGTGTGTATATCCTCGCCAATATTGAACGCCGTTGTAAGATTTTTGTCGCCACACAGATGTGCCATAACACGCAGTTCAATCTGACTGTAATCGGCATCAATGAGAGTTTTTCCCGTGTCAGCTATGAAAAATTTCCTCATATGTCTGCCGAGTTCAGTACGTACAGGGATATTCTGCATATTCGGTTCAGTCGATGAGATTCTTCCGGTACGAGTTTCTGTCTGTTGGAAAGATGTATGTATTCTGCCGTCTGTGCATATTTTTTTTAAAATGCCGTCAATGTAGGTTGATTTTAATTTTGCGTACTGTCGGTAACTTATTATATCTTTAATAACAGGGTCTTTGTCACGGAGTAATTCAAGTACATCTGCATTTGTGGAATAGCCTGTTTTCGTCTTTTTTATTACAGGAAGTCTCATCTCTTCAAAAAGAACTGTCCCGAGTTGTTTTGGTGAGGATATATTAAATGTATGTCCGGTTCTTCTGAAAATTTTCTGTTTTGATTCTTCTTCCATTACCGAAAGAAATTCCCCGAACTCCTGTACGCCTTTTTTATCGACTTTCACACCGGTGTGTTCCATAGAAGCAAGCACTTCAATAAGTGGCATTTCTATATTTTCGTACAGTGACATTAAATTTTCAGAATCAAGAAATTCCCTTATTTTTTTCAGAAGTGACGGCATAGAAACAATATCTGCCATTATTCCGTTTTCGGAATAATAATGTACACCATATTCAGAACACAGTGTTTTTATTGAATAGTTATCGCCGGAGACATTAAGCAGATATCCACCTATTGAAATATCGTTTTTAAGGTTTTTCAGTTCAGAATTTGCAGACATTGCATATCTGTAATGGGATTTTGCACTGTCCGTTGATTTTTCGCACGGTGAGGAAAGAAATTCTGTTATAATATTTTTATCGGAAGAAGTATAGACTATATTTTCTTTCAGGACAAGTAATTTTCCGTAATCCAGTGTGTATATACATTCTGTAAGTGAATTGATTATTTCCGTAGTAAGAGGAATTTTAATTGTTTCAATCGGCTTGACATCTTCCGGATTTTCGGGAATTATCAGGCTTAATTTATCAATTACTTTAAACATTTCCAGTTCCGAAAGCAAAGAAAGTAATTTTTCATTATCCGATTTATGCGGTATATAGTGTGATATTACCGTATCTATTGGGACATCACGGCATATTGTAGCAAGCCATTTACTCTGATATGCGGAATCTTTACCGTTTTCGAGTTTTTTCTTTATGCCTGTTGTAAGTCCGGAATCCTGATATTTTTCATATAGGTTTTCAACTGTAGTAAATTCCTTTACGAGTATGGAAGCAGTTTTCTGACCTATTCCGGCAACTCCGGATATATTGTCCGAAGCATCACCCATAAGTGCTTTGAAGTCTATAATATTTACAGGTGCAAATCCGTAATCTTCAGCGAATTTTTCCGGAGTATATTTTATAATTCCCTTGTTGGTAGTAAGCATTACGGTTACATTTTCGTCAACGAGTTGCAGACTGTCACGGTCTCCTGTAAGTATGAAGCATTTGTCACCGTTTTCGGAGCAGATACGGGCAAGTGTACCTAAAATGTCATCAGCCTCATAACCGACATGGTCTGTTACTTTTATTCCCATAAGTGACAGAATTTTTTTAGTTATAGGAAGTTGTGTAGCGAGATTATCGGGCATACCGTGACGATTTGCCTTATACGTCGCAACCGCATTATGTCTGAAAGTCGGTTCGCTCCTGTCGAATGCAACAACTACAGCGTCGGGATTGACGACGTTAAGGTTTTTAAGATAAATATTCATGAATCCGAAAACGGCATTAGTCGGAACGCCTTCTTTATTGGAAAGATTTTTATCTACTCCATAGAATGCACGGTGAAGTATGCTGTTTCCGTCTATGGCGAGAAGTTTCATAATTCGTACTCCTTAATAATGTGATACATCTATTATAGCACATAAGAACAAAAATAGCAATTAATTTATTATATGAATTTCCTTTACACCGTCGGAAGTTATTTCCGCAACCGGTGCAGAGTGATTTTTTCCGAGTAATTCGCTCATTACTGTTATTATATCGCATTCCGGAATTTTTTTCTGTTCCACGGCTGTCCGCACAGAACCCGAAAGACGTTCTATACTGGCGGAAAAAATATCCTCACCGTTTTCGTCACCGGAGTGTGTTATTATACATGACGGTGAGACTTTCCACTTATGGAGCATAAATTCAAGAGTTTCAATGCTGTTGTAACCGTCAAGGACTATCATTTCAGTATATCCGGTGAAAATTTCCTTACCTGTACGGATTTCAGCAGTTTCAAGGGCTTCTGTAATGTCTTTTCCGTGTGTGGTTATATATTTGCCGTCCTTGCTGAAAAACGTGAATGTAACTGTTTTCTGCGTATCGCCGGTGACAGATACCGCACGGAGATAGTTTTTATCGTGGACACGTCCGTGTGATTCGCAACCCGTGAAAGTGAATAACATGATTATTCCGGAAATTATTAATTTCTTTATCATTTTGCCATACTCCTTTTAAACAACATGAAACACGGAAGTATAAATAATATTATTCCTGTCACGATAATGTATATAAATCCCTTGTTTTCGCCCGAAAACAGAAACGCTGAACCAATCATTACGACAAGTACCGAAGTAGTACGGAGATACCGGAATTGAGGAATAATTTTTTTCAGCAGTTCAGCGGCAGCGAGGCTCTGTACGCCTATCGAAAATACCGAAAATACCGCAAATATTATCAGAAATAACGAATCTATACGCTGTACTGGAAACGGTTGCGAAAGTTGTGCGGCGGTAACTACAGGAAATTCAGTTATTGCCATGATACCACCGGCAACCAGTATCGACGACAATATTACACAAACGGTCAGGATTATTTTTCCGGAAAAATAATAAATAGTATTTTTCATGTAGTTTCCTTTTGTGAATCCAAGAAATACGACGAAACTTCCGAGACCACCGCTTATGAAAAATCCCCTTGAAATTTCTGTCAGAAAACTTTCATTAGTTTTGGTATTCTGAATGTTGCTCCAGTCGGAATTGAACAAGGCACTTATTACTACTACCAGCAGTGAAACAATACCTGCTCCGACAGCTATCACCGCTGAACGTGAAACAGCTTTTATGCCGGTAGAAGACGCATACAGACAGACTATAGCAATCATACCGGCAATGAGTAATTTTCCCCATATGCCGTTTGAATTTTCATACGGAATGTAAATCACATCTGATGCCTGCCATAGCATAGAAAACAGTACTCCACCCCACAGAATAATATAAATAAAATATATTGTCTGTATTAATTTTCCGGAATTTTCAATATTTCCGCCTGAGTTGTAGAGTTTCACCACCGGCAGTGACATTATAAACTGTATGGCAATTCCGCACATAAAGCCCATAAGAGTTGTTATTGAAATCTGTCCACGGAAACAGAAAAGTGAAAAAGCGTCGGTAATAAGGAGCATTGCCGAAAACTGATTTTTAGTTATTTTATCCATTTACCCTCCGTGTGAAACTATTCGTGATATTGTTCTACAGTGAAATTTCTTGACTGCATTTCCGGAAAACCTGCTCTTATAGCAGTATCGTCCATTCCGGCAGATTTGAACGGCGACAAAGGTGCGGTATAAGGGAAGCCGTAATCTTCTGTGGAACATATATTTACAAGTACCGCACAAGCCAGTATACTTATTCCGAAAAGTCCGAATATTCCGCCGGATATAAGAAATGCTATTCTTAATATTACCATTGTATCATTAAGTTCCGGTACTACAAAACCGCTTATTACCGCAAGTGCCGTTATAGTCAGAAGAGGTGTACTTATAAGTCCGGAATCAACAGCGGCGTCACCGATAATCAGACCGCTTACTATACTTACCGCACCCCCGACGGCTTTCGGAAGTCTTATACCGGCTTCACGGATTATTTCGTACATCAACAGTACAAAAAGCGATTCCGTAAGTATCGACAGGGGGGCTTGCTGTTCCGCCTCTACGAGTAACATCAACATTGTACTGTTGAGAAGTTCAGGGTGATATATGACTATTGCCGTATATACTGCCGGAAGAAGTATAGATATAAGAAAACCTAAATACTTAATCCACCGTATGAATGTTGCATAGTACGGTTTAAAAGCGTAGTCGTCGAGTGTTTGGAAACTTTCGCAGAAAAGTTTCGGAATGACTATCGAAAAAGGTACGCCGTCTATAAGAAGTGCAATACGTCCCTCAATGAGTTTTGAACATAAAACGTCAGGTCTTTCAGTAGTACCGGTAGAGCTGAAAAGTTCAAAGTTACCGTTTTCCACAAACGGACGTATATAACCTGTACTTAAAATGCTTTCGAGTTTTATATTGTCGAGGGAATTGTGAATTTTTTTCAGTAATTCCGGTGGCACACGGTCTTTCATGTAGCACAGGCATAAGTCTGTACGGCTTTTATCGCCTTTTGTGAAAAGTTCCATGACCAGTTCCGGACTTTTTATTCTCCGTCGTATCAGTGACATATTAGTACGTACCACTTCTACAAAACCTTCGTGCGAACCCATTATATTTCCTTCGCTTGACGGTTCGGAAATACTCCGGACTGCATAGCCCTGTACGCCAAATGCAAGGGCTTTGTTCATACCGTCGGCGACGAGTACCGCAAATCCTGAATGTATCAGCCGGAAAAGTGTATCGTATTCAGTGGCAACAGGTCTGTCAGTTGACATCAGCATGAAATTCTGTATATAGTGGAAAAGTTCATGGGAATCTTTCTGTTTTTCTATATTGACTATAGGTTCTAAAATAAGTTCCGTGATAGTTGCAGTGGATAACATACCCTCACAACATATCAACGCACATTTAATATCGCCGGTTATAAACTCATTTATCATCACGTCGGAAGAGTTGCCGGAAATTTCCTTTATCTTACGGATATTTGTTTTCAAGTCCGGTATTATTGTTAATTCCTTGTAATTCTGCAATATTTTCACCCCACAAGTAAAAAATCTGTTTTTATTATGTACTTAAATACTGAAAATATCCGGTTTAAATGCTTTATAACTATCAATTAGAATAAAATTTCAGAAAAACACTTGAAAAATTTTCGGAATGCTGTTATTATATTATAGGTAATCCTGAAATGAAAGGAAATCATATATGGAAAAATTAATAAAGGCTTGTGTTTCGATACTGCCGGAATCTCTACAGAAAATATATTACAAGTACGAAGAAAAATTTATGTATGTACTTTTCGGCGGTCTCACGACGGTAATTTCAATAGTCACGAAACTTGTAGTATTTGCGGTAATTGCCGGTGAACCTGCTTGGGAAAGTACTGTCGGTGTAGTAATATCGTGGATATTTGCAGTTACTTTTGCATTTTTCACGAATAAAAAGTACGTTTTCAAGAACGAAACTAAAACCCGTAAGGAGTTCTGGACGGTTTTTGCGTCATTCTACGGTGCGAGACTTGCTACTTTCGTCGTGGAAGAACTTATGTTTGTACTGTTATGCGATATATTACATCTCAACAAGACTATCATTACATTTGCAAGTCAGGTGATTATATTTATCGCTAACTATGTTTTAAGTAAGTTATTTGTATTCCGTAACAAGAAAGAAGACAAATCAGAATGACAGTCAGTATCGGAAATGTTGAAATAGAAAAAACTGCTGTTCTTGCACCTATGGCGAGTGTTGCAGACCGTTCATACAGACTTATGTGCAAAAAATACGGAGCGTCTTATGTTGTAAGCGAGATGGTTTCCGCTAAGGGAATATGTTACAGTGATAAAAAAACTTCCGCATTATGTACGGTCACGCCACAGGAAAGACCTATGGCAATACAGCTTTTCGGTAGTGAACCCGATTTCATGGCGGAGGCTGTAAAGATAGTCCTTGAATATAATCCCGATATTATTGATATAAATATGGGCTGTCCGGTACATAAGGTAGTAAACACCGGAGCAGGTTCGGCACTTATGAAAGATATAAAACTTGCTTCACAGATTACCGAATCTGCGGTTAAGTCAGCCGGTAGTGTTCCGGTGACTGTCAAAATACGTTCCGGCTGGGATAGTCAGCACATTAACGCCGTCGAAATGGCAAAGGCTCTCGAAAATTCCGGAGCTTCTGCAATAGCTGTACATGGACGTACAAGAGACCAGTTCTATACAGGTATCGCCGACAGGGATATTATACGTCAGGTGAAAAATGCCGTTTCCGTACCGGTCATTGCTAACGGTGATGTGACTGATGCTGAATCCTGTATTGATATGTACGAAAAAACCGGTTGTGACCTTGTCATGATTGGCAGGGGCAGTTATGGGAATCCCTTTATTTTTGAGGAAATTTCCGCACGTCTCGCCGGTAAGGAGTACATACCGCCGACTGTACAGGAAAAAATGTCGGTAATGCTTGAACATATCCGGTTAATACTAAGTCTAAGCGATAAGCCGGAAGAACTCGCTATGCATGAAGCACGTAAACACGCCTCATGGTACATGAATGGTTATTACGGTTCGGCGAAGTTCAGAGGAAGATGTTATCAGTTATCGTCGTATGCCGAGGCTGAACGGCTTGCAAGGGAATTTGTCGATTTACAGGCTTTAAAGGGCTTTCAGTCATGCTGATTGTAAAAATGCACAATTTTTATGTTGAAATTTCGTATGAATAACCAAAAATGTGAAATAATAATTTCTGACAACAGGTTTTGTGGCGTAAATACGTTGTTTTCCGGTATTATCCGGTGAAGTTTTTACGTGTTTTTTACTGACTTGTTGAAAAATATTCTGAAAAATATATTTGCAAATTTCAGAATAGTATGATATAATTGTAAAGGAACAGAAAGTTATATTAATATATTAACTTTCTGTAAGGAGATTAAAAATGAATTTTAAAAAGTTATATTCATTTACAGCAGTTCTTTTAATGCTGACAACCTGTACTTCCTGTGGCGATACCGTGGGACAGGTAGGCGAAAATGAAAGTGAAATTGATTTTCCTGAACCGGTCACTGTCGAATCGACTACGGAAGAGCCGACTACTCAACCACCTCCGGAAGACAAGAGGGTTCATGTTGTTTCCGCCGGTGATAATCTTATTCATTATTCCGTCCTCAAAAACGGCGAGGCTTACGCTTCCGGACAGGACGGTGTAACTTACGATTTCAGACCTGTTTATGAAAACGTCAAGCCTATTATAGAAAGTGCTGATGTTGCTGTTCTGAATCAGGAAACTGTTATTTCTGAAAGCAACGGCGTAAGAGGTGCTGACGGCGGACAGCTTATTTTCAACTCACCGCCCGAAGTCGCCGACGCTGTAATAGATGCCGGTTTTGATGTCTTTACAATGGCAAATAATCATCTTCTCGATATGGGTGCGGACGGTCTGGAAGAATCTATAAATTTCTGGAATACAAAGGCACAGGAAAATGACCTTACTGTACTGGGTGCATATCTCAATGAGGAAGATTCCGAAAACATACGTATACGTGAAGTAAACGGCGTGAAAATTGCTTTTCTTGCCTACGCTGAACACATAAACGGTTTTTCTATTCCGGCAGATTCTCCGCTAAGGGTCATTATGAACTATGAAGAAGATGTCATTGAACGTCAGGTTAAACAGGCTTCTGAAATTGCAGACGCTGTTATAGTTTCTGTACACTGGGGAGTTGAAGATACTCATGAAGTTTCAGATGACCGCAAAGAACTCGCTGAAAAAATAGTCAACTGGGGGGCAGATGTAATTTTAGGCTGTCATACCCATACCGCCGAAACTATGGAATGGATTCCACGTGATGACGGTACAAGAGGTTTCGTTTACTATTCTATGGGTAATTTTATCTGCGCACAGACCGATAACTTCAATCTTGTCGGCGAAATGCCTGATTTTGATATTGTCGTTGACGGCGTGACAGGTGAAACACGTCTTGAAAACGTCGGGGCTATTCCTACTATTATCCACTATGACGACGGTAATTTTTCAAATATAAGAATTTATCCTTACAGCCAGTATAATTCCGAACTTGCCGACAGTCACGGACTGCCTTATGCAACTCCGGCAGGTACTTATCCGGATTTCAGCTGGGATATTATAAATGACATCATAAACAATAATATTCCTGAAGAATTTAGAAAACTTGATAAATAAATTAACTAATTCACAGAAATTTTACAGTTTATGGTTATATGTCAGTTATTGAAGTTTGTTGTTTTGTATATTGTTCACAAAAGTGAAACATATTATTTATACAAAATACCAAAATGCTTATAAACCTATTTACTTTTTTTAAGTCCTGTTATATAATGAAAGCATGAATAAATGTTTAAGTTCATGTTTTCATCATGGCAGTGTGGTGAGTCTTGATTTTGCAGACACTGCCGGCAGAGTAATTTTTTGTGCAAGCAGAAATCCTACTTTTTCCGGCAGGATTTATTCTGCGATTACAGCAAATCCACTATGGGTTTGATTAAGACATGATATAATCAAAGGGGCATATGTTCCTTTGTTATATAACATTTTTAAAGAAGGAGGAAAAACTATGAAGGCAAAAAAGATAGTCATCGGGGCAGTATCGGCTGCGATGCTTTCGCTTTCAGTCTGCTCACTTGCTCCAGCTTTTGCAGCCGGCGAAACAGTGCAGATTTCTGTCGGTAAAGTTTCGGCAAGTGCAGGCCAAAAATTTTCAGTGGACGTATCACTTGCAAATATTCCGGCACCGGGTATCCAGTGTTGTGATTTTGCAATAAAGTATGACAGCAGTCTTATTACTATAGACTCGGTGGAGGCAGGCGAACTCGCCAATACAGACGCCACTAAAGATGACCCGTCATCTGCTCTGCTCTCAATCTTTGACAGCAGTATCGACAATAAAAAAGGTCTCACTTCACTTATCTGGTCAACATCTCTTGATGATACTTCATACTGGATGACCGGCGATGGTGTTTTCTGTACAGTGAATGGTACGGTTGCCACAGGAGCTACAGGCACAATTCCGATTGAAATAGTTCCGGCTTCAAGAAATACTTTCCCTGATTCAGGTTCTCAGAATGAAGTTATAAGCGTCGGCTACTTCAAGAATAAAGACGTTATAAGATATGACGTTAATGCAACAAAAGGTGAAGTAAATTTAGGCGGTGCATCATCTGATAAGGGATTAAAGGGCGACGCTAATGAAGACGGCGAAGTATCTCTTGCAGATGCAGTTTTAATAATGCAGGCTCTCTCAAATCCGGATGATTTCGCATTAACGGAACAGGGCAGAAAAAATGCTGATGTAGACGGCGACGGCGGTGTATCTTCTGTTGACGCTCTTGAAATACAGAAGTTTAAAATAGGTCTTGCTTCAGCACTCGATTAATTGAAACTGTTTCAGAAAGATTATCTGATTTGTCCCCATCTCAAAGGAATAAACCCCCTGAAAAATTTTTAAGTATTAAATGGGTCTCACGACCTTAAGAAAGGAATTATTGCAAATGAAAAAGTTATTTTCTGCAGCTGCATCACTTGTAATGGCTGCAACTATGGTAGGTGCTGTTTCTCCTGTTGGTACTTCCGCTGCTGACGACAAGAAGGGCTTAACTTTCCTCGCTTATAAGGATGCTACTCTTCCGGAAGGCGTAACCAATAATGGTTCTACACTTTCAGTTTCCGCTGATGCTATCGCTGCCGGTGACGTTGTTATTCCTGTAGGTATGTACCTTACTGAAAACACTGCTGACCTTACTGGTTTCGCTGCTGACGCTACTGTAAAGTCTACCAGCAAGGACGTTGGCAAAGTTAAGTTCAAGAAGTTCACTCCTGGTGCTGATGTTTTCTTCGATTCAGCTAAGGAATTTACTGCTGCTGACGGTACTAAATTCACTACTGATAAGGTAGTTGCTTTCGCTGGTACTTCCGGCAGAACAGGTTACAAGGCTCATGGTATCTATCAGGTAGCTGAAGCAGACCAACAGTTAAAAGCCGGTACAGAAAACGCTTTCGTTGGTCTTGCATGGACAAACGGTGGTTCTAAGTACGCATGGCACGGTGAAAAGAGTGATACATATCCGTTAGTTGTATTTAATGTAACTCTTCCTAAGGGCATTGCAAACGGCGATTATGTAATTGATTTCTGTAACTATGATACAGAATATGAAAACAAGTCCTGTCTCCTTGAAGCAGGTAGCAAGTACGACACTGACAAAGGAAACCTTGACCTCACTACACTTACTATCAAGGTAGGCGACGCTGCTTCTGATACAAATACAACTACAACAACACAGACAACTGCTACAACAAAGCCTGTTGATACAACAACTACAACAACTACAGGTGGCGGTACTGTAACACCTCCGAGCGACGCTCCAGACGTTCCGGACGGACAGGAGACTGAAGGTAAGAAGAGCCACATGGTTGCTGATTCCAAGATAGTATTTGACTTCAGAAACAAAGATTCTGAAGACGGCTACTGGAGAGTTGACCCTGACGAAGGCGATATTATGATTACTCCTACACTCGACACACACGGCGAATTAATAACAGGTGTTCAGTTCTTCTTCAAGGTTGAAGGTGACTTCACTGCTGACATTGATACAATATCTCCTGCACTCCAGAATGTATCTGTTCAGCCTAACAATGCTGGCAAGGCTGTATCTCTTACATGTGCTGTAGGTCCTGGTTCAACAGGTATCCCTGCTACAGCTGACGAGCCTGTATTCTACATCTTCCTCACACCTGCTGAAGGTCTTAAAGACGGTCTCTACAAGATTTCCGTTGACCCGGCTGGCGAAAGCTGTGAAGTTCTTGACGCTAACAAGAAGCGTATTGACTTCACTGTAATTCCTGGTTACATTGCTATCGGTGATGTTTCTTCTAAACCGGATGATTCTTCAACTACAACATCTTCTTCTACAACTACAACTTCCGGTACAACTACTACAACTACAACAACCAAGAAGGCTGATGATTCTTCAACTACAACATCTTCTTCAACTACAACATCTTCTTCTACAACAACAAAGGCTCCTGATACTACAACAAAGGCTCCTGATCTTGGTGAACCACTCTACGGTGATACAAACTGCGACAAGGTTGTAAGAATCAACGACGTTGTTCTCCTCAACAAGTGGCTCAACGACAACAAGTCTTATCCAGATATGTCTGAACAGGGCAAGCTCAACGCTGACTGCTACAAGCCACAGGGTGGTAAGGAACTTACAGCAGAAGACTCTGACGCAATAATCAAGAGCATTGTTCATCTTGTAACTCTTCCTGTTGAAAAGTAATATATTAAAAAAATAAATATTAGGGCATCTGCCCGGAAAGGAAATGCACAGATGAAGAAACTGCTTTCCGCAGTTACGTCTCTTGTCATGGCGGCAACGTTTGTGTCAAGTGCATTTACCTCATCTATTGTAGTTAGTGCTGCCGGTAGTGTTCCTGCCGTGCAGCCTAATGTTAGTATGGGTGGAGTAAAGGACATAACTGCAAATAAAAATATTAGTCGTGCTGACTATAGTAAGATAGTTGATACTTCTGATATAGTATTTGACTTCACAAATCCTGACTCAGAAGACGGCTACTGGAGAGTTGACCCTGATTCCGGTTACAGCGATATTATGGTTTCTCCCCGACTTGATACACACGGAAAGTTGATTACAGGTGTACAATTATTCCTTGATGTAGAGGGCGATTTTACTGCTGAAATTGATACATTAGCTCCTGCACTTAACAATGTGACTGTTCAGACTAACAACGCAGAGAAGGCTTTGTCGCTTACTTGTGCTGTAGGTCCTGGGTCAACAGGTATACCGGCAACAGCTGACGAACCTGTATTCAATTTCTTCTTTACTCCTGACGCTAATTTAAAGGACGGTCTTTATAAAATTTCAATCAGCCCCGAAACACTTGAAGTTCTTGACGCTAACAAACAACGCACTGACATCAGCGTAATACCTGGTTATATTGCTATCGGTGATGTTGCTTCTTCAAATTCTTCTACAACAACTACTACTAATACAACTACCACCAAAGCAACCACTACTACTATAACAACTAAAGTAACTCCAACTCCTGAAAGTAGTTCAGCAGATAATAATACTACTACAACTACAACTACTACTGTGGCAAGTTCACAGGCAGATACTACAACAACTACAACAACTGCTCCGCCTGCTCCGGCTTCCGGAAGTGCTTCATGGGTAATTCCTGAAGTACACGCAAAGAAAGGCGAAACAGTCAAGCTTGATGTAGTAGTAAGCGGTGATTCTGATTTAGCTGTAGCCGGAGCACAGTTCTTACTTAAGGCAAGCGATTCTGTAGGACAGCCTAAGGCAACCGGTGGCAATGCTTACAGTGCCTCATCTTCACTTGCTTCAAATAAGAATGAAATCGCATTCGGACACGGACAGGGTGCGGGTTCAACTGCCAAGAATAACGAAGTTATTGTATCAGTTGAATATACTATACCGGAAAATATCACAGCCGGCAAGTATCCTGTTACATGGAGTGACCTCTTTGTAAGTGATACAAACGGTCTGGATATTACCGACAAGATTAAAGCCGTTGACGGTGCAATCATTATTGACGAAACTTACGACGGCGAAATTGCATGGGATATTCCGGAAGTAGTCGCTAAACCTGGTGAAAAGGTTACTATGGATGTTCTTGTAATTGACGACGGCAATTCAGCTATTCCGGTAGCCGGAGCACAGTTCAAGATTAATGCCGATAAAGCTGAATTTGTTTCAGTTGACGGTTCAGAGGCTTATGATTCTGCAGTTAAAAACAACAAGGACACAAATGAATTTGCATTCGGTCAGGGACAGGGCAAGGGTACAGCTGCTAAAAATGGTGCTAAGGTTATAACCCTTACATATACAGCTCCTACAACTCCCGGCGTATATCCTGTTACATGGTCTGAAGAATTTATTAGTGATACAAACGGTCAGGATATTACAGACAAAATAACACTTCTCCCCGGTTCTATAACTGTTGCTGCACAGGGCGATATAACATGGGATATTCCTGAAGTAACCGCAAAGCCTGGCGAAAAAGTTACTATGGATGTTTTAGTAATCGACGAAGCCGGTTCAGCACTTCCAGTAGCCGGAGCACAGTTCAAGATTACTGCTGATACTGCTGAATTTGTTTCAGTTGACGGTTCAGAGGCTTATGATTCGGCAGTTAAAAACAACAAGGCAACAAATGAATTTGCATTCGGTCAGGGACAGGGTAAGGGTACAGCTGCTAAAAACGGTGCTAAGGTTATAACCCTTACATATACAGCTCCTACAACTCCCGGCACATATCCTGTAACATGGTCAGAAGCATTCATTTCTGATACAAACGGTCTCGACATTACAGACCAGATTACACTTCTCCCCGGTTCTATCACAGTACAGGCACAGGGTAATATAACATGGGATATTCCCGAAGTCAAGGCTAAACCAGGCGAAGAAGTTACTATGGACGTTTTAGTAATAGACGAAGCCGGTTCAGCACTTCCTGTAGCTGGTGCGCAGTTCAAGGTTACTGCTGATACTGCTGAATTTGTTTCTGTTGACGGCTCAACAGCTTATGATTCTGCAGTTAAAAACAACAAGGAAACAAATGAATTTGCATTCGGTCAGGGACAGGGCAAGGGCGTTGCTGCTGCTAACGGTGCTAAAGTAATCACACTTAAGTATAAAGCTCCTACAGCTCCCGGCACATATCCTGTAACATGGTCAGAAGCATTCATTTCTGATACAAACGGTCTCGACATTACAGACCAGATTACACTTCTTCCTGGTTCTATCACAGTTGAACAGATTGACGCCGCAAAAGGTCCGATAACATGGGATATTCCTGAAGTTACCGCACATCCTGGTGAAGAAGTTACTATGGACGTTTTAGTAATCGACGAAGCCGGTTCAGCACTTCCAGTAGCCGGAGCACAGTTCAAGATTACTGCTGATACTGCTGAATTTGTTTCAGTTGACGGTTCAGAGGCTTATGATTCGGCAGTTAAAAACAACAAGGCAACAAATGAATTTGCATTCGGTCAGGGACAGGGTAAGGGTACAGCTGCTAAAAACGGTGCTAAGGTTATAACCCTTACATATACAGCTCCTACAACTCCCGGCACATATCCTGTAACATGGTCAGAAGCATTCATTTCTGATACAAACGGTCTCGACATTACAGACCAGATTACACTTTTACCTGGTTCTATAACTGTTGTTCCTAACGGTGGCATTTCATGGATAATTCCTGAAGTTGATGCTGAACCTGGTGACACAGTTGAAATGAAAGTCGTTGTTGACGATTCCAAGAACAGCAAACTTCCTGTAGCCGGTGCACATTTCACTATCAAGGCAGATACCCCGATTGTTTATGACAGTTCAAAGGGTTCAGATGCTTATGACGCTAAAGTAGTAGAAAATGCTAAGACAAATGAATTTGCATTTGCACAGTCAATCGGTTCAGGCGTTGCCGCTGATAACGGTGCAACAGTACTCACACTTACATTTAAAGTACCTGAAGATTGTGCTGACGGAAAATATCCTGTAAAGTGGTCTGATGCATTTGTTTCTGATACAAACGGTATTGATATTACTGAAAGCGTATCTCTCGTTGACGGTGCTATCAACATCAAGAAGAAGACTACTACAACAACTACTTCCGCTACAACTACAACCACAACAACAACCACTACTACAACAACAAAGGCTCCGGACACAACCACTACAACAACTTCTTCACAGACAACCACTACTACAACAACTTCCGCTACAACCACAACAACTACTACAACAGTTACACCTGCTCCAGGTGCTGTAATCTGGCAGATTACAACTGTACACGCTAAACCAGGCGAAACAGTTACACTTGAAATGTCCGTAAAAGACCCGAACGGTTCTAAACTTCCTGTAGGTGGTGCACAGTTCGTAGTAAAGGCTGATTCACCTATCGTTTACGATAAGGCAGACGGTAAGCCATACGGAAATGGTCTCGTTGCAAACGACAAGACTAATGAATACGCATTCGCAAACTCCAAGGGTGCAGGCGTTGCAGCAGCTGACGGCGATGTAATGATTACATTTACATTCACAGTTCCGGAAGACTGCAAGGACGGCACATATCCTGTAAAGATTTCTGACCTCTTCGCAAGTGACGCTAATGGTTTCGACATCTCCAAGCAGATAACAACAATTGATGGTGCTATCATAGTTGAAGCTGATACTACAACAACTACAACTACTAAGGCTCCGGACACAACCACTACAACAACTTCTTCACAGACAACTACTACAACAACTTCCGCTACAACAACTACTACAACTACAACAGTTACACCTGCTCCAGGTGCTGTAATCTGGCAGATTACAACTGTACACGCTAAACCAGGCGAAACAGTTACACTTGAAATGTCCGTAAAAGACCCGAACGGTTCTAAACTTCCTGTAGGTGGTGCACAGTTCGTAGTAAAGGCTGATTCACCTATCGTTTACGATAAGGCAGACGGTAAGCCATACGGAAATGGTCTCGTTGCAAACGACAAGACTAATGAATACGCATTCGCAAACTCCAAGGGTGCAGGCGTTGCAGCAGCTGACGGCGATGTAATGATTACATTTACATTCACAGTTCCGGAAGACTGCAAGGACGGCACATATCCTGTAAAGATTTCTGACCTCTTCGCAAGTGACGCTAATGGTTTCGACATCTCCAAGCAGATTACAACAATTGACGGTGCTATTATAGTTGAAGCTGATACAACAACTACAACTACCACCACAACAACCACAACTACAACAACAAGTGGTTCTTCAACTACAACTACAACAACTTCTGCTTCTACAACAACAACTACTACAACCACAACAACTACAACCACAACAACTACAACAACAGTAACACCTGCTCCAGGTGCTGTAATCTGGCAGATTACAACTGTACACGCTAAACCAGGCGAAACAGTTACACTTGAAATGTCCGTAAAAGACCCGAACGGTTCTAAACTTCCTGTAGGTGGTGCACAGTTCGTAGTAAAGGCTGATTCACCTATCGTTTACGATAAGGCAGACGGTAAGCCATACGGAAATGGTCTCGTTGCAAACGACAAGACTAATGAATACGCATTCGCAAACTCCAAGGGTGCAGGCGTTGCAGCAGCTGACGGCGATGTAATGATTACATTTACATTCACAGTTCCGGAAGACTGCAAAGACGGCACATATCCTGTAAAGATTTCTGACCTCTTCGCAAGTGACGCTAACGGTTTCGACATCTCCAAGCAGATTACAACAATTGACGGTGCTATCATAGTTGAAGCTGATACTACAACAACATCTACTACCACAACAACAACTTCTACAACTACAACTACAACAACATCTGCTTCTACTACAACTACTACCACAACAACATCTACTACAACTACATCTACAACAACCACAACTACTACAACAAGCACAAGTGCTTCTTCAACAACATCTACAACAACTACTACAAGCGGTGGTATGATTAATACTGGTGCTACAAGAACTACAACAGCAACAAGTGCTACAGCTCTTCCTGATACCAATACAAGAACAACTTCAACAACTCCTACACTTCCTGACATAACAACAACTTCTACAACATATCCTTACTACTATGTTGAACTCGAAACAGTTCCTGGTTTCTACTTCAGCCACGACGACGGTACACGTGGAGATGGTTCTGAAGGCGGATTCAGCAAAGAACAGGTTCAGGTAAGCAAGTACTGGAGAGTTGATACTGAAGAGTCTGACCCTGTTGATGTAACAGATACTTTTGACCCGTCACTTATCAACTACCACGGCGAAACTCCGCAGAGCGTATACAACATTGAAAACAAAAACTTCACATACGGCGTTTATGTTTACTACGGTGACGAACTCCTCTATACGAAGAATGAAGACGGCGAACTTACACCGGTTTATATCACAGCATTTATCGGCGTAAAGGGCGACGTAAACTTCGATAATCAGGCTAATGCGGTTGACGCATCACAGATACAGTGCTACTATGCTAATCTTTCTTCTGAACAGGAGAATCCTACTACAGAAAACACCTATCTTTCTGAATCAGACCTTGTCGGTCATGACCCGCTTTCAATCTACGATAACTTCGCTGCATTCCTCGGCGACGTAGATACAAATGAATGGAATCCGGACAACTGGAAGGTTGGCAAGAAGGGCAGATCTATCAACGCTGTTGACGCTACACAAATCCTTGTATTCTATTCTCTCGTTTCCGCTACAGAACAGGATATTGTTCCTACAGTAAGAGAAGCATGGGATATCGCTTCACCGTTAAGATTCGGTGACACAAAGTATACACAGGAAGCTAATGACAAATTTGCAAATTACATCAATTGATTTCCCTGACACAATTAAAAAAGCAGGCCCCCACCGGTCTGCTTTTTTTTCGGAAAAAACTACATCTTGACAAACTGAAATTAAAGTGGTACAATAATATTGCGGGGGAATTTTCCTGTAATATTCCTGTAGAAAAAGTATAAAAATTTACTTTAATTTCCGGAAAATTTTGACTTTCAAGCGGATTTTTATGATAAAATTGTGAAATGAGTACAAAAAATAACGTATTTAATCATTAATAATTTTTCAAAAAATTATATTATATCGCTTGACTTATTGCATTTTCTGTGATAAAATGTAGTTATGAATTTCTGGGGGTTAGTTATAGGTTTATTTTTGCCCCGCTGAAGTTTTCAACCGGATATACGGATTCTGTCAAAACAGTTATCCGTTCCGGAAAAAATATATTAGAGAGGTATAAAGAAAATGAAGAATTCATTATTTAAGAGAGTCTTCGCTGCAGTTGCTTCTGTACCGTTTGCACTCTCTCAGTGTCTGACTTATTCGTCTTATGCTGTAACAAATGATTCAGTTCAGGTTGAAACTGCCAGTGCAAGAGCCGGCGGAGAAGTTTATAATCTTGAAAAACTTCTTTACATAGAACCTGGTCAGACTGAATCCACATGGTATGACACCGTTCATACTGAACTCGTTAATATCGGCGAAAGTGACAATAATGTCCGTTTCATTGACAAGGCAATGCTTGAAGACCTTGTTGTGAAAAATGCTGGTAAACACGCCGGTCAGGCAAAGGAAGTTATCAAGATGCTTGCTGACGAAGGTATCAGATACAGAGTCAGTGCAAGTGGTGATATAACAATCACTGCTGAAATCGTAAGAAATCCGGACTTCTCAATTTTCACAGCTGAAGCCAATCGTCGTATTGAAGAAGCTCTCAATGAAATGAAACAGAAAGTTGAGGACGCTAAGGCTGAAATGTCTGAAAAATTCGATATTCCTATTGAAGAATTTGATGATTTCAATGTTTCCAAGGAATATCTCGCTGAAAAATACAACGTTCCTCTTGAAGAACTTGAAAAATACAACTTTACTAAGGAAGATATTGCCGAAAAACTGGATATTCCTGTAGAAGACCTCGAAGACGTAAACAGCGTTGAAGATATTGAAATTCCTGCTTTCGATTTCTCCGAAGTTGATTTCACAGGTAAATTTGAAGTTGTAATCAAGGGCAGTGACCTTGAAGACGGTCACACAATGGGCATTCAGGCAAAATATACATCAAATCAGCCTGTCAACGGTAAAAGAGTATGGTCAATCGGTGATTTAGTGCAGTTTGCTGACGAAAAACTCGAAGAACTCAAGGTATGTGCTGACCGTACAATACATGAAATTCCGGACGCCGACGCTAAGGCAGAGGCTAAACGTCTGGTTACAAATAAATTCTCGGGTCTTGAAAAATGGATTGATAAAGCCTACGCTAATAAGGACAAATTAACTAACAGAAATCATAATATTACAAAAACAGCCGGTAATGTTCAGGACCTTATACAACAGGTCAACAATTTTATCGACAATGCAAGGGAAACCGGTAAATATTCCAATCTTGTTGAAAGAGTAGAAAAAAGATTCGGCAAAAACATGAATATTCCGTCTTCTGCTACTGCTATCTTCAGCAAAGACATTGTTTTAAAAATTTATGACACAATTATGAATGACCTTAATGAAATTGCAGTATCTTATGATATTTCCCTCCCGTCAAGTGATATAGCCGCTTTCGCTGACACAGACCTCCGTAACATTAAGGCTACAGCTGTAGGCGATACTTATACTCTTTCGGGATTCTTCCATGATGAGGAATTAGGCGGAGACCACTTGAAAGAAATGATAGCTACTGTTGAAGTAGGCGATTTAAATACTCCTGATGCAACTCTTGCTACAATCGGTCTCCAGATTTTCAGACCTGAAATTGAAGAATCTTCTTCAACAACTACTTCCTCAACCACAACAACTTCTGCTACAACAGTATCAACAGATGATACAACCACAACAACTACAGCAACCGTTGATACTGACGACACAAACACAAGTACACAGACAACAGATACAACCGGTACAGATGATTCCGATACAACAACTACAACTACTGAAACTGTAGATACCGACGACACAAACACAAGTACACAGACAACAGATACAACCGGTACAGATGATTCCGATACAACAACTACAACTACTGA
>JAIDQQ010000052.1:24433-67511 GCA_029062165.1 Ruminococcus sp.
TCTGATACAACAACTACAACTACTGAAACTGTAGATACCGACGACTCAAACACAAGTACACAGACAACAGATACAACTGGTACAGATGATTCCGATACAACAACTACAACTACTGAAACTGTAGATACTGACGACACAAACACAAGTACGGAAACAACAGATACAACCGGTACAGGCGATTCTGATACAACGACAACAACTACAGAAACATCTGGTTCTGATACAGACACAACGACAACTACTACATCTTATACAGGAGTTCTCGCCGGTGAAGTAAGCAGACTTTTCGCTACTGTAACTGCCGGAGAAGAAGGCGAATATGGTTTCTATTACAGCTATGAAACTGAATTCCATAAGGAACAGGTTAAAGAAGTTGCAATAAATGTAATCTACAAAGACGGTACAGAACAAGTTCTTCCGATTGCTTATGAATTTGCTTCCACACCGGCTGAAACATTTGTAAAATATGATGTTGACTTCAAGTACAATGCAACACTTGTTTATTCAGGTGACGACATTAAAGACGTAACAGGTAAGGTAGTACTTGCACATGGTCAGGTACTCAAGACTATCGACGACGAAGATGCAGGCGTTGTAGCTTATATCGGCTACAGAGGCGACGTAAGTCTTGACTATTTAGTAGACGCTGTTGACGCTACACAGACACAGGCATATTATGCTGAACTTTCAACAGGTAAAAAACCTGGCGAAGTAGTTCTTTCAGACTCAAAACTCGTTGAATCATCCTCTTCAATATATGATGATTTTGCTGCATTCCTCGGAGACGTAAATATGACAAATCAGAAAGAGGAAATTGTTCACTGGCGTACAGGTAAGAAAGGCAGAGCTCTTGACGCCGTAGATGGTACAGGTATTCTTACAGCTTACGCAGAACTTTCATTAAAAGACACACCTTACACATTAGGCGACAAGGAACTCTGGGATGCCGTACTTGCTCAATAATTAAAATGTTATGAAATCTGCCGTCGGGTGGCGGCAGATGATTATAAATCCAATTATATTATAATTGAAAGGAAATAAATTGAAATGAAAACTAATGCTATAAAGAAGGCAATTACTGCACTTGCAGTTTCTGCTGTTGCAGTTTCCGCTACTGCTGTTTCAGCTTTTGCTACTCCTAATAATGGTTTTACTGATGCCGAAATCGCAGCATCTGAATACAAGCCCACACTCACAGTTGATACAGTAACTCTCTCACTCGAAGAAGCAAAGACACTCGCAGAAGCTGGCACACCTGTCGAAATTAATATTACTGTTGGTGGTAATGTTGACAATAAATACTGCTCAACAGGTCTTCACGTAAACTATCCGGCAATTGCAGGTGGCAAAACTCTCACTATTCCTCCTGACCGTTCAGGCAAGCCGGACCTCAAAAAAGTTGATGAAGCCGGTGAATCACTCAGTATGGTTAAGAAGTATAACGGTTCCAACGGCGTATTTGTTACAACTTCCGGTGACGGCGATTTCGGTTATACCGGTGTTCTTTATACGATAAAGTTCAATCTTCCGGCTGCCGCAGCTCTTGAGGGTGGCGAGTTCTTCCCGATTAATATTGACTACCAGTCAACAGAAGATGCTGAAGACCTTTTCACAAACAAGAGCAACAACGAAGTTGGTCAGCTCATGCAGGGTTATCTGTTCACACAGGGTATAACACAGGGTGGTATTCAGATTGAAGCCGGTGCAGACACTACTACATCTACAACTACATCTACAACAACAACGTCTACTACAACAACGTCTACTACAACTACATCTACAACAACCACATCTACAACCACAACAACATCTACTACTACAACTTCTACAACAACAACATCTACAACAACAACATCCACTACAACAACTTCTGAGCCTACAACTACATCTACAACAACAACTACAACTACTACAACAACTTCTGAGCCGACAACAACTACAACTATTACAAGCGGTACTATAGATAATGCTACAGCTTCCGCTACTGCAACAACTACAACAGCTTCTGTTGCTCCTGCTTCTGGTACACAGTCTTCAACAGCTTCCGAAAGCTCTTCAAGAACTACAACTACAAAGACAACTGCTGGTGGTAAGGAATCACCGAAGACAGGTGTTGCTGGCGTAGGCGTAGCTGCTGCTGGTCTTGCCGTTGCAATCGGTACAGCATTCGTTCTCAGAAAGAAGAATGACTAATCATAACGGTTGATTGAAACTGTTAAATAAAAAATGTCCATACGATAAAAGAAAGGCTCTCCTTCGGGAGAGTCTTTTTTATTCAGGTACGCCCCAGCCGTCGATACCGGCACGGCACATAGCCCCGAAAATCCGGTCTTTGAATCCGTGTTCCTGACGTTCCATACCGGCTATGAAGTCTTTTGTTTTCTGACGGTTTGTGTGACCGTCCGCCCGACAGCGTGATTTTACAATTTTTAAGTTTCGTGACGCTTTTTTAACATCACGTTCCGGAGCAAGCACCAGCGGACGTATTATATTTATGTCTCTGTTTTCAAGGTATGTCGACGGCGAAAAACAACCTATTCTTCCCTCCGTGAACAGATTCATTATAAAAGTTTCAACGACATCATCAAAATTGTGTCCGAGTGCAATTTTATTACAGCCGAGTTCCTCCGCCGAATTGTATAAAGCACCTCTCCGCATTCTTGCACACAAACTGCACGGATTTGATTCTTTCCGGACATCAAAGACAATTTCACCAATTTGTGTCGGTATAACGTGGTATTCAATGCCGAATTCCGAACACATTTCCGATACCGGTGAATAGTCACCGGCGATACCGTCGAAATATGGGTCAATGGTCACGGCGATTACATGATAATCAATACCGATAAAATTTCTGAGCAAAACAAGACCTTTCAGCATAACAAGACTGTCTTTTCCGCCGGAAACAGCTATACAAATTTTGTCACCGTCGCTTATGAGCCGGTAATTCTGAACAGCTTTCCGCATATAACTTAAAATTTTCTGCATAATGCCTCCCGTATGTGAATTTTTTGTATTCCGTGTGTTAATTATAACATATTTTAAAGAAATTTACAATTATATCTTGCAAAAAACGTGAAAATATAATATAATAAGAAGTATAGAAAATTTTTTCAGGAGGTATTTTGTGATGAGCAAAATTCTTGTAACAGGTGGTACCGGTTTTATCGGCAGTCATACCTGTGTGGAACTTCTTTCCAACGGCTACGAGATTGTAATTGTGGACAACCTTAGCAACTCCAAGGAAGCAGCCGTTGGCAGAATCGAAAAAATAACCGGAAAAAAAGTCACATTCTATAATGTCGACGTATGCGACTATGATGCACTTTCCGGAGTTTTCAGGGAAAACGACATAGAAGCGGTTGTACATTTTGCCGGTCTGAAAGCTGTCGGCGAATCCGTCCGCAAACCGCTTGAATATTACACTAACAACATCTATGGTACTCTTATTCTTCTTAAGGTCATGCGTGAAAACGGTTGTAATAAGATTGTTTTTTCGTCGTCGGCGACTGTTTACGGCATGAACAACATAGCACCGTACACTGAAGATATGCCGACATCTGCCACTAATCCGTATGGATATACAAAAGTAATGATTGAACAGATTTTAAAGGATATATGCGTTGCCGACAGCGATTTCAGTGTGGTTGCTTTGCGTTATTTCAATCCGATAGGCGCACACAAAAGCGGACTTCTCGGCGAAGACCCTAACGGCATACCGAATAATCTCGTACCTTATATTGCACAGGTTGCATCGGGAAAACTCGAACAGTTAAGCGTTTTCGGTGACGATTACGACACCCCCGACGGTACAGGCGTAAGGGATTATATACACGTCATGGACTTGGCAGAAGGTCATGTATGTGCTATCGACTATGCCATGAAAAACAAGGGTTTTGAACCGGTTAATCTCGGTACGGGTAAAGGGTCAAGCGTACTGGAAGTTGTTTCGGCATATGAAAAGGCTTGTGGAAAACCTATCCCGAAAAAAATTACTGAAAGACGTGCCGGAGATATTGCCACCTGTTACGCCGACGCTACAAAAGCTAAGGAAGTTTTCGGCTGGGAAGCTAAATCAGATATTTTACAGATGTGCGTTGACAGCTGGAATTTCACAAAGCTGAATCCGGACGGCATTCAGTAAAGACAGATAGAAAAAGAAAGGACTGATAACAATGTCACCGGAGATAAGAAATATTCTTATTATGTTCGGTGCAGTTGCCGTGTCTTTGATTTTCGTAATAGTTACTTTCGGAGGCAGACACCCTCTTGAACGGTTTATATGGCTTTTTTTCGAGGAAGTACCCGACGAAGTACCCGAAAAACAACCGGAATCATTTGTCGAAATGGTAACGCTTATAAGCAAGAGTGATGACCGCCTCCGGATAATCGAAAGCAACGGCAATGTCAGATTTATTGACGAATACTATGAACTCACTTTCATGACCCGTAAGGGAAAAACTTTAAAGATAGAATGTTCCCTTAATGCTTACGAACAAATACCGTTCGATGAGCAGGGTTCGCTTACATACAGAAAGAATAAACTTGTGAGATTCAAGTATCTCGAGGGCATTATTTACGACTAAAGGAGGAATATATGGTTAATTTCGGTAACGACTGGGACGAACTTCTTAAAAATGAGTTTGAAGAGGAATATTATGTAAGTCTCCGTCAGAAACTTGCAGACGAATACAAAACACAACGGATTTTTCCGGATATGTACGATATTTACAACGCTATGAAACTTACGTCTTATGATGACGTAAAATGCGTTATTTTAGGTCAAGACCCATATCACGGCGAGGGTCAGGCACACGGACTTAGTTTTTCAGTGAAAAAAGGTATAACGCCACCGCCATCCCTTGTTAATATTTTCAAGGAAATAAAAGATGACGTAAATATTGACAATCTCGGCAAACACGGTGACCTCACGCAATGGGCGGAACATGGTGTACTGTTGCTTAATACCGTGCTTACAGTCCGTGCGAATAAGGCGAGAAGTCACCACGGCATAGGCTGGGAAAAATTCACAACCAATGTTATAAAGCTTCTTAACGAACGTGAAAAACCTATGGTTTTCATGTTGTGGGGCAATGATGCCAAATCAAAGGAACAGTTTATAACAAATCCGGCACATCTCGTACTTAAGTCGGCACATCCGAGTCCGCTTTCAGCACGTAACGGATTTTTTGGTTGCAGACATTTTTCAAAGGCTAACGAATTTTTACGTGCTGTCGGTCAGGGTGAAATCGACTGGAACATAGATTGAGAGGCATAAAATGAAGATAAAAGATTTATTTGAACAGAAAACAGTTTTTTCCTTTGAAGTTTTCCCGCCGAAAAAAACAAGTTCCGTCGACGTTATTTATAAGACACTCGACGAACTGAAAGACCTTAAACCCGATTTTATAAGCGTTACTTTCGGAGCAGGTGGAAGCAGTAATAATCAGTTTGCGTGCGATGTTGCTTCAAAAATAAAGGAAAACGGCATAACACCTATGATACATCTTCCGAGCATAAACTATACGAAAGAAGAAATTTCCGCCACACTTGAGGAAATAAAAAGAAGAGGTATCGAAAATATCCTTGCTTTACGTGGTGACAAAAACCCCGATATCGAACCGAAAAATGATTTTCCGCACGCCAGTGACCTCATAACTTACATAAAGGCACACGGTGATTTTGATATAGCCGGTGCGTGCTATCCGGAGTGCCACCCCGACGCCGATACTATAATTGACGATATAATGAATCTGAAAAAGAAAGTTGACGCCGGTGCGACACATCTTATAAGCCAGTTGTTTTTCGATAACAATTTCTTTTATGAGTTCCGTGAAAAAACAAAACTTGCCGGAATAGATGTCCCGATTGAAGCCGGAATAATGCCGGTAGTGAATAAGAATCAGATTGAAAGAATGGTCACAACGTGTGGTGCAAGTCTTCCGAGGAAATTTGTAAGAATCATGCAGAAATACGAAAATAATCCTGAAGCCCTCCGTGATGCCGGTATCGCCTATGCGATAAACCAGATTGTAGACTTAATCGCAAGTGGTGTCGACGGAATACATCTCTATACAATGAATAATCCGTATGTGGCACGCAAAATAAGCGAAGCTGTTTCCGGAATAATGAACGCATGATAAAACTTGAAACTATTTCAAAGACGGAATCCGCACGATATATGGGTGTAAAAGGTGTACCGTCCGGACAGGTGAAAGAAATTCTTGACCGTCTTGAACCTGTTGTGCGTGAACGTGTCAGACCGGCATATGTTTACCGGAAGACTTCCGTAAGATTCACGGAGGACGGCTTGTTTCTTGATGGCATAAACAGGGAACTTTCTGGAAACGATATAAAAAAACATCTTACGGGGTGTACGTCAGCTGTGGTAATGGCTGTCACGCTGTCGGGGGAGGCAGATAAATTTATCCGGCAGACCGCTGTTACAGATATTGCGGATTCTCTTGCGGTGGATTGCCTGTGCAGTTCAGCTGTGGAGCAGGCATGCGATATAGCCGAAAAGGAAATTTTTTCCGTCGTGGAAGCACCATACAGAACGTGGCGTTTCAGTGCCGGTTACGGAGATTTTCCGCTTGACATTCAGAAAGATTTGTTATATTTCCTTAATGCCAACCGGCGTATCGGTCTGACGGTCACAGAAAACAGTCTGCTTATACCGTCAAAATCAGTGACAGCAATAATCGGTATATCGGAAAAACCGGTCAGTCATGGGAAAAAAGGTTGCGAATCGTGCAGTATGAAAGGCAACTGTGCATTTTCGGCAATCGGGAAAACGTGTTCGGAGGGAAAATAATTTGATTGAATTTAAAAAATTAGTATCTTTACTGACAGTTTTTTCAATGCCGGTTATGTTTACTGCTTGCGGTGAAAAAAATGTGGATTCAGGTATAAAGAAAGAGTATACGGCATTACAGCAGGCAATAGCCGAAAATGCCGGAAAATCGGAACTTCTCACCGGAGAACTTGAAAATAAAACTATAAAATGGCTGTCGCCGTGGGATATAAATTCCGCTGACAACGACGGCAAAAGTACACCGGCATTTCTGGTAGCGTTTGAGGAGCGATACGGCGGTAAGATTGAGTGGTACCAGTGTACCCACGAAGAACGTTATGAACAGCTTGCAAAGTCGATAAACGGCAATGAGGGGATAGACTTCTTTTATGCCGGTGATTTGGACGCATTCCCGAAAGGTGCGGTACGTTCAATGTTCGTACCGGCGGACGATTATATAAATCTTGATTCGCCTTTATGGGACGATGTACGGAAATTAAATGATACTTTCGTATGGGACGGAAAACATTATATAATTTCAACACGCATAGCCGGTGACAACTGTGGTGTGATTTATAACCGGAAAACTATACGTGAAGCCGGTCTGAATGACCCTGCGGAACTCTATGAAAACGGTGAATGGAACTGGAATACTTTTGAAGATATGCTGAAAAAATTCACTGACCCTGAAAATCAGCGGTACGGTATTGACGGCTGGTGGTTTGAGTTCGGACTTACTGCAACTTCCGGTATAGCACCGGTAAGCATGGAAAACGGAAGACTTGTAAATAATTTGTCAGAAACGGCTATGGAACGTGTACAGAACTGGATATATGAACTTTATCAGAATGACTATATAGCAATCGGGTCAAAGGATTACGGCTGGAATGCCAGACCCTCGAATATCGGAGAGGGAAAGACTTTGTTTTATCCGTGCGGACTGTATCAGTTTTATAAGAAGTCGTCAGAATGGAAAAATACTTTCGGTGAAGATGTTTTTTTCGTACCTATGCCGAAAGACCCCGAATCCGAAGAATATTATATACCTGTCGGTATGGAAGCGTATGCATTTGTGAAAGGTGGTCATAATCCGGAGGGCGTCGGGAAATTTCTTGAATGCAAGCGTTTTATAATGAATGATGCCGAAAGTCTCGCCATAGCTGACCGGCAGATGAAAGAGGATTACGGCTGGACAGATGAAATGTTTGCCATGAAAGAAAGTATGCAGAAACTGGCAGAAAAAAATCCGGTTATAGATATTTCAAGAGGCGTTTCGGAAGATTGCGGAGAACTTCTTGATAATAGTTTGAGACTTACCGCACGTGGTACACCGTGGAGTGAAACCTATGATTCAGTCAATGCGGTTGTTGATAAGTATATAGACGAAGTAAATAAAAACGTCAGTCCGGAATGATATTACTTGCAAAAATGTTTTAAAAGTTATATAATATATAGATATGTTAATCTGAAGGGAGTTATGAACTGTGAATACAATTCTGGTTATGGGTGGGTGTGGTCTTATCGGACAGCACGTCTGCTCAGGACTTCTTAAAAAGGGAAATGTTGTAATTTCAGTTGACGAAAAGGAAAATAATTATAATACCGGAAAACTTAATTATTCATTTGTCGAGTCCGCACCGGACGACGAACAGACTTATGCGGAAATTTTCAGAAAGAATAAAATTGATATTGTGATTCATGCCGGTTGTACGGTTGATAACGATTTCGGACCGATAGTCACTGATAAACAGATTGCTGTTTCTGCAAAATGTGACAGTTTCATTTATGAGATGTCTATGAATAACGGTGTGAAGATGTTTATTTTACTAAGTACAGACCAGGTATACGAATTTACAAAAAGTCGTGAACCGATACGTGAAGAAGATAATCTGAAACCGGTTACAAATTATGCGATACTTAAAGTCGAGGCTGAAAAGGCATTTATAAGACAATTGCAGTCGCATAAGAATGTGATAGCCTGTATTATAAGAAATTCGCCGGTATATACGCATAATTTTGTAGATAATCTTACGGCAAAGATTACTGACCCTAAGGACAATGTTAAATTTGTTTCGGGAACAGGTCAGTATGGATTTCAGTTGTGTTGTGTGCATAATCTTGTTGATTTTATTCTGTGTTTCGTAAGAAGTGCCGTAGATACGACGTATTCCGGAACATACAATGTCAGCGACAAGCATATTACTACAGCCACACAGATAATATCGTTCATGCGTGAAAATCATAATCTCGGTACAGTAATATCACGTTCAGTAGGCGGAACTCTTTCAAAAATCAGGAATATTTTTTCAAAGAATCCGGAAGAAAAAGAGAACTACCGCTATCTTGATATGCATAAACTTGAACACAACAATATGCTTGACTGTACAAAAGCGTCAAAAATTGTCGTATTCCGTTGGGATATAAACAATACCAAATAGAGCAGGTACAGATGTACCTGTTTTTTTAAGACTACTGTTGACTTTTTTTGAATAATATGTTATAATAATAAAAAAAGTATGGGAGGTCTTTTAATGAAAAAATCTTTTAAACTGGCAACTATAGCACTTTCACTGATAGCCGGTGTTTCAGTAGTATCAATACCGTTTGTTCATGCAGGTCAGCAAATGGAAGAGGGAGTAGTTTATAATTGCAATGAAGACGGAACTTTAACACCTGTTCCACACGTTGAAGGTAACTATGCAGTGAACGAAAACGGACAGACTTACGGTGTAAGTGTAGATTCACCATATATTGAAGATGTACCGGATTTACAGCTTGCTGAAGGCGATAACGGCATAACCGGCTATGTATATACCTATGATTTAATTTTTAAAGATATGCCTGCAAATCCGGAAGAAGCAGTAGCAATGATGGAAGCAAGAGCTGAAGCAAAAGCTAACGGAACTTATGAACCAAAAGTAATAAACGTATATGAATCCGATGGCGTAACGGTTATTGATACGTTTACAGAAACAGTATCACAATAATATAAAAAAAGTCACTCATTATTGAGTGGCTTTTATTTTTTTAATTTAATTGTAAATTTTTTTTGAACAGACACCCATATGTCCGGTACTATATGTATAATAGAGTTATGGAAAGGTGGTGAAAAAGTTTATGGCAAATAGAAATCAGAATAATCAGGTTGAACCCTATTCTTTAGGTAAAGTTATTGTTATTGTTGCGGTACTTACATTGCTTGATACTGTAGGTTGTATAGTGCTGGTTGTAGGGGCGTACATATTTACCAAAAAAGGACACGCCGGACTTGGTATGGCACTTGCGGTTACTAACATAATAGCACCTGACGCATTACCGGCAGTTGACGAGATTTTCGGAATTATTGCCGTTGTTGTACCATACATGAAAAGTCGGGAAGAGGGCAAGAGTGTAGGCGAGAGTATAAAGGCAAGTGTAGATTCTGCACAGCAGTACGCAAGAACAAGCGATAATTATATTCAGAAATCTGAAAAGGTTGCAGAAAAAATCGGAGTTCCACAGAATCAGGAGATTAATTATAATTCCGACAGTTACAACGATAATTATTATGACGAAAGTTAGAAAAAAATCGGGGCATTTTAATAATGCCCCTTTTTTTATTCTATTACAGTATAGTTGTCGGAAGCGGTTTCTTTGGTAGCGTGTTCTGTCACGTTGAGAACTTTTACTTTCAATGGTTTTGTACCCATATTTATTTCTATGACGTCGCCGACCTTGACATCATAAGAAGCACGTGCTATTTTTCCGTTTACCACTATTTTTTCAGCGTCACAGGCATCATTTGCGACGGTACGTCTTTTTATAAGGCGTGTGACTTTTAAATATTTATCAAGTCTCATAAAAAACTCCTTGTAATTTTCGAGTAAAGGGAACAGGCATAAAAAATACCTGCTCCCTTTTATTTTAATATTTTACTTGTTTATGGTTCTTTTTAAGTCTCTTCCGGCATGGAAAACAGGATTTTTACAAGGCGGACACACCATTTTTTCCTTAGTTTTAGGGTTGATACAGGTTTTTTCACCACGTTCACGTACTTCAAAAGTACCGAAACCGGTTACAGAAACTTTTTCGCCCTTTTCGAGAGTTTCCTGAATGACCGCAAGAGTAGCATTGATTACAGCATTAGCATCTTTTTTTGTACAGTTCATGCTTTCAGCGAGAGAAGCAATAAGTTCAGATTTAGTCATAATAATTCCTCCGTATATGATTTATTTGTTGTTTATGATATTTTTTGCCTTACTCCAGTAAGTATCGAGTTCTTCTATTGACATGGTTTTCATATCCTTGTTTTCTTCGCAGACGAGCTTTTCTGTTACCGAAAAACGTTTTATAAATTTTTCGGTAGCGTTTGTAAGAGCCTGTTCAGCGTCTATGCCGAGGTGTCTGGAAGCGTTCACACATGAAAATAACAGGTCACCGATTTCTTCTTCAATGTGTGCGGTATCGCCGGAAGCTATAGCCTCATCGAGTTCTGATTTTTCGGCGGTGATACATGATAAAGCTTCTTCAGCGTTATTGAAATCCATACCGGCACGCATAGCACGTTTACCGACTTTCTGCGCCCTCATAAGAGCAGGTAGCGATTTTGCGACACTTTCAAGAGTTTCGGTATAAGTTTCCTGACCTTTGGTCTGCATTTTGATAGCGTCCCAGTTTTTAAGGACGTCGCCGGTTGAATTTACGGTTACTTCTCCGAAAACGTGCGGATGACGTACTATCAGTTTTTTACAGATACCGTCGCATATGTCGTCGAAAGTGAACGAATTTTTTTCCTGTTCTATGCGACTATGAAAGACTACCTGTAAAAGAACATCGCCGAGTTCTTCACGGAGTAGGTCAGAATCTTCAAGGTCAATAGCCTCTATTACCTCGTAAGTTTCTTCAATGAAATCGTTTTTTATTGATTCGTGGGTCTGTTCCATATCCCACGGACAGCCACCATCACCACGCAACAGACGTACAATTTCAATCAGGTCATTGATATTGTATTTTTCTTTCTGCTGATATTCCACCATATAAAGACCTCCTTGATTTTTCATAAATACGGACGGAAAATATCCGTCCGCAATGATATTATGTTCTGTCAACGAATCCGACTTTTCTGTATACCTTTGATACTATTCTCTGTGAGTAGCGGAGTGCTTTTTCAGCACCTTCAGTATAGCATTTTTTCAGGTAAGCCTTATCGGCAGAAAGTCTTGCAAATTCTGTTCTTATGGGTTCGAGATGGTCAGCTACAGCCTCACCGACGGCAAGTTTGAAATCGCCGTAACCTTTACCGGAAAATTCAGATTCTATTTCCGCAAAGTTTTTACCGGTAACGCTTGAATAGATAGTCATAAGATTGTTTATACCGTCTTTGCCGTCACGATAACAAACTTCTGCTTCACTGTCAGTAACAGCACGCTTGAATTTTCTTATAATGGTGTCCTTGTCGTCGAGAATGAGAATAACTGCATTCGGGTTTTCGTCCGATTTGGACATCTTTTTTGTAGGGTCTTGCAGTGACATTACTTTTGCACCTATTTCCGATATATACGGTTCAGGGAGTTTAAAGAAGTCTCCGTATCGCTGATTGAAACGTTGTGCGATATTTCTTGCAAGTTCGAGATGCTGTTTCTGGTCAACGCCTACGGGTACGAGGTCTGCGTTATATGCGAGAATATCCGCTGCCATAAGTACCGGATATGTGAAAAGACCGGCATTTACATCATCGGCGTGTTTCTGACTTTTATCTTTAAACTGTGTCATTCGTGAGAGTTCGCCGAACTGTGTATTACAGCCGAGAATCCAACTCAATTCTGCATGGGTCTTTACGTGACTTTGTATGAAAAGTATAGATTTTTCTACATCTATTCCGCAAGCCATAAGAAGTGCATATGAATTAAGTGTATTCTGACGTAGCTTTACAGGGTCTTGCCTTACCGTGATAGCGTGCATATCGACTACACAGTAAATGCAGTTGTATTCTTCCTGTAAAGGTTTCCAGTTTCTTACAGCACCAATATAATTTCCGAGTGTAAAAGTGCCGGTAGGCTGGATACCGCTGAAAATCAGCTTTTTATCTTCCATTTTGAAAAAATCTCCTTTTAAGCCTGTCTGCGTCTTTCGGCGTCGTCCTTAAGCTGACAGCTTCTTAACTCGTTAAGAACACGCTGATAGAGTACATAGAATGTACGTAATTCCGGCTGGTCTTCCGGAATGACACCCGGTTTTATTTCTGTACGGTATACGGCATTTTTGGTGAGCAGGAAAATATTATGTGTTTTTCCTTTAGGAAGGTCATAAGTTTTAGTTTTTTCGCATTTAGGGATAAGCAGTCCGGAGTTGGCAACAAGAGTATGTGTAGCCTGTACAAGATTTCTGTATTTCTGAGAAGCTCCGGTATATTCGCCACCGTTGTTGAAGTAAAGGTTGGCAGCTCCGTTTACGAAACATACCATAGTTGTGAGGACGGTAGGAGACATAGGAATGTCAATAACGACACCGAAGACCTCATTTTTCTTTAAATTGGCGTTGAAGAAACGGGCAGGGAAATTGATAGCCTGTCCTCTTGTCATAAGATATTTCTGTGTTACAGTATATCTTTCTGTCATTTTGTTTGGCATAGTGATAAATTCCTTTCATTAATATATTTCAGGCATACCGGCAATCAGCCGAGTATATCCTTAGTCATTTTGGATAAAATTTCCATACCTTTAACAATATCGTCATTTGTAGGTGTGGAGTAGTTCAGACGGAATGAATGACTAATTTCATTTTCGTCGATACTGAACGAGTTTCCAGGGACGATAGCTATTTTATAATCTTTTATAGCACTTTTACAGAAATCATTCATGTTGCAGTCATCAGGGAGCGTACACCATACGAAAAGCCCCCCTTGTGGTCTGATATACGAGATTTTTTCAGAAAATCCGTTATCAATGTAAGAACACATCAGTTCACATTTTCTGCGATAGATTTCACGGAGTTCAGAAAAATGTTTGTTAAGGTCAGTGGTGGTCATAAATCTGTGTGCGACTACCTGCGCCCATATGTTTGAATGAACGTCGGAGACCTGTTTACATACGACTATTTTCTGAATAATTTCCGCCGGTGCAGATACAAAACCGGTACGGAAACCTGACGACAGAATTTTTGAGAACGTACTTGAATAAATAACACGTCCTTCTTTGTCGAGGCTTTTTATAGTCGGTATGTTCTCACCGGAAAAACGTAACTCGCCGTATGGGTCATCTTCCAGTATGATAAAATCGTACTTACAAGCCATATCGTAAACCGCCTTACGCTTTTCAAGTGACATTGTTCTTCCTGTAGGGTTCTGGAAATTCGGAATAACATAGAGCATTTTTACATTTTTCTGTGTTTTTACAGCGTTTTCGAGTTTTTCGAGATTGATTCCATCATCTTCCATTTCAATACCGCAGAGATTTACGTTATAGGAGCGGAAAGCGTTCAGCGAACCTATAAAGCACGGAGATTCACAAAGAAGTGTATCGCCCTCATTGAGAAGAACTTTACAGGAAAGTTCATTAGCCTGCTGACCGCCTGATGTTACAATAACGTCATCGAAATCCGGATTATAGCAGTTTTTGGACTTCAGCCAGCTTTTCAGAAAATCACGTAACGGCGTATAACCTTCCGTGATGTTGTACTGTAAAGCGAGTACAGGGTCATTGGCGAGTAGGTCAGCGGAGATTTCGGCAACTCTTTCAGTCGGGAAAGCCTCCGGAGCAGGATTACCGGCGGCGAAAGAGATAACGCCAGGGACTGATGTGAATTTGAGAATTTCTCTGATAGCAGAAGCCTGTAGCTTGGTTACCTTATCAGAAAACTTATAGTTCATTTTAAAACCAGCCTTTCAGTATTTGTCATTTTTTTGAATTTGTAAGCCACAAGTAGCTTATTTTATATTATACCACATATTTTTAAATTCTGCAACATATATTTTTGTGAAAACAAGAAAATTGATTCATAAATTTTCTGACCGACTGTAATGTAAAGGGTGATTTTTTGAAAAAGCAGAATTTTATCAAAGGTTCGTTAATACTGATGATTTCAGCGATTGTCGCAAAAGGATTGGGAGCAGTTTTCAAGATACCGCTGACAAATCTTCTCGGTGGCGTAGGAATGAGTTATTTCAGCAGTGCATATAGCCTGTTTATGCCGGTATACGCACTTACGGTTACAGGACTTTCCTCGGCGGTGGCGAGAATGATTGCACAGAGTATAGCACTGGGAATGTACGCCAATGTAAAGAAAGTCCGGAGTACAGCATTAATTATGTTTTCATTGGTAGGACTTGCCGGAAGTATATTCACACTTCTGATAGCCGAATTTTTTTCCGGAAGTGCGGAAACGGCGTTATCCGTAGCCATGATAGCACCGGCTGTATTTTTCGGATGTATAATGTCGGTGGAACGTGGTTACTATGAGGGCATGAGTAATATGTACCCGACAGCGATTTCACAGGTAGTAGAGGGTATCATAAAAGTAGTAGCCGGATTGTTTCTGTGTGGGTACGTCACGGAAAACATGGACGTAATAATAAAATATTTTCCGGAAACAGACCCCCGTGCGATTTCAGCGGCTGCCGGTATATTAGGTGTAACGCTGTCGTCAGTGGGAGCTGTAGTATTTTTTGCAGTAATAAATATTTTCCGGAAAAAAGTACCGGACAATACAGAAAAAACGGTCATGAGCCGTAAGGAAATAGCACGTGAACTTTTTAAAAATGCCGTTCCTGCCGGTATAGGTGCAGTAGTAACGAATCTGACAGCACTTATAGATATGTGGACGGTAATAGGCTGTATAACGTACTTCGGGAGCAGGGGAGCAGTTCCGGACGGTATAGCAACAGAAGAGATACCGCATTTTATATATGGTTCGTTTGCCGGAATAGCTCTGACAGTATTCAATCTTGTACCGTCAGTGACGAATATGTTAGGCAAGGGCGTACTACCATGTATCACGGAATCATGGGCGAATCATGATATAAAATCGCTGTCCGGAAATACCATGCAGGCACTCATAACATCAGCAGTGATAGCCGTTCCGACAGCGTTCGGAATAGCTGTACTTTCGCCGGAAATACTGGGATTTCTTTTTTCTAAACAACCTGAAGAAGTAAATATATGTATAACACCGTTACGGTTATTAATGCCCGGAATGATATGTTTGTGTATATCGTTTCCGCTTTTCAGTATGCTACAGGCAATAGGCAAAGCGTCAGTACCATTGAAGATAATGGTTTTAGGAACGGTAATAAAATTTGCCGGAAATCTGTTATTCATATCGCTTATGGGTGTGGAAGGTGCATCGGTATCGACTTCAATATGTTATATAGTGATACTTATAGTTTCAGTAAGAATTTATAAAAAGCATTCCGGAGTGAAGTTAAAATTAATGCCGTTTCTGGTTATTGCGTATTCCGGCGGAATGTGTGCCGGTACAGCGTATCTTGTATGCGAAATAATGAAACGTCACGGAGCAGGTAATTTCAGTATAATTGCCTTGTCCGTCGTGACAGCCGGAATAGTATATATTGCCGTACTGGCGATATGTTTTTCCGGACTTAAAAATATAAGAAAACCTGTCATTGACTGAAAATATAAATATACATAAAAAGTCCTGTCATGCCGTAAGGTACAACAGGACTTTAAAATTATCTCATAACTAAATCACTGTCGGATATATTTCCGCCTGATACGGGAGTAAGAATTACATTTGAGGCATCTTTTGCATTATTGAGGGTCGGGAAGAATCCGACTGTTAGTGAATCTGTTCCGGAGGGTACAAGGAAACCACCGGCAAGGAATCCGGAAAACTCGCCATTGGCTGGGATAGTTATATTATCGTCGGTACATCTCGGATAATTCTGTATAGCGTATAATTTTGCACGGACGTCCATAGAAACTTCTGTTTCGTCAGGAAGTGCAATAAAGAAGTTATTCATTGAACTGATTTCGTATTCCAAATCGACTTTATTTTTAATTGTAACGTTTAAATATATGAAGTCACTGCCCTCAACGTTAGGAGCAGGGATTCTTACGACATCATTCAGTTTGAAGATAGTATTATTTACTTCGGCTTCCTGTGCGAAAGCGGAATCAGTTTTATGCGAGTTGCCGGAATACTTATTATGAGCGTCTTCCGTAGTATCAGCAGTATTTGCATTATCAATAACTGAAGTCTTTGTATCAGGTTCAGAAGAATTTTTTTCCGCACACGAAAAAGCACATACTGCCGACATGGTAAATGCGAGTATAAGAGCGGAAAGTCTGAATTTATTCATTATAAATAGTCCTCCGTTTGATTTAAAATATTTTGCAGATATAGTATAACATAAAAATGTACCGTTTGTCAAGACAAAAATAAACAGTCCCACGTATGAGACTGTTTATTTGAAATAAATCTTGAAATTATTCAGCTACAGGAGCGGAAACAGGACAAACACCTGCACAGGCACCGCATTCAACACAAGCGTCAGCGTCGATAACGTATTTTCCGTCGCCCTCTGAAATAGCGTCTACAGGACATTCACCAGCACAAGCACCACAACTTATGCAGTCATCATTGATAATGTATGCCATAATAAAAAGCACCTCCGTAAATTTGTTGAGTACATTATATCATATTATAAGAAAAAAGTCAAGCCTTTTTTGTTAGTAACTGATTACTCTTTTCACTGCACGAGGACATAAGCAATCCCGAAACAGTCCAGAAAACAGGCGAGAATGTTATATTACTGCACCCGACAAAGAATATAATTATTCCGCATACGGACATCATGAACGTACAGACCGTATTTTCCGACGGCGATTTTTTCATTTTTCTTAAACCGGCAGTCAGTACGGAACATAGAATCAGAACAAGGGCTATCAGCGACGGTATACCACGAGTACCGGCAGTATAGAGATATTCATTGTAGACCTTATCGAAAGTATTCATATTAAGTGCTATGATGTCGCTTATATCGGCTGTTTCAGGGTCAATACCACCGTTTGTATATAGTTGAGGATATACAAGCTGGTCTTCGCCCGTACCGGTCAGCGGATATTTCTTTATTATGTCGACGGTTTTATTGTTAAGGTATTTATATACTTCAACGGTATCGGACAGATTGAGATTATCGGGTGAACAGTTACCGCTTGCGGAAAGTCTCATATAGGAATCAGCCCACCATATTGTATTACCGTCATAAAGTCTGTAAGAGGAAATATTACCTATAATTCCGGCATTTACTATAATTACTGCAATAATCGCCGGAAGTACTCCCGAAAGTAACGCCAAAAGTCTTATTTTCAGAGTTTTTTTAATAAATATACCTGCTCCGGTGGAAAGTAGTACGGCTATAACGATTCCGGTTATGCCCATAAGCGAATACGTGAACATCATCACGAACGAACACAGACACGCACTTATTATACTGAAAATACGACGTTTTTTGTTGTCAGTGAGTATAGCTGTTACAAGTGATGCCGTAAGTACAAGACTTAAAACCATTGCAAGAAATACCGGCGACTGTGCCAGACCACTTGAAGCATTTATTTTAGTCGTTATAGAAGCGTACTGATAATGACTTAATTTTCCGGTGAAAACCTGTAAAAGACCGACGATACTATGTAACAGTCCGGAAGCTATTACAGAATTTATAATTATATTTACTGCTTTTTCACGTCTGACCGACATAGCTGTTATAAAGAATCCGGCATAGAATATTATCGCCAGAAGACCTTCACCACGTCCGGAGAATCCGTAAAATGATACACTCACGGAATACGAGTTAATCAGGGAAATAATTCCCCATATAATCATGAAAACAAATCCCCATACAGATAGATTTTTAAAATCTATGTACTTCTTCATTATGCCGATAAGTGCCAGTATCATACATATTACGCCCGAAACTGCCAGTCCGCCGGATACTATCGAATAGGAAAGTTTATCTATAAATTCCGGAATTACTGCAAATACTGCCGTTGTGAAACACATAAGTGAAAGTCCGTAAGAGGCAAGCTGTGAATATTTTTCTTCCGTCATATTCAGGATAAAATTTGACTTTTCACTTGAATTGAACAATTGTTTTGACATTATATCTGCCTTTCGTTATTTTTCCGATACAGTTATTATACAACTGTCGTCGTCCATGCTGTCGACGCTTATTTTCAGACCGGTATCAACTGTCTGTGTACCGTCTTCGGCGTACCACTTGAAACCGGAAATATTACTGTCTATAACGTCACCGGCATGATAGAGATTATCTGTTTCGGTATCGTCTATAATGCGTATGAAACGTCTACCAGCATCGTTGTTGGTAGCTTCATTTTCACCGCTTGCGTATTTCCAGTATTTCCAGCCGATATTGTCGCTTACAGTTCCTTCAACGTGGAAAACTCTTACACCTGCTCCGGAAGTTCTCCACCAGTAGTCTTTTTTCAGACGACTGTTATTTACGTCAAGGGTAGTATATTCAAGTATAAGAAATTCCGAATAGTAATTGTTTTCGAGTTTTCCGCACGGAATTATAATACAGTTGCCGTTTTCTTTCTGAGCGTTGTTAAGTGTATAGGACTGCGTTTTAGTAGTCGGGTCATATATGGAGACCTGTTCACGCTTATACCAGCCGAGCATTAATTTTGAAACGGCTGAAAAATCGGCGTTGGTTTCGTCCATCATCTCGTAACCGGCTGAACCGTGCAGACCCTCAAAATCTTTTTCGCCGTTGTAGAGGTAGTAGTCAGGAAGTCCCATACAGTGACCTGTTTCGTGCAGATAACTGCTTGTGAAGTTCTTGTAATCTGATTTACTTTCTATCTGGGCATTTCCGACAATAACGTGACCTATTGACATATCGTCAACTTTGAAGTCCGGATTTCCGCCATACTGACCAGCAGCAGGCCACCAGTTATCGTCACCGGCGGCAGCAGGTACAGAAATAAGTGTTGAATCTATTACACTATCGCCATTGCCGTCAAATATTGTGAAGTCTTCGCTGTCTCTGAAAGCGTCAAATATTTCGTTTATAAGGTTTACGTGATATATGTCGCCCTCGTATGCCGATTTGTTTTCCTTGGTGGTATAGCGGAAAACTTTTCCGCTTATATTGAGACTTCCTTTAGAGGAACGTTTATAGAATGCCGACAGACTTTCAAACGGATAGTTTTTACTGGAAGTATCTTCCGAACCGAATACAGCTTTTTCTATTTCTGCTGTAGTAGGTTCGTATGTGTAGGGACAATCCGGAAAATCAACATAGAATACTACCATTGAGGCGTTATTCTGTGAGGGCATAGAGCCATACAGTTCTTTTACAGGAGCTTCAATAAATTCAAATGCCGTTGTGGAAGTCGTCGTCGTAATATCCGTGGAAGATGTGTTTGTTGTAAGAGATGTTGACGTAAGCGAAGTAGAAACGGCAGACGACGTTGAAGAGGAAGTAGAAGCGGTAGTAGTGGAAGTTGTTGACGTTTCTGTAGTGGATTCTGTAGTAGTGGTTTCGGTTTCGTCGTTCCATATATATACAGGGTCACTCCACTGGTTTATGATGTACTTACGCATAAGAAGCAGGTCAAAAATATCCGTTCTGCCGTCCTGATTTATGTCTGATGTCTGAAGATATTCAAGAGAATTGTCCGCCTCACTGCCGTTTATGGAGTAAAAATGGTCTTTTACGTTGTAGGCGTTTTCGGAAGTAAGCTGTACCTTTGCGAGAATATACTTTGACATAAGGAGCAGGTCTGCAATACTTACATGAAAATCGTTGTTGAGGTCACCCATGTAACCAATATGTACCCATTCGGCAGAGGCAGGCATGGAAACAAGACACGTCGGGATTGAAAGTGCGGTAATGAGTGCAATAAGTTTACGTCGGAAAGATTTTTTTTTCATAATAACATCTCCTTTTTTAAAAAAACTGCGGTAGAAAAAAACTTCCGCAGTTTAAGAATTATCAGCCGGAAATTCTGTACGGCTGTATTATGTCGGTATTATTTAGCGTAGTCAGAAACTCTGCTTTCACGGATAAGATTTACTTTAATCTGTCCGGGATAGTCCATTTCATTTTCTATCTGCTGTGCAATCTGTCTGGCAACGAGTACCATTTTTTCATCATTGATAATTTCAGGAACTACCATAATTCTGACTTCACGTCCTGCCTGTACGGCATAACACTTTTCAACGCCCTCATAGGAAGTGCAGATTTCCTCAAGTTTCTGAAGTCTCTTTATGTAGCTTTCGTAATTTTCACTTCTTGCCCCTGGTCTTGCGGCGGAAATAGCGTCTGCCGCCTGTACTATACAGGCAATTACAGTTTTCGGTTCAACGTCATTGTGATGCGCCTCTATGGCATTAAGGATAATAGGGTTTTCATTGTATTTTTTGCAGACGTCTACACCTATCTGAACGTGTGAACCCTCTATTTCAGCTGTAAGGGCTTTGCCTATATCGTGGAGAAGTCCGGCACGTCTTGCGGTGTTGGCGTCAACGCCGAGTTCTGAAGCAAGTACTCCGCAGAGTTTGGAGACTTCAATGGAGTGGTCAAGAACATTCTGTCTGTAACTGGTACGGAATTTAAGTCTTCCGATAAGTTTTATAAGTTCGTGATTCAGACCGTGTACATTTGTTTCAATAACGGCACGTTCGCCCTCTTGTTTTATACGGTATTCAACTTCACGTTTAGCCTTGTCAACCATTTCTTCAATGCGGGTAGGGTGGATACGTCCGTCGGCAATAAGTTTTTCAAGAGCTATACGGGCGATTTCACGGCGGACTTGGTCAAAACATGAAAGAGTGATAGCTTCCGGAGTATCGTCAATGATGAGGTCAACGCCGGTGAGAGTTTCAAGAGTACGGATATTTCTGCCTTCACGTCCTATAATTCTGCCTTTCATTTCGTCATTAGGGAGCGGAACGACTGAAACAGCGGTTTCGGAAACCTGGTCAGAGGCTACTTTTGCAATAGCAAGTGAAATATAACTGCGTGCCTTTTCCTGACATTCATCTTTAATCTGCTGTTCATAGCTTGCAACCTTTACGGCTTTTTCGTGAATGAGGTCATCTTCAAGTGTGGAAATTATATATTCCTTAGCCTGTTCTCTTGTGAACTGTGAAATTTTTTCAAGCACTTCCATCTGACCGTTTTTAATAGTTTCGGCTTCTTTGAGTTTTTCGTCAGCGGACTTGATTTTCTGATTGAGGGTTTCTTCTTTTCTTTCGAGATTATCAGTTTTCTTGTCAAGATTTTCTTCTTTCTGCTGTACACGCCTTTCCTGTCGTGACAATTCTGCTCTACGTTCTTTTATTTCATTTTCTGCTTCATTGCGGAGTTTATGGATTTCGTCCTTAGCTTCCACGAGAGCAGACTTTCTCTTATTATCGGCGTCCTTTTCCGCATCTTCTATAATGCGTTCCGCCTCTTTGATAATTTGTTCCGCCTGTTTTTCGGCTGAGCCGGTCAGGGATTCGGCTTGTTGTTTACGCTGTTCGATACCTGCATCAACGCCCTTCTTGAATGCCTTACTGTTTACGATAACTCCGGCAACAACTGCACCTACAACGAGGGCAACAATAATAAGGACAATAGAAATAGTCAAGTTCATACAGTGCAATACCTCCTTTAAATAATGATTAATAATCTTGTATCATATAATCTGATTACTACTTAAAGGCGGTAGGTGCCACATTTATTTTATTCATTTGTCAAAATATATTATTAATAGAAAAAATAAGAATGTTTTTTCTGTATCTTTAATCGGAAACACTTTTAAGTTAATGATTTAAAACAAAGCTGCACATACTGCCCGAAGTAATATTCTGCAAATAAATACAACATAATAATTATATACTTTTTCGGGCATTATGTCAATAGATTTTTATTGAATAATTTATTAAATTGTGAACAAATTGTAAATATTTCACCTTACTACTTGACTTTACACACCGAAAAGTTATATACTGGTTTTAGCACTCAAAGAGACAGAGTGCTAAAAATCTTACAGGAGATGTTTTTTTCAATGGAAACTAAACAGTTTAAAGCAGAATCAAAAAGACTGCTGGAAATGATGATTCATTCAATCTATACGCATAAGGAAATTTTTTTAAGGGAACTTATTTCCAATGCAAGCGACGCTATAGACAAACTTTATTTCAAGTCCCTTACAGATGACAAAGTAGGGCTTAATAAGGAAGATTTTGCTATATGGCTTACGGCTGACAAGGATACACGTACACTTAAAATAACCGATAACGGCATAGGCATGACCGAAGAAGAACTTGAAAATAATCTCGGTACAATCGCTAACAGTGGTTCACTGAAATTCAAGAACGAAAACAAACTTGACGACGACAATCAGATTATAGGACAGTTTGGTGTAGGATTCTATTCTGCATTCATGGTAGCGAAGAAAGTTACAGTTATTTCAAAGGCTTACGGTAGCGACAAGGCATATAAATGGGAATCCGAAGGCGTTGACGGCTATACGATAACAGAAGCCGACAAAACAAGTGCCGGTACTGAAATTATCCTTGAAATGCTTGAAGATACCGACGACGAAAAATATACAGATTTCCTTGACCAGTACAGACTTAAATCACTTGTAAAGAAGTATTCTGATTATATAAGATTCCCTGTTAAAATGGAAATGCTTCACAGCAGACCGGTTGAAAAATCCGACGACGATGAAAACAAAGAACCTGAATACGAAGATTACATTGAGGTTGAAACTCTCAACAGCATGACACCTCTGTGGAAGAAGAACAAGTCTGAACTAAAGGAAGAAGACTATAAGCATTTCTATACGGAAAAATTCTATGATTACAGTGAGCCTCTCCGTTATGCACACGTAAAGAACGAAGGTAACGCAAATTATAACGCCTTACTGTACGTACCGTCAAAAGCTCCGTTTGATTTCTATTCAAAGGAGTTTGAAAAAGGTTTACAGTTATATTCAAACGGCGTACTGATAATGGACAAGTGTTCTGACCTGCTCCCCGATTATTTCGGATTCGTCAAGGGTCTTGTAGATTCCGAAGACCTCTCACTTAATATTTCCCGTGAGATGCTCCAGCATGACAGACAGTTGAAAGTTATTGCAAAGAGTATCGAAAAGACTATAAATTCCGAACTCAAGAAGATGCTGAAAAATGACCGTGAAAATTATGAAAAATTCTGGGAAGCATTCGGCTTGCAACTGAAATACGGTATATACAGCGATTACGGTATGAACAAGGAAAAATTACAGGATTTACTGATGTTCACATCATCTAAGGAAAAGAAACTTGTTACTCTTGACGAATATGTTACAGGAATGCGTGAGGAACAGAAATTCATATACTACGCAACCGGTGACAGCATAGAGCGAATAGAACAGTTACCGCAGACTGAACTCGTAAAGGATAACGGTTTTGAGATACTGTATCTTACGGATAACATTGACGAATTTGCAATAAAGACACTCATGAAGTACAAGGACAAGGAATTTAAATCTGTATCGGCAGACGATTTAGGTCTTGAAAATACCGAAAAACAGGAAGAAATCAAGGCTAAGGAAGAGGAAAACGCCGATTTGTTGAAAGAACTTTCCGAAGCATTAGAGGGTAAAGTTGCAAAGGTAATACTTTCACAGAGACTTAAAACGCACCCTGTATGTCTTACAAGTGAGGGTGAAATATCTCTTGAAATGGAAAAAGTTCTTAACTCCATGCCGAACGGTCAGAAGATAACAGCACAGCGAGTACTTGAAATAAATCCGGAACACGAAATATTCGGCAAACTCCAGACAATGAGTACCACCGGCGATAAGGAAAAAATAAGTAAGTACGCAAAATTACTGTATAGTCAGGCGTTACTGATAGAGGGTATGGCTATTGAAAATCCTGTTGAATTTTCAAATCTCATCTGCGAACTTATGTAAAAAATAATTTCCATAAAATAAATTAATGCCCGAAAGTAATTTTTTAAACAGCTTTCGGGATTATTTTATTTATTTTGCAATAATTTACTATAAATATATCTGCCGGTTAAAAAGAAACACAGTTCAAAAACAGAAGAAATCAGCATAACAATGTATCCTGTTTTTGTAATTTTTCCGTCTTCGGTTCTTAAATCGTTTTCTTTTCCTAAGAATTTAATCATAATAACACCTCTGAATTTCACTTTATTTTACTGAAATTATACATCAAAAAAAATGTTATGTCAATAGAAACGCTGATTAACACACGATACGCAAAAAATTAAAAGGGACGGTTTAAACCGTCCCATGTTTTTTATTTTTCTGAATTAAGATTTTTAATTTTTCTCCACTTTTCATAAAGTTTTTCAGTAAGTGGTGAAATATGTGATTTTGTCATATAATGCCAGTCACTGCGGAAAGGTTTAGAGGCAACCATATCAATATCCTGTTTGTCGTAATAGAAATACGGACTACATTCTCCGAGAAGCAGTGTATCCGGATATTTCTGCATATATGCAATAGTAATCTCCAGTAGCAAATCGGAATTAACAATATCGTCATCATCATAGACCGCATCAAAGAAAATCTCTCTGTAATATATCCCAAATGGTTCAGGATATTCGTCTTCCTCTGCCGTTTCAACATACACACGGATTCCCTCTGAACGATTACGCTTCCAAAGATATAGCGTTGTTGCATTTTCATAGTCAATATGAATATCAAGTGATTCAACAAGTTCTGCAAATTCACGGACAACCTCTGCATTTGTACGCTTCGGGATATATTTGCGGTCATAATACATACTGCTACCCATGTTGTTTCTCCCTGATTTTTTATCTTACTTTAGAGCCGACTGGTACATCATCGTCAACGAAAATTACTTTACAACCGTCCGGAATATCGACGGCACAAATCATACCATTGCTTTCCATGCCACAGAGTTTAACCGGTTTAAGATTCGCTATAAACTGGACTTTTTTTCCTATGAGGTCTTCCGGCTTATAGTACTGTGCTATACCTGAAACAACCTGTCTGCTACCCATACCGTCATCGAGTTGGAGGCAGAGAAGTTTTTTGGATTTCTTTACTTTTTCGCAGGAAATTACTTTACCTACACGGATTTCAATTTTAGCGAAGTCGTCAATAGTTATTTCCGGAGCGAGTTCAATTTTTTCCACAGGCTTTTCACTTTCGGAAAGATTGGATTTAGCTTTTTCTACGTTTTGTTTTATGATGTTGTTGAGTTCTTCAATTTCCTTTTCGACGTCGATACGTGGGAAGAGTATAGCACCCTTATGAACGGTTACATTTTCCGGAAGTACGCCGAAAACGGAGAGTTTATTATAAGTTACGTCGTCCGGAACTGCACCTATCTGATTCCATACTTCCGGCATAGTCGACGGCATAAACGGTGAAAGAAGTCCGGATATAATTCTTATGGATTCGAGCAGGTTATAAAGTACGTCAGCGAGTTTTGCACTGTATTCCGGAACTTTTCCGAGTTTCCAAGGTTCAGTTTCGTCAATGTACTTGTTGGCACGGTCAACGGTCCTGAAAATGCTTTCGAGAGCCTGTTTTATCTTGTTCTGATTCATAGCGTCGTCGACTTCTTTAATAGTATTAATCACGACTGATTTCAAATCCTCGTCAAAATCGGTTGATTCACGTTCAGCCGGAAGAGTACCATTAAAATACTTGTCAGCCATAGCGACAGTACGTGATACAAGATTTCCGAAACCGTTAGCGAGGTCAGAATTTATGCGGTTAATCATTATCTCGTTTGAAAAAGAACTGTCCGCACCTAAAGCCATTTCCCTTAATATATGGTAGCGGATAGCATCACAGCCGTAACGCTCACCGAGTACAAACGGGTCAACAACATTTCCGAGTGATTTGGACATCTTTTCACCATTGAAAGTAATCCAGCCATGTACAGCGAGGTGTTTCGGTAACGGTAAATCGAGAGCCATAAGCATAGCAGGCCATATTATAGCGTGGAAACGCATAATATCCTTGGCAACCATATGGACATCTGCTGGCCAGTACTTTGAAAACTCGTCCGGACGGCTGTTTTCGTAACCGAGTGCGGATATATAGTTTGAAAGTGCGTCAATCCATACATATACAACGTGTTTGTCGTCGAAAGAAACAGGAATACCCCATTTGAAAGTAGTACGTGATACGCATAAATCCTCAAGACCTTTTTTTATGAAGTTGTTTACGAGTTCCGTAGCACGAGTTTTAGGTTGCAGATAGTCAGTTTCCGTAAGAAGTTTTTCTATTCTGTCGGCGAACGGTGACATCTTAAAGAAATATGATTCTTCTTTAGCGAAAGTCACTTCACGGTGACATTCCGGACAACAACCGTTTTCGTCAAGTTGCGAATCTGTCCAGAAACTTTCGCAAGGTGTACAGTATTTACCGGAGTATTCACCTTTATAAATGTAACCTTTGTCATAGAGAGCCTTGAAAATTTTCTGAACGCTTTCAATGTGATAGTCGTCAGTGGTTCTTATGAACTGGTCATAATCGACGTTCATATATTTCCAGAGTTTCTTGAAAGTCTGTACAATTTCGTCAACGTACTCTTTCGGAGTAACATCTTTTTCCTTGGCTTTCTGTTCGATTTTAAGACCGTGTTCGTCCGTACCGGTAAGGAATTTGACATCATAACCCTGTAATCTTCTGTAACGTGCTATGGAATCGCAGGCAACAGTAGTATAACAGTGACCGATATGCGGATTACCTGACGGATAATAAATCGGTGTGGTAATGTAAAAAGTTTTATCTGACATTTTTAATCGCTCCAATCGTATAATAGTGGACAATTATATTATACAACATTTTCTACGATTTGTCACGTATTTTTGAAAAATTTTACATTCAGAAAATAAGTTCTGAAATAAACTCTGTATCGGAGCAGGAAATCTCCAGTCTGAAGCCGTTTATTGCGGAAGCGTTTTCGGCTATGGCAAGCCCTAAACCACTACCGGAGTTGTTACTGCGTGACTTGTCGCCTTTTGCGAAAGGCTTTTTAAGTCCGGAGACGTCAATTTTCTTGCCGACGGTATTTCTTATAATGATGTTCCTGTTGCTTAAGGATATATTTATTTTTCCGTTTTCGGTGGTATGGTTTACTGCATTTGAGACAAGATTTTCAATGATAGTTTTCAGCGTAGCGGAATCGGCAGAAATTTCCCCTGTACCGTCGGTATGAACGGATATATTTTTTTCGTCGAGGAGCAGGGAATATTTTTCAACAGCATTATTGACAATCCGGTATAAATCACACTGTACCGGTTTTATATTTATACCGTTTATCGCATTTAATTCAAGAGTACGTGTTATTATGGAATCCGTATAGGAAATGTTATCCATTACCGACGAAAGATATTTATTTGTTTCTTCGTCGTTAAGATTTCCGGTCATGATGTTCTCGACGTATCCGCCGATAGCCATAAGCGGAGTTTTCAAGTCGTGGGCGAGACTGTCTGTTAAATTTTTCTGATAGTCTTCAAATCTGTAGTCAGCCTGATTTTTTACGTTAAGTCTCCACGCATCGAGTAACGCTATAACAATCGTAAGGAGCAGGAACATTATAACCAGTTTAAAGTACAGCGGTTTTGAAACGGAGTTCCACGGTTCAACCTGAATCATTGTGGTAAGGAGATAGGGTTCATTGTCAATATATACTGTAGCATTATGATAACATACTCTGCCACCGTAACTACCACCTAAAAGATACATACCGCCTGCGGAAAGTTTTGAAGGTGGATTTTCTGAATTAAGTCTGTCGAAAGCATCTTTATCAGTACCGTAAAAACCACACATAATATAACGTGGATAGGTATCATTTGAAATTCTGTCATGATTTAATCCGGATAAATCAAATTCAGCGAGTTCATAACCGTTTGTTTCGGGCGTATCGATAGTATAGGTTTTTGATTCAAGTATTTCTTCCGGATATGAATTTTCATTATAGTATTTTATAAGATTAAGTTCTGTTTCGTGCGGAATAAACAAACCGTCTTTTTTGTTGATGTACGCACTTTTTACAACTACTTGCGGATAGACGGAATAAGTTTCTATATCGTACCTGCCACGGAATGTTTCATATTTTTTCGTCATCTCCATGTAATCCGCTTCGAGTTGCTGGAGTTCGGGGAAATCCTTGTTTTCGGTATCGCAGAACAGGTATTGCGAATTATCTTTATCAAAATATATGACCATCTGTAAACCCATACGGCTTGAATTTATAATGTTTCCGTCCTTGTCGGAAAGCCTTATAAATACGTGACAGTTTTCAGTCTTCGTGTTCATCTGATATTTGCCCATATCGTCGAGGACTATGTTAAAATGTGCTTCATGTCGCATACGTGCGGAGAGTTCCTGCGGATTGTCTGAATCTTTCTGATTATGACTTGATTGCATATACGAAAGAATACCATATGCCTGTGTGGTTGCCTGTGATAAAATGTATTCACGTCCGGCTTTGTAGAGACCTGTTGCGAAAATAGCTGTCAGGAACAGTCCGCTAAGTACATTTTTTGTGAGTAATCCGCCGAAAGTTTTTCTTTTTCTTTTGTATATTTTTGATTTCTTTTTGTTCTTAAAGTTTTGATATATTTTTTTAAAGTTTTTCATGTTGAAAAAAGGTATAGTAAACTCTTTTTTCAGAATACTGTCATCAGGAATTATTTTCATAGTATCACCTTTCTGTAAGTTTATAGCCTCTGCCGACGAGTGTTTTTATCTGTATACCGGCACTTCCGAGGGCTTTGCGTAATTTCTTTATATGATTGTCAACAACACGGTCACTGCCGAAAAAGTCATCACCCCATACACGATTCAGGAGAGTATCACGTGAAACAGTCCAGCCGATATGATTCATGAAATACTGTAGTATTGCAAACTCTTTGCGAGGGAGTTCGATTTCCGTATTGTCAACATAACATATAAGCTGTCGGGTATCGAGTTTTATTCTGCCACATTGTAGGGTACTGTCAATTACCGTACCGCCATAACGTTTTGAGAGTGCTTCACATTTGGCGTACAGTGCCGACAGTAAGAACGGTTTTATGATGTAGTCATCACAGCCGAGTTCGTAACCATATAATATATCCTCCTCCCTTGCCCTTGCGGTTATGAAAATAACCGGTATATCGTTCTTTCGGCGGATTGCACGGCATATAATAAAGCCGTCGACTTCCGGTAACATTATGTCAAGAAGTACAAGACCGTAATCGTCAAGACTGTTGCCTATAGTTTCGAGTGCGTCATTACCGTTATGTACGGAGATTATTTCCGTACCTTTGTCACGGAAGTATCTTGTAATTACTTCGCATATCTGTAAATCGTCTTCGATAAGTAGTATTTTTTTCATGAAAAGAAGCTCCTTTTATTTATGACTTTATTATATCATGGGATTATGTTCTTTTTATATCCTTTCTGAATTTTTTACAGGAAAATTTTTACTTTTCTTGACAAACACGGATATTTTAGGTATAATTAATATAAATATTATCCGGAGAGGTGTTTTTTTATGGAAAATAAAATAATAACCGTATTTCTTACGGCTATGATGTGCATATTGCCTTGTACGTTCGTCAATACTGACGCTTATGCGGAGATTACGGCTAATGAAGATGCAACACTTGCCGGATACGCCGAAAGAGTATGGGAAATAGTCAACGAGGAAAGAATCAAAGAGGGATTAACTCCTATGTATTTCAATCCGCAACTTAATTATGTAGCGAATATAAGAGCAGGTGAAATTATAAATAACAGTGGTCATGTACGTCCCGACGGTACACAATGGTACACGGTTTTTGACGAAAACAGAATATCAATAGGCAATGGCGGTGAAAATATACTTTTCATGACTAATATGTTTCCGGTAGCAGATGTTGCTATGTCAGCGTGGATGGGTTCGCAGATACATCACGATAATATCATGAACAGTAATTTTTCTAATATAGGTGTAGGAGTGGCTCAGGAAGGTGATACATATTATCTTGTACAGATGTTCACCGGCGAAGCGGTTGCATGGGACGTATCAGACGGAAATTTCATTCTGAACGGTATGGGAAAAACTCCGGACTATGACCCTGCAAATCGTCCGTGGAATGACTATCTGAAAAATATAACATCAACATCAGTCGGGGACGGTATAACCGAAATGGGAAGATATGTATTTTCCGGTATGGAAAATCTTAAAACGGTCACTTTACCCGAAAGTGTTGAAAAAATAAATATGTACGCTTTTAACGGTTGTACTTCGCTGGAAGAATTGATTTTCATGAATCCTGCTTGCGAGACAGAGGGAAGTTATGAAACAATTCCGTCCGGTACTGTTATATGCGGTTATGAAAACTCCACCGCACAGACTTTTGCGGAAACATACGGATATAATTTCAGAGTTCTTGAAGAGGATAACAAATTAGGCGATATAAATGAGGATGGTTTCGTAGATGCCATTGATGCGACAGATATTCTTACTGAATATGCAACGCTTTCGACATCAGGTATTTCCACTTTCACCGGCAGACAGAAAACTTCCGCCGATATAAATTCCGACGGTGAAATAAATGCCGTTGACGCTTCATATATACTTTCGTATTATGCGTATCTCTCAACCGGTAATGATTCAAAACTGAATATGTCTGAATGGTTAAAAAACAATCCCCTGTGACAAGGGGATTTGTTTTTTGTCAAAAGAAAATTTTCACCAAAATTTCATCAAATTATCACCTTTTTATTTTTTTGGGGCTATAGACTTTATAAGAATTTTATAAAAAAAGGAGTAATATTTATAGTGAAAAAAACATTAATTTTAGGCGGAAAAGACAAGCATTATGAAGTGATTGATTTCTTAAAGGGATTTTCTATCACAACCATTGTTATTATGCATTTGATGCAGGATAATATTACACTTCTTCCAAGAATATTACATATTGTTTCTTCAATTGGTGGTACTGGTGTACACGTATTTATTTTCTGTTCAGGATTTGGATTGTATCTGTCTCATCTTCATAAACCCAAAAGTTATTTTTCGTTTTTACTGGCAAGAATGAATAAGCTGTATATACCATATATTCTTGTAGTATTTATTGCATTTCTGATTCCTGTAACATATACAGGTGAAAACAGAGTAATTGCATTGTTAAGCCATATTTTTCTGTTCAAGATGTTTGTTCCGGAATTTGAGGGAAGTTTCTGTGGTCAGCTTTGGTTTATGTCAACTATAATACAATTTTATCTGGTCTTTATTCCATTGTGCAGTTTAAAAAAGGCTTTGAAGAAAACAAGTAATTTCATGGCAGTTACACTTTTTATCAGTGTATGTTATTGGATTATGTTGTTGTTGATAAATAAAACTGATATCAGAGTATGGAGTAGCTTTTTTTTACAGTATCTATGGGAATTTTGTTTTGGTATGGTATGTGCTGAAAAATTTTTTAAAGGAGAAAAGATAAATTTAAGTCATTCTTTACTGTTGGTAATTTCTGTAGTAGGTATAGGATGTCAGGCTTTTATGGCATTGAGTTCAGGAGTTTTGAAAGTATTTAATGATATTCCGGCGTTATTTGGATATGGTTCATTAGCTCTATTAATTTATTCGGTTGGATTTATGAATAAAATTATTCTGTTTTTATCAAAGTTTTCTTATGAATGGTATTTAACACATATGTTAATATTTACGCTTATTTACCTGCTTGCACCGTCTACACTGGCAGGACAAGTTATTCTTGGCATATTTGCGTTAATTTTAAGTGTATTTATAGCATTGGGATATCAGAAACTCTTAAAAAAATTTTTGAAGAAGTGAAACATACCTTTTTTTTAAAAAATCAATAATAAATCCCCTGTTACAATGGGTTTTTTTTTTTTTTTAAAACAAAATTTTCACCAAATTTTAAAAAAATTTTTATTTTTTTTTTTTTTTTTTTTTGGTATAGTATTTAGACATTAATTTAAGGAGGATTTTATGAAAAATTCAAGGAAAATTTTATCAGGAATAATGGCATTATGCCTTATGTGCGGTATGGCTGTTGTTCCGACGGTCTATGCGGAGGAAACAAAAGGCGAAGAAACTTCTTCTGACGATACAGCAAAAGTTGAAAAATCAGGCAAGTGGGGAAAAAGCGGTACATGGTCACTTGAAGACGGCGTACTTACAATCAATGGTGAAAAGACTTTCGGCGGACTTGGCGACAAGCTCACAAAGGAAGAAATCGCAACGGTAGAGGGTCTTATAATCGGCGAGGGAATAACCGACATTTCAACAGAGGCTTTCAAGGATTACAAAAAGCTGGTATATGTTACATTTCCGGAGACCCTCGAAAATATCGGCGACAGTGCATTCTGTAACTGTACAGCATTATATGATATTGAGTTTCCGCAAAATCTCAAGGCAATAGGTGAATCTGCATTCAGTGGGAATTGGAGTGAAAAAGGTTCAATGACAAATGTTGTTATTCCGGACAGTGTAACAGGTATCGGAAAATCTGCATTTGAACATGCCGGTATTGCATCGCTTGAAATTGGAAGAGGTGTTACTTCAATAGGTTCAAGTGCATTTAGCGATAACAGCATAGGAAAAGCAAAATATAGAGGAACAGAAAAAGAATGGAAAGCAATTAAAATAGGAAATTCTTTTTCTACTCCTTTTGATGTTGAGTATCTTGTTAAAGCCGGCGATGCCAACGGCGACGGTGAAGTAAGTCTTTCAGATGCCGTATTCATTATGCAGTGCCTTGCAAATCCGGATGATTACAGCATGGACGAAATATTAAAGCTGAATGCAGATGTAGTTGATGTCGGAAGTGGTCTAACTACTACGGACGCCCTTGTTATTCAGATGATAGGTATAAATTTAGTTAAAATGGAAGATTTACCCATAACATCAAAAGAAGTCAATAATATAACAGGCTGAAAAATCAATAATAAATCCCCTGTAACAAGGGGATTTATTTTATATATTGACATTACATGAATTTTGTGATACAATGAAGAAAATGATACAGGAGGAATTGTTATGCCGTTTGTTGAAGCAAAATGTCCTAACTGCGGAGGTACTCTGTCAGCAGACAGCACAAAAAATTTATGGATTTGCAGTTATTGTCAGACCCCTTTTATATTTGAGAAGTCAGTAAATAATTATGCTGTCATGGATTACGATAATATAACTGCCGATACCGTTAATATTTTCGACAGCAATGAATCTGATTTTGTTATCAGTGACGGAAAACTTAAAGTATACAGAGGTATAAGCCGAGATGTCATTATTCCGGATAGCGTTGAAGAAATCTGTACAACTGCTTTTTCGTGTTCCACACATCTGAAATCTGTAGTAATTCCGGACAGTGTGAAAAAAATGGACGGAGCTTTTTTTCTTTGTACGGCTTTGCAGTCTGTAGATATTCAGAATGGTGTAACAAATATAAGTAATGCGTTTAAAGATTGTACTTCATTGGAATCCGTAATAATTCCGGACAGTGTAAAATATATCGGAAATGCTTTCAGTGGCTGTACTGCTTTGAAATCTGTAAAAATTCCGGAAAATGTAAATTTTATCGGTGAGAATGATTTCAGCGGTTGTAATAATCTGACTGATATAGACTATCCGTATCTGCAAGAATTTGAAGATTATTTCCCTGTTCTTCTTGACAGGAAAAAAGCAGACCGCAAAAGAAAAGGATTATGTGTTTTTTGTGGTGGGAAATTCTCTTTATTCGGGAATTGTAAAATTTGCGGGAAAAAGAAAGATTATTAATAATTTTAATTCCTGTGACAAGGAAATTTTTTCTTCACATTATATAAATTTTATGATATTATTAAAGATAATAGTAAAGGAGGAGTTGTTATGCCGTTTGTTGAAGCAAAATGTACGAACTGCGGAGCTGTTCTGTCCGTAGATAACACAAAAAATTCATGGATTTGTAATTATTGTAATACACCTTTTATAGTTGAAAAGGCAATAAATAATTATAATATAAAAAATTATAATAATATCACTGCCAATACCGTTAATGTTTACGGCGGAAAGGAATCTGATTTTGTTATCAGGGGCGGAGTGCTGAAAGAATACATAGGGGAGAGCAGAGATGTTGTTATTCCGAATAGTGTTGAAGAAATTGGTGGAAATGCTTTTCAAGCTTGTAACTGTTTGAAATCTGTAACAATTTCAAATGGTGTAAAATCTATTAAGAGAGCTTTTAAGGGTTGTACATCTTTGGAATCTGTAACTATTCCAAATAGTGTAACAACTATTAAGGATGCTTTTAAGGGTTGTACATCTTTGAAATCAGTAACAATTCCGAACAGTGTAACAAATATTGGTGGTGCTTTTGAGAATTGTACATCATTGAAATCTATAAAAATTCCCCAAAATGTGAATTGTATTGGTGAAAATGATTTTGAGGGTTGTTATAATTTAACTGACATAGATTATCCATATTTAAGTGCATATGCAAATTGTTTCCCTGCTCTTAAAGAGCGTAAAAGAAAAAGACTTTGTATATATTGTGGTGGAAAATTATCCTTGTTAAAAGAATGTGAATCTTGCGGAATAAAAAATTAATAAATAATCCCCTGTAACAAGGGGATTTATTTTTATGTATTTATTTAAATATAAAAGAGACTTCCAGAAAAGAAGTCTCTTTTATGGTGCGAGTAATGGGACTTGAACCCATACGTCCTTCGACACACGCCCCTCAAACGTGCCTGTCTGCCTATTCCAGCACACTCGCATTGCAGTATTAATCAGATTTAAAGGGGCTTATCACCTGACTGCTTTAATATTATATCACATAAAAACTGATTTGTCAAGAGTTTTCTGAAAATTTTTCAGAAAATTTTTCAGATTTTTTCTTCTGCCGTAGATTCCGGAAAAATATGGATAAAATATCAGCACATTCTTCTTTCATTATACCGCCGGTAACATTAGGTCTGTAATTGTATGGCAGTTCAAAAATTTTCTGAACGGATTCAACAGACCCGCTTTTAAGGTCATAAGCCCCGAAAATCACATCATCTATACGGGCGTTAATTATCGCACCGCAACACATCGGACACGGTTCAAGCGTAACATACATTTCACATTCCGGAAGTCTCCAGCCACCTAAAGTCCGGCAAGCCATATCTATAGCGATTATTTCAGCGTGTGCGAGGGCATTTTTTTTATTTTCACGCATATTTCTGCCTTCGCCGACTATTTCCCCTGTAGACTTCCTGACGATTACCGCCCCTACAGGTACTTCACCTTCACCGGCGGAAATTTCAGCGAGTTCAATGGCACGTTTCATGTATATGTTCATGGAAACCTCCTAATATATTACTTTTATAAGTGATGCTATTATACAGACTACCGCTACAGCAGTAAACGGAAACGTCCTGAACGAAAGAACAAGACGTTCTTTCAGTGATATTTCAGAATTGTATTCCGCAAGATAATTTCTGTTTTTGTGTTTTCCTGTAAGATGTATGATAATTACTGTAACCGTACTGATAATAAAAATACCGGTCATGAAGAGGTTACGTGTAAGGAACATATTTTCTGAAGAACTGGATTCTATAATCACGATAGTAAGCTGATACATCTTGAAGACCGTCCGTACCGCAAATGCCGTAAATACAGACCCGCTTTTCAGCATACCGAGTGATGATATTACGGAAATAAAAAATACTGTTATCATATCCGGAAAATTTTGTGTCAGCAGGGAAGCCATAACAGATGTGACAATAACAGCGAAAATATCGCCGAACTGTCTTAGAGCTGAAAAAACTGCTCCCCTGAAAAGTATTTCCGCCGATACCGACATTATAATAACGTCGAATATCGTGTATATTACGTATTCAGCCTGACCCCATACGGAAATATCAGCGTTGGTACTCCTGAAATAGTCGTAAATTTCCCTTGCACTGCTTGAATATGCGTCGGGAATACTTGTTATAGTGCATACGATAAGCGACATTGCAATAGCGTTTATGAGTTCCGACGGATGATTCATTGTACTCATAAACTCAACGTTCAGAGGCATTTTTAATTTTTTATGTATATATAATGCTGGTACATATATTTTTATAAGTGAAATAATTATCATTACGGTGACAATTTCAATACTTCCGCCATAACATGACGTACTGAAAAATGCCGAATGTATATTAATCCCGATAATATCGAGTATATATATTATAATTTTTCCTATTATATTTTCGGAAGCTACCCACATAAGCATAGCAAGACCAATTATATAAAAAATTCTGCTTATTGTTTTATGTTCGGAAGCGGTATGGGAATTATCTACAAAACCCTTGCCGTCTATGAAAATACTTTCGTTTTTGTTTACTGAAAAATTGAATGCATAAGGATTTTTTTTATTTTTACGCCATTTCCGGAAATTATTGTTATATTTTTCGTTCTGCGTTGAGTAGTCAAATTCACTGACAACATCTATAATAGTTCTGGATTCGTCAGTAGCTTTCATATTATCCCCCCTGTGAAGTGTCCGATATAGTATATATTATCATAATTTTTCACAGTTAATGTTATTATTTTAGTAGTATTATCCTAACATTCTGTTAATCAGTAAAATGATATTATATTGACAGTCCGAGGAGTTTGTGTGCATTCCTGAAAAAGATTTTTTCCCTGTCGTCTTCTGATAGCGGAAGACTGTTTATCATATTGATTTCATTTGCCGGATTATCCCACGGACAGTCACTTCCGAAAAGTATTCTGTCAGTACCGTGATTATTTATAATCCTGAAAAGCTGGTTTTTATCTATATCGAAACTTGCAATTACACTTACATCAAGATACAGATTATCATATTTTCCGGCAAGGTATTTTTCTACATCATCCCACATATTCAGACCGCCTGAATGTGCCACAATGAAAGTAAGTTCCGGAAATTTTTCTACAGTCCGTGCCATGCGTTCGGGAGTACAACGTATATCGCCGTCACAGTAAGGGTCATAACCGCCGTGGAATAACGCCGGAAGTCTGTATTCCGTCATTTTTTCGTATATCGGAAACATTTTCGGGTCATCAGGACAGAATTTCTGATATTCCGAGTGGAATTTTATTCCATAAAGTCCGAGGGATTTTATACGTGCTATTTCTTCCGGTGCATTATCGGAATCGGGGTGGACAGTCCCGAATGCATACAAACCGTTGCCCATTACGGAAGAAGCCCAGTTATTTATAGTAGTCTGTTGTGTAGGTTTGGTAGCAATCGGGAGTATCAAAAATTCGTCTATATTGTTTTTCCGCATAATTTCACGAAGTCCATTTACAGTACCGTCAGTTGTGGGAGTTTTTCCGCTTGTATCGGAAAGTCCCGATAATGCACGGGGTGCGAGTTCGTCTGTGAATGCGTGTGTATGGAAGTCAAAATATTTCATAAAAAAATCACTCCATTACGTGTTCAATAGCATGATAGAAAATAGTCTTTACATGGTCATCACAGAGCGAATAGAAAATAGTTTTTCCGTCACGACGTGTACTTACAAGACGTGCCTGTTTGAGTACACGGAGCTGGTGGGATATTGCCGACTGTGTCATTTTAAGTTTGTCTGCTATATCACTGACACATAGTTCACCATGACATAGTACAAAAATTATACGTATTCTTGTTGAATCGCCGAAAACTTTAAGAAGTTCAGCGGTATCAAAAAGAACAGTTTCGTCGGGTGAAATAGCAGATATTTTTTTTTCAAGTTCGCTACCTGCTCCGTGAGTACAATTATGAGTACAATTATTTTTGATGTTCATTTTTATCTCCTTATCTGAACGTGAGATATAATATAACAGCCACCGTCACGAGTGCCGTACTGACCAGAAAACCCATAACGCAAGTTGTAAATGCGAAAGGGTCATATACGCACTTCATACGACGGTTAAGCCATACAGTATATTTCTTATCTTTTTTGTAGAGGTTATTTATCATTATACTTTCAGCCGGAAATACACAGGGATATTCCACGCTGTCGACTATGTAGTAAGCCGTCCGGAATTTAGTTTTTTCTGATTTGTCAATCCGTGAAAAATCCGCCTTTAATTTTTCAGAAAATAACAGTCTTGTAAAGAAATATATAAATAAAAGTGTCATGGAAACGATAACAAGACCTGTCAGAACGGCGATACCCATAATAATTATATCGGTACTCACCTGAAATATTATACATAAGACAGCCGTTACTGCAATGACAAGTATAAATTCCAAAATAAAGTCCTCCTGTTTTTTTAATATTATAGCATATTAAATAAGATTAGTCAAATAAAGATTTCCGGAGTATAGTTAAAAGAAATAAAAAACGGTCTTATTTATTGAAATAATAACTTTTTTGTGTTATGATATATTAGTAATATTTCAATGAAACGGAGATTTTAAAAACTATGGATAATTTTGCGGAACAGCTTGTAAAGAAAAATCTTACATCATCCGAAAAGACAAGACATACTGTAACGGTCATTGCCGGAGTGGTAGGAACTCTTATATTGTTGTTGTTTGGTATTCTTATGCTTGGTAATCCGATACCGTCACTTATAGGATTTGTCCTTGCAGTCGGAGCAGGTTATGGGACTTTCAATACAATGCAGTCGTCATATATCGAATATGAATACGCATTCACGAACGGTGAACTTGACGTTGATAAGATAATAGCAAAGAAAAAACGTAAAGCAATGATAAGTACAGATGTTACAAAATTCACGGCTTTCGGGAAGTACACTGACGATATAGAAGAATCTGAAAATATGACCGTTGTTATAAGTTCGGATAATATAGCCTCACACGAATATTACGCAGACTTTCAGCACGAAGATTACGGTCTGACACGGCTTGTATTTTCGCCGAATGAAAAGATTCTCGACAATATAAAGAAGTATCTTCCGACAAGTTTGAGAGCGAAATTTTCAAGAGAGGAAAAAGCATGAATTGGATTGACGGAAATGATATTGATATAAAACAGTTTTCCGGTTCGGAACTTTGTGAAATAATTTCACGGAATTTATGGAATTATGAACGTTCAGAATGGCTGAAATATAATGATTTCATTCAGACAGCAGTATTTCTGATTGATTTTGATACTGAATTAAGCATGGAAGGCATATTTACTTTTCTTGAAAACTCAATAGGTCATTATGCACCTTATATAATAAATGCATTCCGGAATATCGGTGACAATGCAGACGCTGAAATACTTTCCGAAATATGTCGGCTTGCATCACCGGACTTTGTAAGAGAGAGTTTTGCAAGCAAAGATTATAATGAATACGATATTTCATATTTTAATGACAATCACGAATTGAGTGAAGAAGTTTTGAATGAAATTGAACGGTTGGAAAGTAAATTATATCTGAATACCGGATTTGATATGTGGCAGTTGCTTTATGATTATCTGGACAAACGGATTTATGAATTATGAAATAAGATTTGATTTTAAAACTACAGTTATTATTTTAATTACTTGAAAAGGGAAGTGTAGAAAATGCGTATAGTCACGCCCACACAGATGCGTACTATTGAAGATAATTCCGAAAAATACGGCGTTTCAAAGGGAAAATTAATGGTCACGGCAGGTTATAAACTCGCAAGGCTTATTGACTATCATTGCAGAAACAATTTCAATAAAAAGATAGTCTTTATTGCCGGTTGCGGAAATAATGCCGGTGATTGTTTTGTATCTGCTGAACTTCTTGCGGAAATAGGTTATAAAAATATATCGGTACTTATGGTATGCGGTATGCCGAGAACGGAACTCGCAAGGGAAATGTACAATGACATAAAGGAATGTGTCAGTATAACAAACGATTATAAACAATGCTTACCGCAGGCGGATATTATTATAGACGGCGTTTTCGGGACAGGTTTTCACGGTGAACTGAATAAGAATATAGCTGATATTTTCAGGGTGAACAAAAAAGCCTACAGAATAGCAGTAGACGTACCGTCCGGTGTGAACAGTCTGAAAGGTACTGTTGCCGAAGGTGCATTCAAAGCCGACGAAACATTGACATTCGGCTTTATAAAAATCGGCATGACACAGTATCCGGCAAGGGATTTTTGCGGTACTATAAGGATAGTCGATATAGGTATACCGGTAAAGGCTGAAAAAATTCCGAAATCAAAGAAGTATACTCTTATAGACCGTAAGGAACTGAAAAATTTTCCGCCGGAGCGTAAAAGTACCGCACATAAAGGTACTTTCGGAAAAGTGCTTGTAATAGCCGGTAGTAATAATATGAGAGGTGCGGGATTTTTTGCGGTATCTGGTGCATTAAGAAGTGGTGCAGGACTGGTACAGCTTGCGACTACAGGAAAATGTATACATACAGTTTCGGTACTTGCTCCGGAAGCGACTTTCATAGAAGTACCGGATAATAACGGCTATATGCATTTCAGTCCGGATATAATAGATTTGAAAAAATATGATGCTGTAGTAATCGGGTGCGGTATGGGTATGACTTCCGAAACAGTTAAATTGACGAAATTTGTCGTTGAAAATTCAGAAGTTCCGGTAATTATCGACGCTGACGGCATAAACTGTATAGCCTCGGACATAGATATTTTACTAAGGAAAAGGGCGGATATTATTCTGACACCACACGTCGGTGAAATGGCACGTCTTATGAAGTGTACGGTAAAAGAAGTATCTGATAATCGCTTGCGTTCGGCTGAAAAATTCATATCAAAGTACAAGGGCGTGACAGTAGTTCTTAAGGGAGCAGGTACTATTATAGCCGAAAAGGGACGTATGGCAATAAATCCGACTGGTAACGCCGGTATGAGCAGAGGCGGTAGCGGAGATATACTCGCCGGTATGATAGGTGCAGTAGCCGGACAGGGTTATAGTGCATTCGATTCAGCGTGTGCCGGAGTTTATCTTCACGGACTTGCCGGTGATATAGCGTCACTGAAATATACCCGTGAAGCTATGTTGCCGAGGGATATTTTAAACTGTCTGTCCGATTCGTTCAGGAAGATAAAATAACAGAAAATCAATTCAGGCGATTTTTTTCATGACCGCCCAGATGTAAAAAGTCTTAAAAAATACATAGATTGGAGTAAAAGTATTATGAAAAGACTTGTTTCATTTGCGGTTATGATTATAACAGCGGTAATGTTTGTAGCGTGTACGTCGCCTATTAAAAGCGAGACTTCACGGAAAAACGGTCTGAACTGTGCGTTTGAGTCGTCGGTGAATATCACCATTGACAAGCTGAATGCCGAAGGCATTGTAAAGCGTTTCGGCGACGGCGTATGGGATATTGAATTTTCCGCACCTAATACACTTAGCGGAGTTAAATTGGCTTTCGATGGCGGAGTAGTTACGGCATCATATAAGGGGCTTGATTTTTCCGTACCACAGTCGGCAATGCCTGTCAAAGCAATGATGCTTAATCTGATTGAGGCAGTCGATACTAACGCACGTCTTGATGAACTCAAAGGCAGTGAAAATGATAACGTCCTTGAGGTCAGCGGAAGTCTTGACGGTGGCGACTATATTATTTCTGTCGGTAAGGACGGTAAACTTATTTCTTTCGATATGGAAAACAATAAACTTAAGATGATTTTTTCTGATATGAAAGAAATGTTATCAAAATCCGAAGAAATAACATCTGTCACAACAACTACCACTACGGAGCTGGTCACGGAAACGGAAATTGTTACTGAAACTGAATCTTCACAGGCGGAGGAAGTTATTTTAACTCCGGAAGATACCGCCGAGGAAGTCATTGAAGTGCCTGAAATTTCTGAAGAAACATTCGGTATAACCGACGGAGATTCTGAACAGCCTGTAGATTTTATTGAAGAATATTGATTAAGGCGGAGTTATTCTCCGCTTTTTTCTTGACATTCAGAAAACTTTGTATTATAATAAAATATAATAGGAGGTTTATATTTATGAAAAAAATAAAAAAGATTTCTGCCGGAATTATAGCATTATGCCTTATTGGCAGTGTGACGGCTATTCCGGAAAATATCACACCGGTTGTAACGGTTGCAGAAAGTGCGGAAACAGTAAAATCCGGTACTTGTGGTGAGAATTTAACATGGGTACTTGACAGTGAGGGTACATTAACTATAAGCGGTACTGGTGATATGGAAAATCACCGGTATTTGTGGCTACATGAGATACCATGGTATGATAATATGGAATCTATTAAGAAAGTTATTATTGAAGACGGTGTAACGAATATTGGAAACTCGGCATTTGGTAGCTGTATAGGATTAACAGAAATAACAATCCCTGATAGCGTAACAAGTATTGGTATTGGTGCATTTAAAGGCTGTACAGGATTAACAGAAATAACAATTCCCGATAG
>JAIDQQ010000052.1:67611-85851 GCA_029062165.1 Ruminococcus sp.
TAACAAGTATTGGTATTGGTGCATTTAAAGGCTGTACAGGATTAACAGAAATAACAATTCCCGATAGTGTAACAAGTATTGAAGATTGGACATTTTCAGAATGTTCAGAATTAACAGAAATAACCATTTTAAACCCTGAATGTGAAATTGATGATAGCAAAGGAACAATTTCAACAGGTTATAATTTTAGTAACCTTGACTATTATTTTAATGGTACTATAAAAGGCTATGAAAACTCCACCGCACAGGCATACGCCGAAGAAAACGGATATACTTTTCAGTCACTCGGAGAAGCTCCCACACTACCTCTCGGCAATATCAACGATGACGAATACATAGATGCCGTAGACGCAACCGCTGTACTTATGGAATACGCTGAACTTTCCACCGGTGGCGGTACAACTTTAAACTATGCACAGAGAAAAGCCGGTGATGTCAACGGTGACGGAGAAATAAATGCTGTAGATGCTACCCTGATTCTGAATTATTATTCGGAAGTCTCAACCGGCAACAAGATAACATTTCCGGACTTCATTTCCGCAAACACCTGATAAATTAAACTCTGCTTTAACGGCAGAGTTTTTTTATTATAAAAATTTCCATTATTTACATTTATGTTGAAAAGTGTTATACTTATAATGAATAAGGATAAAAGAGGTGATTTTTTTTGTTTGCAAAGATTTCAAGTATAGGACTTATAGGCATAAATGCGTTTCACGTAGAAGTGGAAGTACACATAAGGCGTGGAGGTCCGTATTTTGATATAGGCGGATTACCGGACACAGCTATAAAAGAAAGTCGTGAAAGAATAAGGTCATCATTATACGTCTGTGGAATAAAATTTCCTGTAGCGATAGTTTCCGTGAATCTCGCACCGGCGAATACAAAGAAAAGCGGTTCAGTATACGACGTAGCTATATTTATGGCGATAGTCAGTGCCACAGACTTAGTAAATCCTGTACCGCCGGACTGTGCTTTTATAGGTGAACTTTCCCTTAACGGCGATATACGTTCATTGAATGGTGTGCTTTCTATGGTAATGCTTGCCAAGGAAAAAAATATAAAATCGGTATTCGTCCCATACGAAAACGCCCGAGAAGCGTCAGTAATATCCGGTATAGACGTATATGCGGTAAAGAATGTAAATGAATTGATAGAACATTTCCGAGGACAGAATATGTTGAAACCGTGTCGGAATTACATACCGTCGTTTGAAGTATATGGTGAGCAGGCAGATTTTTCCGAAGTAATGGGTCAGCAGTCAGCAAAAAAGGCTCTTGAAATATCGGCGGCAGGCGGACATAATGCCTTACTGATAGGAAATCCAGGTTGCGGAAAAAGTATGCTCGCAAAACGTATGCCGTCAATACTTCCGCCACTGGAGTTTGAAGAAGCTCTTGAAACTACAAAAATTCATTCAATACTAGAATTAGTCACGCCGGAAACGCCTATAATAACTAAAAGACCTTTCCGGTCACCGCACCATACAATTTCAGCAGTAGGAATAGTAGGTGGCGGAAAAGTACCACGTCCGGGGGAAATTTCCATAGCACATAACGGTGTATTGTTTTTCGACGAAATGGCGGAGTTCAGCCGACATAAACTTGAAATGTTACGTCAGCCACTTGAAGACGGTGTTGTAAATATTTCCCGTGTGAACGGCAGTTATTCATATCCATGTGACGTTATTTTCATAGGTGCTATGAATCCCTGTCCGTGCGGATATTACGGCAGTAACCGTAACAGATGCAGATGTACTCCGAAACAGATTAAAGCATATCGGGCAAAGATTTCCGGACCTCTGATTGACCGTATTGACTTACATGTTGAAGTAGCACCGCTGGAGTTCAGTGAAATAACATCGACTTCTAAAGGCGAATCTTCTGCGGATATAAGAAAAAGAGTTATTGTTGCACGTCAGATACAACAAGAACGCTTTAAAGATACTTCCGTAAAATGTAATGCTCTTATGTCGAAAAGGGAGATAAACGAGTACTGTATAATTGATAATGATTCAAGAAACTATCTTGAAAAGATATTCGATATTATGGGTCTTAGTGCAAGAGGTTATGACAGTATTCTGAAAGTCTCAAGGACTATCGCTGACCTTGACGAAAGTAAAAATATACAGAAAAAACATATTGCAACGGCAGTCCGCTACAGAGGTCTTGACCGTAAACTATTGTAATAAATTAAAAGAAAAGGAGAACAGAATGAAATCGGCTTTTAAAAATCTTTCCGACAATAAACACAGCGTAGATATAGGCTTGCTTATAGCGGTTACAATATGTGCCGTAATAAGTACGTTGTTGATTTACTCAATCTGCAAAAGCGGTATAAGCGAAAGCGAAGGAGTAGGCGACAGTTACTGGCGGACGCAGTTATTTTCCATGATAATGGGAATAGGTACGGCTATAATGCTTTCATTTGTCGACTACCGGAAACTTGTAAAAATGTGGTTCATATACGCACCTATAGCACTTATTCTGGTGGGACTTACATTCACATCACTGGGTCAACAGCGTGAGGGTGCGGACGATAAGGCATGGCTTATGATAGGTTCGTTTCAGTTTCAGCCGTCGGAAATACTGAAAATAGTATTTATACTTACATTTTCGTATCATCTTTCCGCCGACGAGGAAAATATGAATAAACCTCTTCATATGTTACTGTTGTGTCTGCATGGTGGCTTACCGATTGCGATAGTCGGCAAACAAGGCGACTACGGTACAGCGATTGTATTTGCGGTAATGTTCGCATTTATGATATGTTCCGCACATATTTCGTGGCAGTATCTTGTACTTGCACCGTTTGCCCTTGCCGGAGGTATTGCGGGTATGTGGTTTTTCGCACTAAGTGATTTTCATAAGAAAAGAATACTGATACTTTTTCACCCTGGTACTGACCCCGATTATATAGAATATCAGCAGGATTTAGGAATATCCGCATTACAGTCCGGCGGAGTTTTCGGAAAGGGTCTTTTCGGAAGTGCCGACGAATATATATATGTTCCGGAAATCCATAACGATTTTATTTTCACGTTTGCCGGACAGGTTTTCGGATTTGTCGGGGCTGTAGGCATACTGATAATACTCGCCTATATCTGTCTGAAGACTTTTGCCGACAGTCGTATAGCCCGTGACCGTCTCGGACGTTTCATATGTGTAGGAGCATTCGGAATGATGTTCGCCCATTGTGTAATGAATATAGGAATGGTTCTCAAAGCAGCACCTGTTATAGGTGTACCGTTGCCGTTTATGAGTGCCGGTGGTACGGCTATGGTAAGTATGTACGCTGTAATAGGAATAGTCCTCAGTACGTACAGTCACAGGGCTATGACCTATAACGTCTTCTATGATGATGACTGATATATAATAAAACCCCCTCTTTTCAGAGGGGATTTTTTTGTTTATTTATCCATAATTTCCTGAATTTTTTCGGCAGTAGTCGGGAGGTCTTCAACACTTAAGAGTTTGATATTTACCATCTGAATAGCAAGAGCGTCCATAGAGGTTATACCGTCGCCCTTGTTTACGACGTCAGAAATTTCCGCATTCTCTTTTTTAATTGAGTATCCTTCCGGATTTGCCAGCGATTGCATTATAAGTACGGCGTCAGCGAGACTTAATTCACCGTCACCATTGGCATCGCCTATAACAGTTTTATCCGGAGCAGGTTTTGTATTAGTTGCAGTAGTAGTTGTAGTTGTACCTGTACCTATAGGTGCTACTGTTGCAGTGGTAGTTTTTTGTGTATCGTCTTCACCGGCGAAAGAATAGAGATTTTCCGGTAATTCGTCGAGAGTTATACAGTATTCGCTCTGGTACATCTTTTTGAGTTCTTCGTGGTCCTGATACGCTTCACCGAGGAATGCTGTACCGCCGTCTTCACCGCCGTCGTACCATGGACAGAAATACAACCAGTTAGCATCTTCAATAAGCATATTGTCCATAGCCGGTACTGTATCATTTTCAGCCATAGCAACCATTTTTTTACCTTTTGTCAGATTGAAAAGATAATCGAATTTTCCGGAAATCGCAAGAAGATTAGGTCCGCTACTGTTGCCGTCGCCACGGTTGTACTCTACATTGTACTTATCGTATGCGACAATATCTACATATTCGTCACCAGGATACCATGTATGAGAGTTTGAATAATCATAGCTGTTGAACTCCCATATTATGTTATGGAGTTCGTATTTTTCCGTAAGGGTTGTATAAAGAAGTTTCCATAATTCCTTATAGACTTCCGCACCTCTGTCGCCCCACCAGAACCATGAAGTGCCATCGCCGTAATTACCCTCGTTACCTTGTGCCTCGTGGAGCGGACGGAATATAATAGGTATATTTTCGTCCTGAAGTTTCTGTAACTGTTCAGCTAACATTTTCATAGCTTCCTCGAAATAAGCACGTTCTTTGGAATCTTCGTCAAGTACGTTGGCAGTATTGAAAGTGCTTCCTGATGCCTGATAGTTCTGATATGTACACTTTTTCCAGTCGAGTTCGTCACCGAGTTTGTAATTATCGAAGTCAATCGGTACATTTATATGCCATGATGCCGTAAGAATACCATTTCTTTCCTTAACCCATGCTATAGCACGTTCAGTAGAACCATCGTCCCAACCGTAAAGCGGATTGTAATTCATGAAATCAAGTCCACGGATTGCCGGTACTTTTCCTGTTAATTTTTCAAGAAATTCGTTTTCCCACTCGTAGTTACCACTATGACCTCCGCCATAGATTTCCTGCTGACCTGCTAATGTATGTTTACCGTAAATGCTTTTCAGGTACTTCATAAGCGATTTTGTTTCCGGAGTAGCATTTACGTCACAGGTTTCACTGGTAGCAAGTGAATAGTCTTTCTTTTCCGCACCAGATACTGTAACATTATCTATAGCCATATAGCCGTATTTGTTAAGAAATTCTATTTTATTTATGCCTGCTTTAAGACGTACAATACCAAAATTAAAATCTGTCCACTTGTCAGCATATGGAACGCTTTTACTGTATTCCGAACCGTTTACGGAAATAGTCTGCATTCTACTGTTTTCGTCAAGAATCTGTGCCACTCTTGCGGAAATCTGATACATTCCGTCCGAGGGAACCGCAACAGTAAAACTTAATGCACCGCCTGTAAGATAGGTGAAGCCCTCACCGCTGTAATCAGGTATCTGATTTTCATAAATTGAAGTCCAGAGTTCAGCACCTTCAAGGTCTTCACCCTCTATAGTGTATGGCATTTTTGTCATTATCGGGGCGTCTTCGATTACTTCAACCGCAGAAACCGGCATTGCGGAAGTCATTCCGACAGCGGTCAAAGCTCCTGCCATTACAAACGACAGTGCTTTTTTAAGTTTGTTTTTCATAAAAAAGTTACTCCTTTATATAAAATTTCAGGTTTATGACTTAATTTTCTGTTGAGTATATTATAATACTTTTTTTACAGTCTGTCAATAATTTCTGATAAAAAAAACGGATTCCGTATATTTTTACAGAATCCGTATGTATTTTACTGATATGCGAGTATATTTATAATTCCCTGATACAGATACGACGATTCACTTGAAAAATTGAAGCCGTAATCGCTTGGATTTTGCATCTGCATTACTACTATGTATGAGCCGTTATTACTGTAGTTATCGTAATTTTCGTATATAGGACAGTTTTCAGTATTATCATAGATATTTTTCATACAGCCTGTTATATAAAGTATATCGTCGCCACCTGTTTCGGCGGTACCGGTCTTTGCGTAAAATTCGTAGTTTCCGCCGGTATAGATACCTAAATCAGCACCAACACTGTACATACCATTGAGTATACCTTGTCTGCAACTTTCCGGAATAGATGCTATGACATCATATGGTTGTGAACCCTCTGCAAGTACCGCCTGTGCGCCACCGGAATCAACTACGTTCTGTAACATGAACGGTCTGACCATATCGCCGAAAATAGCTTCACGACACAATGACGCAAGGAACATAGGGCAGGTACGCACATACGCCTGTCCGAATGCACTTCTTCTTAAATCGTCCATACAGGTTATATCCATACTGCTGGAAATATTCCCGAAATCACATTCTATATCATAACCGTTTCCGAAGTGGAACATCTCTGAAAGTTCGTTCCGTACTATATCTTCGCCAAGCTGATCAAAAACTTTCGCAAAGAAAATATTACTCGAATTTCTGAAAGCAGATTGTAAATCTCTTTCCATTGGATAATATGGGTTTTTATCGTGGTCCCAGTCGACTATTACACCTTCGTCGGAATACCATGTGCCTTCATCATAAAGTGAGTATATTTCATATTTATCGGCAATAATTTCGGTCATAATCTTGAAACATGACCCTGGTGGCTGTTTTGCAAGAGCTTTGTTTTCCAATGCACCGTAACCGACTTCATTTATATAATTCGGGTCAGTATAGTATTCCACAGGGTCAAACGACGGATAGGAAACTTCCGCCATTATTGAACCGTCTGTACGCATGACCACTACAGAACCTACTATATTTGATTGTTCCATGTAATCGTATATCTGATTCTGAACATCAGCATCTATTGTGAGTTTGACAGATTTTCCAAGTCTCTTGGACGCTGAACTTGAATAAGGGTCTTCAGCACTTAGAATGTTATCAAATGAAGTTTCGATACCTCCGGAGGCTTCATTCAATATATTTCCGAGGGCTGTTCCGTATTTTTCGGAATAATTACGTTTTCCGTCCGCACCGCTTTTAACAAGTGTCACACCGTTTGTATCATAAATGTTACCTCTTTCGGTCTGCGAGACGTTAATAATCGGGATTGTTGTAGTTGTAGCCGATAATGTTGTATATACGTCAGCCGTATAAGCTGTACTGGTAGTAGTAGAAGTAGTTGCTGAAGAAGTTGTTGTTGTGGTAGTAGTCATGATTTCTATTGCTTCTACTTCGTTTCTTGATTGTTCACGGTTATTTTCAGCTTGGGCTATATCGTCATCAGCCGTATCCATGAAAGACCCTTCCTGAGGGTTCAGTATCACAGGTGGTGGAAGTGTTGTTACTGGTTCGGTGTCTACCGGATTTTCAATATCAGGTGATGAACCACATGAAACTGTTGTCATCATTCCGGCAAGAATAAGGGAAATAAACTCTTTCTTTCTTGATTTCATAATAAAAGTACCGCCTCTTTTGTCGTCTTGACAGGTTAATTTGTTCTGATATTTATTATACTATTTTTTCCTGATTTAGTCAACAGTATTTTTCATATTTCAGTGCAAAACACATTTTTCGCATGGTTCAAGACCAGCTGAAAGTGCTTCTTCAAGTGATACTTCATAATATGTACCGTTTCCGCAAGGATTTTCATAATGATATTTTTTACCGGATTTTGTTCTGTAAACATATTCACGTTCAGTGACAATTACGGCAGTTGTAGTAGTAGTTGTCGTTGTTGTGGTGGAAGTGGTTGTTGTCGTGGTGGTGGTAGTCGTTGTTGTTGGAATGCTTGAAATTGAGGTATATTTTCTCCCATATTCTTCAAATGAATAATCATACTGGTTTCGGTATGTTTGATACTGTTCTTTTGTTACGGAATTGCCATTATATTGGTAATCACTTCCGTTATTGCCCGCGTCATTGAAGAATGAGCCTATATTTATAAATGTTGTACCCTCTAACATATAATAATCTGTATATTCATAACCCATTCCGCAATACCAGCTTAATACGACGTGATTTACAGTATCAATTTGCATAAGACCGGTTGTAGCAAATCCACGATTGCCGTCAGATAATGTTGTTTTTACATAACCATTGTTTGTATATGTATATACTACACAATAAGACGCATGAGCTGTACCATTTGATATAATAAGCTCAGGTATGCCGTTGCCGTTAATATCGACTAAATCATACATAGCCTGACTTGATGAAAATGTATATTCACTTTTCAGTGAGTTAAGCGTTTTATTGTATTCACTCTGACAGTCTATATCAGCAGTATCTGTTATATAATTTCTGCTTGCATAGCCGTCGTAAGTATTTCCGCCGGACTGATAAGTTACTTTGTACCAGTCGTCATTATAACCGGATATTGTTACAGATGAATTTACAGGCATCTGTAAAATAATACTTGCATTCAGGTCAGGGGCAGAACGGAGATTAAGACCGGCATTTACTATACCATGACTGTCATATGAATTTACAACCGGTGCTGTAGTCGTCGTCGTTGTCGTGGTAGTTGTGGTAGTGGTTGTAGTGGTGGTTGTGAGGCTTGCAATTTCGATATATGACATACTCGCATAGCCGTAATAAATTTTACCGTTATTTTCGTAGCTGACGTATGCCCAACTACCATTATTTCCGTATATGTTTATTTCTGAATTTATAGGCATTTCAGTTATTATATCGGATTCTGTTGTAGGTCTCGCACGGAGTCTAAGATTTACGTTGCCGGTATTGACTACCTTTCCTTTTTCTGAACGATAATTTTCATTGAATACGAAATCTTTTCCGGAATCTGTGGTATCAAAATAAGTATATTTTTCGCTGTTCATTATCCTGTTTAGACCGGACATATCTGCCCAGTTATACGACGTTATATTTATACCGGTATCTGTTTCATTTCCGACAGTTTCAGATGATACTTTTTCACCGTCGAATGAAATTCTGTCAATATTATCAGATACTTTATAAAGTATACCGTCCTTTTCCGTAAGATGACTGTTACCGGCGTCAAAATCTCCGGCGAAAATCATTTCACCATCTTTCATGCTGTATACCGAATATTTATTATCATCTTCAGAAGTTCCCATTTCCGTGATTAATTCATATGTACCATCATTGTTTATGTCGTACACATAATATGAATGATGTGTCACAGAATCGTCAGCAGTTCCTGCAAGAAGTTTTACTGATTCAACATATTGTGAGTAATCCGGAGTTGTAGTAACTGTTGTAGTTGTAGTGGTTGTTGTACCGTCAGTGCCGGTAGTAGCTGTAGTAGTGGTGGTTGTTTCGGTATCTGTATTGGAATTATCTTCTATAATATCTTTCCATGACGGATTACCACTTGTAGAAGCAATCGCATAATATATAAGTATGAATGAACCGTCAACAGCATCAATCATGCCGTCGCTATTGACATCTGCGTAAAATTTTTGTCTTTCGCTTAATGTGCTTGTACCTTCAGTAGAGAGTGTAGCATATTCGACAAGAACCATTGAAGAATCAACAGCGTCAATAATGCCGTCGCAGTTTATATCGCCTGTTTTTGAAGTCCAGTAATGCATTACGATATTTTTTTCTGTTTCGGTTCCGGAAGATAAAGTCCAGTCGTCAGGGGAAAATTCCTCGTCGACTGAAAAATTATAAATCAGTTCCCTGAAACTGTCTGGATTGTCGTTGCCGTCCGGAATGTTGAAGTTTTCCGTATAAGTCAGAGTATCGCCGGATTCTTTAAGTTTAAGTGTGACGTGCAGTTTATAATCCCTGTAATCGTTTTCTGTAGTGTCACGTCCCTCAATCTGAATCGCTCCGGAAGTCGTATTGTCGACGGTTTTTAAGTAATATGGTTCGTCAGTTACTTCCGGAGATGTGAAAGTTATTAAAACTTCTGCCGTGGTATCTTCCGGAATATTTACTGTCACACTGCCGTTGACATCATTTATATTGAAGTCGCTGTAAACCATGTCGTCAGCGTATGCATAAAATGACGAAAATATTGCAGATACCGATACAGCCACCGCTGAAATACATGATATTATTTTTTTGTTTTTCATAAAAAAATCCTTTCTACTGTGATGACACTGCTGTGCCGTTTTCGTTTATGGAAATAACTGTTATATTTTCCGTATTAACACCGGATTCCGCCGGAATGTACAGTGAAAAACCATTGTCACTTGTTTCGCCGGAACGTAATAACAAATCGTCCTCGAATGCATTGAACGCCTTATATGTAACGCCATTTACAGTGACAAATATTCCGGCATTGTCTGACGTGAAAAAATCGTCACTGAGTTCGCCGAAAATATGTACGTAATTTCCGGATTCCCTTTTATTTATCGTAATATCCGGACAGACTGTCAGATTTTTTATGTCAAGACTTTTCACAACCGGAGCAGGCATTAAAGGTGCGTATTTCTGTAAATCCGGTAAATTTCTTTCTACTATCTCAATAATAAGTGTATCAGCATTTTCACCGCCTATATTATCGAGACGGTACGGAACTATACGGGAAAATTCTGCTGTTCCGAAACATTCCGCCAAAAACGGTAATATCGCTTCGCCGTATGAATCACGGAACATAAGAAGATTTCCGGTTTTTCCCTCGCACGAAGTCTTTATTGACATATCGTCTAATGCCCTGAAACGTCCGGAATATCTGTATTTATATTCGTAATCGCTGTAAACCTGTGTATCGTCAGCCTTTCCGGTAGGATAAATCATCTCTGCCAAATCGCCTTTCCGGTCATTCCGGATAGTCCAGTTTCCTGACGGACAACTTTCTTTTCCGGACATATTCATGAGTGCTATATGTCCGGTATATGCCCCTAAATTATTCCAGTGGGTATCTTTTCTGTGATAAAGTGGTATATTTGAATCTGTATTCAGAATAACTTCTTTCATATCGCAGAACGGAAAATTTTCCCCGAAAGATTCCGCCAGTCTTTCGTAATTGCCGGTATCGTCTGCCGGTACGTATCGGGTGGGCATATATTCCGGATAAACTGAATTTTTATTCGGTGCTATAGTGAATATGAATTTAACGTTATTTTCGTTGCAGTAGTCGTTGATTATTTCAAGATTGTTTTTTATGTTGTTTATACCTCTTGCCGAAAGAGTTTCTATATTAAGGAAATCGTTTAAAGTTTCGCCGTAATATAACCAGCCGTTCTTACCTGTTATAACGTCGTCATTAGGAGAAGTACCGAATAATCCCGATTTTACATAACCGTCCATAGTTACGAGTTTCTGCCGGAACGCAAAGTGTTCCGAAAAATATGTTTCAAACTCTGAAAAAAATCTGAAATTTAATCTGCCGTCTTCTGTCTTTATTTCCGGAGCTTCCGAAAGTTTACGCTTTTCTGTAGTGGTATCGCTTTTCAGAAACGGCATAAGCACTGACGGTACAAGGCATATCCCGATAAAAACGCCTGAATATATTCTGTATAAAATATTCCTGTTCATTTGAAAAATACCTCCGGTCAGAATCTGAAGTATATAAACGGATTATACGACGCTGACGAAAGTGTAAGTATACACAGCATAAGCATTACAAGCGATACGATATATGAACACACTTCGCCGACGGATATTATTTTTTCTGATTTTATCCTGCTCCGGATTATCTGCCATACCGGTACGCTGAATATACACGCCAGTATAAGCATTATTATGTACATAGGCGTGAACTGCATCATAAAAAGCGATTTGTTTTCCGGTGTACTTCCCGAAAAACTGAACATTTTTCCGATGTACACACACGCCGTTGAAATATTGTCGGCACGGAAAAATACAAATGCTAAAAGCGTTACAAGTAATGTATATGTATGCCGGAACGGTTTTAACCACTTTTCAGTATTTATTATCTTATACGATTCTATCATAAGAAATGCACCGTTGATAAGTCCCCATACTATGAAGTTTAAACTCGCTCCGTGCCATAATCCAGTACAGAAAAATACAAACAGTTTATTGAATGCTGTCCGGATTTTTCCCTTTCTGTTGCCACCAAGCGGAATATATAAGTATTCCTTAAACCACGTCGATACCGATATATGCCAGCGTCTCCAGAACTCCTGCATACTTTCCGATATGTACGGATAATTGAAATTCTCACGGAAATCAAATCCGAACATCTTTCCGAGACCTATTGCCATATCGCTGTAACCGCTGAAATCAAAGAAAATCTGCATCATATAGGAAAACGCTCCCAACCATGCAAGCGGAGCTGAAAGACTTTCCGTATCAAGTCCGTATATGAAATCTGTAGTAATCGCCATAGTATTGGCTATCAGTAATTTCTTTGAAAGTCCTGTTATGAAACGTCTTATACCCTGTGCGGTTTTTTCGGGAGTGGTTTTTCTGTAGTCAATCTGTCCGGCGAAATCGTAATATTTAACAATAGGTCCGGCGACGAGTTGTGGGAAAAATGTTATATACAAGGCGAGTTTATACGGATTTTTCTGAATGTATTCCGGATTCTTATAAGCGTCTATAACATATGACATTGCCTGAAATGTATAGAAACTTATTCCTATGGGCAGGGCTATATCCGGAATACTCATACTCAGAAACGGCAGTCTGTCAAGCATTTCCGCACCGAATCCCGCATACTTGAAAATTCCAAGTATAAGAAGATTTGCGGTTATACTGACTACAAGAAAAATTTTTCTGTATCTGTTTTTTTCTTTCATGGCAAGTCCGAAAACATAGTTTATAATTATTGATATAATCATCAACAATATGGCTTTCGGCTCACCGTAAGTGTAGAATATAAGACTGAAAACAAGCAAAAGTATGTTTTTTGCCGTAATCGTCGGTATAATCCTGTAGAGAATATATACCGACGTAAGAAATATAAATAAAAATACCGGACTGCTGAATACCAAGTCAGAACCTCCTTTTATACGGGTGCATAGAAGAATATTGAACTTACAGTATCATCAGTGTATTCTATATCCATTTCATTGTTTCCGGTGTAATATACGGTCATGTTACCACTTGTTTCGCCTGTACCGTATGCAGATTCCACTTCTGTACGGCTACTACCTGTTTTTATATTCTTGTCAGTGATATACTTATCGCCTGTTATTTCTATACTGAAAATGTATTCCGTTGTACCGTCGATATAGCATTGTATTTCAAGTCCGTCATACTGATATATTTTAACATCATTACCGTTACTCGTACATCCAGGGGCTTCACCGGAATAACTCGGCGTACCTAACATTGCAAGTAATCCGGAAGCATCATTGAGAAGATTATCCACTGTGAATTTAAATTCAAATGTATCGTCTGCCGGACGAGTTGCAGTAGCCGGTTCAGGAGTGTCAGGTGCTAAAGTTATTGCCGGTGATGTATAATTATTGTTGTCATCATCATTGTTGTTGTCGTCATTGTTATTGTTATCGTCATTGCCGGTATTATTGTTTTCTTCCGAAGCAGGTTCAGTAGATTCTGTAGTAGTTTCAGAGGTTGTTGCAACCGTTGTTACTGCCGGTGCTGTAGTTTCTGCCTGTATGGTTGTATTTGCGACAGTAGCAGTAGTAGTTGTAGTATCGGAACTTTCAGCAGATGTTGTATCTTCCGTGGAAGTTTCTTCACCGGAATCTGTTGTAGTGGTTTCCGTACCTGATACTGCGGAAGTAGTCGTGGCAGTAGCCGTACCAGTACCGGAAACAGCTTTTGTAGTTTTTACTGTGGTTTTTTCCTGTTTCGATTCTTCCGTGACAGTTGTTCTTGTCGCTTCGCCGTATGCTATACTTACTGAACTTTCACCGTCTTCCTTTCCGCAAGATACAGCCGATAATGCAAGTATCAGAGCAGTTGTAACCAGTAACGCTTTATTGTTCATAATAATTTTTCCTCCGTTAAATTAATTGCTGACATAGAAAATAATTTCTGTTCCCACGTCAACCGTTGAACCTGTTTCTATACTTTGTTCAATAACATTGCCTTTTTCTTCCGGTGATTCTTTAAATTCAATTACCGGTTTGAGACCTGCATATTCTGCAAATGCAACCGCATCATTTGCAATCATTCCTACATAGTTGTCAACACTTATATCATCGTTGTCAACACCTATGGCATCGATACCAGTACTTACATAAAGTACAACTGTTTCACCTTTTTGTACTTCTGTTCCGGCTTCCGGCTCTGTACTTATTACGTAATCCGGCGTGATTTCAATGTTTTCGGTTTCCCTGATTTCACATTCAAGACCAAGCACTGCAAGCTGGTCTTTTGCAAGTCCGGAGTGCATATTTGTAACATCCGGCATTTCAACTGTTTCCACATCAGAAATTTCTTCGGCAGTAGTTTCTTCTTCTTTTTCTTCCTCTACTATGGTTGTATCTGTAGTTTCTTCATAAGTTATGCTTGCAGAATTTTCAACAGTAGTTTCTTCTTCTTTTTCTTCAGTAGTGGTTGTACTTGTAGTCTCCTGATAAGTTATGTTTGCGGAATTTTCAACGTCATCATTTCCGCACGATACAGCCGATAATGCAAGTATCAATGCAGTTGTAACCAGTATTGTTTTATTGTTCATAATAATTGTTCCTCCGTTAAATTAATCGTATGTCGGGTAAACATAATTTGAAAAAGTATAATTTTTTCCCTGTAAAAAGCTGAAACTTGTCATATAGAAACCGTTACAGGTGTCAATACAGTACCATGTGTTGTTTGCATATACTTCATTCCAGTAGTGTTCGCCTGTGCCTGTACCTGTTCCGTGTACTATTCTCGACTGCCAACCGGCTTGTTTAAGGAGCAGGTCAGTAACAGCCGCAAAATAATAACATACTATAAAACGGTTATTTAAGGCATAGTTGGCAAAATATGACCAGCCGATAGCTTCAATCTGTGACTGTGATTTTGTTTCTTCCATATACTGATACCTGTTATTGCTACGTACAAAATTATATATAGCTTCCGTACTCGTTCCGATAGATGCAATAATACTGTTTGCTTTTATCTGTACTGACGAAAGCGGTTTTACTTTTCCGTCCGCACCGATAGTCTTTCCGCCTATGGTAGTGTTTGTTACCATTATTCCATAATCATTGAAATAATATTCATCATTGTCGATAGTCTGCCACCCAAATGCCATTTTACCGTCCGACAAAAAATAACACTGATTATTATTTACGGTCTGCCAGCCTGTAAGCATAATACCGTTATCGTCAAAAAGATATGTTTCGTCATTTTCTGTCATGACAAGTCCGGTAGCTCGTGTACAGTCTTCACTGAAATAATATTGATTGTCGTCTATGGTCTGCCAGCCGGTCAGACATACACCGTCTTCGCCACAGTAGTATACGGAATTATCTTCTGATGTTGCCCAGTCGGAAATACACATAGTACCGTCAGTTTCAGAAAAGAAATATCTGATTCCGTCTATATCCGTCAGACCACGTGACATAATACCGTCTTCGCTGAAATAATATGTATAGTCGCTTATATCCTGCCAACCTGTAAGGGCTTTTCCGTCCTCGCCTAAATAAAATACTTCATTGTTATCGTTTTCGGCGAAACTGTCCGTAATCATATAGCCGTCATTTTCGTCAAAATAGTATGTGTCTTCCTCTATTGAAGTTTTTCCGTCGGCGAGAGTACCGTTTTCATCTATGTAGTAGGTTTTTCCGTCGGATTCCTGAAAACCCTGCTCATTGATTTCCGCACCCTTATCTGACATAAGATGTTTTGTTTCGTCGTCTTCCTTGAAAAATCCGGTAACTTTTCCCTGTTCCTCGTCTATGTAGAAATTTTTTTCACAGTATTCAAGCCAGCCGGATAAGGTTTTTCCGGTTACGTGGTCATAGTAACGTCTTTGTCCGTCGACGGTACGCCAGCCTGTTTTAAGTACGCCGTTAGCGGAAAAAATATATTTTTCGCTGTCTATTTCCTGTTCGCCGGTGAGGTATTCGCCGTTATCGTCATAATAGAAGATACGTCCGTTTTCGTCGGCATACCATGATGTTTTTTTTGTATCGTCCGCAAGAGCCGATACCGGTATGACCGCTGTTACAGTAAACATTACGGTCAGGGCATATAATTCAAGTTTTCTGATAATTTTCATTGGAGTTATTCCTTTCTTTTTTTTTGACACATTATATATATTCGCATAATCGGATAGCAATAGGACATTATTAATTTTCTGCCGGAGCAGGTATAACAATTTCTTCACGCATGAATTTAGTTTCGTCGCAATCGCAAATCATAAAGGAAACAGCTTTCTGACAGTTTGAAATTACACATTTCATATCATTTCCGCCGAACTCACCGTCACGAGTCCATGTAGCCGGTTCTTCGTCAAGACACGTAAATGTTATCTTGTCTGTACGGAAAAATTTAATATAATCCCTGTCTATTTCTTCCGATATGTTCAGCAGTGAGCGGATTATCTGATTCAGTTGTACGAGATTTGCCGGTTTTTTAATAAGAACTACTTCAAATACACCGTCGTCAAGCATGAAGTCGTTTATTGACAGCATTCCCGCAACTGATGCGGAATTTGTTACCATTCCAAACAGGAAATCATCTTCTATAAGAATATCGTCGTATTCTATACGCATACGCTTTGACCGTATTGTTGTAATCTGCATAAGACCGTTGAGTATGTACGCCATATGACCTATCGCATTTTTTATACGCTGTGGTGTTTCGTAGGTTATATTGGTGAACGCTCCGAAAGCCGATATATATGTGAAATAACTTTCATTGAACTTTCCGACATCACAGTATTTGGGTTTGCCGTCTATAATCCAACGGACAGCATCCATTATACTTGTGGGAATATCAAGGCTCTGTGCGAAATCGTTTGTTGAACCTGCCGGTATATATCCTATTGGAAGACGGTTTTCACTTTTCATGATACCTTGCATACAACGGCATAATGTACCGTCACCACCGGCACATACGAGTATATCAAAATTATTTTCACAGGCATAGTACGCCGATTCCGAAGCGTCTTCACTGCTCTGTGTCGGGTGGACGGTTACTTCACCGCCTATTTTTGTGAACTCGTTTATAATATTGCCCAGATTTTCGCTAATCATAGCTTTTCCGGCAACAAGATTGACTATCATATATATTTTTATCATAACAAAAAATCCTCCTGTATGAATATTATATAATGATTTCGATTTTTTTGCAATAGGACACATTTAATTAAAACAAAAAAATATATAAAAACCTATTGACTTTTTATTCCGGACGTGCTATAATATAAAAGCTGAATCAAACAGCTATGACACTGGGGTGTCGCCAAGCGGTAAGGCAACGGACTCTGACTCCGTCACTTCCGGGGTTCGAATCCCTGCACCCCAACCAGTATTTTAAAAAGCACTCGTATTTATGAGTGCTTTTTTTGCGTTATGCGTGTAAGATAAAAACAAACCGGATTTTTTAAATAAAATCCGGTTTTATGTTTATTATTATTCTGCAAATTCAGTTTCATACCATACATTAAAATCAGTTTCTTTTCCGCCTGTTGAGAGATATGCATAATAAGAAAGTATAGCACCGGCGTCACGGGCATCAATGAAGCCGTCCTTTGTTACATCTACACAGGCAAACACACCGCTTACAGCACGGTTGTTATAGTCCTTGAGATAGTCAAGACTTAATGTATAGTTTCCGTAAGATTTTTCAGATGTATCATGTTTCATTATGCCAAGTGTAAAAGTTCCAGCGGTCATTACATAGGATTTTATAGCGGAAATCTCACTGTCTGCTTCATTATTATCAGTTTTTGAAAAAGTTCCTTCTTCTACGGTTTCCTTGTCGCTGTTATATATTTTCCAGTCAACGTCATCAAGACTACTATCAAAGTTGATAGTAACCATTCCTTCTTCTGCTAAATCGAATGTGTAGTAATCAACTTCGTCGTTGTCGTAAAGATGTCCGGTATATTCAGTATCAAATTCAACGGCTGATGCCTTGCTGATACTGTTATTTGAAAGAGCGTCAAAACTATCTTCTACTGTGGCTTTTTGTAACTGAAATTGATAATCACCCTCAGCAACAGCCTCTGTATAAAAATGAATATAGTAATTTCCGGTGTTAAGATAAAATATAAGTGTGTGAGTTTTTTCTACTAAGTCTTTAGACGTAAATACTTTAGTATTATCATTATCAGCATCAATGATTTCAAGGTAAAATTTTGCGTTGTTTCCACCATTACTACGGTTTTTAACTTCAATTGTGGTATTTATTTTTGTTGCGGTATCAAGTGAAAAGCTGAACCAATCATTGTCACCACCCCAGAATGTTTCGGCATCGGAAGTAAATTTATTGTTTTCATCAAATGAAAAAGGAATAGCATTAAGCATACCGTTTCCGATTGCGTCGGGGTCTACGGCAAATGCACTGAATGCCGTCATAGTGGAAGCCACCATAGCAACCGCCATTACTGCGGAAATAAATTTTTTAGTTTTCATTATAAACCTCCGTATAAAAGTTTTCGGTTAATTATAACAAAAAAAAAAAAAGTAAAGGGATTTATAGAAAATGTATATAATTACTATTTTATAAAAAAAGTT
>JAIDQQ010000053.1 GCA_029062165.1 Ruminococcus sp.
CTTTTCGGAAATGAAAATGATAATTCACCGGATCTAGAAATGCTCTCCATGCTCATTCAGAGATGCCCCGAAAAGTCTAGAAATGAATTGATTACCATTGTCAATGCATATATCAAAGCTGTTTCTGATGATTGACCGATTCCTGTATTTCTTCCTCTGAAAAGCGTGGATTCAAACCTAAAATTTTATAAATTTCAATCAAAGTAAAAGCATCGATTTTCTGAACAAGTTACAAGATAAAACAATTCAAGAAAAAAATTTATTTTTCTGTACTGTTTTATCTTGACAAACAAAAAAGCGTGTACCATTCATAGTACACGCTATACTTTTATATAATATATTCGGCAATATTTAGCATCTTGTCCATTAATTTATCTTCCGCACTATTATCTATATTTCAGTCTAATCAAGTGTTTCATAATCTTTATAATTCTGATAATACCATTCGCTGAGAGGACTAAGATTTGCAAAACAGTAATCTAAAAACGCAATATCAACTTCTGGAGAATCCTCATAATATATGCGAAGATGCTCATATAGTTCCAGAGCCGACTGATAAGCATTGAAATTTCTTCCGTTATCCTTATAGATATTATATTCCTGATACTTCAACACGCTTTTAATATTCGGAATATAATGTTCACGTTCTGTCATAAGAGTAGTTCTCCGACTTAAAATCGCAGAAATAATATACGGCTTTAATGACTGTAATTCTGTATGACTATTTACCTGATACATAAGCTCGCTGATATTTTCATAATAAATCCTGCTGTTTTTCCCTTTACTCAGAAAATCATGCTGTAAAGTCATGTGCAGAATATCATCCAGTTCCTCTTCATACCCAGAAATATTATCACAAGGATTTTTAAGTATCTTAAAAATTTCCTGCAAACGTTTTTTCATGGCATACTGTTCATGCAGAAAAGCCATTAAATCATCTGAAAATCTTTTCTGTTCTGTCCAGTTACATATATCCTGCTCCTCTATACATTAAAGTTGACATTCTTTAATTTCGGCGGTGGTGTAGCAAAGCGGGAATTTACCTTATTTTCGCCAAATAGCAAATAATACGAATTATTTAAAGAATCATGAATTACAATATTTTTCAGATTATTTTCTTCAGGATAACAGCAATAATCGTTCATACTCGGAAAGATACTACGTCGTACTAAGGAGCAGGTCATAAACACTGAAAAATGATTCTTCAAAATAGCTTGCATTATTACCATGATAATACATTTTTGACATATCCTTGGAAGTTTTGCCCACCTCATGAAATATATATTATTTAAGTGCTATGGTAAGCTCTGCCAATAATTTTGGTAGGAGCGTAGTAGAATAACAAATCAACGAAAAGAGGACAAAAGATGTTTGACAACAAGCGTTACATAACAAGGGGTATTGATGCTGAAATTCCGTTTGAGTTACAGCTTTTCATATGGGAATGTATCGACAGAATGCCCGAACCAAAAGACTATTTTCAGATATTCGAGTTGAATGACCTCGGCGGAATGCAGCGTATAATTCATTTCTTAGAACAGTCCGAATACAGAATGAATTACTTCATTCCTCCCAACAAAACCGTGATTGCAAAAATCTATGTCATTGACAGCGAAGACTACAGCACAATGTTACTCGCAAACGAATATTAAATCAATCCACACACCAAAGCCATCCCGATACAATGTCGGGAGGACAATTTTTATGTCTTAAGGGGGACAATCAAATGGAAGAAGAAAAAAATCTACGGTACCTAGGAAGGACGTTATTCGGACGGTCGTGACGACAACGGCAGACAGATTCAACGTTCCACCTACAGCAAAACACGTAAGGAAGTCGCTGAAAAACTCAACGCCGTACTCCACAATAAGCAGACAGGCTCCTATGTTACTCCGAACAGACTCCTGCTGAAAGATTGGCTGATTCAGTGGCTTCAGAACTATGCTTCCGTAAGCATAAGACCGTCCACCTACATAAGCTATGAGGGATATGTCCACAATCACATTATCCCGATATTAGGCGATATTCCGATACAACAAGTTACTCCTGCCGTAATTCA
>JAIDQQ010000006.1 GCA_029062165.1 Ruminococcus sp.
ATCTAAGTTTACTATTTATAAGAAATAAAGGAAGTTATAAATATGATTAAAAGTAAAGACGAATTAAAATATTACATTGATTGTGATATGAAAGCAAAAGGATTTACCCATGGAATTAAAGATATTACTTTTGTAAAACGGATTGAAGCTATATTAGTTCCTCAACCATGGCGGTTTCAGGAATTATTGAGAAAAGCAGAATACCATGTGAATGTTGGAAGTAATCTTTCAAAAAAAATAATTGGTAAATTTTGGAAAATCAGAGTTGAAATGTACGGAAACAGGTGTGGCTATTCAATACCTCTGAATGTTTTTGGACCAGGTCTATATTTATCACATACAGGAACTGTAGTAATAAATAGTAGAGCAAAATTCGGCTCTAATGCCAGAATCCATGTTGGTGTGAATATAGGAGCATTTTCAAGGTTTGATGAAAAATGGTCTAAAAATAATGTGCCGGTTATTGGAGATAATGTTTACATTGGACCAGGTGCTAAGGTTTTCGGTTCTGTTCAGATAGGTGATAATGTTGCTATTGGTGCTAATGCAGTAGTAAGCAAAGATGTACCTTCTCATTGTACAGTAGTTGGTGCAAATAAAATAGTAAATGAAAAGGGTTCAATTGATATGATGCAATATGGTGACTTGTCAGTTATACCACCCGAAAGCTATGCATACAGAAAATTGAAAAAAATCAATTAACAATAAAAATCCTGTACTGAAACTGTACAGGATTTCTTATTTTAATTTTATTCAAATACCGGAATTATAGTAACAGCCTGTACTTCTTCTGCAATTTTCTTAGCCTGTGCGAATGTAAGTATTTCGTCGGTAATGAATGAATATTCCGAACCGTCGCCGTTTGAATCGTAAGTATTGCTTATTCCGGTAGTTGGAGTAGTTCCGGCAGGTGTACGGAAATACCATCTTGCCGAGAAGTTTTCTGGCGAGTCAATGAAAGAATCATCTTCGGCGGATTCCCATGACTGTGAAAATACTGTAACATTATGCTTTACGGATTCAATAACATCACCGAGTACGGCACTTGCGGTAGGAAGTTTGCCTGCTCCTCTTCCATAGAACATAGTCTGGTCAATGCCGTCGCCGTAGACGAGTACAGCGTTGAATACGTCGCTGACACCTGAAATTATATTCTCAAACGGTACAAGCATAGGCATTACAACAGGTAAAATTTTTCCGCTTCCGGTTTTTGTTACACAGGCTATAAGTTTAGTGGAATAGCCGAGAACATCAGCGGAAGAGACGTCGCATAACTGAATTTCAGAAATGCCTTTTGTATAAACGCTGTCGGGATATACGTGTTTTCCGAATACAAGAGAGGAAATAATACATATTTTACGACAGGCATCATGACCTTCAACATCTGCTGTAGGGTCTTTTTCAGCGTAACCGAGTTTCTGTGCGAGTGCTAACGCCTCATTGAAAGGCATATTATCGTTATACATTTTGGTGAGAATGAAGTTTGTAGTACCGTTCAGAATACCGGCAACTTTGGTTATATCATTACCGGCGAGACATCTGTGGAGAGGTCTTATAATCGGAATAGCACCGCCTACACTTGCTTCAAAGAAGAAGTTGCAGTTGTTTTCCTTAGCGGTTTTAAGAAGTATATCGCCCTTTTTTGCGACGAGTTCCTTATTTGAAGTCGAAACGCTTTTACCCTTTTCGAGAAGTTTTTTCGTAAAAGTGAAAGCCGGTTCAACACCGCCCATACATTCGGCGACGGCTGTTACTTCTTCATCATTGAGAATATCATCAAAATTTTTCGTGAATTTTTCCTTGTATGGCGAATCCGGAAAATCTCTCAAATCAAGTATATACTTGATGTCCATATCGTCACCGGCGTGTTTTTCGATACTTTTCTTGTTTTTATAGAAGAGTTCAACAACTCCCGAACCTACAACACCATGACCCAGTACTGCAAATTTTTTCATAAATAAAACCTCCGATTTTTTTATTCAGCGGATATTATACGTAATTCAAGGACACCGCCGAGTTCCCTGATAGAATTAAGTCTTTCAAGCTCCTTGTCGTCTTCTTCTGTGAGACGTATGGAAATATTTACCGTCGCCACGCCGTCAACCGGAATACTCTGATTGACAGTAAGAATATTCGCTTTGAGACTATACAGAAATGCCAGTGCATTTGAAAGAACACCAGGACTGTCCGAAAGAAGTAAATACATATTTACAATTTTTCTTGTAAAGAGTTCCTCATAGGAAAAAACAGAATCCTTGTATTTATAGTATGCACTGCGTGATATTCCCACTCTTTTACAGGCAGAAGCAAGACTTTTTTCGTCCTTGCAGACAATAAGCCTTTTCACTTCGAGTACCTTTGTGAAAACTTCCGGCAGAATATCGGCATCTGCAACAATAAGCTGTGATTTTTTCATGGAAAACACCTCCGGAAATCGTCCGTCAGCCGTGAACAACTGTACACTGCTTATTAACTATAACATTTTTTTCAGGGTTTGTCAAGAGTTTTTCGTAAAAATTAAACGGAATACTATTATATATCATAAGATATAGAAAAAATTTCCGGTGTAGTGTTGCAAATTTACCGGAAATGTAGTATAATATTCACGACGGAAAATTTTTTCTGTCATAGATTATAGTATTGTGAGTTGAAATATATGTGCGGAATTGTAGGTTTTATTAACGATATTGACAATTCAAATGCGGTACTCGGCAGAATGATGGACAGAATCAGGCACAGAGGTCCGGACGCTGAGGGGCAATATATTGATGACGGTATTGCTTTAGGTCACCGCCGTTTAAGTATTATTGATGTTAGTTCGCAAGGTGACCAGCCTATTTTCAATGAAGATAATTCAATGGTTATTGTCTTCAACGGCGAAATTTACAACTATGCTGAAATCCGTGAAGAACTTATCGGAGCAGGTCATAAATTCAGGACAAACACCGATACGGAAGTTATCATACACGGTTACGAGGAATACGGCGAAAAACTTCTTGACAGGTTAAGAGGTATGTTTTCTTTCGTGATATGGGACAGAAATAAAAAGAAACTTTTCGGGGCAAGGGATTTTTTCGGTATAAAACCGCTTTATTATGCCATAATGGGTAAAAGTTTTATGTTTGGTTCGGAAATAAAATGTTTCCTCGAACACCCGAATTTCAGAAAAGAACTGAATACAGAGGCTCTTGAAAATTATCTTACTTTCCAGTACTCACCGACGAAAGAAACATTTTTCCGGAACGTCTATAAACTTCCGCCTGCTCACTGCTTTACACTCGAAAACGGAAAGTTTACGGCTCGTCGGTACTGGGACGTGAATTTCAATGCAGACAATACACCTGACCTCGAAGAATGGGTAAACAGAATTTCAGATACTTTTCATGATTCCGTTAAGGCACACAAGATAGCAGATGTTGAAGTAGGTTCATTTCTTTCGAGTGGTGTAGATTCAAGTTATGTCGCTTGTGTGGCAGATGTCGATAAAACTTTCACAGTGGGATTCGGTACGGACGAAAAGTACAATGAAATCGGCTGGGCAAAAAATTTTTCAAAGGCTATCGGCAAGGAAAATACAAGTAAAGTCATCACGCCGGAGGAATACTGGGGAAATCTTGCGAAAATACAGTACCATATGGACGAACCACTTGCAGACCCGTCTGCCGTTGCGTTGTATTTTGTATGTAATATAGCTTCCGAACATCTTAAAGTAGTATTATCCGGTGAGGGTGCAGACGAGATTTTCGGCGGATATAACGTCTACAGTGACCCCGACGGCACGCTTTACGACAAGTTACCACGTACCGTAAAAAGAACTATTGCCGATATTGCGGAAAAACTTCCGGCAAAACGTGGTGTTAATTTCTTTGTACGCAAGGGACGTGATGTTGAAGAAAGATTTATAGGTAATGCGTATATGTTCACGCCGGAAGACAGAAAGAAACTCCTTAAAATAAAGACTTCCGCCCCTGAACCGTCGGAAATAACCTCTAAATTCTATAAGCGTGTACAGGGTAAGGACGACGTTACAAAAATGCAGTATCTCGATTTGCATATGTGGATGGCTGGCGATATACTTCTGAAAGCCGATAAAATGAGTATGGCAAATTCCATTGAATTACGTGTACCGTTTCTTGATAAGGAAATAATGCATCTTGCGGAACAGATTCCTACAAAATACAGAGTTACTCACGAAAAAGGTACTGACGAGACTAAATATATCACAAAGTATGCTATGAGGCTTTCCGCAAAGAAAGACACTCCGCCACAGACCGCCGGTACGGCTTCAAAGAAAAAACTGGGTTTTCCTGTACCTATCCGTGTATGGCTTAAGGAAGACAAATACTATAATATAGTGAAAAATGCTTTTGAAAGTAAAGATGCACAGGAATTTTTCAATACGGAATTGCTTGTAAAGTTACTCGACGAACACAGGGACGGTAAAGCAGATAACAGCCGTAAAATATGGACTGTCTTTATTTTCCTTGTATGGTATGATGTCTATTTCAATAAAAACGGAGAATATTAAAATTTAATTCGGAGGTAAAAAATTTATGTTACATCAGCATTTAATAGATTTAAGTGACTATCCTGTTGAATGGTGGAAGAAAGTTATTGAACTCGGCGAAAAAATAAAGAATAATCCGGCAGAATACGCACATGAATGTGACGGTAAAATCATGGCGACGCTTTTCTATGAACCGTCAACACGTACACAGATGTCGTTTCAGACCGCTATGATTCGCCTTGGTGGTCAGATAATCGGTTTCGATAATCCGGCTAATTCTTCTGTATCAAAGGGCGAGACTATCAAGGACACTACAAAGATAGTAAGCAGTTATGCCGATATTCTTGTAATACGTCACCCACTTGCCGGTACTGCCAAGGCTGCCGCCCTTACTGCTGACTGTTCCGTAATAAATGCCGGTGACGGCGGACATCTTCACCCGACACAGACTCTTACAGACCTGCTTACCCTTAAAATTGAAAAGAAAACTCTTTCCGGACTGACTATCGGTATGTGCGGTGACTTAATAAACGGACGTACAGTACATTCACTGTGCAAGGCTTTAAGTATGTTTGAGGATAACAAGTTTATATTTATATCAACTCCGGAACTCCGTATGCCACAGTATATAAAGGACATCATAAAAGCTAATGGCAGTACTTTCGAGGAAGTAGACACTCTGGAAGAAGCTATCGGAAAACTTGACGTTCTGTACATGACACGCATACAACAGGAAAGATTTTCCAGTGAAGAAGAATATCTCGCACAGAAAAACACATACGTCCTTGACCACAGAAAAATGTTACTCGCCGGAAAAGATATGATAATACTGCACCCGTTACCGAGAGTAGACGAAATAACGGTAGATGTCGACGAAGACAGCCGTGCAATGTACTTCACGCAAGCCAAGTACGGTGTATTCGCACGTATGGCACTTATCCTCACTATGCTGAATGAAGACAAATCAACCAAACTACTTAAAGGCAAGGTATATGACGCTGTAAAATGCGATAATCCACGCTGTATAACGAATCATGAACACTATCTCCCGAAGAGTTTCCGTTTCAGTGGCGACGAAACACTTCTTGAATGCGAGTTCTGCGACGAAAGAAAACTCATATAATAAAAAATATACCTGCTCCGTATGTACTTCACTACATGGAGCAGGTTTTTTAATCATTCGTATATTATATTCACATAGGGGGAATTATTCGTGATAATATTTTCCGGCTGACCATAATCAGACGGAAGATATATAACCCTTAAATTCGTATTATTGGAAATGTTGAGGGTTTCAAGATATGAATTAATACGTATTTCCGTTAAGGAACTGTTTTCAATGTCAAGATACCGGAGATTTGAAAACTTTTCGAGATTCAGGACTGTTTCATTTTGTATGCCGTTGAGTGTAAGGGCTTTAAGAGTTCCTGAAATATCCTGTAAACCGTCGAGACTTTCAATAATAGTGTAATTTCCGATTTCAGCGGAAATGCGTAATTCTTCAAGTTTTTTCATTTCAGAAAAATCTTTGAGATTCCGGAAAGTACAACGTCCGGCACATTCAAAATTTTTAAGTTTTTTACATTTGCGGAGATAAGACCAGTCAACAATTCCTGTATCATTGACATCATATTTTTGTCTTAATATTGACAAATCTGTAAGATGATTCTTGTTTTCCAGAAAACTCAAATCATTTGTGTCGCAATTGTCTATATACAGTTTTTTCAGGAAATAAAGTCCTTTTATATTTTCAACATCATCGTCCGTTACGGAATTACCATTAACATCTATGTGTAATTTAGTGGCAAAACGACAGACTATTTTTCCGGCTATAATGCAGTTTGAGAATATCACAACAGCTATAACACATACAACGGCAATAATCTTTTTATAGTGTTTTTTTATATCAGAGAGTTGCATATAAATTAGTCTCCCACGCCGGAATATACAGCTGATGTCTTATATAGAGGTTGTAATCAGGATTCAGTGTCATGATAAGCAGTGGGAGTTCAAAAATATCTTCGTTGCGGTGATAAAGGGCTATCATAAGTTTAGGCGAATCGTGTGAGATAGTATTCGACGCACCCCATATAGCTTCACGTTCAAAACCCTCCACATCCATTTTTATGAGTGTTGCCGGACGGTTTCCGTTTACCATGCTGTCGACGGCACGAGCCGTAACCATATTATTTGAGCTTGCGGAAATAGCTGACTGTCTGCCGGATTTTGCCGAGAACGGAAGTTCACTGTCTGTACTCCATGCCGCCGCATTGTAGGTGAACACATTAGGCATATTATCAATATATTTGACAAGTTTCTTATAATTTTTCCGGTCTGGTTCAACGGCGTATATTTCAGCGTATTTGCCCCTTGTAAATTCAAGAAGTTCCTGTATCGTATCGCCGTTGTAAGCTCCTAAGTCGACGTATACTTCATTAAGACCAGGTTTTATTATTTTTCTGTATATTTCAGATTTAGGAGTTGTTACGGCTGATAAGTATTCTATTTTACCGCTTATCTTGAAATTTATTATGTTTGCGTATACTTTTCTTGAAAAGTCATCGGCGAGACTGTCATATACTTTCTGTATTTTTTCGGCGTTTTCCATACAGTATTCATAAGTAAACAGACCTTTCCCCACAACAGGAACGTCCGGAACGTAAAGTGTATGGCGTGATGCGATACTATGGATTCTGTCGACGATTTCCTGATAGCCCGCCGCAAATGCAAGTACTACAACAAAGTCTTCAACCATTGATTCGACTTCCGAAAGCCTGTGTACTTTGAAGCCCTCAAAATAGTGACCTCTTACAAATTCGTCACTTGCGAATATTCCGGCAACGGATATATTACGCTGACGGAATACCGACATTATTTTAAGTGCGCCGTCACCCATACCGTAAATGAAAATGGGTCTTTTTTCTGCCGAAAGTCTGTCCCAGCAGGATTGTTTTTCAGTAATAAAAGAGAGCATTTTTTCACCTCATGAATTAATATTATTGTTATCCGGTTCGTGATTGCAGTTGCTTATAAGGTCACGACCACGTATATTATACTTGTCACGCTGTATGTTAAGATACTGGTCTATCATATCTGAAACTTTACGGGCATTTTTTACGCATTTTATTTCCTTTACCGGAGTATCACAGTCACGGCTCTGTATAATGACAGTACCACAACCGCAAAGTCGCTGACCAAATGGAAAACTAAGTTTTTTGTCATCTATCTTGTAAATTTCCAGTTCGTCTTCCTCGATATTGAAAAAACCTTTTCTTGTGATAATTTTAGTTTCAGTAAGAAAATACCTCGTGAAAGACCACGGCAGACCTAAAAATGTACGTTTCTTGTCTGTCCAGACGTATGGAATATCGCTTTTTTTCATGGAATAATTCTCCGTTCGTGATAGTATTTCCTTATTATTTTACCACAAAATAAATCAATAGTCAACTGAAAATTATACGGAAATATCACAAATTTCTTTCAGCATATTCAAAACTATTGAAATTTCCGGCAAAAAGTAGTATAATAGTATATAAATAATAATATAGAAAGAGGTATGATTTATGGAAGAAACAAAGAAAAATTCCGTCAACCCGCTTGCGACAGAACCTGTTGCAAGGCTTATGGTTAAGTTTTCCGTACCGAGTATATTAGGTATGCTTGTATCTTCGCTGTACAATATCGTTGACCAGCTTTTTATAGGTCATGCGGTGGGAATAGACGGAAATTCCGCTACTAATGTAGCGTTTCCGTTCACAACGGCGTGTACGGCTCTTGCGTTACTTTTCGGAATCGGCGGAGCGTCATGTTTTAATCTGACTATGGGTAGAGGCGACAAGAAACAAGCCGGTTATTTTGCCGGAAATTCATTCACACTGCTTGCGGTAAGCGGTCTGATATTAAGTATTATAACACTTGTGTTCCTGAATCCTTTACTGAAAGTTTTCGGAGCTCCGGAAGGACAAGTCATGGAATATGCTAATGAATACGTTAAAATAACGGCGTTAGGCTTTCCGTTTCTGATATTCACGACAGGTGGCGGACATCTCATACGTGCCGACGGCAGTCCGCAGATGGCTATGACCTGTAATATAATAGGTGCGGTAGTGAATACTGCTCTTGACGCTCTTTTTGTAATGGGTTTCCACTGGGGTATGAAAGGTGCAGCAGCAGCGACTGTTATCGGACAAGTTATTTCCGCAATAGTGGTACTCGTATACGCTATGCATTACAAAACAGTACATCTCGGTAAAGAGGAGTTAAAAGTCAGATTCTTTACCGCAAAACGTATAGCATCTATAGGTATGGCATCATTCTTCAATCAGATAGCCATTGCAGTAGTACAGATAGTATTAAACAATTCGCTTAAACATTACGGTGCATTATCTGTATACGGAGACTCCGAACCGATAGCGGTATGCGGTATAGTAATGAAAGTCGCAATGATTCTTTTCGGCGTTGTAATCGGACTTGCACAGGGTACGCAACCTATCGAAAGTTTCAATTACGGTGCGAAGAATTACGACCGTGTCAGACAGGCTTACAAACTGGCGGTAACTACCGGAGCTACTGTATCGATAGTATCGTTTATATTATTCTTCATATTTCCGAGACAGATTCTTTCGCTTTTCGGAGACGGTACGGCTACATATTACGAACTGGGTGAAAAATTCTTCCGGATATATCTGTTCTTTACATGGCTGAACTGTCTGCAACCTATTACGGCGACGTTCTTCACATCTATCGGCAAGCCAATAAAAGGTATGTTCCTATCGCTTACGAGACAGATTATATTTTTCGTACCGCTTTTACTTATACTGCCGAGGTATTTTCGGATTAACGGTATAATATATTCCGCACCTGTAGCAGACTTCATGGCAGCATTTGTAACAATCATAATGGCAACCGTCGAATTTAAGAACATCAGAAAACTGGAGCAGAAAAATAAATAATTATGTATTCTATAGATGATATTATTAATAATAATTCGTTCTGGATTTATTTTTTGAGTGTGAATTTCCCGAATGCCTATGACGAAATAACAGATACAGATATTTCCGGATTACTGGACGAATACGACTATGATAGCAAATGGATTGATGAGTTTACACAGTATTCAGAAGAAATATTCTACGAAAACGACGGATATGTTGATAATCCGAATACAATTGACCTGAATCTTAATGGGCATGATTTCAGGATTGAATTTCACCCCGGAGATACTGTTTATTTCCTTGACGGTCAGGAAATCGGCTGTACAGGCGGACATTTTATACTGCAAAAAATTGATTTCCGGTTTTTTTCAGAAATTACATACGGAATTGAAGATATCAGAATATTTTTACTTGTTATGCCTATGGTTTCTTTGAAAAATACGGATATTCCACGTGCAAGGAATATTATAAAATCCGCTCTTGAAACGCTTGACCTACATAAAGAACACATAATTAAAATAACTGATATGATTATTGACAGTCTGTTATAAAAAAATAAAGATTTCCCATATGGGAAATCTTTTTTTAATAAAATCTGCTGTTTTCAGGAAGATTATCAGGTTCTATCCATTGAATTTTCTGAGATGGTTTGCCTTTTTCCAAAAATGTTCTTATTGCTTCCCATGCTGAAACAGGTGGTATAAATAAACCTGAAGAAACTTCTAAACCGTCAGTACTTTCAATAATATCTTCTATTCTGTTAATATCGGATAATGATAATTTTTCTGCTTCATCTATATTACTATTACTGTAATTCAAGTAAAACCCATAATTTAAATTTACACTTACAGATAGTGTAGCTGAAAAATCATCTTCAAAGTAATGTATTTCAGCACCTTGTCCATCTGACCAATATTCTTTAAAGTTTTCTACTATATACTTATGCATTGTTTGAATATCAATATTTTTTATTGTTTTTCCTGTAGGAGGATAAAATTCAGTATATTTCATAAATACTATAATCCTTTCCGTATTGTAAATTAACACGCCTTATACAAAAAAATCCCCCTCAGAGCAATCCGAGGGGAGTTAAGTTGGAGTAGCTGGATTTGAACCAGCGAGATGACAGAGTCAAAGTCTGTTGCCTTACCGCTTGGCTATACCCCATTGTTACCGTATCATTATATCACATAATTTTATAAAAAGTCAATAGCAAACAATATATTTTTTTATTTTAACAAATAATGCATAATCCAAATCATGAATTATGCATTATAAATTATGAATTAATAGAAAGTAGCTACTTCTTTTTCGGGTGGTGCTGACGGTGCATAATCCGTCACGAAAAGTACAGGACCTTTTCCCTTATAGAGTTTATGTTTCTGTACTTTTATTTTAGCGGTAATCATAAGCCAGCATTTTTCCGGAATATCCGAAACATCTTCAAATTGTGTAGCACACCAGCAGTATTGTATATCGTCAACACAACAGGTCATAATATGACGTCCGGTAGCGAGGGTGTTTTTCGGGAATTTAGGATTTTTAGCTGTCAGAGCCTTGAAAGTTATAGTTTTGCCGTCGTATTTTTCAGGTTCTTCCATTATGTCACGATACCATAACGCAAAATCGTTATCTTGTATCACGATATGCGGAGCATCTATGTCAAATGGTAATGGGTCTTCAATATCGTCGTATGCTACAGTGCCGTCGGTGTATTCATATGCTATTTCACAACGTCTGCTTACACCTCTTACTATCTGGTGAAACTGTTCCGGATTATAACTTCTCTCGAAACGGTTGAATACAACCAGTTCGCATATATTGAATTTATCCACAACAAGACTACGCATATTAGCGTTATACTGTGCGAAAGTAGTAGCATCTACAAAGCACATCACCTGATAGAATGCCCAGCCATCCGGTACAGCGTCAAAAAGTTCAGTAACCTGCCACATACCGTTATATTCTATAATGACCCTTTCGGCGTCACATTCATCAACAAGACGCTGTAAATTTTCGGGGGTCATGTCTGACTTATCGTCAACGACACGGAGAAAAATATTGTCTCTTTTGAAATTTGTTGTATCGTATTCTTCTTCACCCTCCTCGAAAACAAGTAGTAAAGTTCTTTCGCCGGTATTGAATCTCTTATCTTCAAGAGTTTCCTGAATGAATTTTGTTTTTCCCGATTCAAGAAAACCTACAAACAGATATACCGGTAACATTTCTTCTTCCTCGTAAGGCATTTCTGATACCTCCTTATTCAGCGTGGAAAAGTTCAGCTATAGCCTTTTCGTCGATACCCGAACCGATTACACAAAGTCTGCCGATAGTTCCGGCACTGCCACGACGTATATCAGGTGTACCAGGGACGTAATCAAAGTGAATCCATTCACCGTCAGTTGACGGTACTATACCCTTTGCACGTAAAATCATACCATATGCACTGAAATCTGAAAGACTGTCAAGAGCGTTTCTTATTTCCTCTTCCGTATAAGGTCTTGCGGTTTCAATACCCCAGCTTGTGAAAACTTCGTCGGCGTGGTGGTGATGATGTTCGTGTTCATGGTCATGACAACCACAGGTACAATCTTCACCGTGTTCGTGATGATGTTCTTCTTTGTGTTCGTGTTCATGACAGTGACATTCTTCGCCGTCCTCATGATGATGATGTTCATGGTGTTCATGTTCGTTATGGTCATGGTGGTGATGATGATGTTCATGTTCCTCATGGAGCAGGTTTTTAAGTTCTTCGTCGAGAGTATTTTTCTGTGTCATAGCGTCGATAAGCTGTTTACCGGAAAGCTGTTCCCAGTCTGTAGTTACGATAGGTGCAGACGGATTACATTCACGGAGACGTTTTATACAGTCGTCAAGTTTTTCCTGTGAAACGCCTGTCGTATGACTAAGGATAAGACAGCTTGCATAAGTTATCTGATTATTGAAAAATTCTCCGAAATTTTTCTGATACATCTTGCATTTCTTGGCATCTACAACAGTAGTGAAGCCGTCAAGTTCAACGTCGTGTACGTCGATATTCTGTACAGCCTTTATAACGTCGCTGAGTTTGCCGACACCAGAGGGTTCAATAAGAATGCGGTCAGGGTGATACTGTTCAATGACCTGCTCCAGAGCCTTGCCGAAATCTCCTACGAGACTACAGCATATACAACCGGAGTTCATTTCAGTAATTTCAATACCGGCGTCCTGAAGAAATCCGCCGTCAATGCCAATCTGTCCGAATTCGTTTTCAATAAGGACGAGTTTTTCACCCTTATAGCCTTCGGAAATCAGTTTCTTGATTAAGGTAGTCTTACCTGCACCGAGGAATCCCGAAAAAATGGTAATTTTCGTCATAATAAAAACACTTCTTTTCTGTATTCTGATACTATCTTATATTCCATAAGACGTAATTTTATTATAACACCCTTTCCCGAAAAATGCAATAGTTTTTTAACCTCATGCAACAAATATCACAATATTATCATAATGCTATGCATTATTGATATGAATTAAATTTTAAAACTTAAAAAAATTACTGGAAATTTTTCCGGAATTATGTTATAATAAAACCGTGAATTTATAAAGGAGGAATGTACATGAAAAAAGTACAGATTACTGAAACAGTCCTGCGTGATGCAAATCAGTCACTTATGGCGACACGTCTGCCGTATTCCGACTATGAAGACATTCTGCCGGATATGAACAGAGCAGGCTACTACTCCATTGAATGCTGGGGCGGTGCGACATTTGATTCCTGTCTCCGTTACCTCAACGAAGACCCTTGGGAACGTCTCCGGAATTTAAGGAAACGTCTTCCCGATAACCGTCTTCAGATGCTCCTGAGAGGTCAGAATCTTCTCGGCTACAAACACTATCATGATGACGTTGTGGAAAAATTCATAGAACTTTCCATAAAAAACGGTATCGACATAATACGTATTTTTGACGCTCTCAACGACTTCCGCAATCTCGGCACGGCTCTTAACGCTACCATGAAGTACGCAACCCCTAAGACTATCGCTTCCGGTTGTATATCCTACACACAAAGTCCGGTACATACTGTCAAGAAGTACATACAGATGTGCAAGGAACTTCAACGCATGGGATTTCAGACAATATGTCTGAAAGATATGGCAGGTACTATGACACCTTATGAAGCTGAACATCTTATAAAAGGCATAAAAGATGCCGTAGGTGATATTCCGCTTATCCTGCATACACACTGTACAACCGGTATGGCTTATATGACACTCACAAAGGCTATAGAATCGGGCATAGACGTTATAGACTGTGCTACATCATGTTTTTCCGGCGGAACGTCACAGCCGTCTACAGAGACTATGTTCTATGCTCTGCAACAGTACGGCATTGAAACAGGTCTTGACGAAAGCATAATAAACAAGGTAAACGATTACTTCAAACCCATAAAACAAAAGTACATTGATAACGGTCAGATAAATCCGAAAAGCCTTGCAACAGACGCACAGGCACTTGTATATAAAGTCCCTGGTGGTATGCTGTCGAATATGATAGCAAATCTTACTGATATGAAATCTATGGACAAATTCGAGGACGCTTTGAAAGAAATTCCGGCAGTAAGAAAAGATTTAGGATACCCACCACTTGTTACACCTCTTTCACAAATGGTAGGCAATCAGGCTGTAACTAACGTACTTGTCGGCGAAAGATACAAGAATATCTCCAAAGAGGTAAAGAACTACATAAAAGGCGAATACGGTATAGCACCGGCGTCAGTAAGCGAGGAACTCATTACAAAAGTAATCGGCAAGGGTGGTAAACCTGTGGACTGTCGCACGGAAGACAAAAAGCGTACAGGTGAGGAATTTAAATCCGCACGTGAAGCCTTAGGAGATTTGGCACGCTCTGAAGAGGATATTATGAGTTACATATGTTATCCTGACCAGACTATGAAATTTCTTAAGGAACGTAAGGCAAAAGAAGAAAATGAAGCTGTCTATACAATCGAGGCAATCGAGGACTAAGGGGGGAATTTCATGAATATAGCTGACGCCGGAATTACTGCAATATTCGGTTATGTAGTGGTATTCTCCGGACTTCTTATCCTTATGATAGTTATATCCTCAATGGGTGGATATTTCAAATCAAAGGAAAAAGCTGTCACGGAGACTGTAGAGCCGGTACAGAAAAAAACATCGCCGAATAAAATTCCTAAACTCAAGAAAGTAAACAAACCTGTCGCAAGAGGTTCAGCCGGACACGTCAAGTTATACGACGTACCCGACAAGGAAGCCGCTATGATTATGGCAATAGTTGCCGATACCATGCAGAAACCTATAAATGAACTTCATTTTATTTCAATCAGGGAGGTTAAATAATCCATGAAGTATAAAGTAACATTAAACGGCAAAACTTACGAAGTCGAAGTAGAACACGGAAAAGCCGTACTTCTCGACGAGTACGAAGCATTAGCACCTGCTCCGAAAAATTCGCCTGAACCTGCTCCGGTGGAATCAGTGCCGGTAAACGCTCCGGCAACTCCTGCACCTGCTCCGGTGAGTATCGCCGACGGTGAAACTATTTCCGCTCCTATGCCTGGAAACATTATCCGTATCGACGTAAAAGAGGGCGATAAAGTCAAATCCGGTCAGGTACTCGTTATTCTGGAGGCTATGAAAATGGAAAATGAAATCGTAGCCACTAAAGACGGTACTATAGTACAGGTAGTCACCAGTAAGGGAGCAGTTGTTGAAACAGGTTCGCCACTGATTGTAATATCATAAGGGGGTGTTTTAATGGATATTCTCGAAACACTCAAAACTCTAATAGCCGATTCCGGTTTTGCGGGATTTTTCGTGGAAGAGGGTTATAAAAACCTCATAATGATATTGATTTCATTTCTGTTGCTGTACTTAGGTATAGTAAAGAAATTTGAACCGCTTCTGCTTGTCGGGATAGCATTCGGGTGTCTGCTTGTAAACGTATCTAATTTCTTTTCCGGCGGAGTGAGTTCACCGGACGCATTGTATCACCCTGAACTATGGGACGCTTTCCTTGACCACAACAGCGAATTTTATCACAGTTACGGAAATATCATGGCAAACGGCGGACTTCTTGACATTCTGTACATAGGCGTAAAATCCGGATTATATCCGTCACTGATATTCCTCGGAGTAGGTGCAATGACCGACTTCGGACCATTACTTTCAAATCCTAAAAGTTTGTTACTCGGTGCGGCTGCACAGATGGGTGTATTCCTTGCATTTTTCGGAGCTGTATGCCTCGGATTTACCGGTAGGGAAGCCGCATCTATAGGAATCATAGGCGGTGCGGACGGTCCTACAGCTATATTCCTTACAACACGACTTGCACCTCATCTGCTCGGACCTATCGCAATAGCGGCGTATTCGTATATGGCGTTAATACCTATGATTCAACCACCTCTTATGAAACTTCTTACGACTGAAAAAGAACGTCAGGTTGTAATGGAACAGAACAGAACCGTTTCAAAGACTGAAAAAATAATTTTCCCGATTCTTGTTGCAGTATTTGTAATTCTGTTGTTACCGTCTACAGCACCGCTTGTAGGTTGTCTTATGCTTGGTAATCTGTGGAAAGAATGCGGAGTTACTGAAAGACTTTCCGATACCGTACAGAATGCCTTAATGAATATAGTAACTGTATTCCTCGGAATATCCGTCGGAGCGACTACAGTAGCGTCAAGATTTCTGTCACTCGAAACACTTAAAATAGTATGTCTTGGCTTGATTGCATTCTGTTTTTCGACAGTAGGCGGTTTACTTGTCGGAAAATTGATGTATAAACTTTCCGGTGGGAAAATCAATCCGCTTATAGGTTCAGCCGGAGTTTCTGCCGTACCAATGGCGGCGAGAGTTTCACAGATAGAGGGTCAGAAAGCCAACCCGAAAAACTTCTTACTCATGCACGCTATGGGTCCTAACGTTGCCGGAGTTATAGGCTCTGCAATAGCTGCCGGATTCCTGCTTGCAGTATTCAAATAATTTATATACCTGAAATCCTGTGATTTACTTCACAGGATTTTTTTATTATGAGTACAGGCTTGACATTTCATATATTTTGCATTATAATAGAAAGGTAGTTACAAAAAAAGAGGTGAAAAAAATGAAAAATAAAAACAAAAGAAAAAAACAAGCTCGTAATCTTCTTACAGCTTTATTTCTGCTTTTGATTATGGTCTTCGTATGTGGTATGACAATTTACTTCTATATAAAGGGAAATTCAGAAGAAAAAGTAATCAGCGAACCGCCTACCCGTACAGGTCTTGCAGTTCCGTCGACAATAGAAAAAAATCCTGAATATAAAGAACCTGTTACTGAACCACCTACTGAAGAAGAAATTATAGATTTATACCCTGAATGGACAGAAAATTCAAAAATGATTGACGTTGAAAACGATTATGATTTAGGCTATGCGATACTTATGAATGCCGATACTAATGAGATAGTCGCAGGATATAATGAAAGTTCGCCGATGTTTCCGGCTTCTCTTACTAAGATAATGGCACTTATTGTTGCTGTTGAAAATATTGAAAATATATCCGATAAAATAACCATAACTGAAGATATGGTTTATCCAATGGCGGAACTTGATGCGGTACTTGCCGGATTCCAGCCCGATGAAACTCCTACCGTTGAGGACGCCTTATATGGAATGGTTCTGTGTTCCGGTGCAGATGCCGCCCTTGCCGTTGCCGAATATGTATCCGGTTCAGAAGAGGCTTTCGTCAAGCTAATGAACGAAAAAGCCGTTGAACTTGGTCTTAAACGAACACACTTCACAAATGTGGTAGGTCTGCACAGTAAGGAACATTACAGTACAGCGGAAGACATGGCAGTTATTTTTAATTATGCCTTACAGAATCAGACCTGTAAAAAGATTATTTCTACCTATGAATATATCGTACCGCCTACAGAACAGAATCCGGAAGGATATAATTTCACAAGTAATTTCTTCAGCCGTATGTACGGCGACGAAATAGCCGGTGTTTCTGTACTGGGCGGAAAAACAGGCTTCACAGACGAGGCAGGAAACTGTATAGAAAGTTACGCTGAAATAAATGGTCAGACATATATTCTTGTTCTGTGCAAGTGCCGTGACAAATGGACTGCTATTTATGATACACTAAATATATACAGCGTATACGGAGCAGGCGGTGAAAAATACTATACTTATGAAAAAGAAGAAGAAACAACAGAAACAGAAGAAGAAACACTCCCGTCTGAATCGTAAAAATCTGTCTCCGGACAGTGTCTGACAACTTCGGAGGATTATATGGATACTAAACCAATTCGTCTCAGGTTAGACCGCTTTATTTTATTTCTATTGTCGCTGGCACTTTTTATTATTATGTCAGACTGTGCCAGAAGATATTTCAACGAGAGAACAAATAAATACGCTTCTATAAGTATTCAGGTAAGAGTTCAGGGAAAAACTTTCGGAAACACAACCGCTACATCTGTTAATTCCGGAACGGAAAAAAACAACGAATATAACAATTCCTTCACGGAACTTGATATAGATAATTCACAGGTTTTTTCGGGTGAACTGATTGAAGTAAACTATCAGAAACCTTATGTATCTGCTGAAATACCGCCTACTGTCAATTTAATAAGCTACCGGAATGACTACTACACACTTATAAATGATACAGACCCTGTTATACTTAATGCCGAAGCGGCAGAAGCTCTTAATATAATGATGGAAGACTATTATAAATCAACCGGACAGTCAAATTTTCTTATATACGGAACTACTGACACCTACACCGGTGAAGGTTCTTACTGTCCGTATGCATTTCCGGAATCCATAACCGGAAATACTATAGATGTCGCCGTAAATGTCGGGTCAAGCGTCCTGACTTATGACGGCTGTGACGTTGAAAAATGGATTGTTGAAAACTGCTATAAATACGGATATATAGTGCGGTTTCCTGAAAATAAATCTGAAAAGACCGGTTTTACATACTGTCCGTGGCATCTCCGCTATGTCGGGAAAGTCCATGCCGAAGTAATGCATGAACTGGGCTGTTGCTTTGAAGAATATCTTGAATTGCTTGACACATACACATACAACCACCCACTTTATTATAATATGAACGGAAGTATGTATTATATATATACTGCAAAATCTGCCGGTCAGACCACTAAGGTCTGTGTACCCGCTCAGAGTGAGTATACAATATCCGGCGACAATACTGACAGTTTTGTTATAACTTCGTTGAGGTGCTGACATCATTATACGCTTTCCTTACACATATACTTAAAAAAAGGGAGGCGGTATATTTGAAAAAATATCTGAATATTACGGCAATTTCAAAAAAGATAACGGCAGTGTTGACAGCACTGCTTATATCCGCACTGTTTATTTCTGCCGGAAAAAATACAGATGTTCAGGCAGACTATCCGGCATATATTCTCATGGAGGCACGCACAAGGGCTGTCCTTGACGAATATAATCCTGATTTACAGGTAAATGCCGGTTATATGTCAAAACTTATGGCATTACTTCTTATAGCAGAGGACATTGAAGACGGTAAATACACACCGGACACCATCATGACAGCATCGCAAGCTGTCGCCGGTACTGAAGGTGCTGTGGTATGGATTGAACCGGCTGAAAATATCACTGTTGACGAACTTCTTAAAGCCGTTATTATCGGCAATGCCAACGACGCAATGACGGTACTTGCAGAAAATTCCGAACAATCTGTTGAAAATTTCGTAATGAGAATGAACAGTGAAGCCTTTGACCTCGGTTTACGTGATACCGCTTTTTATTCGCCGTATGGCTACTATGATGAGCGTGAACACACTACCGCACACGATTTGGCGGTAATATGTGCTGAACTTTCTGAATATACAACCCTTGAACCGTATTTCAGTACATGGCGTGACTTCATAAGAAACGGCATGGCAGAACTTGTAAATGAAAATACACTTTCACGTACATATGAAAATCATATCGGATTCAAGGCGTCACATTCGGAAAAATCCGGCTACTGTATCGCCGAGGGCGGACGCAACAGCGAAGGGACAACATATATTGCAGTTGTACTCGGTGCTGAAAACGATGATATTTCCATGAAAAAAGCTAAGGAACTTGTAAACAGGGGGTTCAGTGACTATCACATTACGGCGACTATGTTTCCTGACGAAATGTTAATGCCGATAAAAGTCAAGAACGGAACTGAACTCGCTGTTGAAATACGTCTGAAAAATCAGAGTAATCTAGTAGTCCCGAAAAATATTCATGAACTGAATACGGTTGTTGTACTTCCGGACTTCCTCACCGCACCGGTAAAAAAAGGGCAGGTAATAGGTTCGGCAGGATTCTACAGCGGTGAAACTCTTGTATGTGAAACTGACATTATCGTACAGGATAATGTCAGCGAACTTTCATTCCCGTATTCGTTCCGGAAAATTTTGTCTGATATTATCAGAAAATAATGTTGAATATTATGGAATATGTCAAATATTAAAATTGCTCTTGAAAAAAAACTTAAAATATAGTATATTATAAATATGAAAATTTATCTGTACCGGTTACGCCGTGCAGACTGGAGGTAATAAAAAAATGTCTTTGAAACTCAATACAAAGTATCTTGCCGACTTTGTCAACCCTGACGAACTCGCAGGCATTAAAGCACAGGTTGAAGTGGCTGTCGACGCACTTCATAATAAAACAGGTCTCGGAAATGATTTTCTCGGCTGGGTGAATCTTCCTACAGACTACGACAAGGAAGAATTTTCAAGAATAAAGGCATCTGCTGAAAAAATAAAGGCAAATTCCGATATACTCATAGTTATTGGTATCGGTGGTTCATACCTCGGTGCAAGAGCTGCCATTGAACTTCTCAAGTCGCCACTCTATAACAACATGAAGAAAGATACTCCTGACATTTACTATGTCGGAAACAGTATCAATCCTACATACCTCAACGAGATTATCGCACTCTGTAAGGATAAGGATTTTTCTGTAAATGTAATCTCAAAATCCGGTACTACTACCGAACCTGCTCTTGCGTTCAGAATTTTCAAGAAAATGGTTGAAGAAAAGTACGGTAAGGAAGAAGCTAAAAACCGTATTTTCGCAACTACAGACAAGGCAAGAGGTACTTTAAAGAATCTCGCAGACGCTGAAGGTTATGAAACTTTCGTAATTCCGGACGACGTGGGCGGACGTTTTTCAGTTCTGACTGCTGTAGGACTTCTTCCGATAGCCGTTGCCGGTTGTGATATAGATGCTCTTATGGCAGGTGCAAGAAAAGCCCAGAATGATTTCTGTGCAGATTTCGATAACAACGACTGCTACAAATACGCAGCTTTAAGAAATATCCTCTACAGAAAAGGCAAATCTGTTGAAATGCTTGTTTCATATGACCCGAGTTTCGTTATGATGTCCGAATGGTATAAACAACTTTTCGGCGAGAGCGAGGGCAAGGACAATAAGGGTATTTTCCCGTCAGCCGGTGTATTCTCTACTGATTTACATTCTATGGGTCAGTATATTCAGGACGGTGCAAGAATCCTGTTTGAGACAGTCGTTGATATAAAGAATCCGAAAACTGACCTCTTCCTTGAACCCGACGAAGAAAATCTTGACGGTCTGAACTTCCTTACAAATCAGAATATGTCAGTAGTAAACAGAAAGGCTTTCGAGGGTACTGTACTTGCTCATACAGAAGGTGGCGTACCTAATATAATTCTTGAACTCGAAGACACTACAGAAGAAAGCGTCGGCTATATGATTTACTTCTTTGAAAAGGCTTGTGCAATATCCGGCTATGTACTCGGCGTAAATCCGTTCAATCAGCCTGGTGTTGAGAGTTATAAATCAAATATGTTTGCACTTCTCGGCAAACCTGGCTATGAGGGTGCAAAAGCTGAACTTGAAGCTAAGTTAGGCTAAAATCCGCTTTTTTCAGAAAAACAAATTATATATTGACATTTTTTCCTGAATGTGATATAATATATTTGTTGAAAAACAAACTAAGTAAAAAATGCCGTAAGGCATCGGAAGGAGTAAATTTATGATTAAGCTTATTACCGGTAAAAAAGGTTCAGGCAAGACAAAAATTCTCATTGACCAGATTAACGAATCTGTAAAGGCAACTAACGGTTCTGTAGTCTGTGTTGAAAAGGGTTCTACTGTAAGATATTCTATCAGCCGTAAGGTTAGATGGTGCGATACAGAATACTACAAGGTTGAAGGCTATGACGCTTTCTATGGCTTTATCGCCGGACTTCTCGCAAGCAATTACGACATAACACACATCTATATTGACGGTATCCTTAGAATTACCGGACGTGACTATACAGCATTAGGCAAAATGCTTGAAAATATCGACAAACTCACCGGCGAAGATGTTACTGTAGTGTTCACAATTTCCGCTGACGCTGAAGAACTCTCCGAAAATGTAAAGCAGTTTATAAAGTAATCCGGAAAAAATTTTTTATTTTTCCGCTGACACCTCTTGACATATTCTGTTCAGTGGTGTATAATATAATTCATGGTGCTATGAAAGGTTTCTGTATATGAAGATTAATTTAAAACAACTTTTCAATATCGTCGGCGAATCAAAGGATATACGCTATTCTATAGGTACTGAAGAATTGTCGGATATTCACGGCTATAAATTTGTGTCTCCGGTGGATATAAACGGCAAAGTCTTTAACCGTGCAGGTATCGTATATCTTGAATATACCGTTGATTTTACACTTTCCGTTGCCTGTGACAGATGTCTGAAAGAGTTTGAAACAACGTATTCATTTGAATTTTCACATATTGTCGTACCGTCTGTAAGCAATGACAACGACGAATATATTGTAGCTGACGGCGAAAGCATCGAAGTAAATGAAATTGCCGTTACTGATTTGTTACTGCAACTTCCGTCAAAAAACCTGTGCAAAGAAGATTGTAAAGGTCTGTGTATGGTATGCGGTTGTGACCTTAACGAATCACAATGCAATTGTCTCAATTCTGAGCTGTGAAGCTCTTTCGTAAGGAGGTAGAGAAAAATGGCTGTACCAAAGAGAAAAACTTCCAAGGCAAGACGTGACAAGAGACGTTCTGCTGTATGGAAACTTGATGTGCCTGCTATGTCCAAGTGTGACAACTGTGGTGCAATTAAAGCTCCGCACAAGGTATGCAAGAACTGCGGTTTTTATAAGGGCGTTGAGGTTCTGAAAATTGACGCTGAATAATCGGCTTAATCCGATACATGAAAAGGAGAGTAGGGAGTTAAGTCCTGCTCTCCTTTTTGAATTATCTGTCAGGAGGTTATAATGGTTAAAATAAAAAACGTAATCCGCTGTTCTCCTGCCGGAAGTGCGGGAATTATGCCGGAAGATTTTCTGATTTCTATAAACGGCGTTGAAATAAATGACGTTCTTGACTATATGTTTTATGCCTCAGAAACTTCCGTCAGACTTGAAATTCTCCGGAATGACGAAAAAATTTCTTTTCTTATCGAAAAGGACGAATACGACGATTTAGGGCTTGAATTTGATACTTTTCTTATGGATAAAAAACAGTCGTGCCGGAATAAATGCGTATTCTGTTTCATAGACCAGATGCCCCCCGATATGCGTGAAACTCTCTACTTCAAGGACGACGATACAAGACTTTCATTTCTTCAGGGAAATTACGTCACACTGACTAATTTAGAACAGTCTGATATTGACCGTATCATTAAAATGAAACTGAATATGAATGTTTCGGTACACACGACTAATCCGGAACTCCGTGTAAAGATGATGCATAACCGCTTTGCCGGTGAAAAACTGAAATATATATATCAGCTTGCGGAAAACGGTATAAGCCTTAACTGTCAGATTGTATGCTGTCCTGACCTCAACGACGGCGACGAATTAAGACGTACTCTTACCGATTTAGGCGGGCTTATGCCGAATATTTCCAGTATGGCAGTAGTGCCGGTAGGTCTTACAAAATACCGTGACGGATTATTTCCGCTGACCTGTTTCACACCGGAGAGGGCTTCCGGAACTATTGATATAATTGCGGAATTTCAGGAAATTTTCCTTGAAAAATACGGTACCAGAACTGTTTTTCCGTCAGATGAGTTTTTCCTTATTTCCGGAAGAGAACTCCCACCGGTTGAATATTATGAAGATTTCCCGCAGTACGAAAACGGCGTAGGTATGTTCCGGTCACTTATCGACGAGTTTGAAAAGGCTCTTGAAATAGCGGAGTGGACAGGCGATAAACGTCATGTTTCGATAGCTACAGGATATTCCGCCTATGAGATAATCAGACAGCTTGCCGAAAAAGTCATGAAAAAATTTCCCCTGCTCCGTTGCGACGTATGGCGTATAAAAAACGAATTTTTCGGTGAAACTATTACTGTTTCCGGACTTATCACGGCACAGGATTTAATATCACAGCTTGACGGTAAGAATTTAGGGGAAAATCTTCTTATATCGCAGTCCATGCTTATGAACGATTCGCCGGTATTCCTTGATGACCTCACCATAGAAGACGTTGAAAAATCCCTGAATGTAAAAATAAAATCTGTTTCCAATGATGGCTATGAATTGCTTGATGCAATCATGGGCATAACTTACTGACTGAAAGGAGTGCAGAAAAAAATGTCAATACCAATTGTTGCAGTAGTCGGCAGACCTAATGTAGGTAAATCGACGCTTTTCAATAAGATAATAGGTCAGCGACTTTCGATAGTGGAAGATACCCCTGGTGTCACACGTGACCGTATTTACTCAAAATGCGAATGGCGTAATAAAACGTTCATGGTAGTAGATACCGGTGGTATCGAACCCGACAGCGACGATGTTATTTTAGCTCAGATGAGAAGACAGTCTGAACTTGCCATAGAAAAAGCTGATGTTATAGTATTCGTTACGGATATCCGCTGTGGTGTTACTTCCGACGACTATGCAGTAGCGGAAATGCTTATAAAAAGCGGTAAACCGATAATTTTAGTGGTCAATAAATGCGATACGCTCGGCGAACCACCTATGGAAATATACGAATTTTATAATTTAGGTCTCGGAGACCCATACCCAGTTTCCTCGGTACACGGACATGGTACAGGCGATATGCTTGACGCTGTATACGAATATTTACCCGATACCAATGAAGAAGAATACGACGAGGACTATATAAAAGTAGCGGTAATCGGAAAACCAAATGCCGGAAAATCTTCACTTATAAACAAGATTGCCGGTGAAGAACGTGTTATAGTTTCCGATATAGCCGGTACTACACGTGATTCAACCGATACGGTCATAGAAAACGAATCCGGAAAATTTGTCTTCATAGATACTGCCGGAATCCGTAAGAAATCGAAAGTCACGGAAAAAGTAGAACATTACAGCGTACTTAGGGCTTACATGGCGGTAGACCGTGCTGACGTATGCGTTATAATGATTGACGCTGTAGAGGGTTTCACGGAGCAGGATTCCAAAGTTGCCGGATACGCACACGAACAAGGTAAGGCTTGTGTAGTCGCCGTAAACAAGTGGGATTTAATCGAAAAAAACGACAAGACAATGCAGGAATACCGCACAAAACTTGAAAACGATTTCAGTTTCATGTCGTATGTACCATTTGTATTCATATCCGCCAAGACAGGTCAACGCATAAATAAGTTATACGAACTTATAAAATACACATTTGAACAGAACAGTATGAGAATTTCCACCGGTATGCTTAATGATGTTCTCGCATACGCCACAACAAGAGTACAGCCACCATCGGATAAGGGAAAAAGGTTAAAAATATACTACATGACACAACCTTCCACCAAACCGCCGACGTTTGTTACATTCGTAAATAAAGCCGATTTGTTTCATTTTTCGTACAGAAGATATATCGAAAATCAGATACGTTCTACTTTCGGACTTGAGGGAACACCAGTCCGTTTCGTAGTACGTGAAAGGGGAGGAAGCGACAAATGAAAATTCTTTCTGCCGTACTGATTGCCCTGATTATCGGTTATTGTCTCGGAAGTGTAAATTTTTCGATAGTAGTAGTTAAATTAATGACCGGTCAGGACATACGGGAAATGGGTAGTAAAAATGCGGGGCTGACTAATACATTTCGATGTGCCGGAAAAACCTGTGCATTACTGACACTCGCCGGTGACGTACTGAAAGGAATACTTTCAGTTGGAGTTTCTACCATGATAGCAAGTGCATTAAATGCCGGATTCAGTCCCGATAATGACGTAATGTACATAGGATATATTTCCGCAATATCGGCTGTTATGGGACACATTTTCCCTGTATACTATAATTTCAGAGGTGGCAAGGGCGTACTTACTGCCGCTACTGCATTCGCCATGATTGACATTAAAATATTTCTGGCGATATTTGCGGTATTTGTGGTTATACTGGCACTTTCAAAATATGTTTCGCTTGCCTCGATATTTTCGGCTTCACTGTGTCCGATAGCGGTATTTATGATGTCTTTTATTGTCGATGATGTTTCATTAGGGAAAAGCATACTGTATACGATTCTTTCGCTCGTGATAGCCGTCACGGTAGTATGGAAACATAAGGCAAATATTGAAAGACTTATTGCCGGTAATGAAAACAAATTTTCTTTCAAGGGCGGAAAACTTTCAAAAAAATAACATTAAAATTTTAAGTACACAATATATATTAATGAGGTGATTTTAAATGACAGAACTTCTTGAATACAGGGGACATATCCGTAACTGGAAGTCCTTATGTGAGGAATTGGATATTGATTCTTCGCTTGTACGTGAGGAACGTGAAGAAAAAATAATCGTTGAGGCATACAAAAAATGGGGTCACGATATGGCAGAACATATTTACGGTATGTTTGCATTTGCAATCAGTGATAACGACAAAATTTTCTGTATGCGTGACCAGTTCGGAACAAAACCGTTCTATTACTATCAGACAAACGACAATAAACTTCTTTTCGGTACTAATATAAGCAGAATCATAGAGCAGGACGGCTTTATAAAGGAAGTCAATACCGATATGCTACAGATTTATATGTCATTGACATATGTTGCCGGTGAAGATACGTTTTTCAAGGGAGTTAAAAAGTTAATGCCTGGTCACTGGCTGGAGTTCGATAACGGAAAACTTACGATTGAACGCTACTGGACACCGACTTTTAAACCGGATAATACAAAAACTCTCGACGAATGGGCTGACGAAATCCATAATACAATACAGGAAATTTTTCCGGAAGTCAAGGAAGATACAGAAACAGCAGAATCATTTCTTTCGGGTGGTGTGGATTCTTCATATGTCCTTGCGATGTCAGATGTAAAAGTTACCGATTCATGCGGTTACGACGACGAACGTTTTGACGAATCCGGACTTGCAAAGCAGACAGCCGATATTCTCGGACGTGAAAATAACAGATGTCTGATTACGCCGGAAGAGTATTTCAGTATAGTACCATATGTCATGTATAACATGGAACAACCATTAGGTGACGCTTCTGCTATTGCGTTTGCGATTGCCTGTAAAGCTACTGCCGAACATACTAAGATATGCTATTCCGGTGAGGGTGCTGACGAATTTTTCGGCGGATATAATATGTACCGTAATGCCGAAAGATACGGCGATAATCTGAAAAATTTCTACGTCGGAAACACGAACATCATGAAAGAAGACGAAAAACAAAAAATCCTGAAAAATTATAATCCGGAAGTTCTTCCGATTAACCTTGTAAAGCACATCTATGAAGAAACCGAAGGTCTTGACCCTCTTACAAAAATGTCAGATGTAGATATACAGATATGGCTTGAGGGCGATATTTATTTGAACGTCGATAAGATGAGTACCTGTGCCGGACTTGAAATACGTATGCCACTTACTGACCGCAGAATTTTTGATATAGCTTCAAGAATGCCGTCAAAGTATAAAGTCAACGAGGAAATGAATAAAGTAGCATTCAGGACATCTGCTTCAAAGGTACTTCCGGCGGAAATAGCTTTCAGAAAGAAACTCGGTTTTATAGTTCCTATTCGTATATGGCTTGCCGACGAACGTTACAACAGTGACGTAAGGGAAAAATTCAACAGTGAAATCGCTGAAAAGTTCTTCAACGTCGACGAGATAAACGCTATATTCAACGACTATATCGGCGGAAATTCTGATAACTGGCGTAAAATCTGGACTATTTATACATTCCTTGTATGGTATGAGGAATATTTTGTAAAGAGATAAATATAAAAATTTAACACGCATAACGCAAAAAATTAACGGAGCAGGTACAAAAAAACCTGCTCCGTGTTTTTATTATTTTGTTTCTTTGCGTATGACCGTACCTGTCGGGAAAATCAAATCAAACTTAAAAGAAGTTTTTCCGCTTTTTTGTATTCAGGATTTCTTACAAGAATTTCTGTCAGAATATTTTCTGCAAGTGTATAATTACCTGTTTTTATGCAGATTTCAGCGTATTCAAAAGCTGTTTTGTCATTTTTCGGATTAAGCGTGTAAGATTTTTGTATACATTCAAAAGCATTGTCTGTATCCGAAATCTTAATATAACACTGAAATAATCTCTCATAGGTCTTGAAATGTTGTTCAATATCATTTGATAATTCAAAATATTCAATAGCTTTTCGATAGTCTTTTCTGTCAAGATATTCAATACCCATGTAATATAAGTCAATAGCCGACATTATTCTGTTGCCTTTCTGATAACAGTTCCGGACGGGAAAATCAAATCAGATTTAAATGAAAATCTCATCATAGCATGATTAGCTGTCTGAATTTCACCGCCGTTTTCGTCATATAGGGTATCAAGAGTTAAAGTAACCGGTTTCGTCGACGGTGCAAGTAATTCTACAGTATCACCGGCAAAAAATCTGTTACGTTGCGTACAGTAGACTGTACCGTTTTCGCATTTTTCGACGACTGCTACAACGTCGTAATTACGTATATAACCGCTGTTTTCGTAATATTGCGAATTTTCGGGAGTACCGAAGAAAAAACCGTTACTGTATTTCCGGTGACTTACCTTGTAAACCTCATCACGAATCCATTCAGGGAGTACAAAATTATCGGGATTTTTATAATATTCGTCGACAGCCATTCTGTAAGCGTTTGTGACTACCGTAACATAGTACGCCGATTTTGCCCTGCCCTCTATTTTAAGACTGTCTACACCAGCCTGTGCGAGTTTGTCAATGTGTTCAATCATGCACATATCTTTAGCATTAAGAATGTAAGTTCCTTTTTCGTCCTCGAATATAGGAAAAAATTCATTCGGACGTTTTTCTTCTACAAGGTGATACCCCCACCGACACGGTTGGGCACACTCACCACGATTTGCGTCACGGTTTACGAGATACTGCGATAACAGACATCTTCCGGAGAACGATACGCACATTGCACCGTGTACGAAAGTTTCTATTTCCATATCCGGACTTGTTTTAGCACGTATTTCAGCTATTTCTTCGAGTGTGAGTTCACGTGCGAGGACTATTCTTTTCGCACCCATGTTATAAAGTTCCTGTGCCGTGACGTAATTTACTATACCGGTCTGTGTAGATATGTGTATTTCCATATCGGGTGCGTATCGCTTTACAAGGGCAAGCAGACCTATATCGGCGACTATAAGAGCATCTACACCGGCTTCGACAGCCTCATTGACAAACTGTTCAAACTGTGGGATTTCATTGTTTCGTGGGAGCGTATTGCACGTAAGATAGACTTTTATTCCTTTGGCGTGTGCGGATTGCACAGCCTGTACGAGTTGCGGAAAATCAAAATTCATAGGAGATGACCGCATACCGAATTGTTTTCTGCCGAGATATACAGCGTCCGCACCATAATTTATACAGGCATTGAAACGTTCCGTATCACCTGCCGGTGCGAGTACCTCAAGTTTCCGCATTCTGAGCCTCGCTTTCAGCTTCTTCCTTAGCTTTCTGTTCTGCTTCTCTTTCCGCTTCCCTTGATGCTATAAGATATTCGTCAACCTGACCATCTACCATTTCCTGATATGCTTCATGCTCTTCAAGAGTTTCGGAGAAGTAAGTCTGACCGGTATAGATATTTGCAATGAAGAAATAGTAATTACTTTCGACATTTTCAAGTACAGCATCTATAGCCTCGATTCCCGGATTACATATAGCCCCCGGCGGTAAACCAGGACTCTTATATGTATCATAAGAATCAACAATAGTCTTATCATACACATCCATTTTAGAGCTTACAAACTGTGAATAATTAGAAGTCGGGTCTGACTGTAATAACGGGAAATAACCAGGATTTCTTAATCTGTTCCAGAAAACAGAGGCAACATAAAGCATAGTATCAGTACTTGCGGCTTCTTTCTGTACAACAGATGCAAAAGTAATAAGTTCGTCAAGAGACAGTCCGAGACTTTCCATTTTAGCGTATCTTTCGGGAGTCATTTTGTTATCGAAGTTGAGATATATTTTCTGACATACCTGCTCCGGACTCATATTTTCGTAGAAGAAATAGGTATCAGGGAACAAATAACCTTCCATTTTGTAGAATTTAAGTGAAGTATCTGTAGGAAGTCTGTTTTCAAACGAAAATCCGAGACCGGCGGAATTGAAGTAGAAAACGAAGTCATCAGCGGAACATACATGATTTTCCTCAAGGATATATCCGGCTTCGGAAATCGTACAGCCCTCTGGGAAAGTTACTTCAACAGTTTCCTGTTGTTCAGCTTCTTCTATGGAAGTGAGTTCGTTTATGATAGTCTCGTAAGCCATATTGGGACGTACAAAGTGTTCACCGGCTATATAGCTTGAATCGGATTTCCTAAGACGGCTGAACAGTTGGAAACATTCAGGAGATTTTATAATTCCCTCATCTTTGAGAAGTTCCGATATGTCGACAGTTGTAGCACCCTCCGGAATGACTATAAGATGTGTGCTGTCGCTTTTTCCTATGCCTAACATATCCCTGCCGAATGCTATTATTACAAGTGAAAGACATATCGAAACGGCAAATACAAAAGTAGTAAGAATAATAACACCAGGAAGTCGGCTACGTTTTCTTTTTTTCTTCTTTTTGCGTTTGCGAGGCATTTCCCGAATTTCTTTCGGTTCAGGTTCGTAATCTTCTTCGGATATAAAATCTTCTTCTGTCTGTGAATATTCTTCATAGTCGTCAAACAGGGGGTCAGGTTCTTCCGGCAGTCTACTATGATTTTTAATTTTATTGTTTTTTTTCAGCCTGCGTGGTACTTCCTGAACATTTTCCGGTGTATCATATTGTGATTCCGGTTCTGACTGTTCTTCATAGTCGTCAATGTTGTCGTCTGTAAGGTCTTCATTCAGAATGTCATTGTTGTCTTTTTTCTGCATGACAGAATACCGTCCTTTCTGGAGTAACAATATAATCAGCCCTCACGTCGTGCGACATTATGGGCAGATTTTCGGTAATAAGTTCCTCATAAGCGAGGGCAGTTTTGATTATCTGCGGATATTTTTCAAGAAATCTGTCATAATATCCGCCACCATAGCCCAGCCTGTAACCGTCCGGAGTGAAAGCAAGTCCGGGGAGTATACATATAGTATTGTCAGTTATTTCAGGCTGTGGCAGGGAAATATCGGGTTCGTAAATACCGTACATACCCTTATGGAGTTCTTCAATGGAGCGTACTATATGAAAAGTCATAATACCGTTTTCGTGAGATACCGGAAATGCTGTAACATGAGTTTTCATAAGTTCTTCGGCTATTGAAATCGTATCAATTTCAGTACCGAAAGATGCGTATATAAGTATAGTATCGGCATTTCCGGAGTTTTCAAGAAAAATATTCTTTATGAGTATATCTTTTTCAGATTTGTGCGGAATATTTTTTCTTATTTCTGAAAATTTTTTCCGTAATGATTTTTTATCTTCCATAGATTGAAATCAGTCAGCGAGTATTGCTTTACGCTGTCTTGTACTTTCTTCCGGCGATACGGCTTTTTCAACGAGTTTAAGACCAAATTCAATAGCTGCACCTGCTCCACGTGCGGTAATGAAGATACCGTCTTCAGCTGTGAGACCGTCACCAATAATCGCACCGGTAAGTTGAGTTTCAAAACCGGTATAGCATACAGCTTTTTTACCGTTGAGAAGTCCTTTGTGTCCGAGTATAGACGGTGCAGCACATATAGCACCTATAAACTTGTTGTTCTGTACACAGAAGTCAATAGCATTCTGTACATACTGTGATTTTTCAAGGTTAAGAGTTCCGGGCATACCACCAGGGAGGACAATCATTTCAAGATTGTCGTCAAGAATTATTTCCTGTGCTATGGTATCGGTAACAACCGGTATACCGTGCGAACTCGTAACGACATTATCGCCTACGCCTACAGTAATTACTGTCTTACCGCTTCTGCGGAGCAGGTCAACAGGTGCTAAAGCCTCGGTTTCCTCGAAACCCTCTGCAAGAAATACATAAATCATAATTAATAAAATCCTTTCATTTAAAATTAATAACATACTTGTTCAACAGAAAAACAGGGTGATAAGAAAGTTTTGACTTCCGGAGACCCTCTATACCTAAATCTTCCTCACGGTTAATATATCTGTAGTCACCGCCGACGGACTTTACAAACATATTGTTTATAGCCGTATATATGCCATTGAAAGAACGGTCAGCCTTTTCAATGTGTACACAGAAAGTATCGGAATTAAGGCGTTCACCGATAGTCACGGCGGTAACTTTCCCACCAATGCGGATAATACCGCCGGTAAGTCCCATTTCCTCGAAGTAAGTGAAATAAGTGTTTACGGCATACTGTTCCGCAACTGATGAGTGATTATGTGTTCTGCCGTTGTAATCCATAGTACAGAAATATATACAGTCGTCAAAATCCTTTTCGGTAATTACGGAAAATTCATAGTCATACTGACTGAAATGTTTCAGGTGATTTCTTTTTGAGTGATATTTTTTACCGTCAAGATGTACGAGGTCATGGGAAAGATATATATAGTCTGAACTGTCCCTGTCGTATTCAACCGTATAGCTGTCCGGAAAAAGTTCCCTGAAAAGCGGTAAAGATTTTTCTGTAACTCCGGTAATAGTCAACGGTACGCCCATAGAATCGGAATATGTTTTCAGTTCGGCGAAAATTTCTGAATAGTCACCGCTACCCGACGGCATTACAAAATACGGTTTATTATCTTCCGTCCGTGAACACACTATATAGAAATCCTTATAAAAAGCTATTTTAGAATCCGCAAGACGTTTCCACGCCATATTGTTTGCGAAAGTATATTCACAGCCCATGAAGTCAGACATTGCAAGACATCTGTTAATGTGTTTTTTGTCGGAAATAGCAATATCTCGGAAGTCAAGCATTTTTAATATCACCTTTGAGTTTTTCAAAATCTGATTTTACCTGTGTCATTTTTCCGCATGACATTTTACCCTCCGGACATTTTCCGGTTGCAACACATGAAGCCCCCGCATGACTGAATATAACCGGAGCGACTTCAAGACATAGTTTCAGCATTTCGTTTGCTACGTCACGTATTTCCCATTGCGCACGATTACAGCACCTGTGCCGGAAGAAGTTAAACAATGACCGTACATTCATAGTAACTACTATTTTAGTTTCGCAGGCATTAGGTAGTATAAAACGTGCGTCTTCATTGGCTGTTTTCCGTGCCTTTGAAACTGCTGTTTTTTCGTCGAGACCGTTTTTCATAAGTTCGTTTTTGTGGTATTCTGTGAGCAGGTCTGCAATTTTGCCGTAACTTTCAGTTATTGCAGAAATCGTCCTGTTGTATTCTTCCAGTGCTTCCGGAACGTTTTCAATAGCCGGTGGGGTTATGAAATCAAAACCGTTTTCATTGACATAACGCTGACTTTTCTGCGAATACGAGGCTATACGGTGGCGGACAAGCTGATGCGAACAGGCACGGGAAATTCCCTCTATACCGAATGTAAATGTTACGTGTTCCATTACGCTTTCATGACCTACCGAGACAAGCATTTCAATAAAGTTTCTGGTTTTTTCTTCCGTGAGACCGTCCCTTATATTATCAATGTCACTGTCGGAGTAACATAATTTTCCGGCGGAAGCGACAATTTTTTCAGGTTCAGGCGTATGCGAGATGAGAGTTACTTTCATTTCTGATACCTCCGCTTGTGATTAAAAATACATACATATATATTCTACCATTTCCGGAGCTATAAGTCAATACAGGGAACGGAAATAATTTATGACAAAATTTTTAAATAAATAAAATTGTGTTGAAATGAAAAAATTTTAAAATGGGTATGGACATTTCAGAAAAAAAGTTGTATAATAAATTAGTATCTGTAAATTTAATGGAGGAATGTTTTAATGATGAAATTCAATAAGTTGACGGCAACGGCTATGTCGTTTGCACTTGCGGTAACTGCTGTGGGCTGTACTCCTGCAATCGGCAAGGGTACTGAAATGGCTATGACTGCCAATGGTACGGATATAAGCTCCGGACTTTTTATCTTCTATACTATCCGTGCATATCAGGACGCAGCCGACATTATCGAAAGCAAGAACGGTACAGCCCCTACTGTAAAGGAAGTAAAGAACTCGCATATCGACGATATAGAGGCTTCCGACTGGATTCAGGACAAGGCAACCGAATACTGTATGAATATAGCCGCTATTGAAAACGAGTTTAACAGGATAGGCGGACAGCTTACAACAGAAGAACTCGCTGAAATTGACGAACTCGCCGATAATCGTCTTGACCCTGACGGAACTGACATCTATTCAAAGAACGGTGTCGGTAAGGAGTCTATAAAGAAAATAATCAGTACTACTGGTAGCGGTTCTAACTACTATGGCGAATACGAATATATGCAGAAGTACATATTTGAACATTATTACGGCTTCGAGGGCGAAAAAGGTTGTACAGAAGACGAACTCAAAGACTATTTTGACGAAAATTTCGCAAGAGTAAAATATATCTCTATCGACTTGACCGACGAAGCTGGCGAACCTCTAAGCGACGACGATAAAAAAGCACTCCGCAGAAAAGCTGAAGAGTACGTCAAGGAAATCAACGGCGAAAAAGACCCTATGGACAAGATGTACAAAATGAACGATTGTATGGAAGATTATGACGAATATATTTCTACAAGTACTACTGCTGTCGAGGGTGAAGAAGAAACTACTACAACGACGACTACAACAACTACTACTACAGATACTGACGAAACACAGACTACTACTACCACTGACCCATACGAAAATGAAAGACTTATACAGAGATATACAACCACTACCGCCGACGAATCAGAAACGGATTCCGCAACAACAACTACCGCTGAAGAAGAATCTGACTATGAAAAGGCTGACAGGGAATTTAAAGAATTTGTATTCAATAAACTTGAAATGAATAAGGCTGAAATACACCAGTACGACGATAACACCCTTTATGTAGTAATAAGAAGTGACCTAAGGGAACGTATGACAGAAGATGATTACTGGTCAGAAGACTATATATATAGTCTCCAGTTGCTTAGATATAATGATGATTTCACAGACTACCTCGAAAGTCTCGCCGATAATATAGTACCGGAAAAAAATGCCTCTTCATTCAGGAGATATGCTCCTTTCAAGCTGGATTTGTCTTCCCTTGAACCGCAGACTTAATAAACACATAATAGTCGGGACTGTGCTGTTATGCATAGTCCCTTTTTTATCGGAGGATATAATATGATTTATACAGAACTCACAAACAAGGCTATGCAGATTGCATATAAAGCACATCACGGACAGTATGACTTAAACGGTGTACCTTATATATTTCACCCGTATCACGTCGCCGAACAGATGCCCGACGAAATAACAACCTGTGTTGCACTGCTACATGATGTCATTGAAGATACTTCGGTAACAATAGAGGAACTGGAGCAGGTTTTTCCGGCGGAAGTGACGGAAGCTGTCAGACTTCTTACACATGAAAAAGATACGGAATATCTTGACTATATCGGAAGAATAAAAGATAATCCGGTTGCACGTACCGTCAAGCTTGCCGACATTGCACATAATTCAGATATGACACGCATTACTGACCCCAATAAAATTCCGGCAGAAAAGATTATACACTGGAAACGTAAATATACAGAAGCAAAACGAATACTTGAAGAATATCAGGGTTAAAAATTGTGCATTATGACCGGTGACAAATACGGAAAAATATGATATAATATTAATTGAAATATAGTCCGGAGGGGAGGAATTTTTTTGGAAACAAAAACAAATAATAATGACAATGTTTTTAATATTCCGTGTGTGGTTGTTGATAACTTCTTACAGATGGCAACCGGTGAATATATAAAAGTCCTGCTGTATATTTTGAGAGTTTCAGGCAGAGACTTTGCAGAAAATGAAATATCCGACGAAACAGGGGTAAATCAGGAAGAAGTAAACAGAGCTATTGACTTCTGGAGACGTGCCAAAATACTTACGGGCAACGGTTCAGGCAGTAACACTCCTGACGTACAGAAAACGGAAGAGGAAAATGTTCCGGAAAATTCTTCCGTCAGTAGTAAAAAATACATGAAAAATTATTTTTCTGCTTCCGATATAGCAGAAATTAAAAATTCTGACCCTGAAATTTCTGAACTCATTGAACTGGCTGAAAATTCACTCGGAATCCTTAATAACACTCAACTGACTTCAATAATAAATATGCATAATTATTTAGGTCTTAAAACGGAAGTAATAATAACTCTCATAGAATACTGTAAGAATATTAAAAAAACTTATCCTAAATATATGGATTCTGTCGCATCCGGCTGGGCAGAAAACAATATAAATACTCTTGAAGAGGCACAGAAAGAAGTAGAAAGACTTCTGGACGAAGACGAATATAAGAATAAAATAAAGCGTATAATTTCCACTGACAGACTTTCAAAAAATGACGAAGTTTTTATTACTGAATGGCACAGAAAAAACATTCCGACTGAACTGATAGAAGAAGCCTATGATGTCACAATAAATTATATACATAAACTTGATTTCAAGTATATGGATTCAGTGATAAAATCAAAACTTGACGGTAATGAATCAGGCACGGACTTTCAGAAAAGCAATAAAAATAACAATAAAAATTCTCGTGGAAGAAAAACACATTATGACAAAGATTTTGATGCGGATATGTATAAAATATTTATAAATGATTTTAAGGTGATATAAAATGAAAACAGATATACTCGAAAAAGCAAAAATTATCATTCAGAAAAACAGGCAGAGTGCCATAGTGGAAAATGACCGCCGTATTGAAGAAATAAACAATAAAATTCCGGAAATAAATGAAATAAATGAAAATCTCTTCAATACCGGAAAAAAAATTATAGATATTGTTATATCAGGAAAACAAAACGGTAAAACCGAAGAACAGATTAAGGAAGATATAGAAAAAATAAAACAGAATAATCTTGATACACAGAAGAAGTCGGAAGAACTTCTTGTAAAAAATGGTTATCCGGCTGATTACCTTGACATTCATTACAGCTGTGAAATGTGTGGCGATACCGGTTATAAAGACGGCATAATGTGTATATGCCTGAAGAAACTTTACTCAAAACTGGAAGTTGATATGATAAACAGTCAGTCAAACCTTTCACTTTCAAGTTTTGATACTTTCAGTCTTTCATACTATACCGACGAGGATTACAATATAATGAAGCGTATATTGGAATATACACAGGATTATGCAGAAAATTTCAGAAATGATGCACATAGTATACTTATGTATGGAAAAACCGGTCTCGGAAAGACACATCTTTCACTTGCAATCGCTGGCAGTGTAATTGAAAAAGGATACAGTGTCATATATGATTCCGTAATAAATATACTCTCAAAAATAGAAGAAGAACATTTCAGTTACGGTCATAAAAGGGATATGCTGAACCTTGTAATAAATACCGATTTGCTCATTATAGACGACTTAGGCACAGAAAACAAATCTAATTTCTATAATTCCACTGTATATAACATTATCAATACACGCCTTAATTACAATAAGCCTGTTATTATAAGTACCAATCTTGATATTGACGAAATACGTGAATTTTATGACGAAAGAATAACATCACGCATTACCACTCAATATATGGTATTCAAATTTTCCGGTACGGATATACGACATCAGAAAAAAGAACAGAAATGAATCAAAATGAAACAGACCTTAAAGGTCTGTTTTTTTGTATTCAGAATGATGTAGTGTCATACATTTTCTTTAATTTTTCAATAGCTTTTTTTTCAAGTCTCGAAACATATGAACGTGAAATATCGAGTTTTTTGGCGGTTTCACTCTGTGTATGCGGATTTTTTCCGTATAGTCCGTATCTGTAGACAATAATTTCAAGTTCACGGTCATCAAGACATTTATCAAGGAAATTATATAACTGTCGGGAGCGTATAAGTAAATCAACCTGCTCATGAATGTCAACGCCGTCGTCGATTAAATCCATAAGGGTCAGTGCATTGCCGTCCTTATCAATTTCTACCGGTTCATTTATATAGATGTCACCGGCTGTTTTCTTGGCTGAACGGAAACTCATAAGTATTTCATTTTCTATGCACCGGCTTGCATACGTCGCAAAACGTGTACCGTTTGTATGGTCAAAAGTCGAAACGGCTTTGATAAGTCCTATAGTACCTATTGATATTAATTCGTCCTGCTCCGGAACTGTCATGGCGTATTTTTTTACTATATGGGCGACAAGTCTAAGATTATGTTCTATTAACTTGTTCCGTGCAGACTTGTCACCGGCAGACATCTTTATGAAACATTCTTCCTCTTCTTTTCTGGATAACGGCTTAGGAAAAGCATTATTGCCTTCAATGTGCAGTGCAAAAAAGAAAAGATTCCGTATAATTTCTATGAACATATATATCACCTCCGTATATATACTATGTCAGACAGCTTGAACAATAGTTCTTTTTTTAAAAAATTTCTTCTTGCAAAAATTTCTGAAATGTGTTATTATAGTAGGGTACTTTTTTCAGAACAGAAAGGATAGATTTTTATGGCAGATAGAAAAACTTATGGAAACGATAGTATAACAATGTTGAAAGGTGCGGACAAGGTAAGAAAAAGACCAGCAGTAATATTCGGTTCGGACGGTCTCGACGGTTGCGAACACTCTGTATTTGAGGTAATCTCAAACTCCATAGACGAGGCAAGAGAGGGTTACGGAAAGAAAATAATCGTCACACACTACAGGAATCACGATATTGAAGTTGAAGATTTCGGGCGAGGCTGTCCGGTGGACTTCAATAATAACGAAAAGCGTTATAACTGGGAACTCGTTTACTGTGAACTCTATGCAGGCGGAAAATATGACGATTCAGCAGAATCCTATGAATTTTCATTAGGTCTTAACGGTCTCGGACTTTGTGCTACACAGTTTTCCTCGGAATTTATGGACGTTGAAGTAATACGTGATGGTTTTAAATATAATCTGCACTTTGAAAAGGGAGAGAATATCGGCGGACTTCATAAGGAATCCTGCAACAGAAAACAAACCGGCACAAAAACACGCTGGAGACCTGATTTAGAAGTTTTCACCGATATAGCCGTATCAGACGATTATTTCTGTGATATTCTTAGAAGACAGGCGGTAGTAAATCCGGATATATTATTTGTATTCCGTTCAGAAAACGAAAACGGTGCCTTCACAGAGCAGGAATTTATATACAAAAACGGCATTACAGACTATGTTTCGGAAATAACCGGCGATAAGGCTATGACTTCCTTGCAACACTGGTCAGCAGAAAAACGAGGACGTGACCGTGACGACAAACCGGAATATAAAGTCAAACTCGATATAGCCGTAACATTTTCCAACAAAATAAAACTCACAGAATATTATCATAATTCGAGTTTCTTAGAACATGGTGGCTCGCCGGAAGATGCCGTAAAACGTGCGTTTGTGTATCAGATAGATAGTTTCATAAAACAGAATAATGGTTATCAGAAGAACGAAAGTAAAATTACTTATACCGACGTTGAAGAATGTCTTATACTTGTTTCGTCGTCGTTCTCTACACAGACTTCATACGAGAATCAGACAAAAAAAGCAATCACGAATAAATTCATACGTGAGGCAATGACTGATTTCTTAAAACATCAGCTTGAAATATATTTCATAGAAAATCCCGACGAAGCACAGAAAATTTCCGAACAGGTTCTCATAAACAAGCGGAGCAGGGAAAATGCGGAAAAAGTCCGTCTCAACGTAAAAAAGAAACTCACTGGCAGTATCGACTTATCAAACATGGTTGACAAGTTCGTTGATTGCCGGACTAAAGACGTTACAAGACGTGAAATATATATCGTTGAGGGTGATTCCGCATTAGGTTCGGTCAAACTCGCACGTGATGCGGAATTTCAGGCGATAATTCCAGTACGTGGTAAGATTCTTAACTGTCTTAAAGCGGAGTATACAAAGATATTCAAGAGCGAAATTATTACGGATTTAATAAAAGTCCTCGGCTGTGGTGTGGAGGTCAATACCAAAGCCAACAAGGATTTATCTAACTTCAATCTCGATAATTTCCGGTGGAGTAAAATAGTTATCTGTACCGACGCAGATGTTGACGGTTTCCAGATACGGACGCTTATTCTTACAATGCTTTACAGACTTACTCCGACACTCATAGAAAAAGGGTACGTATATATAGCGGAATCGCCTTTATTTGAGATTAACACGAAAGATAAGACGTACTTCGCATATACGGAGCAGGAAAAACAACGTATTCTTAAGATGATAGGCAACAAGAAGTATACAATACAGCGTTCAAAGGGTTTAGGCGAAAACGAACCGGATATGATGTCACTTACTACTATGAATCCTGATACCCGACGTTTAATAAAAGTAACCGCTGACGACATAACGGAATCTGCGGAAGTCTTTGAAATGCTTTTAGGTGACGACTTACAAGGCAGAAAACAATATATTTCCGAATACGGTGCGGATTACCTCGAACTTGCGGATATTTCATAAATGATAGTACCCCTGCCGTCCGGAGACTATAATATTTATTTTCAACATGAAAGGAGTTGTTTTATAATGGAAACTATTTTATATATTGCTTTTGTTATAATACCAATGATTGTATGTATAAAAAAAGCGAATACTATACAATCGGAAAAAATTCAAAACATCGGACTTGTCATGACAGGTATAAATTTTCTGATAACTTTCATTGTATCCATATCCATGACCACCGAGATAATACAAGGTCTTATACTGTTTCTGATTTTTGGTATACCGTTCATATGGTTACCGCTAATGCTTACCGACTTTAATATAATAAACCTAATACAAAACAGATACACGTCAACTAATACTGACTTAGCAACCATATTTATAGGCGGAGTTTATCATTGTATGCTGTTGTTTGTAATTGGTGATAGTACTGCAATAGGTGGAAGCATGACAGGTGCAGACTATACAGAAGCCGTATACATTGGACAGTATCACGCCGTTATGCACAGTGAATACGGTGCAATAATACAGTGGGTAATGGTGATAGGCTTTATAAGTATGATACTGCTTTGTGTACGGAAACCGGAAAAAACACCGCCTTTACAGTCCTCACTGTGTATAGCGTTTACTTCAATTATGCTGTTACTTATCGGATTAATTTATGTTCAGATGATATGTAAATTTGAAATAAGTTTTATAATGTTTTATCTGTACTATTTCAATCTGATAATAATTTCCGCAAGACGCATACACTATCACATCACGGAGCAGGTCAGACTTGCTAACGAACGTGAAACTGTATTCCGGACTAAAACCGCCGAGAAGTTACATAAAATGATGTCAACAGTATCAGGTATGACGAAATTCAGTTTTATGATGATACTTCCGATTGCTATAATATGCGAGATACTCTATATAATTTTCGGACAAGGTGCGGACGGTTTTATAAAAGCTTTCACTATGACTGCCGACTGGACTTTTTCTACACAGACACCTCCGCCACCTATGGAGTATCACGGACATTATCTGTGTACTGTTGCTTGCGGAGGTCATAAAAAAGTAGTAAAGCCTATACGTTACGGAATACGGCTGAATCAGAAGATAGTAGTCAACAGGCAGTTACTTATAGCGAATGCTTTTGAAGACCTCATAAAAGAATGCTTTCCGAGGTCACATAGAAAGATACGTAATTTCTATGATAAATACGGTTATCCGGTATCAAGACACATCACGACACCTACAAGAGCAGACATAATATACATAATAATGAAGCCTCTTGAATGGCTGTTTTTAGCGGTTTTATATGTTTTCGATACTCAACCCGAAAACAGAATAGCCATACAGTATTCCGGATATAAAGTAAAAAGATAAAATTTATTATTTCCGTAATAGCTGTTTTTTTGTGTATAATGTATAAACAAGGTTGTCTCCAGACGGTAGGGCAACTGACATTTTTGCACAAAAACAACCGGTTTTTACAAAAAATCCGTGAAAAACAGTGAAAATTAACATTAGGAACACAAAAAATGACATGAAAAACAATAAAAACACATCCGGAGCAGGTCAGAAATACGAATTTTATCTATAATGTACAAATGACCTTGTTTCCGGACGGTAGGTACACTATGAATTATGCACAATAAAAGTTTTTACAAAAACATATAAAAAAGGAGAGTTTTTAAATATGGCAAGGAAACAACAGATACCTGTAAAGAAAGTTATCCGGCATGATGCTTATATAGAGGGGTCAGGAAGTATAGTCGACGAAAAAATTACAGATACTCTCAAAAAGAACTATATGCCTTATGCCATGAGTGTTATTATTTCAAGAGCGTTGCCGGAAATTGATGGCTTTAAACCGTCACACCGGAAACTGTTATATATGATGTACAGAAGAGGTTTACTTAATCCGGACAAGGAGCGTTCAAAATCGGCGAATGTAGTCGGCGAAACTATGAAACTCAATCCGCACGGTGACCAAGCTATTTATGAAACACTTGTCCGTATGACACGAGGTAATGAAGCACTTCTGCACCCTTATATAGATTCTAAAGGTAATTTCGGTAAAGCGTATTCGAGTAAGATGCACTTCGCCGCACCACGTTATACAGAAGTAAAACTTGAAAAAATCTGTAATGAACTTTTCCGTGATATTGACAAGGAAACAGTCGACTTTGTACCAAACTACGACAATACCATGACAGAGCCTACATTACTTCCGGCGACGTTCCCGACTGTACTGGTAAATTCCAATACAGGTATAGCGGTATCAATGGCAAGTAATGTATGTCCTTTCAATCTCGCCGAAGTCTGTGAAACTACCATAGCATTAATGAAGAATCCGGAACACGATATTATTACTACTCTTAAAGCTCCGGATTTTCCGAGTGGTGCAATCATACTCTATGAAGAAAACGAACTCCGTAAGATATACAATACCGGCAGAGGTAGTATAAAAGTACGCTGTCAGTATCGTTATGACAGGTCATCCAACTGTATCGAGATAACACAGATACCGTATACTACTACCATAGAAGCAATCATAGACAAGATAGTTGATTTAGTGAAATCCGGTAAGATACGTGAAATTTCATATATCCGTGACGAAACTGACATAGACGGTCTTAAAATAGCCATAGACTTAAAACGAGGTACTGACCCCGAAAAACTCATGCAGAAACTCTACAGGCTTACACCATTACAGGATAATTATTCATGTAACTTCAATATACTTATCGACGGTACACCGGAAGTCATGGGAGTAAAGGAAATTCTTAATGAATGGGTATCTTTCAGGGAAAAATGTATATACAGAAGAACTTCATACGATTTACGTAACAAAAAGGAAAAACTTCACTTGTTGGAAGCACTTTCAAAGATTCTTAATAATCTCGACAGTACTATAAAAATTATCCGTGAAACCAGTAACGAAAATGATGTAGTATCAAACTTAATGAACGAATTTATCATAGACAGGCAACAAGCAGAATATGTTTCTGAATTAAAACTCCGTAACATAAACAGACAGTACATTTCAAGACGTATACAGGAAGTCGACAGTCTGAAAAAAGAAATTGCCGAAATGGAAGAAATCCTGAAAGATAACAACAAAATCCGTAAGATAATAATAAAAGAGTTAAAGGAAGTCATAAAGAATTACGCACAGCCAAGGAAATCGCTGATTTCAGACTACACGGAACAGGACGTTGAAATAATAGACGATACACCGGATTATCCTGTAAATATATTCGTATCGGCAAGCGGATATTTCAAGAAAATAACACCACAGTCGCTAAGAATGAGTAGCGAACATAAACTCAAGGACGGCGATTATATAAGTCAGAATTTTGAGGTTACAAATAAAACGGAACTTATTTTCTTTACGGACAGACAACAGGCGTATAAATCTAAAGCAAGTGCATTTGACGATACCAAAGCAAGTGTTATGGGTGATTACATACCGGCAAAACTTTCATTCAGTGAGGACGAAACACTTAAAACACTGATTCCGACTACCGATTACAGCGGATATATAATATTCTTCTTCGAGAACGGCAAAGCTACTAAAGTACCTCTCAATGCATACGAGACCAAAACTAACCGTAAAAAACTTACGAAAGCGTATTCAGATAAATCGCCGTTGGTTGAGATTTTATTTATTCCGGAAGACTGCGATATACTCGTAAGAAGTTCCGGCGGACATACTATACTTTTCAATACTTCGGAAATCTTACCGAAAACAACAAGGGATTCACAGGGAGTACAGATAATGACGTTGAAAAGAAATAATGTACTTGCTTCTGTAGAAAGAGTAACCGACAGTGAGTATGAAAAATACAGGGTAAAGAGTATACCGTCTTCCGGAAAACAAGCTAAAGAACTCGGCGACATAAATCAGCTTAAACTTTAAATCAATACATAATTATCAATTCTTAATTCTGCATTCTTAATTCTCAATTATTTACTTGACATCCTCCTGAAAATATGTTATCATATGTGTATAAAATTTATTTCAAAGGAGGAATTTTTCTATGAAACACACACAACAAAAGCAAAGAACAGCATTTCTTGCTTTTGTACTGTTCGTCGCATGGCTGATACCGCTTTATAACGTACAGCCTATGAGAACGTCAGCGGTTTCAACCGATTATCCGGTACAGTTAATGAACATATCGGCAAAGGATAATAAAAGCGTTCTCACGGAAAACAGTACGGCGGACAGCTCCACACTTTCAATGAAGGCACTTGGTGATAATTTGTCATCATCATGGCGTCTTGACAGAGTAAATTCCGATTCCAAAGGCACATTTTTCAAGATATGCAATGCGGAATCAGGAAGACTTCTCACACCTTACGGCTATACGGTAAAAGCCGGAACTTCCGTAATAATGTACGGTAGCGAATCCCACCAGACGCAACACTGGTATGTTGTACCGGTCAGTCAGGACAAACACGGAAACAATCTTTACTACAAAATAGTGAATTATTCCGATACCTCACTTGCACTCACACAAGGCAGTAAAGGTATGACCCTTGAAACATATAAAGGTACTGACAATCAGTTATGGTTACTCAATGCCGACGGTTTACAGGGATTCGCCGGTTACTGCGACAACGACAACAGCGGAAACATAAAATCCGGTGACATAGGCGGACTTTTCGGCGAAGTAGTCGAGGCTACAACTTTCGACGAACTTAAGAAATACGCCGAATCCGATACACCATATACGATAGTAGTCACAAAGAATATCAAGGTTACAGAACTTGACCTGAACAAAGACAGGTATATGTGTAAAGCCGGAAGAATATACGTCCGTAACAACAAGACTATCATAGGCAGTTATAACGCACATACGCTTTTCAACGTACAGTTCTGTACAAGTACGAATCTCGGTACAGGAAACAACATAATTATCAGGAACTTTGAAATGCAACATGATGCCGAATCAAACAACAACGATTCAATCGTATGTTACTTCGGGTCAGGTAAAAACATATGGGTTGACCACGTATCATTCATAGGTCACGAAAATTACGGATACGCTCCTAAAACAAAACTTGTCGACGAAGATAAATTCCTTGCGTGCTGTTACGACGCCGATTACTGTACAGTTTCTGACTGTTCTTTCGGTAAACACAAGTACGGAGTTATTTTAGGTTATCCTGCCGACGACGCCAGTAATAAGGCAAAATACGGCGGATATCCACGTATGTCGCTTATCTCAAACAAGTTTGACGGCTGTTCAACAAGAGGTCCGGGGCTTATGAGGTGGGGTTATTTCCACTCTCTCAACAACTACGTAAATAATTTCAGTATGGCTTATACAGTTATGTCCGACGCTAATATATACGCTGAAAACTGTAATTACGAAAACGGCGGAAACGTTATATGCGACTGGGATAAAGCTACATATATCGGACATTATACAGAATCCGGTTCAGTTTTTTCCGGTTGTAAGAGAACCCAACAGGGTGGAGATTCCAACAGTACAGCAGACGCAAGCAAATGGAGACCCGCAGGAAATTATACGTACAAGAAACTTACAGCAAATGAAGCAAAATCCTATTGTACAACATACAGCGGTTGCCAGACATCTAACGGCAATATGATGTATTTACGTTTTTCAAAGAAAGGCGTACCAAATTCAGGATTTACAACAACTCCGAATGGTGCTATGACTACCGCACCTGTTCAAACCACTACTACAACTAAACAGACTACCACCACTACTACCACTACAAAGGCTACTACAACCACCACTACAACAACTGCACCAGTAGTAGCAAACTTCAATGACGGCTCTGCTTATCGTATAAAGAATGCAGATTCAGGATTATATATGCAGGTTGCCGGTGCTAAAGCTGAAAATGGTGCAAACGTACAGCAATGGGGTAGCGACGGTACAGCAGTACACGATATATGGAAAATGTACAGTGCCGGTGACGGTTATTACTATATAGCATCATGTGTAGGCGACGGCGGTACTTACGTACTTGACGTAGCCGGTAAAAAAGCCGATAACGGTACTAACATTGACATCTATAAGTACAACAGCGGTACAAATCAGCAGTTTATGTTTACGAAGAACGACGACGGAAGTTATAAAATCCGTACAAGAGTATCCGGCGGAAAGTCAGTCGTTGAAGTAGCAAACGCCGATAAAAATTCCGGTGCAAACGTACAGGAATGGGAAATCAATAACGCAAACTGTCAGAACTGGATTCTCGAACCTGTAACTGATGCCGGTTGCGTAATGGACGAAAGTGTAATATATACTTTCGAGAATTTAAATTCCGGTATGCTTATGGAAGTGACAAACGGTACAATTGCAGACAAGACAAACATACAACAATGGGGTGCAAACGGTTACGACTGTCAGAAATGGATTCTTAAATCATTCGGTTCAGGTAACTACTATTGGATACGTTCCGCACAGGACGAAAGTTACGCCCTCAAGGCTGACGGCTCTTCAAACGGCGGAAATATTTTCCTCACACCTTATTCCACTAAGGACAGTTCACAACTTTTCAGATTCACGAAAAATATTGACGGTTCTTACAGTATCATAACACACGCCTCAAAGGACAAGTGCCTTGTTGAAGTCGCAAATGCTTCAAAGGATAGCGGTGCGAATGTTCAGCAGTGGGAAAATACTGACAGCAGTTGTCAGCGTTGGAAAGTCTCCACAGAAAAGAAACCTGTAGTTACTACAACTACCAGACCTACAACAACTACTACCACTACTAAACTTACCACTACAACCACAACAACTAAAAAACCGGTTGAAACAACAACCACTACTTCAAAGCCGGTTGTAAATGTTGCCGGAGACCTCAACAAAGACGGCAAGACAGATACCGCTGACCTTGTACTTCTCGAAAAGTGGCTTCTGAACGTTTCAGGAACTACACTTCCTGACTGGAAATCCGGAGACCTCACCGGTGACGGAATACTTGATGTTTTTGACCTCGTTCTCATGAGACAGGCAATTATCAGATAAACTTAAAAAAATCACTCCGCAAGGGGTGATTTTTTATTTGCCTTGACGTTTTTTCCGTAATGTGCTATAATTAATTCCGGAATTATATTTATTCCGAATTAAAACAGAGGTATTTTTATTTATGAACCTTGAAATTACTAACAGAATACTTGAAAATGTCCTGTACCGTCAGGAACTTCATAAACTCGAAAAACTCGAAAAAGACCGTATTTTCTGTAAACACAGTATAGAACATTCACTCGATACGGCACGCATAGCAATGATATTATGTCGGGAAAACGGTATTGAAATAAATCCGGATATTATATACGCTTCCGCCCTGCTCCACGATATAGGACGTTCTCGGGAATATACCGAAAAAATCCCACATCATTCGGTAGGAGTAAGTCTAGCAAATCAGATTCTTGATAATATAGACTGTCCGGACGATATTAAAAATTCTGTCATCAGCCTTATTGAAAACCATCGCAGACCTGATAATGACCCACATACGCCGGAATACATTTTCTATATGGCGGATAAGAAATCACGGTTATGTTTTGTATGTCCGGCACGTAATGAGTGTTACTGGTCAGACGAAAAGAAAAATCTGAAAATAGAGGTGTAAAAATGCTTATAGGAAACAGAAACTTCAATCTTGAAAATAACTGTTATGTCATGGGGATTCTGAACGTCACACCGGATTCATTTTCGGACGGTGGGAAATTCAACAATATTGATTCCGCCCTGAAACGTACAGAAGATATGATTTCCGCCGGTGCTGATATTATAGACATTGGCGGAGAATCCACAAGACCGGATTACATACGTATTTCCGACGAGGAAGAAATTTCACGTATAGTACCGGTTATAGAGGCTATAAAGCAGAGATTTGATATTCCGGTATCGCTTGACACGTATAAATATACCGTCGCAGATGCCGGAATAAAAGCCGGTGCGGATATGATAAACGATATATGGGGATTGAAGTACGACAGCGGTGAGATGTCACGGCTTATAGCGGATAATAATATACCGTGCTGTCTTATGCATAACCGGACGGACAGTAATTATACGGATTTTTTCAGCGATATGATTTCCGATATGTCAGAAACAGTCGATATTGCCCTGAATGCCGGTATCAACCGTGATAACATAATACTCGATGCTGGAATAGGTTTCGCAAAGAGTTACGAAAATAATCTTGAATCAATAGACCGTCTCGACGAATTTAAAAACAGACTTGGATTTCCGGTACTTCTCGGAACTTCACGGAAATCTGTTATCGGACTGTCACTTGATTTGCCGGTAAACGAAAGACTGGAGGGAACTATCGCCACGACTGTAGCCGGAGTAATGAAAGGCGTATCAATAGTGAGGGTTCACGACGTCAGGGAAAATGCAAGGGCTATAAAAATGACCCTCGCAATAATGAAAGGATACAAATAAATGGACGAAATACATATTGATAATTTAAAGATATTCGCACATCACGGAGTTTTTCAACACGAAAATATAAACGGTCAGTATTTTTACGTGAACGCCGTACTATATACCGATACGGAAAACGCCGGTATTTCCGATAATCTGGAGTTATCCACGGATTACGGAAGTGTATGCTGTCTTATCCGTGACATTATGACCGGAAACACATTCAGACTTATTGAAACAGTCGCCGAACGTATAGCAACCGGAATACTTGAAAAATTTCCGTTAGTCGAGGGTGTGGAAATTGAAGTCAGAAAGCCGGAAGCTCCCATGGAAATGGATTTTGAATCAGTTTCGGTAAAAATCCGTCGGAGCTGGCATAATACAGTAATTGCATTCGGGTCTAATCTCGGCGACAGAAAGGCTTACATTGAAAATGCAATCCGTGAAATAGAAGAAAATTCCGCCATTAAGGATATTAAAGTTTCTTCTTTTATCGAAACTGAACCATATGGCTATACTGAACAACCGGATTTCCTGAATGGTGCTTTGATATGCCGGACGTATCTTTCACCGGAAAAACTTCTTGAATTTCTGCATACAATAGAAAACGAAGCCGGACGTACACGTAAAGTACACTGGGGGGCGAGAACTTTAGACCTTGACATTATTTTCTATGATGACAAAATAATTGATACACCTGCTCTTACCGTACCGCATATTGATATGTGTAACCGGTATTTCGTACTTAAACCTGTCAGCGAGATTGTACCATATTACCGACACCCCGTTTTTAATATGACCGTCATACAACTTCTCGAAAGGCTTGAAAGAAATGATTAATATAATATCAGCGGTTGCGGAAAACGGTATAATCGGAGCAGGTGGGAAAATTCCGTGGGATTTTCCGGAAGACAGAAAATACTTTAAGAAAATGACTTCCGGAAACATTGTCGTAATGGGCAGGCGGACTTTTCAGGAGATAGGTTTTCCGTTACCGGACAGATATAATATAATAGTCTCGTCAACGGAAAAATACCGGTCTGAAAATATGGTAACTGTCACGGATTTTGCGACGGCTCTTGAAACTGCCCGTGATTATTCGGAAAAAAACAGTATTCCGGAAATTTTTCTGTGTGGTGGTGCGGAAATATACCGTCAGGGATTGGAAGTCGCTGACAGACTGTATATTACGGAAATAAAATCACGTTATTCCGGCGACGTTTTTTTTCCGGAGTTCAGCGAAAAAAATTTCATTCTTGTAAGTCGGGAAGATATAACCCGAATGTCTTTCTGTATATACGAACGTACAGGAAAGGAGTTGTAAAAATGGAAGACGAAAAAATTATAAAACTTCTTCCGAAACGGAAAAAAGGTCTTTTAAAGATAGTTTTCAGCCGTACCTTGATAATCGGATTGCTTATAGCGTTTCAGGTATTCATGATTGTGGCTATATACGTATGGTTCATGGAATTTTTCCCACCGCTTGTATTTCTGCAGGGGATGTTTTCGGTAGGCATGATAATATATCTTTTTAACTCCGATATGGATTCTTCGGGTAAGCTGACGTGGCTTTTCATAATAGCGATGTTTCCTATACCAGGCACTATTTTATTATGGTTTACGAAACGTGACATAGGCAACTACGCACTTCGGGAACGTGTAACGCATCTTGTCGGCGAGACGAAAGACAAACTCCGTCAGGATAACAACGTTATAAATAATATTGATATTGTAAGCTCCTGTACCGACGATTTATGTCATTATCTCAACAGAAGCGGTTGTTTTCCGGTATACGCTAACACAGATGTTACATATTTCCCGTCGGGTGAAGAAAAATTTGAGGCTCTTATTGAAGAACTCCGGAAAGCTGAAAATTTTATCTTTATGGAATACTTCATAATCGACGAGGGTTATATGTGGGGAAAAATTCTCAATATTCTGAAAGAAAAGGCTGAACAGGGTGTTGATGTCCGTGTGATGTACGACGGTATGTGCGAAATTACTACACTTTCATTCGACTATCCCGAACGTATGGCGGAACTCGGTATAAAATGCAAAAATTTTTCACCGATAAGACCGTTTTTATCTACGCACTACAATTACAGAGACCACCGGAAAATACTTGTAATCGACGGAAAAACAGCATTCAACGGCGGTATAAATCTTGCTGACGAGTACATAAACAGAATTGACCGTTTCGGACACTGGAAAGATACAGCGGTTATGCTGAAAGGCGAAGCGGTACAGAGTTTCACGCTTATGTTTCTTCAGATGTGGAACGTCACTGAAAAAACTCCGCAGTGGGATAACTTCATTGAACCGGTATATAAAAACAAGGATAGTAAAGGTTTCGTAATGCCTTATGCAGACTGTCCGCTGGACGATTACAAGGTAGGCGAAAATGTCTATATGGATATTCTCAACAGGGCGACAAGTTATGTACATATAATGACACCTTATCTTATAATCGACGACGAACTTGAAACCGCCTTGAAATTTGCGTCACAAAGGGGCGTAGACGTTAAAATAATACTCCCTGGAATACCCGATAAAAAAATGGCGTATGCTCTTGCGAAATCGCATTACAGGACTTTAATAAAATCCGGTATAAAGATATACGAATATATCCCTGGATTTGTTCATGCTAAAGTCTGGAGTTGCGATAACGAAAAAGCAGTAGTAGGTACTATAAATCTTGATTACAGAAGTCTTTATCATCATTTTGAGTGTGCAACATATATGTACAAAACAAGATGTATTTCCGATATTGAACAGGATTTTACAGAAACTCTTAAAAAGTGTCGGGAAGTAACATCTGAAACTATTAAAAATGAAAAGTTTTTCTATAAATTTTTCGGTGCGGTACTCAAAATAATAGCACCTCTCATGTAATTAATTCATAATTATGCATTATAAATTATAAATTTTTAACGAAAGAAGTCTTTTATATATGCGTGAAAAAATTGATATGACAAGCGGTACACTCGGCGATAAGATTATAAAATACGCCATGCCACTGGCATTAACCGGTATTTTACAACAACTTTTCAATGCTGCTGACCTCGCTGTAGTAGGAAAGTTCCGTGGTACAGAGGCACAGGCAGCAGTAGGCGGTAATGCACCGGTTATAAATCTTCTTGTTAATCTTTTTGTAGGAATATCTCTCGGAAGCAATGTCGTAATTGCAAAGGCTTTAGGTCAGAATAAACAGGATAATATTTCAAAAGCCGTACATACTTCGATAATAGTTGCGGTCATAGGCGGAATATTCATGACACTTACAGGTGAAATGTTATCGGGTTCGGTAATAAAAATGCTTGACGTGCCGGAAGAAGTTTTCCCTATGGCTGTGAAGTACCTTAGAGTTTACCTGCTCGGAATGCCAGTTATATTACTGTATAACTTTGAATCGGCTATTTTCCGGAGTTGCGGAAATACCCGAACACCTCTCATAGCACTGATAATATCCGGTGTGGCGAATCTGTTTCTGAATCTGTTTTTTGTAATAGTTCTCGGCATGGACGTCGACGGCGTGGCGACTGGTACGGTAATTTCAAACCTGATAAGTTCCGGAGTATTATTCTATTGTCTCCTTAAAACTGACCTCAAAATTAAAGTTGACCCGAAAAAACTTAAAGTAGATAAGAAAATACTTATAAATATTCTTAAAATCGGCGTACCGTCCGGAATACAAGGTATGATTTTTTCGTTCGCAAATATCGTCATACAGTCAGCGGTGAACAGTCTCGGTACTACCATAATGGCGGCATCGTCATCAGCGTATAACCTTGAAATATTTGCCTATTACGTAATGAACTCGTTTAACCAGACCTGTACTACATTTGTCGGTCAGAATTACGGAGCAGGTAAAGATGACCGTTGCCGACGTGCCTTGAAATTATGTCTGATACAGTGTTTTGTATGTACGGCTACGGTAAGCGGAATAATACTTCTTTTTGCAAGACCTTTACTTCATATCTTCAACAGCGATTCGGAAGTAATTTCTGTCGGATATATAAGACTATGTTATATATTTTTCGCCTATCTTTTCAGCTTCGCACAGGAAGTATTTTCCGGTTATCTGCGTGGTTACGGAGTTTCTTTCATACCGGCTATATGTTCAGTTGCCGGTATATGCGGTGTACGTCTCTTATGGATTCGCTTTATTTTTGAAAAATCAAAAACTTTCACTACAATAATGCAGGTTTATCCGGTAAGCCTCGGCATAACCGCTATCGTTATATTCGTTGCAACCCTTATTGTAAGACCGTCTGAACGCTATTCACTTGCAAAAAAATAGAGGAAGTCTCCGGAATAAGTCCGGAGGCTTTTTATTTTCCTCTGAAATTCAATTCCTGATTTCTGTGTAAACTATTGGTTGAATATATGGAATTAATGTTGCTTGACTTCAACTGGTAATTGTGTTATAATATTATAAGAAAAAATCGGAGGTGAATTTTCATAAAATTCGGAGAAAATTTAGCAGGATTCAGAAAACGTCGTGGACTTACACAGGTTCAGCTGGCTCAGAAACTGAATGTAACTCCGCAGGCTGTATCAAAATGGGAAAAGGGGAGCTATCCCGACAGTGAACTTTTACCGTTAATATCTTCGGTTCTGGGTGTTTCGATTGATTCGCTCTTCGGTGTTGAGGAAGTATGCAGTGAAATGGATATTGAACTGATAATAAACAAAATCATAAGACAAACCCCCGAAAATGAACGTGCTGACCTCATTATGAAAATTTTCTATTCTGCAATGGGTGCATTCACTAAATACAGAAAATCAAAAATTCACTATCCGGAAAACCTTGAACTTGAAACTTACGGTGAAATAAAAACTGATTATGAAATGTCACTTGCAAGGCTTAATGAAGATTTGAAATATTTCTGTTTTTTCAAGATTCCGGAAAAGGGATTATATCCCTATGTTGAGAACACTGAAATGATGGTCACGATATTTGAAACCCTTGCTGACCCTGATACACTTAAACTTATTTATTATCTCGGAAGTGGTAGAAGAGACCGTCTGCAATCGCTTGATTACCTTACAAGACACCTTGATATTTCACATGACAAACTTAAATACATAGTTGACCGTTTAGATCGTCTCGGCATTATGTGGAGAATTGCTGTTGACGATTCGGAAGAAACTTCTATTGTATACGGTTACAGTAACAGCACGGCATTGACTTTCATGCTTATTCTTGCACAGTCGCTTTCAAGATACATTCAGTTTCTTGATTGCAATATCGATAACTGGCAGTACGGACCTTTCCGTATACCTAATACAAGTAACAATAAACCCGTACCGGAAGTAAGTTTATGGTGCGAGGAAAAAAATAATTTTCAGGAGGATAATTACCATGCCAAAAATTAAACCGTTATTGACTGCTATGCTTATTACGGTCACTTCTTTACCTATGGCGACTTTCAATGCCGTCGCCGTTGACAGTTCATACAATATGAATGTAACTGTAAATCTCAAGGGCGAAAAGAAAGAAATAAGTCCGTATATTTACGGTATAAACCAGTACGGAAATATCAATAACTATAAGAATGTAAAAGTAAATGCTGTACGTCAGGGCGGTAACAGATATACCGGTTACAACTGGGAAACTAACTGGTCAAATGCCGGTGAAGACTGGGTAAACAGTTCCGATACAAATATAGGTGATGTCACCGACGGAGCAGGTTACGCCGGAAGAAAACTCTCACAGGAATGCGAAGACTATAACGTACCGTACAAAATAACAACTCTCCAGATGGCTGGATACGTTTCAGCCGATAAGGACGGTACTGTAAAGGAAAGTGAAAAAGCACCGTCATCACGTTGGAATGAAGTTGTTTTCAGAAAAGACGGCGAACTTTCACTTACTCCCGACCTTACCGACAATAAGGTATACATGGACGAATATGTTAATTACCTTGTAAAAACTCTCGGCAACGCAAAGACTTCCACAGGTATTCAGGGCTACAGTCTCGACAATGAGCCGTTTTTATGGAATGATACCCACCCGCTTAATCACCCCGAAGAAGCCGGTTGTAATGAACTTATTGAAAAGTCTATAGAACTCGCAAAGGTAGTAAAGGATATTGACCCAGATGCAGAAGTTTTCGGTCCTGCTCTGTGGGGTATGCTTCCGTGTATAATGGCTGGCAACAACGGCGATTTCACTGACCCTGAATGGGAAAAAGTAAAAAATAATTACGGCTGGTATGTTGACTACTATCTTGAAAGTATGGCAAAAGCTGAAAAAGAATCCGGAAAACGTCTTCTCGATGTTTTTGACGTACATTATTACGCTCAGGACTGTGCTACAGATGACGCAAGATTACAGGCTGCAAGAAGTCTCTACGACGAAAGCTACGTAGAAAACAGTTGGTTACAGCCATATTACGGTAAATATTATCCGTTCCTTACAAGACTTCAGGAATCAATAGAAAAATATTACCCTGGTACTAAACTTGCTGTTTCAGAATACAATCTCGCCGATATTGCCAACGAAAAAGTTACAGGAAAGTCCGTTGTTTCTGCAATAGCTGAAACAGAAGCTCTCGGAGCATTTGCCATGAATAACGTTTACTTCGCTACATACTGGGGTACACTTCCAGATTGTCCTTATGTTGAATCGGCTATCAATCTGTATACCAATTACGACGGTAACGGTGCATCTTTCGGAGATACTCTTGTTGAATCTAAAACAAATGACATTTCAAAAGCTACTTCATTTGCTTCTATAAACGGCAGTGACGATTCCGAAGTTACAGTAGTACTTTCCAACAAGGATAAAGCAAATTCTGAAAAGGCTGTCATTGATATTCAGGGGTCTTCTTCCGATTATAAGAGTGTAGTTGTATATGCCATAACGCAGGACAGCAATGAAATACGCATAATTGATGTACAGAATGATGTTTCCGGAAATAAAGTTGAAGTTGAATTACCTCCGCTTTCAGTGGCACAGGTTGTTGTTTCCGACGAAAAAACAGACAAGACAGTTTACGAAGCACCTGACGTTACCATAAAGAAAAAAGAATACAGTTTCGGCGAATTAAAGGACAAAGACGGTGCAAGAGTTATACCTCTCGGCGATATCGAACATCTTAAGGAAATTGTTATCTCCGTGGACAGTCATTCAACAGAGGGTTCAGCCTACTACAGTGGCGGTGGCGGACTCTGCTTCAATAACATAAAACTCGCCGACGGTACAAACGCTTCATGGGCTTGCAAGAATTACAGCTACTCAAACGGCGTGAACGAAATAGTTATTCCTTTCGACAACGAATTTATTGTACCTGCTGAAAACGGTTCAAATTTAAACGTACAGGGAAGTGCCACGGAAGATACTGCTGAACTCCAGACAGGTTGGTGGGCATTCTCCGAAAAACAAGGCGACGGCGGTAGCGATATTGTTATAGACTATAAAACGGTCACACTCGTCTATGAATACGAAGGCAGTCAGACATCTACAGGCATTAAAGGCGACGTAAATGCGGACGGTAAATTTACAGTAGCTGACCTCGTCATGATGCAGAAATGGTTACTCGGTACAGGTAATCTGACCGACTGGAAAGCCGGTGACCTCAATGAAGACAATATCATAAATGTTTTTGACCTCGTAAGAATGAGACAGGAAATTATTAAAAAATAAATCTGCAATAAATCTGACGGGTATCTGCACATAGCCGTCAGAAAAATTGTTTAAGATTATAAAGGGTTATCCCAATGGGACAAATCAGAAAAACTGTATGGCTTTATATGCTGTACAGTTTTTTTTGTGTCATATCTGATATGCTTTTCTGATATAGCTGAATATTCGATATAAGTATTTGCAATATCAGAAATATTATGTTATAATGAAGTCATTAAAGGAGGAGCGTTTTATGACAGACATCGAATTTATTGAAATTATGAATACCGGAAACGAAATTCAGGCAGATTCGCCGGTACACATTCATATGCATGGACTTTCACAGAGGGCTTTGAAAATAACTCATGAAATGAATGACAGTTACCGTACACCCGAAGAACTACAGGAACTTATGGAAAAACTTACAAATCGGAAAATACAGAATTTCAGTATGTTTCCGCCGTTCTATTCCGACTGCGGAATAAATATCCATATCGGCAGAAACGTCTTTATCAATGCCGGTTGTAAATTCCAAGACCAAGGCGGAATATATATCGGTGATGATGTATTAATTGGTCATAATGTTGTACTGGCAACTTTGAATCATAATCTGAACCCACAGAAACGTGCAAATATTATACCTGCTCCGATACGTATTGGCAACAAAGTATGGATAGGTTCAAATGCGACAATTCTTTCCGGCGTGACTATCGGAGATGGTGCAGTTATTGCCGGTGGAGCAGTCGTAAATTGTGACGTACCTGCTAACTGTATTTTCGGTGGCGTACCCGCAAAATTTATAAAAGAGGTGACTTTATGAAAAAAATAATTTCTGTTTTTGTATCGGCTTTTATGTATACGTTTGTAACTGCTTCTTGCGGAATGATATATGAACCCTCCGCACAGACCGACAATAATACAACCACGTACACAACCGAAGACCTTAATAATTTACAGGATTTTGTTCTGACGAAAGAAACAAGCGGTCTTGAAGATAAAAATTATGACCTCAACAACGATAACCGGTGGGATTCATTTGACGTCAGTCTTATGAGGAAAGAATTATCCGATATGCCGGAAAATAATACCGATATTCTCGTGACATATTTTTCATGTACAGGTACTACGGAAACTATCGCCGGATATATGGCGGATTATCTTAATGCAGATACCTATGAAATTATTCCGGAAATACCGTATACTGCCGAAGACCTCGCATATTATACGGACTGTCGGGCAGACCGTGAACAAAATGACCCTTCCGCACGTCCAGCAATATCGGGTACAGTAGAAAATATCGACGATTATGACGTTATTTTAATAGGCTATCCGATATGGCACGGTCAGGCACCGAGAATTATAAGTACTTTCCTTGAAAGCTATGATTTTTCCGGAAAAACGATTATTCCGTTCTGTACGTCGGCAAGCAGTGGTATCGGGTCAAGCGATACCGATTTACATTCCCTTACAGAAAATGCCGACTGGATTTCCGGTAAACGTTTTGCATCTTCGTCCACGGAAAAAGATGTCTCTGAATGGCTTGATACTCTTTCGATACCCGAAAAAAGCGAGGAAGTAAAAGTGAATATTGAAGTAAATGGTCATACACTTACGGCAACTCTTGAAAATAATTCGTCTGCTAAGGCGTTCGCTGAAATGATAGAATCCGCACCGATTACTGTCGATATGAGCGACTACGGAAATTTTGAAAAAGTAGGTTCACTCGGTACAAGTCTGCCTCGTAACGACGAAAAAATTACTACTCATGCAGGTGACATCATTCTTTATCAGGGTAATCAGATTACCATATATTACGACGAAAATACTTGGAATTTCACAAGACTGGGTAAAATTGATAATATCACACAATCGGAACTGAAAGAAATTCTCGGAGCAGGTAATGTATCGGTTACATTTTCTACTGAAAAAAAAACGGCAGTTTTTGACATGAAAAATAAATCTGTCGTACTCAACAGCGGTTATACAATGGCTATAAACGGACTTGGTACGTATAGTCTGCATGGTGAAGAGTGTATAAATGCTGTAAAATCCGCTATAAAAGACGGTGTGCGTCTGATTGATACCGCATCTGCATATGGTAATGAAAAAGAAGTCGGTCAGGCTATCCGTGAAAGTATTGAAGAACTCGGCATAAGTCGTGAAGATATATTCGTTACTACTAAAATCTATCCTGGGACTGAAATGGCGAATCCGGAAGAATCCATACAAGCGTGTCTCGACAGGCTTGACATTGGTTACGTTGATATGATGTTGTTACATCACCCCGATAAAAATGACGTCAAGGCGTACAAGGCTATGGAAAAATTCGTTGAAGATGGTAAAATACGTTCTTTAGGACTTTCCAATTGGTATGTCGAGGAACTGACAGAATTTCTGCCACAGATAAATATTACTCCGGCACTCGTACAGAATGAAATTCACCCGTACTATCAGGAAAATGATGTGATACCTTATATTCAGAATCTCGGTATAGTCGTACAAGGTTGGTATCCTCTCGGCGGACGTGGACATACAGCGGAACTTCTCGGAGATGAGGTTATTTCTGAAATCGCTGAAAATCATGGAGTTTCTTCCGCACAGATAATTTTACGCTGGAATCTTCAGAAAGGTGTAGTAGTAATCCCTGGGTCAAGCAATCCCGAACATATCAGGGAAAACACTGACCTTTACGGTTTTGAACTCTCGGACGAGGAAATGAACAGAATAAACGCTCTTGACCGTAACGAAAAACATGACTGGTACTAAATAAAATATTACCGCAAGGATTTTTATTCTTTGCGGTAATTTTTATTATCTATATTTTTTAAGCTCTTCGGTAAAATATTCAAGAAATTTTTCCGCACCCTTTGAAAGAATCTGATAACGTTTCCATACAAAATGCATTTCCGCCTCCAGATGAGGAAATAACGGTCTGAAACACAGATTACTTTTTCCCGATACGTTTATTAATTTATCAAGACACAGTGCATAGCCTATTCCCTCATCAACCATCAATGAAGCATTATACACTAAATTATATGTAGCCGTTACATCAAGACTTTTAAACGGTCTGCCTATCCATTCCGATAATGCACTTGTTTCATTCTGCTGACGTGATACTATAAGCGGTTTGTCCCATAAATCAGGCGGTGTTATATTTTCTTTTTCCGCAAGCGGTGAATCTTTCCGCATAAGTACGCCCCATGTATCTTTTACCGGTATTTTAATATGTTCAAATTTTGAAAGGTCTATAGGGTCGAATAAAATTCCGAAATCAAGAAGTCCTCTGCTTAGACGTTCCGCAACGTCCGGAGCATCCCCGCTGAAAATATTATACTGTATCATAGGATATTCTTTCTGTAATTTCTTTGCCGTTCCTGCAATAAGTCTTACGGCATCAGTTTCACCTGCTCCGATATATATAGTACCGGAAACAACATCGTCAGAAAGTTTAATATCGTTTTCAGTTTTCCGGACTAAATCTATAATTTCTTCCGCACGTTTCCGTAAAAGTATGCCCTCGTCGGTCAGTGTGATACGTCTGTTGCCACGTATGAAAAGCTGTTTTCCAAGTTCGTCTTCCATATCTTTCAGCTGACGTGACAGTGTAGGTTGTGACAGGTGCAGAACCTCTCCTGCACCGGATATACTCTGTTCTTTTGCGACTGCCAGAAAATATTCCAGTACTCTTATTTCCATTATAGTACCTCATATTTCTGACAGTAATTTTTTAAGTTTTTCGTATCGCAGATGTTTTTCTTCCTTTGAAAAATGTACTTCCCTGAACTGTTCCGGATTATTTTCATATATAAGTTTTTCATTACCAAACTGTTCGCTTGTAAGGTCAAAAACACAGTCGCCGATTACGTTATAACAGTGATAATTTCCGCCGGTACGTAATATGCCGTAAACTTTTCCGCCGAAAATATCCTGTACAAGAAATGCCGTTATTGAACACTGTCCAAGAGTTTTATTTTCGGGTGTCCAGTTATGACGCATACGAGGCGCACACGTTTCAGCAGACCATATCCCCGAAAGAGCATCATATAAATCTTTCGGCGAATGTATTGACGGATATATATTGTTTATCGGTTTAACGTCGGCAGTTTCCCAGCCATAAAAGTTATATTTCATAGAGTTCTCCTTTTTTACGATAGTTTACAGGATTATTATAGCATATTTTTCATGAATTTTCAAGAGGTCAAATAAAAAATGCCACAGTGTAAGCCGTGGCATTTTTAATATTATGTTCCGGAATAATTCCAGTTGCCGTTACTGTCCATGACAGCGAGTCTGTTTTCGCTGATTACGTATGCTACTGACCCCTGATGTAAGATTCTGTCATCAAGACCGTTTTTTTCGGGCAGTTCGTCTGAAGTATCCGTATAGATTTCAGCGATTACTTCTGCTCTTTTTGTTTCCTCGGAAAAACGTATAAATTTTTCATTCAATATCGTTGCAGACATAAAACTTCCTCCTTGCATTTTTTCTGAAATTCTGTTTTTTAATTCCTTTATATCATCGGAAACACCTCCCTATAATTAATACTGAATTACGATTTTTTCAATCGGTAAAGGTTGTATAAGCAGAAATGTTAAAAAAATATTCATAATTGACGTGCTGTATGTTTTGTGCTATAATGTTGTTACCAATTCTGAAAGTGAAGTATATTCTATGAAAAAAATTATGATAATAGATGATGATATTTATATCGGCGATATGCTTGAAAGACTTCTCACGAAAAACAATTACGCCGTACATCGTGCTTACTCCGGTACGGAAGCGTTATATTTTCTTGAAAACAATCAGCCTGATTTAATTCTTCTTGATTTGATGCTACCAGGTATGAACGGTGAGGAAGTATTATCTAAAATAAACGGTACTCCGGTTATTGTAGTTTCGGCAAAATCTGATATTTCCGATAAAGTCAATCTGCTTATGAACGGTGCTGTTGACTATGTAACAAAACCCTTTGACAATTCCGAACTCCTCGCACGTATTACTGTAGCGTTCCGGAACAAGACAGTTTCTGCTGATACTTCCGTACTGGTCTTTGACGACGTTTCACTTGATTTGATGTCACATTCCGTTACGGTCTCCGGCAAAAATGAACATCTTACAAGAACAGAATTTGCTATCCTTAAGCTACTTATGCAGAATCCGGAAAGGGCTATTTCAAAATCGGTCATTCTTGACCGCATAAGCCGTGATACTCCCGACTGCATGGAAAGTTCACTGAAAATGCATATAAGCAATATCCGGTGCAAACTCAAGAAAATAAGCGGTAAAGATTACATTGAAACTGTATGGGGTATCGGTTTCCGAATGAAAAAATAATCTTTACGAAATCTTTACACTTTTCTTTACGACTTTCTTTACACTTTCGTGATATAATCTGAATATCAAATAAAGGAGGTCATAAAATGGACTATATCTTACAAACTAAAAACCTGTGCAAACATTACCGGCACTTCAAGGCTCTTGACGGTCTTTCCATGAATGTTCCTAAAGGTGCGATTTACGGATTTGTCGGCAGAAACGGAGCAGGTAAAACTACTCTTATCCGTCTCGTATGCGGTTTACAGACCGTCACTTCCGGTGAATTTATCCTGTATGGCAGAAAAAATTCCGCTTCCGACATTGAAAAATCACGTCGCCGTATGGGTGCGGTAGTAGAAACGCCGTCAATCTATCTCGGCATGACCGCTGAAGACAATCTGAAAATGCAATACCGGAATTTAGGTCTGCCGGATTTCAAGGATATTCCTGACCTGCTCCAGCTTGTAGGTCTCGGAAATACCGGCAAGAAAAAAGCCAAAAACTTTTCACTCGGTATGCGTCAGCGACTGGGTATAGCCGTAGCACTCGCCGGTAATCCCGATTTCCTCATACTCGACGAACCTGTAAACGGTCTTGACCCACAAGGTATAATTGAAATACGTGAACTTATTATCAAACTCAACAGGGAAAAAAATATTACCGTACTTATTTCAAGCCATATCCTCGACGAACTTTCAAAACTCGCCACACATTACGGTTTTATCGATGGTGGCGTGATGATTAAGGAAATAAGTGCGGAAGAACTTGAAAAATCCTGTAGGAAAAGTATTCGCCTTACCGTTTCCGATACTAAACCTATGATTAAGGTACTTGACAGAATCGGTCTTGATTACACACTGACCAGTGACAGTACAGCGGATATTTTCGGACAGATAACGGTTACGAAACTTGTAAATCTGATGTCCGCTGAAAACTGTGAGGTACTTAATATTTCTGAACATGAGGAAAGTCTCGAAAGCTATTTCATGAATCTTGTCGGAGGTGTCAAAAATGAATAAATTAATACAGGCAAATTTTTCAAGACTTTTCAAGAGTACGTTTTTTGAGGTATGTCTTATTTTTTCCGCCGGAATTGGTATTCTTGAAAACTTCACACGCTACTATGAAATGAAAAAATTTCCGGAATATTATGTTGACCTCGGTATTGAATATAAATCGGCTGACGGTTTCGCATTTTCAAACGCACTGTATATTGTATTTGCAGTAGCTGCTTTTACCGCTATATTCTTAGGTACGGACTATTCCGACGGCACTATACGTAATAAACTTATGGTAGGCAGTAAGCGGACAGAAATTTATTTATCCAATTTTATTACGTGTGCGGTAGCTAACGTCATAACGCTTCTTACGTCACTAACAGTAACGCTTGGTTTAGGTTACGTACTTTTCCGTACCACCAGTCTTACCGCAAAGCAGACCGCTATATGTATAATAAGTCAGTGCGTTACTATGATTGGTTTTTCTGCTATACTCGTACTTATTTCTATGCTTATTCAGAGTAAGGCAAGCGGAGCGGTAACGGCTTTGATAGCAACTATGATTTTATTTGTTTCCGCAATTACTATTACAGCTGACCTTGAAGCTCCGGAATATTATGAAGATTTGAGACCGGTTGCTTCCGAAACAGATGAAAAAACTTATACAACGGTACAGACTAAAAACCCGAATTATCTGACAGGTACGAAGCGTAAAATATATGAAACTCTTAATGATATACTGCCTGTAAATCAGTTCTATCAGATTATGGCTACAGATACCGATAATGCCGGTAAAATGGCTATGTATTCGGCGTTGATAATGATTCTTTCCAGCGGAGCAGGTGTGGTATTTTTCCGTAAGAAAGATTTGAAATAGGTGTATTATGTTTAAAATAATTTCTTCAGATTTTATGCGTCTGAAAAAAGATACTTTATTCTGGTTATGTATTGCGGTAATGTTTATATTCGGATTAGTGGGTTCAATAAGTATGTACATCGACAAGAAAGAAGCAGGCGATTTCTGTGCGGAAAATGTAGCTTTCGGATTTCCTATGCTGTCCGGAATATTATGCGGAGTTTTCTGCGGTATGTTTCAGGGTGAGGAGTTCAGCGAGGGGACTATAAGAAACAAAATAATTTCCGGTCACAAAAGACGTGATATTTATATTTCGCAGGTTCTTGTATGCATTTCCGCCGGTTTACTTATGTGTATAGCGTATATTATACCGTCGCTTATAATCGGTATGGTTTTTATGGGTGGATTTCAGGAATTAAGTAACATTGAAGTCATCGGCTACTATCTGACCGGTTTGCTACAGATTTCTGTATGTGTTACGCTTTTTTCGCTGATTATAACATCTGTACAGAAAAAAACTCTCGGTATTGCGTTATGTTTTCTTGTAGCTATTATCATTATGTACGTATCAATAGATATTCATAATTGTCTTGTTGTTCCGGAATATACGTATATGTTCGATAGCGGAACTATGGAATATGGTAAAAATCCACGTTATCCCGATGACAATGAACGCCGGATTTTAACGTTGATATTTGAAATTCTTCCGGCTGGTCAGGCGTATCAGTTGTGTTACAGATTCGCTGAAAATATCGTGTACATGATTTCAGGCGATATTATATTATGTATTATTTTTGTACTTTCGGGAATGTCCGTATTCTCCCGAAAAGATTTGAAGTAGGTATAAAATTATGTTGGTGTATTTGATCTTCGGTATACTTTTTGCGGTATTATTTTATGTTTCCGTAAAATTGTACGTAATAAAGAAATCAATGAAAGAAATAAGAAATCAGATTGCGGAAAAACTTACCGAAGATACGAATACACTTATTTCAATATCGTCTTCCGACAGGGATATATGTTCTCTTACTTCCGTACTCAATCAACAGTTAAAAATTCTGCGTACTGAATATATAAAGTACAGTCAAGGTGATGCGGAAATAAAAAGAGCCGTCACAAACATCTCACACGATTTGCGTACTCCTCTTACCGCTATATGTGGTTATCTCGATTTCCTCAAAGAAGAAGAAAAATCCGAACAGGCTGAACAGTATATATCAATCATAGAGGAACGCACATACGCTCTTAAACAGCTTACCGAAGAACTACTGAAATATTCGTCAGCGGTTTCCGGCGAATATAGTCCGCAACTCGAAGAAGTTACTTTAAACAGTATCCTTGAAGAAAGTATTTTAAGTTATCAGGCGGTACTACAGGAACACAACATAATTCCGGAAATTGACATCACGGAAAAACGTATAATCCGTATGTCTGACCCTGTTGCACTTTCAAGAGTATTCGCAAATTTGTTAAATAATGCACTTAAGTACAGTGACGGCGATTTATTTATTACTATGAATCGGAATGGCGTTATTAAATTCGGTAATCACGCAAAAGCCCTCGACGGTATCGAAACCGGTAAACTATTCGACAGATTTTTTACCGTTGAAAATATAGGTCAGTCGTCAGGTCTTGGACTGTCTATAGCAAAAATTCTTATCGAACAGCTTGACGGAAAAATTTCAGCGGATTATAATGATGGTCTGCTTGAAATAGTCATAAAAATCTATTAATTAAAAAAGTCCTGCGTATCTGCAAGACTTTTTTTGTATTTTGCGTGTTAAATCAGTAACCGAGTTCTTCGCCTACCAGTATTACTTTTATACGGTTTTTCTGACGTTGTTTAGCGGATATAAGATAATTACAACATATTCTGCCGTCACCGTAACAGCCGTCTGTAATCTGACTTCCGGTTCTTAACAGTGATATACATTCGCCTGTTTCCTTGCAGGGTGTAGGACAGTCAAGACGGACACAGTTAGGCGGTGCAGATTCCCTCTTGACACGCATTACTGCTTCGTCGAGATTCTTTACAATCTTGTTATATCCGGCGATTATGACCACAGACTTCGGACCATATGCAATAGCGGAAACTCTGTTACTGTTGCCGTCGACGTTATATAATACGCCGTCTTCGGTTATGGCGTTGGAGCTGGATATATATACATCTGCCGAATATGCTTTTATATAGATTTCCTCTACTTCCTCACGGGATTTTCCGGTACGGTCAAGATACGTATAATCAGGTGAGCGGAGCAGTTCAGCGATACCACATTCAGCCATTGAAACAGTACCGCCATTTGTTATAACATCGCCTTTTTTCAGCAGACTTTCAACGATTGATTTTACATCTTCTTTAGTTTCGGCGTAATAGAACTCCATGTTATTTCTGACGAGGTTTTCACCTGTTTTTCTTATACGTTTTTCGATTACTATTTTTTTATTTTCGTCCATAAATGATTCCTTTCAAAAAACCGACGGTTCGGGAAAAGAACCGTCGGTTATAATATTTTATTGATTATCAGGTTCGAGAACGGCGTAATTACCCTCTGAACGCTTATAAACTACATTTATTTCACCGTTTTCAGCATTT
>JAIDQQ010000007.1 GCA_029062165.1 Ruminococcus sp.
TGGGGACTACAGGGCTCGAACCTGTGACCCTCTGCTTGTAAGGCAGATGCTCTCCCAGCTGAGCTAAACCCCCACACTGCTTTCTTGTCCGTCGCCGTTGTTCCCTGACGACTATTATAGTATATCACAACTTTTTCAATTTGTCAAGGGTTTTTTGAAAATTTTTTCAGATTTTTTTGAGGTTTTTTCAGATTTCCCTGTATACCGTCAAAAAACGGAATAAAAATTTTCATTTAACCAATAATATCCTTATCGAAAAGCCGGATAACTTCCATACGGAGCGGATTATTATAAGGTTTTTCAAGAAGAGGGTCATCGGCGATAATTTCCGTAGCACATTGTCGGGCGTCGTTCATAAGCTGAATGTTACACGAAAGGTCAGCGATTTTCATAGGCGGAAGTCCATGCTGTGCATTGCCGAAAAAATCCCCTGGACCTCTTAACTTCAAATCTTCCTCGGAAATTTCAAAACCGTCATTTGTTTTTGACATTATCTGCATACGATGTCTGCATTCCTCGGAAGTGTTATCGGTTATGAGAATACACGAACTTTCAGACTGTCCACGCCCTACACGTCCACGGAGCTGGTGTATCTGTGACAAGCCGAAACGTTCAGCGTTTTCAATGACTATTACCGAAGCATTAGGAACATCTACGCCGACTTCAACAACAGTAGTACATATAAGAACATCTGTTTTGCCGTCGTGGAATTTCTGCATAACGGATTCCTTTTCCTGTGCCGACATCTTACCATGAAGAATTTCCACATTATAATTTTTGAGGTCAGATTTCATGACATTTTCCGCATACGATTTCACCGCAAACAAATCGCTTTCGCTGTCCTCAATCATGGGACATACTATATAAGCCTGTTTACCGTCGTCAAGATATTGCCGGATATAGTTAAAAACCCTGCTCCTTACTCTTCCGGTAACGGCGTAAGTCTTTACAGGTTTTCTGCCTGCCGGTAACTGTTTTATTACGGAAATATCCAAATCGCCGTAAATCATAAGTGCAAGTGTACGGGGTATAGGAGTAGCCGACATTACAAGTTTATGTGGCATATCGCCTTTTTCAGCTAATGCACTCCGTTGTGATACGCCGAAACGATGTTGTTCGTCGGTTATTACAAGTCCGAGTGATTTATATTCAACATCTTTCTGAATAATTGCGTGTGTACCTATTATGACATCATAATTTCCGGCAGATATTTCCGCCCTTATCTGCGACTTCTTTTTTGTGGTCATTGAACCTGTCAGCAGACATACACGTACTCCGAACGGCTCAAGAAATCCTGATAACGTCTTGTAATGCTGTGTAGCGAGTATTTCAGTAGGTGCCATAAGTGCGGATTGTATACCGTTTTTTGTAGCAAAATAACACGCTATCGAGGCAACGGCAGTTTTACCGCTACCAACATCACCCTGTAAAAGTCTGTTCATAGGAATATCACTGCATAAGTCGCCGATTATTTCTGCTGACGCTTTTTTCTGGTCTCCGGTCAGTCTGAACGGAAGACTTTTTATAAAATCCGAAATATTGGTTGACTTTTTCATTTTAAAAGCTGTATGTTTTTCGGAATTTTTCCGCATAATTAACATACCGAGTTGCAGGCGTAAGAGTTCGTCAAATGCGAGTCTTTTTTTTGCCTGCTCAGCGGATTTCATACTTTTCGGAAAATGTATGTTTTCAAGAGACCACATAAGCGTTTCAAGAGAATATTTTCGGCGTATATCTTCGGAAAGAGTTTCAAACGGTTCATTATGCATTATTCCAATAGCCTGTTTTACGTCAGCTTTTACCATATTTACAGTGAGACCCTGTGTAAGCCTGTACTGTGGCTGAATGTGATTTTTTTCATTTGCATGGATATATATTGGTGAAGTCATTTCTTTTCCGTAAAGATTTTCTGTCACTTTACCATACATATAATATTCGTAACCTGTCCGGAGATACTGGAAAGCATATATATTATTGAACATGGTTACAGTTATATCTTCGATACCGTCAGTAGCAATTGCCTTACATATAATAAGATTATTTCTTGTGGTATGTATCGGCAACTTTGATACTATCTTAAGTTTTATACAGTTGTATTCGTCTGTAATGGCATTCTGAACCGATACATTACAGTGAAAGTCAAAATATTTCTTAGGGAAGTGACATATAAGGTCATAGACTGAATCAATGCCGATTTTACGGTATTTTTCAGCTTTAACTTTTCCTGTACCTCTTAAAGATTCAATATCACTGAATAATGTTGACATAAAAAATCACTCCATAACAAAATCAGGGACGAACATAGTCCGCCCCGTCAAATCAGAATAAAAAAACCGCTGTCAGCGTTTTTCACAGATGAGCTTTATAGCAGTTCTTTCTTCGCCGTCAATCTGTATGTTAGCAAAAGCCGGAATACAAACAAGGTCAATACCGATAGGTGCGAGATAACCTCTTGCAATTGCGATAGCCTTTATAGCCTGATTAGTTGCACCTGCTCCGACTGCCTGAACTTCAACAGCTTTCTGTTCCCTTATAACACCGGCAATAGCACCGGCAACAGAATTCGGTGATGAATGTGACGAAACTTTTAAAATTTCCATGTTGTGACCCTCCTGCAAATAAGTATTATAATACACCGGTATAATCCGATTTCATACATTATATCATAAAAATAGTAATTTGTCAATAGGAAATCACAAAAAATAATTTTTAAGAATCATCTTATAACAATGCTTCTTATTTCATAAGCCCTGCCTGTTTTTTCGTCAAACGAAACAACTACTCCGCACATAAAACACGCTCCGGAAGCCTCACGGAACTTTACAGGAATACGGAATCTTAATCTGTCGACAGCCGGTTTTATTTCTACTCCTAAACATGATTTTTCCACACCGGTCATACCGACGTCAGTTATATAAGCCGTATGGGAATCTATAATAGTTTCGTCGGCGGTCTGGACGTGTGTATGTGTTCCTAAAACTCCGGTGACCTTTCCGGCAAGGTAATAACCCATAGCCTTTTTTTCGGAAGTGGCTTCCGCATGGAAATCAACGAAAATATTTTTTATATCAATATTTTCAAGAATATCGTCTATCTTAGTGAAAGGATTGTCCAGCGAATCAAGAAAGACCGTACCCATAAGATTTATTACCGCTACGGAATATGCACCCATATCAAGAATACATATACCCTTTCCAATGCCTGCTCCGTCAGGATAATTCGCCGGACGTATTATATAATCCCTGTCGAAAATATCAAGGTCATTTTTCTGCCGGAATGCATGATTTCCGGTAGTAAGTACATCTGCACCGGCTTTTATTATACTTTCCGCCGAATGATGTGTTATACCGTTACCCTGTGCGGAGTTCTCGGCATTTACTACAGTAACGTCTATCCTGTAGTCACGTTTTATTTTCGGTAGTTTTTCCGCAAGAAATTCACAGCCGGATTTCCCGACTACATCGCCTATAAAAAGTAAGTTTTTCATAAAAAATCACCTGTTTCTTTAATCTGATATGTAATAATTATAATCATATCACAGGGAAATGTCAATATAAAATTTATTGAATCTTCTATTGTAAATATCCGGAATACGTGTTATAATATCCTTACAGTCAGGAGGTAATTATTATGTTGAATACAGAAAATACTATGGGAAAAATTTCAATCTCGGAAAACTATATAACGCAGATAGTACGTCATGCGGTATGCGAATATACAGGTATTTCCGATATATATACTGAAAATAAATTCCGGTCAGCTCTGGCGGAAATAACTCACGGAAGACTTTTTAAACGTCGGGGTGTTGCCGTACGCAAGGACAGAAACGGTATCATTATTGACATTCATATAAAAGTCACATACGGTACGGATATACAATCCGCTGTCGAAAATATAACCGAACGTGTCAGCGACGATATAAAACAAACTATCGGTATAAAGATAAGCAGTATCAATGTATTCGTCGACGATATGCACGACTGACAAGGGGATGACTATATGTACAATAAACCCGAAGAACTCAAAGCTATGCATAAATATTCATTTCTTAGTGCCTTATTTAACCTTGTAAACGCAATAATAATCGGTTATGTAATCAATACTCGTATAAAAGCTGGTACGTATCACTTGTATCTTGTTACACTGTTGTTTATTATATCGGCATTCATGACAGTATATATTACAATCTTATATTTGCGTAAACTGAATAAAATAAAAAAATACTGTAAAAGATATGGCGTGTTTACTTTTTTATTTATAATTCTTTTCGGACTTCATGCGTATATATGCACAGGCTATACAGCGGATATATTCACCGGTGAAAAGACTGTCATTACAAGCGAATACAGTACATTATGGGGTTATTTCTATACGGAAATAGACGGCGAAGAAATACATCTTGACATTCCCGACGAAACTATTGAAAAACTCCGTGCCAATGACTACATAGACGGTCAGGAAATATATAACTGGAATACAAGTACCTACTATTATAAGAAAAAAGCCCATGTTACATATTATCCGCATAGTAAGGTACTGAAAGACGCTTTTATAGAAAATTAGTATAAAAATCTCATTTGCGGAAATACTATCACAAAGGAGGTTGATAATATGATTGAACAGGATACTATAAAATTACTCCGTGAATGCGACGCCGGTGTAAAAATGGGTGTTTCCGCTATAGATGAGGTTATGGAATACGTCCACGACGAAAATCTGAAAAATACGCTACAATACAGTAAGAGCGAAAACGAAAAACTTAAAACAGATTTACAGGTAGCACTTGCGGACTATCACGACGACGGCAAAGACCCTAATCCGATTGCTAAAGGTATGTCGTGGATGAAAACTAACGTCAAACTAAAGATGAACGAATCCGACAGCAATATTGCCGAACTTATTTCTGATGGCTGTCATATGGGTATAAAGTCATTAAGTAGATATCTGAATCAGTACAAGGCAGCCGACGAACGTTCAAAGACTATCGCCGGAAGACTTATCGGTACGGAAGAAAAACTATCCCTTGACATGAGACAATTCCTATAAATAATGCGGACAATTTCTGTCCGCTTTATTTTTTTGACTGTGTATAATATGGTTCGATACGTCTTATCAGTTCTTCTTCATACAGATTGCTTATATGTTTCATGACAAAATCACGGTTGGAAATACTTTCAATATGACTTGCTTTAAATTCCGGATTCATTACTGCAATTCTGAAAGCATCGCTGAAATATTCACTTTCATTTTCGGCAAGATAATCAAGCATTTTTCTAATCATGGGATAATATCTGCCTGCTTCGTCAATGACACCACTTTTTAAATATCTATATCTGGTTTTGAAATAAATACCACCTGTTGTATTAAGGTAAAAAGCTATTGTTTCGTAATTTTCCGGAATAAAAATCTGTTCAATAACGCTGAACATATCCGGATAGCCTATATTTTTCAATATAAGAAAAAGAACTTCTTTATTTTCGGAAATTGTTTCATTTACAAAGACTTCATAAATATCATTCATTAATTTTTCAGTGATAACTTCTTTTCTGCAATCCCAGCCGGTTTTCCACTGAATTGAACGTATATAAAACATATCATGATTCTGTCTGTAACTTTCAATTATATCCTCAATTTTTCCGCTTATTCTGTCGTCAAAGCGTGATGTATCATATCCGAGAAGTGTTTCGTCAAGGAGCAGGTTATACCATTCCTTAAAGCCGTGTACTTTTTTCGGTAAGTAGTAAACAAGACCATCAGCGTTATCAGATATTTCGCCGTAATGCTCGCCCTTGAGAATAATTCCGTATGAATATGAACACCCCTTACTTGATATATCAAGTGAAAAATCTTCCTCACCCTTACAGAAATATCCTGCATCTTCATCTGAAAAATATGTCTTTTCAAGTGGATAAAATCCACAACTGTATCTGTAGTCATAAAATCTGTCACCTTTACAGCCGTTGGCGACGTTTGTTATAAACCATACATAATCTTCTGGTAGTTTTATATTGTTTTCTTCTTCAAACTTTCTTACTTCCTCAATGCTGATTGTATCATATATTTCAACATCTCCGAATTTTTTAAGCTGTTCCATTTTTTCACGTATTGCGACGGCTTCGGGGTCATTTATATTATATTTCATAGTTACCTCCTGATTTAAAAATATCTTAATCGTTTTCAATGACTGAAATTCCATTGTCTTCAAGTAATTTTATATTCTTTTCGGAAATAGTTCCTTTATCAGTTTCTAATACCTTTAATGAATCCATTTCAAGAAAACCTGATACATCTTCTATTTTTCCTGTATTTAAATGTAATTCCTCAACATAATCAAAGGACGCAAATATTGAACTGTCTTTAGTAATATCATTATCAGATATTGCCGAAGCACTTATACTTATAATTTTAAGTGACTTACATTCTGACAATTCTTCAAAATTTTTAACTGTACTCATGATAAATACTATTGAAGAAACTGAATCACTGTTAAAGCCCTTAAAATCAATATCAGTACGAAAAACAGTAAATTCTTTCAGATTATCAAACTTACTGATTTTTTCACAGTCCGCACGGCTTATATCAGAACTCATTACCATTAAATCGTAAAGATTATGAAAGTTTCTGAATCCGGAAATTGTATTCTCACCTGCTCTTGTCAACCATATTTGTTCAACTTCAATACATTTGTTTATTTCTCTTACACTGGTAACGTCTAAAGAAGGGTCTATTTTTTTAATATCATTTTTATAGATTTTTTTATCAATTACTGCAAAATGTGTATCGAAAAAGATAGCTCCGAAAATCAGAATACATACAACAGCTATAATACCAATAATTTTTTTCGATTTCATACTTATTCACCGTTTAAACAAAAGCGGACTTTTTTAAGAGTCCGCTTTATTACTGTGATTAATAATTTTCGCTTCTTACTTCAAAGTAGCTTTGTGGGTGTGCGCATACAGGACATACTTTCGGAGCTGATGTGCCTACTACGATATGACCGCAGTTACGACATTCCCATACCTGTACACCGCTTTTTGCGAAAACTTCCTGATTGTTTACGTTTTCAAGCAGTTTGCGATAACGTTCTTCGTGTGCCTTTTCGATAGCACCAACCATACGGAACTTAACAGCGAGAGCCTTGAAACCTTCTTCTTCAGCTTCCTGAGCCATTCTCTCGTACATATCAGTCCATTCATGATTTTCACCCTCTGCGGCAGCGAGGAGATTTTCAGCAGTATCGCCTATGCCACCGAGTTCCTTAAACCACATTTTAGCGTGTTCTTTTTCGTTATCGGCGGTCTGGAGGAAGATTTCTGCAATCTGTTCATAACCTGCTTTCTTTGCCACAGATGCAAAGTAAGTGTACTTGTTTCTTGCCTGTGATTCGCCTGCAAAAGCGTCCTTTAAATTCTGTTCGGTTTTAGTACCTGCGTATTTGTTTTCAGCCATGATAAAAAACTCCTTTTCTTATTAATTTTCCCAAAGTCCGTGTAAGTTGCAGTAAGCGTAAACAGTTTCAACCACTTCTCTGCCAACTGTAAAACAAGCCTCTGGTTTTTCGTCCGGCAAAAGATACTTGACATAGAAGCCCCTGTTTGTTTCAACGGCAATCCACTGAATATAGTGGTTTTCAACCATAGGGTGTTCCACAGAACCGACTTTTACACAGACTTTTCCGTCGTTCACTTCGTATACCGGTACGTGTTTTTCAACTGCGGCATCAGTAGTATTAGCGGTAATTTCTGCAAGATTTTCCGCTGTACCGTTAAGAAGTGCAAGTACGGATTTTCCGTCTTTATAGAAATTCATTAATAAAAACCTCCTTTTAAATAAAATCTGCAATATATTTTATCACAAATAAAAAAATTTGTCAAGGAATTTTTTGTGAAAATTATTTAAATTTCTGTAAATTTTTCCACCTGCTCCGGAAAACAAGTAAAAATATTAACTGTTCAGAATTATTGAAAGATACCTTCCGTCAAATTTTTCCCCGAATCCGTGATTTTGTCTGATATCAGAAAATGAAATTTTTTCAACATCGGGAACGGGAATATTATTTTTTGTCAGGTAACTTACAATTTCTTCTATAACTTCCGGAAACATACGTTCAGTAGAATGACAAACACTTGTATAAAGATATATTCCCATAAAACAGTTCAATAAATCAAGCATTTCATTCAGTTCATTGTTTCTGAGGTCCTTGTATAGATTCCTGAAAGTATCATAACTGTATTTTCCGGTATATTCTTCAAAACTGTCATTTTCGTCAATACATTCCGGAAACAAATCAATGAAAGAATACAGCCAATAGTCCCAGTAGGAATCATTGAATTTCCACATTTCCTCCGCAAGCGGTGTCCAGTCTTTTTCGGGATATTGCACAACAATATATTTTTCAATGCACATGATTATAAAGGCTATTCTTCCGGCGACTGATACGCTTTTTAATTTTTCCGTTATCTTTTTCATGTATTATCACCAGTCTTTCATGCAAGAGGTATTGAATTATGATTTTCGTCGAAAAAAACTATATTGTCAATATATAAATTGGACTTGTTTTCACTGCCCCACCGCATTATAAGAAAATTTGCGTCATTCATGGATTCGTCCCAGCAGTAACCGGTTTCCGCAAGCAGAAACTTAAACTCACAATGTACCGCTCCCGACATTTCAAGATTATATTCACCGCCTTGTGTTTCGGCGAAATCGTACCATTTTCCGTTACCGTCGGCATTTTTCACGCTTATGACCGTTCCGCCACCGATACATATAGTTCCGACAGATTTTATACGTACACCGTCCTGATTGATATATTCATCTGAAACGGCATCTGCATAAACGTCAAATTCTATACTCCTGATTTCCGGAAGTCTTTCCGTACCTATCAATTCGGCGACATTTATACATATTTTCTGTACTTTTCCGTCAATGTCAACTGTCATATCGTCAGTTAATTTCAGCATATTATTTCCTAAAATATTTTCCACAGAAAGTCTGCCATGTGCGGAAGCATTATCGTCAGTTATCACGGTGGCAAATGAAAAATTACTGTTATCAAAATCAACGGAATTTACGTCAGAAGCCTTTACCGGTATGTTCACAGACCACTTTTCTACAGTCCTACCGCATGAAACAGTAAACAAAAACAAACATAATATTAAATTTCTGTATTTCATTTCTTAAAATATTTCCCTCTGAAAAAACTTCAGAGGGATATTTAAACGTTATTATTTGTTTTTCTTCTTCATTGCTATTACAGAAACTCCGGCAAGTGCCATAAATGTCAGTGCCGTACCTATACCGGAATCACCGGTTGGAGCAGGTGCATTGGCTATCGGTGCAGGAGTTGCAGGTGTTGACGGTGCAGGGGTTAAATTTTCCGATACATTGACGGTTGTAGTAGTTGTTGTGGTGGTTGCGGTATCTGATGTTGTAGTAGTTGCAGATGTTGTTTCTGTTGTAGTCGCCGTATCTGTTGCAGTTGACGTTGTGGAAGCTGTTGAACCCTCACCGACTGTTGATATGTAATTTACCTTGATTTTTATTCCGCTTGTTGCAAGGGTTTTGTCCTCTTCAATCTTTATGTTTGACTGGAGTATAAGGCTGTCGATAGTTTCGGAATCGTCATTAAGATTCCATGTGGCTGTGTAATCGCCGTCGCCTTTTAACTTTACGGCTTCATTACCGTTTTCATTCGGATTCCATGCACTGTTCATACCTACACTTCCGATAAGATAAGCACAGAGGTCTTCTGTTGTACCGTCGGCGTTGGTTTTTGTCGAGGTAGTGCCGAGACCCTCAACGGTAAAATTAACAACGATTTTTTCGCTTACATATGTCTTTGTGGCGACGTCTTCAATATTACTTCCGCCCCATGTATTGCAGAGATTAAGCCTTACTTCGTTTGTATCGTCGCTTGTGGTGAGTGCCTTGGAAGATGCTGTATACGGAATATTTATGTCATCAGCATAAGCAGAAACTCCCATAGCTGACAGCGACAAGACAGAAACTGCTGTTGTCAGTGCCATAATAAATTTTTTGCTTTTCATATAAAAAACTCCTTTAATTTCACACTGGAAAAATTTTATCCGGAAATACCGGTACATTCAATATCATAAAGTATATCATGATTTTGATATTTTGTCAAGAGTATTACGAATAAATTCGTGGAAAACTATTTCCTGTAATTTTGTATAATTTACTGTTATTCTCCGGAAATACAGTAAAATATATTAACAGTTGAAATTTCCGGCAGAAAATGTTATAATTATATTACAGAAATTTTTTTTACAGGAGGTAAAATATATGAGTATCTTCGATGTTTTTGACAGAATTTCACATGATACCGCAAAAACTACCGGCACACCCGAATATATTATTGCAGGTCTCGGTAATTTCGGTATGGAATTTGATAATACCCGTCATAATGCAGGTTTCGACGTAGTTGACAAACTCGCTGAACAGTACGGAACAACAATAAACAGAATGCAGTTCAAGGGCAAAACCGCTGTAGTAGATATAGAGGGTTTTAAATGCCTGCTCCTAAAGCCTACTACCTACATGAACAAAAGCGGTGAATCCATTGTACAGGCTATGGATTTCTACAAACTCGACGTTGAAAATCTCATTGTCGTATGCGACGATATTTCACTTGACTGCGGTAAAATACGTATACGCCGGAAAGGAAGTCACGGCGGTCATAACGGTCTTAGAAATATTATTGACCTCACCGGAAGAGACGACTTCTTAAGAATAAAAGTCGGCGTAGGGAAGAAACCTCATCCCGATTACGATTTAGCTAAATGGGTATTAGGTAAATTCCGTCCGGCTGATATGGAAAAAATGAAAATATCCACTGAAAACGCCTGTGAAGCTCTTAAACTCATGATTCTCGACGAAACTGACGAGGCTATGAACAGATATAATTAAATCAAGAACAAATTCCCGATTGGAGACAATAAAATGAATTTTTTCAGAAATATTTTCAGTGAACTTTCCGGATACAAAAATCTATGTGAAGTCATTGAAAAAAATATATCACCTGTTTCCGTGACAGGTCTTTCCCATATACACAGGGCGAATCTTGTATACGCACTAACTACCGACAGAATAAATTTACTTATAACAGGTTCGGAAGCGGAATCCCGAAGAATATGCGACGATATAAATATGATGTCCGGTGAGGAAACGGCTGTAATTTTTCCGTCTAAGGAACTCATCTTCACACCAGTAGACACTTCCACCCACGAATACGAACATATGCGTATATCAGCACTTTCCAAAATACTGAAACGCCGTTCCGGTGTGATATGTGCCAGTACTGAAGCCATTATGCAACCTACCATTCCCACAGACAAACTTATTTCCGCCAGTACAGAAATCAAAACCGGTCAGGAACTGAATACTACTGAATTTATAAACGAACTCGTCCGCACAGGCTATCAGCGGTGCGAAAAAGTAGAGGGTGCTTCACAGTTTTCTGTAAGAGGTGCTATTATTGACATTTTCCCTGTACAGACCGATAAGCCTGTACGTATAGAACTGTGGGGCGATGAGATAGATTCCATTTCGGAATTTGAAACAGATACACAAAGACGTACCGAAAATCTTGAAAGTATAAGCATTCCGCCCGCTAATGAAATGCTTTACGATAATGACGTTCTCGCCGGAAAAATAGAAACTCTTGTTAAAAAAGTACGTGGAAAACGTATAAATTCAGTACGTGAAAATCTCGGCAGTGACATTACAAGATTAAGAGCAGGTGAAATACTTCCGCATAGTCAGAAATACTACAACCTGATTTACGATACACCGGCGACAGTTTTCGACTATATCGACGGCGTTGTATTTTTCAGCGACTATTCTTCCGTAATGGATAACGCTTCCGGAATAACTCTCCGTCACAATGAAGACGTTAAACTTCTTATTGAAGAGGGTCAGCTTTGCAGAGGTCTTGACGGTCATATAATAGAACTCCCACAGATTCAGAAACTCGCCGAAAGTCACGTATGCCTTTATATGAGTAATTTTCTACAGGGTGGCGAACGCATAGACTACAAACGTATAATAAGTTTCGAGGCTCTCCAGACTGCCGTATGGGGCGGTGAAATGAAACAGCTTATCGAAGATTTAACCGACTTCATAAGAAAAAAATACCGGATTATTCTGTGTGCCGGTAGCGAAAAAACTTTACCAGTCATACGTGAGGACTTACAGAAAAATAATATTCCGTGCGATATATACAATGATGAAATAATACTACAATCAGGAAGAGTATGTCTTATGTCGGGAAGTTTCAGCGGTGGTTTTGAATATCCCGAAAATAAAACCGTACTCATTACACAGGGACGTTCTATGGATACCCGAAACAAAAAACGTCGCCGAAAGAACAAAGCTGAAGAAATACGTAGTCTTGCGGATATCGCCGAGGGGGATTTGGTTGTACATTCCGGTTACGGTATCGGAAGATTCATAGGTATACGCAAACTTGAATTTGAAGACGTCGTAAAGGATTATATAACAATTCAGTACGCCGGTACGGATAAATTATATATACCTGTAACACAAATGGATATGGTATCAAAATATATAGGTTCTCGTGACGAAAGCGGTGTCAAACTGAATAAACTTTCCTCTAACGAGTGGCAGAAAACAAGAAACAATGTCAGACGGTCAGTAAAGGATATGGCACACGAACTTACAGAACTCTATGCCAAACGTGAACAAAGTAAAGGTTTTGCGTTCTATCCCGACGACGAAATACAACACGATTTTGAGGAACGTTTTCCATATATAGAAACAGATGACCAGTTACAAGCAATATCGGAAATAAAATCCGATATGGAAAGTATACGTCCTATGGAAAGGCTATTATGTGGTGATGTCGGTTTCGGTAAAACTGAAGTTGCATTCCGTGCAGTAATGAAGTGCGTACTTGCCGGTAAACAATGTGCTTTATTAGCTCCTACAACTGTACTCGCATATCAGCACTATCAGACCGCTTTAAGACGTTTTGAACAGTTTCCGGTAAATATAGAACTCCTGTCAAGATACCGTACTACTAAACAACAATCGGAAATTCTTAAAAAACTAAAGCAGGGCAGAATTGATTTTCTTATAGGTACGCACAAAATTATTCAGAAAAGCGTTATTTTCAAAGACTTAGGACTTGCAATTATCGACGAAGAACAGCGTTTCGGTGTAGCACATAAGGAAAAGTTTAAAGAAGCCTTCAACGGTATTGACATACTTATGTTATCGGCGACACCTATTCCACGTACTCTTAATATGGCTATGTCGGGAATACGTGATATGTCTGTACTGGAAGAGCCACCGCAGGACAGGCAACCGGTACAGACTTATGTAGTAGAGTACAATAACAGTATGATTATTCAGGCTATAACTCGTGAATTACGTCGTGGCGGACAGGTCTATTATATCCATAACAGAATAGATACTATCCAGTCACGGACGGCACAGCTACAGGAATATTTTCCGGAAGCACGTATAGCTTTCGCACATGGTCGGATGAACGAGGAAAAAATGTCTGATATATGGGAAAAACTCGTAGAACATGAAATTGATATACTCGTATGCACAACCATTATAGAAACCGGCGTGGATGTCCCTAACGTCAATACGCTTATTATTGACGACGCCGACAGATTCGGACTGTCACAACTCTATCAGCTCCGTGGACGTGTAGGACGTTCCAACCGGAGAGGTTATGCGTATTTCACATATCAGCGTGATAAAGTTCTGACGGAAATAGCCTCTAAACGTCTGAACGCTATGAGAGAGTTCACACAATTCGGAAGCGGTTTCCGCATTGCCCTCCGTGACCTTGAAATTCGTGGAGCAGGTAGCATTTTAGGCGGTAAACAACACGGTCATATGGAAGCCGTCGGCTATGATATGTACCTGAAACTTCTTTCCGAAGCCGTCGCCGAAGAACGTGGCGAAAAACCTGAAAAAATTCCGGAATGTCTCATAGATGTCCAAATAAACGCACATATTCCGGAAAATTATATTTCAAGTCTGAATCAGCGTATAGACGTATACCGTAAAATCATGACCCTTAATACTTCCGACGACAAAACAGACCTCATAGACGAACTCATAGACCGTTACGGCGAACCTCCGGAAGCTGTAACCGGTCTTATTGAAATATCCCTGCTCCGTAATAAAGCGTCACATTGCGGTATAACTGAAATCTCACAGAAAAACGGTGCTATGTACTTCTATACGGAATACCTCTCTACTGAACAGGTTTTAGCACTCTCCGGAAACTATAAGGGACGCATAACTTTTAACGGTTCTGGTAAATCCTACGTTGCTATAAAGATTTCACCGAAAACAAAACCTTTCGACATGATGAAGGAAACTATTGACATAATAAGCAATGCATAATTTTCACAAATAATCCCTTGACAAAATCATGTGAAAATATTATAATATAATTAAATAAAATCTGAAAGGAACGGTAATTTTTCTATGAATTTATTCAAAAAAACTGTAGCAGGAATTTTAATATCATGTATGACAGTTTCTGCTATTCCGTATTCAAACAGCTACATTTCAGGCGATGTTTCAGCCGTATCGGAAAGTGTCGCCGATACTATGCAGTGGGATACACTCCGCATAGGTGGAGCAGGTTTCACTTCCGGTATCGTGACAGGTCAGAAAGAAATGTATCTCCGTACTGACGTAGGCGGTGCTTACAAGTGGGACTATGATAAATCCGAATGGGTACAGCTTTTCGGATTCCTCAACGAAAACGACAGAGGTTTATTAAGTGTCAAGGGTATGGCTATAGACCCTACTGACGATAACACAGTTTATTTCCTCTGTGGTTGTGCTTACTTCTCCGGAGCAAGAACGGTTATTTTCAAGACTACTGACGGCGGTAAGACTTTTACAGAATCCGATGTCACTGAACACATACAGGTACACGGTAACGGCGACGGTCGTGAATGTATAGAGCCTATCGCTATTGACCCTGATAATCCCGATACCATTTATGCCGGTGGCGACGTTACTGCTGGTAAATCCGCACTTATAAAATCCACTGACGGCGGTAAAACATGGAATCCTGTAATGGGTTACGACGATTTAGGTTTATTCAATTATAGTATGAAATATCCTTTCTGGACTGACCATGTAGTACGTGGTAGCGAGGACAAAGGCGAACAGGGTTATGCTCAACAGAACGGTATAGGCTGTATTCTCATTGAAGACGGTAAAGTATATGTTGGTACTTCCGTGACCGGTCAGGCAAATATACACGTCGCCGACGTAAAGGACGATAAGTTTGAAGTACTTACTAAAGACCTCCCGACAGAAAATTATCCTTGTTCTATAACAAGCGACAAAAACGGTAATATATTCTTTACTTATATAGCCGGTCTTGCATTTTCCGGAAGTGCAGGCGGTGCATATAAGTACGATACAAAAACAGGAAAAGTTTCCGATATTACCCCACCAAAAAGCGGAGCTATCGGAATGATTGATGTTGACGACAAAGACCCGAATAAACTTGTTGCCCGTACCTGTGGTGTATGGTCTGACCAGTGGTACGAAGAAGAATGGACAGAAGATTCTATTGCATGGGGTGACCATTTCTTCCGCTCCACTGACGGCGGTACAACATGGCAGGATATTACCCCTGGTGCTGGCGAAACTATCTATGACGCAAACGGTTCACACAAGGAATTTGTTTCGCTTCCTATCGATACAAACGGTTATGACTGGATTTACGGAAAGGCTTGTCACTGGGGTAGCGGTATTCTTCTTGACCCACGTAATCCCGACAGAATACTTATGACTTCCGGTAATGGTGTTTTCGCCTGCGATAACGTTTGGGACGAAAAAGGCGTACAGTTCTACTTCCAGCCCGACGGCGTTGAAGAAGTAGTTGCACTCGATTTCGTAAGCGTTCCTGGTGGAAGTCCGTTCTCGGCAATCGGCGACTATGACGGTTTTGAACATCTCGACGAAGATGTGATAGGTTTACAGTATAAGCCTAATATGGGTTCAACAAGTGCTATCGCATACTGTCCGGCAGATACGAAAGTAATGGCTCGTGTATCCGAACATGACGCTAAAGGTTACTACAGTCTTGACGCCGGTAAGACATGGAAAGAACTTAAATTCCAGAGCGGTGGCGGTAAACTTGCTATCACAAAACTTGATGACGGCAAATACAGAATCATAAAGGCAAATGCCGATAACGCTTCAATAAGTTATACAGATGATTTCGGTGCAACATGGGAAAATGCTACAGGTCTTGAGGGTACTAAGACTACATATCCGCTTGTTGACCCGAATAATCCGGCAATAGTATACGGTTCGGGAATAAAGTATAATTCCTACTGGTCTTCTGATATGTCCAAAAAAGAGCCTACTCTCGACGACGCACAGTACGATTTCTATATAAGTACCGATTACGGCAAGACTTTCACGAAGTCTGTAGTATGCAAGTACGACGAATGTGACCATACAGGTGACCTCGCATACATTTCAGAAGATAAAGTTGCTATGGCTACCGGCTGGAATGGTCTTTACATTATCACGGACGGCGGTAAGAATATAGAAAAATCTGATGTATTCTATGCTAAGACAATCGGTTACGGCGCACCCGAAAAAGACGGTGACCCGAATACACTTTATATATACGGCAAACCAAGTGAAGAAGACGTTGAGGGCATATATCGTTCACAGGACGGCGGTAAAACATGGGTATGTATAAATACTGACCACCTCTACGGCGGAACAGGTAACGGAAACTTCATTGTCGGCGATATGAACGAATTTGGTAAAATTTATATGTCAACAGTCGGCTGTGGTATCGTTTATGGTGAAATTTCCGACGGAACTGTTGACCCTCCGAAGCAGACAACAACTACTAATACCCAAAAACCTGACGGTACAACCACTACCACAACAACTAATACAAGTAAACCTGATACAAGTAATACCGACAAAATTCTTTACGGCGACGCAAACTGCGACAAGGAAGTATCTCTTGCAGACGCCGTACTGATAATGCAGGCACTTTCCAATCCTGATATATCAATTACACAACAGGGTCAGAATAACGCCGATATCGTAAACAGAGGTGACGGCATAACAACTAAAGATGCTCTCGCTATACAGATGATAGGTATAAATCTTCTTAAACAGGAAGACCTTCCTGTTGACAATATAGAATTATAATCAGATACAGAAAATTTTTCCAAAAGGTGGTGAAATTATGGGAAAAATAAAAATGGGTGGCAGTGCCACTATGGAATTTGACCCCGATTACTGCGAATTTCATATAACTGTAACTGCAACAAATGAAACTTCGGGATATTCCATTGCAAAAGGTCGCCGGATTACAGAATCAGTACTACGTATGCTTAATGAAAAAATCGGAATTGACATCGAAAATATTACCCTTAAAAGTGAAGAAACTGACAGTTCATATGACAATAATGACAATACAGTCTATGAGTTTGAAAAAAAATTCTTTTTCTGTTACAAAGCCGATAACAGTATAACAGAAGCTGTTACGGAAATGCTTGAAGATATGTCGGGAGTTACTTACAGTATTGAATTTAAACTGAATGACAAGTCCGGCAAGGAACAGCTTGTAATGTCAACAGCGGTAAATGATTCCAAAGAAAAGGCTGAAATGCTTGCAGAAGCTCTCGGCAGTCGTATAACGGGATTTGAGGAAATAAAGTACAGATTCAATGAATCTACAGATGATGTTGTTATACATGATATGTTATATATGTGTGCAGACCAAAGTACTCCGCCTCATCTTGCTTCAAAGTTAAAAAATCCTAAAATAGAAATATCAAAAAATGTTGAAGTCATCTGGCTGACTGACTGATTTAACACACAAAATACAAAAAATCCTCTTATTCATGAGAATAAGGGGATTTTTTTAAGTATTTTACTTTACATTCTGTAACCGTCGTCATATATGCCGATAGCATTCGGAATCCCTGATATTACGCTGATATTGTATGCATTTCCATACGAAAACTTAGGTCTTGCACAGTAATGACAATGACTTCCGGTAGAAGAGCCGGTACTACCTTCAACGCCTATGACGTCCGTAATTCTGACCGTATCACCGGATTTTACCCTGATTTCCGAAAGATGTCCGAAGTAATAGAAATTTCCGCCGTTGCTTCTGATACAGACGTACAGCCCGAATCCCTGAAAGTGATTGGCAGGATTTTCCCAACCGGCATAGTGTACGATACCATTCACGGTACTGTGAATTTCTTTACTGTCGATTCCTACGAGGTCTAAACCGTCGTGAAAACGTCCTTTAAATTCCTGTGTAACCTGAAATTTTCCCATATATGGTGAGTTCATTTTTCATTCTCCATTCTTATTTTTTCTTTTGTTTCATAGCGATTCCGTCAGGATAAAATACGGAACTATCTGTTATATTTCCCTTATATTTCCCGATTCAGATATTTATAGTATAGTGCATATTTTTTGATTTGTCAAGATGTTTTTCATTTGAAAAATGAGACTGAAAATTTTATGCAAAATATAAAATTCCGATAAAAAACCCTCACAACTCCGAAAGCCGTGAGGGTTATGTTTTAGTTATTATGATTTTTTGTCAGTTAATCACTTCTGGTCAGCGATAGCAGCCTGTGCGGCAGCAAGTCTTGCAATCGGCACACGGAACGGTGAGCATGATACATAGTCAAGACCTATCTTGTGACAGAATTCAACAGAAGTCGGGTCGCCACCGTGTTCGCCACAGATACCACACTGGAGGTTTTCATTAGCACCTCTGCCGAGTTTAACAGCGGTCTTCATGAGTGAACCTACACCAACCTGGTCGAGTTTTGCAAACGGGTCATTCTCGAAAATCTTCTTGTCGTAGTAAGCGTTAAGGAATTTACCAGCGTCGTCACGTGAGAAGCCATATGTCATCTGTGTGAGGTCGTTTGTACCGAAGCAGAAGAAGTCAGCATTTGCACCGATTTCGTCAGCTGTGAGTGCAGCACGTGGAATTTCAATCATTGTGCCAACTTCGTATTCGAGTTCAACACCAGCTTCAGCTATTACAGCGTCAGCAGCAGCTACTACAACTTTCTTTACGAAGTTATATTCCTTGATGTCGCCAACAAGCGGAATCATAATTTCCGGTTTTACATTCCAGTCGGGGTGATTCTTCTTTACGTTGATAGCAGCCTTGATTACAGCATTAGTCTGCATCTTAGCGATTTCAGGATATGTTACTGCAAGACGACAGCCTCTGTGTCCCATCATCGGGTTAAATTCGTGGAGACCTGCAATAATGTTCTTGATAGCTTCAACTGATTTGCCCTGTGCTTCTGCGAGTGCCTTGATGTCTTCTTCTTCTGTAGGAACAAATTCGTGAAGTGGTGGGTCAAGGAATCTGATAACAACCGGATTTCCTTCAAGAGCCTCATAGAGTGCCTCAAAGTCGGACTGTTGCATAGGTTCAATCTTAGCGAGTGCAACTTCTCTTTCCTCGACTGTATCTGAACAAATCATCTCACGGAATGCAGCGATTCTTTCAGGGTCAAAGAACATATGCTCTGTACGGCAGAGACCGATACCTTCAGCACCGAGTTCACGAGCCTTCTTAGCGTCAGCAGGAGTATCTGCGTTTGTTCTTACCTTAAGTTTTCTGTACTTGTCAGCCCACTGCATGATTCTGTCAAATTCACCGGCGATTGTAGCATCAACAGTCGGGATTACGCCGTCATAGATGTTACCTGTTGTACCGTCGATTGAAATGAAATCGCCTTCAACGAAAGTTTTTCCGCCGAGTTCAAACTTCTTGTTTTCTTCGTCCATTTTTATGTCGCCACAACCTGATACACAGCATTCGCCCATACCACGTGCAACAACAGCAGCGTGTGAAGTCATACCGCCACGTACTGTAAGGATACCCTGTGCAGCTTTCATACCTGTGATGTCTTCAGGAGATGTTTCAAGTCTTACGAGTATAACCTTTTCGCCTCTTTCAGCCCATTCTACAGCGTCGTCGGCAGTGAATACAACCTTACCGCAGGCAGCACCTGGCGAAGCACCAAGTCCCTTACCCATAGGTGTAGCAGCCTTTAAAGCAGCAGAATCGAACTGCGGGTGGAGAAGAGTGTCGAGGTTTCTCGGGTCAATCATTGCAACAGCTTCCTGTTCTGTCTTCATACCTTCGTCAACGAGGTCACAAGCTATTTTCAATGCAGCCTGAGCTGTTCTCTTACCATTACGGCACTGGAGCATATAAAGTTTACCGTTTTCAACAGTAAATTCCATATCCTGCATATCGTGATAACGGTCTTCAAGAATCTGGCATACTTCTACGAATTTAGCGTAAGCCTCTGGGAATTTCTGTTCCATTTCCTCGATAGGCATAGGAGTACGAACACCGGCAACAACGTCTTCGCCCTGTGCGTTTGTAAGGAATTCGCCCATGAGTTTCTTTTCGCCTGTAGCAGGGTCACGGGTAAATGCAACACCTGTACCGCAATCGTCGCCCATGTTACCGAATGCCATTGACTGTACGTTTACAGCAGTACCCCATGAGAAAGGAATATCATTGTCACGTCTGTAAACATTAGCACGTGGGTTATCCCATGAACGGAATACAGCCTTTATAGCACCGATAAGCTGTTCCTTCGGGTCGTCAGGGAAATCAGAACCGATTTTTGACTTGTATTCAGCTTTGAACTGGTTAGCAAGTTCCTTAAGGTCATCTGCTGTAAGGTCAACGTCCTGCTGAACGCCTCTGTCTTCCTTCATTTTGTCGATAAGCTGTTCAAAGTACTTCTTACCAACTTCCATAACAACGTCGGAATACATCTGAATGAATCTTCTGTAGCAGTCCCAAGCCCATCTCGGATTATTGGATTTTTCAGCGATTGTATTAACAACTGTCTCATTGAGACCGAGGTTAAGGATAGTGTCCATCATACCAGGCATTGAAGCTCTTGCACCTGAACGTACAGAAACGAGGAGCGGATTTTCCTTGTCGCCGAATTTCTTGCCTGTGATTTCTTCCATTTTAACGATATATTCGTTGATTTCAGCCATAATCTCATCAGAAATACCGCCGTCCTCATAGTACTGAGTACAAGCCTCTGTTGTGATTGTGAAGCCCTGTGGTACAGGGAGACCGATGTTAGTCATCTCGGCGAGGTTAGCACCCTTACCGCCAAGAAGTTCTCTCATGCTGGCATTACCTTCGGAAAAAAGGTAACAGTATTTGTTTGCCATTGGTTTATACCTCCGTTTTTAAACATTACCGGAAAAGACAAAATTAAAATCATCTTTCCGACTTATATATATTATAACACATCCAAGAAAAAATTACCATATATACAATAGTAAAAATTTTATGGTGATTTTGTAGCATAATACACAAAAATTTATAAAAAATACCGGTTTATGAAAAAAATACTTGAAATTATTGTTAATATTTGTCATAATAAAAGTAAGCGGAAAAATTTGGTTAATTCATAATGCATAATTCATAATTATTAATTAAAAAATCAAAGACTTTTCTGTATTTTTATGTTATAATATATGTATGTTATTTTAATGGAGGGATTTTCTATGGCGACGGAATATTATATAATTGAAAATAAATTAATAAACTATAAAGGCAATGAAAAAAACGTCATAATCCCAGAGGGCGTTACAGACATATGTTTCAAGGCATTTCAACATAAACAACTTATAAGTGTAACTATTCCTGATAGCGTTACAAGTATAGACGAAACTGCATTCTATTGGTGCAATAGTCTCCGAAATGTAATTATAGGCAACGGCATTACAAGCATAAGCAATAAGGCATTTTATCACTGTGAAAATCTCACCGATATGGAATTAAAGGGTAATAAAATACATAACTCTAAAGGAATAATCAAACAAACTGATAATCGTTTTAGAATAGATGTCATAAGAAAACTAAATAATTTAGGTATACAAATTATATACTAATCAAGGAGGAATAAACATGAATAAAGCAGTAATTCTTGCTGGTGGACAAGGTAAACGCATGAAAGCTGATATACCTAAACCGCTTTTTAAAGTTCTTGGTGAACCTATGCTTGAATGGGTCATTTCAGCGTGTGAAAGTGCAGATGTAAATGACATATGCATTGTAAAAGGATTCATGGGAGATATGATTGACGAATATCTTGACGGACGTTATAAAACTGTACTACAGGCGGAACGTCTCGGGACAGGTCACGCAGTAATGCAGGCGATACCGTTTCTTAAAGATGACGTTTCCGGAAATACTCTCGTTCTGTGCGGTGATGCTCCATTTATCGACGGCGAAACTATTAAAAAATCTCTCGAATACCACGAAAAAAATAACAACGCCGTGACAGTCATTACTGCCGAACTCGATAACCCATACGGATACGGAAGAATAATCCGTACTGAAAACGGTATAAGCGGTATTATAGAACAGAAAGACGCTTCCGACGAACAGCGTAAAATCCGTGAAGTAAATTCCGGTGCTTACTGGTTCAGAACGGCAGATTTAATAAAACTTCTCGGCAAAATAACCTGCTCCAACGTACAGAAAGAATATTATCTGACTGATACCGTTTCAATAGCTATTGCAGAGGGTCTCAATGCCGGTGCATATAAATCAACCAATGCGGATATTATAAAAGGTGCTAATGACCGTAAAGACTTACTTAATCTCAATACATACGCCCGTATGATGATTATTGAAAAACATCTTGAAAACGGTGTTGGTTTTATCTGTACGGACGGTGTCATAATTGAAAGAAACGTCGAAATCGGTACAGGTACTGAAATTATGCCGAATACAATAATACGAGGTAATACAAAAATAGGTAAGAACTGTACTATCGGTGCTAACTCCGTAATAGAAAACTGTACTATCGGCGATAATGTGGAAACAGATTCCGCACAGATATATAATTCCGTCGTTGAAGATTACGTTAAAATTACTCATTACGTACATATCCGTCCGGACAGTCATATTAAAAAAGGTGCATACATAAGCGACTTTGTAGAGATAAAAAATTCCGTGATAGGCGAAAAAACAGCAATTTCGCACCTCGTATACATAGGCGACAGTGATGTAGGACGTAAAGTAAATATCGGAGCAGGTACGGTAACGGTAAATTACGACGGTATAGAAAAAAGTCGCTGTAATATCGGCGATAAGTGTTTCATAGGCTGTAACACTAATCTTATAGCACCGGTTAAACTCGGTAAGGCTGTATATACCGCCGCCGGAACGACTGTAACTAAAGATGTACCCGATTACGCACTTGTAATAGACCGTGGAGTTATGAAAGTAAAAGAGGGTTATACTATAAGAAAATTAAAATCCAAAATATAAACAAAATAACGGTTCTTGAATAAAGAGCCGTTATTTTTTAAGACTATTTTAATATTTATACGTTACAATATATTTCATACAACGAAAGGAGTTTTTTTTATGAAATTACTTGTAGTAGAAGACGAAATGCAGTTAGCAGATGCACTGTCAGAAATTCTGAAACGTAATATGTATACTGTCGATACGGTCTATGACGGTATAGACGGTCTCGACAATGCCCTCACCGGTATTTATGACGGTATCATACTTGATATAATGTTACCTCGCATGAATGGTATTGAAATACTCCGGAATATCCGTCGGGAAAAAATACATACTCCGGTACTTCTCCTTACGGCGAGAAGCGAAGTCGAAGACAAAATAAACGGTCTCGACTGCGGTGCTGACGACTATCTTACTAAACCATTTGTCACAGGTGAACTCCTCGCCCGTGTACGTGCTATGACAAGGCGTAAAGGTGAAATATTCGATAATAATAAACTCGAATTTAACGGACTTGAATTAAATAAGAATACGTGTTCGATAATGTACGCCGGAAATGATGTTAAATTAAGTCTGAAAGAGTATCAGATTATGGAAATGCTTATAGCAAATCCGCACCATATCTTACCGAAAGAACGTATTATAGAAAAAATATGGGGTTATGAAAGTGATGTGGAATACAATAATATAGAGGTATATATATCTTTCCTCCGGAAGAAAATAACAGTCATTTCCGCACCTGTACAGATTAAAACCGCAAGAGGTATAGGCTATTCACTGGAATAGGTGGTGTACTATGTTCAGACAGGCACAGTTAAAACTTTTCGCAGTGATAACAAGTATTCTGCTTGCGATTTTCATAGCGGTACTAAGTTCGATAAATATAGTAACAAGGTCTTTCATGCAGAGACAGTCGGAAGAAGTTCTGAAAACAATCGCTTCCAGTATAGAATACGACGAAAAAACAGATACTTTCAGTTTCACACCACCCGAAGACTATCGTAAAAAACACAATCAGATGCTCCCACCCGAAAAAACTAAATCACCTGTAACAACCGTCACTACAACTACAGAAAACACTACCATTACGGAAACTACTACAGAAACTGTCACCACAGAAGAAATCACTACAGAAGAATCAACAACTACTACCGAAGAAGTCACCGAAGTTACTGAAACAACTTCCGTACCTGCTCCGGAAGAAATAATTTCTGTAGAAGAATCTGTAACCGAAGAATATTTATCACACGAAACTGAAATTATTCCCGAAACTCCCGAAGAATACGAAACGGAAGAGGAAATCTATGAAGAAACTTCCGCTGAAATTACCGAAATTCCGGTTGTTACTGAAACTTTCCCACCTGTTCCGGAAGAAAATAAAAACAATATCCCACCCGATATGCCACCGGATTTCCCACCGGATAACGAACGCCGTCCGGAAGATTTCCCATACGACGACAAACATAAAAATCCGGATAAATGGTGGCATCCGGATGACCGCAATTTCTATAATCCCGATAATGAAAATTTTTTCCGACAGTCATATAATCAAAGTAATGATATAATCCAGCTTGGAAACATTATGACAGATTTTCCGGAAAAAAAACACCCTGATGATATGTTCAATGACCCTGAACATGAACCTTTCCCGAAAAGTTTCGGGTCTCTTGAATTTTTCGTGATAATGGCTGACAGTAACAGAAATTACCTCGCCTGCATGAACAATGATGACATTACAGTTGAAGAGGCTCAGGAATATATAAATAACATTCTCAACAGTAAAGATTCAACAGGTATGATAAATTCGTATCAGTTCTATAACGTCGGGAAAAATAATGGTACTCTCATAGCCCTCACCGACAAGACCGAAGAAACCAAAGTCATGAAGCAGTTCATACGGACTACAATAATAATAGGTGCTTTGACCGTCATACTACTTTCTTTTGCCGGATATTTTCTTAGTAAAAAAAGTATCGAACCTATTAAAACAGCTTTCGACAAACAGAAACAGTTTATCTCTGATGCAAGTCACGAATTAAAGACACCTCTTACAGTTATATCCGCAAATGCTGATGTACTTTCCGGTGAAATCGGTGAAAACAAATGGTTGAATTATATAAAATCGCAGACTGAAAGAATGAACCTTCTTGTAAATGATTTACTTAATCTGACAAGACTTGAAAACAATACATCTGATTTTATATGTTCGGAATTTAATTTAAGTCAGGCAGTAACCAATACCGCTTTACCGTTTGAGTGTCAGGCATTCGAGACCAACAAGAAATTTATCGTCAATGTTGAAGACGGTCTGACAGTAACCGGTAGCGAAAAGCACATAAAACAGATGACAGCTATTTTTATCGACAATGCCCTTAAATACTCCAATGACGGCGGTATAGTCCGAGTTACTCTTAAAAAACAGGGCGATAAGAAAATATTATCCGTATATAATACCGGTACAGGCGTTAAGGATTCGGAAAAAAATAAAATCTTTGAAAGGTTCTACCGTACTGACGATTCAAGAACACGTCAGGCGACTGGTGGTTACGGTTTAGGACTTGCTATAGCAAAATCGATAATCGACAAGCATAAGTTTAAAATAAGCGTCGAAAATGATGAGGGTAAAAGCATATCATTTGTGGTTACCATGTGAAAAAAAGTATAAATCAGTCTTTTAAGTACATAATAGTACGCAAGGAGGCTGATTTTTTTATGAACATAACTCCACAGATGTACAGCAGAATGACTGAACAGGCATCACCTAAATCGAACGTGAAAGTAAATGTAAGTACAGCCTTTGCGGTAGGAGGCGGAATATGCGTTATAGGACAGATAATTATGTCAATACTTGAAAGTTCCGGAATTGACAGGACTTCCGCAAGTGCATGGACTTCCATAATACTCGTGACCGCCAGTGCAATATGTACAGGTTTCGGGTGGTACTCGAAACTCGCCAAACACGCCGGAGCAGGTACACTTGTACCGATAACAGGATTCTCAAATGCTATAAGCTCTTCCGCTATAGAAGCTAAATCCGAAGGCTTTATACTTGGTGTTGGTACAAAAATATTCACTATCGCCGGACCGGTCATATTATACGGTCTTGCAGCGGCAGTATTTTACGGAATAATATATTATATATTCTGACAAAAAAACAGACAGGGTATATATTACCCTGTCTCACACAGATAAATTCAAAATAAATATGTGTAGAACAAAAGAAAGGAGACAACAAAACGAGTGCAAATAACAAAACATTATTTAACACTGTAATCATTATATCTTATTTTTTCGTGATAGTCAAGTGAAATTATAATAAATTTATTCATTTACAACAAATTCTGTCATTTTAACCAATAATATGACAACCATTACAGCGTTTTCAACAAATAATGTCAACCGTAAATTCTATACAGGTTGACAATTGATACAAAAATATTGACTTTTCCGGAATTATATGTTATAATATAGAAAATACTTAAAGAGGTGATTATATGAAAAGATGTTTTAAAATAAGATGGTCTGAAATCAGGTATAAACTTGAAAAAGAATATCTCGCCGAATCGCTGAGAGGTCATATAAGATACTTTGCGACAAGTTACAATAAATATCCTGACAATGAGGGCAGGGCTTCAATTCTGCTTGACGGCAAGGAAATAATAGAGGGCAGTTATTACGGACACTGGAAAAATTATCATCTGCTCCCTGAAGATGAAAATTTTGAACTCCGCATCAGAAGATTAGGCGAATTTCCCATTATGGACGATGTATCTTTACAGTTCGGACAGTTTGACCAAAGATGTTTTTACAAAGCTTTTTATGAGTTTGACAACCAGTCAATAGAAAAAAGTCTGTTTAGTGAAAACGCTATCGTAAGAGTTTTTGCAGTTCTTGACCGTCGCATAGGTAAAAGGCGGTTACGTGCCATGAAAGATACCGTACATAACGAGGGTGAAGTTTTCCGGACGTTCTTTAAAATACGTGCTACAGCGGAGGGTATTATATGAAAACATGGTCTAAAATCCGGTATAAACTTGAAAATGAATATCTTGCCGAATCGTTAAGAGGTCATATCCTGTACTTTGCGACAAGTTACAATAAATGTCCCGACCATTACGGACGTGCTTCAATTCTGCTTGACGGTAAGGAAATAATAGAGGGCAGTTACTGGGAACGTGGAAGCAAAGCTCCCCTGCTCCCGAAAGACGAAAATCATAGACTTAGAACATCATATTATCCATTTCTCATTATGGACGATGTGGCTTTACAGTTCGGACAGTTTGACCAAAGTTGCTTTTACAAAGCTTTTTATGAGTTTGACAACCAGTCTATAGAAAAAAGTCTGTCCAGTGAAAACGCTATCGTAAGAGTATTCGCAGTTCTTGACCGTCGCATAGGTAAAAGGCGGTTACGGGCTATGAAAGACACCATACATAACGAGGGCGAAGTTTTCCGGACGTTCTTTAAAATACGTGCCACTGCGGAGGGCATAATATGAAAAAATTTTTACTTATACTTATACCGGTAATGATGCTGTTCTGTTCATGTAACGAAAAACTCGTAAATATGACCAGTACCGATAATGGCGAATATACTTCTATAATATGGGACGATAAAAAATATGTACCGTTCTGTGTGGTATCGAAAAACGATTGCGGTAAGAAAATAGGCTACGTCAACGGCGAAAAAGATAATGTTATAAGTCAGTACAAAGACCTGTCACCTGATGAGTGGTTAGCTAACTATCTCACTATGGACGGCGGTGCTATGCTTTTAAAGGAAGTAAATGTATCTGATATTCCGTATGGTCTGCAATCTGAATATAATATCACTGAATAATTTCCTCATTATCCGGATGACTTTCCTTGTATTCACGTACTTTTTTACGGACACGAATAAAGTTTCCAATAGCCACTATCTGAAATGCCAATACAAAAAACCTAATTACATAAAGAATATCAAGATTGATTCCCCGTTTGAGACAGAAAAGCACAGGAACACTCAAAAAAAATAATCCTATAACTTCCTCTATATCTCCGTAAATTATACCTATTATTAAGAAAACAACAAACACTACCGCCGGTATTAACGCAAGAACAAACAATATATTAGTATATGCCGGAACTTTCTTCATATAATCACTCCTTATCTGTATGACTTTCTTTGTTGTCACGGACTTGTTTACGAGCATCAGAATAACCTACGATTGCCGCTGTCTGCAAAAATATTACAACAGGTGATAAAAGAATTATTATTGCCAGTGGAAAACCGTAAAATAAAAGTGTTCCACATACTATAACAAAAATTAATGACATCACAATAGAAAAATAAAAACATTTAACGGTGAATAAAGGAATTTTATTTTCATTATATCTTTTGTAACTATTGTATACTTGTTTATAGGCATCAACATAATTAACAATAGCTGATATCTGCAAATACACTACAATAATTGCTAAAAAGGTTGTTGCAGGGAACGATGCAAAAGAGTATGCCATTCCGTCGAAAATCTCGCTGGGGCCTCCTTGAAATATACATATTCCCCATGCAATCATAAAAAGCACTACCGGCACAAGCGAAAGATAAAAAAATATAATAGTATGTAATGGTATTTTCTTCATATAATCACCTCCATTTAGCTGTTGACCAGTCATTAATAAAATCTCCGGAAATTATAGAAAATACACATAATATCAATGCACCTGCTCCGATAACTATTGCCGGAAATATCCAATATTTTGAAAGTCCTGTTTTTTTGTACCACAATTTATATAACAGTAAATTAAGTCCATATGGCAGAAATACCGCTGTTTCAATAATTATTAATCCGTTAAAAAAATCAGATAAATGAATACTTTCCAATTTATAATAATGTCCATCTGCTGACATAAGCCATAGTCCACCGCAAACCGCATATATTACGCTCCAAAAAATTACAAGGTTAAGTATTAGTGAAAAAATTTTCGTCACCGTACTCCATACAGAATTTTTTCCGGAATATATTTCCTGACGGAAAAAATTTCTTACTATAAAGCAAAATCCGATTGCATTAACTATAACCACCAAAAAGAAAATAATTATTGTCATATAATCACCTTATCCATTCAGATGTTGACCAGTCTTTTATATATCCGATGGTAATCACACATAATACAGCCAGTAAAAAAGTTACCGCCCCTATCAGTAATGCCGGAAATATCCACCATTTACAGAGATTGTTTTTTCTGTACCATACTTTATACAAAAACATATTTATCCCATACGGTAAAAAAACTGACGCTTCCATTAATAAAAAACCTGTAAAGAAATCGGATACGTAAATTTTATGATAATTATAAAAAATACCTCTTGTTGACATGAACATAAAACCGATTAAAAATCCCCAGAATACACCATAAATAAGTACAAGGTTAAGTATTACTGAAAAAACTTTTGTCACCGTACTCCATACGGATTTTTTGCCGGTATATCTTTCCATTCGGAAAAAATTTCTTACTATAAAATAAAATCCGATTATATTAACTATAACCACCAAAAAGAAAATAATTATTGTCATATAAAAACCTCCGTAAGTCCGTACCAGTATAACAGAAATGCTCCGATACTTATAATTATCGCCGGAAACGTCCACCATTCAGACAGACCATTTTTCTTATATAAACGTCTGTATAACAGAAGATTTATTCCGTATGGAAAAAATATCGCTACTTCAGCCGTTATAAAGCCCCCAGTCTCACACCGATAAACGCTATCACTCCCGACGTTATATTTATTACAACCGAAAGAACTTTCATAATAGAAGTGTATTCTGTATAATTTCCGCAGGATTTTTTATTCCGGAAAAAACGTCTTGTAATCAGAATGAACATTATTGTATGTATAACAAGCACTATCGCACAAAATATATCTGTACTTTCAATAAAATAATTTATGATTATTCCCGAATATATTAAAAAAGTCATAAGGCTGATTATTTTTGATGGTATAATCCATTTTTCAGAAATTTTCCTGTAACTGTAACATTTATTATATAAAAATCTTGTTACCTTGTATGGAAAAAATATCAATAAATAAAATATCGGTATCAATATAATCAACGTGATAAAATGTTCAGATGTATATTCAAAAACTACTTCTCCTCCTTCACAACATTCCGAATAAACAGTACGTGGAAATGACAAAAGCAAACAAAATGCTAATATTAAATATTCCAGATAAATCTGAAAAATTTCCCCTGTTACAATGAAAAATTTAGTAAAAATACTTCTGGTTGAAAAAATTATTAAAATGCCTGATAATACCATAACCGCAAGTAATGCAAAAAACAATTGCGGACATTCAAAATCACAAATTATTTCCCAAAAAAATTCAATCATTATATCCACCTCCGGTCATTAAATCTTCAGAAAATCAAGAATACTTCCGATTATATATATTAATACTGTCATAATACTTATTATTTTTGATACTATAATCCAGTATTCAGAAATTTTCTGTCCCTCATAATACCACCAGTACAAACATTTAGTCAGTCCGTATGGCAGAAACGCAAATACTATAAATATCAGTGTTACTATGATAATATGAAATATATCCTGTATTTCAAAAGAAATTTTTACAGCTTCAAAAGATTCATATGCAACCCACTTCCCGAAAGCCAAAGTTCCAAACACCGCAAGCATTAAATAACTACATAAAATTTGCAGAATATCCCCTATTATAATAAAAATTTTAATTATAGTATTTTTTCTGAAAATTTCATAATTAAATCCTCTCATATATTCAGGTAGTCAATACTATTCCAATTATATATATCAATACTGTTATAATGCTTATTATTTTTGATGGTATAATCCAGCGTTCCGATACTTTTCTTTTTTTATAATACCACTTATATAAACACTTGCTCATTCCGTATGGCAACAACACAAACACAAAAAATATCAGTGTTACTATAGCACTACGGAATATATACCATATTCCTATTTCATGAGCAAACTTTATTGCTCTGAATATGTCAAGTCCGCCCAAAGCCCACAAAGCCAGAAGATATAGCGTAAGCATAAAAAGCTCCCATAAAATTTGCAGAATATCTCCTATTACAATGAAAATTTTAGTAATTATAGTATTTTCTGATATTGTCATAAAAAATCCTAACAATATTTCCACCACAAGAAATACCGACACCATCAGCCAAAATATACCTGACTCAAGAATCATAAACATAAAGTCCTCCTATTCTACAGGAATATATCCAGATTTTTCAATAATTTCCTGTCCGTCGTCGGATAGAATCCAGTCAGTTAATAATTTTACATTAGGATTTGTATTGTCTTTTCTGTATACCGCATAGAAGTCAACAGTCACCGGATATTTTCCGGCGGAAATGTTTTCCTTATCTGGATATACTTCGTTCACCGAAAGCATTTTAACTCCACCATTGGCAACTATTCCGGAAACATAGTATCTGAACGAAAAACCTATAGCACGTCCCATGAATCCAAACGGATTTTTTTTCATAGGCGTACCGCCCATAAATGACATCATAACCGATTGACTTCCGCTACCCTCGATACGCTGTACAGGGTCAATTACTGACCTATCACCGCCGACTTCTGACCAGTTCTTATATTTTCCGGAGTACATACCCTGTATCTGCTCTACAGTAAGATTATCTACCGGATTATCATTACTTACTATGAATACAAACGCTTCATGTCCTATCGGTACAAACTCCAGTTCCACACCATGCTCCTGTGCGTAATCGAGTTGTTGTTGTGAGGGTTCGGCACAGAAAATAATATCCGCATCACCGTCCACAACCGCCTTATATGCCTTTAAAGTATTCGTATAGTGTAATGCACTTTCTGTAGTAAAATTTTCGCCGTCAAAAAATACGCTGTCTTCCGGATATACAGCATTTACGAAGCCCGAAAATACCGGATACAATGCCGCTGCACCGTCTATAACCGGTAAATTTTCGGTCAGTTTAAAATCCGTATCTATTTTTACAACTTCTGAATTTTCCACAAACGGTAAATATTTATCCAGTTCTATGGATTTCGCCTGCATTTGTTCGCTTGTATCGTTTATGTAACGCTTCGTGAACAGGTTATATACAGACATATCAAATCCCACAAAGACGAGTATTATCAATAATATCGCCGTAATCTGTCGGAAAAGTTTCATAGATAATCAGCCTCCGTTTGCAATGTACGATATTATGGAACAGTTTTCGTGCAGATAGAATGTATACGCTACCAGTATACCCGTACTTATCGCACCTATTATTAAAATTATTATCAGTATTTTTTCAAAAAGTTTGTCATTCATTCTGAACACTCCTTTATATATGATTAAGTGAAATTGAAATCATTATAACCAATGCAACAACTGAAATAAATAGTATTCCGGCAAGCACCGCCGATACTATAAATTTTTTCTTTCGTTTCTTATAACATAAATGTTCTTTCGGCGTACCCTTAAACTCACGCAGGGACATTGTAAAAAATAAAAGTATTCCTATCGGTATTATCTGAAACAAAAAATCCAAAAACATATAAAAATAACTCCTACATATATCTAATTATCATCTGGGTCATAATGAACAGTACCACAAATGCCGATACAAATATTCCGGCGAGTACTGCAAAAGTTATACACATAGTTTTTATTACCTTGTATTTTCCGCTGTCTTTCGGAGTTCTTTTCAGCAGAATAAGCGATACTATGAAAAATATCAGTATTCCCACCGGTATGAACAGAAAAAGCCCATACAATACATCAAGCCTTATAAATGACAGTATAATTATAGTTATAAGTATTCCGGCAAGTATAGACGATGTTATAAAAGCATTTTTCCTTGACTTGTATTTTTCGCTGTCTACCGAAGTTTTTTTCCATAAAATAAGCGATACTATAAAAAATAAAATTATTCCTACCGGTATTGCCGTAACTAATAAATCTCCAAACATATAAAATCCTCCTTTACATATGCGTAAGTGAAATTGAAATCATTATAAATAATCCTATAACTGATGCTAAAATTATTCCCATAAGTACCGCCGATACTATCAACTTTTTCTTTCGTTTCTTATAGTATAAATGGTCTTTCGGCGTACCCTTAAATTCAAGCAGTGACATTATAAAAAATATTATTATCCCTACCGGTATTCCTATAAACAAAAAAATCAATATAATGCTTGACATATAAAATACCTCCTTTATATTTATAAAAATAAATATTATGAATAGTTATAATTATTTAATTAAAGATATAAAATATTATATACCATCAATGTCTCTTCTTATTGCTACTTCCATAAGAGAATCATTTTCATCAAATGCTAAGTAAGCAAAAACAGCAGTATGGAATGGGCTATAAAATTCTCCTAATTCCACGAACATCGCTTTTTTTCCGACAATTCGGCTACTGGCGTATTTTGAACCATTAGACATTTCATCAGTACTTGCAAAATCAACACTTTCAGCTGAATCATTTATTTCAAGTCCGTGTTCAATATCCACTATCTTTATTACCCATTTATTTTCATTAATGATTTTAGTTGCATCTTCCCAACTTGTTCCGATTGATATTTCTCTTATTACATAATTCCTGACAGATTTATTTGAAAGTACAATCGGAAAGAAAGTCCATAATAACACATATGCTAAAACAGATATAATAACTATCAGAACAACTTTAATAAACTTTAAAAAATCCCACATTTAAAAATCCTCCTTTATGTTTATTTCAGAATCCGAATCCAAGTAAAAATTCACGTAATCCGCCAAGTATTGAACTAAAAAATATACTGAAAATTACATCTACTATAAGTATAAGTATATATATTTTTATTAGTATTATAAAAATCATCGCTAATACATTAAAAAATTTTTTTATTCCGGAACAGATTTTATTTTCCGGCGGATTTATTTTCAGCGAAATCAAAGATATAATAAATAATATAGGTATAACAGCCTTCAAAAAATCCAATATTTTAAAACCTCCTTTATTATAACATACAAAAAAACTGTACACAATTAATCCGCTTTTACAGAAAAGTTATATTCCATATACAAATTATAACATATTTAATTTACTGATTCAAGTAATAAATGTCACTTTTTTCTTGCATTTTCGTCACTGATGTGATATAATATCCGTAAAAGATTTTTTTATAAGGTGGTTTGAAAATATGTTGCTTATATCACTGAAAGAAGTTCCGAAAAAGGAACAGCGTTCCCATGCACATAACCTGCTCCGTGAGTGTCTCCGGACAAGGCATATAGAGTACGTCACAGACCAGACACCCATTATCCGTAACGAACATGGTAAGCCCTCACTTGCGGAATTTCCGGAAATAAAATATAATCTCTCCCACGCTGACGGCATAGCAGTATGTCTCATAGCAGATTCTGAATGCGGTGTCGACTGCGAGGGTGTACGCCCATACCGTCCTAACGTAGTCAGACGGTCATTTTCCGAAAACGAAAAGTTTCTTATTGAAAACGCTCCCGAAACTGAACGTGATTTATTATTCTTCCGTCTGTGGACTCTCAAAGAAGCATACGTCAAGGCGATAGGTATAGGCATTTCATATCCGCTGAATACAGTAGAATTTTCTTTCGACGGCGATAAGATAATATCTTCCGTGAAAGACCATAATTTCAGACAGTACATTCTTAAAGACGGAAAATTTATAGTTTCAGTATGTACTAAAAATAAAGGTGGTTTATATGAATAACAATAACAATAATAATAATCCTTATAATAACACAAATCAGAATTATCCATATAATAATCCTAATCAGAACTACCAGTATAATAACAATCCATACAATAACCCTAATCAGAACTACCAGTATAATAACAATCCATACAACAACCCTAATCAGAACTACCAGTATAATAATAATCCATATAACAACATTAATCCTGATTTTAACAATAATACCAATATCCGAAAACCGTCTTTTTCAGCTCTGCATATAACACTTATAGTTATAATAATCGTTCTGGCAGTAGTAATATTTGCTTTGTCTGCTGTAATATCTGCACTCAAAAAAGACGATAACCCGAAAAACTCCGGAAATAATAATCTTATATCCGTCGGCGACAGTGAAAATATATCTGAATCTGAAGACACTGAAGAAGATTATACCGAAGAAGAAGAAACTGAACCCGAAACTGAAACATTTACAGGTGAACTCGCTGTACCATTATTAGGCGAGTTTGACGGCAAGCCTACTGAAGACGGAAACGGTGTTATTCTCCGTCTTGACTGGAATGCCGTTGAAAATGCTGACGGTTACGAAATCGAGGCGATTGAAACAGAAGATAATTCCGGTGAACCTTATGAACGTAAAATTATTACATCAGATACATATTTTGAAACCGGTTCTTCTGTTGCGGTAAAGATAAAGACACGAGTAAGAGCCTACAATGGTGACGAAGATAACAGGGTATACGGTGAATGGAGTGAACCTGTTGAATGTAATCTCAAGGATTTTGTCAAGACGAAAAAAATAAAAGTTTCGTCTACACCTGTTCCGGTTTACTACGTGACCATAAATAACTATAAACTTCAGATGTATAACAGTCCCGATTATGAGTTTTTCGCATATGACTACATAACTGACAGAGGTACTTATACTATGACCGAACGTAAAGGACGGTGGGGCAAACTTCAATCGGGTAAGTGGATAAATCTCGATGACGCCGACAAGCAAGGCTGGATTTCTATAAGAGGTACTAAGGCATATGTTTCCACTAAAAAAGACCCTCTTACAATACGGTACGCACCTACAAAATCTTCAAAGGCTATAGGATATATCCCGAAAGACGAATCAATAAACGTACACAATATAGATATTGACGGCTGGTACTACGTAACCTATGACGGAATATCCGGATTCATTTCAGGTGAATATGTATCTTTCGGCACTCCCGATAAGTTTGAAGCCTATACTATGGAAATAAACAACTATAATCTTCCGGTATACAAGAAAGCAGATAAAAGTTCCGATATAATCAAATACATAAATGACCGTGATACTTATACTATAGTAGAACACGACAGTTCAGACAAATGGGGTAAACTTAAAAACAATGGCTGGATAAATCTCAAAGATGCCCGTACTTTCGGCAAAAAAGGTTCAGGCGAAACGGCTTATGTTTCGACAACTACTGAACCGCTTACACTCCGTTATGGTCCTGATACAAGTGCAAAAAAAGTCACTTCAATAGATAAAGGCGAATCAATAACTGTACACAACATAGATTTAAATGACTGGTACTACGTAGAATATAAAAACAAAAACGGTTTTGTATCTGCAAAGTACGTCACACTGGGTGAACCCGAAAAAACTGAAACTACTACCGAAACTACCGAAACAACAGAAACTACTACAAAATCCACTACTACCGCCACAACAACTGAAATTACTGAAACTGAACAGCATACGGAATACACAGAACCTGTAACTGAACCACCATACATTGAAACTCAACCACCTGTCATTGAAACTGACCCACCTGAAACTATACCTCCTGTCATTGAGACTGCACCGCCTGTTATAGAAACTGACCCACCAATAGAAATTCCGGACAGCTTTGACGATACTGAAATATTTGATTCATACGACTACTAACAGAAAGGAGATTTTAAAAATGTCAGATTTCAATAACAATGACCCGAATAATCAATTTAATAATTATTCCGGTAATTATAATCAACAATATATGCAGAATCCGAATAATATGTACAATAACAATTATAATAATCCCTATAATAATTATCCGAACAATATGAATCCGCAAAACCAATATATCCCCGATAATATCAACTATAATCAGCCACAACCGGTAAAAACAGGAAGTTCAAAACTTATATACATAATACTTATAGCTGTAATAATATTCTTTGCGGTAATAATAGTCCTTATGTCAACTTCAATCCGTGCAATGTTCAATGATGACAACAATCAGCCCGAAGGTAACGTCCGGAACAACATAACTGCTTCTGAAACTCAACAGAAAACTACTCATGAACAAACTACTGAAGTACAGACTACTGAAAAAGTAACCACTACAACTACCACCACAAGACAGACTACTACAACTACTACTGAACCGATACCCGAAACTGTAACAGTAACAGTTATCGTAGAAGTAGAAAAGGAAGTAATAAAAGAAGTACCAGTAGAAACACCTGTACATAATAATTCTACTACTGTCTACGAAAATACCTATTATGGCTATGTATCAACAAATAAAGACCCTCTTAATATACGCTCCGGAGCAGGTCAGAGCTATAAGGTACTTGGTTCTATTCCGAAAGGAACATACATTAATGTACAGACAACAAGTGACAGTAACTGGTATTATACAACGTATAACGGCGTAAGCGGTTATGTAAGTGCAGACTATGTAACACTTGCTATGTATGGATATAGCGATTATTATTATGATACTGACTATAGCGGTACATATGCTACTATAAATACAAAAAGCGACCCTCTTAATCTGCGTGCTTCAGCGTCGACAAGCGGAAGTATTATAACCGCTATCCCTAAAGGCAGTTCGGTATACGTAAGCGAATATGGCGATACATGGTGTTATGTCACGTGGGGAAACTATTCCGGCTACGTAGCGACACAATATCTTGCATTCTGATAAAATTTTATAATAAAGGAGTTAAAAAATTATGAAGTATGGACATTTTGACCTTGCAAACAAGGAGTATGTAATCACTAACCCTGCTACTCCTGCTCCGTGGGCAAACTACCTCGGAGACCCTGAATACGGTGCTATCATCTCGAACAATTCCGCCGGATATAGTTTTGTAAAATCCGGTGCGAACGGAAGAATAACAAGATTCCGTTTTAATTCCGATATGGCACTCCCAGGAAGATATATCTATATCAGGGATAATGATAACAATGACTACTGGTCAGCATCGTGGCAACCGGTAGGAAAACCTCTCGACACCTACAAATCCGAATGCCGACATGGTACGGCATACACGATTATTTCCGCTGAATACGCTGAAATAAAGTCTGAAGTAACTTATTACGTACCATACGGAAAAACTTACGAAGTATGGCGTACCAGAATAACCAATACCGGCAACAATGACAGAAATCTTTCAACATTCGGTTTCATTGAGTTCACCAACGAAGACAATTACGAACAAGACCAGGTTAATTTACAGTATTCGCTTTTTATCTCACAGACACAGTTTATCAACAACAAAATCGTACAGACAATAAGCGGAAACAGTACCAAAGACAGAAGAGACAGATTTTTCGGTATGGTTGGTGCAGATGTTTCGGCATCCTGCGGAAGTCTTTCCGATTTCATAGGTGCTTACCGGACTTACTCAAACCCGATAGCAGTCGAAACCGGTCATTGTAATAACGTCATGAACTATAACTCAAATTCATGTGGTGCATTGCAGTCTGATATTACCTTAAAATCCGGCGAGACTATCGAACTTATTTATATTTTAGGTCAGCGTAACAACGAACAGGCAGAAGAAATCCTCAACGAATACAGGGTAGCCGGTAAAGTAGATACGGAAATAAAACAGTTAAAAGACTACTGGCACAAACAGTTATCGAATTTCAAGGTTGAAACACCGTCGGAAGAGTTTAACAACATGATTAATGTATGGAATGCTTATCAGTGTTTCATTACGTTCATATGGTCACGTGCGGCATCTTTCATATACTGCGGATTAAGAAACGGTTATGGTTATCGTGATACTGTTCAGGATATTCAGGGTATTATACATCTTAATCCCGAAATGGCTCTTGAAAAAATACGCTTTATGCTTTCCGCACAGGTGGATAACGGCGGAGGTCTTCCGCTTGTAAAGTTCACACATAATGCCGGTCACGAAAATACACCCGATGACCCTGAATACGTCAAGGAAACCGGACACCCCTCGTATCGTGCAGATGACGCTTTATGGCTTTTCCCGACTATCGTCAAATATTTAGGCGAATCCGGTAACGAAAAATTCCTTGACGAAGTAATAGTATACGCTAACGGCGGTGAAGATACCGTATATAATCACCTCAAGAAAGCTATAGAATTTTCCATGAATCATATGGGTATCCACGATATGCCCGCCGGACTTCATGCCGACTGGAATGACTGTCTCCGTCTCGGTGCTAAGGGAGAATCTACTTTTGTAGCATTCCAGTTATACTATGCAATGAACGTCATAAAAGATATGGCAGAATCACGAAACGATACCGATTATATAGCGTATATAAATGACGTTCAGGGAAAACTTGCCACCGCACTCGGAAAATGCTGGGACAGTGACCGTTTTATACGTGGTATCCGTGAAGATGGTGTTTTAGTCGGTGCGAAAAATGACCCCGAAGCTAATATGTGGCTGAATCCGCAATCATGGAGCGTCATATCAGGTTTCGCCAGTGCTGAACAGTCCGAAAAAGCTATGTACAGTGTACATGAAATACTGAATACTCCGTATGGTGCGAAACTCCTTGACCCACCATACAAAAAGCATTACTTCGACGGTGCTTTAATGCATATCTTCAACGACGATACGAAAGAAAACGGCGGTATCTTCTCACAGTCGCAAGGGTGGCTGATTCTTGCGGAATCAATTTTAGGTCACGGCGACAGGGCTTTTGAATACTTTATGGAAAGTTCACCGGCTTCCATGAACGACAAGGCAGAAATCCGTGTTTCCGAACCTTACGTACACGGACAGTTTACGGAATCAAGAGGTTCACGCTATGAGGGACGTTCACACGTACACTGGCTTACAGGTACGGCTTCTACCGTAATGGTAGGTTGTGTAGAGGGTATCTGCGGTATGCGTCCGAATCTGAAAGGGCTTGAAATTTCACCGGCTATTCCGTCAGTATGGGACGGCTTTAAAATAGAAAAAGTTTTCCGTGGAAAGAAACTCAACATTACTATCGACAATTCCGCACACGTCGAAAGCGGTGTGAAATCAATCGTTCTGAACGGAAACACCCTCGACGGAAATTATATCCCTGCCGATTTACTCAAGGAAAACAATGATATAACAGTTATACTCGGCTGAAAAAATTTACACGCATAATACAAAAAAATCCGGAATTATTGAAAATTCCGGATTTTTATTTTATTTATTAAGTGCCTTTTCAAGCCATATATAAGCAGTGTCAAGCGCTTCATAAAGTCCTATGCACTCCATATTACGAACACAGGCTTTTAAAGGGTCAAGATTCGGGTCAGTGGACATCTGTATGACTTTTACTTTTCCGGCAACTTTTGTATCATTTATCTTCTGTTCGGACATTATATTCATCATTATCACGTAATCGTCGGACATATAGCCATAGTAAATAGTATTCCGACATCTTACAAGCGGATAGCCTTTATAGGTGTAAAAATTTTCGTTCATTAAATATCCTCCTTTATTGTGGTATTATTTCCATGTTTCAATGTAATCCTCCCCTGTTTCTATACGCCGGATATTTTCAGTAAGGGTATCGACGTATGACTTTGTACAGATATACTTGCTTTTTCCGTCAACAACTATCAGCGTTGTAAGTGCTGTATTATCATAAAATTCTATCTTTGTGGATTTTTTCAGGTAAGAATCAGTATATTCAACAGTGACAACCGGTGCAGTTGTCGGAATTTCGGCATCAAGTGCGAACTCTTCGGCGGCGGCGTCTATAAGGAATCCATAGAACTTCCTGTAGCGTTCACTGTCGAAAATTTCGCCGTTTCTTGTAACATTGAAGTAATCTGCTTTATTGTTGTCAGCGGATTTGTCTTTAGCTTCTATTACAAAATCTTCCGATATATCGGCAGTTTTTACACTTAATTCAGTGATGTTCCATACGTATGAGCCTATCATAATCCTTGACGTTATATCAATCGGCATGACCGTACACCATTTAGCATTTTCGGTATCTACAATATATATGATATTTCCGCCCTCAAACATTGCATAACAACAGTTTTTGTTATTGTCGTCCGTGAAAGGTTCACTTAAAAGAAGTACGTAATTATTACCGTCGTCACAGTCCATAGTCACACGACAGAACGGCTCTTTAAGACCTGCTCCGGCTATATCCGATTCCTTACAGTGAATGGAATATATCCCCTCTGATTTAAGTCCGAACATTCCGTTAGTGACTGGTTCTGAACGCTCTACTGTAAGATAAGCGTCAGTCGGTTCAACCATTACGTGTGTTGCAGACGTACCGCCGGTATATTTTGTATCGTCATTTTTTTTGTCGTATTCAAGAAAAATATCGTAGTCAATGTCTTCACGCTCTATACGCAGACTGTTTATTATAGGATATTCTTCTTCCGGTGGTTCTTCCAGTATTATTATATCAACAAATTCGTCAAGAGTTTTACTGTAGTTTGCTACGTATGAAGTATCAACAGTATAGACTGTCTTTTCACCGTCCAACATAACGTATGTTGCGGAATTTGCCGGTGCTTTATCTCCTACCAGAAACTTTTTTACCGTACCTGTCTGAAATCTGACCTCAACTTCCGCCTGTGGCTTGTCAAGTCCGAACTTTGAAAGATTATCGCCTGTTTCGTCTACTATGGAACTTGTAATCATATTATTTGCATTGTTCGCAAGTGTACCTACTACAGCGGTATTCAGCGGAATATCTTCGTAACCTTTAAGGGTATACGTCGCCGAGGAATCTTCTGTAGGTGCTTTATCTATTACGACATTTAACATATCTGTAGCATTTTTTACAGTAACTTCTTTTATAAGACCTTCTTCACCGGCTTTTTCGTCGTTTATCAGATGTATACCGTTACCGTATACTTCCGACGATTCTTCCGAGGTTGAAACGGAACTTTCAGTATTATCTGTATTTTTCGGTTCTGTAAGAATAAGTGCAGTAAGTCCGCCACCAAGTACGATAACAGCCACACCCAGTCCGATAATAGTTTTAACGGATTTATTCATTTATTACGTCTCCTTAAGAATACGATTATTCCGGCGACTGCTACTACTGCCGGTATAACGTATATAGTAAATATCTTTATACCGTTCATCTGTGAAGCTGTCGGGGTTATAAGTGCCTGTTGTAAAGCCTTTTCCGGAATTACTGCGGAAGCCTCTTTGCCGGTCATGGTGTTCAGCATACCCATTATCACATTAGCGTTATTGAATGCATTTGTCTGTGTGAGCAGGGAATTACTTATCATGAAAGAACTTCCCATTACGAGCAAATGACTTGAATATCTGTCGAGACCGGAACTTGTTTCCTTTACGGATACAACAACAGCATCTCTTGTACCTGTCTGTGAGTTGTCTTGGTCATATGAAGTATCCATAGATTTCAGTACAGATGTCGCTACACTGTCGTTATTTTTGGTGAGTATGGATAACTTTCTTGTTGCCGGTGCTACTACAGGAAGCGTTTCATTAGGAAGACTTCCTACAGATTCCGTATCGTTTATTGCGAGTTTTATGTTTACATTCTGATTGAATCCTAAATAAGTTTCAATCCAGTTTGTATCGTCGAGTACCGCACTTTCGTCAACTTGTATGCTCCAGTCTGCAAGAAATTCCGTTATATTAGGTAAATCGTTTACATAAAGATTAGGGATATACAACATATTTTTCTGATAATTTCCGCCGTTATAGAGGAAATCGCCTAATTTTCCGATAATATCCGCACTGAAATCCACGGCAGGCATAGGTACTACTACAAAATCGTACTCTTCCGGACTTAGTTCATCTGTGGCAATGTCTATAACTGTACAGTCATAACCGTTCTTGCCTAAAAATGTCATGAAATCTGTAGTCATGGTCTCGTAGCCCTGTCCGGTAATGGAAACACCGTTCATCATGGAAGCAAATGCGGTTTTTATCGGGTTGGAATCCGTTACGCTCAAAACTGCTGACGTAATTGTACTTTCGCCGACAAAATTCATAGTTATGGCGGTGTTCGTACTTGTATTCGCCGGAACTATCATCTGTATAACTTCTTCCTGTGTGATTACTTTTACACGTCCGTTATCATTATTTCCGGAAAATACAATAATACTTCCCTCCGGAATGTCGTTGTTATAGAATTTTCTGTATTTTGCTATAATATCGGGGTCTTTGTTCATATCGACATACTGTACTTTTATATTGCCGTTACCTTGTTTTGAGTACATCTCGTATTTTTCGAGTACGGACGGTATCATTTCATAGGGAACATCAACATTCATTCCATAATAAGCGTACATCTGCTGATAGTAATTTCCCATTGAAGCGAAGTTACTTTCAGGGAATGTCACTGTAATTTCGACGTCCTGTTTGAGATTCTTTATGGCGTCTATTGATTCGTCGCTTATTTCATATCTGTTATCGGCTGTGAGGTCTATTTTCAGCGGTGAACGCTTTGCAATCATACTGCATATCAGATTCAGTATCACTACCAGTACGATTACAAGGGCTATCACCACAAACGACATAGACCCATACTTGAATTTTTTCATATTTTTTCCGGATTTCTTCGGTTTCGACGGCTTTTCCGGTTTTTCGGGTACGGAAGCCGGTTCTGTAACAATATCTTTTTTACTCATCTGAAAATACCTTCCTTTCCGTAAATTATCCCCAACGCCTCTTGTCAAGTACTCTCACTGTGAAGAAGTTGAACAGAAACGCAACACTAAGGAAAAATACTACACTCGGAAGACTGAAAATTCCCTGTGTGAACTCGATATATCTTGAATAAAATGAAAGTGATGTAATTGCTTTACTGATATACTCGTTTGAAATGTTTACCGCAAACGAATCGAACAAATAGAGTACGAAAAGTGCCAACATACTCGCTACTGCTGAAGCCATCTGGTTTTCTGTCAGCGACGATATAAAAAGTCCTACCGCTATAAATGCTGAACCTAAAAACAACATTGCAAAATAATTTCCTAAAAGAGTAGTCCATACAACGTCGCCTAACACCGCAAGGAATATCGAATATATAAATACAACGCTTTCGGCTATTACGAAAAGTGTCAATGCGGCGAAATACTTACCTAAAACTATATCCCATAAGCCGACGGGGGCTGTAAGTAAGCCTTGGTCAGTTTTGTTTTTCTTTTCCTCGCTCAGAAGTCGCATTGTAAGTATGGGTATAAGGAAAAGTATTATTATAAACATACTGCTGAACATCGGTGATGTATCTGTTCTTCCCGAACCTATTACACCGGCATAGAAAAAATATCCCGAAAGCAGATAGAACACCGAAAGAAATACATATGCTACCCCCGATGTGAAAAATGCACCTACTTCACGCCTGTAAATCGCACCCATTATTCATTACCTCCGTTTTCTTCTGCTTCCTCCGCTGAACTCTCCTCGAATTTCAGATTTATACGTGGTCTTTCATTCGGTTCAAGTTTAACGTCATTTTCGCCCATAGTGATTTTAAGGAATATATCTTCAAGTGTAAGGTCAGAAAGTTGCAACATAAGTATATTCCAGCCCTTTTCACGACACAGGGCATTAAGTGAACGTCTTATATCTGTTTTTTCGTCCGCTTCAACGTCGTAATCATAAATACCTCTTTCACGTTCCATATCCGCACGGACGTACTTTATACCTTTCAGCGATTTTATAGCCTTTACAATTTCTTCTTTGTCGGCGGAAGTCTTAGTAGTACCCTCTATGCGTAAAGTCATTTTATGTTCGTTGGTGAGCTGTCGGGCGATTTCGTCGGCTGTACCGTCGGCGGCAACTTCGCCTTTATTTATAATTATTATCCTGTCGCATACCGCCTGAATTTCCGGCAGTATATGCGACGACAGTATAACTGTATGTTTCTTGCCTAATTTCTTTATAAGAGTACGTATTTCAATAATCTGATTAGGGTCAAGTCCTACAGTGGGTTCGTCGAGAATCAAAACAGGCGGATTATTTATCAGTGCCTGTGCGAGACCTACACGCTGTCTGTAACCTTTTGAAAGATTCTTTATTATACGGTCTTTTACGTGGGTTATCTTGCATAAGTCGCATACGTCCTTAAGATGTGCCTTGCGTGGTAGTCTGCACTTCTTAAGGTCATATACAAAATTAAGATAGCCATCAATGGTCATATCGATATAGAGTGGCGGAATTTCCGGCAGATATCCGATAGATGCCTTAGCTTTTTTAGGGTCTTCAAAAATGTCAACGCCGTCAACGAGTACCTGTCCGGACGTTGAAGAAATATAACCGGTCAGCATATTCATAGTAGTCGACTTGCCTGCTCCGTTAGGTCCTAAAAAACCTAATATTTCACCCTGTTCCACCTTGAAACTTATGTTTTTTACGGCTTGTTTGTCGCCGTACTTCTTACTGAGATTTTTAACCTCAATCATTGGATTACCTCCCTGAAACAGTTTTCATTATTTTTACATATGATACAATAATAATATTTCTTTGTGATAATGCCGTGAAAGTAAAGCGAATATTTATTAAATTTCACATACAACAGCAATGTCTTCTGAAATCTGTTTCCGGAGTTCCTCGACAGATGAGAACTTCTTTTCCGGACGGATAAATTTATTAAATTCAACTTTTATATTTTTATTATATAAATCTCCGGAAAAATCAAGTACGTGAGTTTCTGCAAGTGGTGTACGCTTACCGGCAATAGTAGGCTTTACTCCGATATTTGTTATTGACTTATATTTTATATCATCTATATATGTCGTAGTAAAATATACGCCGTATTTAAGTATAAGCTGTCCTTTGGAGTAATTCTGGTTAATCGTCGGAAAATTTATCGTCCTGCCTATCTCGTTTCCGTGAACGACAGTAGTATAAATATTGTATGGTTCACCTAAAAGAGTGTTCGCCTTTTCGATTTCACCATTTACAAGACATCTGCGGATTTCACCGGAAGATACCGTTATATCATTGATTTTTACCGGTTCGGCGGTCTGTACAGAAAAACCATACTTTTCGCCAAAACTCTTTAACTCCTCAACTCCACACGACGCATTTTTACCGAATCTGAAATTATTCCCACAACAGACTATTCCGGCATTCAGTTTTTTTACAAGAATATTTTCTGCAAACTCTTCACCGGATAATCCGCATATTTCGTCAAAATTTTCCGAGTAAATATTAAATGAAAATCCGAGATTTTCAAGCATTTTATATTTACGGATATGTGGATATATATAGCCGTCCTGACCGCTTGATTTCCGTAGTACCGCAACCGGATTGAACGTAAATACAGCAGGTTGCAGACCGTTTTTTCCCTGTACAAGTGCGAGGTCAAGCACAGCACGGTGTCCGAGATGTATTCCGTCAAAAAGTCCGAGTGCTACAGCACGTTTTTTTGTTTCCATTGTATCACCTCACACAAGATTTTTCCCGATACGGAGTATACCGTTATCGTGTTCCGCAAGTGCCGTACCTATGAAATTTCCGTCGAATCCATATACTGAATATGAAATACAATCATTTTTTATATTGTTTATCCTTGACAAATCCAGTTTGACACCGTTTCTGTAAAGTTTTGTCTGATGTTCATTAAGTCTTATTTTTGGTAATGAAGAAAATACCCTGTCTACCGGCAGTATCAGACTTTCAAGACAGTTTTCGTCACGGGCTTTTTGTACCTGCTCTAAAGTGTAACAGTCGTCAAGAGTGAATCCGCTAGCAGAAGTCCTTACAAGTGAAGTCATTATACCGCCACAACCTAATTTTCCGCCTATATCGTGTATGATAGTCCTTATATACGTACCTTTTCCGCATGATATGGTAATATTGCCGGTACGTGTTGTTTCGTCGTAATCTATGAGATTTATTTTTTCTATATCTATTTCACGAGGTTTTCTTTCGACTTCTATTCCCTGACGTGCAAGGTCATAAAGTCGCTGACCGTTCACCTGTACCGCTGAATACATTGGCGGAATCTGCATTATTTTCCCTGTAAATTCCGGAAGTATTTTATTTATATCGTTTTCCGATACCGGTCTGTCGGAAGTCGTCAGGATTGTTCCGGTAATGTCCTGTGTATCGGTAGTCTGTCCCAGACGGAATCCGGCTTTATAGCTTTTCGAGTTATCCGGCATTATGTCACACGCTTTCGTGGCAGTCCCGACAAATACCGGCAGTACTCCTGTAGCCATAGGGTCAAGAGTACCGGCATGACCTAAACGCTTCATGCCGAGTATGCCTCTTAACTTTGCTACAACATCAAATGATGTGAAATCCTGTGGTTTGTCTATACATAATATACCGTTCATGATAAAGCCTTCTCCACCGCCCCGACGAGTTGTTTTTTAATATCGTCGAGATTTCCGGAAAGATTACACCCCGATGCTTTTGCGTGACCTCCGCCACCGAGAGTTTCGCATATTTCCGAAACATTTACTTTATCTGCCGAACGGAACGAACATTTATAGTCATCCGCACGCTGACGTATGAATATACCTACTTCAGCGGATTCGTACTGTATAGTAAGAGGTGCAAAACCTTCAAGTTCCTCGTCTTTCAGACCTAATTCAGACATCATTTCCCTTGTGACCGCTATTATATATAATTTTCCGTCAAGATAGGATTCAACAAGGTCATTCAGTTTGCTTTCAAGTCTGACACGTCCCACTGACTTGACATCAAACATATAGCGGTTTATCTTTGCGAAGTCAATATTACTGTATTCACGCATTATTTCACCGGCTACTTCGTGTGTATGCGGATTGGTACACGCAAACTTGAAACAGCCTGAATCCGTCGCAATACCGGTATAAAGACACTTTGCACAGTGTTCGGTTATCCTGATACCCATGAATTTTGCAAGGTCATAAATTACTTCACAGGTAGCAGATGCTTCCGGTCTTAAAAGAGTTTTTTCAGCGTAATTTCTGTTTGAAACATGGTGGTCAATGCATAACTGTACTTTATCGCCGTAAATTTCCTGATATTTTCCCATAAGTTTATTATCTGCTATATCGACGGCTATTACTGATTTCGGTTCAAAATCCTCACCTGCTCCGGATTCCGTCAGAAAATCGTATCTTTTCGGGAATACATCATGACATACAACCCTGCTTCTTATACCAAGCTGTCCAAGTATTTCTTTCATTGCGAATCCTGCTCCTACACAGTCGCCGTCGGGATTACGGTGGGTAATTATTACAGCGTCCTGACAGTTCCGGATAAAAGTTTCCGCCTCGCTGAAACCTATATACATAAAAATACACCTCTTGAATTTATTCTATTATTTGAGTAAATCGTTTAATTTTCTGCTTATTTCCGCACTTCTTTCGATAGAGTTATCTGCTATGAAAGTCAATTCCGGTGATTTACGCATCTTAAGACGGTGAAAGAGTTCACGCTTTATGAATCCGCTGGCACTCATGAGACCTTTCACGGAATCAAGTGCCTTTTCCACACCGGAATAGCTTGATACATATATCTTACATACGGACATATCCCCCGACAAATCAGCCCTTACTATAGTCAACATAGGGTCAATGCGTGGGTCTTTGAGTTCACGGAGAATAGCTGTCATTTCACGTTTAATATCTTCTGCCATACGGCTGTTCTTAAAATTTGCCATTTATAATCCTTTCTATGACTATTCAGAGCATACCCGAATAAAATCCGGATACGCCCTGAATGTTATCTTTATATATCAGTCTTCACGATATTCCTCAACCATATACGCCTCGAATATATCGCCTTCCTTTACGTCGCTGAACTTGTCGAGACTTATTCCGCATTCGTAACCGTCAGCGACTTCCTTTACGTCGTCCTTGAAACGTTTCAGACCGGCTATTTTGTCGTCAGCGATAATAATTCCGTCACGTACTATACGTATCTGACAGCCTCTTGTTACCTTACCGCTTAGTACGTAACTTCCGGCAACCATTCCGACATTTGATATTTTATATACCTGTCTTACTTCCGCACGTCCTAAATCGACTTCACGGAATTTAGGTGCAAGCATACCTTTCATGGCGGTTGTTATTTCCTCTATGGCGTCGTAAATTATTCTGTAAAGACGTATATCAACGCCGTCACGGACTGCATTTTCAGAAGCTACAGGGTCAGGTCTTACATTGAAACCTACTATAATAGCGTTTGAGGCGTTAGCAAGCATAACATCGCTTTCCTTTACAGCTCCTACCGCACCATGAATTACACGTACTCTCACTTCGTCATTGGACAGTTTTTCAAGTGACTGCTTTACAGCCTCAACAGAACCTTGTACGTCTGCCTTGACGATTATCGGAAGTTCTTTTATTTCGCCCTCGGCAATCTGACTGAATAAATTATCGAGTGTGACTTTTCTGTATGCGTTGAACTGTTCCTGTTTAGCTTCGTGTTTTCTTTCCTCGACGAGTTCACGGGCAAGTCTTTCGTCCTCGACGGCATTGAAAATATCTCCGGCACTTGGGACTTCTGCAAGACCTGTTATTTCTACAGGTACGGACGGTCCGGCAGATTTAACAGTACGTCCCTTGTAATTGGTCATTACTCTTACGTGTCCTACTGCCGTACCGGCTATAAGTACATCACCCTGATGTAGTGTGCCGTTCTGTACGAGTAGTGTAGCTATAGGACCTCTTCCCTTATCGAGTCGGGCTTCAATTACAGTACCTTTTGCAAGTCTGTCCGGATTGGCTTTTAATTCCTTTACTTCCGCAACAAGCAGTACATTTTCAAGAAGTTCGTCGATACCCTCACCAGTTTTTGCGGAAACAGGTACACATATGACGTCACCGCCCCACTCTTCGCATACAATATCGTATTTGGTGAGTTCTTCCTTTATTCTGTCGGGATTTGCACCCTCTTTGTCCATTTTGTTTATCGCAACTATTAAAGACACTCCGGCGGCTTTTGCGTGGTTGATTGATTCGACGGTCTGAGGCATTATACCATCGTCGGCGGCGACTACAAGTATAGCTATATCTGTAATATTAGCACCTCTTGCACGCATAGATGTGAATGCTTCGTGACCAGGGGTATCAAGGAATGTTATACTCTGACCGTTTACTTTTACCTGATATGCTCCGATATGCTGTGTGATTCCACCGGCTTCACCGTCGGCGACGTGTGCATTTCTTATGCGGTCAAGAATAGATGTCTTACCATGGTCAACGTGTCCCATTACGACTACTACAGGACTACGTTCTTCAAGATTTACGTCTTCGTCGTCGCTGTCGTCAATGAGACGCTCTTCAATAGTTACGATTACTTCCTTTTCTACTTTCGCACCAAGTTCTTCGGAAACAAGTGACGCTGTATCAAAATCAATTTCCTGATTGATTGTTGCCATTATTCCGAGACCCATTAATTTCTTAATAACTTCCGTTACTGTCACTTTAAGACGGCTTGCGAGTTCGCTGACCGTTATGCTGTCCGGAATCATAACTTTCAACTGTTGTTTTCTTGCCCTTTCGAGTTCAAGACGTTTCAGCTTTTCAGTTTCGGTTTCCTTTCTGGAGTACTGCTGTCTTACACGCTGTGCGGATTTCTGACTGATTTTCTGTTTCTTTGAGGAATAATTATCGTTCTTGTGTTTGTTTGTAGGGGCAATCTGTTCATAACGTTCATTGTATTTATCGAGGTCAACATAACTTCCTCTTGTATCTACAGTCCGGCGTTGTGTGGAAGTCTGTGCGGTTTCTGAACTGAATGTAGCATTAAATTCAGAGCGTTCACCTCTTTCACGGGCTTTTGCCTGAGTTTTCTGCTTATCGTTCTTGCGAGGAGTTTTTATTTTCGGCTGTGGTGCAGTTTGCGGAGCTTTAACAACTTCCGGTTTTGAAACAACTGTTTCAGCAGAAATTTTAGTCTCCGGTTTTTCGGGAGTTTTTACAGGTTCAGCTTTCTTAGGAGTTTCCTGTTTTCTGTCAGATTTTCTGCCCTGCTCCGATTTTCTGTTATTATTGTTGTTGTTATTATTATTGTCACGTCTTCTGCCGGAATTTCTTCTGTCACGTCTGGGTGGTTTTTCGTCGTTTCTTGACTGATAGTATGAATCAAAATTTTTCACTTCATGTTTTTTGGTATAGTGTTCAAGAAGCAGATTCATTTCTGCCTCATTGAGTGTACTCGATGCGTTTCTTTTCTTGTTGTCCTTGGTTGCGAAGAAGTCAACAATTTCCTGTGCGGAAACGTTGAAATCAACAGCGGCTTCACTGATTTTTATTTTTTTGGTCATAGGCTCGTATACCTCCAGTTAATTACGCCGTAAAAAAACATACGGCTTTGTTTGTATAGCGATAAATTTATTCAGTTATTGATTTTAATAAAACCGTCTGCAAAACCCTTGTCGCATACGGCGATAACTGCCGTTACCTTTCCGCACAGACCGCCTATTTCTTCCTTTGAAAGTCCGGTCTTAACGACAGGTACTGAATATTTTTTACAGATAAATTCAGTTTCCTTGACGGTTTTTTCTGATGCGTCCGAAGCTGTAAGAATACAGTAAGCCGTACCGTTTTTAACGGATTCGCAGGCGCTGTCGAAACCTTTCACGGCTTTACCGGCTTTTATGCATATCGTAAGAAGATTAGCTGTTTTTTTCGAGTTCATCAGCCATTCCTCCGTAAATATTATCATCTATTCTGCACGAAAATGCCTTTTCAAAACGTCTTGCCTTACGTGCCTTGCCGAAACATTCAGTATTCCGGCATATATAAGCACCTCTGCCGGACTTCTTGCCGGTAAAATCAAGACTTATTTCACCCTCCGGAGACTTTACAACTCGTATAAGTTCCTTTTTAGGTTTCATTTCATTACAGCCGAGGCACAATCTCATAGGAATTTTTTTCGGTTTCATAAATTATTCCTCTGCCTGATTTTCATTTTCAGATACTTTTTCTTCTGTTGGAATTTCAGTATTCTGAATTTCTTCCGAAACTTCTTCAGTAACAGCTTCCTGTGTTTCTGCCGGTACGAAATCCGGACTTAATTCGGGTGCTTCCTGATTTGTCTTAATATCGAACTGCGGTTTTATGTCGATTTTATAACCGGTCAGTTTGGCGGCGAGTTTGGCATTCTGTCCCTTGTTACCGATAGCCAGCGAAAGTTTATTGTTAGGTACTATTACAGTACAGGTTTTCAGGGCTTCCGAAGTTATTATAGTTTTAAGGACTTCCGCCGGTGCAAGTGCCTTTGAAATAAATTCTTCCGGTACTTCACTCCACAGGATAACATCTATTTTTTCGTCATGGAGTTCCTTTACAACGGCTTTTACTCTTGCGTGTTTAGTACCTATACAGGCTCCTACAGGGTCAATGTTAGGGTCTTTTGACCATACAGCTATTTTTGTACGTGAACCGGCTTCCCTTGAAATAGCCTTTATTTCAACAGTACCGTCATAAATTTCCGGTACTTCCAGTTCAAACAGACGCTTTACAAGGTCTTTATGAGTACGTGAAATTTTAACAATCGGCTTTTTGTTCTTACCGATAATGCTTGTAATATAGACTTTTATAGGCTTACCCTCTTCGAGTATTTCCCCCGGAATCTGTTCATTTCTGAAAAGATAAAGTTCTGTACCCTCATAGTCGATAGTTACAGTACCTCTGCCAGGGTCAATCTGCGAGATTTTACCGGTAATGCATTCGTGTTCTTTCGATTCAAACCGATTTAACATCTGTTCACGGTTGATTTCCCTTAGGTCTCCTTTTATGGACTGTTTTGCCGAAAGTGCTGCCATTCTGCCGAGTCTTGAAATATCAATCTCCTTGAGAATTTTTCCGCCGATATAAGCATTCGGGTCCATTTTGCGTGCGTCGTCGATATTGATTTCATTTTCGTCAATCGGGTAATCGTCAATGATTTCCTGTTCGATATACATAGCGAATTTCTTTGTAAGGGGGTCAATATCTACTTTTATACGCTCCTCACTGTGCGGATAAGCCTTTCTTGCGGCTTTAATCATAGCGGATTTTACTTTTTCGATAAGAAGTTCAGTTGCCACACTGTTTTCAGAACCAAGTGTTTCAAGCTCCTCGAAAAAGCTGTTATTGATTTTCATTTCTGTATATTCCTCCAGTATTAATATATTTTTTTTATTTTATATTTCAAAATAAAGTCTGACATATGCTATATCGGCAAGCGGAAAAATTTTCGTGCTTCCGTCGTCGAGAACAACCGAAACGCCGTTTTTATCCGCACCAGAAAGTACGGCAACAATTTCCTTTTCGCCGTCGATATTCCTGATAAAACGTATTCTTACGGTATCACCCTCGCATACTTCAAAATGTTCTTCCTTTACGAGTTCCCTTTCAAGACCGGCTGAACCTACTTCCAGTACGTAACTTTGTGAAATAGGGTCTTCCTTGTCCATAATGGCGTTTATGGGTTCAGTAGCTTTTTCGCAGTCCTGAATAGTTATACCGTCGTCGCTGTCAATGAATATGCAAAGATGCCATACAGCACCTTCTTTCTGATAGCATACGTCCCAGAGGTAATAACCCAGTTCGTCAGTTATCGGCTTCACGAGGTCATAAACTTTCTGTTCAGTTGCACCGAATTTTTTAAACTTCATAATACATCATCTCCTTTCATGAACAGGTATAGCTGTATTTATATCCAAAATGCACATATCATGTATGGAAATTCTGTCATATATGCCGAAAATTTTCCTTTATATGAGAGATTCTAACATGATGACAGTCAAATAAATAAGCGAAAGACCGGATATATCCGGTCTTTGTGTCAGCTATTACCATATTTATTATATCACGGCTTTCAATAAAAATCAAGTCTTTTCAGAAAATTTCTTTTCAGAATCTTATATTAAACAAAATACTTGACATATACAGCTTTAATAATGTATAATTAAATCAAGTTTCATAAAAATATAAAAGGAGCTTCTGAAAATGAAAAAAATAAAGAAAATGATTACGGGAATCATGGCAATACTTATTGTAATGGCTCCGTCAGTTTCATGCAGTGCAGACAAAAGTCATAAGGCAGGCAGTCTCTCGATAGCCGAGGAAACAACTACAGACACCACAGAAGAATCATCTACGGAAACTACTACAAAAGCAACTACAAAAAAAACCAAATCCACTACCAAAAAAACTACCGCCAAAACTACACAACCATCCGAAACTACTACCAGAACTACAGTACCGCCTGTCACTGAACCGGTTACAGAAGCGGAAGCAGTTCCGGCACAGGATTACGGCGAACGTGCCGATATAGGCGGTACGGAAATAGTATGGCTTTCAGATTATGACCTCAATGCACAGGTAGGGCAGAAACGTCCTACACCGGTGGCACTCTTTGAAGACATATACGGCGGTAAAATACGTTACGTACAGACTTCACTGAAAAACAAGTATTATACTTTTTCTTCCATGTTGCTTGCCGGTGACCAGCTTGACATGGTAGAGTATCAGCAGGGAACATATCCGAACGGCGTATTAAGTCAGCAGTATCAGCCACTTGACCCTTATTTCAGGTCAATGGGTCTTAACTACGATATATGGGAAAACATGGAAGACATTATTGATGCTCTTTCCTATAAGGGCGAACACTATATTATACCGTATTCATTTTCAAATCCTCTTGTACTTATGTACAGCCGGAAACTAATACGTGATTACGGTCTGACAGACCCTTATGACCTCTATAAAAATGACCAGTGGACATGGGATAATTTTCTGAATATTTCCGAAACATACCGTAATAAAACCGGTAAACCTGCCGTAAGGGGCGGAAAATTCGGTGACGCTGTAATACATTCAACAGGATTCAGGATTATAGGTTCAAGAAACGGAAATCTTGTCAATAATATAAATCAGGCTTCTATACGCTATGCCGAACTTTTCATGCAGGAACTCGGCAGAAAGTCTCTTTTCACCGTAAGTAGTAACGAAGAATTTTCAACGGAAACTTTATTTTTCGCTACTGAAAGCTGGATTTTAGGTACTGAAAATGTAAAAAATCCTAATATGGATTTAATGGTTGTACCAGTCCCGAAAAAAGAAGGTACAGACGGCAATTATATAACCTGTGATTTTGATGCAAAAATGCTTGTAAAAAATTCGACTATGGGCGATGCTGTAGCAACGTATATAATGTGCGAAAGAATAGTAGCCTCACAGCCGGAATACAAAGCCGGTGCAAAAGCATACGCCACAACGCCTGTACAGTTTTCGGGTAGTGTGAAAAGTTATATAACCGCTGAACAATACGACGCTTTACAGACCTATCTTGACCCTAAAATAACAATGCCTATGTTCGATTACATATGGGCAATGAATGACCCTGAAGGTGTAATGGCAGGTCTTTCAAATTCGTTCCTTATAAACGGTGGTTACGAAACCGACTGGAAAAATCTCCGTAATCTGTATCATGACAAAATAAATCAGATGATTAATGAATATTAAGTAATAGACCAGAACGGGACATATTTTCAAAAATGTCCCGTACATTATGTAAAGGAAAGGAATTTTTTTATCATGACTGAACTATTGTTTTTTCTGGAACTCATAATGCTGATTATCGCAACAGCAGTATTCATGAAAACAAAAGTATATGTAAAACCCTCAAAATTAAAAAAGAAATCAGAAGATGACGAAACACCAAAAAGAAAAATAAATATACCACCGTTCAATGCCTCAAAGGCTGAACTTATTGCAAATATATTTGTAGTATTTACTGTAATAATGGCACTCCCTGACCTCATAGGTATAATGAAAACCGGTATATTCCACGGAGCATTTACAGCTATAGGCATAATAATGATTCTTGAAAAACTATGCAGTATAATAAGATACAATACAAAATCACGGACTTTAAAGTTTATAGGTAAAATGCTTGCCGTGACAGCTTTCATTGAACTGATAGTATTTCAGATGCCGTCATACAGGATTATGCACGGCGAATATCCACGTTTGAAACTGCCGGTCTCACGTGGAACTGTCACAAGCGAAAATACTGAAACTGAATCCGAAACCGGTAATATAAAAGTAACCGGCGATGATATGGCTACTGTAGAATTTACAGACATAAATAAAAAAGTCGGTACTATCCGTATTGATATTGCCACATCTACAGAAAATCCGAAAAGACTTTATGTAAATGTAGACGCTACTGACGAAACTTCCGCAAACTACAGGGACGATATAGGCAAAATGGAAGTAGTCACGGATAATGAACATTCAAGATATATTCCTATGCTTTTATCCGGAAAAACTGAAAAACTCCGTTTTGACTTCAAATGCGAAAAAAGTTCGGACTTATTCACGATAGAAGCAGTTGTACTCAATACGCCTATACCATTTGATATATCATATCTTAGAATGTTTCTTATAGTGACAATATCGGGTATTGTATATGCCGTCATATACTCTGCATTAATGGGCAGAGAATACAAGGATAACAGAAAATTCTGTCAGTGGTGTTCATACGTCGTGACGGTTACGGCTGTTCTCATTGCAGTAATAATGACAACTGCAAAGATTACCGATACTTTCAAGGAACATTTCAAGGCTGAATCCGGAAATCAGATTTCAGAAGAACTTGTACTTGCTTTTGAAAATCATCAGGTATCGCTTCTTGACGACGTTCCGGAAGAACTTCTTGCAATATCTGACCCATATGATACAGGTCTCCGAAGCAGTGAAGGTGTTTCTTCCAAGTGGGACCACGTTATGTATGACGGAAAATATTACTCATATTACGGTATAGCACCGGTTATACTGCTGTTTTTACCGTATCACCTCATTACCGGATACTTCTTCCCGACTGATATAGCCGTAATGATTTTTGCAATAATAGGACTTATATTCCTTACAATGACCTACAACGCCATAATAAAAAAATGGTTCAGCCGTATACCGTCGGGATGTTACCTTGCCGGACTTCTCATAATAAATATGGTATGCGGAATATGGTTCAGTACCGGAAGACCTCTCTTCTATGAAATATCCATATCATCGGGTTTTGCTTTCGTGACTATGGGTGCATATTTCCTTATCACGTCGAATGTAATCACTGCTGAAAAGACTTCGCTTCCGAAAATAACTCTTGCATCACTGTTTCTTGCGATAGCGGTACTTTGCAGACCTACACTGGCAGTATATTCAATATGTGCGTGTGTATACTATGCTATAGGATTCAGAACATCAGGAGATGTCACTGACGAAGAGGGAAATACAAAAACTGACAAAAAACGTCGTATAAAATATATCGTATGTGCGTTACTGCCGTTTGTGGTACTGGGTTCTGTGCAGATGTGGTATAACTATGTGCGATTCGATTCACCGCTTGACTTCGGTATAAAATATTCACTCACGATAAACGACTTCACAGACTCTGAATATCATACAATTTTCGTTCTTATAGGATTCTTTGCATATCTCTTCCAGTTCCCGACTATAAAAGCCGATTACCCATATATTGATACGTGGTTTACGTATTTCAGGGCAAGCGGATATTACTTCAAGGATTCCGGACAGACTTCCGGTATAGTATGGATTGCACTTCCTGTATTTTCGTATCTTCTTACGGGCAAGGCACTGAAGAAACTTCCAGACAGAAAATCAAGACTTAAATCTCTTGCACTGATAGGACTTCCATGTGTGGTAATGCCTCTTGTAATAATCTTTTCGATATGGGAAAGCGGTTATGCCGTAAGATACGTTGCAGATTTTTCATGGCAGATAGTAACCGGAGCTCTTGCAATATTGTTCTTCCTGTATCAGAAATCAGAAAACATTACGCTTAAAAATTTAATGAAATATTTCCTTGCGGTATCGCTGATAGTTTCTGTGGTACTGAACATTCCGCAGATATTTACGTTCACATTCTATGAAGCCGATTATCCGATAGTAACAAGCAGATTCCATAACTTTATAGAGTTCTGGAGATAAAATATATTGCGGTAAAAGACTATAACAGAAAATTTCATATGCCGGACTATGTAAAAAAATGCCGTTATTTCCGTGGAATGCATCTCTTATTAAAACGTTTGTTCTTTTTTATTGGCAAAAAATGACAAAAATTCTGTTGAATATATAGCAATGTGCGGAATTTTTTCAAAAGTACGTGACAATTCTATAACATTATGCTATAATATATTAAAGGACTTTTTCCATGAAAACTATCCGGAATAAGAAAAATTTCCGTAATCTGTATATTCAGCAGAAGTCATAAAAACCCTAACGGTACTATCGGCATGGACAAATGTCGGGTACGGAAAACGCTGGATTTAAATATTTTAATTATAGTTTCCGTGCGGAAAAGAAACTTGCTATCTCTTAAGAGATAATGATTAAAATACAGAAAGGGATTCAAAAAAATGGACAATAACAATAACTCCCAGAAACCACGCAAAAAGGTTACTAAAGAAGTTCTCAGACGCAGACAGCTTACAGCCCTTGCAGTGATTGCACTAATAGTACTTATATTCATAATCCTCATTGCAAATGCCTGCACTGACAAATCCGGAAGAAACAGCAAAAAGGATTCAAGCACCACTACTACCACTACTACCACCACAACCACTACTACGGAAATGGTCATCACTGAACCACCCACAACAACCACTACTGAACCCCCTGCACCGGCTATTGACCCGAATCTCTCGGCACTGGTAGATATTTCAACCCATGAAATAACAGTCGGCGTCGGCGAAAGCGATATGCCATATATATACAGCTATCCGGAAGGCTCTTCCGAAGCTAATGAAATATGGACAAGTTCAGACCCTAACATCGCTACTGTAGACGAAATCGGTAACATAACAGGCGTAAATCCCGGTGAATGTAACATCATTCTCAAACTGGACAACAATCCCGCTATTGAAGTACAGATAAAAGTTATGGTAAATGGTATTGTATCAGTTCCAGAAACACCTTCCGAACCTGTAGTACCTGAAACACCTTCAGAACCTCAGCCGGAAATAAATATTCCCAATACACAGGAAAATCAGGAAAATCCCATAACAACACCGGAAAATCCGGATTTACAGAATGTACCCGAAAACCCTGACATTCAGGCAGGTACACAGCCGGATATGAATAATAATATCGGTGGTCAGAGCGACTTATATGCAAATCAACAGGGCGTTCAGGATACTTTACAGTTTGCCACCGACAATAACGACATATCAGACATGATATTCTGAAAAAAATTTACCGGACAGCTTTTTATAAAAGCCGTCCGGTTTTTATTTAAATTAAAGCGTCACCACGTTCAGCGGAAATTTCATAGCCGACACTTTCTATACGTCTTTGCAGACAGGCTCTGCATTCCGCTGATTCCTCACCAGTACAGATTTTGTTATCGTACAGACTGTACTTTTTCCGGACTGCTACCGGCGAAAGATTCGGCATGACGACGTTACAACCGGTCTTTAATCCGAGTTCCCTGCCGTTCGGGGCAAGCGTACCGAGTGCAGTAGTAGCCGGTATGAGTGCAGTAGGAAACATTAACCGCAATATTCCGAGTAGTCTTAAAGTCAGTCCGAGAGTTCCGGCTTTTTCGTTCCGGAATGGCGTATCATGATGTGGTATGAATGCCCCTATTCCTATCATATGTGGCTTTAAGTCCTGTAGAAAACGTAAATCTTCTATGATGTGTTCCGTAGTCTGAAACGGTACGCCTACCATAAAACCTGCTCCCACCTGATAGCCCAGTGACCGCAGATTATATAAACATTCCATACGGTTTCTGAAACTCATTTCCTGTGGGTGAAGTTTCGCATATAATTCCGGAGATGCCGTTTCATGTCGTAATAAGTAACGGTCAGCACCGGCATTTTTTAACCGTCTGTAACTCTCATACGTCCGCTCACCCAGCGACAGTGTAACCGCACAATCGGGATATTTATTCTTTATTTCCGAAATAATCCCACACATGAAATCGTCATTAAAATACGAATCCTCACCGCCTTGCATTACGAAAGTACGGAATCCGAGTTCATAACCGGTTTCGCAACAGGATAATATTTCTTCTCGTGTGAGCCGGTAACGTTCAGCGTTTTTGTTACTCCGACGGATTCCACAGTAAAGACAGTCATTTTTACAGTAGCTTGAAATCTCAATCAGTCCACGCAGAAATACTTTTTTTCCGTAATATTTCTGACGTACCTCGTCGGCGTATTTAACAAGCAGTTCCGGACTTCCGAACCCCTCAATTACTGTTTTAAACTCGCTGTCGGAAAGGTTTTTTTCACGATAAAGTTTTTCTATCAAAGAATCCATATCAACCGCCAAGCCTAATCATTTCTTCGATACACTTTCCGGCTTTTTCAATAAGTTCTTCGGACATCAGCATTTCAAACGCCTCGCCGTTGTACATACCTTTAAGAGTGCTATAGACATCCGGAAGTGTAGTTATTTTCATGTTATGACATACTATATCTTTAGTCACCGGATAGAATTTCTTCTCCGGACAGTCATATTGCAGATGTTCGGCTATTGAAGTTTCCGTACCTATTATAAATTCCTTTGCGGTTGATTTCTTTGCATAGTCCATGATTCCGGACGTAGAGCCTACATAATCCGCTAATTCAACCACTTTCGGATTACATTCGGGGTGTACCAAAAACAGTGCGTCGGGGTGTTCGGATTTTGCTTTCTGTACTTCCCTTACGGTCACGCCTGCATGAGTAGGACACCCACCGTTAAGAAGTTTTATATCCTTTTCCGGAACTTGTCTCCTGACGTAATCGCCTAAATTGCAATCCGGAATAAATAAAATTTTATCGTTGTCTATCTGACGGACTATCTTTACCGCACTCGACGAAGTTACACATACATCGCAGACAGTCTTTAATGAAGCTGTCGTATTTATATACGCTACTACAGTTCTGTCAGGGTCTTTGTCTTTCAGCATGGAAATCAGTTCAGCGTCCATTTGTTCAGCCATTGGACAGCCTGCGTTTCTGTTTGCAAGAAAAACACGTTTCTGTGGTGCGAGAATTTTAGCAGTTTCCGCCATGAAGTGTACGCCACAGAAGATTATATTTTCAGCGTCTGTATTTTTGGCGTCTACGCTTAATTTATAGCTGTCACCGGTGAAGTCGGCTATCTCGACTATTTCCCTTGCCTGATAGCAATGTGCGAGTATAACAGTGTTAGTTTCTTTTTTTAATTTAAGGATTTCTTCCTGTAAATCGCTTACTTTCATAACAAACTCCCCGATTATTCGCCAACTTCGGCGATTACTTCCACTTCAACAAGTACATTTTTCGGTAATGTCTTTACGGCAACACAACTTCTTGCCGGTAGAGACGTGAAATATTTTCCGTAAATGCCGTTGAATGCTCCGAAATCGTCCATATCCGCAAGGAAACAGGTTGTCTTTACCGCCTTATCGAAAGATGTTCCTGCTTCTTCGAGTACCGCTTTCAGATTCTGCATAACCTGCTCCGTCTGCTCCTCAATTGTTACAGCCTCGATAGCGTTTGTAGCCGGATTTATTGCAATCTGTCCGGAAGTATAGAGCATTCCGCCGGAAATTACTGCCTGTGAGTATGGACCTACTGCCTTAGGTGCTTTATCTGTATGGATTTTTTTCATTTTAATTCCTCCTGATTATTCGTTGACGATTTTAAAACCGTTTTCCTTGAGTGCGTTTCTGATTTCCTCGATATGATTATAGTTACGAGTTTCGAGAACGATACGCAGATAACAACCGTTTACTGCTGAACCCTCGTTAGCTCTTTCGTGGTGTATGGAGATTACATTTCCGCCGTGTTCGGCTATGATTCCCGATACTCCTAAAAGCTGACCTGGTTTGTCAATGAGTTCTATATTAAGTGAACAGGTTCTGCCGGTCATGAGAAGTCCACGCTTTATAACTCTCGAAAGTATTGTAACGTCTATATTACCGCCGGATAGCAGACATACTACTTTCTTATCCTTTACCGGTACTTTATTGAACATCGCAGCCGCAACTGATACAGCACCTGCCCCCTCTGTAACAAGTTTCTGTTTTTCCATGAGTGCCAGTATTGCCGCTGAAATTTCGTCGTCAGTGACTGTAACAATATCGTCCACGTAATCCGAAACGTACTTGAATGTATTTTCCCCTGGTTCTTTTACCGCTATACCGTCGGCAATCGTGGAAACGCTTTCGAGACATTCTATTTTATGGTCATGTATCGAATTGAACATACTCGGCGCACCCGATGCCTGTACACCATAGACTTTTATATTCGGGTTCAGACTTTTTATAGCGTAGGCAACTCCTGAAATAAGACCTCCGCCACCTACTGGTACTATTACGGCATCCATTTCCGGTAACTGCTCCAGTAATTCAAGACCTATTGTACCTTGTCCGGCTATAACATTTTCGTCGTCGAATGGGTGTACGAATGTATAACCCATCTCGTCACGCTGTCGGAGTGCTTCTGCATATGCGTCGTCATAGACACCCTTTACCAGACACACATTAGCTCCGTAACTCTTTGTAGCCTCGACTTTTGAAATCGGCGCACCGTCCGGCAGACATATTACAGCCGGTATACCGTTTTTCTGTGCGGATAGTGCTACACCCTGTGCGTGATTTCCGGCGGAACACGCTATAACACCTCGTGATTTTTCCTCGTCGGAAAGCTGTGACATCTTATAATATGCACCTCTTACCTTGAAAGAACCTGTTATCTGAAGATTTTCTGTTTTCAGATAAATATCAGATTCCGGATTTATATTAGGTGCGTGGATTACATCTGTTTCACGGATAACCTGTTTAAGTACGTATCTTGCGTGATATATTTTGTCAAGAGTAAGCATTTTAAAAATAAAACCTCCTTGATTATTTTTCGTTTATCAACTGATTTACAAACTGTTTCGCTGTACGTGGTGAGCGTCCGTTTCCGGAAGTCATTACGAAACGTTCAGCTTTTAATTCAAAGTCTTTTTCGTCGAAAGAAAGACCTTTCTGTTTAGCGAGTTCACCGGCTATACGGACAAATTCCTTTTTATCGGGTCTGCTGAAATTGACCCTCAATCCGAATCGTGCCGAAAGTGATATTAATTCCTGCATAGTGTCATTGCGGTGTACGTCGTCGCCCTCACGTTCAGAAAACGTCTCCTTGACAAGATGTCTGCGATTACTCGTCGCATAGATGACTATATTATCTGACCTCGCCGACGCTGAACCCTCTAACATGGCTTTCAGTGAACCGAAACAGTCTTCACCGGAAGTGAATGTCAAATCATCTATAAAAATTATGAATTTCAGCGGATTATGGCTTATATCGTCTATAATCTGCGGAATGTCTCTCAACTGTTCCTTTGTAATCTCGATAAGCCGTAAACCTCTGTCGGCGTACTCGTTTACTATCGCCTTTACAGACGACGATTTACCTGTACCGGCATCACCATACAGAAGAACATTCTGTGCCGGTTTGCCGTCGAGTAATGCAAGCGTATTGTCAATAACCGCCTGTCGCTCTCTCTGATAGCCGTAAAGGTGGTCAAGACGTTGTGTATCGGGATATTTTACCGGCTTAATCTTTGAATCCTTAAAAATAAACATCTTATATTCCGCATACTGTCCATAACCGTATCTGTGTACCAGTTTCAGTCTTTCGAGGTAACTTCCTACTATATCTACTGACGAATTTTTCCACTTTGGCATAAAACCGTCATATTCAATTTCTGACAGAAAATCTTCCGGCGTAAGTTCTGAAAGTTCCTGAAAAAATTTGAGTTCATTTATAAGACAATCCGTAATTTCTACCGGTATTTCTTCACCGTCGGCATATTTTCTTATATAAAAATTATCCATTTCAAGAATAATTTTCAATATATATTCGCTCAGATTTACGTAACCGCTCTGATAAAGTGAATTTATTGTATGTGCATAATATCTTAAAAATTCATTTATATCACCACTATATAAATCAAGCAGAAAATATAATCCGCTTATTACGGAATTATCGGCTATTCCGTAAAAAATAGCTATTGTGTCACGCTTTAATGCGAGTTTTTCAAGTTTTTCACTCATAAGGCTTCTAATACCTTTTCTGTCATTTCCGTACACGTAAGCGGTGTACTCTCTGCACTGCCCATAAGGTCAGCGGTACGGTATCCGGCATTAAGTACGCTGTCGACGGCTTTTTCTATACAGTCTGCTTCTTCGGACAGTCCGAAAGAATACCTCAACATCATAGCTCCCGAAAGTATTGTAGCTATCGGATTTGCCTTGTTTTGTCCGGCAATGTCGGGGGCTGAACCGTGTATGGGTTCGTACATACCTCTTGTACCTGCTCCCAGTGATGCAGATGCTAACATTCCTATTGAACCCGTTATCTGTGAAGCCTCGTCGGAAAGAATATCCCCGAACATATTTGAAGTAACTATAACGTCAAATTGTTGCGGATTCCTTACCAACTGCATAGCACCGTTATCAACAAACATATCACTGTATTCAACTTCCGGATATTGTTCGGCGAGTTCGTGCATGGTCTTACGCCATAAACGTGAACTTTCAAGAACATTTGCCTTGTCAATGCTTGTGAGTTTCTTGTTACGTTTCATGGCTGTCTCAAATGCAACACGTCCGATTCTTTCTATTTCCGTTACGCTGTATGCCTCGGTATCGTATGCCTCTTCACCGTACTTGCCTTGCCTGTAACCTCTGTCACCGAAGTAAATTCCGCCGGTAAGTTCTCTTACAATCATAAGGTCAAAACCGTCGCCGACTATCTCTTCTTTCAACGGTGAGGCGTTACGCAATGCCGGATATAATTTAGCCGGTCTCAGATTCGTGAAAAGTCCGAGTGCGGAACGTATACCCAGTAAAGCCTTTTCGGGTCTCTTATCGCCTGCGAGATTATCCCACTTGTAACCGCCTACTGCTCCTAAAAGTACGCTGTCGCTTGCAAGACAACCGTCAACAGTCTCCTGTGGGAGCGGTTCGCCTGTAGCATCGTATGCACAACCGCCTATCAGATACGGTGTGAAGTTGAACTTATGACCGAATTTTTCAGCCACTTTTTCCAGTACGGCAACGGTACTATCCACTATTTCAGGACCTATGCCGTCGCCTTTAAGAAGTGCTATATTAAATTCCATTTTTTAAATCTCCTTTTATAAATATTCCTTATATTCCTCAAGATTACCATTTTTCACGATAATTCTGACGGATTCTTCCCATTCGCCCATACCCTCGACCAAATACGATATTTCTTCATTTTCGAGATTATCAACTGTCATTGTATTAAACCAGCAGTAATTAAGAATATCCCTTACGTTTTCAAGTTCGGGAAGTTCAAAATCCACGTCCGATAAGTGACAGTTTTCAATAAGTCCGTGACATATTGCGTCAATCATATTATCAGGCATTGTATTGAAATGATTTATACATTTTTCCGCATAGTCCATAAGCGATTTATTACTGATATATATAGTCATTTCCTGTGTGTCCTCGTTGGGAAAAATTTTACTCGTGAAAGTTCCCTCAATAGTGCCGTCGTCGTCAACGACTATGATATTTTTTATTATTTCATTCATAGAAAACTCCCATATGTACGGAGCAGGAATTATTTTCCCTACTCCGTATAAAGAAATTACTTTATAATATTTTCAGTTTTTTATATACAGTTGCTGTTAAGATTTCTGTAATAGTCATCACTTTCAAAAGGTGAATAATTACAGATATATCCCATATAAAGCACTTTATTTCCACGTACAATAAAGCTGATATCTTCTCCATTATTGTCAAGACCATCAGCAGTATAGACAACTTCATCATTTTCCGGAATATAAAGCCTGATTTGTGTAAATTCACAATATTTCAGGATGTCCCTTGATTTTTCAAAGCTATAATCTTTTGCACTGCGTTTAATTATAGCTTTACAGATAATATCAACCATTTCATCAGGCATATTATTAAAGTGTTCAACGCACTTTTCAGCGTAATTTTTAATAGTGTCATTCGGAAGATATACAGCAAGTATATCATTTTTACCATTTTTAAAAATACGACTTATGAAAGTCCCTCTCATTACTTTTATATCAGGAACAAGATACTGAAGATTTTCAATCATTACTTTATAATTCCTTCGGCGATAGAATTAATCAGACCGCCATTTTCAATGATTTTCTGTACGAACTCCGGAAATGGTGCTGTTTTGTATTCCTTGCCTGTCGTGAGATTACGTATAATACCGTTATCCATATCGGCTTCTAACTTGTCGCCCTCGCTGATACCGTCTACTGCTTCCGGACACTCTACTATAGCAAGTCCGATATTTATTGAATTTCTGTAGAAAATTCTTGCGAAACTCTTTGCGATAACAAGAGATATTCCGCTTGCCTTTATGGCAATAGGTGCGTGTTCCCTCGAAGAACCACAACCAAAATTGAATCCGGCTGTAATAATATCGCCCTGCTGTACTCTTGTTACAAAAGTTTTGTCAAGGTCTTCCATACAGTGACTTGCAAGTTCTGCATGGTCACTTGTATTCAGATAACGTGCCGGAATTATTACGTCCGTATCGACGTTATCGCCGTATTTTATAACTTTTCCCTCATACTTCATAGTTCATAACCTCCCACGGACTTGAAATTTTTCCTGTGATAGCACTCGCTGCCGCAACTGCCGGACTTGCAAGGTAAACTTCCGATTCAACGTGTCCCATACGTCCGACAAAGTTTCTGTTTGTAGTGGCGACGGCTCTTTCACCTTTCGTAAGTATACCCATATGTCCGCCTAAACATGGTCCGCAAGTAGGCGTGGAAACTATCGCACCGCTTTCAATGAATATCTTTAACAGACCCTGTTCCATAGCGTCAAGGTAAATCTGTTGTGTAGCTGGTATCACTATTACACGGACACCATCGGCACACTTTTTACCTTTCATTATTTCTGCAGATTCCTGTAAGTCTTCAAGTCTGCCGTTGGTACAAGAACCTATTACAACCTGATTTATCGCTATATCCCCGATTTCTTTGAATGTTTTAGCATTTTCCGGTAAGTGCGGGAATGATACTGTAGGTTCTATCTCGGAAAGATTTATGTCTATTACTTCGTCATAAACTGCATCTTCGTCTGCCTTGTAAACCGTCGGTTCTTTTGCACCGTGTGACTTTACGTATTCAAGCGTTATGTCGTCAACCTCAAAAATACCGTTTTTCGCACCGGCTTCGATTGCCATATTCGCTATACAAAGGCGGTCTGCCATTGAAAGTGAAGAAAGTCCCTCGCCTGTGAACTCCATTGACCTGTATAAAGCACCGTCGACACCTATTTTTCCGATAATATGAAGTATAACGTCCTTACCGGATACGTATTTACGGAGTTTGCCTGTAAGATTGAACTTTATTGCTGACGGTACTTTAAACCATGCCTTACCTATCGCCATACCGCAAGCCATATCGGTAGAGCCTACACCGGTTGAAAATGCTCCTAATGCACCGTATGTACACGTATGCGAATCCGCACCGATTACGACGTTACCAGATGTAACAAGTCCCTGCTCCGGCAAGAGTGCGTGTTCTATACCCATTTTTCCGACGTCATAGAAGTGTACTACCTCTTTTTCACCGCAGAAGTCTCTGCACATTTTGCACTGTTCAGCGGCTTTTATGTCCTTGTTAGGTGCAAAGTGGTCCATAACCATTGTGACCTTTTCCTTGTCGAAAACGCCCTCCTTGTTGAGTTTTGAAAATTCCTTGATTGCTACCGGTGATGTTATGTCATTTCCGAGTACCAAGTCCAGACTGGCAAGTATAAGCTGTCCTGCCTGAACCGTTTCAAGTCCTGCGTGCGATGCAAGAATTTTCTGTGTCATTGTCATACCCATTTTTTAAATCATTCCTTTCAGATTTTTTTATAATAAACTTCTTTACGAAGTTATTTTTTATTTGTTTTCTGTGCGTTCCTGTAAATAAATACGGCAACTACACCTGCCAATGTTCCCAGTATATATGACGGCAATCAAATTACTTCCTTTAAAATAATGCCTGTATAGTAGTAAAGACTATAAAATAAATCTTCCGGCAAAAGTCTTTCTATAAATTCGTCCATGTAATAGTCATAATCATCTATGTTTGCAAAATCGAAATCCACCGGAATTAAATATCTGTCGTCAAGCATATCCGAAAATTCCGGCAAGGGTTCGGGGTGTTCTGATTTTTCGGCATAACCGCATATTTCGGAATAATATGAAAATTCTTCAGTCAGTTTGTCCGAAAGCCATACCGCAACCGGATTTTCCGGAGCATTAAGAGCTTTTTCCCTTATTCTCACAAGAAATACTACCGCAAACGGTGCAGGTGTAAAAAATGTACTCTGATGTTCAAAGTCTGAAATATCATTCCATGCCTGTTTAACGTCATCAAGATTTTCCATGCTGTCAAGTATTCTGAAAAGTTCCGGATAGCGTTCTGCCCTGTCGTATGCCGTAAGCATTCTGTGCCACGGAATATCACTGATATTCAGGTTATCTATATATCTTCTTTCACTGCCCATGAATTAAACCTCCCATCAATAATTCTTTTAGTATAGTATACTATACTGTGTTCATAATCTGTCTCAAAACATAATTCATAGTAATAGTTTGGTAGCAAATATTTGTCGTCAAGCATTTCTGAAAAATCAAGTATCGGGTCTCCGTGTGTAAATTCGTATACTCTGTAATCACAGGCATCAAGAATCCATTTGAAAATATGCTGAATTTCCTTCGCAAGCCATTCAGACTCCGGAGTATGAATATTTTTAGCTTTTTTCAGCAGTCTTTTAAAGAAAATCATTACAAACGGCAATGGTTGATAAAGTGAATCCTGATGTTCAACTTCCGACAGAATATTATCTAAAGCATCATTCATACCATCAATACTCTGCATTTTTTCCAGAACACCGAAAAACTCCGGAAACTTTTCCGCTGTACCGTATGCCGTGACCATTTTTTCCCACGGAATATCTTCAAATTTAAGATTTTTAATATATTCTTTCATAAAAATCACCTCCCTTTGTATTTCAGCCGAATATCACCACAAATGCAAGCAAAAGCAACTGTTTCAATATAAAGCCTATTCCGGATTCCTCATTATATACCATAATCAAATCTCCTTTCAGCCGTTTTTCTTTATTATTCTTACACAAATTTATTTATATTTTCGATTATTGATATGTAAAATCCAGTAATCTTTATAAGCATAGCCGTCATGTGTACCAATCATAAAATATTCTGATTTGGAAAACCCGAATTTCTGTACTGCTTTTACTCTTTCAACAGCATATACAGGAACTTTTGTTATTATTTCAGTACAATCAAACATTTCAAAAGCTGGAGGAACTATAACTGACAGAATATCAAAAAGAATATTTTCCTTTTCATAATCACTTTTTACGTCAAGACGCAAAACACCATAACCGTCAAATTTGTCATTTGAATTACGGCGAAACAATTCAACCGTACCAACAGCTTTATTTAAAGATTTATCCATTACAGTAAATCTTACAAAATATCTCTCACGATAGGAAAACAACCAGAACTTAACAGCTTCAAGCATTTTTTCTTCGGTAGAATAATAAAAATTATCACCGTTGCAATTGTCGCTGTTGAAAAACGGCAGTGCATTCTTATCACTGTATACTTCAAGCAGGTCTGAAACGTCTGTTTCCTCAACAAATCTAAGCAGATAATTTTCGTTTTCAAAAACAGGACACTTTTCATATACATCTGACATAAAACACACCTCCAAAATTTATATATCTATTTATTTGAATAATATCCATATTCAATGCATTTCTTAACCATTCTAACAGTTTCATTATATAGATACTCACAAAAGTCTTTTGCCTCAAAACGCATAACTTTTTCAATATCCTGAACTGTAACGGTTTCAGCGTCAAAACTAAACATTTCTTCGTGGTCAATAATGTATATTCCGCAATCGTTGTTGTTCTCGTCAAACTTCATGCAGAACAGACAACCATACTGATCATCCCAAGTAAATGGCAGATAACCAAATCGTATCATCAGTTCATTGTAAGCGCTATAGATTCCGCCCATTTTACGTACTGGTGAGTTTTCAGAAAGATTTCTTTCAAAGTCCCACAAGTGATAATATGATGTATAATAGGCTCTCAGAGGGTCGGGCAGACGTATTCCTATTTCTTTTTCAAGTTCTGCAATGTCCTCTTCTGTAACGTCAGACGGTATCATTTTCCATGTTCTCAGTTTCAGGTCTTTGTATTCGGTGACAAATTCAACTTCACCTGTAAACATTCCGTCAGGGATTTTAATATCTCCGACAATCTGTATTTCACATTTATGATGAATTTTGAGAAGCTCATAATATTCCTCAAGGATTTTTTTAATTTCAGTACGATATTCCTCAACAGATTTATTCATGTTTTGTCTCCTTTCCGAACACTGAAAAGCGTTCATTATTTATAATGCAGAGCTGTCAATTCCATCAAAGATAAATTCTGCTGTTTCTTCATCATAATATAAATGGACTTCCAGACCTAAATAATCATCTTTATATCCTAAATCAGTGCCGATAAAAGCAGTATTAATTGAAAGATAATCTGTATCATCAAAATCAATTTCACTTATATACCACTCACCAGTAAGAAAATTTTTCCGTGGGAACATATCTTCATCATCATTACATAAATTTTCATTATTTATATATGTTGTGATTTCATTTTCAACAATTTTCATAATCAATTTATAGTGTTCATAAAAAAGATTTTTAAGTTCTTCATTACTAAAAATACATCTTGGTTTAAGTTTATTCTGATATGATACATAATCATTATTTTCATTCGGAACATCAAAAAACAGTTGCTTTAATTTAAACGTCATAAGTAATTATTTCCTGTTTATTATAGCACCCTTATCGGCAGATGATACCATTGAGGCGTAACGTTTAAGATAGCCTGTAATATTATCCTTTTTCTTGATTGGCATAGTCTTTTTGCGTTCTTCAAGTTCTTCGTCGGAAACTTCAAGATTTATACTGTAGTTCGGAATATCTATTGAAATAATATCGCCGTCCTTTACGTATGCGATTGTACCACCGTTTACAGCTTCCGGCGAAACGTGTCCGATTGCCGCACCTCGAGTAGCACCGCTGAAACGTCCGTCAGTAATTAATGCAACCGTAGAGCCGAGACCTGCTCCCTGTATAGCAGAAGTCGGCGAGAGCATTTCACGCATACCAGGTCCACCCGCCGGACCTTCATAACGGATTACTACAACATCACCGGATTTTATTCCGCCCTCATAGATTACCTTTATTGCTTCTTCTTCGCTGTCGAATACACGAGCAGGTCCGCTATGTACAAGCATTTCCGGAGCGACTGCACTTCTCTTTACAACACATCTGTCCGGTGCGAGATTTCCACGGAGTACCGCAATACCACCTGTTTCGCTGTATGGGTTTTCAATAGGTCTGATTGTTTCAGGGTCTTTGTTTATACAGCCTGAAATATTCTCCCCGACTGTCTTTCCGGTACAGGTCATGCAGTCGAGATTTATCAGGTCTTTCTTTGAAAGTTCATTCAGTACCGCATAAACTCCGCCTGCTTCGTTGAGGTCTTCCATATATGTATGTCCAGCCGGTGCAAGATGACACAAATTAGGTGTCTTTGCACTTATTTCATTGGCGATATCAAGATTTATGTCTATTCCGCACTCGTTGGCGATTGCCGGTAAATGTAACATACTGTTTGTGGAACAGCCTAAAGCCATATCAGCAGTAAGGGCGTTAATAAATGCCTTTTCAGTCATGATGTCAAGCGGACGGATATTCTTTCTGTAAAGTTCCATAACCTGCATACCTGCCATTTTAGCAAGTTTTATTCTCTCCGAATATACTGCCGGTATTGTTCCGTTACCTTTAAGTCCCATACCTAAAACTTCCGTCAGACAGTTCATTGAATTTGCCGTATACATTCCCGAACATGAACCACAAGTAGGACAGGCATTATTTTCGTACTCCTCGACATCTTCAAGTGTCATTTTTCCGGCTGTATACGCTCCTACTGCCTCGAACATACTTGAAAGACTTGTCTTCTTACCCTTTACGTGTCCGGCAAGCATCGGACCTCCGCTGACAAATATAGTCGGGACGTTTATTCTTGCGGCTGCCATGAGTAATCCTGGTACGTTCTTATCACAGTTAGGAATCATTACAAGTGCGTCAAAATGATGTGCCAGTGCCATACATTCCGTTGAATCGGCGATAAGGTCACGTGTAACAAGTGAGTATTTCATACCAGTATGTCCCATTGCTATACCGTCGCATACCGCTATTGCAGGAAATACTACCGGTGTACCACCGTTCATTGCTACACCTAACTTTACAGCTTCAACTATCTTGTCAATGTTCATGTGTCCGGGGACTATCTCGTTATAAGAAGATACGATACCTACAAGCGGACGTTTCATTTCTTCCTTAGTCATTCCGAGAGCGTTGAAAAGCGAACGCTGTGATGACTTTTCAACCCCTGAACAGAAAAAATTTTCACTCATAATTTTTTTACCTCACTTAAAAATTTATTTACATGTTTGTCATGTACTTTTGCGCAATCTTCACATCGCCCTAATTCGTCTAAACTCAATTTGCAAAGTGTTTTTGATAATTCTTTTTGTATCACATGATTACAAAATTCCTCATTCTCTATCACAGGACTATAACCTTTATGTCCGCATATAGCACAAGTATTTATGTATTTTTTGGCTGAACGATTCCATTTTTCTATATACAGTGAATAACCACGTTTTGTATGTTTACTATGTGACATCTTTCACCCCACATAAATAATTAAATTCTGATTTATTATAAAAACAGGCGACAAAACTTTTTTCAAGCATTTTTTTGAAATTCTGACATTTCCATACTAACAAATCTTGAAATCATTTCCCTGTAAAGTGCTTCAACCATATCAGAATCTGCACCGTATTCTTCAGCTTTTTCCCTTACTTTTGAAATTACTTTTTCAACACGTCCGGTATCTTTAACGCCGTTCTCGTCTTTTTTAAACTGTGATGCCTGAACAACATACGTTCCTCTTTCGGCAATCAGTCTGATAATTTCATTGTCAATCCTGTCAATGTTTTCCCTTACTTCTTCCAGACTGTTACATATCATAAAATATCACCTGAAATCTGTTATATATTTTAAAAAAACAGGCGACGGCACTTGTTATGAACCGTCACCCGCATAAAGTTCCGGATTGCAATATCAGCAATGCCAGTTATCAGTTATTGATAAATTTATCTTCTTCGTTATTCCAGCTGTACAGCTTTCTGATTTCCTCGCCGACTTTCTCCGACGGGTGTTCAGATGCAAGTTTCCTCATTGCACGGAAATGTGCCAATCCGCCACCAGAAGACTCAAGGAGGAACTCTTTAGCAAATGAACCGTCCTGAATGTTCTTGAGAACCTGCTTCATAGCCTTCTTTGTATCGTCTGTGATAATCTTAGGACCTGTGATATAGTCGCCGTATTCAGCAGTATTTGAGATAGAGTATCTCATACCAGCAAAACCGCTCTGATAGATAAGGTCAACAATGAGTTTCACTTCGTGAACACACTCAAAGTAAGCGTTTCTGGGGTCGTAACCTGCTTCAACAAGAGTCTCAAAGCCTGCCTGCATTAATGCACATAAACCGCCACAAAGTACAACCTGTTCACCGAAAAGGTCAGTTTCTGTTTCTGTTCTGAATGTAGTTTCAAGAACGCCTGCTCTTGCACCGCCGATTGCAAGACCGTATGCAAGTGCCATTTCCTTAGCTTTGCCGGTAGCGTCCTGATGTACGGCAACGAGACAAGGTACACCCTTTCCTGCCTGATATTCTGAACGTACAGTATGTCCTGGTCCTTTCGGAGCTATCATTGTAACATCAACGTCTGCTGGTGGTACAATCTGTCCGAAATGGATTGCGAATCCGTGTGCGAACATAAGCATATTACCTGCTTCGAGGTTCGGGGCGATGTCCTTCTTGTACATATCAGCCTGTTTTTCGTCGTTTATGAGAATCATGATAACGTCAGCCTGTTTAGCAGCTTCGGAAGCTGTATAAACTTCAAAACCCTGTTTAACAGCCTTATCCCATGACTTTGAACCCTCATAAAGTCCGATAATTACCCTACCATTTTCGCCGAGTGATTCCTTAGCGTTGAGGGCATGTGCGTGTCCCTGTGAACCGTAACCGATTACGGCAATTGTCTTACCGTAAAGAAGTGACAAGTCACAATCCTGTTCATAGAAAACTTTTGCAGTATTTTCCATTTTTAACTACTCCTTTTTATTAAAATATATATTATAGCCATTCGGCGTATAATCAGTTGATTATGCTTTAAGACAGTTTTCGCCTCTTTCGACAGCTACTATACCAGTACGGCACATTTCCATAATGCCGTATGGTCTTACGAGTTCTATAAAAGCGTCAATTTTTGTTACTTCGCCGGTCAGTTCTATTGTGAGTGACGACGGTGAATAATCGACTATCTTTGAACGGAATATTTCTACTGCCGTCATGATGTCCTGACGGTTTTCAGGACTGTTCTTTACCTTTATAAGAAGAAGTTCACGTGTGACTGTTTCTTGACTGTCGAGAACTTCAACGGCTTTTACGTCGTGAATCTTATCGAGTTGTTTTATGATTCTGTCCTTAACATCGGCGTCACCATGAAATGCTATCGTTATTCTTGAAAATTCAGCCGATTCAGTTTCGCCTACCGTGAGACTGTCTATATTGAAACCACGTCTTGTAAACATTCCGGAAACTCTCGAAAGTACTCCGGCAATGTTTGAAACGATTGCTCCTATTACGTACTGTTTAGCCATTGGAAATCACCTCACTTTATTTCTGTAATAATATCGTCGATAGAGCCACCAGGGGGCAACATAGGAAGTACAAACTCATCGCAATCAACAGCACAGTCAATTATGTATGTTCCGTCATATGCGAATGAATCCTGTACAGCCTTGCGGAGTTCGTCCTTAGTGAAAACTCTTGTACCCTTTGCACCGAAAGCATCTGCTAATTTTACGAAATCGGTTTTTCTTTCGTCGAGGGTTGTATTTGAATAGTGCTTGTTAAAGAAGAGCGTCTGCCACTGACGTACCATACCTAAAACGCCGTTATTCATGATTACTATTGTCAATGGAGTTCCCTGTGTAACGGAAGTTGCAAGTTCATTGAGATTCATTCCGAAACTGCCGTCGCCGGTGAAGAGAATACTTCTTTTTCCTGTACCCTCATATGCTCCGATAGCTGCACCCATTCCGAAGCCCATTGTACCTAATCCGCCACTCGTAAGGAATGTACGAGGCTTTTTAAGAGGGTATCTCTGAGCCGTCCACATCTGGTGTTGTCCTACGTCTGTTACAATGTTACAGTCGTTTTCGTATTCGCTTACTATATCGACTATTGCAAACGGGTCAAGTTCTCTGCCGGATTTTGCACTTTCTATACGACGTTCTTCGTCTTCTCTTAACTCCTGAATACGTGCTGACCATGTATCATGTTTCTTTTCCTCTACCATTGCCGTCAGACGTGCAACAGCGTCCTTTATATCGCCCTGTATCGAAAGATTAGCCGGTATATTTTTATCAAGTTCGGCATTGTCGATATCTATATGTATTATGCGGAAATTCTTTGCAAAACGTTTCTTGTCACCGGTGGCACGGTCTGAAAATCTCGCCCCAAGTGCTATTACAAGGTCTGATTCGTCTTCCGCTACTGAAGAAGCATAATGTCCGTGCATACCCTGCATACCTAAAAATCTCGGATTGTCTGCCGGTACTGCTGAAAGTCCCATAAGTGAACATCCCATAGGTGAATCAATTTTATCTGCAAGGGCTATAATTTCTTCGGACGCTTTACCGGAAATTATTCCGCCACCAAAATATATGTAAGGTCTTTCGCTGGCATTAATGAGTTCAACGGCTTTTTTCAAATCATCTTCTGGTGCGAATTTCAGCGGATACGGTATAACCGGTTGTTTTTCCGGTGTAAATTCGCATAATGAAGCCTGTACATCTTTCGGAATGTCAACCAGTACAGGTCCAGGGCGTCCGGATTTAGCTATTTTAAAAGCCATACGGATTGTGTCTGCAAGTTCGTTTACGTTCTTTACAATGAAGTTATGTTTTGTAACAGGCATTGTAACACCTACAATATCTACTTCCTGAAAAGTATCACGTCCGAGAAGACTGCACGGTACGTTACCGGTAATTGCAACCATAGGTACAGAATCGAGATAGGCTGTGGCGATACCTGTTACAAGATTGGTTGCACCAGGTCCGGAAGTTGCTATTACAACTCCTACTTTGCCGGTGGCACGTGCATAACCGTCAGCGGAATGTGATGCCCCCTGTTCGTGTGCCGTAAGTACGTGCTTTATGCGGTCACTACAGAGATAGAGTTCGTCGAAAAGGTTTATAACCTGTCCGCCAGGATAACCGAAAACAGTATCACAACCCTGTTCGATTAAGGTCTCAACAACAATTTTTGCTCCTGATATTTTCATATAAAAAATTCCTTTCTGAAAAATTTTTCCAATCAGATATATAACAAGCCTCCGACTTCTGCCGGAGGCTCAAAAACCAAGTTTCTTATACACTGAATGTACATTCAGTAAAGCAGTTACTCAGTTGTGAACGGGCAGAATGAATCAGACACAAATCACTAAGGACTGTGCCGGTAATAATGACTATACCCGAAAATATAAAATTTATTTTCATACCGTTCAACCTCCTGAATACTTCTTTAATTTATATAATAGCACTTTATCTTTGTAAAATCAATAAAAACTTGAAATTTTGTAAAAAATAAATAATTTTTTTTATATGAAACACTCCCGATTATACACTTTGCAGATAAAAACACTAACATATTATTGAAATTGTTATCCTGAAGAAAAATCCGGCTGTTATTATTGACATCTTCCGTTATATGATATATAATATAAATTAACATTTACATGAATCTGTAAAGAAAGGAAAATGATTATGTATTGTCGCTTCTGCGGAAATCAACTTGATGATGATGCTATTTTCTGTGCGGTATGCGGTAAAAAAATAAAGCGTATTCCGGAAAATATAACAAATCCCATACCGGAAAATCCTGCTCCGGTATCGCCGGAAAATATGCTTTATACTCCGGAAAACAACTCACAACCGGAATTTTCACCTGAAAAACCTGTCGAAAATATCACTGAAGAAAATTCCGAAGAAAAAGAACTTGAAAATTTTTTCGGAAGTACTGAACCTATTCAGCATATAAGTCCTGAACCTGTTATCGCTGAACCCGAAGAAATTAAGAAAATGAAAGAATTAATGGCTGTCCATACCCGTGAACCTCTGCCGGATTTGGTTCTGCGTAAAAAGAACGAAGCCAGAAAAGAAACTCCGCCGGAAGAAAATTATACTGAATCTCCGAAGCCTTATAACAGACCGTCCGGAGACCCTTACAATGATAATTCCGCTACACAGTATATACCCTATGAAGACATCAAGGAAAATTATAATAATAATCCGGATAATTACGAAGATGACTACAATCAGGATTACGACGACGAAGACGACGACGACTATGAAGAATATCCACCCGATTATGAAGAACGTCCGCCTTATTATGACCCTCCGGAATACGAAAATATACCGCCGTATAATCCGCAACCTGTTCCGGAATACAAACCTGTAAGAATAGACGGTTTCAGGCTTTTCGGAGCAGGCATTGTAACTTTTATTACTGTAATCCTTGTTGTCATACTCAGTATGCTTTTCTGTATAAAACTCGGTTTTTCGGGAGCGTCTGTTGAAAAAGGTATAAAAAGTCTCGATATGGAAAAAGTTCTTGACGCTGAATACAATGGTACTTATGATGTCAATGAATATCTCTATAACGAATCAGATTTCTATAATATAACTTTCGGTATGGCTGGTGAAAATGATTTCAGAAATTTTGTCCTCGGTCTCGATATACCGGAATTTACAGGCGAAAAAGTCCGTATATATGCCGATTACTTTCTTAACGGCGGTCCGCAACCTACACTCACCAGTGAGGACATTGCAGAATATATGTTCAATAAATCGGGTTATAATAACCTCAACAGATACGATTTTTCAAATATGATATATAATATCACGGACGGTCAGGCGGATAATCTTCTTTCTGTGGATTCGTGGAAAGTCCGCACCGGTTTCGATTTACGTCTTGTAAGCTATATCTTCTCACCGGTCACACTCGGAATACTTCTCGCACTGATATGTGTATTCATGATATGGATTGCGGTTATCGTGGACAGGCAAGGACGTTATCTTACAGAATTCTATAAAAATATTTTCAAGACAGGCGGAGTTATTCTGCTGATAGTCGGGGCGGTATGCTTCATAGCTCCGCCGGTGGTGTACAGTCAGACAAATCACGTACTTTTCTATACTATTTCAAAACTTATGACAAATTTCAATGTATTTCTGTTCACAACAGGTATCTTTGAATTTATTGTAGGAATCATTCTCGGCTTCATACGGAAGTTAATAAAATGACAGAATTTACAGGGACGGCTGAAAAAAACCGTCCCTTTGATTTTATTTGTGTGCGGAAAATATATCGGCGACTTCGGTCAGCGTTATGTATGCAAGAGGGTCATGTTTCTTTACAATGTTCCGCATTTTCATTACCTGAAATCTGTTCACTACAAAATAAAGTATTGTCCTGTCCGTACCGGAAAAACCACCTTTAGCGTCAATGAGAGTTATTCCGCAACCGAACTCTGTCATAAGTTCGTGACATATTTTATCAGGTTCGGAAGTAACTATCATAGCAGATTTTGAACGTTGCAGACCATCAACAATATAGTCAACAGTCTTCATGGCGGAAACATATGTCACTATCGAATACAACGGAAGAATCCAGCTGTTTATTATAATTCCGCATATGATATATAATAATATATTATATATCATAACAAAACTTCCGATTGACAAACCTATCTTCTTTGCGAATATTACCGCCATAACTTCTATTCCGTCCATAGCTCCGCCGTAACGTATCGCAAGACCGCTACCCATTCCGGAAATCACTCCGCCGAATAACGCACATAACAGTAAATCAGTACCCGCAAGCGGTGATGCTATACTTACATCTACCGGCAGAACGTCCGTTATAAGCCACGATACTACAGAATACACACCTACCGTATATATCGCACAGAATGTAAAACCTGCTCCCTGTTTTTTCAGTCCGTACAGAAACAGCGGTACATTCAGTATGATAAGAAATACCGACAGTGACAACCATTCCGGCGTTATCTGCGACAGTAACATTGAAGTCCCTGATATTCCGCTGTCGTATAGTTTAACCGGCATAAGAAAAACTGTTATTCCGAAAGCGTTTATTATTCCGGCAACCGTAAGCATTACTATGCTGAATGGTTTTATTTCCTTGACAACTGAAAGAAATTTTTTCATATTATTCTCCTTTATGTATATTTCACTTATTCTTAATACTTTAAGTATTATAACATATTCCCTGAATAAAATCAAGTTATTTACAGGAAAATAAAACGTATACCGGAAAATCTTTCATTGACAGTCAGCAAGATACCATGATATAATATATATAATTTAATCCAAAAAGGAGACGTTATGAACACATTAAAAGAAATTTACGCCTACAGACACATGATTATAAGTCTTGTCCGGAAAGACCTAAGAGGACGTTATAAGGGTTCTGTACTTGGTTTCCTATGGACTTTCATAAATCCGTTGTTACAGCTTGTTGTGTATACAATGGTATTCAAGGTTATACTTAAAACCGATATTGAAAGATATTACTTATATCTTTTCATAGCACTCATTGCATGGATATTCTTTTCAGCTTCCGTGACAGGTGGTTCAGCATCTATAGTAGCACAGAAAGATTTAGTCAAAAAGATATATTTTCCCCGACAGGTCATACCAATTTCATACGTAACAAGTTGTTTCGTTAATATGCTTTTAAGTTTCATAGTAGTATTCGTCGTGATTATATTTTCCGGTACAGGATTCAGTTTTGTGGCGTTACTGTACTTACCGGCGATAATGCTTGTTGAATATATTCTCGCACTCGGTACAGCCCTGATAGTCTCGGCGGTTACGGTATACTTCCGTGACTTAGAACACATTTTAGGTATAGTCACAATGGCTATGATGTACATGACACCTATCATGTACGATAAATCCATAGTACCGGAAAATCTTCTGCCGGTATTCAATCTCAATCCCATGACACACATCATTGACTGTTACCGTGATATTCTCTATTACAAGACTATTCCGGAACTTTCAAGCCTTATGTCGTCGGTTACACTCGGTATAGTATTCCTTATTGCCGGACACTTTATTTTCCTTAAATTACAAAGACACTTTGCGGAGGAACTTTAATGAACAAGGATATTGTTATTGATGTAAGAAATATAACAAAAAAATTCAGGGTATATCTCGATAAAGGTTCACAACTAAAGGAAAAATTACTGTTCCGGAAACGTACCCGCTATGAAGAACGTACTGTATTGAACGGTATAAGTTTTCAGGTACGCAAGGGCGAGGCAGTCGGGCTTATAGGTCATAACGGTTGCGGAAAAAGTACCACTCTTAAACTCCTTACTAAAATAATGTACGCCGATAGCGGTGAGATAGTCATGAACGGAAGAGTTTCAAGCCTTATCGAACTGGGAGCAGGTTTCCACCCTGATATGTCCGGACGGGAAAATATTTATACAAACGCTTCAATATTCGGACTTACAAAAAAGGAAGTAGACGCACGCTTCAATAAAATAGTTGAATTTTCGGAACTCGAAGATTTCATTGACAATCCTGTACGGACTTATTCTTCAGGTATGTACATGAGACTTGCTTTTTCGGTAGCGATAAATGTTGATGCGGATATATTATTAATTGACGAGATTCTTGCAGTAGGCGATACCAATTTTCAGACTAAATGTTTCAACCGTCTCCGTGAACTAAAGGCACACGGTATGACTATTATTATCGTAACACACGATTTGTCTACTATTGAAAAATTCTGCGACAAGGCTATATGGTTAAACAATGGCGTTATAGTCCGTGAGGGACGTTCCGCCGAAGTAGTCGACGCTTATTTCAGTTTCATGAACGACAAAAAAATTGAACACGAAACAAAAACAGAATCCGTACCTGCTCCGGAACAGGTCTCCGAAACTGAACCCGAAGAAATTACTGAAATTCCCGAAGATGTCCCTGAAGATAACGGCGGTATTGATTATTCTGCCAACCGTTTCGGACTTAAATTCATTGAAATAAAAAAAGCTGAAATGCTGAATCACGAAAACAAAGATTTAAGAATTTTCCGGACAGGCGAAAAACTTACGATAAAAATATATTATCATGTCAATAAAAAACTTGAAGAATATGTTTTCGGATTCGGTTTCTACGATTTGGACGGAAAATGTCTATATGGTAACAATACACAGCTTGACAGAATTAAAATAAATCCCGAAAAATATGACGGATTCATTTCAGTTGAAATAGAAAATCTTCCGTTGCTTTCCGGAAAATATATTCTTAACGTCGCCGTTGTAGATGTTGACGGTACACCTATGGACTTCTTCCGGAATTACTGCGAATTTGAAGTGATTTCCGATGACAGAAGTACAGGATTTTTCAGTATTCCGCATAAATGGAGGTTATAACTTTGAGTATAATTTATGACGAACTCGAAACAGATATTATTATGAAAAAACTTTCCGGAAACAATGAAATCATTCCGCAGAATAATTTTTCCGGAAATATAGTTAATATAAAAATGCTTGATTCCCTCGACAGAATGAACAAGACTTCTGTAAACCGTTCATATCGTCCCATACAGGCGGACGGTTTTAAACATAAAATAACCTGTCTTGTAAAAAGATTCGTCCGCCGTATGACATTCTGGTTTGTAGAGCCGTGCATGATTCAGCAGACCGATTACAATTCCGCCAATAATATTTTTTCGGCTGAAGTCAACGCTGAAATAAATTCAATAAATTCACGTCTCGAAACTATTCAGGTACTCGACGACAAAATAGCTGAAATGTCACAGAAAATTTCCGCAATGAATCTATATATCGAAAAAACTGATAAATATATCTCACAGAATGACAGATATATTTCTGAAATGGAAAAATCCATAAATAATATGCGTAATTCCCTCGAAAACATCAATATGACCTTTTCGCAATCCGGTGAGGACAGTATAATAAAATATATTTTCAATACACTGGGTCGGAAGATAGGAACTTATCTCGATTTAGGTGCGAATCACGCTTTTTATTTAAGTAATACGTATAATTTCTACGCACAGGGGGCAAGAGGCGTACTTGTTGAAGCAAATCCGGAACTTGCAAGGGAACTAATTGAAAAACGTCCGGAAGATATTGTAATAAACAAATGTCTTGCAGAAAAATCCGGTGAAAAACTTGATTTCTATATCATGAACGGCGACGGACTTTCCACTACTGACTATCAGTCCGCACTGAATTTCATAAAAGAAAATCCTGCTCTTGCGATAACCAAAAAAATTACTATAGATTCAGTCACGATAAATGAAATCATTCAGGAATATTTTCCGGAAACCGCACCCGATATTATGAATATCGACATTGAGGGTATGGAGCTTTCAATACTTAAAATGACCAATTTTGAAACATTCAGACCACTTGTAATAATATGCGAAATGATAGAATACCGGAACGGTCTGCCAGCCGGTCAGAAAAATTATGAAATCATTGAACTGATGCGGAAAAATGATTATCGGGAATTTGCTTTCACCGGAATAAATTCAATATTTATAGACATTCGACAGGAGGATATAAAATTATGAATATCGCTTTTGATTCTATAGCGATTCTCGGCTATATGAGCAGAAACAGAGGTATCGGCAATTATGCACTAAGTCAGTTTTCTGGTATGGTAAATCGTGACGGTAAAAACAAGTACTTCTTTCTGAACATGATTGACCGGAATTTCAGTCTGTCACCTATGATTACTAACGACAATTTCACGGAAGATTTCATAGATACCGGAAAAAATAATGTACTTCTCCGGAGCGAAATTTACAGCGATATTATAGGAAACGTAATAAAACGTTATATCCGTGAAAACAATATCGACATTTTCTATATAACGTCGCCGTTTGAACATTCATTCATACAGTACAAAAAAGAATGGTTTACCGGCGTGAAAGTAATCGCTACAGTATATGATATAATACCCTATGTCATGAAAGAAAAATATCTGTCCGATAAAAATACTTATGACTGGTACATGAAATGCGTCGATAATCTCCGGTGGGCTGACAGATTGTTTGTCATTTCAGACAGTGTAAAAAATGACCTCGTGAATTATCTGCAATTCAGTCCGGAAAATATCCATACAATATGGGGTGCGGTAGATGACCGTTACAGAATCATTAATATTGACAATTCTGAAAAATCGCTTATGCTGGACAAGTTCGGCATAACAAAACCTTTCATAATGTGTACCGGCGGTGAAGACAGTCGTAAAAATCTCGACGGGCTTATACGTGCTTACTCTCTCCTGCCGGATAATATAAGAAATTCATATCAGCTTGTTGTTGTATGCAAACTATCCGAAAACGGTCTTAAAAATCTGAAATCCGTAGCAGTATCGCATAATGTCGGAAATGATGTCATTTTTACAGGATTCGTTTCAGATGAGGAATTACTTAAATTCTATAATCTCGCTACTTTAATGGCGTTTCCGTCGAAATACGAGGGTTTCGGGTTGCCTATCGTCGAGGCGTGGGCGTGTGGTACTCCGGTACTTACTGCCGATAATTCAAGTCTTAGGGAAATCGCCGGTGATTCCGCTATGTTAATCAACGCTGATATTGACCAGTCAATAGCCGACGGCATGAAAAAAATGTTGAGTAACAAAACAATTCTTTTTGAATACACCGCAAAAGGTATGAAACGTGTTGAGTTATACCGGTGGGATAAGATAAATGATAATATAATCTCTCTCATAAATGACATAAATATAAACAAAGTCAATTTATCGAAAGACGAAAACAAAAAAACAAAAATAGCATTTTTCACACCGTTACCACCTCTTGAATCCGGTATTTCTGACTACAGTTACGACATTATAAACGCTCTGAGCAGGTATTTTGATATAGACGTTTTTGTTGAGGAAACATACAATGCAGACTGTAATTTCCCTGAAAATGTTTCGTTATATAGCCACCGTTCGTATCCGATACGATACCAGAACTATAAAGACACTGTTTTTCAGATGGGTAATTCTGAATATCATTTCTATATGTACCAGTATATCAGAAAATATCACGGCACTGTTGTACTTCACGACTACAATTTACACGGAGCTTTTTATCATTATGCGGTCACTCTGTGTAAGGGAAATTACAGTCTTTATCAAACTTTCATTGACAATGATTTTCCCGACTGCGACAATTATATAAATGCTCTCCGGAATGGTTCAGCGAATCCCGATTTATACGGTATGGAACTTAACAGTTATATTACCGATTCCGCAGACAGAATTATTGTACACAGTCAGTATTCAAGAAAAAAATTACTTGAAAAAAATATAGCAAGAAATGTTACTGTAATTCCGTTATATGCCGAAATACTTCCGCTTACTGAAAGTAAATCCGTAAAAATAAAAAACAATTTCCCGACAGATAAAACTATAATTTCAGCATTCGGAGGAATACACCGTACAAAAAGAATAATTCCGCTCCTTAAAGCATTTTCCGAACTTAAAAAAGAAATAAACAACATTCATTTAATGCTTGTCGGCAAACCTGCTCCGGATATTCAGGCGGAACTTGAAAACTTTATAACTTCCGGAAATCTTCAGGACTGCGTAACAATAACAGGTTATACCAGTATCGAAAAATTCAAGGAATATATTGATATGTCGGATATATGCATGAATTTACGCTATCCCTACAACGGCGAAACAAGCGGAAGCCTTATGCGTATCCTTGCAAAAGGTAAGTGTGCAGTAGTCAACGATACAGGAAGTTTTTCTGAAATTCCCGATAACGCCTGTATGAAAATACCGTCAGTCGAAAAAATGGGCGAGTTAAATGAATCCGGTGAAATATATAAGGCTCTGAAAGAACTTGTTGAAAATATCACGGTACGGACAAATATAGAAAAAAATGCACGGAAATACGCCGAAAATGTTCTTGATATAAATAAAATCGCCGTGAAATATTTCAATACCATAAGTTCAGATAAAAATAAATCTCCTGTGACCGAGGAAATTATTAATACCCTCAAAAATGACATCAATTTTACTTCCGGCGATATACAGGGCATTGCCCGTACACTGTCATATTCAAAACGGAAATGATTATATTTTCAGCTTCAATGAACTGAAATTCATACATTCCTTTAAAAGAATTTCAGAAAAATTTTCCCTTTCAAAACCTACAGCCTTTTCGGATAATCCCTGTAAAGTCCTGTTGTATTTTTCTTTCGGAATAACCTTGAATCTTTCCGGAGTTTTCATATAAAGCAGAAGAAAATCATTTTTTTCAGGGTTATTCTGCATGGAACTGGCAAACTTACTGCGGAGATATATATAATTTCTTGCTTCGTCGCTGTTCTCGTCCATATGCGAATAATACAGCTTTTCTGTATCTGTAAGCGGTACGGAAAAAGCTGTTTCTTTCTGTTTTTTTTCGGCTTCCTGACGGCGTCTTTCAATTTTTTCAATACGTGAACGGCGTATTTCCTCAAGTTTTTCATTATCGGATATATTTTCAGTATGTACATCCTTATATATCACGTACAGTGCCTGTGCATCGTTCAGGGCATTATGAAAACTTCCCGAAAGTGGCTTGTAATCAAATGCCGAAGCGAGTTCCTTTATATTCACAGGTTCAGGAAAATTCAGCTTTTTTGTAATATCTTCCTGTATATCATAGATTCGTTTCGCTACACGCTGGATATTTGCACATTCCTTGCCGAAACGCTGATGTTGTTTAGTATCCGACAAAAGCCCTGTACGGTCAAAATTTCCCCATACATAAATTTTTTCAATGTTATATTTCCTTACAAGTCTTAAGATAATATTCATGACGTCGTTACTGTCCGGTGATTTATTTATTTCCTCCTGTGTAAGTTTAGTAAGTTTCTTGCATTGTTTCGTCATTCTCGGATAGCGGTTCGGTCTTGACGTACAATAGAATCTTTCTTTTATTATGTAATTTTCGTCGCATATGACAACCCCTGACGAAAGTATTTCACTGTCAAGTTTATGTATACAGTAACCACACGTAAACTCAAAATCAGCGAAACAAAGATATTTTTTTTCTGTACTCTCCACAATTTTTCCCCCTTTATATCATTCTGCCGTTTCAAACATAAGTACCGGATAGCCCTCATAGTATGGTTTCACGATTTCAGGGTGCATATCTGCATATCTGAAAATCTCGTCTGCGAGACCCTCTTTCAGAAATCCCACAAGCTGTGAAAGAGGTCTGTTATATAACTCCTCGCATATGGAAGCAATAGTTATAGCACGTCTGCCGGAAATATCCATTATCCGATATGGCCATATACGACAGTCAAAGGGTTTTTCGTCTCCTAACATACAGCCGTTTTCAGTAAGTGCCGGACATGAAAAAAGTCCCTCATCTGAAAATTTTTCCGCTCGGAAAATATAACCGCCGTCCTTTACGGCAAATTCTGTATCAGGTTTTGCTTCAAGTATTCTGTCACGGATTTCCGGAGTAAATACAGGAGTTTCCCATATGTCATAGCGGTCAAAAATACAGCACAGTCGGCAATCTGCACAGGAATTTTTTTCAAGAATTTTTTTCAGCATATTTCCTCCCCTTTCTGAAATAAAGAAAAATTAAAAAATGACTGCCATAAGCAGTCCCTAAAAAAATCAGTGAGTGTTTTTAATGGCGTTTTTAGCTCTTGTAACAATAGTACGGTCATTTTCATATGAAAGTATGTTTCCGGCATATGAAATATCAACCCAGCGTATTTCCGCAATTTCTTCTTCCTGAGGTATAAAATTAACATTTCTTGCTTTCGCCAGAAAATAAACAACAACCTTTACAGTGTCTTTTTTCGGCGAATAAGTAACAGTTTCACGGAAAGTCGGGTCAATAATCACATCTATAGAGGTTTCCTCTTTTATTTCACGTATGGCTGTTTCAACTTCCGTTTCGTCGTTTTCAACGTGACCTTTCGGGAATGACCAGTGACCACTGTTTATATGCTTGATAAGAAGAATTTCTGTATTTCCGTGAAATTTGCGGTAAACAATCGCACCGCATGATTTTTCATAAAGCATACAATAAATAAATCCTTTCCTGCCATATGGCATTATATCTGTAGTTTAAGTAATATTATACCATGTTTTGTCTAATTTGTCCATAGCTTATAAAAAAAAACATAGGTTTTTTCCCGATATGAATAAAACAGGATATTTTTTTTGTACATATTGACGATTTTTTTATAAGATATGTAAAAAATGCACAAATTCTCTTGACAAATGAGTAAAAAAATGTTACACTATAATCACGGAAATACAAATTGTATCCTGTAAATACTATCAGAAAGGTGATATATATGAAAAATATCAGAAATTTAACGGCTCTTATGTCGTGTATCGCACTTGCTATGTCTATTATGACTTTACCACTCGGAACAGGTCAGAAAATCTCTAAAGATGACGTAAATATTTCAATCAGTATGCCTGATAAAGACGAAAAATTCCAGAATTTCGCAAACAGTCTGAAAGAAGAACCTGTTGACGACTGTACGGTAGAGGCTTTTGACGATACGAATTGGCTGAAACCTTCACGGAACTCTTCGACAACCATTCCATTAAATACCTTTATAAATGTTTCTACAGACTAAAAAAACAGGACGGATATTATATCCGTCCTTTACTATTATTTGTACATATTGCCGTTTTTTTATAATTTACATAAAAATTATACGTATTATATTGACAAATTTAATAGAAAATGTTATACTATATTCAAGGAAATACAAATTATATCCTTAATATTATTATTGAAAGGTGATATGTATGAAGAATTTCAGAAAATTAACCGCTCTTGTTGCAAGTGCAGTACTTGCGGTAGGTGCTGTACCTGCCAATACATACGCAGAAAAAATCAAGGGCGACTGGGACAATGACGACATTATTTGTTTAGTAGATGTTAATGCTTATCTTAACCACATAATAAATGTAGAAAATGGTACAGTCGAAGAAAATGTACTGAAATGGGTAAATGAAAATCATGACGTAAACGGCGACGGCATTGTTGATAAACGTGATTTTATTATTGTCTCACTGCAGGCAATTGAACCGGCAAAAGAAGATACTAAAATCGGTGATATAGACCACAGCGGAAGCGTCATGGATATTGATGGCTATATGCTTAAATATTATCTTGAAGATGTCGCCGAAGGAAATGCGGATTTCTATACGGAAGAACAAATTGCTAACTTCAACGCTTACGGCGATGTCGATAAAGACGGAGACGTTGACGAAACAGATGCAGAACTTATAATAACCGGTGATTACAGGAATTTCATGTTTCCACATATCACCATGCCTGACGGTACTGTACACATCAAATATCCTAACGGAACTACAATTGTAGAAAAAGACGGTAACCACTACGCCTTACTGCTTGACGGTACTATACTTGATACAGATGAAAAACTTGAAAAATTCCGCAATGATTTCTATAATGATACTACCGGCAGAGGTGATGTAAACCATGACGGTTCTGTAGATGATGTTGATGCTAATATGATTCTTGAATATTATGCAAGCCTTGCTACTGACCATTACGACGACTACACCGAAGAAGAACACGAAAACTTTAAAAAATACGGAGATGTTTTCAATGACGGCGTTGTAGACCATGTTGATGCTTCATGGATTTTAAGTAAATATGCTTCATCTAAAGGTGCGGAAATTCTTAAAGGTGACGTAAATCAGGACGGCGTTGTTGATATTAAAGATGCAGAATTACTTGATGATTTCATGTGGAATTATTTTTTTGACCGTAAAGAATATACGGAAGAAGAAATACAGTATTACATTACTTACGGCGATATGAACGGCGACGGTTATGTGGGGGATGAAGACATAATACTTATGGGCGAAGTAAACAGCGATATAACTTTAAATACTGAACTCGGTGACGTAAATCACGACGGTTATATAAATTCTATAGATGCTACTACTGTAAATTGGTATTATAGTGAACTTTCATGTGGCAATTACGACAACTACACCGCAGAAGAACATGAAAATTTCCTTAAATACGGCGACTTAAACCATGACGGCTATGTAAATAGCATAGACTCTACATTGATACTTTCTATGTACGCCGAAAACTCCACAAACTGAAAAACAGGACGGATATAATATCCGTCCTTTTATTATTATTTAAGCATATTGTTTAATGCACTTGCAAGGGCCTTGACAGATGATGTCACAATGTCATTGTCGATACCTGTTCCCCAGAAACTCTTTCCGTTGCCGTCGATAATCTCGACATATGATACCGCCTTAGACGCTGAACCCACTTCAAGTGCGTGTTCGGTATAGGTATTTATTGTATATTCCGCACCGATATATGACTTTACTGCATTACTTACGGCGTCGAGACGTCCGTTTCCGGAATCCGCTGATGTTACTTTTCTGCCGTTATACTCGAATGTCACGGTAGCTTCAATACCGTTCTGCTGTACGAAATGTGTTTCAAGTATATTGATAGGTGTAGTTATGTCAACATAGTTCTGCTTGAATATTGAATATACTTCGTCGGGCATGAGTTCCTTGTGCTGATGGTCTGAAACGCTCTTTACCAGATAGCCGACGTTTTCACGCATTTTTTTCGGGAGATTATAGCCGAATCTTGTTTCAAGGATATATCCTATGCCACCCTTTCCCGACTGACTGTTTATTCTGATAACGTCCGCAGAATATTCCCGTCCTACGTCGGCAGGGTCAATCGGTAAATATGGGACTGTCCAGTGTTCAGTATTTTTTTCCTCTCTCCACTTCATACCTTTTGCGATAGCGTCCTGATGCGAACCGCTGAATGCTGCGAATACTAACGCTCCGCTATACGGCTGACGCTCATTTACGGACATTCTTGTAACTCTTGTATAGAGTTCAGTTATCGCCGGAATGTTACTGAAATCAAGTTGAGGGTCTACACCTTGCGAATACATATTCATAGCGAGTGTTATAATATCGACGTTTCCTGTCCGCTCACCGTTTCCGAAAAGTGTACCTTCTACACGGTCAGCACCGGCAAGCAATCCCATTTCTGTATCTGCAATCGCACAACCTCTGTCATTATGTGGGTGCAGTGAAATTATTACGTTCTCACGATTATTTATATTTTCGCACATATACTCTATCTGATTTGCGTATACGTGTGGCATTGAAAGCTGTACGGTAACAGGCAGATTTATTATTACTTTATCATTTTCGGTAGGTTGCCATACGTCGATAACGGCGTTGCAGACTTCAAGAGCGTATTCGGGTTCTGTACCGGTGAAACTTTCCGGCGAATACTCAAAGCGGAAATTACCCTCATATTTTTCCCTGAACTCCTTACAGAGTTTCGCACCTGTGACGGCTATCTGTTTTATTTCCTCTTTACTCTTGCGGAAAACCTGTTCACGCTGTGCAAGGGACGTCGAGTTATACAAGTGGACGATTGCATTTTTACAGCCACGGAGAGCCTCGAAAGTTTTTTCAATAATATGCTCCCTCGATTGTGTCAGTACCTGTATTGTTACATCATCGGGGATTAAATTTTCCTCAATGAGTGTACGGCATAATTCGTACTCCGTTTCAGAGGCTGCCGGAAATCCTATCTCTATCTCCTTGAATCCTATTCTGACGAGTTCCTTGAAAAATTCGAGTTTTTCGGACAGGTTCATAGGCGTAATGAGTGCCTGATTGCCGTCTCTTAAGTCGACACTGCACCATGCCGGTGCTTTTTCGATATAGGACTTTTCAGCCCATTTCATCGAAGTTTTTGGTGCTTCAAAGAACTGCCGTGTGTACTTCTGGTAATTATCCATAAAAAATCCTCCTTTAAAATAAAAGCTCCCCTATGGATTACCATAGGAGAGACGAAAAAATTTCCGTGTTACCACTCTCATTGACGCAAAAACACGCCCACTCATCTGCATCACAAACAATGCATATCTCTTTAACGTGAGAAATCCGGTCAAGCCTAATTGAAAAACTTTCAGCCGACTGCTCAGGGAGGAGCTATAACCTGAAAAATTTTACTGTTTCGCACCATACAACAGTTCTCTGTGAAAATTACAACAGGTTTTTTTTCCCGTCAACGCATTTAGTAGTATATAAAAGTATTATACAACATTATTCCGGATTTGTCAAGGGATTTTCAAAAATTTTTTATTTTTCAATCAATTTTTTACGCATAAGAACGAGGTCAAAAACATCTAACACGCCGTCGGAATTTAAATCAGCCTGTTTCCAGTCGGTTATTTCCGTATCCGTACCGCCTAAAAGATATTTCTGAAACATAACAACATCAGATATATTAAATTCGTTGTCGCCGTTCATATCGCCGGTTTTTTCGGGGGCTTTGCCGAGAGATTCAAATTGACAGTTATGTTTTTCTGCATAGGCTTGTGCGGTTGAATTATCATATCCACATATTGTATTTATAAAATTCATACCTGCTCCACCCTCACCTATTGCAAATCCATAATCATCTATATTACATTCAGGATTTAAAACAGTTATTTCTTTTAAAGTGGTATTCTCAAACGCAAAACCGCAAATTGTCGTAACTCTTTCAGGAATTATTATATTTTCAATACGTAAACACCAAGAAAATGCCATACTACCGATATAAGTTATACTTTCAGGCATTTCAATTTTTGTTAAATTTATACACTGATTAAAAGCACCAGTACCAATAGTTTTAACACTTTCAGGTATTTCAATTTCTATTATTTCAAGTTCACCAGCAAATGCATAAGAACCAATACTTGTTACTCCATCTTCAATAATAACTTTTCTTATTGATTTTTCTTCAGAAGACCATGACGTAATCGAATAATCCATATAACCATCATCATTATAATGGTATCCATAATCTTCCATATCACCTGTACCACTTATAGTAAGTATACCCTTATCGTCAAGCACCCATGTAACATTCTCACCGCAAGTACCGGATTTTACTATTTCTGAACTTTCCGCCATTGATGCTACCGGAGATATGTTTTCCTGAAAAACCGGCATACTACCAATAAGGCACACCACCATTATACCAGCTACTACTCTTTTATGTATTTTCAAATAAAACACCTCCATAACTTAATATTTGTAATTATATCACAAAATAAGGAAAATGTCAAGTATAAAATAAAAAAGCTGTACCCCCGAAAGAGTACAGCATAATTTCTGTAAGTAAATAAATTACTTGATTTCGATAGAAGCACCAGCAGCTTCGAATTTTTCCTTGATTTCGTTAGCTTCTGCTTCGGAAACGCCTTCCTTGATTGTAACAGGTGCTTTTTCAACAACAGCTTTAGCTTCCTTAAGTCCGAGACCGAGAGCGTCCTTAGCAACCTTGATAACTGCCATTTTAGCATCGCCGAATGATGTGAGAACAACATCAAATTCAGTTTTAGCTTCTTCTTTCTTGCCAGGGTCAGTAGGAGCGGGAGCAACCATAGCAGTTACGCCGAATTCCTCCTGAATAGCGTCAACGAGTTCTTTGAGTTCGAGAACGGAAAGTGTCTTTACTTCTTCAACAATATTTGTAATTTTTTCTGAAGCCATAATAATAATCTCCTTTATAATAATATTTTATCGCCGTTCATACGGCACGGAAAGTACAGAAAGAATAGCAGATTATGCAGCTGTTTCTTCTGACTTCTTTTCTGCAACAGCGTCGATAACTGCTGCGAGTTTCTGCATAGGTCCCTGAAGTGAGCCGACGAGTTGTGCAAGAAGTACTTCCTTTGACGGTACTTTTGAAAGTGCTGTAACTCCTGCCTGGTCGTAAATATCGCCCTCAACGTAACCTGCCTTAAGATTGAATTTTGCGTCGCCAGCCTTTTCAGCGAATTTACCTAAAATTCTTGCCGGTGCTGTCTGGTCGTCGTTTGAAAGAGCGATAGCGGTTGTACCGTTGAGTGCTTCTTCAAAACCCTCTATACCGCAGTTTCTGAATGCACGGAGTAAAAGAGTATTCTTTTCAACGAAATAGTTTACGTTAGCTTCACGGAGTTCCTTTCTTAACTTGGTATCTTCTTCAACAGTGATACCCTTGTAATCAACAAGAACGCCTGATACAGAATTTTTAATGAGTTCTGTAAGCTGTTCAACCTTAGCTTTTTTAGCTTCGAGTACGGAATTGCTTGGCATTTTATATTCACCTCCGAATAAAATATAATCGTATTCAGCGGATTGAAAAAAAGTCCCTGACCGACAGCGGACAAGGACTTTGATAAATCTTTATAGATATAATCATCAGTTCCTCGGCGGGACTTATGGTTTAAAAACCTGCCAGCTGTCTTAAGAATACGATACTGTAACTTACAGCTTGTACATTATAACACATAATTTCTGATTTGTCAAGGGGTTTTGAAAATTTTCTTTTATTATTACCAACCCCCTTTTACAATTTTATGATTCATTAAACAGTAGTCGAAAATATCAAGTACACCATCACCGTTAAAATCTGCGTTACGCCATTCTACAATTCCTGTCTCCGTACCGTTTAAAATGTATTCCCTTAATATCTTCAAATCCAGAGAACCCAATAAATTATCGCCGTTTAAATCTCCTAATATCTTACCGGTTATTTCACTGAGTGTAAAAAACTGATATCCGGGACGGCGACAGTATTCATGTGCGGTAGAATCTTCATATCCATATACTTTTATTGATTTAGTCGCATTCATATTATCGATTGATGTAGGACGAAGTTCACAATCTGAACTGAAAATAGTTACTTTGGATAAGTCACATTTTGCAAACGCATAATTATCAATAAATTTAACGCTTTTCGGTATCTCTATTGTTTTTAAACCGGTACATTCATAAAACGCATAATAGCCGATACTTTCTACATTTTCCGGAATATCGACTTTCTTTAATGTCTGACATAACTGAAATGCTTTTGCTCCTATTGTTTCAAGACCTTCCGGAAGTTCTATCGCTTCCAGACTTACACAGTTAAAAAATACCTCGTTGTTGATATTTCTGATACATTCAGGAATATTTACCGATATTAAATTCTTACAGTTTTTAAATGCCTTATCGCCGATATTACCGACGCTTTCCGGTATTGTCATTTCAGTAATATTTTTACAGTCGGAAAATGCACCCACTCCGATACTTTCTACACTTTCGGGTATTTTTATTTCTTCGAGATTCTTACAACCCGAAAATGAATAATCACCGATAATCTTTACGCTTTCGGGGACTGCATAACTTTTATCGGATAATGCCGTACAATATCTGACAATTTCAGATTTATCCTTATTGAATAAAATTCCGTCAATACTGCTGTAATCCGCATTGTTTTCCGAAACGTCTATTGACTTCAGAGCCGTACAGCCATTTAACGCACTTATATAAATATTCTCCACGCTATCGGACAGTGTTATTTTTTCCAGTCCTGTACAGTCGGAAAATGCACTGCCACCGATATTCTTCACACCGTCAGGGACTGCTATTTCTTTCAGACTTTTACAGCCATAAAACGTACTGTTTTCGATATCCATGATACTTTCAGGCAGTGTTATTTCAGTAAGATTCTTACAGCCGGAAAATGCTCCGGTATTAATGACCGTAACGCTTTCAGGGATTTTTATTTCTTCAAGATTTTCACAGTTGGCAAACGCATAATAGCCGATACCGGTTACTTTTATTCCGTCTATCTCTTCCGGAATATCTACACTTGTCACGGACTTATCACAGCCGGTAATTTTTATATTACCGTCTCCGGCAAAATCATATTTCAGACTTTCATATTTATACGATTCCGCACTGGCTCTTAAAGGCATTTCCGGAATAAAAAAACTGCTTCCCATAAGACATACCGTCATGATACCTGAAATAATTCTTTCATGTTTATGCATATAAAAAAACCTCCTTGATTAATTATATAAATTATTATATCACGGAATACTAAATATGTCAATATAAAAAGCCCCCGACTTATACAGTCAGGAACTTCGGGAATTTTATTGTTCTGTAGCCTGAAATTCGTCAATATCCATTGCCGGTTCGTCTTCGGGTTTTGTAGAAAGATATGAATAATAGCCGAGAATTACAGAAGCGTCAACGGAATCTACAAGCCCGTCGCCGTTCATATCGCCCTTGCGTGACTTTGAACTGATTGACTGGAATGTATAGTTTTTACTTTCTGCGAATGCCTGTGCAGTTGAATCTTCCGCACCATATATAATACCGTTATAACCATTGTATCCATTTGTGATAGTAGCATTGCCACTATTGATATTACAAGAAGGATTAAGTATCGTTATTTCTTTAAGAGCCTGACAATAATAAAATGCCGAACCATTAATAGTTACAACACTTTCCGGAACGGTTACAGATACAAGAGCGTAACAACTGGAAAAAGCCGAATCTCCTATAGTTTGTACACCCTCTTCAATTGTTACGGATTTAAGACTCCTACAGTTACTGAAAGCCCCTTGTCCTATAGTATTTACAGTTGACGGTATTGTAACAGATGCAAGACTTGTACAATTGCCAAATCCGCTAACTGTTTTTACACTTGCCGGTATTGTAATTTCTTCTAAATTTGTACAACCATAAAAACCTGTTATTTCTGTCAATTTGTTTGAAAATTTAACGGATTGTAAAGATGTACAATGATAAAAACACTCATTTCCAAGTTCAATAATACTATCCGGCATTGATAAAGCAGTAAGATATTTACAATTATAAAAAGCCTGATAACCTATACTTGTTACGCTGTCCGGAATAGTTACAGATGTTAATTTCTTTTGGTTAAATGCACTCTTTCCGATAGTCATTACTTTTTTGCCGTCTATTTCCGCCGGTATCTCTACTTCTGTTACAGAATCGTCAAAACCGGTTATTGTTATAGTGTCGTTATCCTCTACCTTATACGACAGTGATTCATATTTCAGTGTCTCCGCAGATGTTGCTATGACGTTTTCTTCCGGTACGCTGAACTTAGTATTTATAACTGCCGTACCTGCTCCGAAAACAAGCATTAATGCCATGATTCCGGCAATCATACTGTTTGAATTTTTCATATAAACTACCTCCATAATTCATAGTGCCTTAAAAGTATATCACACATTATAGGAAATGTCAAGTATAAATTTCCAGAAAATCAAAAAAATCCTCCTGAAAAAAATCAGGAGGAAAATTAATCTATATCAGAACAGGTCACTGTTCATAAACTCATCAATAGTCATAACAGGGTTATCATCAGTAGTGGAACTATATGCATAATAATTTAAAATAATAGAAGCATCAATAGGATTAATGTAGCCGTCTTCATTTACGTCGCCTTTTTTAGGTGTGACAGGAGTTACCGGAATTTCAGGTATTACGTCACCGAGTTTAATAAATGTACGGTTATATTTTTCGGCGTAATCCTGTGCGGTAGAATTTTCCGGAGCGTTTATAATACCATATTCAAGCGTTCTGTAATCGTCGTCTATAACGCAATCGGGATTCATGATAGTTATAAGCTTTAAATTCTCGCACTCTGTAAATGCCGCCTCACCGATATATGTTACATTTTCCGGAATTGTAATTTCCCTGAGACGTTTACAGCCATAAAAAGCCATTTTATCAATATCGGTTACACTGTCGGGGATTGTAACAGATGTAACTGAAGAAAGTCCGAAACCTGTGCCGGTTATAGCTGTAATGCCGTCCGGAATAACAACATCTCCGGTACAGGATGAAGTATCTATAATTACGTTATTTACGGTTACAAGCGGATTTTCTTCCTGTTTTGCCTTAAGCCATGCGGTATCCTCAAAAGCAAGGTCACCGAACTTTGTAAGAGTTTCCGGAATTGTAACATCTGCAAGATTTGTACAGTATGCGAAACTCATATCGCTGATACTCGTTACACTGTCAGGAATTACCACAGAAGTAAGTGCGGTACAGCCTGAAAATGCACTCTCACCTATTTGCATAAGATGTTCGCCGAAAGTTACTGTTTCCAGTGACGTACAGCCCATGAAAGTTCTTGGTATTATATAAAGAACGCTGTCGGGAATATTCACGGATTTAAGAGCGGTACAACCTTTAAATGCTTCCCCTGCAATAGTAACCACACTGTCAGGGATAGTAACGCTTTCAAGATTCGTACGGTTTGCAAAAGCATCTGACGCAATGAAAGTTACCGGCATACCGTCTATCTCTGCCGGTATAACTGCATCTTTTACATCTCTGTTACAGGCAACTATTCTGATTTCTTCGCCGTCTATTACGTAATCAAAATCGCCGTATGTATAGGATTTATATGCACTTGCCGTAACAGGTGCAGTAACGTCAATATCTGCTCTGCCTATTGCGATACCACCTGAAAATACAAGCGTAAGTGCAAGTACTCCGGCTACTACTTTAACGTGTTTATTCATAAAAATATCACCTCATTTATAAATTTCAGGATTTATCCTGTTATAATCATTATAACACACTATACAGAAAAAGTCAATACCTATGCAAAAAAAACAAAATAAGGAAATACAAATAACTGATATTGATTTATTTCATGATTCTTATACTATTATTATATCATAATGAAAAGTCTTTGTGCGGAAATTTACATGAACGGTCATTTTTTTGTAACGAACGGTATATTTTTAAATATAAAATCAAAATCCGGCATGGTACGGAAATATATACCACTATGTTAAAAAAATATCACAGGGGTATTGACAGATTGACAGATATTGTGTATAATGATATTAGTGGGACGATTGATTTTTTCAGTCGTTTCTTACATACATATGACAGAAATGCTTATATGTAATTAAAAATATTAATTTTCAGGAGGTAAAACTACAATGTCACTGACAAACAATCAGAATGTTATCAAGTGGGTTGATGAGATGGTTGCACTCTGTAAGCCCGACAACGTTGTATGGATTGACGGTTCAGAAGAACAGCTTGCCGAACTTAGAAAGGAAGCTATCGCTACTGGCGAGATGATTGAACTTAATCAGGAAAAGCTCCCTGGTTGTCTCTACCACAGAACAAATCCTAACGACGTAGCACGTGTTGAAGACAGAACTTTTATCTGTACAAGAAAAAAGGAAGATGCAGGTCCTACTAACAACTGGTGCGACCCACAGGAAATGTACGCAAAACTTTCAAAGCTCTATGACGGAGTTATGAAGGGCAGAACTATGTATGTTATCCCTTATTCAATGGGTCCAATCGGCTCACCGCTCGCAAAAGTAGGCGTTGAAGTTACTGATTCTATTTATGTTGTTCTCAACATGAACATCATGACAAGAATGGGTGCAGATGCTTTCAAGAATCTCGGCGACGTTTCAGACGATTTTGTACGTGGTCTCCACTCAAAAGCTGACGTAAACCCCGAAGAAAGATATATTGTACAGTTCCCTGAAGACAATACAATATGGTCTATCAACTCCGCATACGGCGGAAATGTTCTCCTCGGCAAGAAGTGCTTCGCTCTCCGTATAGCATCATTCCAGGGTAAGAACGAGGGCTGGATGGCTGAACATATGCTTATTCTCGGCGTAAAGAAACCTGATGGCGAAATCAAGTACATTACTGCTGCATTCCCGTCCGCTTGTGGTAAAACTAACCTCGCTATGCTTATCCCACCGGAAGGCTACAAGAAAGACGGTTACGAAGTATTCACAGTCGGCGATGATATTGCATGGATGAAGCCCGGTGAAGACGGCAGACTTTACGCAATCAATCCGGAAAATGGTTTCTTCGGCGTTGCACCTGGTACTAACGAAAAATCAAATCCGAATGCACTTCACTGTACAATGAAAGATACTATTTTCACAAACGTTGCACTCAACAACGACGATATGACTGTATGGTGGGAAAAACTCGACAAGAATCCGCCTGTAAACGCTACAGAATGGAAAGGTGCTAAAGTAAATGGCGTTGAGTATACAGCAGAGGGAAATACTCTCGCTCACCCGAACTCACGTTTTACTGCTCCGGCTACAAACTGTCCTTGCATTTCCTCCGAATTTAATAATCCGGCTGGTGTTCCGATTTCCGCTATTATTTTCGGTGGCAGACGTGCTTCTACTACTCCGCTTGTATATCAGTCATTCGACTGGACACACGGTACATATATGGGTTCGGCAGTTTCTTCCGAAACTACTGCCGCTGCAACCGGTGCTGTTGGCGTACTCCGTCATGACCCTATGGCTATGAAGCCATTTATCGGCTACAATGTAGGCGACTATTGGGCTCACTGGCTTGAAATGGGCGAAAAACTCGGCGATAAAGCACCTAAGATTTTCAATGTAAACTGGTTCAAACAGGACGAAAACGGTAACTTCATATGGCCAGGCTTCGGCAATAATATGCGTGTTCTCGACTGGATTATCAAGAGATGTGAGGGTACTGTTGACGCTGTTGAAACTGCTATCGGTTATCTTCCTAAGAAGGGCGATATCAATGTTGAGGGTATCGAAGACGAAGTAACACCTGAAATCATGGATAAACTCCTTGACGTTGACAAGGAACTTTGGACTAAGGAAATCGCTGAAATGAGAAGATACTACAATGACGACATTAAAGCTAAGGGCGGTAACGTTCCGGAAGCTCTCTATGCTGAACTCGATAAGATTGAAGCAAGACTTAACAAGTAATTTTCCTGAATAAAATAAAGCCGTACTCTTTCGGGAGTATGGCTTTTTTATCTGACATAAATATAAATTGTAATTTAAAGGAGGAAATGAATATGGCTTCAACAGCACAAATAGTACGGAATAATAAAACCAAAATGAGTACTGCTGAACGTGTAATAGAATTTTTTGAGATTATTCGTCCGCTTGGATTTGATGCTCATGAGGAAAGCGACAACGCAATATATATGAACCCTGTTGGCAATTATGAAAAAGGTGTTCGGGTATGGGTAGACCAGGAGGATTATCCTATGTTTACGGTCAATGGAAAAAAATACTATCGTGAAGTGTTTTTTGATTTTATATGGGACGACGAAAGACACGGAACAGAAAGTATGAATTCAGATATGATTCTTGCAATTACCGCAGAATATATGAAAAAATATCCCGATGCTTTATTTCAATACGAATGGTATAGTAATGAATCGCCTTTTTTTGATAAGATTGATATTGAAACAATAATATCACAACCGTTTCATTCAGGCTGGTACTATCTTTTCATGTCACATCTTCATGTAAAATCTTCAGACAAATATCATGACAAATGGATTTTAGAATAATATAATATAAAAATCGCTCTTGCATTATCCGGAATAATATGTTAAAATATAGTCTGTAACAATAATTCACGAAAGGATTTATAATGGATAATTCAGATTTATGGAAAATTGTACTGGTAGTAGTCATGATGATTTTTTCAGCACTATTTTCAAGTACGGAAACCGCTTTTTCAAGCGTAAACAAAATAAGACTCAAAAACTACGAGGCACAAGGTAACAAAAAAGCTACAACCGCCTTGAAACTCGCTAATCGTTTCGACGAAGTTCTTACTGCCGTGCTTATCGGAAACAATATAGTAAATATTGCAACGTCATCAGTAAGTACTCTGCTTTTCGTAAGCATTTTCGGAAAAAACGGAGCAGGTATTTCTACAGCGGTCATAACCGTTCTTGTACTCGTTTTCTGTGAGGTTCTCCCTAAATCATACGCCAAAAGAAACGCCGAAAAATTAGCTCTCCTTTTTGCGAAACCTCTTTCAGTACTCGTAACAGTTCTTAAACCGGCTGTTTTTGTACTTAATAAAATATCGTCGCTACTTTCTTCCGGTGAGGAAGTACCAAGCGTCACGGAAGACGAACTAAAATACATGATTGACGAAATCGAAGAACAAGGCGTTATAGAAGAACAGGAAAGCGAATTAGTAAAAAGTGCGTTGGAATTTGACGAGATAACTGTAGACGAAATTCTGATACCACGTGTCAAGGTGACAGGTATCGAAATAAATTCCACTATCGAGGAAATAAAGGAAATCTTCACTACTGAAATGTATTCCCGTATGCCTGTATACGAAAAAAGTCTTGACGATATTGTAGGTATCATTACCAACAAGGCATTTTTCAAGATGATAGTCGAGGGTGGTAGCGATATTAACAATATTATTCAGGAAGTCCCACATATAGCCGACTGCAAACTCATAAGCGAGGCTATGCGTGATATGCAGAGGTCAAAAGTACATCTTGCTGTAGTCGTTGACCAGTACGGCGGTACTAAAGGTATCGTAACTCTTGAAGACATAATTGAAGAACTCGTCGGTGAAATTTACGACGAAGATGACGAAATTGTTACTCGGATTGTTAAAATTGCTCCGGATAAGTTTGAAATCGCCGGTGATATGAGTGTTTACGATATGTTGGAACAGCTTGACCTTGACGAAAATTCCATACAGACGGAATATAATACCGTCGGGGGCTGGGTCACGGAAGTTATGGAACATATCCCTGAAAAAAATGAATCCGCTGTATCAGGTATCTTCCGGCTGACAGTCTCGGCAGTAAGCGAAAATACCGTTGAAAAAATTATACTGGAAATTATCCGGAATGATGATTAATAGTCATTCTGTACAAAATCGTTGCATTAATATTGTACAAAACATAGAATTTCAGTTTTTTCATAAAATTTTCACAGTTTCCGCTTGAAATATGTGTAAAATATGGTATAATATACTTGTAATAAAAAACAGGAGGTAACTTCCAATGCAGAAAAAAATTATAACAATAGAACGTCAGTACGGAAGCGGAGGAAGTATTATCGGTAAGCTTACCGCTGAAAAACTCGGCATAAACTACTATAACAGACAGATTCTTGAAATGACCGCTGAAAGATGTGGTATAGCTCCGGAACACCTCGAAACCGCTGAAGAAAGCGTCCCGACAAGTTTTCTGTATTCACTGCTTATGTCAGCTAATCCGGCACGGTCTATGGAAGATAACCTGCCACTTTCAGATAAGGTCTTCCTTATGGAAAGCAGAATTATAAATGAACTCGCTGACAGTGAAAACAGTTTCGTACTCGTCGGAAGATGTGGCAGTTATGTACTCGAAGAACGTGGCTGTTTTAACGTCTATATTTACGCACCTGTCGAAAACCGTATACAGCGTGCTATAAAAGAATATCATATACCTGAAAACAAAGCCGAAAACATCATGAAAAAAGCTGATAAACGTCGTGAAACTTTCTATAATGTGAATACTGGCAGACTCTGGCAGGATAAAGACCAGTATTCCTTATGCCTTAACAGTGCGGAACTCGGCGACGAACTCTGTGCGGAAATTATAGTCAAGGCTTACAACGAATACAATAAAAGATTTGAAAAATAATTGCAAGGGAATGTGAGTATCTGAAAAGCCGTTCCTTGTTGTGACGTTTTTTCAGATACTCACTGAAAATATCTCTCTTTTTTTCAGAAAAGCTCTGTAGTTTGTTACGGAGCTTTTTTGTTTTGCATACTGAATCAATTATCGGAAATAATAAGTAAAAATCAGAAAAAAAGGAGATGTTTTTTTCTTTTGAGTATTATTCTTATACGTTCGCTTATACTGTACATTTTAGTTATATTTTCGGTCAGGCTTATGGGTAAACGCCAGCTTGGTGAACTGCAACCCTCCGAACTCGTCATAACTATTCTCATATCAAATATAGCTACCCTACCGCTTGAAGATACAGATATACCGCTCCTGCTCGGTATAACTCCGATACTCGCCCTTGTATGCTTTGAAGTAATAGTATCATGGGTAAATCTTGTTTTCCCAAAATTCCGTAAAATGATTTCCGGAAGTCCTAAAATAATAATCCGTAACGGCAAGACAGACCCCGACATTCTGAAAGAACTGCGTTTTTCCGTCGACGATTTAATGATGTCTTTAAGGGAAAAAGATGTATTCAATATTGAAGATGTCCAGTTTGCTATAGTCGAGACTACAGGAAATATTTCCGTAATGAAAAAACAGTCCGTTGACACTCCCGAAAGAAGTGACCTCGGACTGAAAGTAAAAAATTATGACCCACCACAAGTTATAGTTTCGGACGGGAAAGTTATTCCACAGGCGGTAAAAGTCATGGGCATTCAGGGAAGCATTGAAAAAATTCTCGCTTCCTTAAACCTCAAACTCAATGACGTCTTCATAATGACCGCCGATACACAAGGACATTTCTTTATTGTAGACAAAAAAGGAAACTCACCGCATATTCCGGAAAAAAAGGAGTGAATTTTTATGACACGTATAAAAATAAGTATATGTATTCTCTGTGTCATGATAGGAACAAGTATTTTTTCTGCCATATGGATAAACGGAAAATGTTCCCATATGCTCACGGAAATAACCACTATATGTCAGCTACTCGATAACGGCAATACTTCCGAAGCTGTAAGCCGTGCCGAAAATTTCGACAATGAATGGAATATTTTCCGGAAAAAAGCTACAGTTATTATCAGAAATGACCTGCTCACAGAAATCGACTGCATAAGTTCCGGTATTCCGTTTCTTATAGAAAACGACAATGACGAAAGTTACACTAAACTTATGGAACTTCAACACATGATAGTCACGCTTAAAGACGGTGAAATTCCGGCATTTCCGAGAATTTTATAAAATTATTACAATTCCGACATACCAGGAAATTCCGGCTTTTTTTTCTTCTGTGTCTTGCGTGCTTTCATGTAATCCGGAAGTTCTATCAGGTCAAGTTCGTCGACATACTGTTTCTTTTTGGGCATTGCCTCTACAGCGTGGTCAGCTTCCGCCATAGTGACTTTACGTCTTTTAATAGTTCGTGTGTTGAAGTCGTCTGTCTGCTGATTTACGGCATCACCCATTCTTGTACGGCTTTTATACTCTAATTTAGAATTAAGCTGTTGCGAATCCACATTTTTTGTTTCTGTCATTCTGACACTTCTTCCGGAATCTTTCTTTTCACCTAAATCCGCTGAACCGTTTTCCGAAGCCTGTCGCATATATTTCTGATTGAATTTGCTAACATCATTAGGGATAAGTTTTTCAGCGTCCTGTACTTCTACATCTGTCATATAGGTTTTTTTATTTTTTTCACGCTTTTTAAGTCCGCCTATATCGAGGTCAGGTAATGCAACGTCACCCATTTCAGAAGTTTTCCCGAAAAAATTTTCTTCTTTCTGCTGTACCGGTGTTTTGTTCTTGCCGTCGTCAAGAAAATCACGGAATTTTTCCGCATTTTCGTCGATTTCCGGCTGTGCGGTATTTATATACTGTGACTGCGGATACGATAACGGCTGACTATATACCGGTATGCCGTTACGGTCATAACCTATAAACTGTGACTGCTGATATACAGGCTGACTGTACACCGGCTGACCGTTCATGTCATAACCTATTATCTGTGGTCTGTTTCCGTACATATCCGTATAAGGTTCAGCCTGTAAAGGTACGGAATTATTTGTATATTCCGCATAGGGCTGTGATTTTAAAATTTCCTCTTTGTTTTCCTGTGTTGTTGCGACGTTTTCTTCCGTAGTTCTGCCAAAATAAAAATCATTGTCTGCATCTGATTCTTCTTTAAACAAATCTTCTGAAACATATTCAGATGTATATTCCTCTTCCGTATGATAAGTCCTATTGTCAACCTTCCCGTAACTTAATTCCGGAAGGTCTTCAAGGTTTCTGCCACAATTTTTACAATACTTCATTCCGGAATTATTATACTTTCTGCATACAGGACAATCCATAAAAAATTCCTCCCTGATACAATATCATCTTTTATTATAACATTCACGGAAATTTATTTCAATAGTTTTTTTATAAAATTATGTAATAATATCTTAAAAATAAAGTTTCAGAAAATATAAAAAATCACTGTCATTTTAATTGAATTACTTTTTTGTGAGATGTTACAAATTATGGAAATCGGAAATATTAAAATACAGCATTTTTACAAATATATACAATAAAGTCTGTTTTTTTATTTGCAAGTGTGATATAATATAATAAAAACATTTCCGGAACAAAAGAAAAATATACGCCGGTTTTCAGCCGGACACCGTCACCGATACAGCGTGGCAGATTGGAGTTTTATATGTCAAAAAAACAGGTCAACAGAGAAAAAAGTATCCGCAGAACAAAAACTTTATTTGAAATATTTCTTAGTCTATCAATAATAGGTGCTGGCGGATATATTATCAAAGGTATAACTGAACGTTCCCAGCCGGTAGGTCATTCACAGTACTATGCAGAACCTGAACCGGTCACGGAAGCACCTACTGAACCCGAAGCCGATAAGGTTATTTACGAAACCTATAACGTCCCGACTAAAGATAAATTTCATGGTGATTTGATTCTCGTAAATGACAATTATCAGTACTTCAAAGGCGACGAAAATCTCGTAAGCATCACTGACCGCAACGCCGAAGAGGGCAGAACACTTTTCAGTGCCGCTGACCCGAGTGAAACAGACAAAATGCTTATAGTCGATAAGGTCTACGAACCTATGGCAAGCATGATTTTTGATTTCTATGACGCTACAGGACTTTCAAACATACTTATTTATGGTGGTTACCGTTCAACTGAATTTCAGCAGAAACTTTATGATGACGACTTACTTGAAACAGGTGCGGAAGAATCAACACGAGTTGCAAAAGCCGGATTCAGTGAACATGAAACAGGTCTTGCTTTCGATTTCACAACATATCCCGATTACGACTATCAGGGCGAAGGTGCTTACTCATGGTTTACCGATAACTGTTACAAATATGGTTTCGTAATAAGATACCCCGAAGGCAAAGAACAGATTACCAAAATACAGTATGAACCGTGGCATTTCAGGTACGTCGGTAAGCCACACGCCTACTACATGACAAAAAATGATTTATGTCTGGAAGAATATATAAATATGGTTATAACTCAATACTACTATCAGGCTGACCAGCATCTTGAATTTTCCGACGACGACGGCAACGAATATGAAGTTTATTTTGTTCTTTCGGATTACGATTCCGAAACTACTACTATTCCAGTACCTACCGGCAAGAAGTTTGAAGTATACGGTACTAATGTGAACGGATTTATTGTAACCGTATACAAAAACGAAGAACCGGAACAGGAAATTACTACGGAAAATATTACCGAAGATATTTCCGGAGACGATACGGAAATTATTTCCGAACCCCTCACCGATACCGAATAAATGAAAAAAATAATTATTGTTTTTTCAGTTGTTTTAACTTTAATGTTATTAATATATTCGATATCTGAACATAGTATAAAAGGAAAAATAGCTTCAATTAATTGGTTGGCAAGGATTCATTACAATTCTTTTACTAACGGTCTGATAGAACTTGCAGATTATCCCGATATTGATTTAAACGGTGAAAGTTATATTTTCGGAGAATGTCGGGACTATACTAATTATACCGCTTATAAAGGAGACAGTGTAAAATCAGATACTTTATTATTCGGAGCAGGTACAGAAAAACCTGACGGATACTGGGCTGTAAAAATTATTGACGGAGATGTTAAAGAAACATGGGCTTCAAATTATCCGTTGAAAAAAGAACAGCTTAATGATAAAAAAAACAGTTTAAAACCTCTGGAAATTATTCTGACTTCACTTAAATTTTATACACCACAATTTATAGGATATTACAAAAAATAAAAATTAAGGTGCAGACTATAAATTCTGCACCTTTTTTTATCATGTTCCGTCAAAAATATATATGAATTTTACATTTCCGTCCATATCGTCGGCAATTCCGGAATAGGAGTTATATTCCTGTGATATTTCACGTAATGCCTTGAAATTATCGATTATTTCCGGCAAATCCTCATTTATGACCGCTGTTATCTGTGAAATGCCCTCGTCATTGAATTTTATCATGCCTTCGTTGAGTTCCCTTGCACCGTCCTTGAGAGTTCCTATGCCGTCGGTAAGGTCTTTACTGCCTGTTTTAAGATTTCCCATACCGTTCCATAATTCGTCAGCTCCCGACGATAACGCTTTTGTACCGTCATTCAGTTTAACAACTGACTGATAAAGAGTATTCGCACCTCCCGACAGCTGACTACTTCCGGAAAGTAACTGACTTAATCCATTATCAAGAGTTTCCGCACCACCTGTAAGCTGTCCGAGACCGTCTTTAAGTATAAATGAACCCTCATACACCTGAACCGTACCATTTTTCAGACTGTCCGCACCGTCAACAAGCTGTCCGAGACCGTTATCAAGCGATTTCGCACCGTCGGCAAGCTGTCCGAGACCGTCCGCCAGTGAATCAAGTCCGCCGATAAGTCCGGTACTGCTATCCGAAAAAATACCAATACCGTTATCGAGTTCGGTTATACCGTCGGAAAGATTTTTCGTACCCTTTGCGAGTATCATCGATGAATTATATAATTCTTCCGTACCCTGTGCGAGTGCTATACCGCCGTCGTTGAGAGTTTCAAGACCTTGTACAAGTATTTCCGTACCGTTTTCCGCTCCGGACAGTCCGGCGGATAATTTCTGTGAACCCTCACATAATGCCTCCGCACCTGTTATAAGCTGTCCGCCGTCGGTCATAGTACTGGAAATCTGTTTCTGTGCCTCGATAGTCTGCTGTAAAGTTCCTACTGCTATGGCGAGTTCTTCCGACGGATTTTTCATGTACATTTCTGTAAGTATGGTCAATGCCTGTTCATTTGCGGAAATTGTAGTTTCAAGCGAATTTCCGGCGGTAGTTATTCCGGCAGAAAGATTTTCTGCACCGACGGATATGCTGTCAATGCCCGATTTTGCGGAAGATATTCCGGTTTTAAGTTCGTCAGCACCGTCACGGACGGAGTTTATCCCACCTGAAAGACGTTCTGCCGAATCGTTCAATATACCTGCTCCGGCGGTCAGATTATCCATACCGGCAGAAACCTGTAAAGAGCCGTTTTTTACCTGTAAACTACCATTTTTCAGACTATCTACACCGCCTGTAAGTTTTTCCGCACCTGAAATAAGTTCTTCCGTACCGTCTGTTACTTTGTCGAATCCCGAAACAAGTTCTTCTGCACCTGATTTTGCGGAATTTATTCCACCGGATAGAATTTCTGCACCGTCATTTAACTGTGAAATACCGTCCGTGAGACTGTCTGCACCGGAATTTACCTGTGAAACTCCGTCAAGTATCTGTGCAGAACCGTCTTTCGCACTCTTTACGCCGTCGGAAAGAGTTCCGACAGAATCCGATAAAGTTTTTGCACCGTCTGCAAGTGCCTGTGAACCGTTACTCAATTCCACAGCACCGCTTTTTAATGAAAGTGAACCGTCAAGCAGTTTGTCGATACCGTCTGTCAGATTTCCTGTACCGTCGGAAAGTTTACATATACCGTCATAAAGTTCAGCAGTACCGGTACAAAGTTTTTCCGCACCGTCACTTAATTCGCTTATTTTGTCCTTCAAATCGTCGAGACTGTCAGTATTTTCAATATCAAGTCCGGAAAAAATTTCATTAGTAACGAATGTCATAGAACTGTTCATTTCAAAATCCGTGACATCTGCTGAAATCTCAAAACTTTCCGGAAGTTCTATGCCTGTTCCGTCAAGTCCGAGGCTCTCCGACAGTGCCGGAAATGCTACGCCAATTACAACGAGTTTTTCGCCGTCCGATATTACTTTACCATTGACCGTCTCTACATTCAGAAATTTTCCGCTGTCCAACATAGCTACACTTGCGGTCATGAAAGGTACGTACATAGTCTTGTTTTTTCCGTTGACTTTTCGGGTTATTTTCTGATTATTCGTATAATTCCAACGTATTTTTACGTGACCGCTTTTTCCGGTGAGATTTTCAAGAGTAGTTTTCTTACCGTCAAGAAAATATTCAATGTTCACATCTACAGGAAGTTCCTTGTCTGATTTGCCCTTGTAATAGATGTCATTTCCGTCCGCATACCAGTCAAGAGAATCTCCGGATTGTATGAAGACCTCATCACCCTTTACATTTGTAATATCCGAAAGTCCCGAAACGTCCGCTACAGAATCCAGTGCCTGCGAATTTTTTAACCAGTCACTTACTATAACGTCCTTTACGGAAGAATCATTATTGCACAGTACATAAACTGTTTCGTCCTTGAATGTACTGTTTTCTGTAGATACTCTTTTACTGTCGGAAACAGTTTTTTCCTTATCTCCGGAAACAGAATTTTCTGTTTTATTGTTCTTTGCGTATGCTATTGAAGCAGTCGTACCGGCGGAAACTGTTACCGCTAAAACTCCGGCGATTATTCTTGAAAATTTATTCATAACAAAGTTCTCCCTTTCTGTTTTCGGAATTATTATTGTTTTTCGGTGCAAAACCTGCACTTGTCTTGCAAATCAGTTTGTCGCAAAGTATGAACATCGACGGCAGTATTGTTATTACAACTACCATTGAAATAATCGCACCTCTTGCAAGCAACATACATAACGAGGAAATCATACCTATTTCCGAATAAAGTGCTACTCCGACTGTCGCCGAAAAAAATCCGAGTGCGGAAGTTATTACCGATTTTATCGAAGTCGACAGCGATATACTTACAGCCTCGTGACCGGTTTTTCCGGTACTTCTTTCTGTACGATATCTTGTAGTCATAAGTATGGCATAGTCGACAGTCGCACCAAGCTGTATAGTACCGATTACTACTGACGCTATGAACGGCAGTTCAGTATTCGTGAAATATGCTGTACCAAGGTTTATCATAATAGCAAGTTCTATCACCGCTACCAGTATAACCGGAAGTGTTATCGATTTGAACGTAAGGGCGATAATGACAAATATCGCTACTATTGACAGAATACTTACTACTCTGAAATCCTTGTCGGTAATCTCTATAAGGTCTTTGGTAGCCGGTGCTTCGCCGATAATCATTCCGGTACTGTCGTATGCCGAAACTATTCTATCTATTTTTTCAACCTGATTGTTTACACTGTCGGAAGCTACTTCATATTCCGAACCTATCAGCATTAACTGCCAGTCTTCGCTTTTCAGTACGCTTTTTACTGAATCCGGTATTATTTCTTCCGGTATTGCCGTACCTACCAGCGAATTGAATCCTAATGTAAACTTTACGCCCTCAACGTCTTTTATTTCGGATAACATTTTATTAGCTGTTTTCGCTGACATACCGGAATCAACAAGCAGAATGTGTGTACTGTTCATGTTGTATTCGTCGGCAAGTTTGGTATTCGCTATCACGCTTTCGAGGTCTTTCGGTAATGTACTGTCAAGTTTGTAGTAGACGTTGTAATTATTGTAACCGTGAAATGCCGGTATCAGAACTACTATAGCTATTGTTATGAAAACTCCAGTATGATTTACTATGAAATCGGATACCTTACTGAACGTCGGCATAATTTCCCTATGTGAAGTCTTTTCAATTGCTTTGTCAAAAATAAGTATCATTGCCGGAAGTACCGTCACACAGGCGATAACTCCGCATATAACGCCTTTTGCCATTACGATTCCTAAATCAAGTCCCAGTGTGAAACTCATAAAGCACATCGCAAGAAATCCGGCTACCGTCGTGAAAGAACTGCTCACTACTGAAGATACTGTAATGCCTATAGCGTGTGCCATAGCAGTATTTTTGTTATCGGGGAAATTTTTCTGCTGTTCCTTGTAACTATGCCACAGAAATATTGAATAGTCCATAGTAACACCAAGCTGTAAAACTAATGCAAGTGCCTGTGTAAGAAATGAAATCTCACCGAAGAAAATATTTGTACCTAAATTCCATACTATCGCTATACCGATACTGCACATGAAAAATACCGGTATCAGAAGCGAATCCATAGTAAGTATGAGTACGAGACTTGTAAGAATTACCGCAATAATCGCATAAATTATTGTTTCGCTGTCCGAAATCTTTTTCATATCTTCAGTTATTGCCGACATACCGCTTATGAAACACTGTTCGGAAGTTATATCCCGCATTTCCTCTATGGCGGAAAGTGTACCGTCAGCAGAAGTTGAACCGTCAAAAAATACAGCCATCATAGTAGTATCGCCTTTATTGAAAAAATCGTATATATCAGACGGTAGTATTTCCTTAGGGATTTTCAAATCAGTCAGCGATTCATAACATACTACGCTTGAAACGTGTTCGATATTTTCGATTTTTTCAGCAGTATCGGCTATTTCTTTAACGGTCATGCCGTCAAGGAGTACGAACGAAAAACCACCCTGTCCGAACTCGTCTATAAGTATTTCCTGTCCTTTCATTGTACTTATATCTTCCGGCAGATACGAAAGTATATCGTAATTCACCCGTGTATTGAAATATCCTATTGCAGACGGTATCATTAACAGAATACCCATAAATAATATAAATACTTTATGTTTTACTATCCATTCTCCGAATTTTTTCATATAATCAACCCTTTCTTGTGTTACCTTATATTATATAGTATATTACAAAAATGACCGTTAGTCAACCTTTTTCGGAATAAAAAATGACTTTCGGTCATAATTTTGTAGGGTTGCACAAAATTCAACATCAGAATTTATGACTGATAGTCATTTTTATAAACTTGACAAGCTATAGTATTATGGGTTATACTATAATTAAGTATATCCGGAAATATTTTTACAGGAGGTTTAATATGGGTAAAATTGACAAAAACAAGGAAATGAAAGAACTTTCACTGCTGAAAACTGCCTTTGAATTTTTTACTACTAAAGGTTTCAGCAAGACTTCTATTTCAGATATTGCCGACAAGGCAGGTGTCGCAAAAGGTACTTTTTATCTGTATTTCAAGGATAAATACGATATCAGAAACAGACTTGTTTCACATAAGTCAAGCCAGCTGTTCAGAAATGCTGTCTCGGAACTTGAAAAAAATTCCGTCACTCCGGAGTTTGAGGACAGAATTATAAAAATAGTCGATAATATAATAAATCAGCTTAATGAAAACAAATCGCTTTTAACATTCATTTCCAAAAATCTCAGCTGGGGTGTTTTCAAGAATGCACTTACATCACCGTCGGCAGAGGAAGATATAAATTTTTCGGAAGTCTATTACGGTATGCTCGCCGACGCTCCTTACGAATTTTCAGACCCTGAAATAATGCTTTTCATGATTATCGAACTCGTTTCCTCAACGTGCTATTCGGCTATACTGTACAGTGAGCCGTGCAGTCTCGAAGAACTCAAACCACATCTTTACGATACTATAAGAATTATTATCGAACGTCACAAGCAAAACCCGAAAAAATAAAAAAATCCCTGCTGACCGTGAGTTGTCAGCAGGGACTTACTTTTTTATTGTTAAAGATTATGCTATAGTATTGAGTTTCTTAGCAAGCTGTGACTTCTTTCTTGCAGCCTTATTCTTATGCATAAGACCTTTAGCACAAGCCTGGTCAACTCTCTTGATAGCTACCTTGATTGATTCAGCATCATCGGCTTTCTTAAGGATAGTCTTAAGATTTGACTTTCTTGCTTTGTTAGCGGCAGCCTTGGTAGCATTTACCTTGACTCTTTTCTTAGCAGATTTAATGTTTGGCATTTCGTTACACCTCCTCGACGGACTGAATAAATATCCGCATATTACAGATAATAAGCACGTGTAAAAAATCACGTACTCCGACAGGTGCAACGCACACCTATCATACTGAGACATCTATTATTATATCATCTTTTTTCAGATTTTGCAATAGGCAAAATCTAAATAATATGACAAAATTTTTCAAAAATTTTAGAGCAATTTGCACAATAGAAAGGATTTTTTTATGAATAACCGTACAGACTTAGCCGTTGAAAGATTTCCGGAAAATTCTTCCGGAAACGTACACATAAATAATCGTAGGGGTATTTTTTCCGTGACTGAAATTATTCTCGACGACGACAGTTATTCTGATACTCTTGGGAAAAGTAAAGGACGTTACGTCACTCTTGAGGGAAATGACCTCGCTGTTTTTTCCGACGACTACGAAAAAATGATTACTGAACTCGCCGAAGAAATAAGAAAATTTATTCCCGACGGTGATATACTTGTTGTAGGTCTCGGCAACAGAGACATAACACCGGATGCACTCGGTAATATGGTTTCGGCGAAAATTCTGGCTACACGTCATCTTGAAAATGAACTCGAAAACGATACGGACAATTTCCTTCAATCCCTTAGACGTGTAAGTACTTTCGCCGGTGGTGTTCTCGGACAGACCGGAATTGAATCCGCTGAAATAATTCAGGCGGTATGCGGTCAGATAAAACCAGCCGGAATTATTGCCGTCGACGCCCTCGCCTGTGCAGATGTAAGCCGTCTCGGTACTACTATACAGATTTCAGATTCCGGAATATCTCCCGGAAGTGGTGTCGCAAACGCACGCAAAGAACTTTCTGAAAAAAGTATTGGTATTCCGGTTATCGCCATAGGCGTACCGACTGTTATAGACACTCACACCATTATCAGAAACGCAACAGGTCGTGAACCTGAAAATTTCCCCGATATGATGGTTACTTCTCGTGAAATTGACCGTCTTATTGAACGCTCCTCACAGCTTATAGCATACGGAATAAATCTCGCCTTACAGCCGTCACTGACCATTGAGGACGTAAAGGCTTTATTTTAATTAAATTCGCCGTTGCCAATAAATTCACGTACCATTGAATTTTGTGGTACTGCCGATTCTGCAACCGGTAAAAGATTTTCCATTACTTCCGTTATATCGGCAAGTTCCGGTACGTCGTTCATTTCGTACAGACTGTAAATCAAAGTATCACGGTACAGACTTAGTTCATAGGGCAGAAATGTATCAACATCATAGTCCGAACGGTATTTGAACGGCATTATATATTTATTTTCCCCCTGTTCTACGCTGTCAAACATATTCATTGTATCACGTAGTGTACGCTGTCGGAAATTGCGGTCACGTATCATGCGTCGCATAAGTCGTATTTTTGAGGGGTGAAGTATTATGTCACCACAAGTTACTCGTGTACGGACGCTGACATAAATTTTACAGATTTTTTCGTCCGGTACTGTTATTACTTCCGGATTCAAGGCGTGTATACCCTCGAATATTACAAGTTCACCGTGATTACGTCTGAAAGGTCTGCCGGTTTTTTCACGTTGAGATGTTCCGAAATTATATTCAGGTATTTCAACAGACATACCATTTTCAAGCATCTCGATATGTTCGTTAAGTAATTCCCTGTCTACACGGGACGGCGATTCCAAATCCATAAGTCCGAGTGCCGAAAGACGTTTTTCTTCTTCGGTGAGCGAACAGAAATAATTATCCATTGAAATAGTATGCGTACAGTGTCCTGCCTCCGTGAGAAGTTTTCCGATTGTAAGGGCTGTAGTAGTCTTTCCCGAACCCGACGGTCCTGACAATACTATAACAGGGCGTTCTTTCTGGTGAAGTATAATGTCATCGACTATTTTTTTCAGTCTGTAAATATAATCCTCGTTGGCTGTTACGACGTAATTTTCCGGATTTTTTCTTATACCCTCATTTATCCGTGTTACTTCGATATTCATGAAATATTTTCCCCCTTATTGTAAATTATGGTAATATAATTATAACATATTCTTTATTCGATTTCAATTGGTTTTATGTATAAATTTACAGAAAAATCCCCCTCACCGTAGTGAGAGGGATTCTTTTAATTACTTGTCGTCATCTTTTCTTGAACGTGTTACTAAAGCTGTACCTGTTGCGAGTGTAAGAAGAAGTATTGTCATACCCATGCCCTTATCACTTGTCTGAGGTGCGGACTTGTTACTTCTGGTAGTAGTTGTTGTTCTTGCTGTAGTTCTTGTAGTAGTTGTTGTAGTTCTTGATGTTGTTGTTCTTGTAGTAGTTGTTGTTTCTGTATCGCCGGTTGTAGTTGTGGTTGTTGTTTCAGCAACTGCACTGATACTTGATAATATTGTAGTGGTTGTTTCTGTAGTTGTTTCTGTAGTTGTTTCTGTGGTTGT
>JAIDQQ010000008.1 GCA_029062165.1 Ruminococcus sp.
AGTGATGCCTTAACAGTCCGTCAGGGAACGAACACAAATGAAATTCTCATACCGAAAATTGACATGGACGGTCTTGCGGATTACAGCCGTTCAGGCGGATACGTCGACGGCGACGACAGACTTACGTGGGAGACCGTCAAGTTCGATTATGACCGTGGCAGAGCCTTTTCCGTTGACGCTATGGATAATGAAGAAACTATCGGAATTTCATTCGGAATGCTCTCATCACGATTTGTACGCAACAAGGTTGTTCCTGAAATGGATGCTTACCGTTTTGCAGAATACGCCAGCAAGTCGGGAATTACTGTTAAATCGGAAAATCTTTCGGACGGTACTGCCGTATGCAACGCAATCACAACGGCAAACAACGTCCTTGACGAAGCCGAAGTCGACGCTGAAAACCGTATTTTATTCATAACTCCGTCGCTCCATAATGCCATTATAGCCCTTGACACGTATAAGTCTAAGGCTATGCTTGGCGGATTTTCAGCTGTTGTGAAAGTTCCTCAGACACGCTTTTATACAGCGATTGACCTTCTTGACGGCAAAACTTCCGGCGAAGAAATCGGTGGTTACAAGAAGTCAACGTCAGGAAAAAATATCAACTTTATGATTATTCAGAAGTCTGCTGTATTGCAGTTTACAAAACATATTGTCAATAAGATAATTTCTCCGGAAGATAATCAGTCTGCTGACGCTTGGAAATTTTTCTACCGTGCTTACGGTCTGACCGACGTTTACGAAAACAAAGTCAAGGGCATTTACTGCTCACATTCGACAACCTAAGGGGGATTTTTTATGCGAACTGTCGGACTTGAAATTCACGACAAACCAAAGTCAAAACCTAAGCCGAAGCCTGAAACGAAAGACGGTGAATAAATTGGCATACGCTGATTTTCCCTATTATCAGGACTTTTTCAAGGGTACACTGATTACGGACGAGGTGACGTTCCGGACTTTTTCGGAACGTGCCTCTGAATTTATCGACACAGCAACTTTTGACCGCCTTGCTGATGCAGAACTGTTGAACCGTCACAAGACTAAAATTCAGAAGTGTGTATGTGCTTTGGCGGAACTGTTTTTCCGGCGGAATATAGCGTTTCTGAACGGCGTTCCGGATTCCGAAAATATGCCGAAAACTTCAGAAAAAATAGGGGAGTATTCCGTGTCAATGGCGAATCCGTATGACTATGTTCAGGAGATTTCCATGACCGACAACGACTTCCGGAAATCCCTGAAAAACACGGTTTTACACTATTTAGGCAATACCGGACTTCTTTTCAGAGGGGTGGAATAATGTTCACGAACACTGAAGTAATTACGGTTTTTCACAAAACAACTGACAATGAAAAACGTCTGCCAGTATGGGAAAAACATCTGTTTTACGACGTTTACTGGGAAGACTGTTCAGGGCAGTCGACGGAAAGCAAAAGTATGACAGAAAATGATAAAATTCTTTGTATTATTCCCGAAAAATCGCTGAAAAACTTCATTCCGTGTAAAGACGATTTTATTTGTCTCGGCGACGTCGAAGAAAAAGGCAGTCTGACTATAATGGAAGTCAAAGATTTCCGCTATGGTTCGGGAAAAGTACGGCATATCGAGGTGACCGCGAAGTAATGAAATTTGATTTTAAACTTAGACTTAACGGCATAAATCCGGAAAAAATTCATGAAACTCAATATTATGTTGACAGCGAAATTTTACGACGTTCTGACCCTCTTGTGCCGTTTCAAACCGGTTCTTTGAAACGCTCAGGAATCACCGGAACACGTCTCGGAACAGGGGTTGTAAAATACACTGCACCATACGCAAAACGCCAGTATTTCGCCGGAAAATCAAGCAGTCAGCGAGGACGTTTATGGGTTCGCAGAATGTGGACATCACAGGGGAAAGATATAGTTAAAAATGCTAATAAAATTCTCAACGGAAGGTGATTGAATGTCAATAATCGAGAGTGTTCGGGACTTCATTTCAGGCTGTCCGTTGCTGAAAAACGGCATTCTGCTGAACGTCGACCGCCTTGGTGACAGTGAAATCGAATACACCATTGACGGTGAAATTACAGACCCGATTTTTAGGCGATACACCGACGGTTCTTCACTCCGACAGTTTAATTTTATCTTTGCAAGCCGTGAAAAATACGGTGCGGACACCTTGCAGAATATCGCAAATTCAGGCTTTTATGAGGATTTCGCCGACTGGATTGAAACACAGTCCAACGCTGGAAATCTTCCTATTCTTGACAAATATCGTATACCACAATATATTGAGGTGCAATCCAGCGGTTACGTTTTTGACACCGACGACAGCACCGCACGTTATCAGATTCAGCTAAAATTCGTCTATTACCAAGACAGGAGGTACACAAATGGGTAAAAATTTAAACAACGGAAACTTGGTCACAAGACCGAAAAAACTTGCATTCTATGAAACTGACAGAAATATTTTTCGTCGTATGGAAGGCTTTACAGACCTCAGCTACTCGCAGAATCCGAAAGAATACAGCCGTCAGTACGTTGATGAGGAGTTTGAACGTACTGATATTGTTGGTTACGCTCCGTCAATTTCGTACAGTTTTGACCGATATACAGGCAATGAAGTGCTTGCAGACATCGTTAAAATCACGGAAAATGAGTACATCGGCGACCTCATGAAACGCCGAATAGCAACAGTTGATTTGTCTGGTGTCGGTGATGGAAGCGGTAATGCAAAAATGCGTGAATATGCCGTAATTCCAGACACAAACGGTGACACAACCGACTGCATGACATACTCCGGAAATTTTAAGGCACGTGGTGTTCTGATTGACTGCATAGCCACTTCTGACGACGACTGGCAGACTATTAGAGTAACCGAAAAAATCGAATATTCCACAAGTGCGTACATTTCTGTAATGGGTGACAAAATTGTCGGAAGTATCACGAATGCCAATGGTGGACTGAATATAAGTGGTGAGGTTGAAAAAAATTCTACAGTCACATTTAATGTAAAGCCAATGTTTGCCGGAGCGAAAATTACGCTTTACAAAATGAGTGGTAGCTATCCGATAAAAATCGCTTCAGATTTCGGGAAACTTAATAATCCGAATAATCTTATAGTTGATAACTCAACGTATTATATCACGATTGAAGCCGGAGAAAATTGCACCTCTTATTACATCGAACTGACTGTCGTTGAACCGCTCCCGACTGCCTCGACCGTTTCTACAACTTCGGCAAAGTCGAAAACAACAACTACAAAGGAGTGATAAATTATGGAAAACAGCTATATATGGTCAATAAACGGACATGAATTTGAAGTCGATATGGAAGATGCTGACACAGTTGACAGGTATGTTTCAGCACTCAAAGTCTTTGAAAACGCCCGAAATACAAAGACAAATAGCGTTTCTGAAGAAATTCGCACATACTGCAAGATGTACCGTGAATTTTACGACACTTTTCTTGGTGAGGGTGCGTCTGAAAAGATTTTTTCCGGCATAAGCGACAACAGTCGCAAATATGACGAAGTGTTCGAATTGTTGGTCGACGTTCTCAGCAGACAGCGTGTTGAATCAGAGGGCAGAATGTTTAAAATCGCTCAGCGTTACACACCTAAAAGACGATGATAAATATTCTGTTTGAGGAACTCCCCGATGCCGTTGAAGTATCGGGGAAATATTATAAAATTTTTACTGATTTCCGTGACTGGATTGCTTTTTTTGACATGATGTCAGATACGGAAATCGACCCGAAGCAGAAAATGTTGACCGCTCTTTCGTGGTTCACGGAAGAAATTCCGGACAGTCTGACGGAGGCTTACAAAGCATTGACGGATTTTGCATCATGCTCCGGAATCAAGAAAAATCCCGAAAATCAGGATAAAAACAGTAGTAATTCAGGTGTTCCGACACTGTCGTGGCTTTACGATTCGGCGTATGTTTTAGGAGCGTTCCGTCAAGTTTATAATATTGACTTAATCCGTGTTGAATTTATGCATTGGTGGGAGTTTTCGGCGTTATTTGAGGCTTTGCCGGAAGATACGCCCATAAAAAAGCGTATTGCATATCGTCAGATTAAAATTTCTGACATAAAGGACAAGGAACGTCGCAAACAGGTTTTAAGAATAAAAAAATCGGTAGCATTTCCGCATGAACCGGTTTCTGCCCAGAAAATAGGGGAAATTTTTTCGATGTAGGGAGGTGGGACTTTGGCAGACGATAAACTTGAAATCAAAACGGCGATTGATACGGACGGTATCGACGACGGTATGTCCGATATTAAAAGTCTTGTTACAAAAGGTATGGACGTTCTCAATAATAGCGTTTCGGGGTGTATCTCGACGGTCTCAGGGCTTGGAAGTGCTTTCATGAATGTCGCTGAAACTGCCGGAAAACAGTTGTTTTCTCTCGGAAAATTGGCAATTTCTGTGGGCGAAAGTTTTGAAAGTAGTATGTCACAGGTCATAGCGACCATGGGCGTTACAAAAGATGCGACGGAAAATGGTGAAAACGTCTATGAAAAATTGTCGGAAAAAGCTAAAGAAATGGGTTCGACGACTAAATTTTCAGCGAGTGAGGCGGCAGATGCGTTAAATTATTTAGCGTTAGCCGGTTACGATGCCTCAAAAGCCTGCGATGCTCTGCCACAAGTCCTGAATCTCGCACAAGCCGGTGGCATGGATTTAGCACGGACTTCCGACCTTGTCACCGATGCGATGTCGGCTCTCGGCATTGATGCAACAACCGAAAATTTACAGCATTTCGGCGATGTTCTGGCAAAAACTGCAAGCAAGTCAAATACATCTGTCGGACAGCTTGGTGATGCGTTGCTTGTCTGTGGTGGTCAGGCGAAAATGTCCGGACTTGAACTCAACGAAATGGCTACAATGCTCGGAATTTTCGCCGATAACGGTATCAAGGGCTCAGAGGGCGGTACAGCTCTGCGAAACTTGCTGAAAAATATGTACACACCAACCTCAAAAGCTGCACAGGCAATGGAACAACTCGGAATTTCGGCAAGTGATGCGATTACAGGTGAACTCCGTCCGGTTCAGGAAGTCCTTATGGACACGATGTCCGCAATGGAAAGCCTTAGCGAAGCCGACCGAATGCAGGCAATGAGCGATATTTTCGATGTTCAGGTTCTTGCATCAGCGTCCGCCGCACTGAATAACAGTTCGGATAGATTCAATGAATTGAGTGCGGAAATCGCAAATTGTGATGGTGCTATGCAACAAATGGCGGATACAATGAATGACAATCTGGAGGGCGACGTCGCCGGATTTTATTCCAGTCTGGAGGGTCTCGGCGTTGAAGTTTACGAAAGTCTGAACCAGTCCCTGAGGGATTACGTGCAGACCGGAACTGGATATATCCGGCAGTTGAACGAAGCCTTTAAAAGTGGTGGTTTTGAAAGTCTCGCAAAAGCCGTCGGAAGCGTTCTTACTTCGGCGATTTCTGAAATATCGGCAAAAATTCCCGATATTTTAAATATAGCCAAAAGCGTTATTATGTCGTTTTTGGAAGGACTTTCAAATGATTCAAAAGGCATAGGCGTATTCTCTTCAAATATTGTTGCAACAATAACTGATAATATAATTAAATTTATTCCACAATTAATTGCAACCGGTGCAAAAATTGTTGTTTCATTCTCACAGGGATTATTGACAAAATTACCTGAAATAAAAGAAAAAGCCGTCGATTTGATTCGGAATTTTTCCATGGCAATCAAGGAAAAAATGCCGGAAATCGTTGCAAAAGCACCTGAAATAATCAAGGGATTAGCCGACGGATTTATCAGTCGAAAAGTAAGTCTGATTACAGTCGGATTTTCTTTGATTAAAAGTTTTTTACAGGGAATTTCAAAGTCTCTTCCGAAAATCGCAAATTCAGGAATTGAAATGTTGCAAAATCTGATAAACGGCGTAATTTCGGAAATTCCAAAGTTTGTGCCGGTTGCAGTTGAAATAATTACGGCTCTGTTGAACGGTCTGATGACTGCTATAAATGCAATTTTAGAATTTTCGCCACAAATTCTTGAAACTCTAATAAACGGCATAACTTCGGCGTTTCCACAGCTTCTTGAATTGGCTGTCAATATTTTATCGACACTTGTCGATAATCTTACAATGGCTTTGACTTCAATTTTGGAATTTGCACCGCAGATTCTTGAAATGCTGATAAATGGCGTAATTTTGGCACTTCCGCAACTTCTTGAACTGGCTGTTAATATTTTATCGACACTTGTCGATAATCTTACAAGTGCTGTGACTGCAATTCTCGAATTTGCTCCACAAATTCTGACAAGCCTGATTGACGGAATTATAGCCGTTCTGCCTATGCTTATCGACTGTGCGATAAGTATTTTAGATGCCCTGATTTCGGCGATAATAGGCAATTTAGAGCCGATTTTAATGGCTTGTGTTGAAATCCTGATGGCAATCGTAAACGGCATAACGGATAATCTCGACAAACTGATTGACGCTGCATTTCAGATAATCCAGTTCCTGATTGACGAACTCATAAAAGGCGATAATCTGCAGAAAATTCTCGATGCGGCAATTAAAATCGTCCTTGCAGTCGCAGACGGAATTATCGAAAATCTCGGAAAAATTGTCAGTGCGGTCTACAAAATCGTGGAAAAAATTCTGACGGAAATATTAAGTCCCGAAAATTTATCCGCCTATCTGAAAACCGGTGGTGAGATTTTAAGTCAGCTTGTCCTTGGACTGCTTTCTTTTGGTAAAAAGATTTTTGAATTTGTCGGTGGACTTTTTTATGAAATTGCTTCGGCGGTCAATGAAATGGACTGGCTGTCGCTCGGAGTTGACATTCTGAAAGGCATAGCCTCCGGCTTGGTGGACGGTTTAGGTGCGGTATGGGATTCAATCAAGGACACTGGTGAGCAAATCTGGAAAGGTTTCAAGGACTTTTTCGGTATTCATTCGCCATCACGCCTTATGCGTGAAGAAATCGGTCAATGGTTATTGCCTGGTGTTGCTGTCGGCATTGAGGACACGTCCGATGAAACGGCAGACGACATAAACAACAGTCTTGAAAAACTGTCAGAAAGTCTTGAAATTCCGGAAATTAAACAACCTGAATTTTCGGAAATTGCGGTAAGTTCTCCGGAAATTAAAGTTTCAGAGCCTCAACCGATTAAATTTAACAGTCCTAAAATTGAACCTATCGAACTTCTTGAACAATCGGAAATTGCCTTAAAATCGCCTGAAATAAGCGTTTCAGAATCTCAGTCGGTCAAGTTCGAAACTCCGGAAATCCAACCACTTTTACATCCTGAACAGTCGGAAATTTACTATAAATCGCCTGAAATCAATATTTCAGAGCCTCAACCGATTAAGTTTGAAACTCCGGAAATCGAACCTATTGAAATTCCTGAAAAATCAGAAATTATTGTAGAATCACCGAAAATTAACGTTTCAGAACCTCAGACGATTAAATTTGACAGTCCGAAAATTGAACCGATTGAACTTCCGGAACATCCGGAAATTGCCTTGAAATCCCCTGAAATCAACGTTTCAGAGCCTCAGCCAGTTAAATTTGAAAGTCCGGAAATTGAACCTCTCGAACTTCCTGAACAATCGAAAATTGCCGTGAAATCGCCAGAAATTAGCATTTCAGAACCAAAACCGATTAAATTTGACAGTCCGGAAATTCCTGATTTTGAACTGCCACCTGACAAAATGTTCACTCAACACATTAAAATTTTAAGGGAATTTATGCCAAAAAATAACACTCCGGAACTTGATGACGAACGCATAACAACTGAAATACAGTCACAGCTTGATGAAATTATGGTCACTCTAAACGCCGACAATTTTATTTCACAGTTTGAAGCGATACTTTCGGGCATAGGAAGTGTTTCCGTTCCGCAGTATTCAGGAATTTTCGGACAGGTTCAGAATATTCCGGAAAAGTCAGAAAACAATCGGTCAGAACTTCCGCAGAATTTACAATTAAGTCCAAAAATCAGCGTTTTTATAGGTGATACTGAAATAAAAGACTTCGTAATTTCGGCGATTGATGAGGCAAATGCAATGTCGGGAGGTGTAAGCGTTTAATGGCTTATCTGAAAATTTCTTGTAACGGTCTGAATCTTGAAATTGCAAGAATTTCACAGTACGATTTTTCCGAATTTTCGCTGAAAAACCAGTATACAAGCGAGAATGGAAATACGATAATTTATCCTATACGAATGCACAAAAAGCGGATTTCCGTTACTGCTGAACTTTACGGCGGTATTAGACTTCCGCCTGATTACATGGCATACAGCGGAGAATATGAATATTTTATGAATATTGTAAAAAATCCTGAATTTTTATGCGAGTACAAAACGCCGTACAGTAACGAACTGTTTTCAGGATATTTCACGGTGACATCTGATATAACGGTTACTAAAATAATGGCTGATAATCCGCTATTTTATGCGGTTTCGTTCACGATTGAGGAGGTGTAGAAATGGTCATTGAAGAACACGCACGGCTTGAAATTACGCTTCCGGACGGTCAAAAATTTGATGTATCAGAAAATGATATTATTCAAAATTCGCTTTCAGTAACTTCACAGTGTGTCAACGGAAATACTTTCGGATTCGGTTGTGTATCGCCAGCACAGCTTTCGGTAAAATTCCACCTGAAATCCATTGATATAGGTCGTTACGACGTTTACGGAGCGGAAATTATACTCTATTCTTATTTCGGAAATACACTGCCTGACGATGGTGGTAAGAGAGGTATTTTCAATGTTACGTCGGTTACAAAAAATAACGATATATTCACGATTTCTGCTTCTGATAATATCTGCTAGCTTGATAATTCTGCTTTTTCAGAGGAAAATAACACAAATCTCGGAAATGCCGTTTATGAGGCGTTAGCAGATGAAACCGGTTCAACGATTTATCATGCAATAGATGCTTTAAATATAATAATTAGAGTTGCAGGAGATTTTATTAAAAGTAATATAGGTTCATTAAATCGTCACATAATTCCAAATGGTGATACTCGTTTTGAAGGATATAACGTCCCTGAAAATGAACGAAAAGAATACGAGGAACGTGGAGTTTTGATTCTTGATAACGAACAGTCAGACAACATCAGGGATTATGTTTCGTGGCTTGCGGAATATATGGGTGGTTTTGTTATCGCTGACAAAAACGGAGAAATTCAGTTTAATTTATTTGAAAGTCCGTATTATCATGAAAATCCGGAAATACTTGATTTTTCGGAATTTCAGCAGAATACTCTTGAAATAGCAGGATTCAGGATATACTTATATTCGTCAAAAATAATTACTGAAGATAATTACTGTCGTTTTTCTAACTTTCAGAAATCAACTGAAAACGGCGTTATTAACGTTGAAACGGTTATAAAAGGTAATCCTTTTATTGAATTTATCTATAAATATTTCACTTTAGGCAGCGAAAATAAAGATTTGTCGTCAATAACAGGTGCTTTGATGTATTACCAGCAATGGATTCAAATTAGACCATTTTGCGGAACGTATCACGGAAATAAATATCTGCATCTTGGTCAGTACATAAAAATCAAAGATGAAAAAGGTACAGAACATGAAACTACCATAACAAATATTACATGGCAATTCCGTGGTGGTCAGCAGATAAAGTGTGTCGGTGAGGATTCCAGAACGCTTTCACAGGGTCGGAAAAGAACGCAGGCAGTCCGGATGGGTGAACGTATGAAAACGCAGATAAACAGGCTTGAAGATACAGTTTCAGATAATAAGGAAGAATTTGACAGAAAAATAAACAGCAATGAAAATGATATTTCAGGTCTTGATGGACGCATCAGAACCCTTGAAAACGAAGATTTTAAATGGCATATCGACCGGCAAAGAGAACGAATAGAGGCTCTTGAAAACAGCGATTTTCAATGGCAGATTGACAATCTCAGGGAACGTATTGAAAATCTTGAATATGGAGGATAAAAATGATTTTAAAGGCGAATCAGAAATATATTGATATGTCATGTGTTCGTCATCTGCTTGCAACTGGCGAAAAAAATGCCGATTATCTGACATTTGAAATATCAAAAAAATACCATGATGTAGACTTGTCGGAATGTACTTTTATTCTGCGTGCAGTAAATGCTTGCGGAAACCTTGTTGAACAGACACTCAAAAAGCTGATTGACAACAATTCAATATTTCTTACGTGGACGGTTGACGAATATTTCACAGCTGTTTCGGGGGTTCTTAAACTTGAAATCAGGGGCGTTAAAGGCGACGAACTGGTAATAAAATACGACCTTTCGGACATTATTGTGCGTGAAAGTGCTGTCGGTGAGGGTCTGCCGGAAATTCCGGACACTACTGTTATTCAAGGCGAAAAGGGTGACAAAGGTGATGCCGGACTTTCTGCTTATGAAATATGGCTTTCAATTGGAAACTCCGGCACAGAAGCTGATTTCATTATGTCACTTAAAGGCGATAAAGGTGACAAAGGTGAACAAGGGTTGCAGGGAATTAAAGGTGAAAAAGGCGATACTGGTGGGCAGGGTATTCAAGGTGAAACGGGTGAGGCTAGAAAGTCAGCTTATGAAACGTGGTTATCATTTGGAAACTCCGGAACAGAAACGGACTTCATCGCATCGCTGAAAGGTGCAAGAGGCGAACAAGGATTACAGGGCATTCAAGGTGAAATCGGTCTGACTGGCGAAAAAGGTTCAGACGGAAAAAACGGCAAATCAGCTTATGAAACATGGCTTTCAATCGGAAATTCCGGCACAGAAGCAGACTTCGTCACATCACTTAAAGGTGATAAAGAAGAACAAGGTTTGCAGGGGATTCAGGGCGAAAAAGGCGACAAAGGCGAACAGGGTTTACAAGGTATTCAGGGTGAAATTGGTCTGACTGGCGAAAGCGGTAAGGACGGTGTTGACGGATTTTCACCGATAATAGAGGTTTGTGAAAACACAGAAACATCTTACAGACTTATGATTAAAGACAAAACAAATACCTTTAAAACGCCGAATTTAAAGGGTTTAAACGGTGTTTCAGGCAGTGGAACATCTGTAACAATTGATTCTGAACTTTCCGGAACATCCGAAAATCCGGTACAGAATAAAGTTATATCCGTCGAAATATCGACATTGAAGAATCAGATTTCAAATCTTAATGACCTCATTTCCACGCTCCAGACCGGTGGTGGAAATCTGAAATTTACAACTCTTTTTGACAGTTCAGACTACGAAAAATACAAGAATTTATGGAATTTCAAGTGTTCGTACTGGGACGACAGAGTTTTTTCTTTCGATGAAACAGCCACAAAAAACACAACATTCTGAAATGATAAAAACAGCTATTCTATGCGGTTTTCAAACTCTTTCGGGTGGGGTGCGGACATTACAGCGATATGTTCTGAAGCCGTCGAAATAAACGATAAAAGTGTTCTGATTGTCGACTATAACTGTTCTGCGGACGGCGATGCAATGACTGCTGAAATAATTCCGGAAGCTGATTTTACGGCTCAGAAAACAGCGGATTTTGAAGTAATACCAGCATTTTATGCGGTCAGTACATCGTATATTTCGGCGAATTTCAGACTTATTTCAGCTTTTGAAAGCGGAAGTTATTATATCCGTCTGAAAGTCAACACAACCAATCCGGTATTTATGGTCAGAAAAATTATTGTAGTTTCGGGGTGATTTGGTGTTCGGAAAATTTACAAAACTTATTGATGTGAAGTCACTGGTAACGCTGTTTTTAACGCTGATTTTCGGCATTCAGACTTTGAAAGGCAGTGTGACCGCAGACCAGTTTCTGACCGTATTTACGACGATAATTGCTTTTTACTTCGGTACTCAGTACGAAAAAACAAAATCAGAAAAGGAGAATCAAAAATGAATTCGCCATATATGGGAAAATTTCAGGTCACACAGGAATTTAAAGGACAGGCTCACGACGGTTTAGACCTCGTCGGAATTGACAGTAAGGAAATCCACAGCACCGTGAATGGCGTTGTACACTATGCCGGCTGGGAAAATTCCGCCAATCACTCACAAGGATTCGGGCAGTACGTCTGCATCAGAAGCACCGGCGGAAATTTCTACTACTTCGGACATCTTTCGGAAATCAGGGTAAAAGCCGGTGACACGGTCAGAATCACGGACGTTATCGGTGTGGAGGGAAATACAGGCTACTCTTTCGGAAGTCATTGTCACTACTGTGTGAGACCACAATTTTCCGCCGGAAATACGTACAATATCAGCGTAATATCGGGGATTCCTAATGCTCTCGGCATTTACGACGACGGCTATCGCCAGTAAATTTTCTGAAAAGTAAAATAAACCTGAAAACAGCCTTTTTTTCGTGAAAAGGCTGTTTTTTTATAGAAACAAGGAGGATTCAGAATGAAAAGTTTTATTTCGTGGATGGGCGGAAAAAGTCTGCTTGCAAAGAAAATCACGCAAAACTTGAGGTTTACAACGACTTCAACAGCGACCTTGTAAATCTCTTCCGCTGTGTGAAATATCATCGTGCAAAACTTCAGCGTGAAATTTCCGGCTACTTCAATTCACGTGAATTTTTTGACGAAATAAAGGAAAAAATGAAAATTTCCGGATTTACAGACATTCAGAGGGCTGCAATGTTTTACATTCAGATAAAAATAAGCTATGGCTCAAATATGAGAACATTCTGCTGCAAAGAAATGAATCTTTCGACAGACCATATGGAGCAAATTGAAAAACGTCTGAAAAGCGTTGTAATTGAAAACAAAGATTTTGAAAATCTAATCCGACTTTATGACCGTCCGAAAGCGTTGTTTTACTGTGACCCACCATATCACAAGACCGAAAATTACTATGATGTGACTTTTACGGAAGATGACCACAAACGTTTAAAGACTGTTTTAGGCAATATTAAGGGACGTTTTATACTTTCTTACAACGACGACGAATATATTCGTGAATTATACAAAAATTATGAAATTATTCCTGTTGAACGTCAGAATAACCTTTCACGAGGTTCGTACAAAGAACTGATAATTAAAAATTTCTGATATATTTTTTTAGAATGATAATAACCGATTTAGTTATATTATTGTAAAAATAATATATAATATAACCGATTTGTACTGAAAGGGATTTTTAAAATGGAAGTAATAAAATGTACAAAAAGCCTCGGAACACTGGTTATCAGACCTGTTGCCAAAACACTTGCAAAATCAATTATTATAGAAAATCATTATTCGCATAAGTGGAATGACAGTTTCGGAATAATTAATTTCGGAATTTTCAGGCAAACCTCGGATAAATGCTTAGGTGTGGCGGTTTTTGGCAGAATGATGAACTCACATTCTTTCGGTCTGATTTCGGACGATTTAGAAAAGGACGATATTGTTGAACTGAATCGTCTGTGGATTGATGACTGTCTCGGACACAACGCCGAAAGCCTTTTCATAGGAGCTTGTTTCAGAATCATACGTGCGGAATATCCCTATATTAAGGCGATTCAAAGCTTTGCAGATGGTCGGCTCGGGTGCGGAACTATTTACAAGGCGACAAATTTCAAATATTTCGGATTCCACAAAACGCAGTTTTATGAAAATAAAATAACCGGAGAAATCACACATAATGTTATAATGACAAATGCAAAAAGTATCGGAATTGTACGCATGAACCGTCAATGGTGCGAGGGAATTTTAAAACCATTTGTTGTAAAAACATACAGATATATTTATCCGCTGAAAAAAATCCGTTTCAAACTTAAGGAAAAGTCATATCCCGAATACAGCATAGGAAAAGAATATCTTACGGAATATCGGCACAATATACGCCTTGTATATCGTGCTTTGTGTGTTGCGTACATAACAGAACTTGAAGACGATTTTAACGTAATTAAAAACTGGATTCTGAATAATCAGACTAATGAAGAAATTCAGAATTACATGAAACTGGCACTCAGTAACGAATATATTCTCCAGAGGGCTGAACGGAATAATCTGACACATAAGGTTGAAGAACTTTATTCGCTGTTTTAAACATAAAAAAGTATATTTTTTTTAGAGTAGTAATAACGATAGTGGTTATATTACTGTAAAAAGAATATATAATATAACTTATTCTTCTTGTTGGATAAGTACTGATAATGCACGAAAAATGGAGAAAAGTTTGTTGGTTTTTGTGACTTGATATTTTTCACGAACAAGATTATACTGTGTGTACAGTCAAGAATACACAGGAGGAATTAAAATGAAAAACCAGACATTCGGTGTAGAAATCGAACTTACCGGAATCACAAGGGAAAAGGCAAGCCGGATAATAGCCGATTATTTCGGAACAGAAAATTTTTACATCGGTACGTATTACGAAACATACGGTGCAAAGGACAGCAAGGGCAGAACATGGAAAGCAATGCACGACGGAAGTATAAGACAGGAAGATGGTCAGGCGGTCGAAATTGTAACGCCGGTTCTCAGATACGAGGATATTGAGGATTTACAGGAGATTATCAGACAGCTCAGACACAACGGTGCAAAGGCAAACGAAACTTGCGGAATCCATATTCATATCGGTGCAGAAAAACACACAGCCCAAACACTCGCAAACCTAGTAAACATCATGACAAGCAAGCAGAATCTGATATACAAGGCACTCGACATAAAAACCTCAAGGGAGCATTACTGTAAGAAACTTAAACCGGAACTTGCCGAAAAAATCAGAAAAAATAAACCTGATTCACTTGAAAAAATGGCTGATATATGGTATGATGGTTATGACAGGGACCGCACTGCACATTACAATAACAGCCGTTACCACTGTCTTAATCTGCACAGCGTTTTCACAAAGGGAACAGTTGAGTTCAGACTTTTTAACAGTACGACACACGCCGGAAAAATCAAGGCATACATACAATTCTGCCTCGCAATAAATCATCAGGCATTCACACAAAAATCTGCGACGGCAAGAATTACCGAAACAACAAACCCGAAATACACCTTCAGAACATGGCTTTTACGGCTCGGACTGATAGGTGACGAATTTAAAACCGCAAGATTACATTTATTAGCAAATCTTGAAGGAAATGCCTCATGGAGAAACGGTTGAGAGGGTGAAAAACCCTCTCCGAAAGGAGTAAAAAATGAAATTATATATCGCTTACGGAAGCAACACAAATCACGAACTTATGGCATCAAGATGTCCCGATGCAGAGTTTATCGGAAACACAATGATAAAAAATTATCGTCTTGAATTTCACGGAAAGAAAAATAATTCCTACCTTACAATCGTACCGGATAAAAATTCCGAAATCGAAACTGCGGTCTGGATGATAAGCGAAAATGACGAAAAAGCACTTGATGATTATGAGGGCTTTCCGAAACTTTACCGCAAGGAAATGTTCAACATAACAATAAACGGAACGCCAAAGCAGGCACTTATATACATCATGAACGACGGTACGGAAAAAGCACTGCCAAGCGAATCATATTTCAACTGCGTTCTTGATGGATATATTGACTGCGGAATAAATACAGAACAGCTTTTTAACGCTATGTTCAATGCTAAACAGTTATAATATAACAAATTCATGACAAACCGCCGTATTTTGTATATAATATAATTGCATAAAGTTATATTATATATAAAGGCGGTTATAAAATGATAAAAATTCATCTGTCCCGAATACTCGGTGAAAAGCGTATAACTCAGGCGGAGCTGGCACGGCAGACTGGAATAAGACCATCGACAATAAGTGACATATACAACGAAATGACCGAACGTCTGAATATTGACTACCTCGACCGAATCTGTGAATATCTTGATTGCAGTATCACGGATTTGATTGAATACATTCCAAACAAGCAGAAGAAAACCGGAAAGTTTCTTATAAAAGAACCGCACGGAAACCGTAAAAAATAATTCCTCAAACAATATTAAAACACTCTTTAAAGGCCGTTTAAATGGTCTTTAAAGAGTGTTTTTTTAAATTTAAATTTTGATATACTTTTTGCAAATATTACATTCCGTAAATTTTTCAGGCTGATTTTTTGTATTTTGCGTGTCAAATTACACACCCCTTGAACCCCGATTTTGAAAACAGATAGAGAAAGGAAGATTGAAAATGGAAGAAAAGAATAAGAGAAACAAATACCTGAAAATTCGTGTCAGTGAGGAAGAAATGGAAGCTATCAAGCGCAAATTTCAAAACAGCGGAATGGATACACTCAGTGGTTTTGTCCGTGCGATGCTAACAGTATCAATCAGATAGCTGTCCGGGTAAACCGTACAAACAATATCTATGATAAGGATATTGAGGATATAAAGTTCAGATTAAATCTGCTCTGGCAGCCGCTTAACTTTTTGAAAACTAAGATTTTGCAGTTGAAACATTGAGTTATGTTGAGCAGTTCAAGCAAAAAAATAAACTCCCTTAGACAAGAGCGTTTGCAGAAAAACGATGAATACAGAGTAGCCAAGTAGAAGTCTGATAATCCGACAAAGGCAAGGTATATCCGGAGAATATTGCCGAAATTGAGAAATTGGTGCATCAGATTATACAGCCTTTGCTGTTTTTACGAACTCAGATAATGAGATTGAAGTGGTGAATTGTATATGGTTATTGCATCGAACTTATTTTGAATTATTGTGTCTTATGTAGCAGTTATTACAGTATCTTTAAAATTCTAAATTATAGTATTAGCTCAAAAGAAAAACAGCCCGAAGAGTATCTCCAAGCTGTAAAATAATGTAATTATCCAATATTCCAGAATCTCTCAAAGAAAATCTTGAGTTTTTCAATGACAGTTTCTTTTTTAGATTTGCGATTACCGCCACCGAAGCGTGATACTGCAGGAAGTATTCTGTCTATGTCAGTACCTGTTTTCTTAACAGCACCATCACGGAAAGCACGTTTTATAAATGCCCTTGTTTCTGCTTCTTTCAACTTTTCTTCTGTAATAAGAGTAGCAAGAGCCTTTTCACGTTCCTTAGCAACATAGGAGTGCCACTCATTCATTACATCATCAACATCATTAATACCATTTATGAAATTTTCAATAAGGTCTTTCTTGCTTCTCAGTTTAGGACTTGAATCAACAGCTTTCTGAATGGTGATAAGTACTTCCTTGTCCATACAATGACTATCATGATACTGTGCAACAAGCATAAGAATATAATCAATGTTGATTTCTATCTGCCTGATTAATTCTATCTCAAATACAATATCATCATCAATATTCGTTAAATCACCATTTTTGCGGCGTTCATTCCATTCATCACGCAAATCCTGATACCGTCCGAGGTAGTCCTGGAAGTCACGTTCCGAAATAATCTCCTTGCCTTCAAATTCATCAAAACTCACAAGCAAGTTACGCATACGCAGAATCGCACCGAGTAAAGCAATAAAATCTTTCTGTCGCTCCTCTCCTACAATTTGAGGTTCATCAAGCGGAAAATCTTTTAATAGCTTGTCTATCATATCCACATATCCATCAATATGTCTGCCCTTGCTATTCTCATAGCCATCATAGTAATCTTTAAAACTCTGCAAGGTAACAATACCGCCTGCTTCTTTATCTCCGAAAAGAGCAATAGCTGTATCTGTACGCTTTTGCAATGCACGGAAACACACGATATTACCAAAAGTTTTGATAGAGTTGAGAATACGGTTTGTTCGTGAGTATGCCTGTATAAGACCGTGCATTTTCAAATTTTTATCTACCCACAGCGTATTGAGTGTAGTTGCATCAAAACCCGTCAGGAACATATTTACCACAATCAAAAGGTCAAGTTCTTTATTCTTCATACGGAGCGAAACATCTTTGTAGTAATTCTGAAATTTATCACTTGAAGTATCATAGTTTGTATTAAATTGGCTGTTATACTGCTTTATCGCATATTCAAGGAAGTCACGGGAAGTTGAATCAAGGGCAGAAGTATCTTCGGGATTTTCTTCGTCAAGTATGCCGTCAGGGTCTTCCTCATTCGCACCATAGCTGTAAATTATGGCTATTTTCAAGGACTTTTCGGGGTGAGCGGTCATCTGCTTCATAAACTCCTCATAGTAGAGCTTTGCAGCCTGTACCGAAGACACCGCAAATATGGAGTTGAAACCGTTTAAACGCTGTTTCTGCTTGATTTCCTGCACCTGTTCACGCTTTTTGGAGTCAGCGACTTCGGAAACATTTGTCAGGACGTTATAGCTGTATGTGCGTTCATTACGATATGTTTTCTGATTGAAATGTTCAAGGATATAACCTGTTACAAGCGAAATACGCTCAGGAGCAAGATATGTGGCTTCACGGTCAATATCCCACACCTTGACATCTTCAATATCCTCTTCTTTGTCCATAGTCTTGATGTAGTCCACACGGAACGGCAGGACATTTTTATCATTGATAGCGTCAATAATGGTGTACTGGTGCAGACGGTCACCGAATGCCTGTTCTGTTGTGCGGAGATTCGGATTTTTGCCTGCTCCTGAATTAAGTGCAAAGATAGGTGTACCAGTAAAGCCGAAAAGATGATATTTCCTGAATTTCTTTGTAATTGCCATGTGCATATCACCAAACTGACTTCTGTGACATTCATCAAAAATAATAACAACACGCTTGTTATACACATCGTGTGTGATATTCTTCTTGATAAACGTTGCAAGTTTCTGAATGGTAGTGATAATAATACGGCAGTCGGGATTTTCAAGCTGATGTTTCAAAACAGCGGTTGAAGTATTACTGTTGGCTGCACCTTTTTCAAAGCGGTCATACTCACGCATAGTCTGATAGTCAAGGTCTTTACGGTCAACCACAAAAAGAACTTTATTAATATATTCCAGCTTTGAGGCAAGACGTGCGGTCTTGAATGATGTAAGAGTTTTTCCGCTTCCGGTAGTATGCCATATATATCCACCGCCTGCAATTGAACCGTATTTTTTATAATTGTTTGCAATTTCAATTCTGTTCAGGATTCGTTCAGTTGCCACTATCTGATACGGACGCATAACAAGCAGGAGATTTTCAGACGTGAAAATGCAGTATTTTGTTAGTATATTCAGAATAGTATGCTTTGCAAAAAAAGTCTTTGTGAAGTCCACCAAATCAGGAATTACCTTGTTGCCTGCATCAGCCCAGAACGAAGTAAACTCAAATGAATTGCTTGTTTTTGTCTTTTTATGGCTCCTGCCTGCTTCTTTCACGGCATTAAAACGAGTTGTATTTGAATAATACTTTGTGTTCGTTCCGTTGGAAATAACAAATATCTGCACATACTCAAACAAGCCCGAACCTGCCCAGAAACTGTCACGCTGATAGCGGTCTATCTGATTGAACGCTTCACGAATCGGCACGCCACGCCGTTTCAGTTCAATATGCACAAGCGGAAAGCCGTTCACAAGCACCGTCACATCATAGCGGTTCTGCCGTTTGCCTGTATCAACTTCATACTGATTTATGACCTGCAAATGATTGTTATGGATATTTTTCTTGTCTATGAGCGTGATATTCTTTGTTGTACCGTCATCACGCTTTAGATTTTTTACACTGTCTTCCTGTATCGTCTTTGTTTTCTCGACGATACCATCATTTGCATTAGCGATATACTCCGTGAAAAAACGTTTCCACTCGCTGTCTGTAAAGACATAGCTGTTGAGTGTTTCAAGCTGTTTTCTTAAATTTTCTATCAGGTCATCTTCCTTATGTATGGTAAGATATTCATAGCCAAGCTCACCAAGACGGCGGATAAAATCCCTTTCAAGTTCCGCTTCGCTCTGGTAGGCATCGGCGGTACGCTGTTCGGGGATATACTCCGTCACAACGGTATTTTCACTTGTTGCGGCTACAATGTTGAAGTAGCTCATTTTCTCAGCTCCTCAAAGGACAACAGCTTGTCCCTGTAGTATTCATACTGTTTTTTTCTCAAGGCGATTTCGGCAGGGATTCCGGTTGTGAGGTCATTGCAGAGAGTATCAAATTTATCAAGAATTTTAACTATTCTTTCCTGCTCCTCTATCGGTGGGACAGGTATTTTTATTTTTTCTATGACATTACGTGAAATACGTGGTATACTTGCTTTTCTTACCTGTAATTTAATAAAATCATACTTACAAAGTAAAGCATAATACAGAAATCTGTCAAGTATTTTTTCAGAACATATAAAATAATAACAGTCGTCAGCTGACCAGAAATCAACATAACTGAAACCGATTTCACCGGCATTACCTGCTCCGATTATAAAAGTTGTATTTGCTTTACAATTGTTTTTTGTGTAGTAACCAAGTGGTGTAAGGCTATTCTGATATACAGGAATAGTTCCGGTTGTTTCAAGTTGATTTCTTACAACACGTACTCCTCTTGATAACGTTGTAATCTCATTCAATGCTTTATACTCAACATCATCGCCGAAATCAAGAAGATAATCACGATAATACGAATACTGCTTTTTGCGGAGCGTAAGCTCCTGCGTAAGCTCCTGCGTAAGCTCCGTGAAATTGTCAAGTACCCTGACAATTTCACGCTGTACCTCCAAAGGCGGAAAGGGAATTTTAAGATTTGCTACAGTTGATTTTGCAAGTGCGGGAATGCCTGCACCATATTGACATTCTTGTAGCTGATGTTCTTTTGATTTTAAAAAATGATATAAATATCTGTTCAATACACATTCTTCAGGCTTGATTATATAACAGTGTGCTCCTGCCCAGAATTTAGAATTAATAAAATTTACATAACCGGCAGATGCACCCCCCTGTGAAATTGTAATAGTTTCCTTTTCCTGATTGTACTGTTCAATATAACCAGACGGATTTATACCACCATTTATTACAGGAAAACTACCGGTTTCATTCATATTTTTTTTATTGAATTGTACACCTTTTGTAATATAACAAACGTTTTTTAAATCAACATATTCCACGCCGTCGGAGCAAAGTTTATTTATCAAATCATAAAGTTTAGACATTTTTTACCTCAATTTCGGAAATAATATCGTTTATAGCCATACGGAGAGAGTCGATATTTTTAACTATTTCCGCAATATCAGCATTGAGAACGGAAATATCAATTACTTCTCTTGTATCCTCCTGCTCCACGTACGTGGAAACGGAAAGATTATAGTCATTTTCCGCTATCTCATTGTTAGATACAAGACGGCAGAAATATTCACTGTCGGTGCGTTTCATAAATGTTGACACTATTTTTGTGATATTTTCTTCAGTCAGCTTGTTGTTATTCGTGACCTTGACACATTCCTTTGAAGCATCAATGAAAAGTGTGCTGTTTTCGGACTTGTTCTTTTTCAGCACCATTATACAAGTAGCTATAGATGTACCATAGAAAAGGTTGTCAGGCAACTGGATAATGCAGTCAATGAAGTTGTTATCTATCAGATATTTGCGGATTTTCTGTTCAGCACCGCCACGGTACATAACTCCCGGAAAACATACAATCGACGCAACACCGTTGTTTGCAAGCCATGACAGAGAGTGCATAACAAACGCAAGGTCAGCCTTAGACTTAGGTGCAAGCACACCGGCAGGCGAAAAGCGTGGGTCATTTATCAGCAGAGGATTAGCATCGCCCTCCCACTTTATCGAGTATGGGGGATTTGATACAATGACCTCAAACGGCTCATCGTCCCAGTGCTGTGGCTCAATAAGTGTATCTTCATGTGCGATATTGAACTTGTCATAGTCAATATCGTGCAGGAACATATTGATACGGCAGAGATTGTATGTAGTGATGTTGATTTCCTGACCGTAGAATCCCTGACGAACCCCGTCTTTTCCAAGTACTTTGGCAGCTTTCAGCAGAAGCGAACCACTTCCGCAAGCTGGGTCATAGACCTTGTTGACCTCTGTTTTGCCTGCTGTTGCAAGCCGTGTCAGAAGTTCGGACACTTCCTGCGGAGTGAAATATTCACCGCCCGACTTGCCTGCACCTGAAGCGTACATTCCCATAAGATACTCATAGGCATCGCCGAACGCATCTATTGTATTTTCCTGATAATCGCCCAGCTGCATCGAAGCGACACCGTTCATCAGCTTGACAAGACGTTCATTTCTCTTAGCAACAGTACCGCCGAGCTTGTTGCTGTTCACGTCGAAATCGTCAAAAAGACCTTTGAAATCGTCTTCACTTTCACAGCCTTGTGCAGATGATTCGATACTGCGGAAAATACTTTCAATTGTTTCGTTGAGATTCTCATCTGTATCAGCTTTTGAAAGTACATTACAGAAAAGCTGTGATGGCAGAATAAAAAAGCCTTTGGTATTCACCATATCTTCACGGGCATCTTCTGCCACTTCGTCGGACAGCTTTGCGTAATCGAAATCAGCGTCACCTGCTTCATGTTCTCCGGCATTGATGTAATTTGTAAGATTTTCGGAAATATAACGATAAAACAGCATTACAAGGACATAATTCTTGAAATCCCAGCCGTCAACGCTACCCCTCAAATCGTTGGCAATGCTCCATATTGTACGGTGAAGCTCCGCACGTTCCTGTTCTTTCTTGTTATCTATCATAATATATTCTCACTTTCAGTATATTTCAATATGTTATCATAATGACAGTTTCCGTTTTTTATTATACCACATAATGTACAAATAGTCAATGATTCGACAGCCGTTTTTCTTGATTTTTCACCGAGAACTTATAAGTTTTAAAAATAAGGCTACTGCACTTAGTCAAACAATGTAGGGAAATTCTCAATCAGCTGCCTTTCTTTTTCAGGACGATACAGTATGAAAAGAAACAAGACAAGATGACAGTAAACTTAGCAAAAAGAAATTAAATATGCCTTTTGAAAAAGAAAAAGTATAGGTGATACCTTGCGTACAAAGCATGAGGTATTGCCTTTTTGCTTATATTCTTTCATAAACGTCAATCATCAGAAAAGAAAAAGAGCTATTCTTAACAATTTAAGAACAGCTCTGTCTGTTATAGCAAAATCGTCTGTTTATTGCACTTTCTGATATTTCGTAGAGTGTTATAGTAGGTAGTACCGCAAAAATGGGTACAGGTACTAACGTTCAGAAAAAGTTGATAGCCGTTCACGATTTGGATATACCATGGAGAACTGCGGACTTGGAACAACGTGCTGGACGTATCATCAGACAAGGCAATGAAAACAAAAATGTCTCCATTTATCGTTATGTCACCAAAGGCACGTTCGATGCCTACAGTTATCAGACTCTCGAAAACAAACAGAAATTCATTTCACAGATTATGACATCAAAAACTCCTGCAAGAAAAGCCGATTATTAATATAGAAGTATCTCAGCTTAAATTTTTAAGGTTGTGTGAATATTCTTACACAGCCTTTCTTCTTGCGTAGTATTTCCTGAAATCGGCGATTGCCGTGGACGTTGCAACATTGAAACGGAAGTAAATATCAATCTGTTGAGTACGGTCTGCCCTGCCACCTTCGGGAGCGTGAACAACGATTTTTTCGATAAATTCGTGTAAGATTTCTGGTGTAAGTTCCGTTATCTTTTCGTACTTTTTCACGATTTCCACGAATTGCATCGTATCTGAATTTTTCTTTTTTGTACGTTCAACGAATGTAGATAATTCTGAAACTGTATTCTTTAAATTTTCCTGTTCGTTCTCATAGCGTTGTGACATCATTTCAAAGCGTGCATCAGAAATTTTTCCCGAAACGTTATCCTCATAAGGTTTTATAAAAAGATTGTCGAGTTCTGTGATACGCTTTTCCGACTGTTTCAGCGACTTTTCAGCTTTTTTCAGTTCGTCCGCTTGTATCAGTGTGGCATTATCAACCGCCATTTTCACAAATTCGTCTTCATTTTCTTTCACAAACGTGAGTAGCTTGTTGAGTTCACCGATAACAATTTCACTAAGAACAACCGTTCTGATGTAGTGTGCCGTACATTCGTCCGAATCGTGTGCATACGTCGAACACATCATATGCTCTTGAGTGGGACTTACGTGCTTGCCACGTCCTAAATATAACGTATTTCCGCAATCTGCACAGTAAACCATACCCGAAAACGGATTTATCGTTCCGCAATTCTGTCGTCTGCGTTTGTTTTTTCGGAGTTCCTGAACGAGGTCAAAATCGTGTTGAGAAATGATAGGTTCGTGCGTATTTTCAACAATCAGCCAGTTTTCCTTTGGATTGTCAAGCGATTTTTTATGCTTGTATGATTTGCGGTAGGTCTTGAAATTGACGGTGTGACCGAGATATTCCGTTCGTTCAAGTATGTGCGAAATTGTACCCATTGCCCAACGCTTTGTTTTAGCATTATGATGTACAGGGTTCAGCCCTTTGGAACGGCAGTAGGCTGTCGGTGTTGGAATACCCTCTTCCGTAAGAATACGTGCAATCTGCGTCGGTCCATTACCCTCAATGCAGAGCCTGAAAATTTTTCTTACAACTTCCGCTGGTTCGTCGTCAATCACCCATACGCCTTTATCCGTTTCGGATTTTTTGTAACCATACGGAACGTGTGTTGTAAGCGGTTTGCCTGCTAACGCCTTTGCCTTGTTTACTGCTCTTATTTTTTTGGAAGTATCACGGGCGTACCAGTCGTTAAAGATGTTCTTGAATGCCATTAATTCGTTCTCACTCTTGAACGTATCCACACCGTCATTGACAGCGATATAGCGAACATCATAATCGGGGAACGTCATTTCAATAAGTTCACCTGTTTTGAGGTAGTCACGTCCAAGGCGTGAAAGGTCTTTGGTAATAACAATTCCGATTTTTCCGTCCTCAATGTCGCTCATCATAGCCTTGAAACCGTCACGTTCAAAAGTCGTGCCTGAAACACCGTCGTCAACGTAAAATTTTGTGTTGTGGAAACCGTTGTCCATTGCGTATTTTTTCAGAATGTTTTTCTGATTGGTAATGCTGTTACTTTCGCCCTGTAACATATCGTCCTGCGAAAGCCTGCAATAAAGTGCTGTAATCTTATCTGACATAATTTTCCTCTCTTTCCGACAGATACAGCAAGTATGACAATTTTATTTTAGCGCATTTTTTTGAAAATTTCAATACGCAGAAATGTAAAATTTTCATGACTTGCTGTTTGTGATTTCGTCAGTATTCACCGAGGATTTTTTACTATCATTGATTATCAGCCTTTGAATAATGTCATCAAGGCTTTCGTTTTGGTTGCTGTTAAAAAATGTGCGTACAAAGTATGTAGTGCCACCTATTCTGTACTCAGATACCTTTTCGGCATCAATTATTTTATTTTCCATAGCTTCTTTTCTCCATTTCGGAACGGCTTTGCTTTCTCTTTTTTCTTGCCGTTGAATTTTTCTGTAAATCCATTATAGCGCATTTAAATGAAAAAGTCCAGCCGCAATTCTGAACAAATTCAGACCGAGATTTAAAAAATCCGTTCTACATATTGCACATATGCAAAAATACACCTGTTTTTCGGGATATGAATTTTCAAAAGCAAAATGAAATTTATATACTCCGTGGAAAAGTAGCAAGCTCGGTATCCTGTGGAACACTTTTTTCAAAACTGCCCACCTGATACATACTTGTTAGGGAAATTTTTCCCTAAGACCCTTGATTGAAAAAAGAACCGAAATTTTACGAAAGAATTTTCTGAATAACCATAAAAACAAATTGATTTAACAAAAAATTATGATACGAAAATAGAAGTCCAAAATTCAAAATTTTCACAGAAAAAATCAGCAAAATAATTTGTGAAAATACAAGCTGAAATCTGAATTTTAAAGTCATAAAAAAGGCTGTCATTTACCGATAATTTTCGTATCAGAAACCGACAGCAGAATACTAAAATTTAATATTGATTTTTAATTTTTCGTTCTCATCTGGACTGCATCACTGGTGATATTTTCAGAACCCGAAGAACGCATCACAAGCAGTCAGATTGATTACAAAATATACCGTTCAGGACAGCAACGATTTGAAAAAATTTCACTCGCTGAAAAAGAAAAAAGGCTGGGTTCACGTTACTGAAACACAAGCCTGATAATGAAATTATTTTCAGTTGAAAAAGAAGAATAATCAGTGGAAATAAATTTTTCAGATTTCCATAAAAAGTCTTGACAAAAAGCCTTTCATGTGATACAATAGTAATTGCGAATCAACAATTGAATACACACAAAAGGCTTACTTTGTCTTATGACTATATCATTATATCATAAGAATTTAATTTTGTCAAGTCTTTTTTAGGCATGGCAAAATTTTTTTTTGCTTTTTGTGTGTGAATTGTAGTTTGCTATATCTTTTAAAAAAGGAGTATTGCAAATGAATGACGACTTTGAAAGAATCAAGCCATTTCTGATTGACTATGTGAACGAAATCACGCAAAAATCACAGAACGGCGGAAAGAACCAGTACATATGTCCGTTGTGTGGGAGTGGGACAGGCTCTCACCGTTCGGGAGCGTTTACAGTCTATCCCAACAACAACAGATATTTTTGTTTTGCATGCGAGGCAAAAGGCGATATTTTTAATCTGTACGGAGCAGTAAACAACATCAGCGACATAGGCACTATAATCAGGGAATTAAAATCAAAATACGGAGTAGTTTCCGCATCACAACCAATACGACAGAAAAAACAATCCGCAAAGCAAGTACAACCCAAAACTGAACAAAATCACACGGCATTATTTGAAATTGCAGAACAGCACTTACAAGAGACCGATTACCTGACGAACAGGGGCATCTCAATACAAACTCAGTGTAAATTCCATTGCGGATACGTGGAGAATTTCCCGTACAAGAACAATCAGACCACGTCTGCCGTTATTATTCCGACTTCCGAAACATCTTATATGTGGAGGAGTATCACCGAGAACCTCAAGCGTAAACGTGGAACGGTACACCTTTTCAATTCCGTTGCACTGACTTCCCCATACTGTTTTGTAGTTGAGGGCGAAATCGACTGTATGAGTATTGACGAGTGCGGATTTGCAAGTGTCGGATTAGGCTCGACAAGCAACATCGGAAAAATATTTGAACATGACACTTCAAAAACCGTTCTTATTCTTGCACTTGATAACGACCAACGAGGTAACACGGCAAATGTCAAACTTATGAAATTGTGCGACGAGCATAGAGTGCCCTACATTGTCGCTCAGAAAGACATATGGAGCGACTATAAGGACGCTAATGAACTTCTTGTGAAAGACCGTGCAAGGCTCGTAGCAAGCCTACAGAGCCATTCAGAGCGTGCTACAACGCTTGATAAAGACAAATGGTTCAGAGACGTGTGTGAACGTCAGCAGGCTGATTCTGATTGGCAAGGAGGTCTGATACGTAATCAGTCTGATAATGCCGTGAAGAACAATATGACAAATCTTGAGACCATATTTCTGAATGACCCGAAATACAGAGGAAAAATCGAGTTTAACGAACTTACACAGATGAGAACCTTTAACCGTGAGGAGTGGAAAGACGTTACCGAAAATCGAATCAAACTGCATCTTGAAAAGGAATATTCAATGAGTACGTCTATTGAAAGTATCAATCAGGTGTGCAGTATAATATCTGATGATAACAAATATCACCCTATAAAAGAATATTTAGAGGCGGTTCAGTGGGACGGAAAACCACGTCTGAAAAGCATATTCACGGACTTTTTAGGAGCAACCGACAATATATACACCCAGTCGGTAGCTGTCATAACGTTCGTCGGAGCAGTTGCAAGAATATTCGAGGCAGGCGTGAAATTCGATACCTGTACGGTATTTGTTGGCAAGCAAGGCATAGGCAAATCAAAATTTATAAGTAAAATAGCTGTCAAACCCGAATGGTTTACTGACGGTGTAACCACTTTTGACGGCAAGGACTTCTACGAGAGCATACAGGGCAAGTGGATTATCGAGTTAGGCGAGGGAACGGCATTTCAGAAATCAATCAAGGAACGCAGTAAACAGGCGATTGCAAGCCAGCATGATTTTTACCGCAAGCCTTACGGCAGAAATCCTGAACAACGTCCCCGACAGTGTGTATTCCTCGGAACTACCAATAATTACGACTTCTTGAAAGACGAAACCGGCGACCGTCGTTACTATCCGATAGATGTTAATATTTCAAAAGCCACCAAGAATATCGACAAAGACCTTACTCCCGAATATATAGCATTATTATGGGCAGAGGCAGTACACCTCTATAGAAACGGTCAGGGTATCTATATTCAGGACAGGCAGGTGCTTGCTTTAGCCGAACAGGAACAGCGTAAGCATTTCGATGAAAGCCCGTTGCAGTCGGATATATTCAACTTCCTTGAAATTCCCATTACTACAGACTGGTATAACAAAAGTCTGGACGTAAGGCGTGACTACATCAAGGCTTATCAGAACGGCATCACATCGGCAGGAACTTACAAACGTGACCGCATTTCCGTCAAGGAAATTGCTTGCGAACTGTACAATTATGAAATCAATCAGCCCATTGAACGTAAAATGTCATTGGAGATTGCACGGACTCTTACAGCGTTAGGCTGGATTAAGAACGGTAAAAAAATTAGATTAGATATATATGGCGTACAATGGATATACGAAAGATAAGAAGAGTGCTTTATGCACTCTTTTTTTGTTCCATAATGTTCCATAAAAAATGATTTTGGAACAGACTTTGGAACACACTTTTTTTCCTATAATTAGCTTTTTATTATAACTTTGTTCCATTGTTCCATAAAAATACTAAAAACTTTTGTTTCACATAACATGGGTTTAACCAGTGTTATGTAAGACCTAAATATAAAGAAAACTTTGGAACAATGGAACAAGATTGTAATTTTCTGCCTTAAAATAGACTTAAAAGCTTGTTCCAAAGTTTGGAACACTTTTTTTGCATTTACTTCAAAAGTGTCTATTAAATCGACTTTTTCGACGTTACCGGTGTATATGTCGTGTAAAAAACCGGTTAACCCCATATTACCCATGTTACAAAACAGCGGTAAAAAGTGCCTATATAATATCATTACAATATACTTAATATAAAATTATATAAGTATAAAAAATCCCACCTGAACGCATCAGGTAGAATTTTATGCCTGCTCCGGTGTGGAATTACATCAGACCTTATTCCTGTTCTCTGATTTTATGTATATAATTACTGTAATGAAAACAGCCATTGTCACAATTTCGAAATATACATATACACCATGTACAGCGGTCATATTGCTTCCGATAAGTGTATAGATAAGCACAGAAAGAGTAGAGGCAAGAGAACTTGAAATCTGACGTATTGTATTAAATATAGCACTGCCGTCAACTCTTACTTTGCCTTCAAGTCCACTTAATGCCATTGCCGTAGCCGGTGACATCAATGATGCCATTGCAACGCTCTGAAGTGCAAATAATACGGATATATATATTATTGATGTGTTTTCCGAAAGAAATAATCCCATTACTGAAAATATCGTAAATAATCCTGCTCCGGTGAAAAACATAGGCTTGATTCCGACTTTATCATAAAGCTTACCGTTAGGAATCATATTTCCCGTAACCGTCGTTGACATCGAAGTTACAAACGCTGATACAAGCAATATGACTAAAATGCCTGTTCTTTGCGTGTCCGATATGATTTTCTTGTCGTTCATAAATTTTCTCCTTTCATTAATAATGACATTATATCACATTTAGTTTTCTATTGCAATACTCAAAAATAAACCTGCTCCGTCAAGAGCAGGTCATATTTTTTAACTCATATAATCGCCGTTGTAGCTTACCATAACCACGTTATTAACTCCGTCAACTTCATTGATGCTTTTGACAAAAGAACTTTCACCGTCTTTAAGCTGTATTTCGATAGTCAGTTCTTCTGTACCGTTCTTTGAAAAAGTTTTCCCCTTGATTATGCTTTTCAGTGTATTTTCAGAAACTTTCTTAATTACAGTATCTTCAGTATCGGAATTTTCAAGGCTGATAACCAATAAGTACTGATTTTCCTTGATATTCTTGTTCGCAAATACAAGCAGTACAACGCCTATGATGATACTTCCGAATACTGCAAGAGGTATCATGCCGGTTGCGAGTATTATTCCGCACGATATTGCCCAGAACAGAAATACTATGTCAAGAGGCTCTTTTATAGCGGTTCTGAAACGCACTATCGACAACGCACCAACCATACCGAGCGACAGAACAACATTGCTTGATACTGCCATAATAAGTACCGTTGCAATCATACAGAGACCTACTAAAGATAATCCGAAATTCGCAGAGTACAGAACGCCGTTAAATGTCTTTTTGTAAACGTAGAATATGAACATTCCAAGAAGAAACGACAAAACCACGCCGATAATCATATCAGTTACAGATACCGCTGTAACTCTTGACATCATATCAGAACTAAATATATCAGTAAAACTCATTTTCTTAATCCTTTCCTAAAAAAATTTTCTGCAACTTGCATACTTTGAAAATGCAGATACTTCCCTGTTTTTCATCTGAACTATATCACGGATAACATCGGGAAGAAAATTATCGTATTTGACTTCAAGAATTATAAGCCCCTCATCAGTCGGAACGGTAGGAACATATGGATTCAGCATATCAATGCTGTTAAGACCAGTCCGGATATTGTAATCAAGAGTGACTCTTACATTTCCGGCATCGTATATAAACGGCTCTCTTGTATAGTCAACGATAGTTTTAGGGCGTAATGCCTGAAACTTCATTTTTTCATAGAGTTCAACAACCAACGCCTGATGACTGTCTTTCATAAACTCAATATCGTTATCTATAATTCTCTGCGTTTCTTCCCTTGTAAGTTTCGCCGATATTTTAGTTCCGAGACCAGCCATTTTCAGCTTTTTTTCCAGTCTGATAAAATCGTAATCGGAATTATAACATCTTATACGAAACTTTTCACGATTACTTACGCCGTTAATTTTTTCCCTCAGTGCTTTGTCAGAATAGTTATCAAAGTAAAGACTTCTGATTAAATATTTTCCGTCGGAAGATACATGAGTATCTGCCTGCATTACAGCCGAAAGCCTTGACTTTATAACAAAATAATCATGATAGTTAAGATAGTATTTATATTCATGTCTCAACTGCATTTTAATCCCTCCTCCGGCTGTATTTTTTAACAAGTCTGTAAGCTGCTATCATAGCTATGACGGATATTATCATCAATATTGCCGGAAATACTTTTTTCATGACTGTATCATGTATCAGTGAAACTTCCAGTAATTCCGGCACATGATTAATCAGTTTGCCGGTATCCGATATATAATAGTGAACTGCTTCAACTGCTCCGTTTGTATCATAGGAAAATTTATCTTCAAGCAGAATATCAATTATTTCCGTAATAGCTTCCGTATCAAGACCAGCCACCAGAGAATGAAAATCGGACAGGTATGCAAGATTCAGACTGCCGGTATCAACAATAGCAGAATAATTCTGTTTTTGCCCCTCTGTAGTAGATGGGAGAGTACCGTTTAATTGTCTTCTGACGCTTTCGGCTCTTAAATGACAATAATCATTGATAGTTTCAGAACCCTTTTCAAACTGAGCAGGTGTATAGACGGTCAGACCCTTTTCAATGTATGGTCTGATATTTTCGTAAGTAGTCATATACAGATTGTCATAATAACCACTGTCGAAAAATCCGGAAATAAATTCGTTGAAATATTCGTGATACTGTTGCAGATAATTTTCATCTGATAACAGCTTATCCAACAACGGACGGTCGGAAATATCTACGCTGTAATTCGGAGTGTCAACAGGATAATTTATCATGCTTGTATTGATGTTCATAGCGTTGCCGGTATCTATCGTATAATCAAATCTGCTGTCCTCACCTAAGATACTTGAAAGCGCACCCTCAAGAGTAAATGAACCGAAAGCAAAATTATAGTCCCATGGTACTAACGAAATTTTACCGTTTTTTTCATGAATGTAAAAGTTATGTACGAACACTCCGGTGTAACCGTCATAGTTATTCACAAAATTGTGTGCTGTCCAGTATCTTAACATTTTTTCCGTATCAACGGAATTTTCTATGTTGTCCGATGTGTTCAGCTCCTTTACCGACTGTATCAGACGTTTTTTATCAGTTTCGGTAATGTCAAATACGGAAGTATCAAATATCAGGCTGTAATCTTTTGTATTGTCGCCTACATAGTTCAGAGCGGATATATCTATTGAATCCTTGATGCTCGCAAACGTCGGGACAACAATTTCTCCTAAAATGTCTGTTCTTTCGCCTGGAGCAGTATTCGCAAAATATTCGCCTGTCATAATCTTTTCAATTTTCGGTAATGGTGAATCCGGATTATCAGGGTCTGTAAGGGCGGATAAGTCCAGACTGCTCATTGAAAAACTGTCGGGTTTGTACATATTTCCGTAATTTTCGC
>JAIDQQ010000009.1 GCA_029062165.1 Ruminococcus sp.
TTATTATTCACACATGAAATAATAAGTACAACCTCTTCCGTTTTGGTTGTGAAAAATTTATGACAGATATATAAATTATCTGACAAAAATGCAATACAAATCCTGTGAAATATGCTAAAATCAGTATTACATTAAAAACGTTTATACAAGGAGGAGCAGAAAATGAATCTGAAAAAATTTACTGCAAGTCTTACGGCGATAGCCTGTTGTGCCGGAATAGTATCTGTTTTCCCTGAAATATGCGACAAAACATATGCTGATTACGTAGTCTGCAATGATTTTGAGGTCAATTATGACGGCTGGTACGGTAACAGCAATACGGTTCAGCTTACGGCAGAAAACGGTATGGGTTATGACAATTCAAGAGGTATGAAAGTTTCCGGACGTACTTCAATAACTGACGGTGCAAGTTCTTCAAAGGGTTTTTATCTTTCGGGAGCAGTGGAATATGATTACAGCCTGAAAGTTTACAGCGAAACTGACGAAACTTTTCATTTAAACCTGCTCTGTATCGACGAAACAACAGGTACTGAAACGATAATAAACCTCGCCGACAAAAAAGTAAAGGCTGGTAAATGGACAGAAATTTCCGCCGGTTACAAAGCACCGGCAAACAGTTATGAGTTCAGACTTACCCTTACAACAGACAGTACAAACGATTTCAGTTTTGACGACGTTAAAATAACTACAGAAAAAGGACTTTCCGCCCACGCAACAGGCGAAAAAGGTCTTAAAGACGAGTTTGCGGACTATTTCAGAGTAGGAAATATTCTCAACGGCGGAACGGTAAAAAATTCCGCAATTACCGCAAATATTATCAAGGACTTCAACAGCATTGAATGCGAAAACGAAATGAAACCTGACGCTACTCTTGTACAGTCACAGTGTAAAGGTACGGATATTGCCGTTTCACTTAATAATGCATCTGCTATTATGGATTTCTGCGTACAGAACAATATAGCCATGAGAGGTCATACTTTCGTATGGCATAGTCAGACGCCTGTGTGGTTTTTCAAGGAAAATTTTGATAAGAATGGTAACTGGGTTTCTCCCGATGTAATGGATAAGCGTATGGAAAGTTATATAAAAAATATGTTCACTGCGATAGAACAGCAGTACCCGCAACTTAATCTGTATGCTTACGACGTTGCAAACGAATGTATCAGCGACGATTCCAACAGGACAGCTAATTTCGGTGGTGCGAGAGAACCAGGGGACAATTATGCTGAAGGTGGAAAATCGGGCTGGGTACAGGTTTACGGCGATAACAGCTTTGTAGAAAAGGCTTTCAGGTATGCAAGAAAATACGCTCCCGAAGGCTGTGACCTCTATTACAACGATTACAACGAATACTGGGACCACAAACGAGATACTATATATAATATGTGCAAATCTCTCTATGAAAAGGGCTTGCTTGACGGTGTCGGAATGCAGTCACACGTACCTGCAAATGCTACAGGTTTCGCCGGTACTGATTCCTACATAGAGGCTATGAAAAAATACCTCTCAATCGGTTGTGACGTTCAGGTATCGGAACTTGACATATCCCTTGAAAACGGTAAGTATTCACTTCAGGAACAAGCCGACAAATACAAGGCTATTTTCCAGACCGCTATGGAATGGAACAAAAATCCACAGTCTGACGGACGTGTGACACTCGTCGCCATATGGGGTCCAAACGATGCTAATTCATGGCTCAAAGAGGGCAGTGACGCTCTTCTTTACGACAGAAATAATCAGCCTAAACCGGCTTATACTGCACTTACTTCAATGATACCGCAATCCGAATGGGGTGACGGTAGTAATTATCAGGGTAGTAGCGGAGAAGTCAAGCCTGTTGAACCTAATCAATATGGTTGGTACTTTGCAGATGGTTTCGAGGGTAGTACTTGCGACTGGAATATAAGAGGTTCGGGAGAAGTCCTCACAAGCGGACGTACTTCATATGTCGGTGAGGAATCACTTCTTGTCAAGGACAGAAAAAATGCATGGAATGGTGCTTCAAAAACTCTTAACAGGGCGTTTGTTGCCGGAAACGAATACAGTTTCAGTGCGAATGTAATGTACCTTGACGGCGATGCAACAGACAAATTCTATCTCAAACTACAGTACACAGACAAAAACGGCGATACACAGTATTCTACAATTGCAGAAGCAACGGCAATAAAAGGTGAATGGGTACAGCTTGCCAACAAGAACTACAAAATTCCCGAAGATGCAAACGATATGCAGATTTATATTGAAACGGCTGAATCTACAAACAACTTCTATATAGACGAGGTAATAGGAGCGGTTGCCGGTACTACGATAATCGGAGCAGGCGAATCCAAAAAAGTTATACTCGGCGATATAAATTCTGACGGCGTAATAAATTCATTTGATATGGTAATCGCAAGAAAAGGACTGCTTAAAGGTTTCAGCGATTCAACTGAAGAACTTTCCGCCGACGTTGACCAGAACGGAGAATTTAATATCAATGATGCCGTTCTTCTTCAGAAATTCATTCTCGGACAGATTACAGAATTTCCGGTATCTGCCGTAAATCCTCCTGCAACATCTTCAGGTATGCTTACAATGTCAGAATATACACCAATGGTACAGGCAAAAGTTTCCGAATTTGAAACGTATTCTTCAAAACAGGAAAAAATCGGGTGTTAAGTATGGTACTGTTAAATCAGGTACGTACTATTCGACTACCTGCAACAGAAACAAACCTTATAACATTCTTCTTCCGGCAAACTACAGCGAAAACAAAAAATATCCTGTTCTGTATGTACTGCATGGTTACTGGGAAAATCAGGACAGAATGATTATAAAAGGCAACGACACTATGTATACAAAGCAGATTATCGGAAACGCTATCGCCGACGGTGAAGCGGAAGACATAATAGTTGTATTCCCTTACGTATATTCAAGTGCAACGCAGGAAAACTGTTCCGCTATGGACGACGCTAACAATGAAGCATATGACAACTTCATAAATGACCTTATAAAAGACCTCATGCCACATATCGAAAGTACCTACAGCGTGAAAACAGGTAGGGAAAATACTGCAATAACAGGTTTTTCAATGGGTGGCAGAGAATCACTCCTCATAGGTATGCAACGTTCTGACCTTTTCGGTTATGTAGGTGCAATATGTCCTGCACCTGGTGTGACCGGAAGTTTCAAGTGGAACTCTGAAAAAGAAGCTCCGCCACTGCTCTTTATTACAGCCGGAAGCAATGATACTGTTGTCTACTCAAATCCCGAAAACTATCATAACAATTTTACTAAAAACAACGTTCCGCATATATGGCACTATGTCAATAGCGGAGACCACGGTGATAACAGTATTCATGCACATCTTTATAACTATATAAGATTTATCTTCAAGGCAAATTAAATATACTAATTGACAAATCTGTTCAAAAAATATTGACATTCAGATAAACTTATGATATACTTGATTCAGAAACATACATAATTATAAAAAACTTCAATTATTAATGCTATGAAGTCCGCAATTATAACAGGTCTGATATACATGAAAAAATATTTAAAATGCGGAACTTAACAGAAAAAACAGTCACGAATACATTAAAAAATTAATACATCTGAAACTCCGTTCTTGCTTATCAGGAACGGAGTTTTTAATATTTCAACTATAGTTTCTGTTATTTGAAATCTCATCAGTAAGACGGAGAATTTCCGGAGCTATTTTCTTACGCTGTTTTTTGATTACGTACTTAAAAACCGGATAAGCCACTGAAAGTATAGCAATTCCGACAACTCCGGTTATTACTCCCGAAATATATTCTGCCCATTCAAGACACAGACACATTCCGAAGCCCATTGTCAGCGTACCGACTATTCCGACGATAACTGAAATAGTAGTCGCTTTATTCTCTACACTCCTGTCAAGTCGGCGGAGTTTTTCCATTTTATCCTCTTCCGGCGGAAGATATTTTCTGCGTATACTTTCAATTTCCTCCTGTTTCTGTGCGGAATAAGTATACTCAAATTTTTCATTGTTCTCCATTTCTGACGCTCCTTTCAAGCTGTTTCAAATTTTTATCTGCCCTTACTATCATGAAAACTGCCATACACATTACAATTATACAGACCGCCGTTCCTGTAATAGTATTCATTTTTTTCTGTAATCTGTCACCGTTTCCGAATGCCGAAAACATAGCGGTCTGAAGTGCGAACATGGACATCACTGCACCGGCGAGATTAAGATTTTTGGTGGCGGATAAAATTGCATTGTCACGTTTAGCAAATGAAATGACATTCGATATTGACGATATAAAGCAGTAAAATGTATACATAGCCGAGATGTAGATAATATATCCCTTGTACTCGTAACTTCGATTCTGCCATATCATCTGAATTATCATACCGCTCATTGCGAGATTAAGAAGAAACATCATAATTCCGCATTTCCTGTAACTTTTCTGTTCATGAATTTTGCGTTTCAGTGAGTGACTGCTTTTATCGGTGATACGGATATTCCGTAACAACATGAATCTGATTGAGGCAATCACAAGATAGTAAATTCCTGTCGCCCACAGCCATACGGAACGAAACATAATTCCAGTACCGCACTTGAATAACACATAAAAACAATTTATTCCAAATCCGGTATACAGCGAAAATTTCGCCCGAAACTCTTTGTCATTCAGATACATGGAAGTATATTTATACCGGTTCATGAAGTTACGGAAAGAAACAATAATTTTCACCTCGTCGCCGTGTATGAGTTCATGGCAACGTCTCTTTGCTTTCGGGAAATTGGCACATAAAACGGTCAGGGCATACGCTGAAATAATGTAGGATATACATGAAACCGGATTTATAGCTGAAAGATAAATCAGCGACAGAATAACCATAGGAAAGCCGATTATACTGCTAATTACGATTACTTTTACCGGCGGAAAAATAAGTTTCAGAAGTATTTCCTTAAATTTTTTCATTTGTATTCCTCCTGAATCTGACTGTAAATGTACTTCCCTTACCGATTTCACTCTGTACGGAAATTTCACCGCTGACAATATCTATAATCCGCTTTACAAGTGCAAGCCCTAAGCCGTTACCTTTTACGGCGTGTGACGTATCGCCCTGATAGAATTTTTCAAAAATATGCCTTCCTGTTTCGGCGGACATTCCGCAACCTGTATCGCTGACGGTCACGACAATAAAAGAATCATTCTGTTTCAGACTTACAGAAATACAGCCCTGCTCCGTGAATTTCATAGCATTGGAAAAAAGATTATTCCATACAAGACTAAGTAACTCACCGTCGGCATTGATAATAATATCCTCGTTGATATCCGCTTCAATGTCAAGCCCTTTTTCTTCCCATACTTCTTCAAAGTTCAGCAGACATTCGCATAACTGTTCGCTCAGGTTATACGGCTTACTTTCGGGATATATCTGCTGATTCTCCAGTTTGTTGAGTTTAAGAATATTAGTTATCAGATTTGCAAGACTTCTCGCAGAATTTGTAATCGCTCTTGCATATTCCGTACGTTCTTCGGGTGTCAGTTCCGGACTTTGTAACATTGTACTGTAATTCTGAATGACCGCAAGAGGAGTTTTCAGTTCATGCGAAACGTTTGCGATAAAGTCTGTCCGCAATGTTTCTACTCCGGCGAGTTCTGTAGTCATCTGATTTATCTGTTTTATAATAATGCCAAATTCATTGCCGGTTTCTTTCGGGACGTCGATTTTCACGTTGAAATCGCCTTTTGTAATTTTATCAAGTCCCTGTATGATGTTCCGGACGTGTCTTTCTACTGTGAGTTTCCGACGTACTGAATCAATAACCCACAGAATAAGTGTCAGCAGAATGACATTTGCAAACGTCAATATTGCTTTGTTTTTTAGAATTTCAAGGTCAAGTTCCATAGAGTTCAGAAACAGCATGAATGAGCAGGTTACAACAAATGCAATCAGCATAAAAAATGTGAAAAATCGTACTAATCCCAACAAGATTTTACTATATTTTCCGTTTTTCATTTCAGTACCGCCTTATAACCCAGTCCGTGTACCGTTACTATTTCAAAGTCCTTGCATTCGGAAAATTTTTCCCTTAACTTCCTCATGTAAACGTCAACCGTCCGAGAGCCTGAATTACTGTCAATATCCCAAAATTCGTCCATCAATTGAGAACGTGTAAAAGTTTTTTTCGGATACGAAAGAAGTTTATACAGCAGATTAAATTCACGGACAGTCAGTGGTATTTCCTCACCGTCAAGTGTGGCGGTACGTTCTTCCGCATCAAGAGTAAATTTCCCTATAGTCAGTTTTTTTGAATTGTTGATTTTTGCCCTACGGAGTAATGCACCGATTTTTAAAAGAAGTTCGTCTAAATCAACCGGCTTGACCATATAATCATCTATGCCGATTCTGTAACCTCTTTGTTTGGAATTGAAATCATCTCTTGCGGTCATGAAAAGTATCGGTATTTCCTGATTAAGTGAACGAACTGTTTCTGCAAATTCAAAACCGTCAATATCCGGCATCATAATATCCGATATGATGAGGTCAAACATATTACCGTACATCTCGTTGTATGCGTCGTTTGCATTCAGACAACCTGTAGTTTCGTAGCCGTTTCTGTTCAGGTACATACAGACCGTTTTATTTAAATTTCTGTCGTCCTCTACGACAAGGATTTTAAACATAATAAACACTCTCCTGTGATTTTTTTTAATCATATCACAGTGATGTTAAAATTTTGTAAAAATCCGTATGGGTTATGAAAAATTTACAGAAAATTTACAAATGCGGTGAAATCTTATGACCTCACCGCATTATTTTAATGTTTTCTTGCATTTCTGTTTATTTCTTCGCTTATCGCCATGCTTTTCTCAACACTTTTCTGTGCCGTTGATTTATATTCGGTGGAACGTTTCTCGACATCTGCCTTTGCGGATTCGGTACGTGCCTGTTGTTCTTCGTGAAGTCTTTTCTTTGCGTCTTCTACTGTTTCGCCGTCTCTGGTCAGAAAGCTGTCAACGAACTTGTCTTCAATCTTTTTGTATGTACCTGTTACGCCGTTTTCGATAGCCTTATAAGCCCCGACAACTTTTTCTTCAATTTTCTTGTTTGCCTGAATAAGTTTTGATTTTGCCATTTTTTCATTACCTCCATGATTGTACTGTTTTGTCGCATGACTTTTTAACCTTAGTAACGGTAAACGTCGCCATACCGGCAATTACGCATAACGCTATAATAAATCTTTTTTTCATTGTGTCCGCACCCCCCTTACTTTACGCATTTTAAATTATGAAAACAATAAAAAGAATAACTGCATTGCTATCTTTTTATATGTACTGGCTATGCCGTTTTTAACAGTTTTATAAGCTTCTGTAAGTTTTTCTTTTGTCATTAAATTTCCCCCTTATTTTATGCCCTTAATCATTGGAATCAGTCCGAGTAAAAGACCGATACCGACTATGCCGACAATAATCCCCCAAATCATGAGACCTTCCCAAATTATCGCCATACACATACCGACACCGAGTACCAGTGTTGAGAATACGCTGTAGGCTATAATACCGATTGTTCTTCCGTTCAACTGTATGGGTAATGCTCCGGTCATTTTTCTGCGGACGATTACCATTGCTATCAGAACTACTGCGCCGACTGCACCGCATACGATACCCTGCTTGAAAGTGTTCCATTCCGGAAGAAGAGCCATACACATACCCAGTGCGAAAATAAGCCCTCCGATTGTCGACATTACGAGCGTCACAAAGTTTTCTTTTTTCATAGTAAATACCTCCGTTTGATTTTGTTTCAGACGTTTTCCTCATCTGTTGTATATATTCTACTACCGGTATGTTTACGTTTTGTTTGTGAAATGTTTCTGTTTTGTTAAAATTCAGGAAGATACTGAAATAAAAAAGAGTGCTGTTTATAACTGCACTCTGTTTCTATATCAGTTGATAATATTCTTCAGAATTTCTGAAATGTCTCCGTCAATACAGACTGACTGTCCTGCAATCTGTTCCGGACAGAAAGCTTCACCGTAATTCAGACAGGCATAAACGGCTTCGGGATTTTCAGAAGTCATCTGCCAGAACGGATATTTTATAATCACTGGTGTATTATATCCCACACCGAGTTCAAGGAAAAGTATATGCTGATTTCTTCTTGTACGGATAAAATTTTCATATCGTTCATATGCTTTATACCAACCCTCATCCTGTACAAATTTATCGTCTGCCCGAAGATTCATAGTCATGGACTTGCCACAATGCCGACATACCGGAACAAGTTCAGACGGAATTTTCATATCGTACTGTTTATCAATCATGGAAATAATAATCTCTTCATTATCCCATGTTTCCGTACAACATGGTTCACTGCACTGAAAAAGTCCGTAATCACCTTGCGTATAGAAAAGACGTTTTTTATCAAAACCGGCTTTCTGAAACTGGTGGTCTACATTTGTAGTAATCACAAAATAATCCTTGTCCTTTACGAGTTCATACAACTGGCGGTATGTACCGTTATCCACGTCCATATAGCGATTTATATAGACGTATCTTGACCAGTATGCCCAGTGTTCTTCAGGTGTCGAGAACGGATAAAATCCGCCGGAATACATATCCTTAAAGCCGTATTTGTCTATGAAATCGGAAAAATATTTCTGAAATCTCGCACCCGAATATGTAAATCCGGCTGAAGTTGAAAGTCCCGCACCTGCTCCGATTATGATTGCATCAGCAGTTTCAATTTCATTTTTAAGTCTTGAAATTTTATCTGAATAACTTTCTGTAAATTTCATAATCATCATCTCCGAAAACATTGAAAATAACCTTTATATTATTATTTTTAATAAATTCCCTGACCGTCTCCACAGCTATTTCTGACGCCTCACGTTTCGGGAATCCGAATACACCGGTAGAAATACAGCAGAATGCAATACTGTCAATATTGTTCTGTACCGCAATTTCCAGACAGCTTTTATAACAGCTTTTCAGAAGTTCGCAATGTTTTTCAGTCAGTCTGTAACGTACAACTGGTCCTACCGTATGAATAACATAATCGCACGGCAGATTGTAGGCAGATGTTATTTTTGCCTGACCGGTTGGCTCTTCGTGACCTTGTTTCCGCATGATTTCCGCACATTCAAGCCTTAATCCTACACCGGCAAATGTATGAATACAGTTATCAATGCAGTTATGACATGGTTGATAACAACCTGTCAGACCGCTGTTTCCGGCATTGACTATAGCACCGCATTTCAGCGTAGTAATATCGCCCTGCCACAGATAAATATTATTCTCGATTGACTTTAAACCGGAAATATCCGTAATGCCTTTTCTTTCTGTAAGATTTTTCAGGAAATTATTTTCAGTATTTATATAATCATCAGAAACAGGCATTGCCGGACGGATATTTACAAGACTTCTGTAAATCCGGAACTTTTCCTGCTCTGTTTCCGGAATGGTTATCCCCTTATACTCCGGATTTTCATTCAGAAGATATTCTATAAGAGTTTCCGAAGTCATATTCTCGTCACCGCCTTTTCCGGACAGTTTTCAGCATTCATAAATAAGACCTCACTTAATAATTTTAATTATTCGGATTATCCCTGTAATTCTATGATAGCACGATTATTTCAGTTTGTAAAGAAGGCACTTTTTTGTAACATAGTTACTTTAAAGTAACTTTTTCGGAATATCGGGAAATTCTTACGGAAAAATTTTTCGTACAATTTATCTTGAAAAAAGTTTATAATTTTGATATAATTTATTCATAAATTCATAACATGGAGCGTGATTATCCGGAAGAGCCGGATATATGGGTAAACAGTAAGTAAAAGGAGGTATATATGAAATCCGTTGGCATTACCGGTATCGGCAGGCATAATCCCTGAAAAAAGTCTGGAAGTTTCTGCGATACAGTCTGAATAGCAGATGCAATCAGTAAACTTAATATTCCAATATCTTCAGAAGTAAAATAATAATAAAAAAGTGATTGTCTTATGACATATCACTTTTTTTGTTATAAAGATTTTTTATTTTATTTATTCATTCAGACCGGAAATTACAATATCTCCCTCACCCATTTCGCCTGTGATATAACATATCACTGCATAGACTATATCAGGAATATTCTTATAATCCTCACTTTTCCGTATGTCAAATTTCAGGAACGTCCTGAGATTCTGATTTTGTCCTGCAATTTTTTCCGAACACTCATAAAGCTGTTGTAATCTGGGATTATTAAGTGAAAGCATAGTATTAAGTTCAGGGTCATTCAGTTCCCTTAGCCTGAAAACCGCAAGAATAAACTCCAGATATGAACCAAGGTCAGGCAGTTTTAAATGTTTGCCGGAATTAAGAATATAATACTGATTAAGCTCGTTGATAGCCGTATTGAACAGATATATAACTGCTGTTCTTGGCATATTGAAGATAAATCTTTCATGTTTCCATGCGGATTTTGAAAGAATACATAATATTTTCCGTGGTGGAAGACGTAATATACTGTTTAATAAATCCTGTTGTTCGTTGGTTGTACAGTCGTCGAGTGCATAACCTATTTTATCCTGTAATTTTTTTCGGGAATCTTGTTTATAGTCTTCAACTGCCTGCATGGCTATCCGGTAAAATCCTGAACCTATTTCATTATGCATAAGACACATAATCTGAAACAAAATATGTTTTGCTTCTCCGTCCGCCTTGTTCTGACTTAACATTTCATACCATGAAGTCATCTGTGAAGCCGTTTCCGATACTATAGTACGAAGTTTTGCGGGGCATTCATTATCTTTTGTAGTTCTGCTGTTTGTATATACCATATGCAGAGGATATAGAATTTTTCTTTTTGTGAAAAAATCGTACTGACTTTCTGTATTACTTTTACTCGCCTGAACGGCATACAACATACTGAAATCAGTAGTAATGTCACGTCCGTAATAATAATCCCGTTTATTGTTATAGAAAAGCTTGAATTTTACTCTTCTTACATAGGGGTTAAACTCTTCGGGAATCAGGAAGTTTGAATCAAAAAGCCTTATATCAATGTATTCTTCGATTTCGTCGTAATAATAATCATTTATGAAACAACAGTATCCATAGTTGTTAGATTGCCATTCACTGTCGTCATAGTCGTCAAGGTCTATAACAACTTCTTTCGGATTTGTTTCAGATACAAGAAATTTTACAATCTCCGGATTTTCCTGAAATTCATGCCAGTTGTTATAAGAATATCTGTTAAGGAGTATTTTTCTTTTTTCACCCATATAAGACATCTCAAACACAATAAAATCAGGATTTTTATTAAGAATACTGATATTTTTATCGTTGAAGTTTACTACATATTTTTCTTTCTGTATTTCGTCCCTGTAGAATTTCAGTCCCTCGGAAATCCATTCACATAAATCGCTTGTTTCATCTGAATTAAGTTTCGGTACGGAACGCATCTGTTCCCACGAAAGTACAGGCGGAAATCCAGGGGCTTCAAGATGTGATATATCATAATGTTCACAACGTTTCCATTCTACTTTAGCTACACTAAATTCAGAAGTATCTGCGTTCACCGGTACAAATTTAAGCGTATATGGGTCATCCGCACCATACTGATAAGTCATCAGCAATCTGCATTCAGTATCTCTTGATAACGGAAATGCCGGATTTCTTACAACTGCTTCAAACTGCATCTGAGTTCCGCTTTCGTTCTGTGTTAGCTTGAAATGATGTTCCGGACGATTCTTTTTAAGAGTAATGGTATTTTTTATCGGTATATTACATTTTTCGCCGAACCGTGGAATAGTAGTTGCATTATCGACAAGCCTGAACTCTCCGAAAAGCTGTTTTATAGAAAGATTAGGCAGGTGGTCACGCCATAGTATTTTCTGTGAATTTTCAGATAATATGTCATGCAGTTTACAGCCGTTCAAAGTATTTTCAGCCGTAACGCCCATACAATAAGAAGCCTTGCCGTTATAAGACAGCAGTTCAGATTTAAGAAGAATATGTATTGAAGTATCTGTATTATCTTTATTTCTTCTGCTGATACGCTCCATAGCGATACGGACAGTTTCAGTAACGTCAATATGCATTATGTCTTCCAGACCGTCAAGACATTCCGATAGATTATAAATACCGTTATCCGGAATATGAAAATAAATATTCTGACCGATTTTCTTAAGTGAACGAAGTCCGGAAACTTTAAGTAATTCTTCAGCCTGCTCTTCCGGAAAATCTGTTTCAATAAGTTTCTGTTTCACACGTTCCGACAGACCGCTTTTTATAACTTCAGTCGGATAGCGTTCCCATACAATTGCCTGTGTATCATCCGGAAATGTTTTCAGAAATCCCTGTACCGGCGTTATTGAATATGCGTCCCCGAGAAGATTTACTACCATTACAGTATCACCTGATTTAAAACGCTTTTCAAATTCCGGCGTTCCCTGATACCAGAATACAGAAGCTATACTTTCCGGAAACAATGAAACATCACTGAAAAATGAACGGACAGATTTTCTTAATACTCGTAGCTGAAAATCGTTGTAGCCGTCATTCAACAACATTGTAAGCGAATCCGCTTTTACACGGTGACTTAAATTTCTTATAATCTGATAGAGAATATGCGAATTTTCAGACTCCACACAGGATTTTAAAGAATATGTTGATATTCCTTTACGTATTTCAAGTATTTCAGATTTATCACACGAAAGATAATATGGTTTGTGATTTGTTTCATACTGCTGTTCCTGAAAAAGCGTACAATACTGTAAATTCAGTAAAGAACCGTCTTTATCAAGCATTTCAGGTACAGCTGAAAAAATATCAGCATAAATTTTCCCTGAAACAGTATATTCTTTATTTTCACGTTGCAACGGCGATATTGAAAATATTTCAGTAATCTGATTTACAGCTTCTTCTGCTTTACTTATAATATCAGTATAGCCTGTTACTTCGCCGAGGAAATCCCTGTCATAACAGAAACTATGAAACATATGTTCATGACAGACCTTTATGGCATAAGGTTCTGAAATAATCCGTATCTGACTTTGCATTTCTGTATAAGCATATATTTCATTGTATTTCACGTCAAATTCAAATCTGTCATAATCAAAGTCAACAGGTATCTGCGGAAGATATACGAAATTCCGCATACGTGCAAGAAATTCCACAAAGAAAATTTTCATTATACGTTTATCAAGATTCCGGCTGTCTTCTCTGATAATATTATCAAGATTCTGCAGGTCATTCCATGCACTCCAGATTACCTTGTAATTCTTATCCGAAAGAAGAGTATTATTCGGCGGAAGATTTTCCCATTTTCTGATTTCTTCGTTTTCGGGATTCTGAAGAAATGATGTAATGCGTGGAATAAATGAGTATTCCGCCTGATGATGATATTCTGACGGCAATGAATTATGTTTCATACGTATTTTATTTATCATCTGACCGGAAAAGGACTTAAGAAGCCGGTTTTCACCGGTATCAAGTGTCATACGCCTGTTCACAGCCAGTAAAGACTGCGTATTTGCAAGTTTTTCCTTTTTTGTTCTTCCAGGCTTGCGACAAAGCCATATTATACTTGCGTTATTTATTTCCCTGACTTTATGTAAAGGCATCTGAATATTTTCACGAAGAATTGCCTCACGCATATTAACAGTTATACGTGCGAATGCTTCTTTAGAAGTATCTGCAATATAAGTCAGAGCGTCCCAGCCTGTGTCAATACTTCTGACCGGTTCAAGCTGGTCAAGACCTATATAAGACTGTCCCGGTGCAATTTCCGCACAATTTTTCAGGCGGGTACTAATCCAGCTTCTTAACATCTGCAATAATTTTGCTTCTGTCAGTCCTTTTCTGAATGCATCACAGTACATCTCATAATTTTCAAGTGTTCTGTATTCATTCATGGCTGTTCTCTCCATGATTATTTATTATCTGAATTTTTTTCAGACATTTCAGCGGACTCTTCTGTTTCATGTAATGATTCGTCTTTTTCGAGATACTTTGCACTGTTCCACATGAACTGACCGTATCCGAGTTCCATAGCATTATCAAAATCATCGTCAAGTGCATTGAAGTCTTCACGGTCAAGAAGAGCCTTTATTGCAAGAAGTTGTGTTCCACCGTTACCGCTTGTTTCTATACCACGGAGTTTAGGCATGATTTTCTGTACAATCTGGTCTTCAAATGCATTTTTCATAGCACAGGACAAAGCACCTGTCATAGCACCCTTTTCGAGTTCTCCTTTTTCCGCCAGATTTTTTATATTTTCCTGCTCCGCCCTGACAGTCGGATAGTTTGCAATGTAGTATTCAACAGACTGCCATACACGGTGACCTAAAGCCCTTCCTACCTTTTCGAGCAAGTCATTAATCTGATTGACAATTCCTCTGTATTTTTCGATTCTTTCACGCTGTTTGCCCTCAAATCTTATTTTAAGAGTACGCCATTTTTTCCATGTTTCGTATCGAAGAAGTACGTCGTTTTTCAGGTCTTGTTTATCCATCATCTTAGTACGGCTTTTCAGTTCAGTAGGACGTGGGAAATTAATGACAATACCACGGTCAAGTACCTTGTCAGAAAGTGATTTTGTAGTTTCATCCTGATTCATTGTGCCTGTCCAGAGTATATTTCTTGTCATCTTGAGTTTATAAGGTTCAATGCCTGCTCCCAACTTTACTTCAACACTCGGCACATTATCTTTCACTTCTCCTCGACGTTCTTCAAGTTTACTAAGAAATTCCGCAAAATACAGTTCAACGTGTGCGAGATTCATTTCATCAAGCAGGACAATTGCCATATATTCGCCGTACTGTTCATCATCTGTACACTGTGCAAGAAAACGCAGTATTTCCTGAGCTTCAAACCTGTTGTCAATCGAATTGAAATATCCAAGCATTGCTTCCTGACTATCCCAGTTAGGCTGAACCGGTACATTTATGAAATTTATTCCGCCGAAAAGTGAATAAAGATTAGGAAGTTCAGATTTACCCGTACCGCTTACACCGGCAAGAACTGCAATTGTTGACCAGTCTGAAATCTTAAGGGCTGTATGGAATGCATATAAAATACGTTTCGGGATAGTTATTCCGTAAGTAGTACAGTTATTTTCAATGTTATCGAGCCATTCAATTTCATTTTCCGGCTGGTTTACTTTGTATTTGTCACGGTCTTCCGGAAGAAGTAACGGAAGATGTCCGTTTTTTATTTCCCTGATACGCTGTTCCCTGTCGGCAATCTGTTCTTCCGGAGTCTGCAAACGTTTGATTATTGCATCACGTTTTCTTACTTCGCCTTCATAAGTTTCAGCATCAGTCTTGAAAGATTGGACTTTTGCATTCAGTCTTGTAATCTGATTCCTAAGATTGTCAGATTCTTCTATTTCACTATGTGCCTTTGATAGTTCGCTTCTAAGGTTTGAAACATAATCTTTCAGACTTATGTTTTCATTGTTCAGTCTGTCGTAGTCATCAACTTTAGTCTGATTGAAATTCAAGACCTGTGTATGCAATTCATTGATTTCTTTCTGATAGTCGTCTAGTTTTTTCTGAATTATATCAGGGTCACTGCCGTATTTGGAAATAATTCTTTCAAATTTATGATTCTGTTGTTCAATGAGGTTAAGTTTTCCGAGAAGTTCTTCTGTTTCCTTATGTAAAGCTGATGTTTCAGCCTCCATATTTCTACGTCTTTCAGCGAGTTTTTCCTCTATGATGCTGTCAAGCCTGCGACGGTCTTCATTAAGTTTATTTTTGTTGCTTTTATTAAGTTCACGTTCAAAATCAACGTCTTCCTGCTCCTGACGTAATTTTTCTTCACGTTCTTTAAGATTACGTTCTTTAACGGCTATACTTTCTTTAAGGGTATTGATTTCATTTTCTGCCTGTTTTCTTTTCTCGGCGATTTCCTTTTCTGTCTTTTCGGTACGTTCTTTACATGACTTCCAGTGTTTTTCAAGGATTTCGTCCAGTTCTTTACAGCGTGACTCTTTCAGTTCAGCGATATATTTTTCAAGTTCGTGTTCACTTTCGATTTTTTTATTCTGAATTTCTTTATCGGCAACGTATTTTTGTTTTCTTATATCTTCCTGTGCCTGCATACGCATATCAGCAATATATGACTGTTCATTTTTTTCACGTTCTTCGAGAATTTTTTCACGCTGTATCAACTGTCTGTTTTTCTCGTCAAGTTCCATACGGAGAATTTCAAGTTTTTCAGCAGTTTCTTTATTTGTTTTTTCCATGATTTCAGCAGATTCAAGTTTATATTGAAGTTCTTTTTCCTGTTCTTCAAGACTGATTTCATATATAAAAACCTTGTGTTTCTGTTCTTTCAGTTCATTGCAGAGAGCGTTAAAACGTGCTTTTTTCTGTTCAAGAACCTCTTTTTCTGCGTTAAGTTCATATGGTAAAATAATAAGTTCTTCTTCCGGAATTTTTTCCGGTTCTGTTGTGATTTCTTCCTGTGATTCCTGAATGATTTCAGATTTTTCATTCACATAAGGATTATATTCTTTTTCAAAAGCGTTATCTGACATTTTTTATCCTCCTATCAATTTAATAACAGCAAAAGTTTTACCACGTAATTCTGACAGTTTTTTATAACTCATACTAAGATTCACGTCATTACCATGTCCACGAAGTCTTGAAATTTCTGATGATAATTTATCCAGTTCAGCCGAAGCCACAGCTTCTGCACGTTTTGAATCCGAAAAAGCCAGATAGACAATTACCATTGCATTCAAGGTTGTTTTTTTCCGGTCGAGTGCCATTTTATAGTAAGTCTGTGCAGTGCTGTAAATGCCCTTATCCATTTTTCTTCCGATTTTCTCTTCAATAATTCTGAATGCTTCGTTTTCGGGAATATTTTTATCTATGTTTTCAATAAGAGTGAGTTCACCGGCTATAATTTCTTCCATAATTTGAGATAATGTTAAAATAAACTCATTCGGACTAAGACGTTTCTGTTTCTGATTATCGAAATCGGGAGCAATGGAAAAAGCAAGCTGTTTCAGATTGGTGTTTATAGTGCGTATCATGTCCCAACCTAAAAGATGTGCTGTACTTACCTGTGCATCAAGCCATTTCTGTGAGGCGTCTTTACTGTCTATAATGCGTACTTTCTGATTTTCTTCAGACTGATATGACGGCAGAAGAATATGAATTATTTTTCTTGTCTGCTGTATAAACTTTCTGACGGGAACTGAATCAAGCTGTTCTTCAGAACCATGACGGAGTTTTCCGGCAATTTCATTAAATTCTGACAGAAAACGGAGAAGTTCCGGTATTTCTTTGGCAACTGTACGCATATTGTCTTCCATACGGCAATCAGCTCCGATAATTGCAAGCGGTAGCAGTGTTTTAAGTGACGGAATGCCTTTTTTATTCCATTTCTGAAATTCAAAGCTGTCAGCACCGCCTATAATATTGTAATCGCATTCTGTTTCAAGACCAATATTCATAGCAGATTTCAACGCTGTTTTCATATTTTCCGTTCTGGACTGCGACAAAAAAAGTGTCATTGCAGATTCAGGTAAAGGCATACGTTTTAAATGATAATGCAATGCCCATTCCAGAGCGTAATAATGATGACGTAAATATTTTTTCTTTTCAGAAAGTGCAATATTTCCGGAATCAAGTGTACCGTCGTCAATCTCGGGAATTTTTGAAAGTGCCGAATGCAGTTGCGGAAATTCCTGAATTTTTTTATAGTCTGTCTGTAAATTTCCCTGTTTGTCATCCATATCGGAAGAACGTACACTACGTTCCATAAGACTTATTATATATTCCGTATTATTTTTAAGATATTCAGAAAGTCCGGTAATATCACAGGAAAAACCATCGGAAATCAGCGGATAATCAACATTTCCCTCCTGAAGTACGGCTTTCATATGTATAACAACTCGTGACGGCTGTGTTGAAATTTCAGGTGAATATTCCTGATTATAATTCAGAATATTGATACTTCCTGTTTCACGTCCGAGTTTATTGTGTCTGTTGATAATGTCAACAATATCGCATTTTCTCGGAGTAACAGGTCTCGGGGCTGTATGCGGTATCCGGATATAACGTCCTTTTATAATTTTTTCCATTCCTGCACTGCCGACTGTCATTGAAAGTGTATTTTTGCCAATCTGTTCGGTGTCTTCCGATTCTATTTCACCGATATGAATAAAAGGCAGAATATAATTATTAAGCTGGCGGATAACAAAAACCTGTGCAACTGATTTCTGTCTTCTGTTTGTTCCTCTCGTTCCGCCCGATAAAAGCTGTTCTTTACCGTCTTCTGTAATGCTGTTATCGTCGTTCAGCATACCGCATGAACGCAGTCTTTCACGAATCATACGAACCAGTGAGTCACCGCCGTTTATATCTTCAATACAGAGTTTTTCAGATATTTCCTTGTCGGAGTATTCAGGGTGAAGTCCGGATAATTTCATAACTGATTTCTCAAACGAATGTACAGCTGATTCTTCAAAATCCAGACACGGAACAATAATATCATAAGCATCACACTCAAAGAAAAAATCTTCTTCACGCATTACACGGATATACGGAAATCTTTCTGAAAAACTTTCACATTTTCTGTTTTTTATATAGTTACTGATTACTTTGAGATTCTGCATAATTAACTATCCACCCTTTTTTCTGACAAATATCATAAAGATGTTTCATTGACGGTATTTCTTTTTCTGCAATATCCGATTGTTTATCACCGCTGAACATATCGCCGTCACCTACAACAATAAGAAGTTTCTTCTGTCTGCTGAAAGCAACACACAAACGGTTAAGCGATTTAAGAAATCCATAACTCCGCTTACCTTTAACAGCCGTCCGGACGACAGAAAGAAAAATAACATCAAATTCCATACCCTGAAAAGCATCAACACTGCCCACACGTACATTACTGCATTCCGGATATACGTTAAGTTCTTTCCGGATAAGCGAAGCCTGTGCGCTATAGAATGTAATTACTCCGTAAGTCAGATTTCTTCCTTTTTCAGAACATATGTATCTGTGAAGAGTATCGGCAATATATTTCGCCTCACAAGGTCTTGACTTACTGACGGAATCCGTCATCTTTCCACAGGTATAAGGCATATGAATCCAGCGTAGCGGACTGTCATATAATTCCTGACTGAACATTTCAGCCGGAAGCGGAGAATGATACTCTTCACCATGAGGGGCATAAAATTCATTGCTCACAAACTGACCAAGAAGCGGATGAGTTCTGTATTGTCTGTCAAGACGTACAGTTCTCTGTATTCCGTCAAGTTTCTGAAGTTCAACAGCTTTTTCCCACAGGTGCTGAAACATACTTTTACTAATATCTTCGGCATTTACTATTTTGTCGTCGTCATTGAGTTCCCTGAAAATTTCTTCCTTATACATATGCGGAAGCTGTCTGTGGTCACCGACAAGAATTATTCTCTTTGAAGCAAGTGAAAGAGGTATGAGCAGGTCACCTGGATTTGCTCTTGCAGCCTCGTCAACAATAACCGTATCATAATGTACCGAAACACCTTTCTGTCCGCCGGTTTTAGCGGTTACAACTGATTTTGAAACACTCTGCTGTAAGGTTGCTCCGAAAGCATAACTATAGTTATTAAGGGCAGACTTCACAGACAGCTGATTATTATTAAGTTCATTATAGAAATCAAAAATAATTTTCTGTTCCTCGTCCTCGGCAGAAACAACATTGTCTTTAAGACGTGTATAAATTTCAACAATTCTGTTATCCATTTGTTCCCTGCGGTATCTCGGTTCAGGAATATATAATTCCATAAGTTCTTGTTTCAGTTTCCTAAGAGACTTAAGTAGTTCGTCAGATACGTTTTCCCTGTCAGCCTTTACCGCCTCTTTAAGTATGAGAAGAGTTTTTCTGTTGGAATCTGAAAATTCCGGAATATCCCTTAATCTGCTGTATGCATTCATAGCGGATTTAGGACCGTCATCTCTGAAACTTTCCTTTCTTGTACGGATTCGGCGGAGTATGACCATCATATCATCATCTGAAGAATTTTCTTCTGTACCTCTGTATTCTTCAATCAGGCGTTCAATCTGTTCATTCAAGGAAATATCCGTATTGACCGTCTTTGCATATTGCAGAAAACTTACAGCAGTTCCCTCGGAGGGCGTACTCTGATACATGAAAAAACATTTATCAAGAGTGTGTCGGCGTTCAATTTCACGGATATACGGATATTTAAGGGCGAGTTTCTTTTTTACGTCTTCGCACCACTGCATTATATTATCATCACCATACTGTGAACTTTCACCGCTTTTACGTCCGAATTTTGGTGTAGGAATGCCATTGAGATTCATACGTTCTGTAAGATTTGTAACGGCGTCATGCTGTGTACTGGTAATAAGAACACGTCCTTTTATTTCACCCGATTTATCTTCCAGTTCGTTAAGACGTTCAATAATTGCATTGATAACAGTAGTCTTACCAGTCCCTGGCGGACCTTGTATAAGGGCTATATCCGGAGTATTCAATGCAATACATATGGCTTCTTTCTGATTGTCTGTAGGTGGGTGGGACGAAAATATTTTCTGCTGTACAAACGGAGTTATCGGGGCAATTTCCTTTTTTTTAGTATTCCGCAGTTCAAGAGTACTGTTATTCAGTTTGCCTTCAATAAGTAATCCCAGTCCGGGGTATGCACATTCGCCCTTGAAAATTGCCTGTCTGACACGTTCACGGCGAATAATCTGCTGTAAATCGCCTGATATGGAAAAAACAGCTTTATTTTCCGGCATAAGACCGTCAGTTTTAACATAAATCATGTGATTGTTTGCGTCTACACGCAAGACAGAATAACCTGCTCCCTGACCTTTGAAACCACCTTTAAACTTATTGTTGACAATTTCCTTATATTCAGACCATGTCATCATAGGGTTATCGATATATTCAGGGATATTGTCAGTGAAAAGCAATGTATCGCCTGCGGAAATATAATCTATAGCATTATGACATTTCTGTGCAAGCAACAGTACAAGCTGACCATTTTCTGTATAGTTATGTCTTGCAAACTCAAGTACACCGATATTACGGGCAGTTTGTAAAAGAACTTCACCCTCACGGCTGGTATATTCTTCCCATAGTTTAAGATAACCGCTGTTATCCCTGAATAACGCTTCTGTCTGCTGTGTGATATATTTTTTCTGGTCTGTAAATTCAAGGTTACAGACAGCCAGCTTCATACAAGGCGGATTCGCTTCACGGAATACAACTTTGTCCGCAATAAGAACCGCATTATCCTGACTGACAGATTTTCTGCTGATATACATTATTATTCCGTTACCGAAAAGTTTTATTTTCTGGTCAGATAACAGATTGAAAAATGCTTTTTCATTGTCGTTATAGTCGTCATCTTCGTCATAGTCGTCATTATAATCATTGTCATCATTATTAATATCTTCCGGATGTTCAAGTGCATAAAGTTCCTGCCGGTAGTTTCCGTTTGTATATGCCAGAAATTTATTTTCACCGTCGTCAAGTAAAAAGCGTTCAATGAGATTTTCTGTTAAAATCTTCTTTTTTTCAAGCTGTTCATTGACCTTTTCATTAAGAAGCACTGACATTTCCGGAAACCAGTCTTTCTGAACAAAAAAAACAATATGCAGAAAAAAATCTGTCATATTACCATTGCTATTGTCTGAAATTTTGATAATCTGTGCGAGATTTGAAAAGCGACGGTAAATAAAATCTGCAAGCATACGCTTCTGTGAAATATCAGTTACTTCAAACCGGATTCTGCTTTTTATAACCGGATTTTCAAAAACAAACACTGAATCATTTTCCATTGAAACAGAACCGGTTTTTATTTTATTCAGTTCATTTGCCGGTTTAATCAGTCTGCACGGAACACTTGTCATAGTGTAGTCCTTGCTTGATTTCAATTCATTCAATTTCATTTTGTTATTCCTATCCTCAAATAATAATGTTCTTCCCTCTGAATGTTTCTGCAATGAATATCAACAGATTCCTTGTTTGTTTCATATTTTCCGGCTATTATTTTTTCTGTTGAAATAACAGAAAAAGAATAATCCGGATTAAATGAAGAAAACGTCATTATTCCGTTTTTTACAGATATTCTGAAAGCAACCTCATCAGGTGAAGAGTGTCTGATACCTGTCATGATACGTAAGGGAATATTTACTGGTATTTCCTGTCTTATTTCACGCCTGAAACTTCCTGTATGTGTACCGGTTTCCATATTTTCAGAAACATATGATTCAATAATTACAAGTGTGTTTTCGTGTTCGCACCATGGACATTCCGAACCGAATTTACTTTCACAGAACGGCATACGGCATTCAGTACAGGTAATTGTTGTATCAAGTGAATCTGCGATGACCTGTGACCATTCCATAATAGAAGGTCTTGTCCTGATTTCAGTCTTTCCACGTTCTGAAAAAGTCCGGCGAAAAGTATTCATGATTTTATCATTCAGAAGCATATCAATAAACGGACTTCCGGAAATATTACTGTCGTCTTGCTCGTCGCATACAAATGAAAATTTCCCGTTATTAAGTAATTCGTCTGCATCTTCGTCAAAATCATCAAACCCACAGTTTTCATACGCCTCACCTTTGAAAGGGTGGTTTAATGTGAGATTCCAGAAAAGAGACACCGCAAATGCATAACAGTCAGAATAGAATGTACACCCCTGTGAAGCAACAACTTCCGGTGCGCCGTAATTCGGTGTATAATATCCGCTTTTTATTGTTACTGACTGATAATTCAGATTATCGGCATCAATAAGCCATACATTGTCGTTTTCGTAATCCGTGAAGATATAGTCATCACGTTCCCTGTAGTCATTAAATTCAACGTTATTTTCGTATGTCTTTTTAGTCAGAAACACATTCTTGTCCGAAAAATCACAATATACAAGTCCGTTTGCGTGAAGTCTTGCCAGTATACAGGAACACAGGTAAAATGCATGAAGTCTTTTTCTTGCCCCACCGCTTCCGACGTATCCGGCAAAACTTCTGCCCATAGGGTCATCTTCCTGAAATGTCTGCTGAAACCACGGATTAGTATATTTTTTGCCCTCTTTTTCAAAGACGTTCTCAAAAGAATCCATATCTTCCATAAGTTTCATTGTATAACCGACAGCGTCCGTGAATGTCACAAGAGGAAGAGTTATATTTGTTCTTGAGGGAATCGGAAGAAGAATCAGTCGTCGGAACTGTTTGTTCTGTCGGTCAATTTCCTGTTTACTGTATTTTGGTAATGTAAGGAAGTCGTCATTTTCAAGAACAAGTTTCACGGCAATATTATTATCATTAGTCCGGAATACAGCCCCCTGACCACCACGACTTATTTCTTTTTCAAGAATGTGTTCACGGTCTGTAATGTCATGCAGAATTATTTTATTGTTATCATTGTTTTCATGATTCATAATCATATTATTCTCCGTTAATCATAAATGCAATAGTTTTATCGTCTGTACCAGTCCATTCCGGAAGCCATGAACGGATATGTTCTGTTATTTCCTCACGGCTCATACCGGAATATCCTGTTATAAATTCTCTTGTAAAATTTTTCAGTCCCTCTTCTGTATAGGGGGATATTTCCACACCGTCAGTACACAATACCGCACCACAGAAACAATCTGCCGGAAAACACCGGTATTTCCATAATGAAACGTCAAAATGACTGTCAAGACAATCGGTTTCATTTATATAATGTGTTGATTTATCGTCAAAAAGTACTTCAGTACCGTTTTTTGTAAGAACTCCTGCAAGACCGTCACCAAGCTGAAACAGAAAAACTTCGTCCTGATACAGAAAACAGAACAAAGCAGTTGCACAACAGTCATCTACGTTTTTGTCTTTCAGCATATCAAGCCATTTTCTATGTACCATTCCGCAAATTCCGTTCAGGCTTACATCTGTAATGTCTGTATTATTCACAATATCTATGACACTTTTGCATAACGCTTCCGAACCATACTGTGAAAATTTCCGGCTCCCGAGACCGTCCGAAACAGCTATTACTGAAACATCTGTATCTGTATAAAAGGAAACATAATCCTGATTTATATTATGATAACTTCCCTTACAGGAAATACCACCTGTCAGCATAGCTTATACTCCTTTCCTGCAAAGAACAACGGTATCAGTAATAATATCCGCCAGTTCATGAACAATATGATGTTCCGCAATATCCGAAAGAGTTCCGCAGTTTGCATCTGCTCCCACGGAATAGACTTCAATATGAAGTTCATGTTTTTCCGCAAGCATACGTATTTCAAATGTATCACCATCAAAAAGACCGTCGCTTAGAAATATAATTGTTGTATCGTTATCAAGAGAACCTAACCATTCACAGAGGGCATCATGATTTGAAGAACCACCGAAAACAAGTTTCTGATACGGAGTGTATGGCATAACGGTATCTGACCATGTAAAAAAAGAAATTTCTGCAATATCACAGAAAATTCCCTCTGATGCATTACACAGGGAGTCGGTAATATATGTCTGTAGTTCACTTTTTCCGCTTTCACAGAAACTGCCTGAACAGTCAATCAGAACAAAAAGTTTTTTCATATTAAATCTCCATATTAAGTGTGTTTTTTGTGCGGTTTGTCCGAATCCCCGACTATACAGGGACGCAAAATTTATCCCTCACTTTTACTCTCTCAAAAGTGAGGGATTTATTTATAAAAGCGTGATTTCAGAAGTCGTCGTCTTCGGAATCATTATCTTTTACAACTATTTTCTGAATCATATTAGGATTGGTAGAACGTGAACGCATTGAAACAGACATTGTGATTTTACGGAATTTTGAAGCAATATCTCCGGCAGTTTCTGCTGTAAACATTGAATCGTCATCATCTGCAAATTGTCTAAGTAAATCATTATCTGCATCATTTCCTATTGCAACGGAAAAACGCTGACATTTTCCGGAACGTCCGTCATTAATGAAATTGTCAAGCGGAACTTTCCAGTCGTCAGTAGGCCAGCCGTCCGAGACAAGAACGACTGCCGGACGATATGATTTTCCGGAAGTTGTGTCTTTATCTTCAATCATATCTTTAGCCATTCTCAAAGCTATACCCATAGGTGTCAGACCATTTGCGGAAAATCTGCTGATACCCTCGGACGCAAGTTTTGCGACAGGAGTATAAGGTGTATGTAGTTCAATTTCCGCCCCGAAAGTAATAATGGCAACATTAATGATAGTTTCCTTTACGGCTTCGGCTTCAAAAGTCTTCACCATTTCCGTGACAGCATTATAAAGATTATTGATTTTCTCACCTGCCATGCTTCCGCTTACGTCAAGAAGAAGTACAACCGGAAGAGGTCTGGCAACAGGTGCTTTATAGTTATTAGGATTAAATGCCATAAAAATTCCTCCTGAAAAATATATTTTATACATTATATCACATACTTTCAGTATTGTCAATAGATTCCTATAAAAATAAAATAATTTTATTATTATTATTATTATTAAAATGGTTATTACTGTTTTAGTAACCACCAATGAAAAAATTTCAACTGGTATATCATTACTATTACTGGAATGGCACGACAAGAAAAAAGCAGAAAGGCATTCAGGTACTTCGGGGGAAAAGTAGCAAGCATTGTATCCTGTGGGTCAATTTTTTCAAAACAGCCCTCATTTTTTATGAGAGCCGTCTTTTACCTATAATTCCAGCATTAACTTTTCAGGATAATCGCTTATTACCAGATAACAGGAATCGTCAGATATTTTTTCATAGGAATGACTTCTATTAAAAATATAAAACGGTAAGATAAATTCCATATCACTGTTTTCTCTCAAGGATATCTGCATTGAATTTCCGACTGTTTCATTAGAAAGTGAGTAGGCAAAATCTTCAATTTTCAGAATATAGTCATTACCCTGAATATACCACCGTCCGAAGTCTATTCCTCTTTCACCGACAAACTGATTATTCTTATTGGTCACAATGACCCTGACAATATAATAATATTCAAGGTCTGAATAAAGTTGTTCGTCAATGGTATGTCCATAACGTGCAAGATATTCACCTGCCGGAACTATTTCTGACTGTCTGACGGTTACGGCATATCCGTCCATACTTTCATCTGATTTATCAAAAAAATTATCTTTTATTTCAGCGGTTTCACCTGCTGGAATGATTTCAGATACAGGTTTTTCAGCATTTATATTTATATAAAAAATACGACATAATGCCGTAATTAATACTATGATAAATATTATATATGAAATTCTATTTTTCATTGTTGTCACTCCTGATTTTTCCGGATTCAATCGGTATTATCTCATCTGAAAGTAGGTTCAGTAAAGAAAAGTCATGGCACGATAATATTATAATCGCACCATGTTGCCTGTGTTCCATAATCAACTTCTTCAGCATTTCTATACCGTCCGAATCAAGTGCGTTTGTAGGTTCGTCAAGAATAATCAACTCCGGATTTTCCATAAATGCCGATGCTATACCGAGCCTTTGTTTCATGCCCAGCGAGTATTTCTTATATTTCCGACGGTCATCGGGATTAAGTGCTACACGTTCCATAATATTCCGTATATCATCATCACTTACAAGTTTTTTTATTGAACATAATATTTTAAGATTTTCAAATCCGGAATATCCGTCAGGAAAAGCCGGATTTTCTATTAAAATTCCCATACTTTCGGGGAAAGTAATATCTTTACCGAGAATTTTTCCGTTTATTAAAACATCTCCGGAAGTTATCCTTATCAGCCCCGAAACAATTCGCATTAACATAGTTTTTCCGCTACCGTTAATGCCTTGTAAGCCGTACACCTTGCCAGAAGTCATTTTCAGGGAAATGTTGTCAAGAACAGTATTTCCCTTTATTTTTTTACTGACATTTCTTAATTCAATTTCAAGCATAAATCGCACCTCAACTGTTTATAATATCGTACTTACTGAATTTAATCAGACCTACTATAAAAGCAGTAATTACAAGTACGGACAAAATTATAATACCACGTTCCATATTGATTCCGTCTGTCAGTATGTGATTGCTTCTGATAATCATTCCATAATTTCCTATAATGTAATCCGTCATGAGATACGCCGAACTTATAACCAGACACGACATTAAAAGAAAACTGTATACTGTTTTTATAAACAGCGAAACTGTCATTTCAAGCAGACTGAACACTACAGACGTCAGGACAGGAACGAAGAAAATATATACAGGAATATCAGTTATATTTCCGGATATATCTTCCGGAAATATTTCAAAAATATTACATAAAATCTTTATATCTATACTGAAATTTATTGCATATCCTGAAATAACGGCGTAAATAAACATAACTGTCCATATGAACGAATGATATATAATACCGTAAATGATATTCCATATAAATTTTGAAATCCACCATAATAAACGGTTGTCTGTTCTGAATAATATCTGAATACCATAGGAATTGAGGTCTTTGTACGGATAATTCAGTGTTCCGGACAGTTGAGTTATAAATAATACCGTCCATATCGCCGGAAACTGAAATCTGTTTCCACGGGAAGCAACATATTTTTTCATACCACCGTATATATACATTAAAACGTCACCATATGAACAATCAATATCATATCGCAACATATTTACTGAATGGTCAGTCACGAAAAGAACGGATATAACAATCACGGATATAAAAAGATATTTGTTTCTTAATATACCGTTTTTTATATCATATTTTATTATTTCAATAAATTTCATAATGTCTGCCTCTTATTATCATAGGAATAATTGTAATAATAAATAAAATAACCATTTCAGTAATAATGACCCCCGAAGTTACAGGACATGCCACCGGACAAGGTCTTAGAAAATTCATAGGACTTGTTTCTATATTACTGCTTATTTTTATAATACCGGAAATATAATTCAACAGGAGCAGGACACCGAATGGTGTCAGCATTGCTATTATTTTGTTTTTTATTATATTTGCAGATGTACAACTAAGACAAGCTATTAATCCACAGAATATGAAATCAATAAATATATAGATAAGAACGTATATAACAGGATTCTGATAGAATACTTCAGACAAAAAAGTACCTGAAAAAATACCGTAATACTGCATATACCTTACTTGCGGTTGATACGCCGGAATAAATGAAGCTGTCAGAATGAAATTACATATCAGCGGAATTGTTACAGCAAGTCCGCCACTTATGAACGTTGCGATATATTTTGATATGAAATACTGCATTTTTCCGCATCTTGTAATGACATTCCTTACATATCCGCTTTTCAGTTCCGAACAATAAGACCACCCATATGGAATAGTGGTAAGTATCGGGATTATAAAGAAAAAAACTGTAGTACCAAGAGTAAACGCCTCACCACCAACCCAGCTATTATACAGGGTATTCATACTTAACATGGGATTATATGTTATTCCGAACTCATTACTGTATAATCTGATTTTTTCCGATTCCGTCGTGTAAAGTTCGTAATTGTAAAGAAAATTAAGAAATGTAACACCAAAACCCAGTATCACCGAAAGTATAAAAAGTTTATTTTTCAGTGATTTCATTAATTCGATATATAAAATATTTTTCATTTCAGCCACCTCACGAAAGATATACATATTCCTTGTAATCGTCGCTTGTTCCTGAACCGACTTCCAGATACAAGTCATCAAGCGTAAACCTGCTCATATCAACAAGCCATCCAGCCTTGAAATTTACCGTCTCACCCTGTGGGTTGTAGTAATGATAATAGTTGGAAGCAGTAAGTTCTTTCGGGTGGTCTGAAAACCATATGACATCATCTGCCATTGAATGTGAAAAATCATTTATTCTGAACCATGCAACATTATTTTCATTATCCGGAAATTCAACGCTTATGTTTTTTACGGTTATATCAAGAACAATCATTCTGAAACCGTCTGTGAAAGTATCTGACTTCAAATCATAGTAATCTGAATCATCTGTTATTCCTGTATCAGAAAGACTTGTACCCACATCATCCAAGGAAGTACACTCCTGAATACCGTTTACGGTTACTTCAAGTTCCTGCTCATCACAACCAAAATGCGAAATAAAAGTATCTCCGATATTATGAAGCTGTCCGGCAGTGGAAAATACCGGTACTTTATTTTGCAGACTTTTTTCAATTTCAGCTGACATTTTTTCGTCTTCCGCCCTCTGATGTTCATTATAATCAGCAGTATTTTCCGGTGGCAAATCAGCGGATTGCTTATCTGGTGATACCTGTTGGATTTCATTTTTTATTCTGTTTTCGGTCTCGATATATGAACACGAAGTCATACATATAACTGAAAATACCGTCAGAATTGTTTTTAAAACTGAATTTTTCATATAAATACTCTTCCTTTGATTTTTATTTAATAGTATATCACGTAAAAATCCGTTTGTGTGGGAAAATAAATGAACGGTCATTTTTTTGTAATGAACGGTATATTTTTAAATATAAAAACAAAAAATCCGGTTTATCAGACCGGATTTTCATTCAATGGTATCATGATTCTTATATCAAATTTCTGATTGTCTGTAGTAATGTAAATATCGCCGTGATAGCTTTTGACGGTATGCCTTACAGAATTAAGTCCGATACCGTGCAGATACTTATTTTTCTTCGAGGTATTCAGTGAAATATCCGGATTCGTACATTTATTAACTACAATAATCCAGAAATATTCTTCCGTTTCATGGATTTTTACTTCAATGAACGGATTTTCTTCACTGACACACGCTTCAATGGCATTGTCAAGCAGATTTCCGAGAATTGAAGCAAAATGTTCGGAAGTAACCGGACATCTTTCAGTGACTTTCGCATTTATCATGAATGTTATGCCCTGACTTTCAGCGATTTTCTGCTTTATATATAGTATTGCGTCAACTGTTTCATTGCCGGTCATGTAGTAAAATAAAGTTTCGCTAAGCAGACTATTTTCTTTTTCGAGGTAATCAATAATGCCGTCAATATCGTCGGAGCGTGCGAGGGTCATGAGATTGATTATATTATGTTTGTAGTCATGCAGACTTGTCCGGATAAGTTCAAATGAATGTCGGGTATCGTTCATTGACTGTTCAAGCATACTGTTTTTCAGCTCCATAAGATTCAGCTGATGTTGATTTTCATAGTAGTCTGTAAGCCTGAATGCACCGAAAAATATGGTCATGGTCAGTAAAAGCATTATAATAAAGAAAATAACTGAAACATACGAGTTTACGGAATTGTTTTTTATATCAATAAATGCAAGTGCTGAAACCAGTATGAACATAATTATTGTGACGAAAAACAAAGCAATTATATATTTTTTCTGTATATTTTTCTTTCCGGAAGATATTTTATTGATAAAGGTTGTGAAAATTACCAGCAGTGATTTTGAAGCGATAATGGCAATACAGCGGATTCCCGACATTTCCTGATATATTTCTGTTGTAGGAATATAAAGAAAAAACGATATTGAACTTACAACTATATTATCAATTATTGTT